>NZ_BAAGRN010000009.1:0-580923 GCF_054782935.1 Nesterenkonia suensis | reverse complement strand
TCCTCAGTGCCACCGTCCTCAGTGCCACCGTCCTCAGTGCCACCGTCCTCAGTGCCACCGTCCTCAGTGCCACCGTCCTCAGTGCCACCGTCCTCAGTGCCACCGTCCTCAGTGCCACCGTCCTCAGGCTCAACCGGGAGCTCATGGTAGTCATCGTCCGTCAATGGGTCACCCTCACTCGGCGGCAGACCCTCGACCGTCACATGGTTGTCGATGAAGCCGGCGTCAGCATCATCCGCCGTGGCTGTATAGGTCGCCCACGCGTTCACTGACTCTCCAGGTGCCAGCACGTGGGCCTCCCCCGGCCACTCGCCATACTCGATCTCGGAGATCCCCTCCAGAGCGTCTGTCAGTTGGATGTCGCGCAGAGTCAGCACACCCGTGTTGGTGACGGTGAATTCATAGCGCACGCCGTCTCCCGAGAATCCCGGCGCGCCGTCGACGAATAGACCGTCCTTCTCGACGGAGATTCCCGCACACTGCTTGTCGATCTGGCCGATGAGCACGTTGCGCAGCTGTGCGAAGTCCACCTCGAGGTAGTCTTCGCCGAACTGCGGGCCCGTCACCTGTGGCATGTGCTCATGGAACAGGCCGTACTCGGAGTGCGTCAGGTTGTCGACAACTCCGACCCCGATGATTCGGGTCCCGGCCTCCTTGACCTGATTGGCGCTGCCCACAGCAGCATCGATCGTGGCCTGATCCGTGGCGTTACCGGGACCCCGCGGCGGCAGCCCCCACTGGGTGGGGTTGCCATCGGTCACGAAGAGCACCGCGTCGTAAGACTCGTGGGAGGCGCTCAGTTCCTGGAACGCACGGTCCCAGTTGGTTCCTCCCTGCATGGCCCCGGGCCGCTGAATCCCAGTCACGTGCTGCGCGATCGAATCCAACCCTGCCCCTGCGGTGTCCGTCAGCCCGAGGGGCTGATTGGAGGATTGGGAAGTGGCCGGTGCGTACGAGGCCCAGTTGTGGAACGCCAGCCGGACCGGGTACTCCTCCAGCGACTGGGCGAACTCCACCAGGCTTGAACGCAGCATGGAGAGCTGCTTGTCGTTGATGGAATTCGACAAATCGATGCTGACCGCCACGTCCAGCTCACACTGGTCTGCCAAGGCCGGGTTCGGAGCGGGCGACACCTTGGACTCGACGGCGGAAGCCGGCGTCGCCGCTGTCAGCGTCGCGCCGAATGCGAGGGCCATCGCTCCTGCAAGAGCGATCGCTCTGCGGACCGCACCTCGCTGACCAGGTCTATGCGGACCTGTTCCAGGTGGGCTCGGTAGGACGCCGTCCTGGCCGGAAGGGCCGGGCGTTGGCTGCGAGTAATCGTTTGGGGTCACATCATCTCCTCGGTATAGGTGTAAGAAAGGGACGTTCAGTTCTGCCGCCGAAGCTCCCGCTGTCAGGCCTGCTCAACGCAGGTGCTGGAGCAACGCGCGGCGGAGCACCGCACACGACCTCCACGCAAGTTCCTCAAGCTGCGCGGGCGTGCTCGGGCCCGTTCTCCCGCTGTGCGCGAGATGGTTCTTCACAGACACAAGATCGGCGGCCCACTGCGATGCCCCCTGCGGCAGCTGCTCCTCCGGGTTCGCACCCTTCGGACAGGTCTGGTCGTCCACCGCTGTATCTGCCAGCTCTGCAAGCTTGTGCCTCAGGGACACGTCCTTGCGCTGGCGGAGCTTCTGTCCAGAGCCCGCCACCCAGAGCGCTTCGAGTGCGGAGACCAGCAGCACGAGCCGACCCTCAGAACTCATCGCTCCGCTGCGCAGCACATCCCCGATGAGTCGACGCGCCGCAGGCTTCGTCCTGCGAAACATGAACCAGGAGGGGACGAGCTCGAGGAACTCCGGCATCTCGTACGTAATGGGCGGCAGCGGCAACCAGAGACCCGCGGCCGTCGAATCGCCGAACTTCTGGGCAACGTCCTGCCAGCTTCGACGCTCGTGCTGCCTGCCCCGGTCCAGAGTGCCGCCGACGATGACAGCCAGTTCGTCAAGCACCTGGCCTATGGCTCGCACATGAGCAGGAGTCATCGAACCTGGTTCGGCGAAGGAGATCATGACCTCTGCAGGGCAGCGATCCCCCTCGCGCGGCTGCGCAGGGTGGACCGTCACGGTGAGCATACGGTCACGACGAGGCGCCGCCCCTTCAGCGACGTCAGAGAAGGTGATCACGCCCGGTGACCATGGACTGATCCCCGTAGCGGCGCTGGCCGGACAGTCCGCGAGGACCCGGATGCTCGCCTGATCGCTTGTCGCGGGGGAAGATGCGGGGGCATGGCCCATCGCCGTGTGCACCTCCTGGTTTCTGAGCTGAGGTCTGATAGTCGTGTGCATCACCAGGAGGCCGGCAGGTGCGGCCGTCGTAATGGCCGCACCCGCCGGGGGGGGGTCAACGGCGCTTCGTGAGCAGACCCCAGATGAACGAGAACACCAGTGCGCCGATCACAGCGATACCCAGTGAGCCCCAGGACCACGGGTCACTGAGCACCTCGCCGACGCCCTTCCCTCCGAGAAGGCCGAACAGCAGCCCGCCGACGATCGCGCCGACGATCCCGAGCAGCATGGCCGTCAGCCACCCGCCGCCCTGCTTGCCGGGCAGGATGAGACGAGCGAGGGCGCCGGCGATCAGGCCGACGACGATCCAACCGATGATGGTCATGAAAAGTTCCTACTTTCGACAGTTGAGACGTGATGATCAGCGACCGACGACGGCGGAGACGTCGTCGGTCCGGGCGGGTTCCGCCACATGCGATGGAAGCGCGACCGTGGCCGTGGAGGAGGCACGGGTGCGCAGGACAGGGTCCAAAACGATGCTGACCGAGCCGAGTCGTGCTTCCAGGACACGTGCAAGATCGCCGCAGGTCTCGTGGACCAGCCGGTCGAGCAGCTCCGCAAGGTCACCTCGCTCCTCCGCCTCCACGACGAGCAGAACCTGAGGACGTCGCGCCTGGCCTCCGAGATGTGCAGCCACATTGACCACATCGGGGAGGTCTTCGGCCGCCTCCTCCACCGCTGAAGCGAGCACCTTCGCCGGCAGCACCGTCACCCCCGTGCGGCCGTCCTGCTGCAGCTGCAGCTCAGGACTCCGCGGCGGACGCGGAACCCCACGGATCAGCCAGGCCAGCACCAGCAGGGCCACCAGAACACTCACCGCAAGCACCACCGCAGGCAGCCAATCCACCGGCGTCACCGCTTCCTCGAGGGTCTGACCACTCGACGGCAGCGCGACGGATTCTGGCAACAGGTGGTCGAGCTGCCCGGCCAACCCGGTCCCGAGAAGCACCAGCACAGTGCCGCAGAACACTGAGACGAACCCGATGAAGGCGAGCCAGAGGCGGTTGCGCACAGGGGATCGGGCAATCATCCGACACCTCCTCGCCGTACGCGGACAGACACTCGCGGAATCCTGCGCAACTGCAGGGCCCGGAGCCTCCGGTCAATCCGCTCCTGGATCTCCTGCCGAGTCTCGGAGAGCTCCGCGGCGACAGACTGTGCCTCCACCGTGATGCGACGTGCTGTGGCGCGGGTCCGGACCGAAGTCACACCGTCAGTGCGCCGTGCCTCCCCTTCAGCCAGACGCCCCATCCCCCGGGTGGTCACCGCGCAGCGCAGCTGGTCGATGTACTCAGTGTTGAGGCGTCCGTGCGATCCGTCACCGTCCGCTGCGATCGAGGCGACCACCGGCCGACCCGGCCACATTGCGGCACAGATGACCAGCGCGCCGGCCAGCACCAGCGCGGCACCTAGGGCGAGCACTCCCGGGGAATCCCAGCTGAGGGTCCCGGCGGCCTCCAGCACGGATACTCTCTCCCCGGCTAGGAGCAGGCCCGAGGCCCAGCCGGCCGTCCCTGCCACAGTCAGCAGCACGAGGCCGACGATCCACGCGGCGACGACCCGTTGAGGTCGGTGCCGGATCAGCTCTCCCTTCCTCATGCGAGTCTCCTTCCGCCGCCCGCGTCGCGGGTCGCAAGTCGTCCGGAGGAACCCATCCGTTCGATCTGCAGGTCGATACGGCGCACCGGCAGTCCCGTGAGGGTCTCCACCCGCTGCTTCAGGTGCCGCCGGGCCGATTCGGTCACCTCGCGCACCGGGATCGGATACGGCAGGGCCAGACGGACCTCCAACGCGACCGTGCCTCCGGAGAGGGTCGCCTCCACCTGCGGCCGGGTGCGGCGGTCCACGCGTCCCAGGCCCAGCGGACCCCGGCCGGCCGCCCACACCTCAGGAAGCTCCGAGGCCGCCTGGGCCGCCGACTTCTCCACCACTGACTCGTGGACGACGAGGCTTCCGTCTGCGGGAGTCGAGGCGCTCATCGCCGGGTCCTCTCACGGGAGAGCATCCCCACCAGGTCGATCCGACCTTCGACGGTCGCGCCGACCACCAGGCCAAGGGCGGCGAAGAACGCCACGCCCAGCATCGGCAGAAAGCCGGCGAAGACGGCGACGAGACCCAGCGCGAGGCCGACGAAGAGTCCTGTGATGGTCGTGTTCATGATGCGCTCCTCTCCAGCAGGTCGACGGTCAGGCCAGGTCGTGGTCGTCGCTGTCGTCCTCGTCCTCCGGAAGGTGGACGTCGGCGACGGTGATGTTGACCTCGACCACCTGCAGGCCGGTTCCATGCTCCACGGCACGGATCACGTTGCGGCGGATGTTCTCGGCGACCTCCACCACCGCGGCCCCGTACTCGACGATGACGGTCAGATCGATGGCGGTCTCCTTCTCACCCTTCTCCACCGATACTCCGCCGCTGACCTGGGTCTTCGACCCGGGGATGCGCTCAGAGATCGCGTCGAAGGTCCGCCGGGCTGCACTGCCCATGGCGTATACGCCCGGCACCTCACGGGCGGCGATTCCGGAGAGCTTCTGCACCACTGTCTCCTCGACGGTGGTGGTGCCGTAGGCGGTGACCAGTGGGCTGTCCGCTGACTGCTCCGGCCGGGAAGACTTCACCGCCTTCCCCGTGCTGCCCGAGTGGTTCTGAGCGACGGCGGATGGTGTGGCGCTCTGACTGTTCTCTGCCATGCTGTTCTCCTTCGTGTGCGATCTCGCCGACTGTTCTGCGAGACGTAGACATCAGGGGAGACGTCCGCTGGGGCGAATCCTCACGCTCTGACGCAAACTTTTCTCCCGAAGCCGTCTCTGCACCCTTTCCGTCCCCCCAGTGACTGACTCGGAGGTAATATGTGCGCATGAGAAGCAGGCAGGCTCCCCACCCTGCAGCCGCCGTCGACGAGACAACAGTGGTCGCGCGGGCCCAGGACGGCGACATCGCTGCCTTCGAGCAGCTGCTGACCGCCTACGAGGTTCCCTTGCTGCGTCTTGCGGTGCGGATGCTGCGGGATCGCGCCGAGGCCGAAGACGTCGTGCAGGAAACCTTCCTGACAGTCTGGCGCCGACTCGATACCCTGGAGAACACTGACCGGTTCAGGACCTGGATCTATCGACTGGCCAGCAACGCTTGCATCGACGTCGTCCGCCGCCGAGAACGGCAACGCACTGCGTCCGCGGACCCGGCCGACTTCGCGGACGTCATCTCCACCGCCCCCTCGCTGGAGGAGACTGCGGAGCGCGGGGCGGCCGTGCGCCACCTGGAGGACGTGCTGGCCACGCTGCCCGCGGAGCAGCGACTGGCGTGGCTCCTCTACGAGGTGCACGGCCAGTCCTATGCCGAGATAGCACAGGTGATGGACAGCACCGAAGGCAGCGTCCGGGGCCGGATCCACCGGGCCCGGACAACGATCGTCAGGGGAATGGAGGGATGGGCATGACCGACCGTCCACACCATGACGCCGACGACCCCGGACTCGACGAGGCCGCCCTAGGCGCCAGCTACGGACGGCTTCAGGGAGTCATCGACGAGTTCCGCGAGGACGACGCCGAGATCACCGGCACGCTGGGTTCCCTGCGGAATCGCGTGATGGACATCGTGCACCGGGAATCGGTGCTCGGGCCCACCACCGAGCTGTCCACCCCGTCAGGTCACCGCTTCGAGATGCTCACCGCAACGATCCGGCAGATCATCCGCGACGCCGCCGACCAGGAGTCCGGCCTCATCGCCCGTCGCGTGCGTGTCGACGTCGACGACGCCGGGGACGCCACCGGGGGCTCCCCCGGGCGGTCATCGCTGACCGTGCGGGTCTCGGTGACCATTCAGCATGACATCTCCGTGCCCGCCGTCGACGCCAGGCTCCGGAGCCGCATCGCCCAGGCATTGGGCGAGTTGGTGGGTTCCGATCTGGCGTCGCTGGACATCCAGGTGGAGGACATCCATGACGTGTGACGATCATCTGTCTGCTGAGCAGCGGCTCGTGGCCGCGGTCGAACAGATCCCGGGTGCCGCCCAGGTGGTGCCAGGGTTCCGGCAGATCCTCGCCTCGGCGACCCGGTCTCTGCTGCGCCCGGACACCAGTGAGCCGGCCACCGGCATCGACGTCGTGTCCCGGGGTGGCGTCCGCGAGGTCTACATCGACTGCCACACCAACGGGACACGTCCTGCCTCGGAGGTGGCAGACGCGGTGGTCCGAACGGCCGCGGCGACGCTGGAGGTGGAAACCGAGCGTGTTCACGTGCGGATCATGCACGTCAACCGAATTGCCTCAACCTCGCTGGACTCTGGCGCCTCTGCGGGTCTCAGTCCCTGAGCAGGCGCAGATGGCCTCGGGTGAGGGCAGCCTCCGGTGTGGGCGGCTCGAGGCGCGTGCGACTCTCCCGAGTCGGCAACGTGCCCGGGGCGTGGGAGCCGGTGTCGTCCCCGGAGGTGGACCGGCTGGCCGAACGCGCTCCGGCGTCGACGTCGTCCTCACGGTGGCGGACCGCATCCGCCAGGGCCAGCAGGTCGTCCTGCGGCTCGGCAGGGGCCGAGGGGTAGTCCAGGCGCATCACCTTCCAGCCGCGCGGCGGGTTCACCGTGTCGGCATGGTGGGCGCAGAGATCGTAGCTGTGCGGCTCGGAGTACAGGCTCATCGGCCCCACCACGACCGTGGAGTCTTGATAGCTGTAGGTGAGCGTGGCCACGGCCGGCCGTCCACAGCTGCTTCGAGTGCATCGTCGCGAGGAATCCACGGTGCACCACCCTAGCGGAGGCCCCCTCCCCTGCTGGACAGGCACACCGGGGCACCGGGATACACCCGGACAGCACGGAGCAGATCAGTGCCGCAGACGGACCGGCACGCTCTGCCCGGAGTCCCGCAGCAGGTCCACCGTGCTCAGCGAGAACCGGTCCCCGTCCCGGGTGGTCAGCGCCGCGTAGAGGCTGGGCCCCGCCTCCTCCACGACGACGGCGACGGCATCACCGAGATCCTCCGCACTGAGCGTCACCGCCCCTTCCGCCGGGACGGTGACCTCCTCGGGCGAGGAGAGCTCGCCGTCCTCGGTGAGCAGCCGGTAGCTGACCTGGGCCTCCGAGCGCAGACCGGTCAGCCGCAGCTCCGACTCCCCCACATCCGGCACCAGCAGTCCGGACCCGGCCCTCAGAGGGGTGGCACCGACCTGCCAGGCGAAGTCCGTCGCAGCCGCGTCCTCTGCCGGTTCCCCACCGTCGGGGCCATGGCTGGAGACCGCCACATAGGTAGGCTCATCGGAGCGGACGACGACGTCGTACACCCCGGACTCGAGCCCACGCAGGTCCACCGTGTCCACCTCACCGGGCTCCACGGTGAACACCGCCGGATTGTCCAGCAGTTCGACGCCGTCGTCACCGAAGACCTGGACCTCCATCGTGGTCCGCGCGTTGCCCGGGGCATGGATCCACAGCTCGGCGGGCCGGGATGCGGGCTCGTCCTCGGTGGACTCCGGCACCGGGACCCCCGGCATCACATGCTCCGTGGCCGGACGGGCCAGCCCCGGCAGGAAGTCGACGCCCTCCCCGGTCAGGCCCACCGCCCGGGAGGACTGCAGCTGGGCGGCCACCGGGGCCCCGGAGGCCTGGACAGAGACCGCGAACTCCGAGCCGCTGCCGGCCAGCGCGGCGATGTTGACCGTACGCACCGATTCCCCGGGCACCACCAGAGTCCGCGTGCCTGCGGAACCTCGGTGGCCGTCGGCGTCGTAGCCGGTGACCTCCACGGTCGCGGCCCGGGAGAACGGGTTGGCCAGAGTCAGCAGAGAGGTCGCCCCGGCACCGACCTCCGGGCCGAAGAACCATTGGGACCGTTGCGGGACGCTGCACTCGATCGTGGCCAGGCCGGTGACCGGCCCCTCCTCGGCCAGGTAGGTGGAGCGGGCCGCCCCCGTGCCGGCGACCCCTCCGGGGAGCCCTTCGACCTCGAGCAGCGAGCTGGAAGGCGTCTCCGCAGCGTTCTCGGAGGTCTCATAGATCGCCTCCAGATCACCGAGCGCCGGGCGATCCTCCGCCGGCTGGCCGGGATCAGCGACGGCAGCCTCGTCGGCTACGTCAGACTCGGCGGGTTCGCTCAGCGTGGTGCCATCACCGGGGCCGTCCTCTCCGAGCTGCAACAGCCGCCCGGGCGGGAAGGTCCCCTCGGCGTCGGCCGAGAGCATCAGCGCCTGGAACCGGGCCGTGGCGGACTCGTCGCGATCCCGGTACTCCAGCAGGCCGTCTGTGGTCAACGAATCGGGCAGGCCCGGCGTCGGGGGGCACACCGACGAGGTCCCGGAGTCGGCGGCGGGGAAGGCTGCCGCGGCGATCTGCCCCGGCTCCGCGGCCTCTCCCTGGGGGTTCATCGCCACCGAGCTTCCGGCCACCGCCAGGATGCCCACCGCGGCCATCACCGCCACAGTGCGCACCCCCGCCTGGTGTCGGTGCGGGCTGTGCGCGGCGGGCTCCGGCTGGGGCTCCGGCTGGGGCTCCGGCATCGGCTCCGGCATCGGCTCCGGCTGGGGCTCCGGTGCCGGTTCGGGCTGCCGGGTTCGCTGGCGGGCCTTCTGCGCCGCCTGCTCCTCCCGTCGAGCACGGCGCAGGGCCCGACGGCGCTCCTTCTTCAGCTGCCGGATGTGCCGACGTACCTTCCTCGCGCTCATGGCTGTCCACCCTTCCCGTCCATGCGGGCCAGCTCAGCCTCGCTGGCCACCGGGAGCAGACGTGCGCTTCGGGGCAGCGGCACCGCGATCAGCGTCACCAGCAGCAGGAAGCCTCCCACCAGGATCATCACCGGCCAGCGATACGGGCTGCTGTGCTCGGCGGTGAGCACCCCCGCGGCCTCGCCGGTGCCCGCCTCAGCGATCAGCTCGGCTGGCAGCCGGAAACTCTGCGCCCAGTGGTCGGCCGCGACCGGCTCCAGCGCCACACCCTCGACCTGCGCCGCCCAGCCGGAAGCGGCCTCGGTGGCCAGCCGCAGCAGCAGGTCCTCCTCGACGACCAGCGGCTCACCGGCCTCATCGGTCAGGGACGTCAGGTCCACCTCAAGCGACCTGCCCTGGGCGGGCAACAGGGCCACGGTCTCTCCCTGCTCATCCACTAGGCGCGCCCAGGCGGTGGAGGCCCCCTCCACGTCAGCGGAGGCGAACACCCCGGCGGCCTCGGGCATCTCGGCCCTCCAGAGCAGGCCCCGGTCGGTCTGCCCCACCGCGATCAGTCCTGCCGCAGTGTCCACCGCATCCACCAGCGGGGAGTCCTCCTCGCTGCGGATCAGCACGAATCCCACACCCAGCTCATTCATCAGCGGCCGCACTTCGCCGGATCCCGGCGTGACCAGTGCCGCGACGAGCTCACCCAGACGACGGTCACCGACACCCAGCTCACGGTCCGGCGTCTCGGCGACCTCCCCGATCTGCGCCCACTCGGGCATCGCCTGCGGGCTGGCCCACCAGGGGACGTCCCCGGCGGTGACCACTGCACGGGTGGAGTCCAGCGTGCGTCCCTGCCCGGAGACCAGCTCCCCGACGACGCCGTCGCCGCCGGCCTCGAGCACCAGGGTGCGCTGCTGGGCGCCCCCGGTGCCCTGATCGGCCGCTGTGGCCGGGAGCTGCCGCACCTGGCCGGGGGCGATCTGCGTCTCCGCGGCAGTGACCGGGGTCAGCGCCTCACCGGTCAGCTGGGCCGCCGGCGCCATCCGCGGCGCCGCCCAGGAACCCAGAGAGGCGATCACCGAGAGCACCAGCAGAGTCGACGCGACCGGCGCCACGGTGGGACCCAGCCGCGGCAGGGCCCGGGGCAGCCGGTCCAGGGAGCCCACCGCGGCCATCAGCAGGCAGAACGCCATCACCGAGACCAGCGGCGTGATGTCGGCGGCGATCAGCCGACTGCCGTCATCCCCGACGGCCAGCCGGGAGGCCACCGCGGACAGTCCCAGGGCCGCCAGCAGCACCACACCGGCGACCAAGGCGTGTGCACTGCGCCGGGTGGCCGTGACCACACCGAGCAGCGCCACCAGCAGCAGGGGCGCCCCGACCACCAGGGCCAGCCGCAGACTCCAGAAGTCCGCCGTGAAGAACTCCGGCATGGCCGTTCCCCACAAACCGGACGAAGGATCGAAGGGCCGCGAGTGGCCCAGCAGCTGCTGCCAGAGCGGAGCAGCCGCCGCGGCCAGTGGCCGGGTCGGATCCGCCAGCAGCACAGCCACCGCGTTCTGCCCCGTCAGCAGCGCCGAACCGATCATGGGGGCCGCCAGGGCCACCGAGGGCAGCGGCAGCAGCCACAGCACCCTGCCTCGACGGCGCAGCACCAGGGCCCCGACCACACAGAGGAGAAGCATCAGCGGCAGAGTCACCGGGGCGGCCGCAGTCAGCACCGCCAGCAGCAGCGCCGCGGCGGCCGCATGCTCCCAGGAGGCCGTGTAGAAACGGCCCGCAGCCGAACCGGAGCTGAATCCGGGGCCGGATCCGGGGCTGCTCACGGACCGCGCCGGCACCACCCCCAGGGCTCGGGACCCGGCGAGCACCACCAGCGGCAGCAGCACATGGGCCAGCACGGCACCCACACGTCCCTCACCCAGCGCGATGTGCAGACTCGGCACCCCGGCCCAGAGCAGCGCGGCCACCACCCGGACGGTCCCACGCGCCGTGACCAGTCCGGAGGCCAGCCAGGCGGCCAGCGCCGCCAGCGGCAGCGCCAGCACCATCAGCCACACCACAGTGGTGGAGGCGTGACCGCCGGTCAGCGCTGAGAGGATCAGCAGCACCAGAGTGAACGGGTCCGCCCCGGAGAGCTGGCCCAGCCCCTCGGAGGAGATCAGGCTGAGCATCGAGACGGCGATCTCGCCGGTGTCGGCGGTGACCGGCAGCGCCGCGCCGCCGACCAACGCCTCGGCGCTGAGCAGGTCCCGGAACACCAGCAGGGACACTCCGACCAGCCCCAGCAGCATCAGGAACAGCCCGAGGCGATCCCCGGAGCGCCGCGTGGGCATCTCATCGAACTCACCGTGGGCCGAGGCCTGACCCAACAGCGCGTCATGATCCTCCTCGCCGTCACCACGCACCCCGGCCAGCCCGTAGCCGACCCGCTGCGGTGCCACCGTCTCGGCTGTGAGCAGCCGCCGCCGGTGCTGCCGCAGCTGCCCCGCAGGCAGCCGCAGCTGACGCTCGGCGCGGCGTCCGCGGCGCAGCAGATCCCTCTCCGAGTCGATCCGCTCATCCCGCAGCAGCCGCCCCGTCACCGCGCGGCGACCAGTGCGGATGACACGACGTGAATGGCCGATCGCCCCGACATCGAGCAGGCCGGAGGCCGCGGAGACCAGCTGACCCAGGGCGGCGTCGGGAGCCTTCACCGCAGTGAGCACCACAGTGCGCAGCACCGCGGCCACCCACTGGCCGACCCACAGCAGCGGCACGACCAGCGGCGACGCCTCCGAGAGCCGTCGGCGGATCTGTCCGCGGCGTTCCTCGCCAGGCAGGTGCAGCGCACCGCCGAAGCGATGCACCTCGTCACGGCGCGGCGAGTCGAGCCGACGGATCCGAGCGGCGGGCTGGATCACGATGTGCGCGCCGACCTCACGGGCGCGTCGGCAGAACTGGGTGGCCGCCGCATCCGGGGGCAGGGCCGGGTCGAACCCGCCCAGATCTCCGAACAGCGGCGCGTGGACCAGCATCCCGTGGGCGGACACGGCAGGGACGGCGTCGCGACCGTCATACTGCCCCTGGTCCAGCTCCTTGGGCTCGTTGAGCGGCACGACCTCACCGGACCGTGCGGTCCACAGCCCGACGTCGACCAGGCGGTCGTCCTGATGCAGCTGCTTCGCGCCGATCACCTGGATGTGGGGGTGGCTGTCCTCATCGGTGACGGTGAACAGCCTCTCCTCCAGCTGCTCCAGCGCATCCGGTGCCGGCAGCGCCCCGTCCGGCAGGATCCACAGCCACTGCGGCCGCGGAGTGAAGCCATCGGGCAGCTGACGCTCCAGATGGCGCCACAGAGGTGTCGCCCGGCTTCCCCCGGGCCCAGGGCTGGTGGTGCGGGAGGCCTGACCACGGTCACGCAGCAGCCCGGAACGCAGCGAACGGGACAGGTCCTGGGGTCCGCGGTAGGTCTCGGCGGAGAGTTCGATCACGACGTCGGGAGCCCGCGTCTGGGCATCCAACGCCGCCCGCAGCTGCTCGACAGACTCCTGCACCGACCCGCTCGACGAGGAATCGCCGCCGCCGTGCAGGACGACAGCGGCGATATGCGGGGCCGGGGTGGCGCCGATCAGACCGCTCGCTTCCGCAGCTTGCGGCGCTCGCGCTCGGAGAGACCTCCCCAGATGCCGAAGCGCTCGTCATTGGCCAGTGCGTAGTCCAGACATTCCTGCTTGACGTTGCAGGCGGCGCACACCTTCTTCGCGTCCCGCGTGGAGCCCCCCTTCTCCGGGAAGAAGGCCTCCGGGTCGGTCTGCGCGCACAGGGCGTCGACCTGCCAGGCGAGCTCGCCTTCGATCTGCTCGGCCGGGATCAGCGACGGCAGCCCCAACCACGTCTCGGAGCGGGCCGGCTGCGCCTCCGGCTCGGACTCAGTGCGGCGGGAAGGAGCCTCACTGAGCGCGACCGGGGGCTCGACCTCCTCGGCAGACCGCCGGGAGGACTCAGCCTGTTTCTCCGCCTCCTCATGGGCGGTCAGGAAGGCCGTGGCCTGGTCGTCCAGGGAGCGGCCGTGCTCCAGGCGATCCGCGGCCTGCGGATCCGCCGGGTCGACGAACCAGTCGGCAGGGACGTCCAGCGAGGGTCGCTGGGCGGCGCGAGCCTGCTCATGCTGCTCGTCGCTCAGCCGCTGTGCGTTCCCCATGGAGGGCCTCCCCTGTCATCCGTCAGTGGTGTGCAGTACTGATGGTCATTGACCACCGTGCGGCTCGAAGCCGCCGACACCTCCTAATTACACTGGCGTAAGTAACCATCCGTCAAGTGCTGTGAGCCTCGTCGCCAGAGGCCCCGATCAGCGCCATGACGCCCGACACGCCGCGTCACCACCGTTCTGCGATCGGTGTGGCGCACCAGGAGGATTCCATGGCTCCACTCAGCCTGGGCACAGGTTCGCACGAGGTTCCCGGGGACTTCCCGAAGCTGATGACGATGCTGGGCTCCCGGCCCCAGCCCGCAGTCGTCTGGTACGGCTCCAGCGGGGAGCGCGTCGAACTCTCCGGCCGCGTGCTGCAGAACTGGGCCGTCAAACTGATCGGGCTGCTGCGCGAGGAGACCGACCTGGACGCCGAGGACCACGTCCTGATCGACGTCGCCCCGCACTGGAAGGCCTGTGCCATCGCCCTGGCCGCGGCCGCCCTGGGCTGTCGGGTCACCCTGGCGCACCGCCGCGCGGCCGTGCCGGGCCAGGATCTCGCCCTGGTCGTCACCGACCGTCCCCACCACTGGGAGACGTCGGAGGCGCTCGGCGACGCCGAACTGGCGGCCCTGTCCCCGGGGCTGCTCGACGACTCCTACGCCGAGGCCGTCGGGGAGGACATCCCGGGCTGGGTCCTCGACGTCTCCGCCGACGTCCGCCAGCACCCCGACCAGCTGCTGGAGCCGCTGCCGCAGATCCCCCTGCCCACGCTCCCCTCCGGCAGCACCGCAGAGGATCTCCGGACGCGGCGGGACCTCCTCTGCGCCGAGCCGGACCACCTGGCCGCCGTCTCCGGCCTCGCCGTCGGCGCGGCCCAGGACTGGACCGCCTGGCGCACCCACCCCTGGGGCCCGGAGGCCCCTGAGACGATGATCCACACCTGGGCGCACGGCGGGACGACCGTAGTGGTCGACGCCGCCACGGATCAAGGCACGGACGATCAGGGCACGGACGATCAGGGCGAGCTCTGGGAGACGGTGCTCAGGAACGAGGGGGTCGGCTGAGGTCGTCATCGTGAGGACGCGGCTCGTCCTCGGAGACCACCGGGACCTCACCGGTGAGCAACTCACGATCAGAGATCATGTGCGGGCCGGGCTCGGGCTCGCGCTGCGCGTCGCCGGTGAAGACCCAGAACTTATACGCCACGAAGCGGAACGCGGTGGCCAGCACCAGGCCGATGATGTTGCCCGCGATGAACACCTGGGTCACCGAATCCAGGCCCAGCAGGTACTTGCTCACCCCCACGCAGCCGGTCTGGATGCCCAGGCCGATGGCGTTCATCAGCAGGAACAGGACCAACTCACGCATCTTGCCGCGGGTCCGGCTGTGACGGAAGGTCCAGTACCGGTTCGCCACCCAGGAGAACAGGGTCGCGACCACCCCGGCGACGACCTTGGCCTTCAGCTGGGAGTCGTCCATCGGGCCGCGGAGCAGCCAGAGGAAGATCGCGGAATCGATCACGAACGCCACGCCGCCGACGACCCCGAACTTGGCCAGCTCCCGCCACAGGACGAGGAACAGGTCACGGGCACGGCACCAGAGGCGAGAGATCATGGACTGACGACGACTCCATCGAAGGAAACACGGGCGGGCGAGCGGCACGGTCCCCAGACCGGACCTCACCCGCCGACCCCCAGTGTACGGACAACCCGGGGCCGTCTCTGCCCGACCCCGGGAGGACAACGCCGAGTATGAGCAGAATCACGACACCGCCCCCGCAGGACTGAAGCGGTTGTGCAGCCGGTGTGCCGGGGGCAGGCTCCCGCTCCCAGGTGTTTCCTCACCGTGGAGGCCTCCCTGATGCTCCATAATGAGGGACTGTGACTGCAGCTGAAGCCTCCCCACCCCAGCCCGCGCCCCACCTAGCCGCCGCGAGCCGCGGCGACGCACCTCGCATCGGCGTCCTCGGCGACGGCCAGCTCGCCCGGATGATGGCCCCCGCCGCCGTCGAGCTCGGCATCGACCTGCGGCTCCTCGCCGGCACTCCTGGGGCCTCAGCCGCCCAGGTCATCCCGCGCACCACCCTCGGCGACTACCGCTGTGTGGACGACGTGCTGGCCTTCACCGCCGACGTCGACGTCGTCACCTTCGACCACGAGCACGTACCCTCCGAGGTGCTCACCGCCCTGACCGAACAGGGCACCGCCCTGCACCCCGGCCCGGCGGCGCTGCGCTACGCCCAGGACAAGCTGGCCATGCGCCAGGCCGTCGAGGAGCTGGGCCTCCCCAACCCGCACTGGACGCAGGTGCACAGCGTCGAGGACCTGCGCGACTTCGGCGAGCAGATCGGCTGGCCCGTGGTGCTGAAGACCCCTCGCGGCGGATACGACGGCAAAGGCGTGCGCATCATCTCCACCGCCGAGGCCGCCGACGAGGCCCAGGACTGGTTCGACCGCGCCGCCGCCCAGCACACCGGACTGCTCGCCGAGGAGAAGGTCCCCTTCACCCGGGAGCTCTCCGCCCAGGTGGCCCGCTCCGCGACCGGAGAGATCAGCTCCTACCCGGTGGTCGAGTCCAACCAGACCGCCGGAGTCTGCGACGAGGTCATCGCCCCGGCACCGCACTCCCACCCCACCCACATGGAGGACGCCGCCAGCATCGCCCGACTGATCGCCGAACGCCTCGACGTCACCGGGATGCTCGCCGTGGAGCTCTTCGAGATCGCCGAGGGCCCCCGTGCCGGCGTCTACGTCAACGAGCTCGCCATGCGCCCCCACAACTCCGGGCACTGGTCCATGGACGGTGCCGTCACCGGGCAGTTCGAACAGCACCTGCGCGCCGTGCTGGGCCTCCCGCTGGGATCCACCGCGCCCCTCGCCGGCCCCGGCAGCCGCACAGTGATGAAGAACCTCTTCGGCGCCTCCGCGACAGACCTGCACGCCGGAGTGCCCGACGCCGCCCACTATCTCCCCGAGGGCAAGATCCACCTCTACGGCAAGGAGCCCCGCCAGGGGCGCAAGGTCGGGCACGTGAACCTGGTCCTGGCCCCCGAACCCGGCGAGCCCGCCGTCGCCGCCGGGGACCTGGAGCTGGCCCGCCGCGCCGCCTCCCGCGCCGCAGCGCTGATCACCGAACACCACGACGAAGGGACCGGCACCGATGGCCGCTGACTCCACACCGCTGGTCGGACTCGTGATGGGTTCGAACTCTGACTGGCCCACGATGAAGGCCGCCGCCGAGGCACTCGACGAGTTCGGCATCCCCTTCGAGGCCGACGTCGTCTCCGCCCACCGGATGGCCGAGGAGATGATCGACTACGGGCGCACCGCCCATGACCGCGGTCTGCGGGTGATCATCGCCGGCGCCGGGGGTGCGGCCCACCTGCCCGGGATGCTCGCCTCGGTGACCCCGCTGCCGGTGATCGGGGTGCCGGTGCCGCTGAAGCACCTCGACGGCATGGACTCTCTGCTGTCCATCGTGCAGATGCCCGCCGGGGTCCCGGTGGCCACCGTCTCCGTCGGAGGCGCCCGCAACGCCGGGCTGCTGGCCGTGCGGACACTGGCCGCCGGCGACGGCGAACAGGCCGCCGGTCTGCGCGAGCAGCTCGTGGAGTTCGCGGCCGACCTCGCCGCGCAGGCCCACGCGAAAGGGACCGCGCTCCGCGAGGAGGCCGCCGAGCTGCCCACCTACCGCCGTCGCCACACGCATTCCTGATCGATGACCGCGCCGCACATCACCTACCACCGCTTCCGCACCGAGCCCGAGGTGGTCCGCGACCCCCAGGCCGGCTCCGTCACCGACCGCACCCGGCGAGCCATCCTGCTGCTGGTGCTCACCCTCGTGATGCCTGGCTCCGCACAGATCGCCGCCGGACATCGCGGATTCGGCAGGAAGGCCCTGGCCGTGACGCTCGGGACATGGGCGGTGCTGCTGGTCGGCGTCGTCATGTTCTTCACCCTGCGCGGGCTGCTGCTGGGTCTGCTGACCAGCCCGTTCGCCTTGTGGCTGCTCACCGTGCTGCTCGCAGCACTGGCCATCGGCTGGGCGGTGCTCTGGCTCGACACCTTCCGGCTGGTGCGCTTCGCCGGCCTGGCCCCGGGGCTGAAGCCGATCGTCGCCGTGGCCACCGTGGTGCTGATGGCGCTGACCTCCGGTGGTCTGGGCTACGGCGCGCACCTGGTCAATGAGTCCCGTGCCTCGCTGTCCGGGATCTTCGGCGCGGGACCCGCCATCGACGCCGTCGACGGCCGTTACAACTTCCTGCTGCTCGGGGCCGACGCCGGCGAAGGACGCGAGGGGCTGCGCCCAGACTCCATCCACGTGGTCAGCGTCAACGAGCGCAGTGGGGAATCGATCCTGATCTCCATCCCGCGGAACTTCCAGAACGCGCCCTTCAGCGAGGACTCGCCCCTGTGGGAGGCCTATCCTGAGGGTTACAACTGCGGCAACGAGTGCATCATCAACTTCCTGTACACCGACGTGCTCAACCACCACCAGGACCTCTACCCCGACGCCGACGACCCGGGGGCCGAAGCGATGATGGATGCCGCCTCCGGGATCCTCGACCTCGAGGTCAAGGGCTATGTGATGGTCGACATGGACGGTTTCGCCCAGCTCATCGACGCCATGGGCGGGGTCTCCGTGGACTCCGGAGGCTGGGTCCCCTACCGCGGCCCGCGCCCGGACGGCACCTGGGGCGACAACTGGTGGGGGCCCGGCGAATACACCTTCAGCGGCCAGCAGGCCCTCGCCTACGCCCGCTCGAGGACGTTCTCCTCCGACTACAACCGCATCCAGCGGCAGCAGTGCATCCAGCAGGCGATGATCGCCCAGTTCAACCCGCAGACGCTGCTCACCCGGTTCACCGAGATCATGGACGCCGGCGAGCAGGTCGTGGAGACCAACCTGCCGCAGTCCCAGCTGGGCTCATTCCTGGACCTGGCCGTGGACGCCCGGGAACATCAGCCGCAGCGTCTGGTGCTCGGCGCCCCGGACTTCGGCACCGCCGGCGACCAGTTCTCCACCTACCCGGACTTCGACCAGATACACCAGCGGGTGGACGAGCTCATCGAGGACGAGGAAGGCGCCGGCGGATGGTTCGGCTCCGCCGGGTCGCAGGGGCCGGTGCTGGACGCCGCGAGGGTCTCCGCCTCCCCGGGACTCACTGCCTCTCCCAGGGTCCCTGCCTCCCCCGGGCTCTCCGCCTCTCCCAGGGTCCCTGCCTCCCCCGGGCTCTCCGCCTCCGTGGAGACTCGCGACGCCGTGGAGGAGGATGAGCCGAACCTGGAGGAGGAGACTGAGATCCCCACCCAGCCGGACGGCTCCCCGCTGACCGCCGAGTACCTGCGAGAGCTGCAGGACGCCGGACAGCGGGCCGTCCTGGAGGAGGCCGCCTCCTCCAACTACGACTGCACCCCGCTGCGCTGAGCCCCGCTGCGCTGAGCCCGGCTGCGCTGAGCCCGGCTGCGCTGAGCTCGGCATGCTGCGGAGGTCAGAGATCCTGGGGGAACCAGAAATCCTGGGAGAACCAGAAATCCTGGGAGCTTGACCACAGTTCCCTGGGTGAGCACCGGAATCGGTCAGGATGCGCGCCGCCCGCTGGTAGTGTTCTGGCGATGTTCAGGATGACCAACCCGGTGCGGGACTACGCCTGGGGCTCGACGACGGCGTTCAGCCGCCTCTTCGGCCTGCCCGCTGACGGCCCGCAGGCCGAGCTCTGGATGGGCGCCCACCCCGCGGCTCCGTCCCAGGTGCTCCTCGATGAGTCCCCCACGGATCTGGACGCCCTGTGCGCCCAGCATCCCGAGCTGCGCGTCCGGCAGGGCGGATTCCCCTACCTGTTCAAGGTGCTGGCCGCCGACCAGCCGCTGTCGATCCAGACCCACCCCACCCGGGAACGCGCCCGGGCCGGCTACGCCGCCGAGGAGGCCGCAGGGGTCCCCCTGGACTCTCCGCAGCGCAGTTACAAGGACACCCACCACAAGCCGGAGCTGCTCGTCGCCGTGGAGGACTTCTCCGCCCTGTGCGGGTTCCGCCCCGGGGCCGAAGCTGCCGCCGACGTCGCCGCACTGCGCGATCTGCTGGCAGCCCGCCCGGGCCTCAGTTCCCGCGGTGAAGGCACTAGGACTGAGACGGCTTCGGCTGAGGTGACCGAGGCCCTGGACCGGCTGCACCACCTGGTGCGGGGAGGCTGGCTGGCCGAGGCTCTGGAACTGATCCTGCGCGGAGATCGCGCCGCTTTCGCCCGGGCGGCCGACGCCGTCGTCGACCTGGTGGAGGGCATCGGCCTGAGCCCCTCGGCCGCGGACACGCTGGCCCGGGCCGCGACCGCCTTCCCTGGTGACCCCGGAGTGATCGTCACGCTGCTGCTGAACCGGGTGGACCTCTCCCCCGGGCAGGCGCTCTACCTCCCGGCCGGGAACCTCCATGCTTATCTGCACGGTGTGGCCGTGGAGATCATGGCCAATTCGGACAATGTGCTGCGTGGAGGGCTGACCTCCAAACACATCGATGTGGACGAACTGCTGGCGGTCACCGACGCCACGGTGCTGCCGGTGCCGCTGTTCGAGCCGGAGCCGGTGGGCCCGGGCCATGTCCGCTACGCCCCCGACTGCGACGAGTTTCAGCTGGAACGGCTGCATCTCGGCGCCGCGGAAGGCCCCGCAGAGGTACATGTCCGCGCCGAAGGGCCGGGGATCCTGCTGTGCCTGCGGGGCACCATCCGGGTGGACCGTGCCGACGCCGAGGCGGCCACAGGCCAGGACCACGAGTGCCCGGGCCAGGGTGTGCTGGAGCTGCGCGCCGGGGAGTCGGCGTTCCTGAGCACGCAGGAGACGGTGCGGCTGCGCCTGAGCGACCCCGAGCAGGAGTCGGCCGAGGCCTTCCTGGCGACCCCGGGGAACCCGGTCAACGCGCCGGGCCGCTGATCCTCAGCCCTGTTCCGAGGGATCCTCCGGAACCTCTGCCTCGCGCACCAGCTCGGGGGGCTTCGCCTCCCGACGACGCCGGAGGGTCCAGTAGGCCCGCGCCTCCCCCGGCGACTGCTCGGACCTCTGGGTGACCGCCCCCGAGGGCGGCGCCTGCGGGCGCTCCCCGCGGCACGGAGTCGCTGTCGCGTCGTCGTCCTGGTGCGCATCGTCCTGGTGCGCATCGTCCTGGTGCGCATCGTCCTGGTGCGGGCGTCCGGGGCCCTCGGCAGTGGTCATCAGTGTCCCTCTCCGATGTGGGGCGCATCCCGCCAGGCACCGTCGCCCGGCGGGATGGCCCCGATGATACGCCTTCCTCAGCGGGTGGACGCGTAGTCGTAGACGCTCTCGGCCTCACTGCCGAAGTACGGTCCGAACATCACATCGCGCAGGAAGCTGTACCCGTAGGAGTTCACCGAGTTCTGCGCCCCGCCGGAGTCGGTGCCCAGGAACCACGGACCCCCGGAGGAACCACCGGTCATGTCACAGGGGATGCCCTGGGTGCTGCTGCCCAGCGGGTCATCGGTGGCCGTACCCTGGCAGCTGTGCAGCTCCTGGCCGTTGAACGGCCGGGCCGCCGGGTACCCGTAGGCGGTGTAGTACTGGCCGCGCGGCTGGTTGAAGGTGATGGCCGAGGCCGCGCCGACCTCCTGCTGGACAGTGGTGCCGTTCTTGGTCTCCAGCACGGCGAAGGCGTAGTCGTGCTCGAAGTCTCCGTGGTTCGCCCACTGCGCAGAGGCCACCAGCTCCTCCGCAGCCCAGACTCCGTACTGGGACTCGCCATAGTCGTAGGCCGGTGCGAAGACGAAGTTCTCGGCGAAGGATCCTCCAGCGCCGTCATGCAGGCAGTGGCCGGCCGTGGACACTGTCGACTGGTTGGCCGAGGCGACGATGTTCGCGGAGCAGACGAAGTCCCCCTCAGAGGTGGAGAAGAACACCTTGCCGATGTGCGGGCTGTCAGCAGGACTCTCCTGCTGGCTCCGGTGCGGCTGGACCGTCCGCGGATTGGCCGACTCCAACTCGGCGAAGATGTCCTCCAGTGTGGCCTGGTCGACCTCCTCCACGATCTGCGGCTCGACCGGCTCGGCGGCGGCCATCCGCTCCTCAGTCCAGTACTCTTCGGCCTCGCTCTGCTCTTCGTCGGGCACCACGTCGACTTCGACGGGGCCCTGCACCGCGTCGGCGCCGCCCCATGCATCAGCAGCCATCTGCTCCGAGTCCGCCGCGACGGGGGTGGCCGTCACCAGCGTTGCCGCGCCCAGTCCGAGGACGCCTCCCAGGCTCATGATTCGCCTGAACTTCATAGTCTTCTCCCCTTTCAGGAGTGTCATTGCGAAGCCACGACCGGGGTTGAGGCCGTGACGTGCGACACGTTAGCAACGTAGTTCACATCTGTGAAGAGGTTGCGAGAAGAAATTAACTCAGAAGTCACTTCGTGAGCGAGATGACAGATTCGCCAGACGTCAGCCCGTGGAGGCGTGGTCGTAGAGCGCCTCAGCGCGATCGCCGAAGTACGGCGCGTAGATGGAGTCCGGGTCGGCGTCGTACTTGTACGAGTTGATCGAGTTCTGCGCGCCCCCGTCGGTCAAGAACCAGGGCCCACCGGAGGCACCCCCCGTCATGTCGCAGGAGATGCCCTGAGTGCTGCGCCCACCCGGGTCGTCCTCAGCCTGACCCTCACAGCTCCGCAGCGACTGACCATCGTAGGGCGAGGCCGCAGGGTAGCCGTAGGCCGTGTAGTGCAGTCCGCGCGGCTGGTTGAACGCGATGGAGGAGGCGGCACCGACCTCGTCCTCGACCGTCTCCCCGTCCTTGACCTCCAGCACCGCGAAGGCATAGTCATGTTCGAGGTCGCTGGCCTGCGCCCACGCGGACGAGGTGGAGAGCGACCGGGCCGCCCACAGGCCATGCTCGGACTCACCATCGTCATAGGCAGGAGCGAAGACGAAGTTCTGCGCGAAATCACCCCCGGCGCCCTCGTGGAGGCAATGACCAGCGGTGACCACCGTCGAGCGGTTCTCGGAGGCCACGAGGTTCGCCGAACAGACCTGATCCCCCGCCGAGGTGGAGAAGAACACCTTCCCGACATGCGGAACCGTCGACGGGTCCTCCTGGCTGCTGCGCGATCCGGCGAGCACCACCGGCGGCGATGTCGCGGCGGAGGAGGCCGCTGAGACAGAGGAGGCGGAGGAGATTGTTCGTGGCAGACTCTGGTGGATCTCGGCGAAGAAGTCGTCGACCGAGCGTACGCGGTTCTCCGCGACATCCGGCACCGGCGGACGAGCCTCCGCCATGCGCTCAGGCGTCCAGTAGGTATGAGCCTGCACCTGCTCCGCCGCCGGGACCTCCACCCCCTCGACCACGCTGCTCACCCGGTCATGGACCGAGCCTGTCAGATCATCCAGCGGCACTGAGGCGTGCACCGTCGGGGCGCCACCCCCCGTTGACACCACAAGCAAGCCCCCAAGGGCCAGAGCTGCCGCTGCACCGGACATTCGACCGTGAACCATTGACCTTCTCCTCCCACGCACCCCCTGGGTGCCACCGTGAAACCGCCATGGCGTCTCCTGTGCGAGACCATGACGCGGGTCACGCTAGCAGCCGGTCAGCGGGCCAGGAAGGGCTCCCGTCGCTGCCGGTGGATCACGCGGCACAGAAGTGTTCGGACTGAAACGGGCAAGCACTGTCTATGGACGGGGATCCTGACATGGCCGCTCGGTGGCGGAGAGCTGCGTCGGGAAGGGCAGCCGCCGTCTCAGCTGCGGATGTAGGTCTCCCACTTGCGGGACTGGTGCTCAGCCTCCACCGTGCGAACCGTGCCGGACTTGGCACGCATCACGATCGACTGAGTGGTGACCCGCTCGCCCTCGTAGCGCACCCCGCGCAGCAGGTCACCGTCGGTGATGCCGGTGGCCGCGAAGTAGCAGTTGTCCGAGGTGACCAGCTGCTCGGTGGAGAGGATGTCGTCGACGTCGTGACCCGCGGCGGCCGCCGCCTCGCGCTCTGCGTCATCTGTGGGGGCGAGACGCCCCTGGATGACGCCGCCGATCGCGCGGATCGCACAGGCGGTGACGATGCCCTCGGGAGTGCCGCCGATGCCCATCAGCGCGTCCACACCGGAGCCCTCACGAGCCGCAGCGATGCCGCCGGCGACGTCGCCGTCCATGATGAACCGGGTGCGGGCGCCCGCATTGCGGATGTCCTCCACCAGCCGGGCGTGGCGCGGACGGTCCAGCACACAGACGTTGAGCTGATTGATGCGCTTGCCCTTGGCCTTCGCGATCAGGTGCAGGTTCTGCTTCACCGGCAGGCGAAGATCCACCATGTCAGCCGCCTCCGGGCCGGTGACCAGCTTGTCCATGTAGAAGACCGAGGAGGGGTCGAACATGGAGCCGCGCTCGGCCACGGCCAGCACAGCCAAGGCGTTGTTGTAGCCCAGAGCGGTCAGCCGGGTCCCGTCGATGGGATCCACGGCGACGTCGGCCTCCGGACCCGCTCCGTTACCCACGCGTTCCCCGTTGAAGAGCATCGGGGCCTCGTCCTTCTCGCCCTCGCCGATGACGACCACCCCGTTGAGGTTCACCGTGTCGAGCAGGGATCGCATGGCATCGACCGCGGCCCCGTCGGCTCCGTTCTTGTCCCCATGGCCGACCCACGCGCCGCCAGCGATGGCGGCGGCCTCGGTCACCCGGACGAGCTCGAGGGCCAGGTTACGGTCTGGCTCGGAGTCCCCGACCGCCAGCCGAGGAGAGAGATGGGAGAAGTCCTGTGGGCTCTCGGCGCTGGGGGCGGGGGTCGTCGTTGCAGTCTCGGACTCGTTGGACACGTCGTCAGCCACCTGTTCGTCTCGCCGTGGGCGGCCTCGTCGCCGCCCGTTGCTGTCGGTGCCTCGATGATAGCGCGGGACGTGCCCGGAGGGCCTGGTGACCAGCGGGTACAGACGCCTATGACATGTAAGGTTCTGCTCACCTCGGCGCTGCGCCGGGGTGAGGTCGGGGTGCTCTCGAGGCGCTCATCAGCGCCGGACTGCGCGGCGCAGCGCTGGCGACGTCCCGCGCGTCCGGGGCATCGATCGTCAGCGTCGATCGTCCGTGTCAGGGGTCCTCGTAGGAGGCGCCGCATCCCGGGCTGGCCCCGGCCGGGCTCATGCCCATGTCATCCCAGGTCTCGATTCCGGGCTGCTCCCAGTTGGCGCGCGCCTGGGACTGCTGCCAGAGAGCCTCGTCGATCTCGTCCTGCGACTGTCCGGTGTCACCGATCGTCGATGTTTCGATGCCCTCCCAGCAGGCCATGTGGGCTTCCAGGTCGTTCCACTCGCCGATCTCCAAGTAGTCCGGATGACAGTACGGGTCCGGCATGGCTCCGGTGCCGTCCCAGTCCTGAGGCCATCCGACCGGCTGGCTTTCGCCATTATGGGCCGCCTTCTCTGCCAGGGCCTCTTCATCTTCACAATGGAGGTGGTGGACCTCGACACCGGCCCCGTCCTGACCGGGCAGATACCGGACATCTAGCCCGTCCCCTGTGTCGATGATCTGTTGGCTCGGCCGGAACTCGCGATCATCAGCAGGCTCAGCGGGGCACATGTGGACCAGGTCGTGCTCTCGGATGGTCGTGCCCGACTCCACGTAGATGGCTTCGTCCGCGCACCCGTCGGGCATCTCGACGCCCTCAGCCAGGTGCTCCTCGGAGAGCGGCACAGTGCGGCCTTCGTCAACCTGGCTGCGATTCTCGGCGGACTCCTCCTCACCAGGAGCGGCTCCCGCGGCGGCATCGGCACCGGCATCGGCAGAAGTACAGGCGGAGGTCAGCAGCGCCGCAAGTGCAGCTGCGACAGCGAGTGACGAACAGTTGTGACGCAGTGCCATAGCCAGTGGTTCCTCTCATCAACGGTGAGCATCACGGTTCCCACAGTACCGGCCCTCGGGGACAGAGGGCTCCTTCATGTTTTCTCCCTCCTCTGCGAAGCGTGACCGCCCTCCGGGTGGCAACACCCCCGATCGAGCTGCCCCGGATCCGGCTGCCCGCCGATCGGGAGACCGCAGTACGAGACGTGTCAGGGGTGCCTGGCACCCTGGAAGACATGAAGGAAACACTGCTTCTCGGCGGGCCCGGATCGGGGTGATGCCGCGGATCCAGACAGCGAGGAAGAAGTTCGGAGCAGAGTTCGGAGGATGGTCCGGAGCACGGTCCGGAGCACGGTCCGGAAGGCGTGTCATAGGGGGTGGATAGCGTGGGAGACATGGAACACCAGCACCGGAACAACCAGAGGCGCGACGACGGCGCCGCCGTCGGTGGTGCTGGTGCCGGTGTGCTGCCGGAGCGGATCGCCCACCTCGCCGACGAACCCGAACTCACCACCGGCTACGAGCTGCTGATCACCTCCCGCCAAGCCGAAGCCCGTGCAGTCACCGCCCTGCTGGCCTACCAAGACCGGCGGAACCGCGAAGCCGAGAATCTCGGACTGGGGTTCCATGAACGCCGCGCCGCCAGTGACGCCGCCACCCGAAATGCCGCCCTGACCCTCGGTGTCAGTGAGCCCGCCGCCTTGGGGATCCTCACCGCAGCCCGGACCACCCGGGCGAGCATGCCGGCCACCTGGGCGGTCTACTCCTCTGGGGTGGTCGACACCGCCCGGATGCGCGCCATCGCCCGGGCCAGTCAGACCCTGCTGCGTCCGGCCGATGTGGAACACCTGGATGCGGCCGCCGCAGACGCCGCGACCCGGCTGACCCCAGGGGAGCTGCGGTCCTGGCTACGCCGCTACACCGCAGGTCTGAACCCCGCCCAGTACGCGGCTGACTGCGCCGCCGCCCGGGCTGATCGATGGGTCAGGGTCCAGCATGATGATCACGCGATGAGCTACCTGGAAGCCCGGCTGCCCACGATAGCGGCCGCGGCGATCGCCAACCGGCTCCGTGCCGCCGCCCGCGGACAGCAGCACCCGATTCCCGTCCCGGCCGGACTCCACACCACCACAGCAGAGCACACCGGAGCAGCGCACACCGGAGACGACCCAGCCGCAGCATCGGGCACCGGAGCAGAACACACTGGAGCGGCGCACGCCCAAGACCATCCCGCCGGGGCAGTCACCCAACGCCAGGCCCAGGTTCAGGAGCACCTGCCCGTCGAGCATCCTGAGCTGCCTGCTCCGGGAACGCTCGACGAGGACCCCGGGCAGAACTCTGCCCAGCAGCAGCACCAGACCCCGGATCGGGGCCAGGAGCAGGGCCTGGATCGGGGCCTGGATCGGGGCCAGAGCGTGGTCCCTGTTCAGGTCCAGGACGGCCCGGAGATCCTCCCCGGAGATACCCCGCCCCCAGGGGATGCAGACCGGCTCGAACTGGCCCCCGATGATGCTGACTGTTCTGATCTCAGGACCCTGGCCCAACGGGAAGCAGACCTGTTCACCGCGTGGCTGCTCGTCGGCCGAGTCGACGGTGCTGCGATCGAGGCGAAGATCGCAGTGATGATCCCCGAGGCCACCCTGACCGGAGACTCCCAGGCCCCTGGGGTCAGTGCAGACCGGACATGGGTGATCCCGCCTGAGGATGCCCGCCACCTGGCCGCCCAAGACCAGACCCCGCCCACCAGCACCGACGGAACCGACGCACGCCCCGGCACAGGTGCCGGCGCCAGTCATGACTGGTACCAGGCCCGCTACCAGCCGACTCAAGATCCTGCCGGCTCCGACGGGCTGGACCCTACCGACGATGAGGCTGACATCCTCTCGATCACCTACACCGGCCGCTACGCCCCGGCCCGGCTGCGAGACGCGATCACCTTCCGCGACGGCACCTGCCGAGCCCCCGGCTGCGAGACCCCGGTACCCCGCTGTGATCTCGACCACCGACTGCCCTACCCGGCAGGGGCCACCACCGGGAACAACCTCCAAGCACTCTGCCGCAGGCACCACCGACTGAAATCCCACGGACACCTCACACTGCCCGAACCAGTGTCACCCGAACCCCCGACAGCCGAACCAGTGCCACCCGAACCCACGGCAAGACCACCAGCCCCCTCGGAACATGCCCCGTCAGGCCCCATCCCACCGGACCCCAGCCCACCGGGCCCGGGCTCGTCCGAGAAGGTTCGGCCATCTCGGCGGCACCACCACCGGCACCACCGGCACGACCGGCAACACCGTTCCCCGCTCGAGCGTGCCCTGCACGACTCCCTGCCCCATGGTGCTGCTCCCCTCCGCGGGGCCGTCGATCTGCTCCACTGCACCGCCCGCATCCGGATCTGACCACACCCGGATCTGACCCCACCCGGATCTAACCGCCGCGGCAGCAGATCGTCCTCACCTGCGCGCGATCACGTCGTAGCGATGCCAGTGCTTCGGGCCCCGGCCACTGGGCCTGTCGAACTCATGCTCCTGCAGCTGCAGGACCTCGAGCCCGGCCACCACCGCCTCCACCTGCTCCCGGGTGTGGAAGGTCATGCCCGCCACGGGGTGCCATCCTCAGCGTGCCCGCACCACGGCCCGGGCCAGCATCGTCAGGTGTTCGACGGCGCCGGAATCACGCCTCACCGCCTGCTCTCCGCCGAAGTGAGCAGTCGAGTTCATCAGGCCGAAGACCGCATGCGCCCGGTGCCGCAACGCCGAGGACGACTCCTCACCGTGCAGATCCGCCATCGCCGCCACCCACAGGTCCAGGTACTCGCGCTGACGACGGCGGATCAGGTGCCGCGGCTCCTCCCCCATCCGCGGCAGCTCCTGCTCCTGGATCCGAATGACACCCGGACTGCGCAGCGAGAACTCCACGTGGAAGTCGATCAGCCGGTCCACCCTCTCCCCGGGGTCCCCCGCACCCTCCATGATCCGTGCACCCCCGGCGAGCAGGCCCTCACTGACCTCCAGCAGGAGCTGAGCCAGCAGCTCCTCCTTGCTCGCGAAATGCCGGTAGATCGCCTGTGCGGTGACCCCCGCCTCCGCGCCGACGTCGCGCAGGGTGACCGCGGAGAACCCGCGCGTGCCGAACAGCCGCCCGGCCGCAGCCAGCAGTTCCTGCCGGCGCCGCACCTTGTCCTGCTGACGACGGGTCCGCGGCTCGCCGGGCCTCTCCTCCGGCTCGGCGTCGGGGATGGACATCATGTGAGCACCGCCACTAGAGTCGGTTTCAGTGAACAATCGTTCACTCAAATCTACTGGACACCGGACCCGCCGCACAGCAGGAGGACACGTGGAGCCACGGGGCATCTCGCACACCCTGAGCAGCACCGTGGACCCCCGGGACGCGATCTTCCAGGCCAATGCCCGGCGGAACCAGCATCTGCGCGAGGACCTCCTCCAGACGCTGCGCCGCACCGCCCAGGGCGGTTCGGAGAAATCTCGGCAACGGCACCAGCAGCGCGGCAAACTGCTCCCCCGCGAGCGCGTGGACCGGCTCCTCGACGTCGGCAGTCCCTTCCTCGAGATCGGCGCCCTGGCCGCCCATGGCATGTATGACGACGCCTCCCCCGGGGCCGGCATCATCACCGGCATCGGCCTGGTCCACGGTCGGCGGGTGATGGTGGTCTGCAACGACTCCACCGTCAAAGGCGGCACCTATTTCCCGATCACGGTGAAGAAGCATCTGCGGGCCCAACGGATCGCCGCGGAGAACCGTCTGCCCTGTCTCTACCTGGTGGACTCCGGCGGCGCGTACCTGCCCCTGCAGGACGAGGTCTTCCCCGATGAGGACCACTTCGGCCGGATCTTCTACCACCAATCTCAGCTCTCCGCGCAGGGCATCCCGCAGATCGCCGCAGTGATGGGCTCCTGCACCGCCGGCGGGGCCTACGTGCCGGCGATGAGCGACGAGTCAGTGATCGTCCGCAACCAGGGAACCATCTTCCTCGGCGGCCCGCCGCTGGTGAAGGCCGCCACCGGGGAGGTCGTCACACCCGAGGAGCTCGGCGGCGCGAAGGTCCACACCGCTGAATCCGGGGTGGCCGACCACATCGCCGAGGACGACGACCACGCCCTGCAGATCCTCCGCGACATCGTCGCCACCCTGCCGTCCCCCGGGCCGCCCGCCTGGGAGCGCGCCGCAGTGGCTCCTCCGCCCCGACACGACCCCGGGGAGCTGGACGGCATCATCCCGCAGGACGTCAACCAGCCCTATGACGTCCACGAAGTGATCGCCCGGATCGTCGACGACAGCGCCTTCCACGAGTTCAAACGCGACTACGGCACCACGCTGGTCACCGGGTTCGCCCACCTCGACGGCCACCCGGTGGGCATCGTGGCGAACAACGGGATCCTGTTCTCCGAGTCCTCCCTGAAGGGCGCGCACTTCATCGAGCTGTGCGACCAGCGGGGCATCCCCCTGCTGTTCCTGCAGAACATCTCCGGATTCATGGTCGGCCGCGACTACGAGGCCGGAGGCATCGCGAAGAACGGCGCCAAGATGGTCACCGCCGTGGCCACCACCCGGGTCCCGAAGATCACCGTGGTGATCGGCGGCTCGTTCGGGGCCGGGAACTACTCCATGTGCGGCCGCGCCTACTCGCCCCGCTTCCTGTTCATGTGGCCCAACGCCCGGATCTCTGTCATGGGTGGAGAACAGGCCGCCGCCGTGCTGGCCACGGTGAAGCGCGACCAGCGGGAAGCCTCCGGCGAGACGTGGAGCTCCGAGGAGGAGGACGCGTTCAAGGCGCCGATTCGGCAGACCTACGAGGACCAGGGGCAGCCGTACTACTCCACCGCCCGGCTCTGGGACGACGGCATCATCGACCCCGCCGACACCCGCCGGGTGCTCGCCATGGCGCTGGAGGTCTGCTCGCGGACCCCGCTGCCGGATTCGACCTTCGGCCTGTTCAGGATGTAGGAGGCCAGATGCCGCAGCACGAGACGACCCGCCCCACACCGCGCCCCACACCGCGCCCCACACCGCTGTTCTCCACCGTGCTGGTGGCCAACCGCGGAGAGATCGCCTGCCGGGTGATCGCCACCCTGCACCGGTTGGGCATCACCGCGGTGGCGGTCCACTCCGAGGCGGACGCCGACGCCGCCCACGTCCGCAGGGCAGACCGTTCCGTCTGCCTGGGACCGGCCGCCGCGTCCGCCTCCTATCTGGACATCGCCGCCGTGATCGAGGCCGCCCGCACCACCGGGGCCGAGGCCATCCACCCCGGCTACGGCTTCCTCTCCGAGAACGCCGCCTTCGCCCGCGCCTGCGCCGAGGCGGGCCTGGTGTTCATCGGCCCCGGAGTCCACGCCCTGGAGATCATGGGCGACAAGATCCGGTCGAAGAACCATGTGGCCGCCGCCGGCGTGCCGCTGGTCGACGGAGTCTCCGCCCCCGGGCTGGGCGATGACCAGCTCGTCGCCGCGGCGGCTGAGGTCCCCTTCCCGGTACTGATCAAACCCTCCGCCGGTGGCGGAGGCAAAGGCATGCAGGTGGTGGAACACCTCGAGGACCTCTCGGCTGCTCTTCCGGCCGCCCGCCGGGTCGCCCAGGCCGCGTTCGGGGACGACTCGCTGATGATCGAGCAGCTGGTCCGCTCCCCCCGGCACATCGAGGTCCAGATCCTGGCCGACGCCGACGGGCACGTCATCCACCTCGGCGAGCGCGAATGCTCCCTGCAACGGCGCCACCAGAAGGTCATCGAAGAGGCCCCTTCTCCGCTGCTGCGGGACGCCGACGACGGCGAGCAGCTCCGCGCCCAGCTCGGCGAAGCCGCCTGCCAGGCGGCCCGCAGCGTCGACTACCGCGGCGCCGGCACGGTGGAGTTCCTGGTCTCCGACGCGCAGCCGGACCAGTTCTTCTTCATGGAGATGAACACCCGCCTGCAGGTGGAGCATCCGGTCACCGAGGAGATCACCGGAGTCGACCTGGTGGAGCAGCAGATCCGCATCGCCGCGGGCCAGGCGCTCCAGCTCACCCAGGAGGACATCGAGCTCACCGGCCACGCCGTCGAAGCCCGGGTCTATGCCGAGGTCCCCGAGGCGGGATTCATGCCCGCCACGGGCCGGATCCTGCACCTGCGGGAACCCTGCGGGCCCGGCATCCGGGTGGATTCCGGACTGCGGGAGGGATTCGCCGTCGGCGTCGACTATGACCCGATGCTGGCCAAGGTGATCGCTTCCGGCCCGGACCGGGACCAGGCGCTCGCCCGGCTGGATCGAGCACTGGGACAGACGGTGGTGCTCGGCGTGGAGACCAACCTGGCCTACCTGCGCAGCCTCCTCGCCGATGAGGACGTCCGTGCCGGTCGCCTGGACACCACCCTGATCGAACGTCGGCTGCCCGAGCTGACCTTCCCCCGCCCCGACGACGACATGCTCACCGCCGCCGCGCTGCTCATCCGCGGCGGCGGTGAGCATGGCGTCGGGCAGGGCTCCCGGACCCCTGACGGCTGGACCCCCGGCGGCTGGACCTGCGATGGCTGGCGGCTGGCCGACCAGGCGGTGCCCACCCTGCTGGTCACCCACCGCTCCCCCGACGGCCAGATGCTGACCGCCGGTGTGCGGCTCGACGGCACCGCGGCCCTCACCGCGCTGGCGCCGCAGAGCACACAGTCACCCGAGGCCGGACCCGGCACGCACCTGCTGACCCGAGAGGCCCGGTCTCGGCCGATGGCGCTGGCCGCCGACGGTGCGGAGGCCTGGGTGTGGGCCGCCGGCCAGACGGCGCGACTCACAGTCGCGGACCGGCAGACCCAGACGACGACCGCCCTGGCCCAGCGGGAGGCGGAGCTGACCGACGCGCTCCCGGAGGTGACCGCCCCGCTTCCCGGCACGGTGATCGCCGTCCACGCCGAGGACGGCAGCCGGGTCACCGCCGGGGATCCGCTGGTGACGATCGAGGCGATGAAGATGGAGCACCGGATGCTCGCCCCGTTCGACGGCACGGCGGGCCTCGTCGTCGCCGCCGGGGACCAGGTGTCGCTCGGCCAGGTGCTGGCGCGGGTGACGCACACGACGAAGGAGGACTGAGCCCCATGCCGCAGTCGATGAACCACGTGCTCAGCGACGAGCACCAGGCCCTGGTGGAGGCGGTGCGCGACTTCACCCAGGAGGTGGTCGCCCCGGTCTCCGCACAGCACGACAAGGACCATTCCTTCCCCTACGAGGTCGTCTCCCAGATGGCACAGATGGGCCTGTTCGGGCTCCCGTTCCCCGAGGAGCACGGGGGCCAGGGCGGAGACTACTTCGCCCTGTGCCTGGCGCTGGAGGAGCTGGCGAAGGTCGACCAGTCGGTGGCGATCACCCTCGAGGCCGGAGTGTCCCTGGGCGCGATGCCCATCTACCGTTTCGGCACCGCTGAGCAGAAGGAACGCTGGCTGCCGGAGCTGACCAGCGGCTCACGACTGGCCGGCTTCGGGCTCACCGAGTCCGAAGCCGGCTCGGACGCCGGCGGCACCCGCACCAAGGCGGTGCTCGAGGGCGGGGAATGGGTCATCGACGGCACCAAGGAGTTCATCACCAACTCCGGCACCGACATCACCTCCCTGGTGACCATCACCGCCGTCACCGGAGAGCAGACCAGGGCCGACGGGAGCGTGAAGAAGGAGATCTCCACGATCCTGGTGCCGACCGACACTCCCGGCTTCACCGCCGAGCCCGCCTATGACAAGGTCGGCTGGAACGCCTCCGACACCCACCCGCTGACGCTGCGCAACGTGCGGGTCCCCGAGGAGAACCTGCTCGGCGAGCGCGGCCGCGGCTACGCGAACTTCCTGGGCATCCTCGACGAGGGCCGCATCGCGATCGCCGCCCTGGCCACCGGGGCCGCCCAGGGCTGTGTGGACGAATCCGTCCGCTACGCCCAGGAACGGGAGACCTTCGGTGCCGCGATCGGCACGAATCAGGCCATCTCCTTCAAGATCGCCCGCATGCAGGCCCGAGCACACTCCGCCCGGCTGGCCTACTACGACGCCGCCGCCCGGATGCTGGCCGGCAAGCCGTTCAAGACCGAGGCCGCCATCGCGAAGCTGATCGCCGGAGAGGCCGCCATGGACAACGCCCGCGACGCCACCCAGGTGTTCGGCGGCTACGGCTTCATCAACGAGTTCGTCGTCTCCCGGCACTACCGGGACTCGAAGATCCTGGAGGTCGGCGAGGGCACCACCGAGGTGCAGCTGATGCTCATCGCACGCAGTCTGGGCATGATGGACGCATGAACGATCAGCAGATCATCCAGCAGCGCGGCCTCTACCTGGACGAGCTTCAGACCGGCGCCCTCTACCGGCACGCCCCCGGACGCACCGTGACCGAATCGGACAACGTCGGGTTCACCACCCTGACGATGAACACCCAGTCTCTGCATCTCGACGCCCACTGGGCGGCCGATCAGCCCTTCGGCCAGCCGTTGGTGAACTCCATGCTCACCCTCTCCACCCTGGTCGGAGCCTCTGTGGCGCAGCTGACCCAGGGCACCATCGTGGCGAATCTGGGCTTCGAGGAGGTGCGGTTCCCCCACCCGCTGTTCCACGGGGACACCCTCTACTCGGAGTCCGAGATCCTGGACACACGGCCCTCCTCCTCCCGCCCGGGGCAGGGCATCGCCACGATCCGCCACCGGGGACGGAACCAGGACGGCACCGTGGTCGCCGAATGTGTCCGCTCCGTGATGCTGTGGGTCTCCGAAGAGGCCCACCGGCAGAGCTCAGCAGGAGGTGCCGCATGAGTCCGCGTCCTGATCTGGCCACCGGACCGACCCTGCTGTTCTGCCCGGCTGACCGGCCTGAGCGCTACGCCAAGGCGGCCGAGCGCGCCGACGCCGTCATCCTGGATCTGGAGGATGCCGTCGCTGAGGCGGACAAGCCCGCCGCCCGCGAGCACCTGCGCGCACACCTGGAGACGCTCGTCTCACCAGAGGCGCAGGCGCTGCGGGAGCGCACCGTGGTCCGGATCAACCCTGCCGAGACTGCCGCCTTCGACGCTGACCTGGAGCTGTTGGCCGGCACGGGTGTGGAACTGGTGATGCTGGCCAAGACACAGACCTACGACGACGTCGCCGCCGTCGCCGAAGCGCTGCCCGAGGCCGGGATCATCGGTCTCTGCGAGACCGCCGCCGGGGTGACCCGGGCGGAGCAGATCGCCTCCCACCCGCACGTGGTGGCGCTGATGTGGGGAGCCGAGGACCTCATCGCCTCGATCGGCGGCAGCTCCTCCCGCGGCCCCGATGGCCGCTACCGTGATGTGGCCCGCCAGGCCCGCGCCCAGGTGCTGTTGGCCGCCGCCACGCACGGTGCCGCCGGCATCGATGCGATCTACGCCGACATCGACGACACTGAGGGCCTCGCGGCCGAGGCCGCCGACGCCGCCGCCAGCGGGTGGACGGCCAAAGCCTGCATCCATCCCGCCCAGGTGCCGATCATCCGCGACGCCTACGCCCCCACCGAGGCGGAGCTGGAGCACGCCCGCGCCCTGCTGGCCGCGGTGCCGCATCACGGTGGGGCGTTCCGCTTCCGCGGGGCCATGGTGGACCTGCCGCTGATCCGGCACGCCGAGCGGGTGGTCCACCGCGCGGAGACCGCCCGGGGACGATGACCCGCACTCCGGCCAGCCGGATCAGCCACGGCGGAACCGTGTGCCCGGCAGGGGACGCGCGGAGGTCCCCTTCCAGGCGCGCAGCGCCCAGATCGTCATGGTGATCACCACGGCCCAGGCGCTCAGCACCACTGCCGCGGGGACGACCCCGGGTTCGGAGACGAACGCGCCCACCGCCACCAGGGACACCTGACCGGGGATGGTGGAGACCACCCCGGCCAGCAGGAAGTCCCGCTGGGAGACGCCGAAGGCCCCTGACCCATAGTTGACCGGCCAGTACGGCAGCCCGGGCATGAGCCGCAGCGTCGCCACCGCCGCGAAGCCGGCGTCGGCGAGATGCCTCTCCACCGTCGCGGCATGGGTGCCGAGCATCCTCACCACTGTGGCCCGGCCCAGCCCCCGGGCGAGCCAGTACGCGCCCCAGCACCCGAGGAGGACTCCGACGATCGAGAGGAGACTGCCCTCCAGCACACCGAAGAGCAGCCCGCCGGTGACCGCCATGATCGTCACCGGGATGGGGGTCATCGCCACCACGGCGTAGAGTCCCACGAACACCAGCCGGGCCGCCCATCCCAGCCCCTCCATATGCCCTCGCAGCTCCTCCACCGAGGGCAGCCGCACGTTGAAGGCGATCCAGAGCATCAGCAGCAGCACGACCACCAGCAGCGTGTTGCGCAGGTAGGTGCCCCACTGCAGGCCGGTCCTGGGCGAGGGGGCGTCGGCAGCGGCGTCGTCGGGGACGTCGTCGTCGGGGACGTCGTCGTCGGGGGCGGAGCTCGCGTCCGGCTGATCCTGACTCATCGGTTCTACTCTACGCCGCTCATGACCACGAGCTGCCGGTCCGTCATCGACGGTCAGGTGGACGGAGCACCGGCAGATGTTTGGGACAATGGTCGGGTGACAGAGCGCGAACACGAGCCCCAACCCTCCCAGGACCACACGCCGGCCAAGCCGCAGCTGACCGCCGCCCAGTCCAAGAGGATCTCACAACCCATGGTCGCCATGGTGATCACCATGGCCGTGACCGTCGGAGCCGTCGCCGCCGTCTACATGATGAACCCGGAACCTGACGTGGAGCCCTACCACCGGGACGAGGACGTCCACCAGGAAGCGGTCTATGTCGCCGACGTCGCCGAGTTCGCCCCGCTGGCCCCGGAGGTCCCGGAGAGCTGGACCGCCAACTACGCCCGCTGGGAGACCCGCCCCCAGCACGGAGTCCCGGTCTGGGAGGTCGGCTACACCACCGACGCCGTGGACTTCATCGGATTCGCCCAGACCGACCAGGGCAACCCGACCTGGATCGCGGAGGAGACCCGCCAGGCGGTCCCCTCGGGCAGTCTGACCGTGGACGGGCTGGTGTTCGAAGTCCTCGACGGGGAGCGCGAGCGCACTTACTATGTGCTCACCGAGGAGCAGAACCCCGTCGACGACACCACAGTGGTGGTGTCCGGCGACGCCTCCGACGAGGAGTTCTCCCGTGCCCTGGACGCCCTGGTGGAGTCCCTCGGCGAGGTCCCCCGGGACGAGGCGCAACACCGTGAGGACCCGGACACAGACGGGTGACACGCCGTGGCATAGGCTGTTGCCACCTGCCATGGAGCGGACCCCTGCCCGTGCACCGCTCCTGACCACCTGTGACACCTGCCGAGGAGCGCCATGACCGACACCACCACGCCCGCTGTCAGCCTGCCCGCGCCCACCACCCCCGCCGAGGTGTGGGAGCGCCTGCAGGCCGGCAACGCCCGCTTCGTGTCCGGCGAGGTCGCCCATCCGAACCAGAACGCCGCCCGCCGCAGCTCGCTCACCGAGGGCCAGCACCCCATGGCGGTGATCTTCGGCTGCTCGGACTCCCGGCTGGCCGCGGAGATCATCTTCGACGTCGGCCTCGGAGACGTGTTCGTGGTGCGCACCGCCGGTCAGGTGATCGACGACGCCGTCCTGGGTTCCCTGGAGTACAGCGTGGATGTGCTGGAGGTGCCGCTGATCGTGGTGCTCGGCCATGACTCCTGCGGCGCGGTGACCGCCGCGATGGACTCCGCCGCCTCCGCCACCACCCCCACCGGATTCGTGCGCAGCCTGGTGGAGCGCATCACGCCCTCGGTGCTGGCCGCCCAGCGCCAGGGGCTGACCACGGTCAATGAGACCGTGGAGGAACACGTGAAACAGACCGTCTCACGGATCACCGAGCACTCCCGCGCCATCTTCGAGGCCGTCCAGGAGGGCCGCACGGCGGTGATCGGTGTCACCTACCGGCTCGCCGAGGGCCGGGCTGACCTGGTGAGCACCACCGGCGAGGTCTGAGCGCGTCACAGGGCGCTTCACAGGGCGCGCTTCACAGTGCGGCGGCTCGTCGCGGAGGCTCACCGGCGTCCATAGAATGGGCCCATGACCCAGAACTCTGCTGCTGAGACCGAATACCGCATCGAGCGCGACACCATGGGTGAGGTGAAGGTGCCCGCCCACGCGCTGTACCGGGCCCAGACCCAGCGCGCCGTGGAGAACTTCCCCATCTCCGGACGCACCCTGGAGCGCGCCCACATCGAGGCGCTGGCCCGGGTGAAGAAGGCCGCCGCCCTGGCGAACCAGGAGCTGGGCGTGCTCGACGGCGAGCTCGCCGAAGCCATCGCCGGTGCCGCCGAGAAGGTCGCCTCCGGCGAGCTGGACGAGCACTTCCCGGTGGACGTGTTCCAGACCGGCTCCGGCACCTCCTCGAACATGAACACCAACGAGGTGCTGGCCACCCTGGCCAACCAGGCGCTGCAGGAGAAGGGCTCGGACAAGCAGGTCCACCCCAACGACCACGTCAACGCCTCACAGTCCTCCAACGACGTCTTCCCCACCTCGGTGCATGTGGCCGCCACCGGTGCGCTGATCAACGACCTCAAGCCCGCCCTGACCTACCTGGCCGAGGCCCTGGAGGCCAAGGCGGAGGAGTTCGCCGACGTCGTGAAGTCCGGCCGCACCCACCTGATGGACGCCACCCCGGTGACCCTGGGCCAGGAGTTCGCCGGCTATGCCGCCCAGGTCCGCTACGGCATCGAGCGCATCGACTCGTCCCTGCCGCGCGTCGCCGAGGTCCCGCTGGGCGGCACCGCCGTGGGCACCGGCATCAACACCCCCCTGGGCTTCGCCGAGAAGGCCATCGCCCACCTGGCCGAGGACACCGGCCTGCCCCTGAGCGAGGCGCGCGACCACTTCGAGGCGCAGGCCAACCGGGACGGGCTCGTGGAGGCCTCCGGCCAGCTGCGGACCATCGCCTACTCGCTGATCAAGATCAACAATGACCTGCGCTGGATGGGTTCGGGCCCCAACACCGGGCTGGGCGAGATCGCCATCCCGGACCTGCAGCCGGGATCCTCGATCATGCCGGGCAAGGTGAACCCGGTCATCTGCGAGTCCGCCATCCAGGTGTGCGCCCAGGTGATCGGCAACGACACCACGGTGGCGCTGTCCTCCACCAACGGCGCCTTCGAACTCAACGTCGGCATCCCGGTGATGGCGGCGAACCTGCTGGAGTCGATCCGCCTGCTGACGAACACCTCCTACGTGATGGCGGACAAGATGATCTCCGGGCTCACCGCCAACGATGAGCGCTGCGCGTTCCTCGCCGGCGCCTCCCCCTCAGTGGTCACCCCGCTGAACAAGCACATCGGCTATGAGGCCGCCGCCGACATCGCCAAGCACGCAGTGAAGAACAAGGTGACGGTCCGGGAGGCCGTGGTGGAGCTGGGCTACCTGGAGCGCGGCGAACTCACCGAGGCCCAGATGGACGAGGCCCTCGACGTGAAGTCCATGACCCAGCCGGGCTGATGACCTTCTCATCCCCCGTGCCCGCAGTGCAGGCGGCGCTGGAGGCCGCGCTGCCCGGCCGGGTCACCTCTGATCCGGCCGGGCTGAGTGCGCTGTCCACCGACCGGTCCGGCCACCCTGGCGCAGGGGCCCCGCTGGCCGCCGTGCACGCCGAGTCGGTGGAGCACGTCCAGCAGGTGTGTCGGATCGCCAGCGACCACTCCCTCCCGGTGGTCACCCGCGGGGCCGGCACCGGGCTGGCCGGCGGGGCCACCGCCGGAGCCGGGGAGATCGTGCTCTGCCTGGACCGGATGGACCAGGTGCTCGAGATCTCCGCGGAGAACCGCTTGGCCGTCGTGCAGGCCGGGGTGATCAACTCACGGCTCAACCAGGAGCTGGCCACTCACGGACTGTGGTGGTCCCCCGACCCGGCCAGCAAGGACATCTCCACGGTGGGCGGCAACATCGCCATGAACGCCGGCGGGCTGCTGTGCGCCAAGTACGGGGTCACCCGGGAGTCCGTCCTGGCGCTGAAGGTGGTGCTCGCCGACGGCCGGGTGCTCGAGGTCGGGCATCGCACCGTCAAGGGCGTCACCGGCTATGACCTCACAGCGCTGATGATCGGCTCCGAGGGCACCCTGGGCATCATCGTGGAGGCCACGTTGAAGCTGCGGCCCGCCGTCGTCGGGGACACCCCCACCCTCAGTGCTGTCTTCGGCAGCATCGTCGACGCCGCCGCGGCCGCCGCCGAAGTGGTCCGCGCCGGTCATGTGCCGGCGGCCATGGAGCTGCTGGACCGTCCCTGCCTGGACGCGATCGCCGCCCACACCGGGGAGGAACTGGCCGCCGACGGCGAGGCGCTGATGCTGCTGCAGCACGACGGCCCCTCCGCGGCCGAGGAGATCGCCGCCACGGCCCAGATCCTCGCCAGCCACCGGGCGCAGATCACCCGCGCGACGGACCAAGAAGACTCTGACCGACTCTTCGCGCTGCGCCGTCTAATGTTCCCCTCCCTGGAGGCGCTGGGCTCGCTGCTGATCGAAGATGTGGCGGTGCCGCAGGGCCGACTGGCCGACGCCTTCGCGGAGATCCGCCGCATCGAGGAGGAGTTCGGGCTGTCCATCCCGACGGCCGCCCACGCGGGGGACGGCAATCTGCACCCGACCTTCTCCTTCACCGGGGAGACGGTGCCGCCGGAGATCTGGGAGGCTGCGGGCAGGATCTTCCAGATGGCCCTGGCCATGGGCGGCACGCTCACCGGTGAGCACGGGGTCGGGCTGCTGAAACGCCGCTGGGTGGCCGACGAACTCGGCGCCGATCAGTTCGACCTGCAGCGCCAGATCAAGGCCGTCTTCGACCCGGGAGGGATCCTCAACCCCGGGAAGATCTTCACTCCGTGAGCATCCGAGCCGGGGCGCCGTCGTCGAGGGCCCACCCGATGACCATGCGCTGATCCTCGGCGAGCGGCTCCGGCAGCGCCGAGACCGGGAACCAGCCGACCTCCACCGACTCGTCGTCGTTGACCCGCGGGTCCCCGGCCACCGGCTCCATCTGCAGCACCGTGTCCAGGAAACGGCACCGGTCACCGTTGCCGTACTGCACCAGGTGGGAGGCGAAGACCCCGGCCACCCGCACCGGACGGGCGACGACGGCCGTCTCCTCCTCGATCTCGCGCACCGCTCCGGCAGCAGGCTGCTCACCGGGTTCGAGGATCCCGGAGGTCACCGTCCAGGCTCCGTTGTCGCTGCGCTTCACCAGCAGCACCTGCGGCTCGGGCAGATCAGCCCCGTCGGCGCGCCGACGCACCACCACCCCACGGACGGAGGGGATCCACAGATCGGCCGTGCCGATGTGGGCACGCAGCTCACGGATGAACTCTGGGGTCGGTGCCATCGTCTGCCACCCTAGCGGCTCAGGTCGCGATCAGGGCCAGTGCCGTGCCGAGGATCAGGAAGGGGCCGAACGGGATCCGCGTCCGCCGATCCGCCCGCCGGGTCAGCAGCAGGATCACCGCCACCACACCGGCCAGGAGGAAGGACAGCAACACTGCGGCCGCCACTGTCGACCATCCCAGGAACCCGGTGTACAGGCCCAGCACCACGGCCAGTTTGACGTCGCCCATCCCGATCGACGGCGGATGGGCCAGCCGCACCAGCAGGAACAGGAACCCCCAGAGCAGACCAGCCGCCACACCGCGGAGCAGACCCGGGATGTCGCCGATGAGCAGGGAGACCGCCAGAAGGATCCCGGCGGACACTGCGGCCCACGGGTACAGGATGCGGTTGGGCAGCCGGTGCTCCCGGAGATCGATCGAGCTCAGCGCCACTGCGCACACCGCGAAGATCGCTCCTCCCAGGAGCAGCAGCACCCCGGCGATCAGTTCCGCCGCGGACCCCGCCGTGATCAGGTCGCCGATGAAGGGAATCACCTCTCCAGCATAGGGAGTCCCGCTCCTCAGCGGAACAGCGGCCCGCTGGCCTGTGGATGACGCGGAGTCAGGGCCGCACACGTTCGGGCAGGACGACGCCCACGGCCTGTTCGCCGTCGACCACCAGCACCGGCGCTGTCCCCGCAGGGTCCTGCACGACGACGTCCACTGGCACCTCTGCGGCGAAGGGCTCGGTCAGCGCGGCGCAGCGTCGGCGTCCCCAGTGCTCCGGTTCGGACTCCCTGGCCTCCTGCAGCCTCTCCGACCGCAGGATCCCCTGAGGCCGGTCCGAGAGGTCAAGCACCACGAGGCATCCGTGGTCGGGCGTCCGTTCTGCGGCCTCCTGAAACGACCGTGTGGTGCTGATCGTCGCGTGCAGCGGCATCAGCACGGAGCGGACCGGCACCGAGGCCCCGGCCCGCGGCCGGTCCGGCGGGAGCTTGTTCGACGCCTGCTGGTCCCCACGGCGGCGGGCCGCCGTGACATGCGCCGGAACGGCGGCGGCGTCGGCGGAAACCGGGAGATCCACCGTGATCTCAGGTCCTGCCCCTTCGTCGTTGTGCGCCGCGATGTGGCACAGGACCTGATCGAGGGACTGCGGATCGATGTGCTCAAGCCCGCAGAGACTCACCAGCAGCTCTGGGCAGTCCGGCAGGTGGACCCGGCGTTCGAGGAAGGTGATCAGCTGAGGCGTGGTCTGTGCGGTGAGCGCTCCCTGCACACGGATGCGGAGCGCTTCACGGATGCTGTCGGGAGACAGGTCGAACTGAAGCGATCGGTACATCATTCACCCCTTGGACGGTGAATGGGAAGGGGCCTGCTGCTAGACCCGCTCGATCTACTCAACCACACAGGATGCATTCTTCGGAAGACGGCATGACCGTCCTGCTCATGCCCCCGCAGACCTCGGGGTCCACAGACCCGGGGTGCGTATAGTGGTGCCTCACCTCACATCGCCGTGGGCCGACAGAGGCGCCACGAGATCGGAGCCGCCGTGCCCCCGCAAGGACCCTCGACGACACCCGCCGAGATGCTCTACGACCTGCTGGTGGACAGTGACGATCTCACCGGCTTCCTCCGCGACCTGGCACAGATCTCCGCCCAGGAGGTCGGGCCGGGAGGAGCCACCCACTGCGGAGTCCTGTTGGAGCGGCATCGGCGCAACGTGGTGGTCGGCTGGAGCAGCCCGGAGGCCCGCCAACTCGACGAGACGCAGGCCGGCTTCGACGAGGGTCCGTGCCTGGACGCGCAACGCACCGCTTCCTTGATCCGGGTCCCGGACGTCCGCTATGAGGCGCGCTGGCCCGAGTACATGGGTGTGGTGCGGCAGTCCGGCATCCGAAGCATACTTGCCGTGCCGCTGACGCTGAACGACGCCGGACTGGCCGCGATGAACTTCTACACCTCGGAGCCGGCCGGATTCGACGACCCCGACATCGCTCGGGCCCGCCATCATGCACATCTGGCATCCCGTGCGCTCTCAGTGGCGCTGCGCATCACCCAGGGTGCAGAAGAGGCCGCGGATCGACGCCGTGCCATGGAGTCCCGCACCGCCATCGACGTCGCGGTCGGAATCATCATGGCGCAGAACCGGTGCAGCCAGGAGGAGGCCTCCGAGATCCTGAAGCGGGCCTCCAGCAACCGGAACATCAAGCTGCGTCAGCTCGCCGAGGAACTGCTGGCCTCTCTCGGTCAGCCGAGACCCACGACGCCGTTCGAAAGCTGACCTGCCTCTCCCGACACCCTGCCACCGCTGAAGCATTCCGTGTAACCTGAATCACAAGTCTGTTGGTTCAATGAATCAGGGAGGACGCATGGTCGAGTCATGGCGGGAGGCCCGTCTTATTCCAACCTCCGGAATACGAGGCGCCACGGACCAGGAAGTCAGAGCTACATCCGCGTTGTTGGCGGTGCTCAGCATCGTTCCGAGCTTTTCACACGCCTTGCTCAAACCCTGTGGCGCCCCTCTGGGCCGCGTCCGAGCCAATGTTGAATGCTTCGTCGAAGTGGCCTTCGAGGACAAGAAGAAGAAGCGCTCGCCCCGTCCGGACGGGCTGATTCGAGTCACGCGGGGAGGCACCGCATGGACCGCCCTCGTCGAGGTCAAGACAGAGGGTAACGATCTCGCCAAGGAACAGGTCGAGTCGTACATGGATGTGGCGAAGGAGAATGGGTTCGACGCCGTCATCACCATCTCCAACGAGATACCACCGATCCAAGGAGCCCACCCGTTGCCGCTCGACGGGCGCAAGCTGAGGGCGGTGCCGGTGTACCACTTCTCCTGGGTGCGGATCATCTCACTGGCGATCATGGAACGTGAGGTTCGCGGCATCGAGGATGACGAGCAGAAGTGGATACTCGGCGAGCTCATCCGATACCTCGAGCATGAGAATTCCGGTGCTTTGGATTTCACGGACATGGGACCGTCGTGGACGTCGGTGACGGACTGCGTGAAGACGGGCCTGGTCAGACGAAGCGACCCGGATGTGCTTGACGTGGCCACCAAATTCGACGGTCTTGTCCGGTACATATGCCTCAAGCTTGGCCAACGGCTGGGTGTGGATGTCGGACCTCAGTTGCCCCGAAAACAACGCGACAACCCCGACGAACGAGCCGCTCAGTTGGCTGCCGAGCTCGAGAAGGACGGCTCGTTCTCTGCGCGGATCCGCATCCCTGGGACGGTCGGCGATATGGACCTCAGATGCGACCTTCGCGCCAAACAGGTGCAGCTCGCCTCGACTGTTCCGGCCTCAGGACACGCACGCAACACCACGCGAGTGAATTGGCTGCTCCGCCCTCTGGACGAGGGCCTCTCCGATGTCATCATCGAAGCTCACGCCGGCCGACGACGCCACGCCGACAGCTTGGAAGCGTTCAAGGAGGACCCGAGGGAGGCGTTGCCCGACGACTTCCCGGAGGTCAAGAGCTTCACGATCACCCGCGTCAGCCACCTTGGACTTCAGAAGACGACCAAGGGCCGGGATTCGTTCATCAACGGCGTCATGCAGGCGATCGACGAGTTCTACGCGAGCATCCTGCAGCGCCAACGGACGTGGACCCCGCCCGCCCCCAAGTATCGATCCCGCCCAGAGGAGTCACGGGGAGACGAGGTCTACAGCTCAGAGGAGCTCGCAGGTGCCCCCGTCGGTGATGCTGAAGAATCCGAACTCGTCTCGTCATGCACCGAGTGATCCCGACGCTGTGCGTCCAGCCGCGGTCCCTAGAATGGACACCTGACCGCAGGTGAGCCGACGGACCCACCGCCAGGGAGCGAGGCACGATGAGGGACATCTCCGCACGGACGGGATCGGCGCAGGATCCCCAGGGACGCGACTCGTGGGGGACCCTGTGGCAGGACGCCCGCCGTCGTGCCGTGCGCACCTTCGCGCCGGTGGTCGTCCCGGTCATCGCCATGTGGGTGCTGTGGTTCGTGAGCATCGCCGCCGGCGACTGGTTCAACCGCACCTTCGGACTGCGCCCGCGCAGCCTGGACGGCCTCTCCGGGATCCTGTTCACTCCCCTGCTGCACAGCAGCTTCGGACACGTGATGAGCAACTCGATGGCCTGGCTGCTGCTCGGAGGGATCATCGCCCTGCTGGTGCGGCGCTTCACGCTCGTGATGATCAGCATCTGGCTGCTCGCCGGCGCGCTGATGTGGCTCACCGGGCGGCCCGCCCGCAGCTGGATCTGCAACCACCCGGACGGCTTCGACGCCTGCATCACCCCGTTGCAGGTCGGCGCCTCCGGAGTGGTCTACGGATTCGCCGCATTCCTGGTCGCCTACGGGCTGATGACCCGGCGGGTGGCGGCGATCCTCGCGGCCCTGGTCGTACTCTTCTTCCAGGGGCTCTCCCTGATCCTGGGGATGCTGCCGATCACCGCCGGCGCCGGGGTCTCCTGGGAAGGTCACCTGGCCGGAGCGGTGGCCGGCGTCGTCGTCGCCTTCTTCTTCACCCAGGAGGCCCGGGCCGCGCGGGCGGCCCGAGCCTCCTCCGGATGACGGCGCTGCAGGCTCAGTCGGTCTCCAACACCTCGGTGACCAGCGCGGCGATCCGCGAACGCTCCGACCGGGTGAGCGTGACGTGGCCGAACAGCGGGTTGCCCTTGAGCAGCTCGACGACGGCGGCGACCCCGTCGTGCCGCCCCACCCGCAGGTTGTCGCGCTGGGCGACGTCGTGGGTGAGCACGATCTTCGAGTTCTGCCCCATGCGGCTCATCACGGTCAGCAGGACGTTCTTCTCCAGCGACTGGGCCTCATCGACGATCACCCAGGCGTCATGCAGCGAACGGCCCCGGATGTGGGTCAGCGGCAGCACCTCCAGCAGTCCGCGGTGGGTGACCTCGTCGAGGACGTTCTCGCTGACCAGCGCACCCAGGGTGTCATAGACCGCCTGGCCCCAGGGGTTCATCTTCTCCGTCTCAGTGCCGGGCAGATAGCCCAGCTCCTGACCGCCGACGGCATAGAGCGGTCGGAAGACGATGATCTTCTTGTGCTCGCGGCGCTCCAGGACCGCCTCCAGCCCAGCGCACAGGGCCAGCGCGGACTTCCCCGTCCCCGCGCGGCCGCCCATGGAGACGATCCCGACCTCAGGGTCCATGAGCATGTCGATGGCCAGGCGCTGTTCGGCCGAGCGGCCGTGGAGCCCGAAGACCTCCTGATCGCCCCGCACCACCTCGACGTGCCGCGGCGCCTGAGACACCGGCTGGGTCTCCCCTGCCGTCGTCTTCACCCGGCCCAGGGCCGAACCGGTCCCCGAGGAGATGATCAGCCCGGTGTTGATCGGTAGCTCCGAGGCGTCCTCCAGGTCGATCCGTTCCCCGGCATAGAGGCCGGAGACCTGCTCGTCGGTGGCCGAGACCTCGGCGAGGCCCGTCCACCCGGAGTCGGTCACCCACTCGTTGCGATACTCGTCGGCATCCAGGCCCATCGCCGAGGCCTTCACCCGCATCGGGAGGTCCTTGGAGACCACTGTGACATCGCGCCCTTCGTCGGCGAAGCTCTTCGCCACGGCGAGGATGCGCGAATCGTTGTCCGTGCCGCGGAACCCGTCCGGGAGCACGTCCTGGGAGATGTGGTTGAGCTCCACCAGCAGGTGGCCGCCCTCCTCATTGAGCGGGATCGGCTGGTTCAGCGCACCATGGGTGACCCGCAGCTCGTCCAGCAGACGCAGTGCGGAGCGGGCGTAGTACCCCAGGTCGGAGTCATGGCGTTTGTTCTCCAGCTCGGAGATGACGATGACGGGGATGATCACCTCATGCTCGGCGAACCTCAGGATCGCCTTCGGATCGGAGATCAGGACCGAGGTGTCGAGCACGTAGGACTTCTGCGCGACCGCATGGTCGATCGTGCCATCGTGCTCGGCGGAGGTATCAGGGGCAGGGGTGTTGACGGAGACCACGGTCACTCCAGACCGGAAACAGAAAGAGGCCCCGCCGTGCGGTCTGCCGTGCTCGGAGAGCACATGCTCGGCCACCTCGACGGAACCTCGCCAGTTCCCGCATCGATAGTCGGACGATGTCTGCGGTTCAGCCCCCAGCAGGGGCCGGACCGACCCCGTCTGCCGCTCGGCATGTGTGTGGGCCTCCCCGGTCAGGTACCTGACACTGCCCAGCCTAAAGCCCGTCGGCACCCGAGGGGTCCATGCGCGCGGCGTGGCCACATGACATCTTGATTAACGTCGCGTGACGGCTGCAGCACGGGCCGCCTCAGCCGCCGAACCGGCGCTGCCGCTGGGCATAGTCACGCAGGGCGCGGATGAAGTCCACCCGGCGGAAGTCCGGCCACAGGGCTTCGCAGAAATAGAACTCCGAGTAGGCCGACTGCCACATCAGGAATCCGGAGAGCCGCTGCTCGCCCGAGGTGCGGATGATCAGGTCCGGGTCGGGCTGCCCGCGAGTGTAGAGCCACTGCGAGATCGACCCCGGAGTCAGCTCCTCGGCGACGTCGCTGAGCCCCCGCCCTGCGGTCTCGGCCTGCCGCAGCAGCTCCTTGACCGCATCGACGATCTCCTGCCGGCCCCCATACCCGACCGCGACGTTGACGTGCACCGCCGGCGTCTGCCCCCGAGACCGCCGCACGATCCGCCGGATGCTGCCGGTGCGGGTGGTGACCGTCTCGCCGTCGGCATCCGCCCCGGCCTCCCCGGCACTCCTGGGATCGTCGCAACGTCCGGGATCTCCGGCATCCTCGGACTCCGCCTCCCCGGCCTCGGCCGCGTTGCGTTCCCCCAGCTGCCGCAGTCGAGCCGCCAGAGGCTCCGGCAGCAGATCCAACGCACCCACCGGGTGCACGCGCACCGGACGGCCGCCCGGGCGGCTCTCCGCCAGGCGGTCCAGAGTGTCGCCGATGATCTCCATCAGCTGATCCAGCTCGTCGGCGGAGCGGTTCATGTTGTCCGTGGAGAGCATGTAGAGGGTGACGGTGGGGATGCCCAGTTCTGCGCACCAGTCGATGAACTCCACGATCTTGTGGGCCCCCGCAAGGTGCCCGTCGGCGGTCGGCGTGCCGGCCAGTTTGGCCCATCGCCGATTGCCGTCCACCACCACGCCGATATGCTGAGGCATCCGGTCCCGGGGCAGCGCGCGGCTGAGCCGTGACTCGTACATGCTGTAGGCCAGGTCCTTCAGCCTCATGCGGCCTCCCGTCGTCAGCGCCCCGCCGTGCTCCACCACCGTACCGCGCCCTCCTCGGTGCCACCGTTGACAACCCACGGCACATTTGCGAAAGTTAATCCAGGATCGGTGGCCCGACGAAAGCAGCTGACCCCATGGCCTCGCACAGTGACCACACCCGCAACCACCCGCTCAGGCACGCCACCGTCGTCGGCGTCCTCCTGCTGGCCCTGGGATGCACCCCCGAGAACGCGCAGGAGCCGGAGGAGCCCCCGCAGCCCGACGACACCGCCGACCCCGCGGACGAGCCGGAGAGTCTCGAGGACGGGCCTGTCGAGGACCCCGACTCCGACGCGGACGCCGAGCCGGACCTCACCGAGCCGGACCTCACCGAGCCGGGCACTGAGCCGGACCTCACCGAGCCGGTCGTGGTGGAGCAGGCGGTGTGGAACTTCGACGCGATGGAGGAGGTCGAGCTGCGGGTCGTCATCCACCCCTTCGTCCGCGTCCCCACCGGGGAGGACGACGGCGCGCTCCTCAACGGGCTCATCACCTACGAGGTGACCTCCGCCGACGGCGAATACCCCCTGGAGCGCTACGGGGTGCACCCCCACGAGGTGCGCCTGGTCGACACCGAGGCGATGACGCTGTCCTTCCCCGCCTACGCCACCGACGGCACCTCGGAGGAGCACCTGGCGGACGTCGAGCAGCCCAGTGCGCGCGCCGGGGAGGACCCGGTCCGCTGGGCAGGCGTCCACCGCGACCCCGGCACCGATGTCACAGCTGTGCTGCTGCCCTACCTGGGGCTGATCGAAGACGTCGGGATCGTCGACGCCGAGGAGGTGGACACCTCCGAGTACCTGCCGGTGCAGGATGCGCTGAGCGAGCTGGTGGAGGTCCACGAGACCACCTGGGACCTGCGGGTCCACCGGGAGCGCGCCGACGGCGACATCCAGGTCCGCGAGTCGGACCACGAGGCAACGATCACTCTGGACTCGGACATCCTCTTCGCCATCGACGAGCACACGCTCACCGATGACGCGGACGCCGCGCTGCAGGCCGCCGCCGAGGAGCTCGAGCGTGCCGACGGCGGCGAGCTCGAGATCATCGGCCACACCGACGACGTACGCTCCGTGGAGCACAACCAGCAGCTCTCCGAGGATCGGGCCGACGCGGTGCACCGGCGCCTCGACGAGCTGACCGACCTGGAGGACTTCACCGTCAGCACCGACGGTCGGGCCTTCCACGAGCCGGTGGCCAGCAACGACACCGAGCATGGCCGGGCCCTGAACAGGCGTGTGGAGCTGCGCTACACGCCGGCGCCGCAGGACGGCACCCCCGCTGAGGAGACCGGCGACGACACCGAACTTCCGCCCACTGACGGCCCGGTGGGCACCGCGGACGAGCCGATCACTGTCAGCGGCCCCCACGGGGGTGCGGCGGAGATCACTGTGGAAGAGGTCCGCCCCGCCGGCGACCTGCTGGTCGGCCGTGTGCGGGTGGAGGTGACCGAACCCTTCGACGGCGAGGAGCACGCCGGCCCGCTCGCCTGGGCGCTGAGCTTCGGAGACCTGGGCCTGCACGAAGGACATGACACCCCTTACAACCCAGGGCATCAGGTGGACGCCCTGACGCTGCTCGTCGGGGACCAGCGACACTTCCCGCTGGAGCTCGGCAGCACGGAGCACGTCGAGGGCTCTGACAGGGACGGCTTCCGCATCGAACACGGCGACCCCTGGCGGGTGATCGCCGGCGACCGGGGCTTCGGCCACGAGGCCGACGCCGAGGTCGGCGCCTGGGCGGTGGCCACCGTACTGTGGCCGACGACCGGCCAGGAGGAGGTGGTCGTCGACGTCCCCGGGCGCAGCGAGCACGCGGATCGCCCGTGGTCCCAGCCGTGGCGGGCAGTGGACGTGCCGGTCGAGGCGAAGCGCTGATAGGCAGGGCCGCGCCCATCCGCACACGTCACCCCAGGTCAGCGGCCTGCAGATGACATAGGGTGAGGCGGGAACCCCTGCAGAGAGGACCCGGACTGATGACCCGCGTCGCACCGCCGCCGATGCTGATCTTCCTCGCCTGCGCCTACGGGCTGGCCTGGCTGGTCGCGCTGCCGCTGTGGCTCGGTGACGGACTGGCCACCCCGTGGTTCACACTGGTCGCCGTGGCCATGATGTTCACACCCACAGTGGCGGCTCTTGTGGTGGTCTTCCTGGTGGAGAAGCCGCAGCACAAGGCCCACGCGCTGGGCCTGGTGCCGCTGCGTCCGGTGGGCAGGTTCGTGGGCCACCTGGCGCTGGGGCTGACGGTGCCGATCGTCGTCTGCCTGGCCGCCCTGCCGATCGGTCACCTCGCCGGGGTCTTCCCCGCAGACTTCACCGGGCTCAGCGGCTTCGCACAGATCGCCGAGGAGCAGCTGGCCCAGGTCGGCGTCGACGAGCTGCCGATGTCCATCGAAGCCCTCGCAGCGCTGCAGGTGTTCAATGTGCTCATCGCCGCCCTGATCATCAATCTGCTGCCCGCCCTGGGTGAGGAGATCGGATGGCGCGGATGGATGCTGCCCCGCCTGATGCGATTCGGGCCCTGGGGCGCCATCGGGATCTCCGGGGTGATCTGGGGCCTGTGGCACGCCCCACTGATCCTGCTGGGCTACAACTACCCCGACGCTCCCGGGTGGCTGGGGCTGGCGGCGATGGTCGGGCTCTGCACAGTGATGGGCGGCATCTTCGGCTGGCTGCGCCTGCGCAGCGGCTCGGTCTGGCCCACGGCACTGGCACACAGCACCTTCAACGCCGCGGCCAGCACCTACATGATCTTCATCGCCGCGGATGCGACCTTCAACCCCCTGCACGCCACCGTCACCGGATGGACCGGCTGGATCCTGCCCGCCGTCGTCGTGCTGCTGGTGGTGATGACGGGTCGATTCGCCCCTGCCGCTGCAGATGCTCGGCGCACCACAGCTCACCCATGAGCCGTGCGCCACGATGTTACCCGCTGGTCACCTGCGCCGATTAGACTGGATCCATGGCACCGCAGTCCGACCTCGACCAGCGTCACACCACCATGGACGACCACCACCGGCCCGCGGGCACCCACGGATCCGGCAGCGACCAGCCCCGCGGCGGCGTCGCCCCGGCAGACCGGCTCTTCGACTCAGACCTCGCGCTGAAGCCACGGCTGCGCGGCTGGCTGCATGCCGGGATGGTGCCGTTGGCCCTGGCCGCCGGCATCGTCGTCATCGCCCTGGCCCCCACCAGCACACTGCGCGCGGCCTCCGTGGTCTACGCGATCACCGGGCTGCTGCTCTTCGCCGTCAGCGCCACCTACCACCTCGGCCGCTGGTCCCCGCGCACGAAGCTGCTGCTCAAACGCCTGGACCACACCAACATCATGCTCATCATCGCCGGGACCTACACGCCCCTGACCCTGGCGCTGCTGCCCGAGCCCAAGGACCTCATCCTGCTGATCGGCGTCTGGGTCGGAGCGCTGGGCGGCGTGGCCTTCCGGCTGTTCTGGACCTCCGCGCCGCGTTGGCTCTACACCCCCGTCTACGTGATCCTCGGGCTCGCCGCGCTCGTCTTCCTGGGAGACTTCTTCGCCGCCGACCTCGTCGCCGCGATCCTGATCTGCGCCGGCGGCGCCGCCTACATCACCGGTGCGGTGTTCTACGCGCTGAAGCGTCCCAACATCTCCATGCAGTGGTTCGGCTTCCACGAGCTCTTCCACGCCTGCACGCTCATCGGCTTCATCTGCCACTACATCGCCATCATGTTCGCTCTGCTGGGCTGATCTCCTCCAACGCCTCCTCCACGGTCCCCACCGGCGGCAGACAGACCATCGCCGAGGGCGCGTTGAGACACACGCTGAGCTGAAGCTCCCCAACAGGCGCATCCCCCGGCAGCTCCACCGGCTCCACCGGCATCCCGGCCAGCGCCGCCGTCCGACGCACCTGCCGCGCCTGCTCGGCCTCAGCAGCCAGCAGGCGCAGCGCCGGCGAGCGCCGGGCGGCCCGACGCGCCACCAGCAGGCTCGCCCCCGCCACGGTCGGCGCCTTCGCCGCCACCAACCCCAGATGGTGCAACAGATCCGTGGCCCGCAGCTCCAGCGGCACCTCCAGGGCCTCCGCGGTCTGCAGTGCGGCCGCCAGGGAGGCCACCGCACTCGGCTCCGGCCCGTCGAGCGGTCCCGCCAAGCTGGGGCCCGCCTGGGCGGCCGTGAGGAGACCGTCGTCGTCGAGGTGCTCCCGCACCTCCCAGCCGCGCTCCCCCTGACGGGTGAAGGAAGCCAGGGTGGCCCGCAGCACGGCGACCCCGCGGTCCAGCCACCACCGACGGCCGGTGGCGGAGCTCAGGGCGAAGCAGGCAGAGGCCACCTCAGCGTGGTCCGCCACCGTGCCCGGCCGTCCGTCGGTGCGGCCGCCGTAGGAGACCCGGGCGACACCGGAGACTCCACTGTCACCGTGCTGGCCGTCCCCGTGCTGGACATGCAGCCTCCACAACGATTCGGCCAGCTCCTCGGCGAAGTGCAGCGACTCCTGCTCGCCCCACAGCATGGAGGCCTCGGCCAGGGATCGGACGGCTGTCGCGTTCCAGGAGGCCACCACCTTGTCATCCCGACCCGGCTGGGGGCGGGAGTCCCGGCGCCGCAGCAGCTCCGCGGCCACCAGCTCCCAGTCCTGCTGGTCCTCCGCACTCAGCGGGGCGGAGAAGTGCAGGGTGCGGCCCGTGGTGACGTCCATATGGCCGCCCTCCGGCGGGGCTCCGCGGCTCAGCGTGGCCAGGCGGCGGGACTGCTCCATGCCCAGCCCGGCAGCACGGGCGGCGTCGACGATCTCGGCGTCGCTGAACAGGTACGTGCCGCCTTCGACGTGACGCCCCTGCTCATCCACCGTGTCCGCGTCCAGCGAGGAGGCCAGCAGCCCTTCGGCGGTGACCATGCGGCGACGCAGCCACCCGATGGTGGCCCGCGCCCGATGCTCGGCACGGCGCCGTTGCGCCGCGGCGGCGGCCGGGTGCACGCTCAGCCGGGCCAGATGCCCCAACAGCTGGGCGTTGTCCGCCAGCATCTTCTCGAAATGCGGCACCATCCAGGCGCGGTCGGTGGCATACCGGGCGAAGCCGCCCTCGAGCTGGTCGAACAGGGCGGAGCGGCCCATCGCCTCCAGGGTGCGCACCGCCAGCTCCCCGGCAGGGTCATCCGGCGCCGACGTCTCGCGACGACGCCAGAAGGACTCCTCCAGCAGGAACCCCAGCAGCGGCGAGGGCGGGAACTTCGGCGCTGCGCCGAACCCGCCGTTCACGGTGTCCTCCTCCTCCGCGAGCGCGGCCAGGGCGTCCGTGACCCGCGCGTCAGAGGCGGTCTCGAGGCTCACCTCACCGCCCCCGTCCGGCTCTTCGCCGACGTCGAGCGGGCTGAGCGCGATCTGCGCCTGCTGTCGCCGCTGCGCCCCGAGCGCCTGGGCGATCTTCTCCGCCGAATCCTCCACCTCCTGACGCCGCTGCGTCCAGGCCGTGTGGACGGCGTCGAGCACCTCCCGGAAGGCGGGCACCCGGCCGCGCCGCACCGGCGGGAAGTAGGTGCCGGCATGGAAGACCCGCCCATCGGGCAGGGTGAACACGCTCATCGGCCACCCGCCCTGGCCGGTCAGCGTCTGGGTGGCGGCCATATAGGCGTCGTCGACGTCCGGATGCTCCTCGCGGTCCACCTTCACCGCCACGAAACGGGAGTTCAGCGCCGCCGCGGTCTCCTCATCGGCGAAGGACTCCCCGGCCATCACATGGCACCAGTGGCAGGCGGCATAACCGATGGAGAGGAACACCGGGACATCCCGACGCCGAGCTTCCTCGAAAGGCTCCGGACCCCACGGATGCCAGTCCACCGGGTTCTCGGCATGCTGACGCAGGTACAGAGAGGGGCTCTCAGCCAGACGGTGTCCCATGCCGCCAGTCTCCCGCAGCCTCCGCGGTGACGTCGATGGCGGCCCACCGGGGGCGGCCCCCACTGATCCCCACAACCGATCCTCCCGATCCGCCCGAGCAGACGCCCACCTTCAGCCGTCGCATGGGGAATTCTTCGAGGTCCATGCTCCTGTGCGGGCTTTGCACCTCGAGGAATTCCCCACCCGAGCCAACGCTGACCCAACCTGTGGAAAACGCCGACGCGTGATCGGCCGGTCGCGGCAGACTCATCGCATGCCCCGACGACGTCCGCTCCCTGACGACCTCCTCCACTCCGCTTTCACCCGGAGGACTGCCCGGTCCCTCGGAATCCCCGATGACAGGCTCCGCCGGCACGACGTGGTGAAGCTGCTGCCGGGGGTCTACGCGACACGGACCCTCGTGGAGGAGACTGCGCCGGATCGCCGCCATCTGATCGCCGCCTCCGCGCTGGTCCGAGACACCCCCGGAACCTGGGTGTCCCATACGACGGCGGCCCAACTGCGAGACCTGTGGCTCCCACCTCGGCTGGCGCAGGAGACCGCCGTCCACCTCAGCAGCCATGCCTCCCGCGACACGCGGGTGCAGAGGCGAGGCGTCGTCGGACACCGGTGCGCAGTGCGGGACCAGGACGTCGTCCTCGAAGGAGCTCATATGCTGAGCTCACCGGCCCGGAACTGGATCGAGCTCGCCGCAGACTGTTCGATCCGGCAGCTGGTGGTGCTCGGAGACCAGCTGGTGCGCACCCCGTATCTCCGGCACGAAGGCCGCAGCCTGCCTCACACCGGACGTGACCAGCTGCATGACATCGTCGACGTCGCCTCAGGAACACCTGGACTGCGACGCGCCAGGGCCGCGCTGCGGTGGATCCGTGAAGGGTCAGACTCTCCCCCGGAGACCCTTCTCCGACTGGCCCTCATCCGGGAGGGTCTCCCCGAGCCGCAGCTCCAGGTGCCGGCCGCCGCCGAGGTCCCCGGTTCCCCGCGTGCGGACCTGGGCTATCCCGCGTGGCGGATAGCCATCCAGTACGAGGGAGCCACCCATTACACGCCGGAACAGCACCGCTCCGATCATGTGCGGGACAATGCGTTCTTCGCCGACGGGTGGCTCGTGCTGCGGTTCGACCGCAGCGATCTGCGGGATGGATTCAGACGAGCGGCACAGCAGGTCCGGGGAGCGCTGAGGGCCCGGGGTGCGCCAACGTGAGGCCCGACGGCGGCAATATGTCGGGGAGAAACTCGAGATACGAAGCGCGACGCAGCTCTCCCACCACGAAAAATTCCCCACTCGACGGGAGACCCCGACCGACCCTCAGCGGGTGAGCTCCAGGCGCGGCACCCCCGGAGGCTCGAAACCGAACACCTGCCCGTAGAAGCTCAGCGAGGCCTCCTGGGCGGCGATGATGTGCTCGGCCTTCCGGAACCCGTGCTGTTCGCCCTCGAAGAGCAGATAGGCGTGCGGGATGCCCTTGGCCGCGAGCGCGTCGCGGAACATCTCGGCCTGGTTGGGCGGCACGATCGGGTCCTCGTCGCCCTGGAGCAGCAGCACCGGGCAGGACAGCGAGTCGACGTGATTCAGCGGCGCCCGCTCCACATAGATGTGTTCGTCCTCGGGGTACCGGCCGATGAGCCCGTCCAGGTAGCGGGACTCGAAGTCATGGGTGTCCTGGGCCAGCGCGACGGCGTCGGCCACTCCGAAGCTGGAGACCCCGGCGGCGAACACGTCGGTGCGGGTCAGGCAGGCCAGCGTGGTCCACCCTCCCGCGCTGCCGCCCTCGATGCCGAGCCGTTGGCCGTCGGCGATGCCTTCCCGCTCCAGGTGGCGCATCACCTCGGCGGTGTCCTCGACGTCGACCACGCCCCACTGGCCCTTCAGCCGGTCCCGGTACGCGCGCCCGAAGCCGGTGGATCCGCCGTAGTTGATGTCCACCACGCCGATGCCGCGGGAGGTGTAGTAGGCGATCGCCAGGGACAGCCCGACAGCGGCCTGCCCCGTCGGCCCGCCGTGCACCTGGGCGATGAACGGGGGCAGCTCCCCTGAAGGTGCCTGCGCCCCCGTGTTCCGCGGACGATACAGCACCGCGTGGATGTCCTGTCCCTCCTCCGAGGTCACGGTGATCGGCTCCGGCACCGGCAGCAGGCCCGGGTCCGGGGCGTCGTCCCGAGAGGAGCGCACGGTGCGCAGACCCTCCACGCGCCTGCCAGGCGCCGCCCCGTCCGCCGCAGATCCGCCCACCAGCACGCCCGCATGCACGCCGGGGAACTCCTCCGGGGACATCCCGGCGAAGGCGAGCAGCCCGTCGGCGCGGTACACCACCCCGGCGATGAGGGTGTGCGGCAGGTCCAGATCCGTCACCGTGCCGGCGGAGATGTCCAGGACGCCCAGGCGGTCGACCGCGGTGCCGTGGACCACCAGGGCGGTGTCAGCGTCCAGCGGCGTCAGCCACCGCTGGCCGAGCTGCCACAGCGGCCCGGCGAACTCCTGGGCCGCGACCTCCCCCGCCGGCAGCACCGGCTCCGGGTCCGCACCCACGGTGAGGGACCAGGGGCTCCACCATCCGGTGCGGTCGCACAGGTAAATCAGCCGCTCGGCGTCCCGCCATTCGGGTTGCAGCACGGAGGTCTCTGTGTCGCCGTCGGCCACGGTGTCCTCGACGACGACGCCGGCCTCCAGACGTCCGACGTGCAGCTCGGTGCCGTCCCAGGGCATCTGCGGGTGCTCCCAACAGATCCAGGCCAGGTGCGCGCCGTCGGGCGAGACGCGCGGGTGGGCCACGAAGCGCGACGCCGGGGTCACCTGCCGGATGAGCGCGGCGTCGTCGGCGGCGGAGCCGTCCAGCGGGACAGCGGCGATGTACCGTTCGATGCCCGAGCCGCGAGTGTGGTCCTCACAGATCCACCAGACCTCGTCCCCCTGTCCGGGCCGCGGCACATGCAACGGCTGGGCCCAGCGCAGCGACGGACCTCCCGCGGAGGCCACGGTCTGCCCGATGGGGCTGAGCGGGGTGGGGTCCTCGCCCTCCCGGAAGCGATGGATGCGCTGGTCGGCGAAGTTCACGAACAGGATGAGCGGGCTGTCCCGGCCGTCGTCGATCGCCAGCCAGGAGGCCCCGCCGTACTCGTGCACGCGCGAGCGGGCGTTGTAGGGGGCCGGGAGCACCGTGACGGTCTCCACCGGCGCCGGGCCGTCAGAGTCTGCGCCCGGCAACGGCACCGGTGCGGCGCTGCGCACGATGGCCTGGCGTCCGGCCTCCGCGGCCAGACCTTCGGTCCACCACAGGTGCTCCCCGACCAGAGTGGGCGCGGAGACCCGGTTGCCGCCCAGGGCGAGCTGCTCGGCGGTGATGGTGGAGGGCCACTGGCCATAGGGCAGGGTCGCGGGAAGCGTGGTGGAGTGTGCGGCGTCAGACATGACGCCAGTCTAGGGAATGCCGGCGACGATCAGCCGAAGACAGCGGAGGCTCAGCGCGCGGCGTCGGCGCCGGGACGCTCCTCGTCGGGTTCAGCAGACTCCGCCCCCGGTGTTTCCGCGGCAGATCCGAAGCGTTCCGCCGCGGCGGCGTCGCGGGCATGCCGCTGGGCCTCGGAGATCTCCGCGGGGACGATCTCTCCGGGGAACTCAGGCTCCTCCCCGGACAGCTCGGCCTCCACCTGCGAGCGGTACTGCATCCGGCGCATGCGCTTGGCCAGATCACGGACGACGACGATGAGCAGCACGACGATCAGCGCGGTGAACAGGAACCCCTCGATGCCGGGGGTGATGTCAGACTCCTCCAACCCGGGGCGCAGCTCGGGAGCGTCACCGCCGCCCCCACCGGGCCACCAGTTCGTCAGTGCTGGGAATGGATGCACGGGACCCTCTCGCCTCTGGTCCGAAGTCTGTCACTTATCTGCGGGCCAGTCTACGCCGTGTAGAAAACGAAAGCACACGGTGCAGGTCAGCGGATCCCGGCGAACAGGTCATGCTCGGGCAGCTGGGTCTCCACCCGGGAATCGATGAGCACATAGTCGTCATAGGGCCACACCTCACGCAGGAAGTCGTTCGACGTGGCGAAGAAGAACCCGTCGGGCTCCACCTGGGTGCGGTGGGCACGCAGCGCCCGATCCCGGTGCTCCAAGTAGTCACCGACCGGCACCTGGGTGGTGACCTCATGCTTGGTCAGCCAGGTCACGCCTCCGTCGTCGTCATAGCGGGCGAGGCGCTCCCCGTAGGGGGACTCATAACCGGCCTGCAGCAGAGCCTCGTGGATCGCCCGGAACCGGCCAGGGTTGAACGCCCGGTCATAGTAGAGCTTCTTCGGCTCCCAGGGCTGGCCCGCATCCGGGTAGAGCTCGGCGTCACCGGCAGCATGGTAGGCCTCCACCGAGATCTTGTGGGACATGATGTGGTCCGGGTGCGGGTACCCGCCGGACTCGTCATAGCTGATGATCACGTGCGGACGGAACCGGCGCACCAGGCGCACCAGCGGGTAGGCCGCCTGCTCCAGCGGCAAGGTCGCGAAGGAGCCCACCGGCAGAGGCGGCATCGGGTCGCCCTCGGGCAGGCCCGAATCCTCGAAGCCCAACCAGACATGCTCCACGCCCAGCGCCTCGGCGGCCTGTCGCATCTCCACCCGGCGCACCCCGGTCAGATCCCGGTGACACTGCTGCAGCTCCCCCGCCGCAGGGTTCAGCAGATCCCCGCGCTCCCCGCCGGTGGCCGTGGCCACCATGACCTCCGCGCCGGCATCGACATAGGCGGCCATCATCGCCGCACCTTTGGAGGACTCGTCGTCGGGGTGGGCGTGCACGGCCAGCAGCCGCAGCCTCCGCGAGGGCGGCACCTGCTCACGGTGCTCCTCCGCATGAGGGTCGACGGTGTCACGGAACCCGCGCGGAGGGCGGACCGATGCGGCGTCCTTGCGGATCACCGGTGTCGAGGCGGAGAGGGTCTCGGCCGGGTGGTCTGGGGTCGGGGTCACAGGGGATCTCCGTGGATGGTGGGCGGATGGACGGTGGGCGGGTGGACGGTGGGCGGGTGAGGGCCTGCGGCTCAGCGCGACTCCGTCGGGAGACCAGGGCCCTCATCATGGTCCCTCGACGCATCAGAACCTCCTGACGCACTAGAATAATCCCGATGAGTCACTCCGCCCCCCACAGCCTGGCCGAGCGCTACGGCACCCCGAGACGCTCCCTGGCCCCCAGGACCCGCCTGTGGCTGGTGGTGGGGGCGCTCATCGCCGCGCTCGCCCTGGCGGTGTACTTCACCGTCGGCAACACCGTGGGACAGATGACATCGAAGGACGTCGGCTACGTCATCCATTCGGACACCTCCGCCTCGGTGGACTACGAGGTCACCAAGGACTTCGACGTCACGGTGCAGTGCATGGTGCAGGTCCTCGACGACTCCTACGCCGTCGTCGGCGCCAAGACGGTGACCATCGGCCCGCATGAGGGAACCAGCCCGGCGGACCGCAGCCAGTACTACCGCACCGACCTGCGCACCGAATACCGCGGAGTCACCGGGATCGTGGACTCCTGCTGGGAGCTGGACTGATGGGACCCGACTCCCTGATGTACCGGATGCGCGGTGTGATCGCCCTGGCACTGCTGGTGTGCTTCGTGGCCGCCTTCGTCCTCACCGCCTGTGCCACCGACTCCCCGGACCCCGACTCCACCCCGAGCCCGGACGCCGAAGTGGTGGTGCTGGCCGCGGCGTCGGTGGAGCCGGCGCTGCAGCGCGTCGAGCAGGACCTGCAGAGCCGCGGCGCCGGGCTGACCCTGGCGGCCGAGTATGCCGGGACCTCCACAGTGGTGTCCCAGCTCCGGGCGGGCCGGCCGGCCGACGTCGTCATCACCGCTTCCCGCACCCACATGAACGACTTGGTCGAGGACGGGCATGTGAGCCAGGACGCCTTCCCAATGGCCACCAACCGACTCGCCCTGGTGGTCCCCGCCGAGAACCCCGGCGGCGTCGACAGCTTCGACGACTTCATCGCCCACGCCGAGGAGCTGCTCACCGCCGTCTGCGCCGTTGAGGTCCCCTGCGGCGAGCTCACCGCCACCATGGAGGACGAGCTCGGTGTGGACGTCGCCGCCGACACCGAGGAGACCTCGGTCGCCTCGGTGATGACGAAGGTCCGGATGGGTGAGGTCGACGCCGGCTTCACCTATGTCACCGATGCCCAGGCCGCCGGCGACGAGGTGCAGATCTTCGAGATCCCGGACTTCCCGCACAACGACACCCAGATCTGGGCGGGCATCACCGCGGCGCCGGAGGACCGTGAGTCGGCCGAGCAGCTGCTGACCCTGCTGGCGGGCGAGGCCGGGCGCTCCGCGTTCGAGGAGGCCGGCTTCCTGCCCCCGCCGGCCGCCGAAGCCTCCTCCCTCGACTGAGCCCTCCATGGCTCGCCGTCTCGACCGTCTTCCCGGGTTCCTGTGGCTGCCGGCTGTGGCCGGTGCGGTGCTGCTGACCCTCCCGCTGCTGGCGCTGCTGCTGCAGGCGGATCTGCTCGCCGTGCCGGAGCTGCTCTCCTCCCCCACCACGCGGGGTGCGCTGCTGCTGAGCTTCCAGACGGCGACGACGGCCACAGTGCTGTGCCTGCTCTGCGGGGTCCCGCTGGGAGTGCTGTTGGCCCGCGGACGCGCACCGGTGCTGCGCTGGGCCCGCCCGCTGGTGCTGCTGCCTCTGGTCCTGCCGCCGGTGGTGGCCGGTGTCGCACTGCTGGCGGCGTTCGGCCGGATGGGTCTGCTGGGGCAGCCGTTGGCCGCGCTGGGCGTGCACGTCACTTTCACCTGGATCGCGGTGGTGCTGGCCCAGGCCTTCGTGGCGATGCCGTTCATGGTGCTCTCGGTGGAGTCGGTGGTCTCCTCCCTGGATCGCGAGTACGAGGAGGCCGCCGCCACGATGGGGGCCGGCCCCGCCGCCTCCCTGTGGTGGGTGGTCCTGCCGCTGATCCGACCGGGCCTGGTGGCCGGCACTGTGCTGTGCTTCGCCCGGTGTCTGGGAGAGTTCGGCGCGACGCTGGCCTTCGCCGGCTCGGCGGCCGGGAGCACCCGGACCGCACCCGTGGAGGTCTACCTGCTCCAGCAATCCGATCCCGAGGCGGCCTCGGCGCTGGCCGTGGTGATGATCGCGGTCGCGCTGGTCGTCGTCGGACTGGTCTACGGGCCGGGACGGCGGCTGTTCACGCCGCTGCGCTGAGGGATGGGCCGCAGCATACGGCGCCGGGGGAGGCCTTCATCGTTGAGGTTCTGCCGTGTCACCACTACGATTGTGGAAACGCAGAACCACCCCGCCGGGGAGCGACCGGGATCAAGGTCCGGGGCGTACGTCCTCAGGCGGGGTCTTTGCATGTACGACGAGGAACCTCACGGCATCGCAGCCTTGACGGGACGTCTCCCGTCACAGGGGGCGATGCCGTCTGATGTCTCGGCGGGCCGCCGGCTCCGCTGAGAGGTTCCTCTTCAGACCCGAGGAGAACAACAGTGGCGACGCACGCTCAGCAGACCGACGAGAACGCCCAGTGGCTGACCCAGGAGGCCTATGACCGGCTCAAGTCTGAGCTGGAGCACCTCAGCGGCCCCGGGCGGCAGGAGATCGTCGACCGTATCGAGGCCGCCCGTGAAGAGGGCGACCTGAAGGAGAACGGCGGCTATCACGCCGCCAAGGAGGAGCAGGGCAAGGCCGAGGCGCGCATCCGGTACCTCACCGACCTGCTCGAGAACGCCTATGTGGGCGATGCCCCCACCAGTGACGGCACGGTCACCCCCGGCATGGTCGTCACCGCGACGATCGCCGGCAACGAGATGCGTTTCCTGTTCGGCAACCGGGAGATCGCCGGGGACTCGGACCTACAGGTCTACTCGGCCAGCTCCCCTATCGGCGAGGCCATCAACGGGGCCAAGGCTGGGGACAAGCTGTCCTACCCGGCGCCCAACGGCAAGGAGATCCCGGTGGAGATCCACTCCGCAGAGCCCTTCACCGGCTGAGGCTCAGACCCAGCAGCTCAGACCCAGCCGTCGAGGTCGCTGGCGTTGTCCTGGCGTCGGCGGCCCCGGCGGATGCTCCGGCGCGTGCGCCAGGAGGTCCGCGCCGAGGTCCTCTGCCGCGACGTCTCCTGTGCAGCCCCGTCGCCCAGTGCGGCGGGGCGCTTCCGTCTCTCCTCGCGGTTGCGCATCCAGCGGCCCAGCAGCCAGGCGAGCCCCGCCAGAGCGGCGAGGCTCAGCGCCCACATCAGACCGATGGCGGCCAGCCCGATCAGATCGGCCCACGCCCCATCAGCTCCGGCTGCCTCTGGTGCGCCTGCCGCCTGCGGCACTTCGGCGTCCTCCTGCACAGTGGTCATCGGGACACGTCCTCAGTTCATCACGATCGGCTCGTAGCCCTCGGCACGGAGGCTGTTGAGCACCAGGGCGGAGTGCTCCTCCCCCTTGGTCTCCATGTTGATCACGATGGAGACGTCCCCCATGGACAGCGCCCCGCCGATGCGGGTGTGGTCCACTCCGGTGACGTTGGCGTCGGTCTCGGCGATGATCCGCGAGATCATGGCCAGCTCGCCGGGCCGGTCCTTGAGCATGAGCTTCACAGTGAGGAAGCGGTTGGCGGCGGAGAGGCCGCGCTGGATGACCTTCAGCATCAGCATCGGGTCGATGTTGCCGCCGGAGAGCAGCGCCACGATGGACTTCGGCTCGATGCCCAACCCGGCGAGCCGGCCTTCCATCAGGGCGGCGACGCCGACCGCGCCGGCCGGTTCCACCACCATCTTGGAGCGCTCCATGAGGAAGATCAGCGCCTGGGCGATGGCGTCCTCGCTGACGGTGACGACGTCGTCGACGAGGTCCTTGATGATCTCGAAAGGGATGTTGCCGGGCCGGCCGACAGCGATGCCGTCGGCGATGGTGCGCACACCCTTGATGGGCACCAGCGCGTCGGCGGCCAACGACGGCGGATAGGCGGCGGCGTTCTCGGCCTGCACCCCGATGATGCGCACCTCGCGGCCCTGCCGGGCGGCCTCCTGCTTGATGGCCACCGCGTTGCCGGCCAGCAGACCGCCGCCGCCGATGCCCATGATGACGGTGTCGACGTCGGGGACCTGTTCCAGGATCTCCAGGCCGATGGTGCCCTGGCCCGCGACGACATCGGTGTTGTTGAACGGGTGGATGAACACCGCCCCCGACTCGGCGGCGTAGTTCTGCGCCTCGGTGAGCGCTTCGTCCACATTGGAGCCGTGCAGGATCACCTCGGCCCCGTGGTCCCGGGTGGCGGCCAGCTTCGGCAGCGCCACCCCGCGGGGCATATAGATCGTCGCGCGGATGCCGAGCTTCTTGGCCGCCAGCGCCACACCCTGAGCGTGGTTTCCGGCGGAGGCGGCGACGACGCCGCGTTCCTTCTCCTCGGCGGAGAGCCGGGCCATGCGCACATAGGCGCCGCGGACCTTGAAGGAGCCGGCACGCTGGAGATTCTCGCATTTGAGGTGGACGGTGGCGTCCATCATTCGGCCCAGGGCGCGGGAATGCTCCATCGCCGTGGGGACGATGACACCGTCGAGGAGCTCCCGGGCGGCACGGATGTCTTCCAGCTGCACGCTGAGGTGTCGGCCGGGCAGCTGCTGCCGGGTGCGGTGCTCCGAGATGGGGTCTCCTCCTGCCGCCGAACCGTCCGGGCTCGGCATCGGGTTCTGGCTCTGACGGGTGCTCTGGCGCTGGATCTGTTCGATGGGAGTCATCTGGGGCCTGTGTCAGTCCTCATCCTTGGTGGTGCCGGCGCCGTTCTTCACCGGGCGCGCACCGCGTCGGGGGAACGCGGGCTTATCCGGGTCCAGCCCCGGCATGGTCTCCAGGAAGCGCCGTTTGATGCCGGCCTGGGTCTCCTGCTCCTGCGCCTCGATCTCACGCCGGGCGGCGACCCGGCGCAGCTCCTCCTCCTGCTGCTCCCGTTCCATGGCGACGGCTTCGTCGTCATGGCGCCACTCCTCCTTCACGATGTAGCGCACCGAGCGGTTGATGAAGGCCAGCACCGGCACGGCGAAGAGCGCTCCGACGATGCCCAGCAGGGTGGTACCGGCGGTCACCGCGAGCACCACGGCCAGCGGGTGCAGCTTCACGGCCTTGCCCATCACGATGGGCTGCAGCACGTTGGACTCGATCTGCTGGACCAGCAGCACCACCCCGAGCATCAGCAGGGCGTTGACCAACCCGTTGGCCACCAGCGCCAGCAGCACGGCGATCGCGCCGGTGACCACGGCACCGATGATCGGGATGAAGGAGCCGAGGAAGACCAGCACGGCCACCGGCAGGGCCAGCGGCACGCCGAGCAGCGCGGCACCGATGCCGATGCCGACGGCGTCGACGGCGGCCACGAAGACCTGCACCCGCACATAGGTGCCCAGCGAAGTCCATCCCCGACGGCCGGCTCCGTGGATGGCGGGACGGAACTTCCGCGGGACGAAGTTCACCGAGAAGTCCCAGATGCGGCGACCGTCGGAGAGGAAGAAGATGAGGGTGAACAGCGCCAGAATGAGGCCGACGGCCAGGTTCCCGGCGGTGGAGCCGATGGACATCGCCCCGCCGAGGATCGATTCGGAGTTGTCCTGCACCCACTGGGTGACCTCGGCGACCCACTGGTCGAACTCCTCGGCCGAGATGGAGATGCCCAGGTCCCGGCCGATCCCTTCGGCGGCGGCGACGAGCTCCATCACCCCGGTGCGGACCTGGTCGGCCATCTCGGCGAAGCCGGCGACGATCTCCTGGCCCACCTGGAAGAGCAGCCCCAGGACGAAGGCGATCAGCAGCAGGATCGTGGTGATCGCCGCCAGGATCCGCGGGAAGCGCAGCTTGCGGAGGAAGTCATGGACCGGGCGCAGCAGGGTCGCCAGGAGCGCGGCCACCAGCAACGGGATGATCAGCAGCGAGACGTAGCTGAGCAGCCACAGCAACACCCCGGTGAACGCCAGGATGAGCAGCACACGCCACGACCAGGCGGCGGCGATCCGCACGCCCCAGGGGATGTCCTCCTGGATCCGCTCGGCGTCGGTGAGCCCGGCCAGTCGCTCGTGCTCGAAGCGGATGTCGGTGGCGCCGTCATCCTCGGCACCGGGTGTGCGGGCCGAGGGTGCGGACTGCTGCTCCGAGGCGCCGTCGGCGGGCGAGGCCGCCGCATGCGCGCCCGCAGGCACCGCGACCGGCTGCTGCCGGCCGTGCCCGTCCTCGACGGCACCTTCTCGGCCGCCGGCGCGGTCCTGCTCAGCGTTCATGCGCTCCATGGTGACACAGCTCTCCTGGACTCGAAGGATCAGTGTGCGTCGGTTCAGTCTATGAGACGTCCCCAGACGACGACGGGTCCGCTGCGCACCTGGCAGGCGCGCGGCGGACCCGTCGCGGTGTCATGCGTGCCGCACCGGGATGCGGCCTCGCCGAGACTGCGTCGTCAATCCGCCATCGACCGGATGATGGCGATGATGCGCAGGATCTCGATGTAGAGCCACACCAGGCTCACGGTCAGGCCGAAGGCGGCCGCCCAGGCATACTTGCGGGCGACGCCGGCCTCCACGCCCTCCTGGATGTTGGTGAAGTCCAGCACCAGCGAGTAGGTGGCCAGCAGAATGGCCAGGGCACCGATGGCCAAACCGATCCACGGGCTGAACTCGGTGCGCAGGCCGAACATCGAGGAGGTCCCGCCGAACATCATCAGTCCGAAGTTGAGCAGGCAGAACACCAGGTAGGCCAGGCCGGCGACCATGAACATCTTGTTCAGCTTCGGGGTGGCGCGCACCTTCCCGGAACGGAACAGCACCAGCACCGAGGCGAAGACGATCGCCGTGCCCATCACCGCCTGCAGCACGATGCCGGGGAACTGCCACTCCAGGAACATCGAGATGCCGCCCAGGAAGAGTCCCTGGAACGCGCTGTAGGCGAGGATCAGCGCTGGGTTGGGCTCACGCTTGAAGGCGTTGACCATGCCCAGGGCGAATCCGCCCAGCACACCCAGGATCATCAGGCCGCTGGCCAGGGCCGGGGACGCGGCGCCGACGGTGACGGAGACTCCGGCACCGATTAGCACCACGACGAAGCTGATCAGGGTCCTGCGGATGACCTCGTCGTAGGTCATCCGGCCCAGGTCCTCGCCGGTGGGCGAGGGCTGGCCGTACATCTGGTGCAGCTGATCGGCGCCCGGGGTCTGCTGACCGGGCATGCCGTGCTGCTGGGCGTAGGTCGGTCCGGCGCCGGGATGCTGGGCCCGGGGCTGCTCGGTGACGGTGCCCTGGTCGCTCATGTAGAAACGACGGCGCTCGCGCTCCTTGAACTGCGAGGGGAACGCCTGCGAGTTGAAGATCGGGTTGGACATGTCGTGGGCCGCACTCCTATCGGGGCTCGTGGCTCTGTCGAATGCGCAGCTCCTGCTCGACCGTCGACGGACGGCCCTACGGCGGACCGGCGCCCGCCGAGGCAGGGGTGCAACGCTGACGCACCTTGGGAACAGTCTACCGGGAACACGGCGTGATGTGCGCCGCATACCCCCTGGTGAGCCGCCCGGTGACAGGACCGTCCGCGCAGAGCTGAAGCGCGTGGCCGCCGCCGGTGCCGCCGCCGGTGCTACTACCGGTGCCATGCCGGCCTGTTGGCGCGCGGCGCGAAGCCGTCCTACAGTAGGGCGGCAGACCCGTTTGAACGCCGTTCAACACAGGCTCACCGCCTGCCAGAGATCAGGAGCTTCCGATGACCGCGCGTCCCGACCCGCAGACCCCCGCACCGCCGGAGAGCTCCACCACCCCCGGACAGGCCCGTCCCTCGGAGCCCCTGGTGGCGGGCCCGGCCAGCGCCTCGGTGCGCGGCGTCGCGCAGATGGCGATGTTCGCCGCTCTGGTCGCCGTGCTGGGCCAGCCCTTCGCGATCCCGCTGATCGGCGGAGTCCCGATCACCCTGCAGACCCTCGGCGTCATGCTCGCCGGCGCGATCCTCGGCCCGTGGCGCGGCGCCGGATCCATGCTGCTGCTGCACGCCCTGGTGGCCGCCGGCCTGCCGCTGCTCTCCCATGGCTCCGGTGGCCTCGGCGTCTACGCCGGCCCGACGGCCGGCTTCGCCCTGAGCTGGATCCCCGCGGCCTTCGTGATCGGCCTGCTCACCCAGTGGCGGTGGCCGCTGGCCTGGTGGCGGACAGGTCTCGGCGTCGTGCTCGGCGGCATCGTGGTGGTCTATGCCTGCGGCATCCCCGTGATGGCCTTCCAGCTCGGCCTCACGCTGACCCAGGCGACGGCGGCCAGTGCGGGCTTCCTGCCCGGCGACGTCGCCAAGGCCGTGATCGCCGTCGGGATCACCCAGGCGCTGGTGAAGGCCTACCCGGCCCCCTTCACCTGGGCCCGCCGCCGATGATCACCGCCACAGTGCGGCGCCGAGCACCGCGGGCGACCGTCGGCGGCCAGGGGGCGGCCGCAGCGATCATGCCGCTGCATCGCCCCGGCACTTCCCCCCTGCATCGGGCGTCAGTGGGCACCAAATTCCTGCTGGTGTTCCTCATCGCCCTGGCCGTCTCCCTGCAGCGCGAGAACCTGTGGGTCGTGCTGGGCGCCTGGGTGCTGGTGCTGTGCGGACACGCCGCCGCCGGAGTCGGGCCCGCCGGCCTGCTGCGGCGCCTGTGGGGGCTGCGCTGGATCCTGGTCATCCTGACCGTGCCGCAGCTGATCTTCCTCGACCCCCAGACCACGGCGCTGAACGTCTCGCGCGTCGTGGCCGTGATCATGGTGGCCGGGCTGTTCACCCTGACCACCCGCACCACTGACATCATGGCGGCCTTCGACCGGGCCCTGGCACCGCTGCGACGGTTCGGCGTCGACACCTCGCGGATCTCCCTGGCGCTGTCCCTGACGATCCGCTCGGTGCCGGTGATCCTGGCCTTCTCCTCCCAGATCCGCGAGGCGCTGGCCGCCCGCGGCCGACGTGTCACCCCGAAGGCGTTGGTGATGCCGCTGCTGGTGATGTCCCTGCGCCATGCCGAGGAGACCGCCGAGGCGCTGGCCGCCCGCGGGGTGCGCTGACGCCTCCCCGTCACCGACGCCTCCACGTCACCGACATCTCAGACCTGCCGTGACGCGACGGAGACCAGCCGGTGGAGCGGGTGCTCCTCGGCCAGACCCAGCAGGGCGACGGCGCCGTCGACGCCTTCCCCGCCCGCCTCACGGAACCGCGCCTCAGGCACGTCCTGAGCGAGGCGGCGGCGGAACTGGCGCCTCAGCGCCGCGGAGCGGAACGTCCCGCCCACGGCGGCGACCTGGGGCCGCGCGTCAGCGCCATCCTCTCCCACCCGGCGCAGGGCCGTGGAGGCGGAGTGCGCCAGCTCCGCGGCGGCGTCGACGGTGATCCGACGGGCCACCTCGTCGGAGTCAGCCAACTCGCCGACAGCCCGCGCGAAGGAGCCGACCACACTGACCGCCGCGGGGTCTCGCTGCAGCTGGACGTAGGCATCCTCCAGCTCAGGCCAGCGCGCCTGGACCACATCACGGAGGGCAGTGGCCGGCCCCCTCCCGTCATGGGCTCGCATCACCGCCTCCAGGGCGGCCCGTCCCACCCAGTAGGCACTGCCGGCGTCGCCCATCAGGTGCCCCCAGCCGTCCACGCGAGCCACTGACCGCGCACCTACTCCGAGGGTGACCACTCCCGTCCCCGCGGCCACCACCACACCGCGCACGGCCCCCAGTGCTCCGAGGTACCCGGTGACCGAATCATGGGCGAGCCGCACGGAGCCGATGTGCGCATCGGTCGTGTCGGAACCGTCCAGGAGCCGGAGAAGGTCGGCGGCATCGGCGTCTGGAGCGGTCAGCCCGGAGACGCCGACGGCGACGGCGGCCCGACCATCACCACCCCTCAGCCCGGCGTGGCCGAGAGCGCGGATGATGTCCCGCAGCTGAGGCAGCAGCGGCCGGTGGGTCTGCACGCCGGCCATCTCCAGGGACTCCGGTGGAACGCCGGGCCGACGGATGCGCACCTTCGTGGCCGTCTGCCCGGCGTCCAGCGCGAGCTGATTCCCGTCGCCGGACGCGGGCTCCGCACGCGTGAGAGTCACTGTTCCTCCGAGGATGGCTGAGATCCCGTCATCCTATGGCACACGAGTCCGCTCGCCGACAGCCGCTCAGCCCAAGGCGTCCTCGATCTCGGCGTGCATCCCTTCGGCCGCCTCCTCTGCGCTGAGTCGACCGAAGAAGAACTCGTCGAGATAGCGGATGACGATGTCCTGGACCGCCCCATAGCCCTCCGGCGGCATCGGCGGCGCCTCGGCGACGGCCTCCTCCACACTCTCGGAGTACTCGACCACCAGAGCCTCCACCTCGCTGAGGTCCTCGCGGACCTGGTCGCGGATGGTCTCATTGCCCGGGATGCCCCGTTCGATCTTCTGCAGCTGCCCGGCGCGCTCGTCGTTGACCAGGAAGTCCACGAAAAGCTGCGCCTCCTCGGGGTGCTCCGTCCCTGCGGCCACCGAATAGAACATGGAGGCCTTGTAGTACATGCCGGCCGCGGAGGCATCACCGGTGAGGCTGGGCACCATCAACGGCTCCAGCTCCGCCCCACCGTCACCGGCCATCGCCACCAGCATGGCATCCCAGACCGGCGCCACGGCCGCTTCGCCGGTGGCGATGAGCGTCTGTTCCCGCGCGATGCCATGCTGCTCGGCCATCTCGGCGGCCGACGGCAGCGCGCCGACCTCCTGGAACTCTCCGAGCATCTCGAAGTAGCCGACTGCCTGATCCGCATCCCAGGAGAGCTGGCCGTCATCGTCGACCATGCTCTCACCGGAGGTCTGCCGCAACCACAGCTCCAGACCGCCCGAGTCGAAGAAGGTCGCCAGCCCATAGCCGTCGGTGTTCTCTGAGATCGCGGCCGTCATGTCCTTCAGCTCATCCCAGGTCCACGTGGTGCCATCGGGCATCTGCTCCCCGGCCTCCTCGATCAGCCCCGGGTTGACTGCGTAGGTCAGCGCGGTCTGCCCCACCGGCATGGCGTAGAGCTCTCCGTCGAGAGTTCCGGTGCTCATCAGCTCATCGGTGAACTCGCTGGTGTCGATGTCCTCCAGCGGCAGCAGGATCCCGGACTCGATGTACTCGCGCAGGTAGACCAGATCCATCTGGATGATGTCCGGCGTGTCTCCGGCCGCGGTCTGGGTGGCGAGCTGATCCCAGTAGCCATCCCACTCGCCGTAGCGATGGTCGATGGTGATGTGCGGGTGCTCCTCCTCGAAGAGGTCGATGATCTCTTGGGTGTACTGATGCCGGACGTCGCCGCCCCACCAGCTGAAGGTCAGGCTGACGTCGCCGTCATCGCCTCCTTCGCCGCAGGCCGTCGCGGCGAGGCCGACGATCGCCAAACCGGCGCCTGCTCGCAGCCAGTGCCTGCCGCGCCATGTGGCTCGTCGGGTGTGCGGGGAGGTCAGTGCAGTGCTCATCGGCTTCTCCTCATCATCGACGCCATGCCGGGTCGGCATATGATCCGCCACACACTCTACCTTTGTTGCAAGGAAATACAATACCTAGAGAGGCACCTTGGCGCGCCACTTGAGCACAGAAAAGTGCTCCCATGAAGGAATTCCTAAGAGCTCGTTCACCGGGGCACTTTTCTGTATTTACATGTCGCCTCCAGGCTCTCAGCCGGCCGCACATGCCGAACGGTCGAAGCGCTGGCTGACGAGTGCTGACTCAGCGAATCGCGGCCTCGATCTCACGGTGCATGCGCTCGGCGGCCTCATCAGCGGTGACGCGATCGAAGAGGAATTCGTCTTCGTACCTCCAGATGATCTCCTGGACGGCTCCGTAGCCTTCCGGCGGCAGCGGCGGGGACTCGGCGACCACATCCTCCAATTCCTCGTTGTACTGCAGGACTCGTGCTTCCGTCTCTGACAGCTCGTCCCGGATCAGGTCTCGGATGTCCTCGTTGCCCGGAATCCCGCGCTCGATCAGCTGGAGACGTCCAGCCTCCTCACTGTTCACCAGGAAGTCCACGAAGAGCTGCGCCTCCTCCGGATACTCAGTTCCGGAGGAGACGGAGTAGAACATGGAGGCCTTGTAGAAGATCTCCGCCTCGTCGGCGCGCCCGGCCTCACTCGGGAATCGCAGCGGAACCAGCTCGATGTCCTCAGCGCCGCCGGACAACGCGACGATCTGGGTGTCCCACCACGCGTCCATGGCTGACCCGCCCGTGGCGATGGCGGTCTGTTCGAGGCCTGCTGTCCGGTCTTCGGAGATCTGGGACGCCGGCGCCACCGCCTCACGGCCTCGAGCCTCGTCGAGCATCTCGAAGTATCCGGCCGCCTCCCCCGGGTCCCAGGCGAGCTCTCCGGACGCGTCGATCATGCTGACTCCGTGATGCTGCCGGAGCCAGATCTCGAACCCCGCATCGCCGAACGGCCGCGTCTGGCCGAAGGCCTCGGTGTTCTCGGAGATCTCCTGGGACAGAGACGCCCAGTCCTCCCAGGTCCAGGTCTCGTCATCGGGCAGGTCCAGACCCGCCTCGGCGAAGATCTCAGGATTGGCCACCAGGGTGAAGGAGGTGGACCCCACCGGCATGCCGTAGAGCGTGCCCTCGTGAGCGCCCGTGCTCAGGAGCTCCTCGGTGAACGCCGAGGTGTCGACATCCTCGAGCGCCAGCAGCAGGCCGTTCTCGAGGTACTCGCGGATGTACATCAGATCCATCTGCATCACGTCCGGGGTGTCTCGCGCGGCAGATTGAGTGGCCAGTGAGTCCCAGTATCCCTCCCAGGCCTCAAACTCCGGCCGAACCGTGATGTGAGGGTGCTGCTCCTCGAAAGCATCGATGATGTCGCGCGTGTAGGCCTGACGAGTGTCCCCTCCCCACCAGGTGAAGCGCAGCTCCACTCCCCCATCGGACTCGTCGCCTCCGCCGCCTCCGCAGGCGGTGACAAGGAGTCCGAGGATCGCAAGTCCAGCCCCTGCTGACGACCGACGTCTCGGGCGAGCCGTCGTGCGCGCGTCGCTCCTGGGCTGCGGTGTGGCATTCATGCGGGGCTCCTCATCCTTGGGGATCTCTCTGGTCCGGCCTGGTCTCCGGGGCCCTCCAGGTCTGGAGACGGCCGCACATGCCGAACAGCCGAGGTCCGGGTCGGGGTTCGCCGCGGATCACGGAAGCGTCCTGCAGGTGGGAGGCGTCGCCGTCGGCGAGCGCCTCCAGCTGGGCTCGCGTACGCTCGGTCTCGGCCTCCACGGTCGCGGCCCAGATCTCGCGCCAGTGCTCGATGCGGGGACGCACCAGCGCCGCCGCGCGCTCATGCAGGCGCCGCAGGGCCGCCGTCCCGTCCTGCTCGACGGCGGCGAGCAGCTGGCGGTAGCCCTCGATCGCCAGGTCTCGGCGCGCCCTCGCCGCCTCGGCCCGGGCCGTCTCGTCGCCCTCCGGCAGGACCACCGCCTGGTGATAGCGATCCGGGTCGGCGAGGATCTCGTCCGGGAAGGTCATCACCGCATCTCCAGCCTCCGGGAGTCCGGCGTTCTGCATGATCACCGCCAGCTCCAACCCTGCGTGGTTGACCAGCCGGTGCACGGTGCCGGGGGTGAACCACAGCAGGGACCCCTTCTCCAGCGGATCCTGCGCCGCACCGTCGGCGCTGAGGGTGTGCACTGCGCCGCGGCCGGCGGTGACCACATAGGCCTCAGTGGACACCGTGTGCAGGTGCGGGGTCCCGCCATGCAGGCCATCGGCGGTGTCCCAGTCGTAGACGCACAGGTCGCTCACCGAGGTTCCGCCGGGGAACCGCGGCAGGGAGCGCGTGGGACGGGCGGGGTTCTCCTGGGGGCCGCTCACAGCGCGAACTCCTCCCCCAGCGCCGTCAGCTCCTCCCCGCTGCAGACCGTCGCGATGAACACGAAGCGGTGGTGCAGGCGCAGCCGTCCCCCAGCCGGCAGGTGGATCTCCTGGTCGAAGGCCGGCGAGGGGCTGGTGACTGTGAAGATGCCCGTGCGGGTGAACCACTTGATGGGCGGAAGCTCGGCCTCCTGGGACTCGGAGGTTCCGGCGAAGGCCATCACCGTGCCGCCGCCGTCGAGCTCGTCATGCTCGGAGGAGAAGGCGACCCAGTCCGCCGGGGCGCCCATGGTGTTCTCCTCGCCTGCGGCGCCGGCGGAGTTCACGACGTCGCAGCCGGTCCAGGAGCGCGGACCGCGCCAGAACCAGCCGGTGTAGCCGGCGTGGGGCCGGCCCGCCGTCGTCGGGCTCCCCATGGGCAGCGTGCGGCCGCTGACGTTGGTCAGCTCGGTGGTGAGGTCGATGGCCCACACCCCCCGGCCGGGGCCGAAGCGGTCGACGTCCAGCGAGTGGACCCGCTGGATGCGGTGCTCGTCGAACCAGTGCTCCCCGCGGGAGGTGATCCACTCCAGGGTCTCGTCGAAGACGACGTCCTCACCGGCGGAGGGTTCCACGGCGAAGCCGGTGTGCTTCATCGTGCCGAGGTTGTCCCGCATCTGGTACCCCGTCTCCGCGGAGAAGGTGGGGCCGCCCCAGAAGTTCTGGTCCGCCACATGGGACCAGGTGAACTGCAGGCCGGTGTGCCAGCGGTGGTCCCAGGGGCGGCGCACCGCCGCCTCGGCGCCGTCGGTGAAGCGCAGCGGGAACAGATACGGCTTCGGGGCCTCCTCCTTCGGCGAGTCCGGGTGGATCACGTAGCGCAGGATCTCGGTGCCCGCGGCGTCGACGGCGATGGCGTCCTGCGCGGTGCGGACGTCGAAACCTGTGGTCACGGCGGTGCTGGTCACTGGACGGTCTCCTTGCTGACAGCGGTGTTCTCCGCGCTGCCGTAGACGAACGAGGGGTCATGCATGGCGGAGTAGTAGGTGCCCTCGGGGCGCATCTCCGCCCGCCGGACGGTCCGGCCCGTCTCGGCAGATTCATAGAGCGCGGCGATGAACTCCAGGACCCGGCGTCCGTCGTCACCCGAGGCGCGGGGCCGCACTCCTGCGGCCATCGCGTCCAGCAGCTCGGAGAGCTGCTGTGTGTGTGAGGACGGAACGTCCTCCTGCGGCACCCATCCTGCTGCCGAGCCTTCCGCCGTCCGGTGCGGCGCCGGGGTCCAGGTCCAGGAGCTGTTGTCATACCCGTAGAGGTGCTCCACCTCCACAGTGGCGTCCTGGAAGTCGAAGCGCAGGTAGGAGACCTCCCGAGGAGAGAGCACGGAGTTCACCACCGAGGCCATGGCGCCGTTGGCGAAGCGCACTGTGGCCATCGAGACGTCCTCGGTCTCGACGTCACGGTCCAGGGCGTCCGCGACGGCCGTGACCTCGGTCCAGTCGCCGAGGATCTCGAAGAGCAGGTCCATCTGGTGGATGCCGTGTCCCATGGCCGGCCCGCCGCCCTCGGTGGCCCACTTGCCGCGCCACGGCACCTCGTAGTAGCCGTGGGTGCGGTACCAGAGGGTGTGGCAGACCGCGACCAGCGGGCGCCCGAGGGTGTGGTCCCGGACCTGCTGCTTGAGCTGCTGGGCCCCGGAGCCGAAGCGGTGCTGGAAGACGTAGGAGGCGAAGGGGCCGTTCTCGCCCTCGCAGGCCGCCACGTCGTCGTACTCGGCCAGGGTGAGCACCGGGGGCTTCTCGCACCACACCCACGCGCCGGCCTTCAGACCCTTGATGACACCGTCCTTGTGCGCCACCGGTGGGGTGCACAGCACCAGCAGGTCGGGACGTTCCGCCTCCAGCATGGCGTCGACATCGCCGTAGCGGCCCGGGATTCCCCACTCCTCGGCGACGGCGGCGACGCGATCGGCGTCGACATCGGCGATGGCGACCACCGCCACACGATCCGCGTGGGCCTTCAGGGTGGGCAGGTGCGCCCCGGCGGCGATGCCTCCGGCGCCGACGACGGCGGCGCGGACGCGGGTGGTTGCGGCGGTCATAGATGTGCTCCTCGGGGTCAGGCGGGATGACGGCCATCATCGTGATGTGATCGATCACAGTGATGTGATGCACACGAGCGTAGGGAGCCGGTCGTTATGCTGTCAACACCCTGACCTGCCCGACTGACCTGCCCGACCTGCCCGACTGACCTGCCCGACTGACCTGCCCGACTGACCTGCCCGACTGACCTGCCCGACCTGACACGAGGTGAACCACGTGGCGCCCGACCCCGCATCCGAGGCGAAGCCCGCGCGCGCCGCGACCATCCACGAGGTGGCCCGACGCGCCGGAGTGTCCCACCAGACCGTCTCGCGCTATCTGCGCGACATGGGCCCCTTCCGCCCAGAGACCATCTCCCGCGTGGAGGCCGCGATCCAGGAGCTCGACTATCGGCCGAACATGATCGCCCGCTCCATGCGCACCCGACAGACCGGAGTCCTCACCGCGCTGCTCCCCTCCCCGGTCACCCAGATGCCCACCCCGATGCTCGCCGCCGCCGCAGAGACCGCCCACCAGGCCGGATACTCCATGGAGATCGCCGTCGTGGAAGGCTCCGCAGACGACCGGAGCGACCGGGCCCGTGAACTGATGGGCTCCGGCCGTGTCGAAGGCGTGCTCTCCCTCGTGGGACTCCCCGGCATGGAGGACCAGCCGAAGACCCCCTCCTCCGGGGCCCTGACCATCGTCGAACAGTTCGACGACCAGCTGCGCGGCCTGGGCACCCTGGCCGACGCCTCGGCACTGCGCGAGATCATCACCAGCCTCGCCGAGCACGGACATCGCCGGTTTCTGCACATCCAGGGACCGGGGGAATGGGCCTCGGCACGCGCCCGGCGCGAGGTCTACGAGCAGACCCTCGCAGACCTGGGCCTGGAGTCCCACGGCGTGGTCGGCGGCGACTGGTCCCCCGCCGTCGGCTACGAGGCGATCCGCTCCCTGCCGCCCACCAGCGGAGTCACCGCGGTGATCGCCGCCAATGACTTCGTCGCCATGGGAGCGATCCGAGCCGCCCAGGAGCGCGGATGGTCTGTGCCCCAAGCGCTCAGCGTGGTCGGCTGGGACGACATCGACCTCGGCCGATACGCCACCCCGTCACTCTCCACGGTGACCGTGGATCGCGCAGGACGCGGCCGCCACGCCATGCAGCGGCTCATCGCCCTGGTCCGGGGGCACCAGCCGCCCGAGGACGTCCCGGAGCCGAACCGCGTGGTGCTGCGCGAGTCCACCGGCCCGGCCCCGCAGCAGTGAGCGGCAGCGCGGACCCCAGAACCCGGCATGTCGCCCGGTCGATGGTGGAACAGACGGTGGAGCAGATGATGGAGCTGAAGGTGCCCCCACTGGGACTCGAACCCAGACTGTGCTGATTTTAAGTCAGCTGCCTCTGCCGATTGGGCTATGGGGGCGCATGCACGACGACGGCGAGCCGACCGCCAGGACCATCTTAGGTCTCCGGCAGCGGCTCGCCGTCGTCGTCTATGAGTCTCGCGTCTAAGTCTCTCGCCGTCAGGTCAGGACACCCGTGAGGGCGCCGTCGTCACGATCAGGCGTCAGCCTTCTTCTTGGCGGGGGTCGCCGCCTCCTCGAACTGACGTCGCGGGGTCTCCAGGTCACGCAGCGGGGTGATGTCGCGACCGAAGACGAACTCGTTGAGCCAGTTGCTGGCCACCCGCACTTTGCGCTCCACGGTGGGGATCGCCATGCCGTGGTAGCCACGGTGGGCCATCCAGGCCGGGAAGCCCTTGAGCTTGACGCCCATCGGGTTGCCCACGCCCTTGAACAGGCCCAGCCCGGCGACCGCACCCAGTGAGTCGTGCTTGTACTCGCTGATCTTCCCCTCACCGAAACGCGCGGCGAGCAGGTTCTTCACCAGTTGCTTGGACTGGCGCAGCGCGTGCTGGGCGTTGGGCACGCAGAAGCCGCCCGGACCGGCGCCGGTGAGATCCGGCACGGCGGCGACGTCACCGGCGGTCCAGGCGCCCTCGATCGGGCTGCCTCCCTCGTCGACGATCTGCAGCGTGGCCGAGGCGGTGATCCGGCCGCGCTCATCGACCGGGAAGCTGGAGCGGCGGGCGACCGCATTGGCGGCCACCCCGGCGGTCCAGACCAGAGTGTCGGACTCGAAACGATCGGCCTCGGACTTGTCCGCCATGTTGATCAGCTGCAGCTCGCCGTCCACGGCGGAGCCCAGAGAGGTGTTCAGCAGCACCTCGATGCCGCGGCCGCGCAGATGCTCGACCACGCCGACGGCCTGGTCCTCGGAGACCTCGGGCATGATGCGACCCATCGCCTCGACGAGCACGATCCGCACGTCCGACTGGCTCAGCCGCGGGTTCACGGACACGGCCGCGCGGATGATGTCCTCCATCTCCGCGATGCACTCGATGCCGGCGAAGCCGCCACCGACCACAGTGAAGGTCAGGGCGCGGGCCTTGGCCTTCTCGTCGGTCATGGTGGAGGCCGCCTCGATGCGATCGAGGATCTGGTTGCGCAGGGTCAGCGCCTCCTCGATCGTCTTCAGCCCGATGCCCTCCTCGGCCAGGCCCTCGATCGGGAAGGTGCGAGTCGTCGCCCCGGCGGCCATGATGATGTCCTGGTACGGGATCTCCAGGCTCTCGCCGTCATCGAGCTCCACGCTCGCGGCGCGGGCGGAGTGGTCCACCGCGGTGACATGTCCGGTGATGACTTCGGTGTCCCGCAGGTGCTTGCGGTGGGAGACCACAGCGTGGCGAGCCTCGATGTGCCCACCGACGACCTCCGGAAGGAACGGCTGGTAGGTCATGTAAGGCAGCGGGTCGACCAGGGTCACCACACCACCCTCAGCCTTGACCTTCTTCTGGAGCTTCTGGGCCACGGTGAGGCCGACATAGCCACCGCCGACGATCAGAATGCGCGGTTTCTCTGAGAGCTTCTGCGAGATTGCCATGAATGCCATCCTAGCGCTTGGTGCTGAGGGGGAACGTGAACTGCACACAACAGCGGCGGCGGGCCGGTGCCGAATGCTCGGCCCGTCCCACCGCCACGCTGCGTGTCCTTCGTCAGCTCAGTCTACTGCCAGGCCCGCGGTCCGGGGCGGGTGTGACGCCGGGCCGCCGTCCGACGTCGGCCAGCTGCGCCCAGCACTGCTGGGCAGTGCTGGGCACTGCCCCCGCAGGGGCTCAGGAGCGACGACGAGAGGTCAGATGCACAGCGGCCACACTGATCACCGAGATCACCAGCAGCGCCGCGACGCCGACCACCACCGGCCCGGCCCAATTCTGCACGACCCGGGCCTCGGTGGCCTGGGGCCGGTCGCGCGGGTCGCCCTCCGGCCCGGGTGAGACTCCGGCGTCGGCGGGGATGTCGGTGTGCTCGGTGTTCTGCGCCTCGCCCCGACGGTGGACCCGGATCCATTCCTCCAAGGTCTCGAAGGCGGCCGGGTCGAAGGCGGGGACATCGTCTCCCTCCACGGCCTCGGCGACGTTGAGCACTCCCTGGCCGAACTCCGGGTCGATCCCCTCCCCGTCTCCCACCGGGTCGGCGGTGCTCAGCAGCCGGTGCTTGACCTCTGCGGCGGAGAGGTCCGGATGGGCCGACCAGACCAGGGCCGCCGCCCCGGCCACGATCGGCGCAGCGCCGGAGGTGCCCATCCACTGAGTGTTGTGCCCATCGGGCACCGCACCGACCAGCGGCTCGGACGGTGCCACGAGGTCCACGGCGATGCCCTGCGCGGAGGCGTCCTCGCTGATCTGCCGCTCCTCATTGACACCGGCGACGGTGAGCACCCCAGGGATGGTCGCCGGCGCACCGACGCTCCAGCTGCCGGAGACGCGGTTTCCGGCGGCGGCGACGACGAGCACGTCGTTCTCCGCAGCACGCAGGAACGCCTCGTCCCAGGATTCCGGCCACTCCTGCTGATTGGGCAGTCCGAAGGACATGTTGATGATGTCGGCGCCGTTCTCCACCGCCCAGTCCACTCCCTCGACGACCTGGTCCTCCAGATCGGGGCCGTAGGCGTTGGGGATCTCCAGGGCCATGGAGACGCTGAGGAGGTCGGCCTCCGGGGCGACGCCGATCACGCCTGCAGCGTCCTCCTCATCCTCGTCCTCGTCGTCGTCATCGTCCTCGTCCTCGTCCTCATCGTCGTCGGTGGTCGAGGCGGGCACGAGAGCGGAAGCCGTGAGGTCCAGCGGTTCCCCGTCCGCAGCGGAGGTGAGCCGTTCCGGGCTCAGCGCCCCGGTCCCCGCGGAGAAGCCCTGGTTCTCCGCCTCCTCGAGTTCGTCGAGGAGGTCGTCCCAGAACTGTTCCCAGTCCTCATCGGTGAAGTCTTCGTAGTCCTCGGGTTCGGGCAGCTCGTCCAGCCCATCATCGGTGGGCTCGTGACCCCTGCCGGCGGCCAAGGAGGCGACCATTGTGCCGTGCTCGGTGGAGAACTGCTCGACCGGGCCTCCCGAGCCGTCCCCACCGCCGGAGACGTCGGTGCCGTCGACGACGGCGCCCTCCAGCGTCGGGTGCTCGCCGTCGATGCCGGTGTCCAGGATCGCGATCGTCACGCCCTCGCCGCGGGTGGTGTCCCAGGCCTCGGCGACGCCGTAGTCCTCGAGCCAGAACTGGGCGTCGCGCCAGGCGTCAGCATGGGCGGACGGTGCGGCGACGAGGCTCGGCGCCGCCACCACGGGGCCCATCAGCAGCGCGGCTGCGGCGATCGCGCCCCCGCGGGCGGCGCGCCGCCGAGGCTCCGGGGCGGCCTCGGGTCTGTGCTCAGTCCTGCGTGGCTCAGTCCTGCGTGGCTCAGTCATGCGAGGCTCCCTCCGGGGCCGCGCCGGTGGCGACCGAGAGCGCGATGCCGTCGAGGATGTCGTGCTCGGAGGCGAGTGCGGTGGTGACCCGACCCTTGGTGGCGTTGTTGACGTAGTCCAGGATGGTGCCCCAGATCAGCGCCCCCGCGCCGATGACGTCCACCCGTCCGGGATGCATGAAGGGCATCTGGGCGCGTTGGTCACGGGTGGAGTGCACCAGCTGGTCCACTGACTGGTGGATCCGGTCCAGCCCCACTTCGGCTCCGTGGATGAGGTCGGGGTCGTAGTCCTCGAGGTTCAGCGCGTGGGCGGTCACGGTGGTGACAGTTCCGGCGACTCCGATGACCACATCGGTCTCGTCCAGCGGCATGACCTGTCCGACGTCCTCCAGGAAGGACAGCGTCTCAAAGCTCGCCATGGAGGTCTCGGTCTCGGCCGGCGGGTCACTGCGCAGGTGCCGCTCGGTGAAGCGGACACACCCCATATCGGTGGAGATGGCATGCTCCATGCCCCGCGAAGTGCCCAGGACGAACTCGGTGGAACCGCCGCCGAGGTCCACCACGAGCACCGTGCGGTCCGGGTCCCAGTCCAGCAGTGAGGCCGCCCCCACGAAGGACAGGCCCGCCTCCTCGCTGCCGCGGATGATCTCCGGCTCCACGCCCAGGCGCTCCTTCACACCCTGGACGAACACCTCACGGTTCTTCACGTCTCGAGTGGCGGAGGTGGCCACGAAACGCACCGCCTCGACCTTGTGCCGGCGGATGAGCGCCGCATAGCTGTCCACGGCGGCGAAGGTCCGCTCCAGCGCGCCCTGGGAGAACTCACCGGTCTCGTCCACGCCCTCGCCGAGGCGGACCACGGTCATCTGGCGCACGACGTCGGTGAGTCGGGAACGGTGCATCTGAGCGATCGCCGTCCGCTCCCCGGCGTCCCTGCCGAGCGGCCGGCCCGGGCCAGTATCCCCTGGGCCCTCCACATCAGCGATCAGCAGGCGGATCGAATTGGTCCCACAGTCGATGGCGGCCACTCTCATTGCTGCTCCTCCTCCAGTCGCCGCACGTGTCGGCTGAGGTCTCGGGTCGGGATCTCGGCGTCGTGGTTCCACGCCTTCGCGCAGGTGCAGTCCGCCGGCGTCCACTCCTCGGCGATGCGGTCCAGCGTCTCATCGCCCAGTGGACTGATGCCGCGGCCCACGGCGAGCGCGTGGCCGACCAGCACATGCAGGCACTTCACGCGGTCGGGCATGCCCCCGGCGCTGATGCTCTCGATCTCCCACACCGGGTCCAGGCCGGCGGCGAGCCGGATGCGCTCCCGCTCAGCCAGGTAGTTCTCATGGGCCGCACGGTGGGCGGCGGCGAGGCCCTCATCATGGCTGAGACGTTCGGTCATCTCCGCCATCACCCCGGCGGCTTCCAGACGGGAGACCGCCTGGGTCAGCGTCGGGTGGGTGAGGTAGAACGTGGTCGGGAAGGGGATCCCGTGGGAGAGCCGCGGTGCGGTGGTGGCGACCAGCGGGCTGCCGCACCGGCAGCGGGCCGGGATCTCGACGACGTCGCGCACCGGCCTCCCCAGCTGCAGGCTGAGGGTGTCCAGGTCTTCCTGGGTCGGGGTGGACGAGCTGGGCTGGGTCATCGTCTCGCGGGGTCTCCTGGTGCTCGGGGACGGCCCGCTCCCTCGGCGGACTCTGCACAGTCGAGACTAATCTACGGCAGACCGCACCAGGGAATCCCAGAGGGCGTCGGCCCACGGGAGGTCGGTGCGCACCTCCTGGTCCTCCTGATTCTCCGGGGTGCTCTCCTCACCGCTGAGGTCTCCGATGACGTGGTAGCGCCGCTCCCCCGGCATGACCAGGTTGACTCGCTCCCGGGCCTGCTGACGGACGTACTCGGGGTCGTCCCAGCGGTTGATCTGGGACTCGAGCTCGTCCTGCCGCTCCTGCTCCTCGGCGATGCCGGCCTCAAGCTCGGCGATCTCGCCGCGCTGCTGAAAGTAGGTGCGCACCGTGGGGACCAGGAAGGAGACCACGACCAGCGCCACCAGCGTCATCACGATCAACCGGCCCGACAGGGTCCGCTCCGGGACCGCAGTGCGCGCACTGGCGGTGGTCTTCCCGGCCGACTGTCGGCCCGGATGCCGCGGCGGAGCGGCACGGCGGGCCCGCCGCGCGGTGAGGTCGGCCGGCATGCGGATCTCTCCGGAGATCTGTTCGCGTTCGGCCAGCCGACGCGCCTCGGCGGAACGACGGGCACCTGCTGGCCTGGCGCTCTCCGCCGGGGAGGGCTTCTGAGAGAGAAGCTTGGCGTGCCGGGCCATGGTCACCGCCTTCCTTCACGCACCGGTGTCTCACCTGCGACGACGCGGTATGCACCGTCGACTCTCCAGGGTAGTCGCGGCTGAGGCTCCGACACCGGTGGACACGCAGAGAGGCCGCTCACAGAGCGTCGGACGGTGCTCTGCGAGCGGCCTCTCCAGCTGCGCCGGCCAGGGTCAGCCGGTCAGGGTCAGCCGCGGAAGCGCGGGAAGGCGCTCGCACCGGCGTAGGCGGCGGCGTCGCCGAGCTCCTCCTCGATGCGCAGCAGCTGGTTGTACTTCGCCACACGCTCGGAGCGGGCCGGGGCGCCGGTCTTGATCTGACCGGCGTTGGTAGCCACCGCGATGTCGGCGATGGTGGTGTCCTCAGTCTCCCCGGAGCGGTGGGAGACCATGGTGGTGTAACGGCTGCGCTGGGCCAGCGACATCGCGTCCAGGGTCTCGGTGAGCGAGCCGATCTGGTTGACCTTCACCAGCAGCGAGTTGGCGGTGTCAGCGTCGATGCCCTTGGCCAGGCGGTCCGGGTTGGTGACGAAGAGGTCGTCGCCCACCAGCTGGACCTTGTCGCCGATGGTCTCGGTCAGGGTCTTCCAGCCGGCCCAGTCGTCCTCGTCCAACGGGTCCTCGATGGAGACCAGCGGGTAGGCGTCGACGAGCTCCGAGTAGTAGGCGCTCATCTGCTCGGGGGTCTTCTGCTCGCCCTCGAAGGTGTAGGTGCCGTCGGAGTAGAACTCGGTGGCGGCGACGTCGAGAGCCAGCGCCACATCGGTGCCCGGAGTGTAGCCGGCGCGCTTGATGGCCTCGGTGATCAGGTCCAGGGCCTCGCGGTTCGACGGCAGGTCCGGGGCGAAGCCGCCCTCGTCACCCAGGCCGGTGGCCAGGCCCTTCTCCTTCAGCAGGGCCTTCAGAGCGTGGTAGACCTCGACTCCGGAGCGCAGCGCCTCGGAGAAGGTGGCCGCACCGATGGGGGCGATCATGAACTCCTGGATGTCCACGTTGGAGTCCGCATGGGAGCCGCCGTTGAGGATGTTCATCATCGGCACCGGCAGCAGGTGGGCGTTGGGGCCGCCGAGGTACTTGTACAGCGGCAGGTCGGAGGCGTCGGCGGCGGCCTTGGCCACCGCCAGCGAGACCCCGAGAATCGCGTTGGCGCCGAGGCTGTTCTTGTTCTCCGTGCCGTCGAGGTCCAGCAGGATCTGGTCGATCAGGCGCTGCTCGGTGGCGTCCTGACCTTCCAGGGCCGGGGCGATGACGTCGTTGACCGCGGACACGGCACCGGAGACGCCCTTGCCGAGGTAGCGGCCCTTGTCGCCGTCGCGGCGCTCCACGGCCTCGAAGGCGCCGGTGGAGGCGCCGGAGGGGACGGCCGCCTGGCCGAAGCTGCCGTCGTCGAGCAGGACGTCGACCTCGACGGTCGGGTTTCCGCGTGAGTCGAGGATCTCGCGGCCGTACACACTGGCGATGAGTGACATGAGTTGTCGGCTCCTTCTTGGGTTATCTGGACACTCCGGGGCCGACGCGTCCTTGCGCCAGCGTGCTGAGGTGGCGGCGCAGGGCGCGTTCGGGGTCCTGACCCCGAGAACGTGCTCTCTCCACCACCGAGAAGAGTAGTTCACCTAAGGCGTCCTCGTCAGCCGCGGCGAGCGGATCCTGGGCTGAGGAAGCGGATCCGGCGTCGACGTCGTCGCCTCCCCCGGGGCCGGCCGACACAGTGCGGTCCAGCCGGTCGATGAGCTTGGCCGCACGCGCCAGCGCGGGCAGGTGAGCCGGCAGCGAGCCGACGACGGCGGCGAGCTCGGCGTCACCATCGGCTCCGTTCCGACCGGCCGCCACCTCCTCAACGGCCTTCTCCTCGGCTTTCTCCTCGGCTTTCTCCTCGGCTTTCTCAACGGCCTTCTCCTGGGCCTTGATGCGGGTCCAGACGCGTTCGATCTGGTCCAGGGAGGCCTGGGCGTCGACGTCGAGCTGCCCGTCAGAGGTGAAGACATGCGGGCTGCGGCGCACCAGTTTGGCGGTGATCGCCTCGGCCACGCCGTCGAGGTCGAAGCTGGAGCGTTCGGCGGCCAGCTGGGCGTGCAGCACGATCTGGAAGAGCAGGTCCCCGAGCTCCTGACGCAGGGATTCGTCCAGGCCTCCGGCCTCGATCTCCTCGACCGTCTCGTAGGCCTCCTCCACCAGGTACTCCACGAGGGAGTCATGGCTCAGCCGCTGCGTCCACGGACAGTGGAGGCGCAGCTGGGCCACCACCCACTGCAGCCGCCGCAGAGAATCCTGCGGCGGCTGCAGCGGAGGCTGGTGACCTGAGGTCACTGCCAGGCCTCGAGGATCAGTGCGGAGAGCGCCTCCCGCTCGTCGTGACCGAGGAAGGACGCCTCCAGTGCGTTGACCTGGAAGTCCGCGAGATCGGCGAGGTCATAGCCGAAGGTCTCAGCCAGCAGAGCCAGCTCCCCGGAGAGCGTGACGCCCGAGACCAGACGGTTATCCGTATTGACCCCCACGTTGAAGCCCAGCTGGTACAGCATGTCGAAGGGGTGGTCGCTGATCTCCGCCGGGGCATCGTCCGACCCGAAGGGGGCGATGGCACCGGTCTGCAGATTGGAGGTGGGGCTGACCTCCAGGTGGATCTGTCGGTCGCGGACCCAGCGGGCGACCTCCCCGAGGATGACCTCGTAGGCGTCGCCGGCGTCGTCGGAGGTGACGGGGTCCTCAGAGATTTCGATGTCCTGGGCCACACGCACTCCGTGGCCCAGCCGCTGCGCGCGCCCGGAGACCAGCGCGTCACGGATGGACTCGACGCCGTCGGCCTCACCGGCATGGACGGTGGCGGGGATCATCGCCTCGGCCAGGGTAGTGAAGGCGTCCGCGAAACGGGAGGGCGGGAAGCCGTTCTCCGGGCCAGCGATATCGAAGCCGACCACGCCGCGGTCCCGGTGGCGCATGGCCAGCTCCACGGCCTCATCCGCGCGATCCGACTGACGCATCGCGGAGATCAGCTGCCCCACGACGACGACCCGGTCCTGCTCCTCCAGGGAGACCATGGCCTCCTCCAGGCCGGACTGGACCGCTTCGACGGCCTCGTCCAGGCTCAGCCCCTGCTTCTGATGCTGCTCGGGCGCCCAGCGAACCTCGGCGTAGAGCACACCGTCATCGGCGAGGTCTTCGACGTACTCCCGCGCGACCCGGCGCAGGTTCTCCGCGGTCTGCATGACCGCTGTGGTCAGGCCGAAGGCCTCCAGGTAGCGCTCCAGGGACCCGGAGTCCGCGTTCTCCCGGAACCGGCGGGCCAGCGCCTCGGGGTCCTCGGTGGGCAGCTCGACACCGGCCTCGCGGGCGAGCTCGATGAGCGTGGCCGGGCGCAGACCGCCGTCGAGGTGATCGTGGAGGCTGACTTTGGGCAGCGAGCGGATCTGCTCGAGAAGGGAATCGGTGGAACCGGTGGTCTCAGGCGAGGAATTCGCAGTCATGGCACCAGCCTATCGGCCGTAGGGTGGGCGGGGAATCGATGAGACAGAAGACGAGACGGCGGGAGGATGATCACGCATGGACGTCCACTGGCTGGTCTTTTCTCCCTCGTCCTGGTCAGCTACATCTCCCCCGGTCCGGACGCTGTGGTGATCCTGCGTTCCAGCGCCCGCGGGCTGCGAACAGGCATGCTGGCCGCCGCCGGGGGTGGCCGGGGGCGTCCTTCTCAGGGCGGGGCCGCTGTCACCCCTCGTCGTCGTGCTCCCGATGGTGCCGCCGCAGCCGGATCGGCCGCTCCACCTCGATCACACCCGTGTCCTGGTAGCCCTCCGGATCGATGTGCACACCCTTGCGATCGAGCCAGACGGACAGCAGGCGGAAGAGCCGGTCGCAGAGCAGACCCAGCAGCACCGCCACCCCGATGCCCACCAGCATCGCCAGCAGCTGGCTGCCCAACAGCTCGGTGCCCACTGCACCCAGCACGATGAGCCAACTCGCCCAGACGAGGGAGGCGACCGCGTCGATCAGCAGGAATCGTCGCTTGGAGTACCGAGTGGACCCGGCCACGAAATTGATCGCCACCCGCGCGCCCGGGATGAACCGGCCGACGAAGATCAGCAGCACTCCCCGTTTGTCCAGCTCATGGCGGGACCAGGTCAGGGTCCGCTGCATCGCCGGTCGACGCAGCCAGGCCCACCGATCGGTGCCGATCCGTCGGCCCAACAGGTAGGCCACGAAGTCGCCCAGCACGGCGGCGCCGGCGGCCACCAGGATCACCCACAGCCACCAGGGCGTCCCCGGCTGGTCCTGGACCGAGCCGAGTGTGATGATCAGCGAATCCGACGGCAGCGGCGGGAAGACCCCATTGATGAAGACGAAGCCCCCGAGGCCCAGAAGGGTCCACCAGCCGGAGGCCACCTCAATGACCAACGCGTTGAAGAACTCGCTCCACTCCTGGAAACGCGTCATCGGGGCCCCCTCAGCAGCTCCGCAGCCGGTGCCGCTTAGAGGTCCTCGGCGCTGATGCGGTCCAGCACCAGGTCCCCGAGCTCCACCGGACCACCCTCCGCATCGACGTCGACCGCCCCCTGAAGCGCCTCCTCGGCACGGGCCACCCGCGACTCCTCATCGGTGAGCAGCGTGAACAGCGGCTGGCCCTCCTGGACCACGTCACCGGGCTTGACGTGCATTCGCACCCCAGCCCCGGCCTGCACGGCGTCCTCCTGGCGGGCCCGCCCCGCCCCCAGGCGCCAGGCGGCCACCCCCACGGCCATGGCGTCCATCCGGGTCACCGTCCCGGCGCCCCCTGCGGTCACCGTGTGCTGATGCGCCGCAGTCGGCAGGTCCGCGTCCGGATCCCCGCCCTGGGCGGCGATCATCCGCCGCCAGGTGTCCATGGCCCGTCCGTCCTGCAGCGCCTCCCCCGGGTCCGCATCCGGAACCCCAGCGGCGGTGAGCATCTCCTGCGCCAGCGCCACGGTCAGCTCCACGACGTCGGACGGTCCGCCCCCGGCGAGCACCTCCACCGACTCCTGAACCTCGATGGCATTGCCGGCAGTCAGTCCCAGAGGGGTCTCCATGGCCGTGATCAGGGCAGAGGTCGCCACCCCGGCGTCGGTGCCCAGGGCGACCATGGTGCGGGCCAGCTCCTCGGCGTCCTCGCGGGACTTCATGAAGGCCCCGGAACCGACCTTCACATCCAACACGAGCGCGTCGGTACCCTCGGCGATCTTCTTGGACATGATGGAGCTGGCGATCAGCGGGATCGCCTCTACGGTGCCGGTGACGTCCCGCAGGGCATACAGCTTCTTGTCCGCCGGCGCCAGCCCGGCGCCGGCCGCGCAGATCACCGCGCCGACCTCGTCCAGCTGGGCCAGCATCTCCTCGTTGCTCAGCGACGCCCGCCAGCCGGGGATGGCCTCCAGCTTGTCCAACGTGCCGCCGGTGTGGCCCAGGCCGCGGCCGGAGAGCTGCGGCACCGGCACCCCGAAGCTCGCCACCAGCGGAGCCAGCGGCAGGGTGATCTTGTCCCCCACCCCACCGGTGGAGTGCTTGTCCGCCGTACGGCGGCGGGCTCCCTCAGCAGTGGTCAGCGAGGAAAAGTCCATCCGCTCCCCCGAGGCGATCATCGCCCGGGTCCACGAGGAGATCTCGTCCCGACCCATGCCGCGCAGCAGGATCGCCATGGCCATGGCCGACATCTGCTCATCGGCCACCCGGCCGGCGGTATAGGCGGCGATCACCCAGTCGATCTCCGCGGCCGAGAGGACGCCGCCGTCGCGCTTGGTGCGGATCAGGTCGACGACGTCGAAGGCTCGAGGATCGAAGGGACCCTGGTCAGCTGAGGTGCCGGCAACGGAGGTCTGGCCGGCGGAGGTGTGCTCGGAGGTCATCGGGGTGTCCTCTCGGTAGACGGTGCAGGGGACGACGACTGGGCTCGGCAGCCCCTCAGCGCTCCAGGTCCCGCGGTCCGAAGGACTGCGGCAACAGCCCCTCCAGGGTGGTGACGCCCTCGGCGGTCTGGATGTACATGGTCTCAGCGGAGAACTCAAGCAGCAGCTGGCGGCACCGTCCGCAGGGAGTGATGGCCTCGCCGTCGCCGTTGACACAGGTGAACGCGACGATGCGCCCACCCCCGGTCATCTGCAGCTGCCCGATCATCGTGCATTCGGCGCACAGGGTCAGCCCATAGGAAGCATTCTCCACATTGCACCCGGAGACGATGCTGCCGGTCTCCAGCAGCGCCGCCGCACCCACCGGGTACTTCGAATACGGCACGTAGGCCTTGGTCATCGCGATCCTCGCCTGGGTGCGCAGCGCATCCCAGTCCACCGCCCCGCCGCCCGGGGTCAGCCGCAGGCTGCCGGTGACGTCGAAGTCGTCCGGCACCGCGGCAGGTCCGCCGACCGGGCCGGCAGAACCACCGGCAGCGCCGGGAGGTGAGTCGGAGCCGCTGTGGTGATCATCGTTCATAGGGGTCATCCTACGGGTGCTCGGCCTACGGGTGCTCGTCCTACGGGTGCTGAGCGACGCCGTCCTGGGATCCGGTCTGCAGCAGTCGCAGCGCCGCGGCCACCATGACCTTCGTGCCGGCGACCAGCGCCCGCTCGTCCGGGGCGTAGTCGCCGCGGTGCAGGTCGTAGTCCTCCCCGCCGGGAGTGCGGGTGCCCAGACGGAACATCGCCCCGGGCCGCTCCTGGGTCATCCAGGCGAAGTCCTCCCCACCCATGGACTGCGGGGCGAGCTCCACCGAATCGGCGCCCAGCATGGCCCGCCCGCACTCCTCCAGCAGCATCGTCTCCGCCTCGGCGTTGTTCACCGGCGGCACCCCGCGGATGTGCTCCAGGTCCACGTCGACCCCGAACGGCGCCGCACACTGGGCGATGATCTCTTCCAACAGCTCACCGGCCCCGCGCCAGGCCTCCGCGTCCAGGACCCGCATGGTGCCCACCAGCGTGCCGGTCGACGGGATGGCGTTGTGCGCGCTGCCGGCCTGGATCTGACCCCACACCAGGGACACCGCCGAGCGGACGTCCACCCGGCGGGAGAGCACGCTGGGGGCGGTGCTGGCGATATGGGCCAGTGCCGAGACGACGTCCTCGGTCAGATGCGGCCGGGAGGTGTGCCCGCCGCGGCCGGTGACCTCGATGCGCACCACATCCGCCGCCGAGGTGATGGCGCCGATGCGGGTGCCGATGGTCCCGACGTCGATGCGCGGATCCGAATGCAGCGCGAAGACCCGCGGCACCGGCTCCAGCACCCCACGACGGATCACCTCCAGGGCACCGCCGGGCATGGTCTCCTCAGCCGGCTGGAAGATGATCCGCACCGACCCGCCCAACCCGTCAGGGCACTCCGTGTGCAGCCGCTGCAGGCTCAGCGCCAGCCCCAACATCACCGTGGTGTGGATGTCATGGCCGCAGGAATGGGCGACCCCGGGCTTCTGCGAGGCGTAGTCCAGATCGGTCAGCTCCGTGACCGGCAGCGCGTCGATGTCCCCGCGGAAGCCGGCCACCAGCGGCCCGGCGCCGACGTCGACGAACAGGCCCGTGGTCTCGGGCAGCATCTGCGGCTCCAGCCCGACGTCCCGCAGCCAGGCCGCGACGCGGGTGGTGGTCTCCACCTCCTGCCAGGACAGCTCCGGGTGGCTGTGGATCTCGCGGCGCATGGCGATCAGCCGCTGCTCAAGCTCCTCGACGACGCCGGTCGCGCCCTGACGTGTCGCCCCGGAGGGCACCTGGCTAGAGGACATCGGAGTCTCCCTTCTCGCGCAGCGCCTCCACAGCCTGCTTGACGGACTGGGCGTGATCAGTGGTGGTGACCAGCAAGGCGTCCTCGGTGTCGACGACGACGATCCCCTCCACACCGATCAGGGCCACCACCCGCTGGGTGTCCGAGACGACCACTCCGCTGGACTGGTCCGAGTAGACCCGGGCCTTCTCCCCCAGCACGGTCATCTCATCCTGCTCATGGGCGGGGTTCAGCCGCGCGATGGCGGCGAAGTCGCCGACGTCGTCCCAGGTGAAGTCCCCCGGGATGACGGCCACATCCCCGGCGTCGGCGGCGGGCTCGGCCACCGCATAGTCGATGGCGGTCTTCGGAAGCGACGGCCAGACCCGCTGCATGACCTCGTCCTGGCGCTCAGTGCCCCAGGCCTCGGCGATCTCCACCAGTCCCGCGTGCAGCTGCGGCTCGGCGGCCTGCAGATGCTGCAGCAGCAGGCCCACCGGGGCGACGAACATCCCAGCGTTCCAGAGATAGCCTCCATCGGCCACGTACTGCCGGGCCGTCTGTTCCCCCGGCTTCTCCACGAACTCGGCGACCTGCCGAGCGCTGGGCGCGTGGGCGACGTCGAGGCTGGCTCCCCGGCGGATGTAGCCGAAGGCGGTGGAGGCATGGGTCGGAGTGATGCCGATGGTGACGATCTTCCCGCTGGCCGCCGTGGCGACCGCCTCCCGCACCGCCGCCTGGAAGGCGTCCACCGGGGCGATCACCTGGTCGGCGGCGAAGGAGCCCATGATGATGTCCGGGCTGCGCCGGTGCAGGATCGCCGCAGCCAGTCCGATCGCCGCGGCGGAGTCCTTCGGCGAGGGCTCCAGCACCAGATCCTCCTCATCCACCTCCGGCAGCTGGGCGCGCACCGCCTCACGGTGCTGCTCGCCGGTGATGACGACGACCCGCTCCCCCGTCAGCGGTGCTAGGCGCTCGTAGGTCCCGCGGATCAGCGTGGTCCCCGAGCCGGTGAGGTCATGCAGGAACTTCGGCGCGTTCGCGCGCGAGAGCGGCCACAGCCGGGTGCCCACCCCGCCGGCGGGGATCACCGTGTAGAAGCGCTCGAAACTGACCGGTGCGTCGTCGGGGCCCACAGCGTGCCGGGGGCCTGCGGACCCGGCCAGGGAGGCGTCATGTGCGGAAGTCACCCCACCAGGGTAGACGCGACCGCCGCAGATGACCTGATCGACCCCCGGAGAACCGTCATCCCGACCCGACCGCCGGAGGTCCTCGCCGGGTGCCTCGCGGCGGATGACCTCGCCGGGTGGTGCCGCTGAGGTGGAGCAGATCACGATTCACCCCACCCGGCAGGGACGGTCTACGATGAACGGCGCAACATTGCGTCCAGGAGTGTGCCCCGGCCCGTGTCACAGGCGACGGTGGCTTACCCTGGTACGTAGATCGCACTCGCACCGGCGTCACAGCCGTCCGCTCCGCCAACTGCGATCAGATGCGCACCCAAGGTAAGGGCGAGCGGAACGCCATGCGACGATGCAGGGAGGTTTACACACGTGACGCAAACCAAAGGCACCCTCTACAGGGGCCGAGAAGGCATGTGGTCCTGGGTCGGCCACAGGATCACCGGCGTCGGCATCTTCTTCTTCCTCCTGGTCCACGTGCTCGACACCTCGCTCGTGCGCGTCTCCCCGGAGGCCTACGATGCCGTCATCGGCGCCTATAAGAACCCCGTGATGATCGTCGGCGAGATCGGCCTGGTCGGCGCCATCGTCTTCCACGCCTTCAACGGCCTGCGGATCATCCTGGTGGACTTCTGGAAGAAGGGCACCCGCTACCACAAGCAGATGCTCTGGGGCGTGCTCGCCCTCTGGCTCGTGACCATGGTCGCCTTCAGCATCCGGCATCTGATGCTCTTCCTGGAAGGGTGGAACTGATCGATGACCACCACGAACTCTGAAGCCATCCTTCCCGCGCAGGGCATCGAAGCCCCGCGTTCGGGACGCGTGGACCCCAAGTACCTGCGCAACAGAACCTCCTCCGGAAGCTTCGAGATGGCCGCGTGGGTGTTCATGCGCGTCTCGGGCATCGCCCTGGTGGTGCTGATCTTCGTGCACCTCTGGGTGAACCTGATGGTCGGTGACGGCATCCACCAGGTCGACTTCGGCTTCGTCGCCGGCAAGTGGGCCAACCCGGTCTGGCAGTTCTGGGACCTGACGATGCTCTGGCTGGCCATGCTGCACGGCACCAACGGCATGCGCACCATCATCAACGACTACGCCGAGAAGGACTCGACCCGCCTGTGGCTGAAGTCGATCCTCTACGTCGGGAGCGCGGTGATCATCATCCTGGGCACCCTGGTGATCTTCACCTTCGAGCCCTGCCTGCTGGACAACACCACCGGCGAGCCGCTGCCGCGGGCCGTCTGCCCGAGCTGACCCGCCCGCGAGACGTGCGCCCCTCCCCGCCGTCGTGCCCGCCGGGCCACACAGCCCGGCACGACGACGGCGGGGAGCGTGGGCCCCTCCGAGACGCTTCCACCACTTCGACCGAAGAGAGACACCCAAGCTGATGCAGGTTCACAAGTACGACGTCGTGATCGTCGGCGCCGGCGGCGCGGGGATGCGCGCCGCCATCGAATCCGGCCAGCGTGCCCACACTGCTGTGCTGACCAAGCTCTACCCCACCCGCTCCCACACCGGCGCCGCCCAGGGCGGCATGTGTGCCGCGCTGGCGAACGTGGAGGAGGACAACTGGGAGTGGCACACCTTCGACACCGTCAAGGGCGGTGACTACCTGGTCGACCAGGACGCGGCCGAGGTGATGGCCAAGGAGGCCATCGATGCCGTCCTCGACCTGGAGAAGATGGGCCTGCCCTTCAACCGCACCCCCGAGGGCAAGATCGACCAGCGTCGCTTCGGCGGCCACACCCGCGACCACGGCAAGGCCGCAGTGCGCCGCGCCTGCTACGCCGCGGACCGCACCGGCCACATGATCCTGCAGACGCTCTACCAGAACTGCGTCAAGCACAATGTGGAGTTCCATAACGAGTACTACGTGCTGGACCTGCTCACTGTGGAGGAGGAGGCCACCCGCGAGGACGGCACCACCTACATGCAGAAGCGCGTCGCCGGCGTCGTCTCCTACGACCTCGCCAACGGTGAGGTCCACGTCTTCCAGGCCAAGTCCGTGGTCTTCGCCACCGGCGGGCTGGGCAAGATCTTCAAGACCACCTCCAACGCACACACGCTGACCGGCGACGGCATGGCCATCGCCTACCGTGCGGGCATCCCGCTGGAGGACATGGAGTTCGTGCAGTTCCACCCGACCGGACTGGCCGGGCTGGGCATCCTGCTCTCCGAGGCGGCCCGCGGCGAGGGTGGCATCCTCCGCAACTCCGAGGGTGAGCGCTTCATGGAGCGCTACGCACCCACCATCAAGGACCTGGCCCCGCGTGACATCGTCGCCCGGTCCATGGCCAACGAGGTCCGCGAGGGCCGCGGCTGCGGTCCGAACAAGGACTACGTGCTGCTGGACCTGACCCACCTGGAGCCGGAACACATCGACGCCAAGCTGCCGGACATCACCGAGTTCGCCCGCACCTACCTGGGTGTGGAGCCCTACACGGAGCCCGTGCCGGTCTTCCCAACCTGCCACTACGCGATGGGCGGCGTGCCGACCACCGTCACCTCCGAGGTGCTGCAGGACAACGACACCACCGTCCCCGGCCTCTACGCCGCCGGTGAGGTCGCCTGCGTCTCGGTGCACGGCTCGAACCGCCTGGGCACCAACTCCCTGCTCGACATCAACGTCTTCGGCAAGCGCGCCGGCATCGCCGCCGCCGAGTACGCCCAGGACGCCGACTTCGTGGAGCTGCCGGAGAATCCGACCGCCCGCACCGAGGAGATGCTGGCCACCGTCCGCGACGGCAACGGCGGCGAGCGGGTGGCCACGATCCGCGCGGAGCTCCAGGAGACCATGGACGCCAACATGCAGGTGTTCCGCTCCGAGGAGACCATCAAGGAGGCCCTGCAGGTCATCGCGAACCTGCGCGAGCGCTACCAGCAAGTGCAGATCCAGGACAAGGGACGCCGCTTCAACCTCGACCTGCTCGAGGCCGTGGAGCTCGGCTTCCTGCTGGACATGGCCGAGGTCATGACCGTCGCCGCGCTGCACCGCCAGGAGTCTCGTGGCGGTCACTACCGGGAGGACTTCCCGGACCGTGACGACGAGAACTTCATGCTGCACTCGATGCTCTACCAGGACCCCGAGGCCGAGACCGAGGGAACCCAGGGCATCCGCTTCGAGACCAAGCCGGTCGTCTTCACCCGCTACGAGCCGATGGAGCGTAAGTACTGATGAGCACCCCCACCCAAGACGTCGAGCCCGCCTCGAAGGTCGACCTCGCGCAGAGCACCGGTGGAGGCGGGGAGATCCCCAGCTTCGACATCACGCTGAAGGTGCGCCGCTACGATCCGGAGTTCTCCGACGAGGCTCGCTGGGACGAGTGGACGCTGACCATGTACGGCACCGACCGTGTGCTCGACGCGCTGCACAAGGTCAAGTGGGACATCGACGGGTCGCTGACGTTCCGTCGGTCCTGCGCCCACGGCATCTGCGGCTCCGATGCCATGCGCATCAACGGCCGCAACCGTCTGGCCTGCAAGACCCTGCTGAAGGACCTCGACACCTCCAAGCCGATCACGGTGGAGCCGATCAAGGGCCTTCCGGTGGAGAAGGACCTGATCGTGGACATGGAGCCGTTCTTCCAGTCCTACCGGGAGATCATGCCCTTCCTGGTCAACAACTCCCCCGCTCCGTCGGCCGAGCGGCTGCAGTCCCCGGAGGACCGTGAGCGCTTCGACGACACCACCAAGTGCATCCTCTGCGCAGCCTGCACCTCCTCCTGTCCGGTGTTCTGGACCGACGGCCAGTACTTCGGCCCCGCGGCGATCGTGAACGCCCATCGCTTCATCTTCGACTCGCGCGACGACGCCGGCGATATGCGCCTGGAGGTCCTCAACGACAAGGAGGGTGTGTGGCGCTGCCGCACCACCTTCAACTGCTCGGACGCCTGCCCACGCGGGATCGAGGTCACCAAGGCCATCCAGGAGGTCAAGACCGCCATCCTGACCCGGTCGCTGTGACCCGCTGACCCGTTCGGGCAGACACAGGAGGGGCCCGCCGCATGATGCGGCGGGCCCCTCCTGTGCAGTGAGCCCCCCTCCCCCGCGAAGATCGTCTCTCTATGAGGAATCGTGTCCGAATCTACGGACGATCTCTCATCGAGAGACGATCTTCTGCCAGGTATCCGGCCGAGGGCTGCGGGAGGGCTGTGGATAGGCTGTGGATAACGCCTACGGCGCGGGGTCCAGATGCGGCAGAGTGCTCCCATGGAGAGTCCCCCACGGACCCGGATCCCCCTAGCACGTCGCCCAGCCCACCCCTGACGGCCTGCATACCGGCGCTCGGCTCAGCAACGAGGTGAGCACGGGCCACAGGCTCAGGCTTCGACGGGGCGTCTACGTCCCCGCACAGCAATGGCTCGACGCCGCCCCGTGGGAGAGACCACTGCTGATGATCGCCGCCACGGCCCTGGCCGACCCTGATGCCGTCTTCTGCCGGACGAGCGCGCTGCTGCTCCATGGCATCCCGCTGCTGCTCCATGGCATCCCGCTGCTGCGCCCGGCTCGACGGGTGCACGTCCGGACGCTGCGCAGGAGCTCGGTCCGCATCACCCCGCAGACGTCGATGACGGGACGGCTCTCCGCCATCGACGTGCTGGCGACGCACGGCCGCCCTCCGTCCCAGGCAGCGATCCTGGAAGGCCTGCCCACTCAACGCCATGAGCCGATCATTCCTCCCGGCCAGCATCGCTCGGCACTGCGCGCCCACGCCCGGCAGGACAGTCGGCTCGCCGAGGAGCTGCTCCTCCCGCAGCAGGTCCTCCCGGCCTCGGCGCTGGGGATCTGCCTGGGCCCTGCCGCGGGGTACCGGACCGAGCCTCTGGAGCTGGCCGCGGTGGACACCGTGACTCGGTTGCCCGCCGCGGACGCCGTCGTCATCCTCGATGCCGTGCTCGCCCGGCTCATGGACCAAGGATCAGAGGACGAGGCGGCGCGACGTCGTCTCCTCGCCTGGCAAGGCCATATCAGCTCGCGACGCCGGCGCGGAGTCCTGGAGAACCGACTCGCGTTCGCCGACCCGCGCGCCGAATCCCCGGGAGAGTCCTGGTCCCGTGTGCGGATCCACGAACTGGGATTCGTCACTCCGCAGCTGCAGACCCGGGTCAGGCTGGAGACCGGCCATGCTCGTCTGGACTTCGAATGGCGCGACGCCGTCGTCGTCGGAGAGTTCGATGGCCGGCTCAAGGACCTCATCCCGCAGGATCAGACGGGCCGAAGCGCCTCCCAGGCCGTCTACGAGGAGAAGATCCGCGAGGACGCGATCCGCAGGACCGGCCGCACCGTGGTGCGCTGGGGATGGGAGGAGCTGCGCAGCCCTGCCGCACTCGGCACGCGATTGAGCGCCGCGGACGTCCCGCGGCTCAGGTCCTCGAGGAGCGGTCAGCGGCGACGACGGCGCCCCAGGCGGCCGCCAGCAGGTACACCAGGCTGAACAGATAGAAGTAGAAGAAGAGCCCCAGCACCGTGGCGAAGGGCAGCAGCACCTCGTTGGTGGTTGCATTCGAGATCAGCTGCGTGGAGAGCTGACGCAGCAGCGAGGACCCGATCCCCGCGATGATCGCCGCCTGCCACAGCGCCGAGACGGGGATGACGATCCGTGAGGCCACCCGCATCAGCAGGATCGCCACCAGCACATCCAGGACGAAGGACACCGCGATCGTCGTCAGACGCGTGAGCGGACCGTCGATGGCCTCCCATCCGAGGACGCCCAACGTGGCGTCCAGGAAGACCGTGGTCAGCAGGTTCGCCGCCGTGGTGGTCGCCAGCACCGCCCCGAGGATCAGCATGATCAGGAAGTCCCGAGACTTCACCACCCAGATGTACTCCGCCATCAGCGGGCGGTCGAAGATGCTGCGGATCCCCGAGCGCAACCCATGGATCCAGCTCAACGAAGCCACCACCGTCACGGTCAGCGAGACCACCAGCGCGGCGTTGAACCCGGCGGTGTCGAAGAGCCGATCGGGACTGGCCAGGCCGCCCTCGCCGGTGTCGATCACCCCCGGCACGGCGGTCTCCACCGCCTCCACGATGAAGGCCTGCATCTCCTCGTCTCCGCCGACGACCAGTCCCGCCACGGAGAACACCGCGACCAGCATCGCGGCCACGGAGAAGAACATCATGTAGGCCGCACCGGCGGCCATCACCGTGCCGTAGTGGAAGAAGAACAGGTTGATCGCCCGGACCAGCCGGAATCGGGCCCACCGCGCCAGCCCCCACTCCAGCAGGGTCATCCCCACCGTCACCGGGCCCTGGCCCTCACGGCGGGCCCGGCCGAAGGCCATCCGAGCGCGCAGCTCCTGCTGCTTCAGCACCGCCGCATCGATGGGATCCGGACGAGCGCGGACCTCGGCGCTGTCATCGATCTTCTCGATCCGGGCGCGGGCCGACTGCACCAGCGCGTTGTGACCGGAGCTCCGAGGACGCAGCCGCGAGGGGTTGTGGGTCACGGGCGGCTCACCTCCGGTCTCGGCATCGTGGGGTCTGGTTCAGGACCGCGCTGCGGGTAGGAATCCGACCTTCTCGTAGACGTCGGCGAGCACCGGGGCCGCGATGGAACGGGCCTTCTGCGCCCCCCGAGCCAGCAGGGCGTCCAGCTCCGCCGGGTCCTCCAGCAGCTCCAGGGCGCGATCCCGGATCGGGCCGAGCCGCTCCACCACGGCATCGGCCAGGTCGACCTTCAGGTGGCCGTACATCATGCCCTGGTACTCCTCGACCAGCGTGTCGATGCCCTTGCCGGAGACAGCCGAATAGATGCTCAGCAGGTTGGAGACCCCAGGCTTGGTCTCGCGGTCGAAGCGGATCTCGGTGCCGTCATCAGTGACCGCGGATTTGATCTTCTTGGCGAGCTTCTTGTCGGTGTCCAGGATGTTCAGCAGTCCGTTCGGCGAGGACGCGGACTTGCTCATCTTGGTGGTCGGGTCCTGCAGATCGTAGATCCGCGCCCCGACCTCGGGGATGAAGGGCTCGGGCACCCGGAAGGTCTCCCCGAAGCGGTGGTTGAACCGCTGGGCCAGGTTCCGCGCCAGCTCCACGTGCTGTTTCTGGTCGTCCCCCACCGGCACGCCGTCGGGCTGGTAGAGCAGGATGTCGGCGGCCATGAGCATCGGGTAGGTCAGCAGCCCCACTCCGGCGGAGTCCGCTCCCTGCTTGGCGGATTTGTCCTTGAACTGGGTCATCCGCGAAGCCTCGCCCATCCCGGTGATACAGGTCAGGATCCAGGACAGCTGCACGTGCTCGGGCACATGGGACTGCACGAACAGGGTGGAGCGCTCCACATCGATGCCGCCGGCCAGGAACTGGGCGGCGGTGACGCGAGTGCGGTGCCGCAGCTCGGCCGGGTCATGCGGGACGGTGATGCCGTGCAGGTCCGGGATGAAGAAGAAGGCGTCGTACTTCTCCTGCATGGTCACCCAGTTGAGCAGCGCGCCCACGTAGTTCCCCAGGTGCAGGGAATCTCCCGAGGGCTGCATCCCGGAGAGCACCCGGTGCTCGTCTGAGATGCCCACCAGCTGCCCACTGTCCTCGGCCATGTTCTCCCTCATCGCTCGCGCCGGATCAGCTCCAGCGTGGTCTCGTCTGTGTGCCCCGCCAGATTACCAGCGCGTCGAGTGCCGCGCGGCCGGACTGCCCGGTCAGGAGACCGGCACGGTCTCACCCCGCCCGACGGAGCGCCCTCAGTCCACCAGTGCGTCCCGAACCGTCGGGAACCAGACCGACTCCGGGTCGATGAGGTCGAAGTGACCGGCACCGTCCAGCTCGGTCAGCGGCAGCGGGACATCCCGGGAGAACTCGACGTCGACAGTGGCGTCGGCGGTGCCGTGCAGGATCTGCACCTCACACCCGGGGGACAGCAGCCCGACCCGCGAGCGCGGATCCTCCCACCGGTAGGCCTCCGGGGCCTGGGCCGGGTCGGTGTCCATGTAGTCGCGCACCGCACCGTCGGCGAGCCCCAGCCGCGCCTCGCGGACCAGGTCGGTGATCGGCGCCAGCGCCCGGACCCTGGCCTGCGGCAGGTCAGCGCCCCGGTGGCTGGCCCAGGTCAGGGCCAGGCAGCCTCCGGCGGAGTGCCCGGCGATCACCGGGGCCTCGTCCAGGCCCGGGCGCAGCCCCCACCCCGGCCAGTGGTCCACACAGTGGGCGACGGCGTCCATGATGTCCTGCAGGGTGCGGGGATGCCCGCCTCCTCCCCCGGTGCGTCGATACTCCACCAGCGCGACGGCGGCGCCCGCCTCGGCGAGCGCGACGGCCAGCGGACGGGCATGGGTGAGATCGATGCTGTGCCGGAAGTAGCCGCCATGGATCAGGATGACCGCCCGCCGAGCCGTCTCTGCCTCGCCGAAGAGCTCCAGGTGCTGCTCCGGATGCTCCCCGTAGGCGATGCGCTCACCGGGTGCGGCCTCACGTGCCAGCAGCGTCTCCTCCTGCTGACGCTCACGCTCCTCGTGCGGGTGGGTCATCGGGGCCCACCCAGGAGGTCCTCGAGGACGTGCCGGATGGCCTCCACGCCGAGGAGCACCTCGGTGAAGCTCGTCGACAGCGGCGACAGGCCCAGCCGCAGGCCGTGCGGCGGACGGAAGTCAGGGATCACGCCTTGTTCCCAAAGCCGGGGCAGCGCGTCGGCGAAGGCCTCGTGGTCCACGGTGATGTGCGATCCGCGCTGCGACGGGTCCCGCGGCGAGGAGTACCGCACCCCCTTCGGCAACAGCAGTGCGTCCACCAGTTCGGTGGCGAATCCGGTCAGCGCGACGGACTTCTCCCGGATGGCCGGCATGCCGGCCTGCTCGATGAGGTCCAGCATCGAGTCCATGGCGATCATGCCGGTCACCGGCGGGGTCCCGCTGATGAATCGGCGGATCCCCGGATGCGGCTGGTAGGCAGGTCCCATCGCGAAGGGGTCGGCCGCCCCCATCCAACCCTGCACCGGCTGACGCAGGGCCTCCTGATGCCGGTGGGCCACATAGCCGAAGGCCGGCGCCCCGGGGCCGGCATTGAGGTACTTATAGGTGCACCCCACCGCCAGGTCCACGGCGCAGGCGTCGAGGGAGAGCTCCACCGCACCCACCGAATGGCACAGGTCCCAGAGCACCAGAGCGCCATGGCGGTGCGCCGCCGCGGTGATGCCGGGAAGGTCCACCAGGTGGCCGGAGCGGTATTCCACGTGGCTGAGCACCACCAGGGCGGTGCGTTCGCTCAGCAGCGCGACGACGTCGTCGAGCCCGACGCCGTCGATCGGGTCCGCCGAGATCCAGCGCAGGGTCATGCCCCGCTCGGCGGCGATGCCCTCCAGAACGTAGCGGTCGGTGGGGAAGTTCCCGGCGTCGAGGATGATCTCGTCTCGATCGGGCTGGGCGGTGAGCGCCGCGCGGATCAGCTTGTAGAGGATGACAGTGGTGGAGTCCCCGACGAAGGTCTGCCCCGATGCGGCGCCGAGGGTCAGTGCGGCGATGCGGTCACCGAGGCGCAGCGGCAGCTCGAACCAGGACTCGTCCCAGCCGCGGATGAGCCGGGCGCCCCATTCCTCCGCGGCGAAGCTGCCCAGCCGTTCAGCGGCGGCACGGGTCGGCCGGCCCAGGGAGTTGCCGTCCAGGTAGGAGCGCACCTCCTCGGGCAGGAGGAACTCCTCACGGAGCGGCGCCAGCGGGTCCTGGGCGTCCAGGGCGGCGGCACGGGCAGCGGCACGGGCAGCGGCACGGGAGGCGACGGCGTTCGTCGGTGGGGTGGTCACCGGCTCAGCCCCGGATCTCGGTGCGCACCGCGAACAGCTCGGGGAAGAAGGTCAGCTCGAGGGCCTTCTGCAGGAACCCGACGCCGCTGGACCCTCCAGTGCCTTGTTTGGTCCCGATGATCCGCAGCACAGTGCGCATGTGTCGGTAGCGCCAGATCTGGAAGTTCTCCTCCAGATCGACCAGCTCTTCGCAGCTCTCGTAGATCAGCCAGTGGGCCTCAGGGTCAGCGTAGACCGCACGGAACACCTCCGTCAGCCCGTCATGGGCGGTGTGCGCCCGGCGCACATCACGACTCAGCAGTTCCTCCGGCACCGGGTGTCCCTGCCGGGCCAGATGGCGGATGAACGCGTCATAGATGCTGGGTTCCTCCAGCAGCTGCGCCAGCTGCCGGTGAGACTCCGGTTCGGCTTCGAAGACCGTCAGCATGCGGGAGTTCTTGTTGCCCAGCAGGAACTCCACGGCGCGGTACTGCCAGGACTGGAATCCGGAGGAGCTGCCCAGGGAGTCGCGGAACTCGGCGTACTCGCTGGGCGTCAGCGTGGCCAGCACGGACCACTGCTCGGTGAGGGTCCGCTGGATGTGCTTCACCCGGGCGATGCGCTTCAGCGCGGGCTGCAGCTGGTCCGCGCTGATGAGATCCCGGGCGGCGAGGAGCTCATGGACGACGAGCTTGAGCCACAGCTCAGTGGTCTGGTGCTGGATGATGAACAGCAGCTCATCATGGTGCTCCGGGTCGCTGACCGGATGCTGGGCGGAGAGCAGCCGGTCCAGCTGCAGGTAGGACCCGTAGGTCATCCTCTCGCGCAGATCCGTGTGGATCCCCTCTTCCAGCGCACGCTCGTTGGCCCGCGCCGTCGACGACTCTGTCATGACACCTCTTCTGCTGCGGTCTGTGGTCCTCACTCGTCCAGGCCGAGGGCGAATCCCGCCTCGAGGTCCTGGTCCGAGTAGGTGCGGAAGGCCAGCAGCGTCTCGGTGTCCCGGATGCCGGGCACCTTCGAGATGCGGTCCGGGATCAGCTCGGCGAGCTCGTCGAAGCTGGGGCCCTGGACCATGGCGACCAGGTCCCAAGAGCCGGTGACCGAGTAGACGGCCGCGACGCCGTCGATGTCGGCGATCTGCTGGCCAGCCTCAGGGATGCCCTGCGGGTCGGTTGTGATCATCACGAAGGCTGTCACCATCGCCTGCTCCTCGTCGAGTTCTCGTGGTCTGTGGCCTGTGGTCTGCGGATCAGCTTACGGGAGGCGGTAGTCCACCACGAGGGGGGCGTGGTCGGACCAGCGCAGCGAGTAGTCCAGCGCCCGGTCCACGGTGGCGTTCTGCGCCAGGGCCGCGAGGTTCGGGGTGGCCATCTGATAGTCGATGCGCCAGCCGGTGTCGTTGTCGAAGGCCTTCCCGCGGTAGGACCACCAGGTGTAAGGGCCCTCCACCTCGCCCGCCAGGCTGCGGGCGACGTCGACGTAGCCGACGGCCTCACCGAAGAAGTCGTCGAAGTAGGCGCGTTCCTCCGGCAGGAAGCCGGAGTTCTTCACGTTACCCTTCCAGTTCTTGATGTCCAGCTCGGTGTGGCCGACGTTGAGGTCCCCGACCACCAGCACGTGGTCCTTGGTGCGCGCCAGTTCCGGCAGGTGGTGACGCATGGAGTCCAGGAAGCGCATCTTGTGGTCCTGCTTGACCGACCCGACCTCCCCGGAGTGGACGTAGACGCTGACCACGGTCAGGGTGCTGCCGTCGCCCAGGGTGTAGTCGGCCTCGACCCACCGACCCTGGTCCTCGGGATGCCCGTCACCGATGCCGTTGCGGACCTCCGTGGGCTCCATGCGGGAGATGATCGCGACCCCGGCCCGGCCCTTCGCGGCGGCCTCCTCCTCGTGGATGTGCCAGTCCACCCCGGTGGGCTCGGTCATCTGGGTGACGAGCTTGGTCAGGATCGTCTCATCGGCGCGGACCTCCTGCAGGGCGAGGACGTCGATCTCACGCTCGGCCAGCCACTCCCCCATGCCCTTGCGGTGCGCGGCGCGGATGCCGTTGACGTTCACCGAGGCCACCCGAGTCACCCCCTCGGGCTTGGGGTCGATGACGCGGTGCGGGAACTCGCCGAACGGGTTGGTCTCGTCTGCCACTGGTGGTCCTCTCCAAAGTCTGCGGGCACGCCTGGACGGTGACCGACGATCCGTGGGACGCCGGTCGGGCATGCGCTGTCAAGTCGGGGTCTCGTCGGGGTCTCGTCGGGGTCTCATCGGAATGTCTAGTCGACGACCTCGCCGCTGATGGGACGATCGTCCTCCCCGGGGCCGCGGCGGTGCTCGCGTCCCCGCGCCTCGGGTCCCTGCTCCTCGGGTCCCTGCTCCTGGGGTGCCTGCTCTTCGCGACCCTGCTGTTCGCGGCTGCGGCCGACGTGCTCGGCCAGCATGTCCCGGCCGTTGGTGGCGGTCATCTCGATGGTCTCCAGGGCGCGCTCGACCATCTGGTGATCAGCCTCCTGGCCCTTGGCGAGCTCGCCGACGATCACCCGGCGCTGGACCTGGACGATCTTGAAGGAGTGGTCCAGCTTCATGTTCCGCGCGTGGGTGTCCTCGTCCACCACGGCGGTGCCGCCGCCGGCCTGTGTGTGGCGCGCTGCGGCGTCGGCACGGGCGGAGTCGAGGGTCTGGCCGACCTTCTGCGCCCCGCGGCGCACGGAGAGCACCAGGATGGCGGCCAGCACCAGCCAGCCGGCGGAGATGGCGGCGATGATCCACCCGATGACGTCGTTCTGGTTGGCGGCGAAGACCAGCGCCACCAGCAGCACCGTGATCATCACGGCGAAGGTGATGCCGGAGGATCGGCGCCCGAAGCTGCGGAGAGCGTCATCGGCACGGCGGCCGGTGGGCCCGGAATCGAGGGGAGGCTGCGAACTCATGGTCCCGATTATCTCCGAGATCGGGCCGGGACGGCGAATCGCGTCAGTGCGGCGGCCACACCAAGTGGTGCTCCCAGCCGAAACGCGGCAGCGCCTGCTGCGGATCGCGATGCAGCCCCTCGTCGTCGACCGGTTCGGAGAGCTGGATCTCGGCGTGTTCTCGGTGCTGGGAGTAGGTGTACTGCTCCACGGTGAAGGTGAACCCCTCCTCCCCGCGGATCAGGTGCTGGCCGGTGTAACCCTCGACGTCGTTGTCGTGATGCTCCTCCTCCTTGACCAGCATCCCGCCCCGAACCTTCAGGATCAGCGTCGCTGTCAGCATGCCCCTCACCCCTGTTCGTCGCCACAGTGATCGGCCCTCGTGATCGGCCCTCGTGATCGGCCCTCGTGATCTGCCACTCTGCTCGGCCGCTGTACGCCCTGTGAGCGTGAGTGTAGGGCGGGGTCGAGCCCCGGGGGAAGATTTCGCAGGTCCGGGCGGTTGCCCCCGATGTGACCTCCCTCTCGCCGCACGATGACACCCACCGGGACGCCGCATCGGCCGACGCGCCCCCCGATCCTCCGGGCCGCCGGGTGATGATCGCGCTGTTCACGCCGTTGTTCGCCGCGCTGATGAGCATCAGCATCGTCAACGTGGCGCTGCCGGCCATCGAGCGCGGACTGGGCGCCGGGTCCGCGGACCTGCAGTGGGTGCTCTCCGGCTATGCGCTGGCCTTCGGCGTGGTCCTGGTGCCGGCGGGCCGGGCCGGGGACCTGTGGGGGCGACGACGGTTCTTCCTGGTGGGGGTGGCCTCCTTCGGTGCCGCCTCGCTGCTCTGCGCCCTGGCCCCCACCCCGATGGTGCTGAACATCGCCCGCGTGCTGATGGGCATCGGCGCCGGCCTGCTGACCCCGCAGATCATCGGCATGATCCAGCGGATGTTCCGCGGGGCGGCCCGCGGACGCGCCTACGGGCTGATGAGCACGGTGATCGGTCTGGCGGTCGCGGCGGGCCCGGCCATCGGCGGGCTGATCATCGACGTCGCGGGTGAGGATGTGGGCTGGCGACTGACCTTCCTGATCAATGTGCCGCTGACCCTGCTGGCCTTCGTCCTCGCCGTACTGTGGCTGCCCAGACATGACGACGCCGTCGGCCCGGTCACCGGGCGCCGCGGGCTGGGTGCGCTGGATCCGCTGGGAGTGGTGCTGCTCTCCGCGGCCGTGGTGCTGATCATGCTGCCGTTCATCCAGTTCCGCTCGGCCGCCGGAGTGGCGATCGGCCTCGCCGGAGTGACGCTGATGGGCCTCTGGACCCTGTGGGAGCGACGCCTCGGACTCCGGTCGCCTCAGGCGCCCATGGTGGACCTGACCCTGTTCACCTGGCCCAGCTACACGCTGAACACCCTGGTGCTCTCCCTGTACTTCCTGGGGATGCCGGCGGTGTGGGCGATCGTGGCGGTCTACGTGCAGCAGGGTCTCGGGCAGGGGGCGCTGGTCGCCGGGGTGGTCACGCTGCCCTCGGCGGTGATGGTCATGCTGCTCTCCTCCCAGGTGGGCCGTCGGGTGGAGAGCAGCGGCCCGGCGATGTTGCTGGTCGGCACGATCCTCTCGGTGCTCTCGATGCTCGCGCTGGCCGGTGCGACCGCGCTGATCGGCACCGGGGTGGACTCGCTGTGGCTCATCGGCGCCGCGCTGGCGCTCAACGGGATCTCGCAGGCGCTGATCATCCCCTGCGCGCAGACGCTGTCCATGCAGGACGTCCCCCACCGCATGGCCGGCGCCGCCGGCGGCGTCGCGCAGACCTCCCAGCGGCTGTTCACCGCAGTGGGCATCGCCGGGGTGACCGGGGTGTACTTCAGCATCGCCGCCGTGGCCGACCATCACACCGCGATGCTGGTGAGCTCGCTGACCATCGCCGGATGCATGCTGAGCTCCGTGGTGGGGGCCGTGTTCGCCGCCCGACGGGCCCGCCGGGCGGCGATGAAGTCATGACCACGGCATGACTACGGCATGACCACAGCACGACCGTGCCATGGGGCTCAGCGCAGTCGGGTGACCTGCCGAAGATCCTTCTCCAGCACGTACTTCGGCCGGCCGGAGAAGATCCGGGCGCGCTCCTCGGACTCCTCCCAGGCCTTCTCGGCCTCCGCGAACTCCTCGGCCGTGCCGAACCGGCTGGCGAACCAGGTCAGCTGACTGCTGTCCGCGGAGAGCCACACGGACTCCACGGTGAAGCCGCGCTCCTCGCGCGCCGGGAAGACCTCCTCGCGCAGGAAGCCGACGAATTCCTCGGCCAGAGCAGGGTCCACTGTGTAGCGACGCATCCAGGTGGTCCGCTGGGTCCCCTCGGCGCGGGCGGCGGTCTCGGGAAGCTCGGTCATCTCACTCCTTCGGGGCAGGCCTTCGTACCAGGCGCTCGTACCAGGCATTCGGGACAGGGGCTGAGGGATGGCCCCTCGGCACCCATCCTACGGAGCGTCCAGGCGCGGCGTCCTCGGCGGTGCGGTGCGACGTCGTCCGGTGGCCTCGACGGCGGCGGCGATCTGCAGCAGCCTCACGTCATCGTGGGCGCGTCCGGCGAAGGTCAGTCCGACCGGCATTCCCGTGTCGTCCATGGTGCCCATCGGCACTGTGACCGTGGGGATCCCCAGATGCCGCCAGACGAGGTTGCCGTTGGCCACCCAGACGCCGTTGCGCCAGGCCAGCTCTGCGGAGTCGGGGTCGACGTCGGCGTCGGCCGGGCCGACGTCGGCCACCGCAGGGAAGGCGATGACGTCGAGGCCGAGCCGGTCCATCCACTGCTCGACGTCGATCTGCCGGGTGCCCACCAGTCCGTGGAGGCCCTCGGCCAGATGGGGGATGTCCTGAAGACGCAGATCGGGGTTGTCCCGGACGAACTGCGGGTAAGCGGCGATGTCGTCGTCGAAGCCGTGGTACCGGTCGGGCAGAGCCCCTGGAGGGTGAGGGAAGATCTGGTCGCCGTCCACCTCGGCCAGCCGCGGCAGCTGCGGGTCCCCGTTGGCGCGCAGGAAGTCGTCCCACGCCCAGGCCGAGAGGTCTTGGATCTCCCGATCCAGGTAGTCCTCCCCCACGAGCCCGCGGGTGCGGATGGTCGGTGCTCCCGGTCGGTCCCCCTCATAGTTGGTGACCACCGGCAGGTCGGTGATGCTCACCTGGCTGCCGTGGCGCTCCAGATCCCGCCGGACCTGCTCCCAGAGCCGCAGCACGCTGGGCCGGGGCACGATGCGGCGTCCGGTGGAGCCTCCGATACCGGTCACCCCGTCGGGACCCGGCTCGGCGGTGCCGGCCTCGTCATCCAGGCCCAGGTACATCCCCGGCGCGCCGATGCGCAGGCCGCGCAGCACCTCGGACGCCTCCTCCGGGGCCGTCGGGCGCAGCGTGGTGAAGCTCGCCGGCCGCAGCTCGGAGGCCTTCGGGATCTCCACCCAGGGCTGGACGCGCCAGAAGTCTCCGCGGGTCTGGTCGTCGTCGACGACGATGACGTCCAGCAGCTCCAGCATGTCCTCCATGGTGCGGGTGTGCGGGACCACCACGTCCATGGTGGGCACCAGCGGCCAGTTCCCGCGGATGGAGATCACCCCCCAGGAGGGGGTGTAGGCGCACAGCGCGTTGTTCGACGCCGGGGCCCGCCCCGAGGACCAGGTCTCCTCCGCCAGCCCGAAGGCCGCGAAACTGGCCGCCGTCGCGGTCCCGGAGCCGTTGGAGGACCCGGAGGCGAAAGCGGAGGTGAGCCAGTCCGCGCTGTAAGGGCTCTCCGCCCGTCCGCGCAGGCCGCGCTGCATGCCGCCGTTGGCCATCGGCGGCATCGTGGTGAGGCCGATCAGCACGGCCCCGGCCGCGCGCAGCCGTTCCACGGTGAAGGAGTCCTTCTGAGCGAGAAGGTCGGCGAAGGCCGGCGACCCGGCGGCCACGGTGAGCCCGGCGGCCTGATAGCTCTCCTTGGCGGTGTAGGGGATGCCCTCCAGAGGCCCTCGAGACTCTCCGCGGGCACGGCGGGCGTCAGAGGCCCGCGCCTCGGCGAGCGCGTCCTCGTTGAGCACCGGCACCGCGTTGAGCCGGGGCCCCTGCTGGTCGTAGGCCGCGATGCGGGCCAGATGGGCGCCCACCAGCTCTTCGCTGGTGATCTCGCCGCGTTCCAGGGCGGATCGCATCTGCGGGATCGTGGCCTCCACGACGTCGAATGCTGCCGTCATCGCGTCTCCCCTTCCGTAAGGCGTGCGGGCTGCTGCTGGGTGATGCAGTGGATGCCTCCGCCGAAGCAGAGGATGTCCCGGGCGTCCACCAGCTGGATCCGGTGGTCCGGGTAGGCCCGGGCCAGGATCTCGGCGGCCTGCGCGTCATGGGGGTCGTCGTAGCCGCACAGCACCACCAGGCCCTCGGCGACATAGTGGTTGATGTAGGTCCAGTCGACGAACTCGCCGTCCTCGTCGCGGATGGTGCGTGGAGCGGGGACGTCGATGATCTCGAACGGGTTCCCGTCGGCGTCGACGGCCGCCTCCAGGACCTCGCGCAGCCGGCGGGTGACCTCGTGGTCCGGGTGCGCGGGGTCGTCCTGCCGGTGCAGCAGCACGCTGCCGGACGGGGTGAAGCAGGCGAACATGTCCACATGCCCGCGGGTGCCGAACTCCTCGTAGTCCCGGGTGAGACCGCGGGGGAACCAGACGGCGTGGCGGGTGCCCAGCTTCGCGTGCAGCTCCGCCTCGATCTGCTCCCTGCTCAGCGCGGGGTTCCGCCCCGGATCCTGCTGGACGGTCTCGGTGAGCAGCACCGTGCCGCGGCCGTCGACGTGGAAGGCTCCACCTTCGTTGACCAGCGGGCTGCCGATCCGTTCGACGCCGGCGGGCCCGGCCATCTCCACTCCGACCTTGGTGTCCCGCTCATGGGGGGCCCAGGGCTGGTCGCCCCAGCCGTTGAAGATCCAGTCCACCCCGGCGACGGCACCTGAGGCGGTGTGGACGAAGGTCAGCCCGATGTCACGCATCCAGGCGTCGTCGAGGGCGATGGTGACGATGTCGGCGACCTCGCCGAGCGCCTCCCGGGCGGTCTGCTCGTCCGCCGGGTCGGCCACCACGGTGACCGGTTCGACGGCGGCGATGGTGCGCGCCACCTGGGACCAGGCCCGCCGGGCGCGGTCCAGGGACTGCGAGCCGTACGGGCCGAAGGTCTCGTTGGCCGGGGGGAAGGCCATCCAGGTGCGCTCATGCGGCGCCCATTCGGGCGGCATGACGGTCATCTCCGTGGTGGCGCCGACCGGCTGTGCCGTCGTCGGCTGCGAGAGGGGGGTGTCCATGTCTCTCCTCAGGGTCCTGCGCAAGGGCGGTCAGTCAGTGGGGTGCTCAGCGGGGTGCTCAGTGGGGTACTCGGTGGTCTCGAAGCGGCGGCGGAAGAACTCCGGGCTGCGGCGGTGCTGGTAGAGCATCGCGGCCACGCCGAGCACGAAGATCAGCACGCCCAGGATGAACACCAGGCCGACACCACCGATCTCGGAGCCCGAGCCGTAGGCCGGGTCCATCGAGTCCCAGGCGGTCTGGAAGAAGAAGATCAGCAGCAGGATGCCGCCCAGCAGCGGGGCCAGCAGCTTGTTGACGAACGATCCCACTGAGGCGGTGGCCTCGGCACGGAAGTACCAGACGCAGGCCAACGCGGTGACGCCGTAGTAGAAGCAGACCATCATGCCCAGAGTGGTGATGGTGTCCCACAGGACGTTCTCGGAGACCACCCGCATCACCGCATAGAACACCGAGGCGATGATCACCGAGACGACTGTGGCATAGGCCGGGGTCTGGTGCGTCGGGCTGATGCGGGCGTACTTCTCGTTCAGCGCGCCGTAGTGCCCCATGGCGAGCATGGTCCGGGCCGGGGAGATCATCGTGGACTGCAGCGAGGAGGCCGAGGAGGACAGCACCGCCAGGGAGATGAGGATCGCGAAGGGCCCCATCACCGGGCCGGCGAGCGCGGCGAAGACGTTCTCCTGGATGCCCGGGTTGCCCAGGCCGAAGTCCCCGGTGGAGACTCCGGCGTAGGACAGCGTCGCCAGGGTCACCAGGGTGTAGAGCCCGACGACGACCAAGATGGTCAGCACCGCCGCCTTGCCCGGGGTGGTGGTGGTCCCGCGGGACTCCTCGTTCATGGTCACCACGACGTCCCAGCCCCAGTAGATGAACACCGACAGGGCGATGCCTGCGGCGAAGGCGGAGAAGGACTCCACACCGAACGGGTTGAACCAGTCCCAGGACAGGTGCGTCGCGTCGAAGGCGGTGCCGCCGGCCACGTGGCGGAAGGCGGCCACGGAGAACCAGACCAGCACGATCATCTGGAAGGAGACCAGCACGTACTGGAACGCCTTGGTGGCCTCCAGCCCTCGGTAGGAGATGTAGGCGGCGGCTGCCATGAAGGCCAGGCAGGTGAGGATGTTGACCGGCACGTTGCGGGTCAAGTCCGCGACCCAGTCCAGGCCGGTGAGCTGGCTGATCGCCAGATAGAAGAAGTCCACCGCGATGCCGGCCAGATTGGACAGCACCAGGATGGTGGAGGCCAGCAGGCACCAGCTGCCCATCCAGCCGATCCAGGGCCCGAAGGCCCGGGAGGCCCAGGTGAAGGTGGTGCCCGAGTCCGGCATGGCGCGGTTGAGCTGACGGTAGCCCAGGGCCACCAGGAGCATCGGGATGAACCCGACGATCAGCACCGCCGGAAGGTGCTCCCCCACGGCCGAGGCGGTGGGCCCCAGCGCCCCCGAGAGGGTGTAGGCCGGGGCGATCGTGGAGACGCCGATGACGACGCCGCCGAGCACGCCGATCGCGCCCGCGCTGAGGCCCTTCCTGTGGTCCGGTCGCCCGGGGGCGGTTCTGCGCACGCCCGCGGCGGCGCCTGTTCGGGTCTGGGTCATGGCTGTCTCCTCCCTCAACGGACGGCGTCCGCGGGGTTCCGGTGGTCGTTCCGGTGGTCAGGGGTGTCGTGCCGCGGCATGACGATCAGCGGGATCGGCAGCTGCGTGAGGATGCGGGCGGCAGTGTCGCCCAGGAAGAGTCGGCGTCGGCCGGCCAGCCGGGAGGATCCCATCATGAGCAGGCCTCCGGCGGGCCAGTCGTGGGCGGCCACGGCGCGGGCGGGGTCCCCATCCTGCGGAAAGGTCACCTGCGACACCGGCACCTGCAGCTGTGCTGCCCAGGCGGCGGCGTCGGCGGCGATCTGGTGGACGCTGCGACCCGGGGAGACGGCGGCGAGCATGTGGTCGACGGGCGTCTCGCCGCGGTGACCGGCGGGCGCCAGCGCCAGCGGCACCGGCGAGCTGTGCAGCAGGGCGTCGACGGCGGGATGGGTGGTGAGCCGACGGGCCCCCACTCCGGAGCCGGTGACCAGCAGGTCGGCCGCCTGCTCCTGCGCGGCGGCGATCAGCCCTTCGGCCACTGAGGCGGCGGGGCTGATCGCGCTGCTGTGCGCGACGTCGTCGGGGATCATCTCCTGGGCCTCGGCGAGCCAGCCGCGCGCCTGATCGGCGATGATCTCGCCGACGTCGCCCACCGGCGGGTAGGCCGGAGTGAAGGAGGAGTCCTGCCGCAGGATCAGCTGCAGGTGCAGGTGCGCTCCCGCGGCCCGGGCGAGGGCGACGCCGAGACGCACTGCATCGCGGCTGCGCTCGTCACCGCCGTATCCGACCAGGATGCGCCGCAGGGCGGAAGTCGTCGCCACGGGCGGGGTCGCCGTCTCGGTGACGGCGACGGTCTCAGCGCTGGTGTCTGTGTGGGGGCTCATCAGAGGTCCTCTCTCAGGGGCCGTCACTCACACCGTGGTGGCCGGAGCCGGCAGTGTGGCGAGCACGTCCTCGGCGGCGCGACGCCCCTGGCGCAGGGCTCCGTCGACGTGCTGGTAGCCTTCGGCGGCCAGGTCGGAGCAGGCCCAGTGGATGGGGCCGACGGGCTCCCGCTGGTGGGCGCCGTAGCGGCTCAGTCCTCCGAGGTCGAAGCTGGCGGCGTAGGCCCCGCGGGTCCATTCCTCCGAACCGAAGTCGGACTCGTAGTAGACCTCCGGGCTCAGGGCCTCCTCACCGAGGTAGTGAGACAGGGACTCAAGGATCCGCCGGCGACGCTCCTCTTCGGGGAGGGCGAACATCTCATCGGCCTTCTCGTCGGAGACGAACGCGACCAGTGTGCCGCGCGGGTCCCCGTGGTTGGTGTTGTCGTAGACCTCCTGGCAGACTTCCGCGGCGCCGAAACCGGTGCCGGAGAGACCCGCCTCGCGCCAGAACGGGCGGTCGTAGACGGCGTGGACCTTGATGACCAGGCCCATGGACTGGTGCTGGTGCATCTGGTGCTGCAGCCGCGGCAGCGGCGGCTCGAAGCTGATGCGGGAGTACAGGTTCGGCGGGACGGCCACGACCACCTGGCGAGCTCGGACGGTCACCCGGTCGGACCAGACGGTGGCCCCGTGCGGCTGCTCCCAGGCGATGGTGCGCACCGGCGTCTCGAGGTGCACGGTGCCCGGCTCGAGCTGGGCGGCCATCACCTCGGAGACGCTCTGCATGCCGCCGACCACACGACGGTCGAGGATGAAGTCCTCGTCCACCAGGTTGCTGAACGATCCGGCGGAGGCGGCCATGAGCACCGCCTGCAGCGCGGAGAAGGAGTGGTCCGGCTTGGTGAGCATGCCACCGGCCAGGAAGATCGCGATGTTCTCGCGGGCCGCGGCGTCCTCGGTCTGGTCGCGCAGCCACTCGGCGAAGGTGACGGTGTCGAGCTCGCGGGCCTTCGGGTGCGCCCAGGGTTCGTGCACGCCGATCTCGTCGACGAGCTGGTCGAGGACGCCGATGATCCGGGTCATCTCGGCCACGGTCTGCTCGCCGGCGGGGAACATGCCTCCGGTGAACTCATGCCGGGTGCCGTCCGGTGCCAGGTAGACGTTGGCGCCGTCACGGTGCCGGGGGAAGGTCTCCAGCCCGAGTTCGTCGAGCAGGCCGAGCAGCTCGCTCTGGTCCGGCGAGACCCACTGACCGCCGATCTCGAGGAATGCGCCGTCGATCTCCTGGGACCAGGTGCGGCCGCCGACGCGGCCCCGAGCCTCCAGGACCGCCACGCTGTGGCCGTCTTTCTGCAGACGGCGGGCCGCGCTGAGGCCTGCCGGGCCGGCCCCCACCACGACGACGTCACGGTCGAGGACCTCGGTGCTTCCCACGGAACGGATGCCTGTCACTGTGCTCTCCTTCACAAATAAATGAACTCTATTCATTAACGCGTATGGAGCCGCGTTTGTCAACCCCCCTCCCCCTCTCGAGTCGACCCGTGCATAGACTGGGACGGGGTCGACGTCCGCGACACGGACCCCGCAGAGACCGCCCCGTGACCAGCGGAGACCTCCGCATGCGCCCCTCAGCCGCCGAGATGAAGGACCCCCTGATGACGCCGGAGACGCCCAGACCGCGACGCCGTGGCCGACCCTCATCGCCGGTCCTCTCCCGTGAGGGCATCACCGCGTCCGCCATCCGGATCGTCAGCGCCCGCGGCTACGAGGACCTGACGATGGCCTCGCTCGCCCGTGAGCTCGGCGTCTCCACCTCGGCGCTGTACAACCACGTCTCCTCGAAGCAGGATGTGCTGCTGCTGCTCCAGGACCGCCTGAACGAACAGATCGACACCAGCGGATTCGGCACCCTGGAGTGGGACGAGGCTCTGCGCCGCTGGGCGATCTCCTACCGGGACTGCTACATCCGCCACACCGAACTGATCCCCATCATGGCCGTCCTCCCGGTGGCGGACGCGCCGCAGACGCTGGGCATGTATGAACGCGTCACCGCAGCCCTGGAGGACGCCGGAATCCCCGGCCCGGAGGCCGTAGACATGATCGTCGGCGTTGAGGCCCTGGTGTTCGGCGCCGCCTACGACGCCTCCGCGCCGGCGGACATCTTCAACCCGGGGCGGCGGGCCGACCTGGCCCCGCGCTTCACAGAGGCCGCATCAGCGCGCGTCCGGGACGCGCGGACTGCCGCAGACCGGGCCTTCACCCTGACCCTGGACGCGCTGATCGACGGGCTGCGGCGACATGTGGCCGCCCACCCTGCCGGCGACTGAGCGCCACCGGCCCGGCGCACCGGCGCCCCGACGGATGGCATCCGTCGGGGCGCCGGTGCGCCGGGCCTTCGCTCAGGCCCGCGGCTTCTCAGGCCTCGATGGCGTGCATGACGTGCTTGACCCGGGTGTACTCCTCCACCGCATAACCGGAGAGATCCTTCCCATGCCCCGAAGCTTTGAACCCACCATGAGGCATCTCAGCGACCAGCAACAGATGCGTATTGACCCACACACACCCGAAGTCCAGATCCCGGGTGAACCGCATCGCCCGCGCCCCATCAGCCGTCCACACACTCGAAGCCAACGCATACTCGACCCCATTGGCCAACTCCAGCGCCTCCTGCTCCGAGGAGAACGACTGCACCGTCAGCACCGGCCCGAAGACCTCCTCCTGCACGATCGCATCCGACTGCTCAACCCCAGTGATGATCGTCGGCTCAAAGAAGAACCCCGCACCACCCTCCACCGGACGACCCCCAGTGACGACCTGCGCATGCCCCGGCAGCCCATCGACCTTCGCCTGCACCGCCGCGAAATGCCGCGCATTGTTCAACGGCCCAAAATCATTCAACCCATCATCGACATTGCCGGTCCGGGTCGCCTGCGCCGCAGCCACCAGATGCTCCACCAACTCATCATGAGCTGACTCCTCGACCAACACCCGCGTCACCGCCGTGCAGTCCTGCCCCGCATTGAACGTCCCCGACTCCACCAACGCCTTCGCCGTCGCCGCAAGATCCACATCACCGAAGACCACCGCCGGAGCCTTCCCACCCAGCTCCAGATGCGTCCGCTTCAACCCCGCCTGCGAGGCCACCGCCTCCCCGGCACGCACCGACCCGGTCAACGACACCATCGCCGCGGACCTGTGCTCGGTGAGCAGCCGCCCGGTCGACCCATCACCGAGAACCACATTGACCACCCCGGCCGGGAAGATCTCCCCAGCCAACCTCGCCAACACCACCGTGGACTCCGGAGTGGTCTCCGAGGGCTTGAGCACCACCGTGTTCCCCGCCGCCAACGCCGGGCCGATCTTCCAGATCGCCATCATCAGCGGGAAGTTCCACGGAGCGATCTGGGCAACCACCCCCACCGGCTCCCGCCGCACATAGGAAGTATGACCCTCCATATACTCCGCCGCACCCCGACCCTCGAGCATCCTCGCCGCCCCGGCGAAGAAACGCAGCTGATCCGCCCCGGCGGCGACCTCCTCCTCAGCGATGATCTGCCGCGGCTGCCCGGTATTGCGATGCTGAGCCTGCACCAGCTCATCACTGTGCTCCTCGAGGGCATCAGCCAGCGCCAGCAACAGCTTCTGCCGATGGGCAGGAGTCACCTGCTTCCAATCAGCGAAGGCGCGCTCGGCCGCGGCGAAAGCGGCCTCGACATCGGCAGCCCCCGAGATCGGCGAGACCGCCACCTGCTCCCGGGTAGCCGGGTTCACCACCTCAAAGACATCAGCGCCCTGAGCCGGCACGAACCGACCATCGATGAAATTCTCCAACCGCTCACCCATCAGTGAACCTCCTGATCCGTTATGAGGGATGCCCGCACCGAGGCGCGGGTCGGCCTCTGGCCGGCGGACTCCCCTGAGCACCCCTCTTTTAATGACTTAGATTCATTTTATGGGCTCGGACACGTGATGCGCAACACGTCTCCAGGCTCGGGCCCCGGGATGTGCCACCGTCCTCAACCCGCCCGCGCACTCCCAGGGAGGAATACCCCGGCACCGTCGCGGGTTCCCCCGGGTGTGAAGAGCATCGGATTCCTGTCCTTCGGACATTGGACGCCCTCCCCGCATTCGCGGACGCAGACAGCCCAGGACGCGCTGCGGCAGTCCATCGACCTGGCTGTCGCCGCCGAGGAGCTCGGCGCCGACGGCGCGTACTACCGGGTCCACCACTTCGCGCGCCAGCTGGCCTCACCGTTCCCGCTGTTGGCCGCGATCGGCGCACGCACCAGCCGGATCGAGATCGGCACCGGGGTGATCGACATGCGCTACGAGAACCCGATGCACTTCGTCGAGGACGCCGGGGCTGCGGACCTGATCTCCGGCGGGCGGCTGCAGCTCGGCATCTCCCGCGGGTCCCCCGAGCAGGTGATCGACGGCTGGCGGCACTTCGGGCATGTCCCGGCCGAGGGGGAGTCCGACGCCGACATGGCCCGCCGGCACACGGAGACGGCGCTGCAGGTCCTCACAGGCGAGGGATTCGCCGAGCCGAATCCGCGGCCGATGTTCCCGAATCCACCCGGACTGCTGGGGGTCGAACCGCACTCCCCCGGGCTGCGGGAGCGTCTGTGGTGGGGCGCAGGCTCCGACGCCACGGCCCGCTGGGCCGCCCAGCAGGGGATGAATCTGATGAGCTCCACGCTGAAGGACGATGAGACCGGGGAGCCCTTCCACGTCCAGCAACGGCGGCAGATCGAGGCCTTCCGCCAGGAGTGGGAGACCCACGAGCACGGTTTCACCCCGCGGGTCTCGGTGAGCCGGTCCATCGTGGCGATCACCAGTGACCAGGACCGCGCGTACTTCCTGGGACAGCGCGAAGCCCAGGACCAGGTCGGTATGCTCGATGCGAGAACCCGGGCGATCTTCGGGCGCAACTACATCGGCGAGCCGGATGAGCTGGCCGAGGAGCTGGTCCGCGACGAGGCGATCGCCTCCGCGGACACGCTGCTGATCACGGTGCCGAACCAGCTCGGGGTGGACTACAACGCCCATCTGTTGGAGTCCATCATCACGCACGTCGCCCCCGAACTCGGCTGGCGCTGATCAGGGCGCCTGGCATCAGGAGTGATCATGTCTGAATCTGTCCAGTTTCCCAGCTCGACCGGCCCCGCTCTGGCCGGCCGGATCGACCTCCCTGAGGGCGAGGTCCGGGGGTGGGGCGTGTTCGTCCACGGATTCACCCTCGGCAAGGAGAGTCCGGCCGCTGCGCGGATCTGCAAACAGCTCGCCGCCGAGGGCATCGGCATGCTCCGCTTCGACGCCCTCGGTCTGCGGGATTCAGAAGGGGACTGGGGCGACGGGTCCTTCACCGTCAAAGTCGACGACACCGCCCAGGCGTGTCAGTTCATGGCCGAACGCGGCACCCCGGCGGACATCCTCGTCGGTCATTCCTGGGGCGGAGCCGCAGTGATCGCGGCCGCCAGCCAGGCCCCCGACGTCCGTGCAGTGGTCAGCATCGGCGCCCCGGCCGATCCAAGCCACGTGGAGCATCACTTCGACGCGATCGCCGACCGTGCCGTGGCCGACGGCGAGGCGGAGTGGCTGGTCGGCGGCCGGGCGCTCACGCTGAAACGCGATTTCGTCGAGGACGTGCGCCGTGCCGACATCGACGACAAGATCCGTGCCCTGTCATTGCCGTTCATGGTGATGCATTCCCCCACCGACAACACCGTCAGCATCGACAACGCCAGCACACTGTTCTGGGCCACCAAGCATCCCCGCAGCTTCGTGGCCCTCGAAGGGTCAGACCACCTGCTCACTGCGGATGGCCAAGCCGCGCGGGCCGGGAGGATCATCAGCGCGTGGTCCGATCAGTACTTGGGCTGAGGTGTCAGAGGCTCCGCGATCGCCTCAGCCGATCGGCCGGAGTCGTCACGTCCCTCACTGACCGTCGAGGGATTCGCGCAGCAGGTCGGTGTGACCCCAGGCCCACAGAAGGGGCGGGGCCCCTGTGTGGTGACCCCGCCCCTGGTGCTGCTGGTGCTGCTGGTCAGGCGATCAGGCCGCGCGCCCCTGCTCGAAGTACTGACCGACCTCCTTGCTGAAGGCCACCAGGAACCAGTAGATGTTCACCGCGATGAACGCGATCGACAGGGCCAGCGAGATGACCCCGATGGCGCCCATGGCCAGCATCGCCCCCATGCCGACGAGGCCCCAGAGGGTCACCAGCGTGCCCAGGGCGGCGAAGACGGCACCGACGATCCGCCCCCAGTTCTTCACCTTGGTGATGCCCAGGTAGGCGACGATGTAGAGCGCCACCGGCACGATCAGCATGATCACGGCCACGACGAGTCCGGCCGTCGTCGCCATGGCGAGCATCTCCTCGTCGACGGTCACTCCCTGACCGCCCAGCTCCTCGCGCAGGAGGTCCTCATCACCAGCGGTGAAGAGGCTGGTGATGCCGGAGAGCACGTAGATCCCCAGCGAAACGAGGGTGAGCTTCTTCAGCAGGGCGAACTTGGGCGGCTCCGCCATCGGGCCGCCGACCGCGCTGGGGTCATAGGGGGTGGTCCCGAACTTCGCGTCGGCATCCGGACCCGGCGCCTAATAAGGGTTCTGGCCCGGGTTCTGGCCCGACTGTCCGTTCGGGTCCTGCGGGTTCTCATAGGGTGAGCTGGTCACGACTCTCTCCTTTGTCAGGTGGTGTGGTTCATGGGGTACAGTACCGGGCGCCTACTCGTAGCGCAGCGCCTCGATCGGGTCCTTCTTCGCCGCACGGGCCGCAGGCAGCGTGCCGGCCAGGAATGCGATCCCCACCACCAGCACAGTGATGCTGAGGATCGCCACCGGACTGACCGCATAGAGGACGAGCCCGCCGACGTCGCCCAGCGGGCCCCCGCTGCCGGTGAGCAGAGCATTGGCCACCACTCCGGCGACCACACCGCCACCGACCCCGATCAGCGAGCCGAGCAGACCGATCATCACCGCCTCCATCGAGAACAGTCCGAAGATCTTTCCGCCGGACATGCCCAGCGCCTTCATCAGGCCGATCTCGCGGGTGCGCTCCTGGACCGACATCAGCAACGTGTTGACGATGCCGAAGGAGGCGGCGATCAGCGCGATGATCGCGAACCCATAGAGCACCCAGGCGATGGCGTCGATGACAGTCTGGATGATGCCCATGAAGTCCTCAACGGTCAGTCCGACCATACCCTCCTCCTGGAGGGCCTCCTTGATGGACTCCTCGTAGGCCGCCATGTCCTCCACGTCCACTGCGGCCTGCACGAAGGCCTCAGGCTGCTCCACGTCCAGTCCGGAGCGTTGATGGTCGTAGAGCTCCTCATTCAGCGCATGCGAGGGCATGGGCGAGCCTCCGATGCCGGCCAGATTCGGCACGGAGACCCCGACCACCTCAGCTTCCACGGAGTGTCTCTCGTGGGCTCTGTCGGTCACGCCGATCTCCACGGTCTCACCGATCGCGGTCTGCGGGTCAGCCTGCTCATAGTCGTCGGTGGAGTCGTCGAAGGCCGCCAACCAGCTCTCCGGCACGGTGATCTCCTTCGCCTCCCTCGAGGGGATCTCCCCCGCCACCAGGTCCATGCCGGGGGCGTCCGCGGGTAGGCCGATCTCGCTCAGCAGATATTGGTCCCCGTCCGGGGCCTCCAGGTAGTCCGGTGAGACGAAGACGATGGGATCCACCGTCGTGATCCCTTCGATCCCCTCGATGGTCTCGATGTCCTCCTCGGAGAGCATCTCCTGGCCGAACTCGCTCTGCTGCCGGGAGGTCTCCGGGTCATACGGCTGAGGGCCCGGGCCGGTCTCCTCACCCTGACCCATGGCGCTGCCCTGCATCACGTAGATCTGGTCCTGCTCGCCGTAGCCCTCGACCATGTCCTCGATGGTCTGGTTCACCCCGGCGGCCAGGCCCGTGGTCACCGCGAGGGTGAAGGCCCCGATGACGATGGCGATGACCGTCAGGAACGTGCGCAGCTTGGATCGCAGGGTGTTGCCCAGCGCGGTCCGGGTGACGTCTGCCGCCCTCATGCCCGGTCCTCCTCGTCGTCGATGCCCAACTGGGCGGGGTCAAAGGTCGTGTCGAGCTGCCCCTGGGTGGTCACACCCTCCTCCTCGGCCACGATTAGGCCGTCCTGCATCTTCAGGCGTCGCTCACAGCGTCCGGCCAGCTCCTCGTCGTGGGTGACGACCACCAGCGTGATCCCCCGATCCCGATGCAGGCCGAACAGGATGTCCTCCACGACCTCCGAGGTGGCGGTGTCGAGGTTGCCCGTGGGCTCGTCGGCGAAGATGACCGACGGCTTGTTGACCAGGGCACGGGCGATGCAGGCCCGCTGCTTCTGCCCGCCGGAGAGGTCGGTGGCGCGGTTCTTGGCCTTGTCGGCGATCTCGAGCTGCTCCAGGACCTCCATGCCTCGGGCGTGACGCTCCCCCCGGCTCCAGCCGGCGATCTTCAGCGGCAGCGTCACGTTCTCCAGCACCGTCTGGTTCGCGTTGAGGAAGAACTGCTGGAAGACGAAGCCGAAGGTCTCGTTGCGCAGCCGGGAGACCTTCTTGGGTTCGAGCTGGCTCACCGGGCGACCCTCCAGGGCGACGACGCCGGAGGTCGGCTCATCGAGGAGCGCCAGCAGGTGCATCAGCGTGGACTTGCCGGAGCCGGATTTGCCGACGATCGCCACCGACTCACCGTCGTGGATCTCGAAGGTCAGGCCTTTGAGCGCGTCGAAGCGGGAGGCTCCGCGGCCATAGACCTTGACCAGGTTCTCCGTTTCGAGGACCGGAGTGGACATGGGCGGTGTCCTTTCCATGCAGAGGGATGGGAGGAGGAACGGTGATCATTCTTCCGGATGAGACGCTTCCTGACATCGCCCCTGAGGATGATCCCCGTCTCATCGACCCAAGACCTTCCGGCGGCGGGCACCGCGGAGCTCAAGACCCTGGTCACCACGTGGTTGCACGCGTAAACTGCCTGGCATGCCCGATTCCGTCCGTGCCACCAGTGTGTACCCACGATCTTCCGACCCCGCCCGCGGGGGAGAGCGCGCCGAGGAGGCGGGAGCCATGACCCGTTCCGCGTCCCAGCCCACCACAGTGCCTGCCGCCGCGATCGTCGCGTCCCGGCTGACCAAGCGCTACGGTGACTTCTCCGCCGTCGACGGCATCGACTTCACCGTCTCGCGCGGCGAGTCCTTCGGCCTGCTGGGCCCCAACGGAGCCGGGAAGTCCACGACCATGCGGATGATCGCCGCGGTGGCCTCGCGCACCTCGGGGAAGCTCACCGTGGCAGGGCTGGACCCCGAGAAGCAGGGCCCGGAGGTCCGTGCCCGGCTGGGCGTAATCCCCCAGCAGGACAATCTGGACGAAGAGCTCACCGTCCGGGAGAACATCATCATGTACGGCCGCTACTTCGGACTGCCGCGGCGCTGGCTGCTGCCCAAGGCCGAGGAGCTGCTGGACTTCGCTCAGCTCACCCCGAAGGCCAAGGCCCGGGTGGAGGATCTCTCCGGAGGCATGAAGCGCCGGCTGACCATCGCCCGCGCGCTGGTCAACGAGCCTGACGTGCTGCTGCTCGACGAACCGACCACCGGCCTGGACCCCCAGGCCCGCCATGTGCTGTGGGATCGGCTCTTCCGACTCAAGGAGAACGGCACCACGCTGGTGCTGACCACCCATCACATGGACGAGGCGGAGCAGCTCTGCGACCGGCTGATCGTGGTGGACCACGGCCGCATCATGGCCGAGGGAAGCCCTTCCGGGCTCATCCGGGAGCATTCCACCCGGGAGGTCCTCGAACTGCGCTTCGGGATGGATCGCAATGCCGAGCTGGCCGACGAGCTGACCGGCGTGCTGGTGGGCGGCGGTTCCGGGTTCGACCGGATCGAGATCCTGCCGGACCGACTGCTGGTCTACGCCGAGCACGGTGAGGCGGCGCTGGAGCAGGTCCACGGCGCCGGCCGCCGGCCGGTGACCTCCCTGGTGCGGCGCTCCTCGCTGGAGGACGTCTTCCTGCGGCTCACCGGAAGGACCCTCGTTGACTGAGACGACACTGTCCTCCTCGGCACCTGGACCACACGACGACGGCGGCGCTCGGCCCTCACCGGCGGCCGACAAGGCCGTGCTCGCCGCCCGCGTGCGCCGACGCGGCATCCTCTACCAGGCGGAGCACACGCTGCGCGGCATGCGCGCCTATGCGGTGGTGATCCTGAGCAGCTCCATCGCCCAGCCGATCCTCTACATCCTGGCCATGGGCCTGGGGCTCGGGGTGCTGGTCGGCGACCAGGCCGATCTGACCGCCTATGGTGCGGACTCCTATCTGATGTACATCGGCCCGGCGATCCTGGCCTCCACCATGGCGATGTCCGCCGGCATCGAGTTCACCTTCCCGGTGATGGAGAAGTTCAAGTGGCGGCGCATCTACTACGGGGCTCAGGCCTCGCCCCTGTCACCGACGCAGATCGCCGCAGGCCACATCCTGGCGGTCTGCGCCCGTTTCGGCATCCATGGGCTCGTGTTCACCGGGGTGCTGGTCGCCGTCGGCGCGACCACGAGCCCCTGGGCCTGGCTGCAGGTGTTCACCGCCGCGCTGGGCTCTCTGGCCCTGGGCCTGCCCATCATGGCCTACATCGCCTCGCTGCGGGATGAGAAGGGCCATGCCGCGCTGATCCAGCGGTTCATCATCATGCCGCTGTTCCTGTTCTCCGGGACCTTCTATCCGCTGACCAACCTGCCGGGGCCGTTGCAGCTGATCGGCTGGGTCTCGCCGATCTGGCATGCCAATGAGCTGGGCCGTCTGCTGGCCTTCGGACAGCCGGTGCCGCCCGGCATGGCGGCCGCGCACCTGGGCTACCTGCTGCTGCTGGCCACGGCCGCCTGGTTCTGGGTGCGCCGGATCTACATCCGCCGCCTGGGGCTGACCGAGTGGCGGGGGCGCACCCCCGGGGAGAAGTCCCGGCTGAAGCGTGAGGCCCGGCTCGAGCAGAAGGATCTGGCCGCCGGCCCGCCATCGCCGGGGACCCCGCCGGTGAAGGTCCGCTCGGGATTCGCCGGGAACTACTACTCGGGGAACATCCGGGCGGTCTTCTCCCGGGGGATGTCAGCGATCCGGAACAACCGCGGGGTCATCTTCCTCTCCGGGTTCCTGGAGCCGGTGCTGTTCCTGACCTCCTTCGGGCTGGGCATCAGCCCGATGATCTCCGGCATCGAGGCCGCCGACGGCGGTCAGCTCAGCTACGCGGCGTTCATCGCCCCCGCACTGCTGGCCGTCTCGGCGATGAACGGCGCGGTGTTCGACTCCACCTGGAACGTATTCTTCAAACTGAAGATCACCAAGCTCTACCAGTCGATGATGGCCACCTCGCTGGGCCCCCTGGACGTCGCCGTCGGGGAGATCCTGCTGGCGCTGTTCCGGGGCGGGATCTATGCGCTGGGCTTCCTCACCGTGCTGGTCGCGGCCGACCTGGTCAGTCCGCTGGCCGCCGTCGTGATGCTGGTGACCGCCCTGTTCATCGCCTTCGGCTTCGCCGCCGTGGGGATGGCGGTCACCTCGTTCATGACCCGGTTCCAGCAGATGGACTGGATGATGATGGTCATGATGCCGATGTTCCTGTTCTCCGCCACGCTGTTCCCCATCGACGTGTACCCCGCCGGGGTGCAATGGATGATCCAGGCGCTGCCGCTGTGGCATGCGGTCGAGCTGATGCGGGACATCGCGGCGTCCTCGTTCAGCATGCTCACCCTGGTGCACATCGGCTACTACCTGGTGATGATCGCCGTCGGGATGACGGTGGCGACGCTGCGCATGCGCCGGCTGTTCCTGCGCTGAGCCGCGGCGACGCTGAGCCGCTGGACCCGGAACCGCTGGGCTACCGGGCCGCGCTCAGAAGACCTGGCTGTAGGCGTTGAGCGCCGGCTGGCCGCCGAGGTGCGCGTAGAGCACGGTCGACTCGGCGGGAATCTCGGCCCCGCGGACCAGATCCATCAGACCGGCCATGGACTTGCCCTCATAGACCGGATCCAGGATGACGCCCTCCAGCTGGGCGGTGGTGCGGATCGCCTCGACAGTGGAGTCCACCGGGATGCCGTACTCGTCTCCCGCCCAGTCGGGCAGTACGGTGATCTCCTCGGCGCGCAGCTCGCGACCCAGCCCGATGAGCTCAGCCGTGGTCCGGGCGATCCGCTCCACCTGAGCGCGGGTCTTCTCCAGCATGGCGGAGGCGTCGATGCCGATCACCCGCCGCGGGCGACCGCCGGCCTCTTCGAGGGCCGCGAATCCGGCGATCATCCCGGCATGGGTGGAGCCGGTGACCGTGCAGACCACGATCGTGTCGAAGAAGACCCCGAGCTCGCGCTCCTGGGTGGCGACCTCATAGGCCCAGTTGGCGAAGCCCAGGCCGCCGAGCGGATGCTCCGAGGCGCCGGCCGGGATGGGATAGGGGGTGCCACCCTCGGCCTCGACCTCCGCGACGGCCTCCTCCCAGCTGGTGCGGATGCCGATGTCGAAGCCGGCGTCGTCGAGACGCACGTCCGCACCCATGAGGCGGGAGAGCAGGATGTTGCCGACCCTGTCGTCGACGGGGTCGTCCCAGTCCACCCAGCGCTCCTGGACCAGGCGCGCCTTCAGACCGAGCCGCGCGGCGACGGCGGCCACCTGACGGGTGTGGTTGGACTGGTAGCCGCCGATCGAGACCAGCGTGTCGGCGCCCGAGGCCAGGATGTCCGGGACGATGTACTCCAGCTTCCGCGTCTTGTTGCCGCCGAAGGCCAGGCCTGAGTTCACGTCCTCCCGCTTGGCCCAGATCTGCGCCCCGCCCAGATGGGCCGTGAGCCGATCCAGCCGATGGACGGGGCTGGGGCCGAAGGTCAGCTCGTGGCGGGGAAAGTCGGTGATGGCCATGGGACTCCTCGGGATGGGCCAGGGCGGCACCGGCCGTCCCGACGATATGCGATACATCGCACTGAGCATTCCACGCTCTGGATGCGATGGTGTCAAGGCCCGCTCCGCGACATCACCTGTCGAGACGCCCCCTGTCAAGACGCCCTGCCCGCCTGCAGCCTCCACTGCCGCCTCCACTGCCGCAGCGCCCCCGAGGAGCCGACCATACCCGTCCCCGCAGTCCGCGGCGTCCACCGTCGCACCCTGCTGCGCGACGAGGTCCACCACACCATCCGTCAGGCGATCGTCACCGGGGACTTTCCCCCCCCGGTGAGCAGCTGCGCGATGCCGAACTGGAGGACTGGCTGGGGGTCTCCCGCACACCGATCCGTGAAGCCCTGCTGCGCCTGGAGCGGGAGGGACTCGTCGACGCCCAGCCGGGTCGCCGCACCACCGTGGCCGAGGAGGATCCGGAGCGTGTCGCCCAGGCCCGCGACGTCGAGAAGGCGGCCCGGCTGACGCAGTTCAACTGGGCGGGCCTGCGGACGCTCTGACGTCGTCAGGCGGCGATTCTGCCCGCCGGTGACACAGTGCGCCGGTGACACACGAGTGGCCACGAATCCCGGCTTCTCCCCGGCGACACGCGGTGTCGCAGGGGCAGTTGCCGGGATTCGTGGCCACTCGATGCGGAGAGGAGTCAGCCGGACTGACGCTCGGCGGCCTCCACCACGTTGGTCATCAGCAGCGCCACCGTCATCGGGCCCACTCCTCCGGGGTTCGGGGAGAGCCAGCCGGCGACGTCGACGACGTCGGGGTGGACGTCCCCGTAGACCTTCGCCTTGCCTCCGGCGGGGTCCGGCTCCCGGGTGACCCCGACGTCGAGCACCGCGGCACCGGGTTTGACGTCCTCGGGAGTGACCAGGTGCTTCACTCCGGCGGCGGCGATGATGACGTCAGCCTGACGCAGATGGTGGGACATGTCCACCGTACCGGTGTGCGTCAGCGTCACCGTGGCGTTGAGCTCACGGCGGGTCAGCAGCAGGCCGACGGAGCGGCCGATGGTCACCCCACGCCCGACGACGACCACATGTTTTCCGGAGAAGTCGTAGCCCTCGCGCATGAGCAGCTCGATCGCCCCGCGCGGCGTGCAGGGCAGCGGGCTGTGGATGGGCTCGTTGACATTGAGCACCAGCCTCCCCAGGTTGACCGGGTGCAGACCGTCGGCATCCTTGGCCGGGTCGATCCGTTCGAGCACACGGTCGGTGTCGAGGTGCTTGGGCAGCGGCAGCTGGACGATGTACCCATGGCAGGCCGGATCGGCGTTGAGCTCGTCGATCAGCGCCTCGACCTGCTCCTGGGTGGCATCCTCCGGCAGCTCCCGTTGGATCGAGTTCATCCCGATCGCCTGGGACTGCTTGTGCTTCATCCCCACGTAGAGCTGCGAGGCCGGGTCAGCGCCCACCAGCACAGTGGCGATGCCCGGGGTGATGCCCCGCTCCTTGAGCGCGGCCACCCGCTCGGTCAGCTCCGCGCGGATCTCCGCCGAGGCGACCTTGCCGTCCAGGCATCGCGCAGTGCCGGTTGCGGTGTTCTGCTGAGCCATCACCACTCCTCAAGACCTTCGTAGAGCGGGAAGTCGGCGGCCAGCTTGGCGACCCGGGCTGTGAGCGGCTCGAGATCGACCGGACCGGCAGCACCCTGCTTGAGCACCTCGGCGATGATGTCGGCGACCTCGGCGAACTCGACATCGCCGAAGCCCCGGGAGGCCAACGCGGGGGTGCCGATGCGCAGACCGGAGGTCACCATGGGCGGGCGCGGGTCGTTCGGCACGGCGTTGCGGTTCACAGTGATGCCGACCTCGTGGAGCAGGTCTTCGGCCTGCCTGCCGTCCATCTCCGAGTTCCGCAGGTCCACCAGCACCAGATGCACGTCGGTGCCGCCGGTGAGGACGTCGACGCCCTGGGCGGTGACGTCGTCGGCCACCAGGCGCTCCGCGAGGATCTGCGCGCCGGCGACGGTGCGCTGCTGACGCACGGCGAAGTCCTCGGAGGCGGCGATCTTGAAGGCGATCGCCTTCGCCGCGATGGCGTGCATCAGCGGCCCGCCCTGCTGACCCGGGAACACGGCGGAGTTGATCTTCTTCTTGTGCTCCTCCTTGCAGAGGATCATCCCGGACCGCGGCCCGGCGAGCGTCTTGTGCACCGTGGTGGTGACGACGTCGGCGTACGGTACCGGGTTCGGGTGCAGTCCGGCGGCCACCAGGCCGGCGAAGTGCGCCATGTCCACCCAGAGGATGGCCCCGACCTCGTCGGCGATCTCCCGGAACCGCGCGAAGTCGAGCTGGCGGGGGTAGGCGGACCAGCCGGCGACGATCATGTCCGGACGCTCGGCCAGGGCCTGCTCCCGGACCGTGTCCATGTCGATCAGGCCGGTCTCCGAGTCCACCTCATAGGCGGCGACCTCGTGGAACTTGCCCGAGTAGTTCAGCTTCATGCCGTGGGTCAGGTGACCGCCGTGGGCCAGGGACAGACCCATGAGCTTGTCACCGGGTTTCATGAATGCGGTCATCACCGCGACGTTGGCCTGGGCTCCGGCATGGGGCTGCACGTTGGCGTGCTCCGCGCCGAAGAGCGCCTTGGCGCGCTCGATGGCGAGGTTCTCGGCGACGTCGACGAACTCGCAGCCGCCGTAGTAGCGACGGCCCGGGTACCCCTCGGCGTACTTGTTGGTCAGCACCGAGCCCTGTGCCTCGAGGACGGCACGGGGCACGAAGTTCTCCGAGGCGATCATCTCCAGAGTCCCCCGCTGGCGTCCCAGCTCGTCAGAGATCGCCTGGGCGATCTCGGGGTCGACCTCGGACAGGGGGGCGGTGTTGATGTTCACGGTGGACTCGGCAGTGGTCATCGACGCGGTCTCCTCGCTGTGAGTTCAGGGGACGACGGCGGCCCGGCCCCTCCAAGGGCCACGGCGACCCTGGAGGCCTGCCATGGGTGACGAAGCACCTGCACCCGGCCGCAGTCCCGAGACAGTCTATCGCCGGGGCGCCCTCGCGTCCCGCGTGCGCGCAGAATCTGTCCGATCAGCAGCTCCGCAGGACCACGACGGCGGCGGCCACCGCCCCTCCGAGCTGTGACGAGCTGTCCTCCACCGGGTGCTGACCTGCATTGCTTGACGTGTGCTGTGCCTCACAGTATATTTCCTCACACGTGTTAGGAGGCAGGATGCACATCTCATCACAATCTCGGAATCTCACCCGCCGCACATTGCTCGGCGTCGGCGGACTCGCCGCCCTCGGAGGCACCGTCGCCGCGTGGCCCCGACTCTCCGGCCAGGACATCCCCGGCCGGGGCGAGGACGTCCTGCGCGTCGCGATCCAGGGCACCGCTCAGGACGCCGCGGCCCGCCAGGAGCTGGCCGACGAATTCTTCGCGGAGAACCCCGACATCCCCGTGCGGATCGAGGCGATCCAGGCGGTCGACTGGGGCGACTTCTTCACCAAGATCCTCACCATGGTGGCCTCGGGAACGGCACCCGACGTCGTCTACGTCGCTACGGAGGGCGCCCAGCTGTTCGCCGAGCGGCTCGCCGAGCCGCTGGACGACTGGATCACCCACGACCAGGCGGCCTTGACGGACTACTTCGAGGACGTCCACCCCTCGCTCATCGAGGCCTTCATGTACCAGGGCAGCCTCTACGTGCTGCCGCTGGACTTCAATGCGGCCAACATGTACCTCAACCTGCCGACTCTGGAGCGTGCAGGCCTGGACCTGCCGTCCGCGGACTGGAACATCGACGAGTTCGAGCAGATGCTGCGCACCATGCGCGACACCGCAGACGGCGGATTCGTCCCCTATTTCTGGACCAACCGGCTCTTCGGCGGGATCGTCCCCTGGCTCTATGCCAATGACACCAGCATCCTCACCGAGGACAGGTTCGACGGCGGCGACTGGCTCTGGGACCGGTTCTACACCCCGGAGCTGACCGCCGAGCGTCGTGGCGGGTACCGCTGGACCAGCTCGAACGTCGGCGACCCGCGCGTCGTCGAGACCTTCGAGCGGCTGCAGGGCTGGGTCAACGAAGGCCTGAGCATCCGCCCCGAGGAGGGCGGAGGCACCTCACTGATCGGGCTGTTCGCCTCCGACCGCATCGGCGCCACCCCCGCGGGCGGCTATTGGGCCCAGGGCCTGCATGAGAACGGGATGGCGGACGAGGACTTCGACGTCCAGTACTTCCCCAAGTGGCGCAGCCAACGGCACCAGTTCGGCACCGCCGGGTACTCGATCATGCGCACCTCTGAGCGCAAGGAGCAGGCCTGGCGCTGGCTGGAGTTCACCACCCGCAAAGAGTCCATGGAGATGGCGATGCCGGAGCCCACCACCACCCCGACGCGCCGCTCGATGGTCAACGACGCCTTCTACCGGGAGACCGGGCCGCGCAACTGGAAGGTCTTCTACGACACGCTCGACGACTTCCCCTCCTCCGGACCGATTCCGGCTCCTCCGCAGCAGGCCGAGGTGGAGAACGCTCTGGCCCGCAATGTCGCCCTCGGCATGAGCGGCGGCGCCGGGCAGCTGGAGACAGCACTCGACCGACTCGACCGTGAACTCACCGTCGCCATGGAGAAGAGCTCATGACCACCACCCCTGTCCCCACCCAGGAGGCGGCCCGTGCGGCCCGACCCTCGACGCCCGCATCCACCGAGCCAGCCCGCCGTTCCCGCTCCGAACGTTGGGTGATCCTGCTGCTGCTCGCTCCCACTGTGGTCGGCATGGGGATCTTCACCCTGCTGCCGATCGTGGGATCCCTGGCCCTGGCGTTCTTCCGCTGGGACCTGCTCTCGGCTCCGGAGTTCGCCGGGATCGACAACTTCATCGCCCTAGGCGCCGACCCCACCGTCAGGACCGCCTTCCTGAACACCGTCGTGTTCGTGATCGTCGCGGTGACCCTCCAGCTGAGCCTCGCGATGTTCCTGGCCGTGATGGTCCAGTCGCGCATGCCCGAGTGGCTGCGGCTGTTCTTCCGCTCCACGTTCTTCTTCCCGCTGGTGCTCTCCGCGGCCGGGGTCTCCATCTTCATGAGCTACCTGTTCAACGAGCAGTTCGGCGTCGTGAACTGGTTGCTGGGCCTGGTGGGCATCCCGGACGTCCCGTGGCTGACGACGCCGACCGGTGCCGCCGCCGTGGTGATCTTCGTCTTCGTCTGGCAGAACTTCGGGTTCTCCTTCCTCATCCTGCTCGGCGGCATCGCCTCCATTCCGAAGGAGCTCTACGAGGCCGCCGAGATCGACGGCGCCCGCGGCTGGGGAGCCTTCAAGAACGTCACCTTCCCGCTGGTCTCCCCCTCGCTGCTGGTCGCCTCCGTGACGGCGATGATCATGGCGCTGCAGGTCTTCGACCAGCCCTACGTGCTGACCCGCGGCGGTCCCGGCGACTCCACGAGATCCGCGGTCATGGTCGTCTTCGAGGCCGCCTTCCAGCGTCTCGAGTTCGGACTCGCCTCGGCCGCCGGCCTGGTGCTGATGCTGATCATCATGCTCATCACCTGGGCGCAGTTCCGCCTCTCCCGCCGATTCGTCTTCTACCAGTGATCCTCCAGACGCCCCCGCGCCTGATGAGGAAGGAGCTCTGAACCCATGACCACCCTCCAGCCTGTCACCGACAGACCCCGCCGGCGCCTGCGCCTGCCCTCACCCTCCCGGACCGCCGCCTTGCTGTTCATGGCCGTGGCCGCCCTCGCCGTGCTCGGCCCCGTGATGTGGACGCTGTCCACCTCGCTGCGCGACCCGGCCGAGTCCTTCGACCTGCCCCCGCATTTCATCCCGCTCAGCCCGGACTTCACCGCCTACCGTGAGGTCTTCACCCAGATCGACGTCACCCGGCTGGTGCTGAACTCGGCACTGGTCACCGCGCTGATCGCCGCCGGGCAGATGCTCACCGCGGCGATGGCCGGCTATGTGTTCGCCCGGATGCGCTTCCGCGGCTCCACCCTGCTCTTCGCCCTGGTGCTGGCCACGATGATGATCCCCGTGCAGGTCACGATCGTTCCGGTGTTCATGCTCATCCGCGGCATGGGGCTGGCCGACACGCTGCTGGCACTCATCATCCCCGCGGTTCCGACAGCCTTCGGCACCTTTCTGATGCGGCAGTACTTCCTCAACCTCCCCGGCGACTACGCCGAGGCCGCCTCCCTGGACGGCGCCGGGCCGTGGCGCGTCTTCTTCTCCGTGTACCTGCCGCTCTCCGCCCCCGGCATGGCGATCGTGGGCATCCTGGCCTTCAACTACCACTGGAACGAGTTCTTCCGGCCCCTGGTGCTGGTGAACTCCGAGGAGAACTTCACCCTGCCGCTGGGACTGGTCTCCCTGCAGGGCCACCTCGGGACCGGGAGCATCTCGGTGGTGCTCGCCGGAGTGGTGCTCTCGATGATCCCCGCGCTGATCGTCTTCCTCTTCGGGCAGCGCTATCTGCGCGAAGGCCTCACCGCGGGAGCCGGCAAATGACCCCGCGCCCACTGCAGACGACAGCCTCTCCGACGACGAACTCTCGAAAGGACCCGATGTCCGTCACCCCCCAGAACCCCGCCCGACAGTCCACCCACGGAGACAGGGCACCACATCCGGATCCGGCCTTTCCCGTGGCACACCCCCGGCCGGCGGCGGGTTGGCTGAACGATCCCAACGGGCTGTGCCGCGTCGACGGCGTCTGGCACGTGTTCTTCCAGTTCAACCCGTACTCCGCTCAACATGACCGGATCCATTGGGGCCACCTCTCCTCGCCGAACCTCGTGGACTGGACCGAGGAGCCGGTGGCGCTGACCCCCACCGTGGACGGTCCGGACCGCGCCGGATGCTGGTCCGGGGTCATGGGTTTCGAGGACGACGGCACGCCCGTGGCGGTCTACAGCGGGGTCCAGGGCATCGAGAACGCCTCGGAAGTGACTTTGGCCCGCGGATCCGCGGATCTGAGCGAGTGGTCGCAGGAGCGTCATGTGGCGGCGGGCCTGCCCGAGGACGAACGGGTCATCGGAGTCCGGGACCCCTTCCTGGTGACGATCGGCGGCCGACGCTGGGCGTTGCAAGGGGCCGGGCTGGCCGACGGGCAGGCCGCGATCCTGCTCTACGACGCCACGGATCTGGACCAGTGGACCTACCACGGGGTGTGGCTCAGCTCGGGCCAGGCACCCGACGCCGTGGACGCCGACATCTGGGAGTGCCCTCAGCTGGTACGGCTGGCCGACCCCGGACTCTGGGTGCTGATCGTCTCGCGCTGGCACCGCACGGACGACGGCGGCCACGAGCTCGGCGACACGCAGGCCCTGCTGCTCGAGATCGAGGACGCCGACCCCGCAGACCCCGACCCCGCAGACCCCGGGTCGGACGGCGCCTCCGCCGCTCTGCCCACGCTGCGCATCGTCGGCACCTCGGCGGTCGATGAGGGCCCCAGCTTCTACGCCCCGCAGATCCTCGCCGAGCCGGACCGGGCGGTGATGATCGGGTGGGCGCGAGACCTCCGTCCCCAGGAGGTCAGCGACGCCGCCGGATGGCGAGGCCTGCTCACCTGGCCCCGTGAACTGACGCTGCGCGACGGTGCCCTGGTCAGCCACCCCGCTGCCGAATGCGCGGGCTGGCGTCAGGGTCCGGCCCACCGCTCCGATGACGGCGACGTCGTCCTTCCGGACGCCTGCGACGTCGTCATCGAGCCCCCTGGCTCTGCGGCGGCTCCGACCTCCGTGACGCTGCGGATGCTCACGAACACGCCGGCGGGACAGGAACGGGCCGAGACGGTCTTCTCCGGCCCGGCCTCCCGGATCGTGATCGACCGGTCCATCATCGAGGTCTGCCGGGAGGACGGGCCGGCCTGCACGCTGCGGGTCGAGCCCGCGGCGGATCAGCAGTGGGAGCTGAGCTCCGACGGCGCAGCCGTCACCTGGTGGGCGCTGCGCCCGTGGAGTCCCGCCTGATCAGCTCGGTGGCGAGCAGCTCCGGCTCATGAGGCGCCTGCGTGTCGGCCGTGGAGTTCCCGGAGAGCAGGATCTCCATGGCACGGCGCCCGATGCCCTGGTGGGGCAGCGCCACCGTGGTCAGCGCCGGCACCACCTGCGCGGCCACATGCGCCTGGTCGTCCACGCCGACCACGGACAGCTCACCGGGCACGTCGACGCCACGGTGGGCCGCGGCGAGCAGCACGCCCACCGCCGTACGGTCGTTCGAGGCCAGCACGGCGGTGGGCGGAACGTCGTCGTCGAGGAGCACGGCGGCGGCGCGGTAGCCCTCGGCGATCTCCCAGCCGCACGGGAGCACCCGATGCCTCACGTCTCCGGCGGCCTGCAGGAATCCCTCGCGGCGCAGCGCTGTGGCCGGCGAGTCCTCGGTGCCGCAGAGCAGCGCGATGTCCCGGTGCCCCAGCTCCAGCAGGTGACGCACCGCCTGCACCGATCCGGCGGCCTCATCGGCGACCACGGCGGGAGCGCGCCGCGCAGGATCGAGGCAGTTGGCCAGGACCGCGGGCGCTGAGAAGAACGTCTCCGCCGGGTCCACGGTGACCAGCCCCCCGGTCGCGAGCATCAGCGCGTCGACGTTGCGGGCGAAGAAGACCTCGCACATCCGTCCGATGCGCGCCTCCTCACCCTCCGTATCGGCCACCATGACCATATAGCCGGACTCCCGCGCCACGGCGTCGGCCCCGCTGATGATGCCCCCGGCGAAGGGCGAGGTCACGATCTCGTCGGTGATGATCCCGATGGTGCGCGTGCTGCGGCTGCGCAGCGACTGCCCGACGCTCTGCGGGATGTAGCCCAGCTCCTCGACGGCGGCCCGGATGCGCTCCTGCAGAGCTGGGGCGACGTTCCCGTCGGCACGCCCGTTGAGCACCAGGGAGACCGCACTGCGCGACGCCCCGGCCCGGGCGGCCACATCGGACGCACTCACACGTCGACGCCCTGTTCGTTCCACGTGGCCTCCTCATCCCTGTGACTTCGGGACCAGTCTAGCGGCGGGCCGGACGCGCTCCTCAGGAGGCCACGGGTCGGCTGCGGCCTGACCTGCGGATGCACACCGGCCGACGAGTCGGCGGCGCTTTATTGTGAATCACTCAGATCTAGGGCAGACTGGTGTTCGTGACCATGACGACCGACTGGGCCTCCCAGCTGCGCGACCGCGGACTGCGCGTCACCCGTCAGCGCCTGGCCGTGCTCGACGCCGTCGCGCAGGAGCCGCACCGTCCGGCGGAGGCCATCCACGCCAAGGTCACCGAGCAGCTCCCGGAGATCACCGTGCAGTCCGTCTACACCGTGCTGCATGATCTGACCGCCCATGAGCTGCTGCGGCGCTTCGACCCGCCGGGCTCCCCCGCCTGCTACGAGACGCGGACCCATGACAACCACCATCACGCGATCTGCACCGTCTGCGGGCGGATCGAGGACGTCGAATGCGTCCACGGCGAGGCGCCCTGCCTACAGCCACCTCCCGGCCTGGGCATGACCGTGGAGGTCGCCGACGTCGTCTTCCGCGGCATCTGCGACGACTGCGCCGCCCGCCAGGAGGCCACGCCCTCTCCCGCCGAGGTGCCGGCCGCCCGCTGAGCGCCTCGGCGGTCCCGACCGCCGCCGAGCGGTCCCATGACCTGCCTCCACCCGAGAAACACCCAAGTAGAAGAGAAAGGGAACAGTGATGACCACTGGCAACACCCCGAACGCCACCGGGTCGACGACCCAGGCCGGCATCCCCGCGGGCAGCGACCGCCACTCGCTGAGTGTGGGACCGGACGGCCCGCTGCTGCTGCATGACCACCACCTGGTGGAGACGCTGGCGCACTTCAACCGGATGAACGTCCCGGAGCGCCGCCCCCACGCCAAGGGGGCCGGAGCCTTCGGCACCTTCGAGGTGACCGAAGACGTCTCGCAGTACACCAAGGCGGACGTCTTCCAGCCGGGCCGCACCACCGAAACCCTGCTGCGCTTCTCCACTGTGGCCGGCGAGCTCGGCTCCCCGGACACCTGGCGCGACGTGCGCGGCTTCGCGCTGAAGTTCTACACCAATGAGGGCAACTTCGACATCGTCGGCAACAACACCCCGGTGTTCTTCGTCCGCGACCCCATGAAGTTCCCCCACTTCATCCGCTCACAGAAGCGCCTCCCGGACTCCGGCCTGCGCGACGCCCACATGCAGTGGGACTTCTGGACCCAGAACCCCGAGTCCGCCCACCAGGTCACCTACCTGATGGGCGACCGTGGCCTGCCCGCCACCTGGCGCCGCATGAACGGCTACGGCTCCCACACCTACCAGTGGAACAATGCCGACGGCGAGCGCTTCTGGGTGAAGTACCACTTCATCAACGACGCCGGCTTCGACACGATGACCAACGACGAGGCCGAGAAGCTGGCCGGCGCCGACGCCGACTTCCACCGTCGTGACCTCTTCGACGCCATCGCCCGCGGCGAGCACCCCAGCTGGACGCTGTACGTCCAGGTCATGCCGTACGAGGACGCCAAGACCTACAAGATCAACCCGTTCGACCTGACCAAGACCTGGCCGCAGGCGGACTACCCGCGCATCAAGGTCGGCACGCTGACCCTGAACCGCAACCCGAAGAACTTCTTCGCGGAGATCGAGCAGGCCGCGTTCTCGCCGGCCAACATGGTCCCGGGCACCGGCAACTCCCCGGACAAGATGCTGTTGGGCCGCAACTTCGCCTATGCGGACGCCCATCGCTACCGCATCGGCACCAACTTCCAGCAGCTGCCGGTCAACCGCCCCAAGAACGAGGTCCACTCCTACAACTTCGAGGGCAACATGTGGTACGACCACAGCGGCGACAAGCCCGTCTACGCCCCGAACACTGTGGAAGGCTCGTCCTGGTCCGACGAGCAGGGGCCGGTGGACAACGGCTGGGAGGCCGACGGCGAGCTGGTCCGCTCCGCCTACACCCTGCGCGAGCAGGACGACGACTTCACCCAGCCGGGCATCCTGGTGCGTGAGGTCTTCGACGACGCCGCCCGGGACCGCCTGGTGGAGACCGTCTCCGGCGCCCTGGACGGCGTGCGCGAGCCGGTTCTGTCCAACGCCTTCCAATACTGGAAGAACATCGACGCGCAGGTCGGCCAGCGCATCGAGGACGCCGTGAACAACGGCTGATCCGCGCCGCGCGGATCGCGTGCTCCGCGTCAGCGGGCATGCACAGACAGGAGGCCCCTGCTCCGGCATGATGCCGGGGCAGGGGCCTCCTGTCGGTGAGGAGGGTGCGTCAGTCAGACTCCGACGCACCCGCCGAGCGGGATCAGCCGTCCAGGCCGTCCTCCTCCTCGGCACCGTCGTCCTCGAGTCCACCGTCGTCCTCGAGACCGCCCTCGACGTCATCCTCAGCCGGGTCGTCCTCGAAGCCGGTGTCCTCCTCAGCCGGGTCCTCCTCCGGGAGACCCTCATCCGCCGGGTCCTCCTCGGGAGCACCCTCCTCCGGAGCGCCTTCCTCCTCGATCGGAGCGTCCTCGGGAGCCTCTCCCTCGGTGTCGCAGGCCGTGATGCCGAACAGAGCCAGCGAGCCGACTCCGACCGCGGCGGCCAGGGAACGAAGCTTGTGTGCGTCGGTTGCAGCCATGATGTGCACCTCCGTGTTCTCGCATCGCAAGTGATGCTCCGCGGACTCTCCGCGATTCTCTCTCGGCCGCCCGACATGGGGTTCTCGTCTGCGAACCGCAGTGCCGTCTCGGGCGGCTTGAGACCATCATGGACATAGCCGTCAGGTCCCGCGAAAGCTGAGAGCGGCCTTTTCGCGCAACTCACGGGAAGTTCTTACGAGCCTTTGAGCACTTACCCATGTTCCACCCTTTGCCTGGTCAGAGGCTGGATGACTCCCCGATGCGCTGCGCCGAGAGCTCCTGTGCCCCACCGCGCGAGCACCCCGGCCAGGCACACAGAACGGCCCCGGTGACATGCACATCGATGCACATCACCGGGGCCGTTCCAGGCCCACAGATCCGGTCTGCCATAGACAGACCTGCGGGCCCGCGTCGGGGCATGAGAGTCCGATGCGAGGGCGAGGCCCTCGCCGGAACCGTCAGGCGGGGGACGAAAGAGGGATCAGCCCTCCTCTTCCTCCTCCATCGGGTCCTCAGCCGGGTCCTCTTCCAGACCCTCCTCTTCCTCCATCGCCGGGTCCTCGTCGCCGGTGTCCCCATTGGTGTCACAGGCAGTCACGCCGAACAACGCCAGGGAGCCGACTCCGATTGCGGCGGCCAGAGAGCGAAGCTTGTTGTCGTCGGTGGTAACCATAGGATCAGTACCTCCGTCCAGGTGCATTATGGATGCATTGCGGACTTTCCGCCGGTCACCTGATCTGACCGTTCTGCGGCAGTGACCTGCCTCGACCAGATGACTCGCCTCCATTCTCACCACAGACCTTCCCTGAATGAAAGCTCTGCAAAGGCTTTCTGCAGATACTATGAGGCCACTCACATGAAGCGTTCAGGTTATCGCCCAGATCACGCCTTGCCTGAATGCCAGCTGGACGCCAACTCCCCAGACCGCGTGCACTGCGCAGGTCCTCAGCCCAGGATGTCCTCCAGATCCTCCATGGAGAGGATGTCTTCCTCCGCCGGACGCTCAGGCTCCTCAGCGGCATTCCAATCGCTGAGATGCATCTCGATGCGACCGGACTCACTCTCCGCCTGGACGGAGAGCAGCACCGGTTCTTCTCCGGCGCGGATCACCAGCTCCCGGAGGTCATCGGTGTAGACCCAGACCTCTTCACCCTCGCGGGTCTCCGTCTGCCCTTCAAGCTCACCGAAGCCACCGCCGTCTTCCAGACTGCGGCGGAAGTCATCGATCTCGGCGGTGATGGTGAAACCCTCTGGAAGAACGTCCGAGTAGTCCACCCACTTCCCCTCGAACTCCTCGGCGAGCTCGTCCTCATCGATCTCCCCCGGGAACTGCTCCGCGACAGCCGCCAGCTCATCCTCGCCGCGCACATAGGTCGCGTCCTCGAAGGTGATCATCTCGGTCGCCTCACCACCGAACTCCTGACGCATGATCAGGCCCGAGCCGTCCATCTGGCCGGAGAAGTGCTGCGTGAACCGCTCGCCCTCCTCCGCGTCGATCTGCTCCGGTCCCTCCACCTGCGCCTCGTCGGCCGGGATGTCCACCTCGAGCACCACGGATTCGGCCTCCTCCATGGCGCGCCACAGATCGTCCTCGATATCCGTGATCTCCGGAGCGTCGCCTGGGTCATCGTCCGCCTCGTCCGCCTCGTCAACCTCGTCAACCTCGTCAGCGTCGGCAGCGTCATCCTCGGCGATCTCGTCCGGCTCGTCGCCCTGGTCCTCAGCCCCGTCGGGGTCCACGTCCTGCTGGCCGGCATCCTGCTGCCCGGCCTCCTCCTCGATCCCGACGCAGGCGGTCAGCGTCAGCAGCGAGATGCCCATGATGCCCAGCGTCTTCACCGTCGTCGAGACCGCGGCGGCGTGCCTCTCCTCCGTCATGTGATGTCTCCTTCAGGCGGTCGTTGGTTCCTCTGTTCCGTCGTGTGAGGTCCGGTGAGCACGCGAGCCCATCAGCCGTCGGCGCCGTCGTCATCCGTCGGCCAGCCCTGCTGCTCAGCGATGGCGTCGAAGATGTCATCCAGAGTGATGACGTTCTCCGGCTCCTCAGGGGTGTCGGCGACGTTCCATTCCGTGAAGGTGTACCGGCTGTCCTCATCGCGCAGCTCCAGCAGATGGGGCGGTCCGGAGGCGGCCACCACATATTCGGCCTCGCCGTCCTCCTCGGCGTAGACGTAGACCTCTTCGCCATCCCTGGTCTCCCGGACACCGGTGACGTCGTCGAGGTCCTCCTCTGCCACCTCGCGTTCCCAGATGGTGAGGAAGTCCTGAGCGGAGAAGATCGAGGCGGAGCCGTCGGCGGAGAACTCGACCCATTGGTCCGCGACCAGCTCCTCGATGAGCTCCGGCTCCACCGCCGCGGCGACCTCATCATCGAGCTGGCGGTACAGCAGCGAGCCGAAGTCCTCACCCCGGTGATACTCCACGCCGTCGACCATCCGCTGGGTGAAGGTGTTGCCCTCCCCGACGGAATAGCTCATCTCCGAGTCCCTGCCGTCCAACGCGCCGGTGAGGATGATGTCTCCGACGGCGTCCTCGTCGATCTCCTCGAACAGCTCGTCCAGGTCCGCCTCGCCGGCCTCGACCTGCCCCTCGATGGTGACGGTCTCGGCCGAGAGCATCGCCTCCCACATCGGTTCCTGGATCTCGGCGAAGGTGGGAACCTCGGCCTCGGCGGCCGTGTCGGCGTCGGGGACGTCCTGGTCCTCGCCGGTGAAGGGATTCGCCCCGCAGGAGGCGAGCATCACCGTCCCGACGATCACCAGGCCGGTCAGCGCAGTGGGCTTCATGATCGGGCCTCTCAGCAGCTGGGGCAGGATTCCGGCGGATCACCCGGCTTCAGCACAGGGTGGTCCGGAGCGTGACTATACTGACGGATCCTGGCGTCCGCCTCAATGTGACCTGGACGCGTCTCAGACCAGGCGGGGCTCACCCCAGCTCAGCTCGGGCGACTCGCGATGCCGTTGACTGAGCGTCGCTACATGCTGCCGCAGACAGTCCCCGTCACGCCGGGCGTCGGCGGCGGTGACCTGCGCGGGGCCAGAGGGCCCCTCCACCGGGGGACCCGACAGTCGGCTGGGCCGTGCCGCGGAGAACCCTCCGTTCTTCTGCGCCGACCCCTGCATCGGCGTCCGCACGGCGGCCCGACCATCACGGTCCAGCCGCTCCCCCATGCCGAACTCCTCGCGTGCCTCCTCGGTCAGCAGGTCCAGGGCCAGCCCCTCCTGAGTGCGCAGGAGGGTGCCTACTGACCGGTCTCAGGGAGTCCGCGAGGCCGGCTCGGCGTGGCTGTGGGCGTCCTTCAGCCCCAGGTAGACCTCGGCGTTGTTCCCCAGACCGGCGATCTCCTCCTCGCTGAGGTCCCGGCGGACCTTCGCGGGGACCCCCGCCACCAGCGAGCGCGGGGGGATCTCGGTGCCCTCCAGCACCAGGGCCCCGGCTGCGACGAGACTCTGCTCCCCGATGACCGAACCGTTCAGCAGCGTCGCCCCCATGCCGATCAGGCTGCCGTCACCCACGGTGGAGCCGTGCACCACGGCACCATGGCCGACTGAGACCCCGGCGCCCACAGTGCACGGAAAGCCCTCATCGGCGTGGAGGACCACGTTGTCCTGCAGGTTGCTCCCGGATCCCACGGTGATCCGGGCGGAGTCTCCGCGGACCGAGACGCCGTAGAACGCCGAGGAGTCGGGCTCCATGACGACGTCGCCGGTGACGGCGGCCGTCGGTGCGAGGAAGACGCCGGCCCCGATGGACGGGGTCCTGCCCTTCACGGTGAGGATATGTGCCATGTTCCGGTCCTCTCTGATCGGGATGGTCGTTCTCCGGACGGTGGAAGCAGGTCAGTACCCCGGGTTAGTACCCCGGGTTAGTACCCCGGGTTAGTACCCCTGGGCCGGGTCGACGACGCCGACCGGAGGCTCGGCGTCGCGCAGTCTACGATGGTTCTCCAGGATGCGTTCACGCAGCAGCGGGATCACCATGGCCTTGGTGTCGGCCGTATGCGGTGTGATCAGGCAGTTCTCCAGCTCCCAGAGCGGGTGTCCCTCGGGCAGCGGCTCGGGTTCGGTGACGTCCAGCCCGGCCCCGCGCAGCGTGCCGCGCCGCAGCGCCCCTTCCAGGGCCTGGTGATCGATCAGCCGGCCGCGCCCGACATTGGCCAGCACCGCCCCGTCGGCCAGCAGCTCCAGCTGCTCGGCACCGATGATGTGCTCGGTGGCCGGGGTGACCGCGGCGGCCAGAGCCAGGACATCGACGCCGTCGAGCACCTCGTCCAGCCGGTCCTGGGTGACGGTGCGGTCCGCGCCGTCCATGGGCCCGAAGGTGCGGCGCACCACGGTGACGTGGGTGTCGAAGGCCTTGTAGAGCCGGACCAGCTCGGCCGCCACTCCTCCGGCACCGAGCACCACGCAGCGCAGCCCGTGCAGCGAGATGCCGCCCTCGTCGCCCCAGCTGGTCGCCTGCGCCCGAGCCTTCAGCCCGCGCAGCGCCGCCAAGGTGAGCAGCAGCCCGTGCTCAGCGACCGGGAGCGCGTAGGCCCCCTTCGCCGAGGTCCACAGCCGGTCGGGGAAGCGCCGCAGGATCTCCCCGTACTTCTCGATGCCGGCGCTGGGCAGCTGCACCCACTCGACCTGGGGGTTGTGCTCGAGGATCTCCTCCAGGTTGAAACTCTTGAACATGCCGGTCACCACCACGGCGGTCGGCTGCTCCCAGGCGCCGACGATCTCGGCCCCCTGGTCCTGCAGGCCAGCGATCAGCTCCGGCTCGCCGTCGGGGAGCAGGTGGATGCGTGATGTCACAGTATCTCCGTCCCATCGACTGGGGGTCGGTGCCGCCGTCGACGATGCACCGACGGTGTGTCAGCTCACCATCCTACGGGGAAACGCGAAGGGCCCGGCCTCCCTCAGGATGCCGGACCCTTCATGCTGCTCCTGGCCGAGCCTCGCTCAGCCGCGATGGTTCAGCTCTTCAGACCATCGACGATCCCGTTGAGCGTGGCCGAGGGGCGCATCGCTTCGGCGGCCTTGGTGCCATCCGGCCGGTAGTAGCCGTCCAGCTCCACCGACTGGCCCTGCACCCCGGTGAGCTCGGCGAGGATCTGCTCCTCCTGGGAGACCAGCTGCTCGGCGACGGGTCCGAAGACCTCCGCCAGGCCGACGTCCTCGCTCTGCTGAGCCAGCTCCTGGGCCCAGTACTGAGCCAGGTAGAAGTGCGAGCCGCGGTTGTCGATCGTGCCCAGCTTCCTCCCCGGGGAGCGGTTCTCCATCAGGAAGGTGGCAGTGGCGCGGTCCAGCGCGGAGGCCAGCACCTTCGCCCGCGGGGCGTCCGCCTGCTCGGCGTACTTCTCCAGGGAGGGCACCAGCGCGAAGAACTCCCCCAGGGAGTCCCACCGCAGATAGTTCTCCTGGACCAGCTGCTGGACGTGCTTCGGCGCCGACCCGCCCGCGCCGGTCTCGAACAGGCCGCCACCGGCCATCAGCGGCACGATGGACAGCATCTTCGCCGAGGTGCCCAGCTCCAGGATCGGGAAGAGGTCGGTCAGGTAGTCACGCAGCACGTTCCCCGTCACCGAGATGGTGTCCTCGCCGCGGCGGATGCGCTCCATGGACAGCTTCGTGGCTTCGACCGGGTTCAGGATCCGGATGTCCAGGCCCGCGGTGTCGTGGTCGCCCAAGTACTTCTCCACCTTGGCGATCAGCTGGGCATCGTGGGCGCGCTCCGAGTCGAGCCAGAACACCGCCGGGGCCCCCGATTCGCGGGCACGGGTGACCGCCAGCTTGACCCAGTCCTGGATCGGGGCGTCCTTGGTCTGGCAGGCACGCCAGATGTCGCCGGCCTCGACCCGGTGCTCCATCAGCACCTCCCCCGAGGAAGTGAGCACCTGCACGGTGCCGCTCCGCGGGATCTCGAACGTCTTGTCGTGGGAGCCGTACTCCTCGGCCTTCTGCGCCATCAGGCCGACATTGGGCACCGTGCCCATCGTCGCCGGGTCCAGAGTCCCGTGCGTGCGACAGTCGTCGATCACCGCCTGGTAGACCCCCGCGTAGGAGGAGTCCGGGATGACGGCCAGAGTGTCGTCCTGCTCGTTCGACGGCCCCCACATGTGGCCGCCGTTGCGGATCATCGCCGGCATGGACGCGTCGACGATGACGTCGGAGGGCACGTGCAGGTTGGTGATGCCGCGGTCTGAGTCGACCATCGCCAGCCGCGGACCCTCGGCCAGGCCCTTCTCGATCTGCGCCTTCACACCCTCGGCGACCTCAGCGTCGAGGTCCTCGACGCCGGAGAGGATCGAGGCCAGGCCGTCGTTGGCGGACAGGCCGGCCTCGGCCAGCTGCTCGCCGTAGGTCTCGAACAGCTCCGGGAAGTAGGCCTTGACGATGTGGCCGAAGATGATCGGGTCCGAGACCTTCATCATGGTGGCCTTCAGGTGGGCGGAGAAGAGCACCCCTTCCTCCTTGGCACGGGCCACCTGGGCGGCCAGGAACTGGTCCAGGGCGGCCGCGCGCATCACGGTGGCATCGAGGACCTCGCCGGCCTGCAGGGGCAGCTCATCCTTCAGCACCACCGTCTCTCCGGACTCGGTGACCAGCCGGATGCTGCAGGTGTCCTCCGACTCCAGGACCACCGACTGCTCGTTGGAGGCGAAGTCGTCGGCGCCCATGGTCGCCACATTGGTCTTGGACTCAGCCGTCCACTCCCCCATGCGGTGCGGATTCGCCCGCACGTAGGCCTTCACCGACTCCGGGGCGCGACGATCGGAGTTGCCCTCTCGCAGCACCGGGTTCACCGCAGAGCCCTTCACCCGGTCGTACCGGGCACGGATGTCCTTCTCCTCCTCGGTGGAGGGGGATTCAGGGTAGTCCGGCAGGGCGTAGCCCTGAGACTGCAGCTCCGCGATCGCGGCCTTCAGCTGCGGCACCGAGGCGGAGATGTTGGGCAGCTTGATGATGTTGGCCTCAGGGGTCTTGGCCAACTCACCCAGCTCGGCGAGCGCGTCGGACTCGCGCTGCTCGTCGGTCAGATGATCGGGGAACTGGGAGATGACCCGTCCGGCCAGCGAGATGTCCCGGGTCTCCACCTCCACCCCTGCGGTCGAGGCGAAGGCCTCCACGATGGGCTTGAACGAGTAGGTCGCCAGCAGCGGCGCTTCGTCAGTGTGGGTGTAGATGATCTTGGCCATCGGCGCGTGATCTCCCTCGAGGTCTGTGGTCAGGGTCAACGGTCCAAATCTACCGGAGGACAGGCGGCGGGCCGCATCCGTGTCATCGCGGACTCCGGGCCCGGAGTCTCGCAGCGGAGCCGCCCGGCGGTCATATCCCCAACACGGCACGGGCGATGACGAAGTAGATGATCAGCCCGGTCGCATCCACGAAGGTGGAGATGAACGGGTTCGCGAACACCGCCGGATCCGCCCCGAGCTTCTTGCCCAGGATCGGCATGAGCCCTCCGGCGGAGGCGGCCAATGTGCAGATGGCCAGCAGAGTGAGTCCGATGACCGCCCCCACATGCCACTCCCAGCGCCAGCTCACCAGCAGGAACCCGAGGATGCCCAGCACCGAGCCGAGGGTCAGCCCGACCCGGATCTCGCGCCAGAAGACCTTGAACACGTCCCGGGTGGTGACATCGCCCAGCGCCAACGCACGCGTGACCGTGGTGGCCGCCTGGTTGCCCGTGTTGCCTCCCGTGCCGATCAGCAGCGGGACGAACAGGGCCAGGACCACCACCGCCTCCAGGGTCTCCTCGTAGACGTCGAGGACCTGCACGGTCAACGTCGCACCCACCGCCAGGATCAGCAGCCAGACGATGCGCGAACGCATGATCGTCAGCACCGGCGTGGAGAGATAGGGGCGATGCAGCGGCTCGGCACCACCATGGCGGGCCGCGTCCTCCGACTCGGCCCGCTCCAGGATGTCCAAAGCGTCGTCGACTGTGAAGATCCCCACCACACGGTGCTCGGAGTCCGTGACCGGCATCGCCAGATGCTTCCGATCGGCGCACAGGCGAGCGGCATCCTCGGCGTCATGGTCCACGTCCACCGAATCGACCTCGGTGAGCAGAGACTCGATGGTGTCTTCGGAATCGGCGGAGACCAGGTCGCGCAGTGAGACCACGCCCTTGAGCAGCCGCTGCCGGTCGACCACCGGCAGCGTGTAGAGGGTCTCGGCCTCGTCACCTGCCCGACGGATCTTCTCCATCGCCTGCTCCACCGTCCAGTGCTCCGGAAGGGCGACGAACTCCGGACTCATCTGACGTCCGATCGTCCCCGACGGGTAGCCCAGCACGATGTTGGTCAGGCTGCGCTCGCGCGGATCCAGATGGCGCATCATCTTCCGCGCCACCGAAGCCGGCATCTCATCCATCAGCCGGACACGGTCATCCGGATCCAGCGAATCGAAGTACAGTGCGACGTCGACGTCCTTGAGACCCTCGATGATCTCGTGCTGCAGCGCCTGGTCCAGCAGGTCGAACACTTCGACCGCCTGGTCCTTGGGCAGCAGGCGGAAGGCCACCGCGCGATCCTGCACCCCGAGGCGCTCCAGGAAATCGACGATCTCGCCGATCGGATAATCGTTCAGGGCCTCGCGCAGCTCGCTCATCCGATCATGGCGGACCAGGTCTGCGAGTTCATCCAGCTTCTCTGACACTGACTTCACCCCTTCCGAGGGTGTTCGCACCGATGAGTGGTCGCCGCCTGCGAGCCGGACCTCCCTGCACCGGGGCCCTGCTCACACACTGACGGGCGCTCTGCCCGTCAGATCAGTGGAAGAAATGTCGCGCACCGGTGAGGTACATCGTCAGTCCGGCCTCCTGGGCGGCGTCGACGACCTCCTGGTCACGCTGCGAGCCGCCCGGCTGCACCACAGCACGCACCCCCGCGGCGATCAGGCTCTGCAGCCCGTCGGCGAAGGGGAAGAACGCGTCCGAGGCGGCCACCGAGCCCCGGGCCCGGTCCACACCGTCACCGGCCAGCGTGTTGGCCCGCTGCACTGCCAGCCGACAGGAGTCCAGACGGTTGACCTGGCCCATGCCGATGCCCACTGTGGCGCCCTCACGGGCCAGCAGGATGGCGTTGGACTTCACCGAACGGACCGCCCGCCAGGCGAAGTCCAGGTCAGCCAGCGTGGCGTCGTCGGCGGCCTCACCGGCGACCAGCTTCCACGCTCGGGGAGAGTCGCCGTCAGCGTGGAGAGCGTCCGAAGCCTGCAGCAGCATGCCGCCGGAGATCTGCTTGTACTCCACGCGGTCCCGCCGGTGCCCGTCAGGGAGCCGCAGCAGACGGATGTTCTTCTTCCGGGTCAGGATCGCCAGTGCCTCGTCCTCGAAGTCCGGAGCCACCACGACCTCGGTGAAGATCTCCGACACGGTGGAGGCCATCTCCGCGGTGACGGGACGGTTCGCCGCGATCACTCCGCCGAAGGCCGAGAGCGGATCACAGGCGTGGGCGCGACGATGCGCCTCGGCCACCGTCTCGCCCACCGCCACACCGCAGGGGTTGGCGTGCTTGATGATCGCCACCGCCGGCTGCGCGAAGTCATAGGCGGTGCGGACCGCCGCGTCGGCGTCGACGTAGTTGTTGTAGCTCATCGCCTTGCCGTGCAGGGTCTGCGCCTGGGCGAGGCCGGGAGCAGCGTGGCTCTCCGCGTACAGCGCGGCCGGCTGGTGCGAGTTCTCTCCGTAGCGCAGCCCGGTGATCCGCTCCAGGGCCAGCCCCGCATAGGGCGGGAACTGCAGCGCCTTGTCCTCGGGCGAGACCGGCGGGGACGGCACCGAGGCGGCGTCGAAGTCGTCGTCGAACTGTTGGGAGGTCCACCGGGCGACGGCGGTGTCATAGGCGGCGGTGTGGGCGAAGGCCAGCGCCGCCAGACGCTGGCGGACGGGCAGGGTGAAGCCGCCCTCCTCCGCGGCGGTGACGACGTCGCCGTACCGCAGCGGATCCACCACCACGGCCACCGACGCGTGGTTCTTCGCCGCGGCACGGACCATGGACGGCCCGCCGATGTCGATCTGCTCGACGATCTCATCCTCCGAGGCGCCGGAGGCCACCGTCTCCGCGAACGGGTACAGATTGACCACCACCAGGTCGAACGGATCGATCTGAAGCTCCTCGAGCTGGGCCTGATGATCCTCGCGGCGGCGGTCGGCCAGGATGCCGGCGTGCACGCGCGGATGCAGCGTCTTCACCCGGCCGTCCAGGCATTCGGCGAAGCCGGTGACCTCGGAGACCTCGGTGACCGGCACCCCAGCGGAGGCGATGCGCTTCGCCGTGGAACCGGTGGAGACCAGCTCGACCCCGGCGGCGTCCAGCCCCTGGACCAGCTCCGTCAGACCGGTCTTGTCATAGACGGAGATGAGGGCACGCCGAATGGGGCGCCGTTCGGCGGAGGAGGTCTTCTCAGGGCTGGGACAGGTGTTCGGCACGTTGGACACGCACGCTCCTTCTCTCCGACACGGCTGGAGGGCAGGACCGCTGCGGGTCCCGCCGCTGCGGGGCACGGCGGCCTCACGCACCTCGGCTCCGGGCGCGACAGGCCTTGATCAGTCTAGCGCGCCCCGCCGACGCGTCACCTCACTCGTCGAACTTGTACCCCAGGCCGCGCACCGTGATCAGGTGGGTGGGCTGCGAAGGGTCCGGCTCGATCTTCGCGCGAAGCCGCTTCACATGCACATCCAGGGTCTTGGTGTCGCCGACGTAGTCCGAGCCCCACACCCGGTCGATGAGCTGGCCGCGGGTCAGCACCCGACCGGAGTTGCGCAGCAGCATCTCCAGCAGCTCGAATTCCTTCAGCGGCAGGCTCACCGCTTCCCCGCTCACCTCCACCGTGTGCCGCTCCACGTCCATGCGCACCGGCCCGGCGGCGACGGTGGAGGCGTCGTCGACCTCGGTGTCCACATGCCGACGCAGCACCGCCCGGACACGGGCCAGCAGCTCCCGGGAGGAGTACGGCTTGGTCACGTAGTCGTCAGCACCGAGCTCCAGGCCCACGACCTTGTCGATCTCCGAGTCCTTCGCCGTCAGCATGATCACCGGCACGTTGGACCGCTGCCGGATCTGCCGACACACCTCGGTGCCCGGCTGCCCGGGCAGCATCAGGTCCAGCAGCACCAGGTCGGCGCCCACCTTGTCGAAGAGCTCCACGGCGCGCAGGCCGTCGTCGGCGACCGAGACGTCATACCCCTCCTTCTGCAGGGTGTATGACAGAGCCTCGGAGAACGAGCTCTCGTCTTCGACGATGAGAATCCTGGTCACGCTGTTCCTCCTTCACCGGCGCGAGCGCGTCCGGGCTGCTGATGAGAAGCACGGGGGCCGCCGACGTCGGCCGGTGCGCTGTCGGCCGGTGCGCCGTCCTGCGGCTCACCTGGCCCCTGGCCCTCCTCGAGCTCCGGGATGCGCACGGTGAACGTGGATCCTCTGCCCTGCTGGGACCAGAGGGAGACCTCTCCCCCGTGGTTGGTGATGACATGTTTGACGATGCTCAGCCCCAGCCCGGTCCCCCCGGTCTGGCGCGAACGAGCGGCATCGACCCGGTAGAAGCGCTCGAAGATGCGCTCCTGATCCTCCGGAGAGATGCCGATGCCCTGATCGGTGATCGTCACCTGGGCGATGCCGTCCCTCGACGAGAGGCCGACGCCGATGCGCGTCCCCTCCGGCGAATAGCGGACGGCGTTGTCGATGAGGTTCCGGAAGGCCATGGTCAGCTGATCGTGGTCCCCGTGGACCGCGCGCGGCAGAGAGCCTCCGACCCGGATGGCGATGTCCTTCGCCTCGGCCGGGAGCTTGGACCGGTCCACCGCTTCCGAGATGACCTTCCCCAGGTCCACCGGCCGGCCGGTGTGGACCACGTTCTTCCCCTGCACCCGGGAGAGCTCGATGATGTCCTGGACCAGCGCGGCCAGCCGGGACGACTCGCGCTGCAGCCGCTGGGCGAAGTGCCGCACCGCCTCCTCGTCGTCGGCGGCGTCCTCGATCGTTTCGGTGAGCAGGGAGATCGCCCCCACCGGGGTCTTCAGCTCGTGGGAGACATTGGCCACGAAGTCGTGGCGGACCGCCTGAGTCCGCGAGAACTCGGTGCGGTCATCGGCGAGGATCAGGATGTACTCGTCCCCCAACGGCGCCACCCGCAGGTGCACCACGATGCTCGACTCCCCTTGGAGGCCGCGCGGCAGCTCATGGTCCTGGTCGATGATGACGCCGTCGGCGCGCACCCGGGCGGTGAGCTCCAGCAGCTCCTGGTGCACCACGGTGTGGCCGCGCACCAGTCCGAAGGCGTAGGCGGCGGGATTCGCCCGCACCACGCCGTCGACGGTGTCGACGACGATGTAGGCCAGTCCCAGCGAGGCGAGCACCTCGGTGGCGCCGGCGGGCATGGTCGGCTCGTCGACGTCGATCCCGGCCGCGCGCTGCAGCTCGCTCACCCGGAACGCATGCATCCCGGCGATGCCGAGGAGCAGGCCGACCAGACCGGAGGAGATGGCGATGAGCAGGGAGTCCACGAGTACAGCTTAGGCATATGTCCCCGCGCTCGTCGCCGTGGGACCTCGGACCGGACAGGGATTCAGCCAGCGTTCACCTGGCCGTCGGCTGGCACATGTGTCCCTGTTCACGTGCCTCGGCGAGCCTGAGGCGTCGGGACGGTCGGCAGCCCATCCGGCAGGACTCCCCGGATTCCTCCGGCACGTCCCGGTGCCTGTGCGGCGCTGCCGCGACCGCCCCCACGACGAAAGGATCCGTCCGCTGTGCGCAAGCTCTTTCAGGAAGACCTCCAGAACCTCGGTGAACAGCTGATCGAGATCTCCACCCTGGTCTCGCAGGCGTCGAGCAAGGCCTACCGGGCCTTCGAGACCGCTGACCTGCAGCTGGCGGAAGAGGTCATCACCGCCGACCAGCGGATCGACAGCCTGCAGGTCGACCTGGACGAACGTGCCATCGATCTGCTGGCGCTGCAGGGACCGGTCGCCTCCGATCTGCGCACCATCGTGGGTGCGCTGCGGATGAGCACCTCCCTGGAGCGCATGGGAGACCTCGCCCGGCACATCGGTCAGCTGGTGCGCCTGCGGTACCCCGACCATGTCGCCCCGGACCAGCTGAAGCCGGTCTTCGCGGCGATGGCCGACCACGCCCAGCAGGTGGCCGAGAAGGTCGTGCAGCTGCTGCAGACCCGGGATCTCACACTGGTCGAGGAGATCGCGGCGCAGAACGCGGCGATCGATGAGCTCCACGCCTCGGTGTTCCGGCTCCTCGCCGCCGACGACTGGGACGCCTCAGCCGCCACCACGGCGGACTGTACGCTGGCCAGCCGTTTCTTCGAGCGTTTCGGCGACCACGGGGTCTCCGTGGCGAGGAAGGTCGCCTACCTGGTGACCGGCGAATGGGACGCGAAGACCCCCACCGAGTGAGCCCGGCGGGGGTCTTCAGCGGCCCACGGTCAGCTCGTCACTTCTTGCCCTGGTTCGCCACCGCTTCGATGGCGTCCTTCGCGGCCTCCGGGTCCAGGTAGGTGCCTCCGGCGGTGAGCGGCCTGAAGTCGTCGTCGAGCCGGTAGTGCAGCGGGATGCCGGTGGGGATGTTCAGCCCGGCGATGTCGGAGTCGCTGATGCCGTCGAGGTACTTCACCAGGGCACGCAGCGAGTTGCCGTGCGCGGCCAGCAGCACCGTCTTGCCGGCCTTCAGGTCCGGGATCACCGCCGACTCCCAGTAGGGGAGGAAACGCTCCACGACGTCGGCCAGGCACTCGGTGCGCGGGGCGGCGTCTCCGAGGTCCGCGTAGCGGGGGTCGCCGACCTGCGAGAACTCGTCGTCGGCGTCGAGCTCAGGCGGCGGGGTGTCATAGGACCGGCGCCAGGTCATGAACTGCTCCTCGCCGTACTCCTCACGCACCTGAGACTTGTCCTTGCCCTGCAGGGCGCCGTAGTGGCGCTCGTTGAGCCGCCAGTCCCGGGTCACCGGGATCCACAGGCGGTCGGCGGCCTCCAGCGCCAGGTGGGCGGTGGTGATGGCCCGCTGCAGCAGCGAGGTGTGGACGACGTCGGGCAGCAGGTCGTTCTCGGCCAGGAGCTCCCCGCCGCGGGCGGCCTCGGCACGGCCCTGGTCGGTGAGCGGCACGTCCACCCAGCCGGTGAAGAGGTTCTTCTGGTTCCAGTCGCTCTGTCCGTGGCGGAGCAGAATGAGGTCATAGCTCATCTGGCGGTGATCCCTTCCGATGCGTGATGTGTGGTGGAACGTCGGTGGTCAGGGCGCACGTCAGCGGGCGCGGAGTGGAACGGCGATCGCGTCAGCTCATCCGGCTCACTCAGAGACGGCGGGCTCGACGTCGGCCAGGTAGACGGCGGCCATGGTCGCGCCGATCGCAGGGAACAGGAGGCTGAACGCGCCGGCCATGACCCCAAAGAAGCACATCAGGACGGCACCACCTGTCATCGCCAACCAGAAGCCCTTGGTGCGTTTGAACGCCATATCGAAGCGCTGGGCATCTTTGGGCAGGACCTTGAACAGCGCGTAGCCGGCAACCGCGAGACACACCAATCCGAACAAGGGCTGTAGCCAGAGGATGTCGAAGCACACAGCCATATTCATGAAGCTGCCGCCGCCGAAACATTGGGGCGCGAAAATCGGTTGCATGTGTCGATGCTATCGGTTCTCGTCGCGGTTTTCCGAAGCGACCAGCCGCAGGGCCTGCAGCAGGTCCTCATAGAGATCGTCGACATGTTCGATGCCCACCGACAGCCGGATCAGCCCGTCCGGGACGGTCTCCGGCTCCGTGCTGTGCCGGCGACGGCGCTCGGCCAGGGACTCCACGCCGCCGAGACTGGTGGCCGGGGTCCACAGGCTCAGGTGATCCAGCACCGCGTCGGCGGAGGCGGCGTCGGGCAGCTCGATGGTGAGGATGGCACCGAAGCCGCCCAGCTGCGCGGCGGCGCGCGCGTGCTGCGGATGGGTCTCCAGCCCCGGGTAGCGGACTCCCCGCAGCGGGGTCTCCCCGGTGGGCAGCAGCGCAGCGAAGCGCCGGGCGAGCTCTGCCGCGTTGGACTCAGCGACGTCGAGCCGGACCGCCAGCGTGCGGACTCCCCGCAGCGCCAGGAAGACCTCCATGGGGCCGGGGATCGCGCCGTGCAGGGTGCGGTGCTCGTGCAGCCGACGATGCAGCTCCTCGTCGGCGGTGATCGCCGCACCCATGATGAGGTCCGAGTGACCGGCGAGGAACTTCGTCACCGAATGGACCACGACGTCGGCCCCGTGCTTCAGCGGCTGCTGCCGCAGCGGCGTGGCGAAGGTGTTGTCCACCACCGTCACCATGCCGCGCCGCTTCGCCTCAGCGAGCAGGGCGGGCAGGTCGGCGACCTCCAGCATCGGGTTGGTGGGGGACTCGACCCACAGCATCACCGGGGCGTCCTGGGCCTGGGCGAGGGTGGCGACATCGGCGATGGTGGTCTGCACCGACTCGGTCTCGGCGATGTCGACACGATGCAGGGTGAGCAGTCCTCGGTCAGCCATCTGCTGGGCCAGCGTGGAGAAGCCCATGTAGCTGTGTCGCGGCAGAATGAGGTGTCCGCCGGGAGGCAGCAGATGCATCACCGCGGAGATTGCGGCCATTCCGGAGGAGAACAGCAGCCCCGGCAGCACTGGGACCGGATGTTCCTCGGCGGTGGTGACGAACCCGTCTCCGCGGTGCCCCTGCCGGGTGCCGGCCTCCAGCTGGGCCAGCAGCTCCTCCAGCGGCTCCCAGGACGGGACACCTTCCCGCGCGTAGTCCCACCGGTTCTCCCCGCCGGGGCGGTAGCGGTAAGTGGAGGTGAAGTCCACCGAGGGGCTCACCGGGGCGCCCCCTTCATGGGCGCCGCGGCCTCCGGACACGAGATAGGTGCGTTCGTCAGTCACATCCGACACCGTAGCCGAACCCCCCGCGGGGCGGCACCACCTCCGCGAGCCGGTTTCATGGTGTGAGACGTCGGCGGGCCGCAGGACGACGAAGTCGTCAGCGGGAGCCGATAGGCTGGCCCGCGTGACACAGACCGAGCTCGGGAGCACCCGCGGAGCGTTCATCGTCGTCGAGGGCGGCGACGGCGCCGGCAAGACGACCCAGCTGGACCTGTTGGAGGCCTGGCTGCGGTCCTGCCGCGTGGCCTGCCGACGAACCCGCGAACCGGGCGGCACCCCCATCGGCGAGCGCATCCGCTCCCTGGTGCTGGACCACGGCCAGGGAGAGGTGGATCCGCGCACCGAGGCGCTGCTCTTCGCCGCCTCCCGGGCCGCCCATGTCGCCCAACACATCGGCCCCGCCCTGCGCTCCGGGGCCACGGTGCTCTGCGACCGCTACATCGACTCCTCCGTCGCCTATCAGGGCGTCGGGCGCGGGCTGGGCGCAGAGAAGGTCGCCGAGATCAACGGCTGGGCCACCGGCGGACTGCAGGCGGACCTGACCATCCTGCTCGACGTGGACCCGGAGATCTCCCAGCAGCGACGCACCGGCCGCGACGGCGGCCCCGGGGATCGCATGGAGTCCGCCGACGACGCGTTCCGCGCCCGCATCCGGCAGGCGTTCCTGGCGCGGGCGACGAGCGAGCCGGAACGCTACCTGATCATCGACGCCGGCCAGGACGCCGAGACGGTCCACCAGCAGATCCGCGTCCGGGTCGCCGGACTGTTGTCCTCCCCCACGGCGACGTCCCCCGCTGAGCCGCACACCGCTGATCCGCACACCGCTGATCTGTCCGAGGAGGTCGACGATGCCTGAGAGCACGACGGCGCCCCCTGAAGCCGCGGGCGCCCCCACGGAGCTGCCCGCGGTCTTCGGCGAGCTCGTCGGTCAGGAACCTGTGGTGGATCAGCTGCGTCGTGCAGTGGCCTCCCCCTCCCCGTCCCACGCGTGGCTGTTCACCGGCCCCCCGGGCTCGGGCCGGTCCAACGCCGCCCGCGCCTTCGCCGCCGCACTGAACTGTGAGGCCCAGGCACCACAGGCTCGCGGCTGCGGCTCCTGCCACACCTGCCGCCTCATCGTCTCCGGGACCCACCCGTCGGTGAAGCTGGTCTCCACGGAGAACGTCAGCTACCGCATCGAAGACGTCCGCGAGCTGGTCACCACGGCCCAGGACCGGCCGCAGGGCACCCGCTGGAGGGTGATCGTCGTCGAAGATGCCGACCGGATGACCGAGCGGGCCACCAACGTGCTGCTGAAGGCCATCGAGGAGCCTCCTCCGCACACCATCTGGGTGCTCTGTGCACCCAGCCCGGCCGATGTGCTGGTGACCATCCACTCCCGGTGCCGGATGATGAGCCTGCGCATCCCGCCGGCCGAGGCGGTCGCCGAGCTGCTGGTGGCCCGCGACGGCCTCAACGCCCAGCAGGCGCATTTCGCCGCCCGGGTCTCGCAGAACCATGTGGGAGTGGCCCGTCGGCTCGCCCAGGACCCGGAGGTCCGCCGTCGTCGCGAGGACGTGGTCACCCTGCCGCTGCGGGTGCGCAGCTCCACCGACGCCGTCCAGGCCGCCGGGAAGCTGGTGGAGATGACCCAGGCCGACGCCGAGTCCACCGCCGAGGCTCGGCTGGCCCAGGAGCAGGCGGCCCTGCGCCGATCTCTCGGCCTCGAGGCCGAGGAGAAGATCCCCCCGAAGCTGCGCAGCCAGTTCAAACGGCTCGAGGAGGAGAACACCCGCCGGGCCAAGCGCGCGGTGGCCGACTCCCTGGACCGGGCCCTGATCGACCTCACCGCCGTCTACCGCGACGTGCTGAGCCTGAAGCTCTCCGCCGGCGTCGAGCTGATCAATGATCATCTGCGCGCCGAGCTGACCGAGCACGCGGAGAGCCTGAGCCCCGAGCACGCGCTGGGATGCCTGGATGCGATCAGCGCCGCGCGCCGGCGCATCGGGCAGAACGTGCCTCCGCTGCTGGCCATGGAGGCGCTGATGATGTCCTTCCTGCCTGTCGAGGATCACCGCCGCTGAAGGGAAGCCCCATCATGGAGACCACGTCTCGACGTCGCCGGCGCGCGTTCTCCGCAGTCGGCGCCGCCTCTCTGCTGCTCAGCGGCTGCGTGCCCCTGGACTCCCCGGAGGAGGCCCCCGCTGCGGAGGAGGAGACCGGACCGGCCGCCGAGGGGCGCGGCTTCGCCGCAGACCCCGCCTACTCCCGGTTCTACGAGCAGGAGCTGCACTGGGAGGACTGTGAGGGATCGGCACGGTGCGCCACCGTCGAGGTGCCTCTGGACTACGCGGACCCCGATGGAGAGACCCTCGAGATCCAGATCATCAGCTCCGACACCGGCGGGCCGGACGCCCCGCACCTGCTGACCAATCCGGGCGGTCCCGGAGTCTCCGGGTACGACGCCGTGGCCGAGGATCTCCGCTACTTCTTCACCCCCGAACTGTTGGAGAACCACCACGTCGTCGGCTTCGATCCGCGCGGGGTGCACCGCTCCGCTCCGGTGGAATGTCTGACCGACGACCAGATGGACGAGAACCGCAAGCAGGTCTCCGAGGCCGACGAGGAGCTCGACGATGCGGCGGCCGTCGAGCAGGCCCGCGAGGACGCCCGCTGGCTGGGCGAGCAGTGCCTGGAGAACACCGGGGAGGTGCTCGGCCATGTGGACACCGTCTCCGCCGCCCGGGACATGGACATCATCCGGGTCGCCCTGGGCGAGGAGCAGCTGCACTATCTCGGATTCTCCTACGGCACCCATCTGGGGATCGCCTACGCCGAACAGCATCCCGCCTCGGTGGGCCGGTTCGTGCTCGACGGCATGATGGACACCTCGCTGAGCGACCACGAGCTCTCCCTGGACCAGGCGGTGGGTTTCGAGGAGGCGCTGCACGCCTATGCCGAGTGGTGCGCCACGCAGAGCGACTGCCCGGTGGACGGGGAGGCCCAGGACGTCGTCGACGCCGTCGCGGACCTCTTCGAGCAGGTCTCCGAGGAGCCGTGGGAGGCCGACGACGGCCGCGTCGTCTCGGTGAGCGTCCTGGTCAGCGGATTCATCCAGCCGATGTACTTCTCCGGCGGGTGGCCGATGCTCACCAGGGCCCTCACCGAGGCCCTGGAGCAGGACGATCTCTCCTCCTTCCAGCAGTGGGCAGACCTCGCCGCGGGCCGCGAGCCCGACGGCAGCTACGGATGGAAGAGCCAGCTGGCCTTCCGAGCGATCATGTGCCTGGACCACCCGGTCTCCGAGGATCTCGACACCATCGAGGCCGAGTATGAGGAGAGGGTCGAGGCGGCCCCGACGTTCGGGCCCTATCTGGGGCATTCGGGCATCCTCTGCTCCGAATGGCCGGTCGGACCGGTCGGCGAACCCGGCCAGCCGCAACTCGACGGCGTGGAGGACATCCTGTTCATGGGCACCACGGGAGACCCGGCGACCCCGGTGCAGTGGGCAGAGGACATGCACGAGATGGTGGAAGACTCCTCGCTGCTGGTCTACGAGGGTGAGGGGCACCTGGCCTACCGGCCGGGGAACGCCTGCGTGACCGACATCGTGGACTCCTACCTGCTCACCGGCGAGCTGTTCGCCGGCCGGCAGCAGTGCTGAGCCCGGTCCGCAGCGGTGCTGGACCCGGCCCGCATCCCTCCTGAGCGGGGCCGCCCTTCGATAGAATGGTCCCAGCTGGGGGACGGTGTCCTCGCCAGCGGTGGTGAGCATCGTCGTCGCCCGCTCCATTCCGTCGCTGTGCCCGGGAGGTCACCATGCATGAGGACGCTCGCCATCGCCGCGCCATCCCCTACACCCGCGCATCCCGCGGGCTGGGAGTCATCGTCGGATTCGACGCCTCGGACCAAGGCACCAGAGCCCTGCGCTATGCGGCCGTCGAGGCCAACCGCCAGGGCCTCCCCCTCACCGTGATCAGCGCCTTCACGGTCCCGCGCGCCGTCGCCGGCTATGTGGACTCGGCCGCGGAGATCACCGGAGACACCTTGGCCCGCCGCGGCGCCGAAGAGGCGCTCGACGAGGCCCGCGAGTATCTGCGCAGCTACCCCGGGGCGTTGGAGTATCGGGTCGAGCATGGCGACGCCGCCGGGGTGATGGTCGCCCGCTCGGAGAACGCCGCCTACGCGGTGGTCGGCGGTCGCGGCCGGGGCGGGTTCGTCGGTCGGCTGCTCGGGTCGGTCGCCTCCGCACTGCCCGCCCACGCGCACTGTCCCACAGTGGTGGTCAATCGGCGATACGACCCTGATCTGATCGGCGGCGCCACCCGCTTCACCGCCCGCCCGGACGACCGTCCGGTCATCGTGGGTGTGGACGGCTCGGACCACGGACGGGTCGCCGCCCTGCACGCCGCCGAGGCGGCGGTGAGCCGCGGCACCCGGCTGGAGCTGCTGCTGGCGCTGCCCCGCATCGACTCCTCCGTGCTCTGGTACTCCTCGCGCACCGCCAAGGAGTCCGGCCTGACCCGAGCGGAGCTGCAGGAGCTGCAGGATCGCCTCGACGGCGAGACCCGGTGGCTGAGGTCCCACTTCCCCGATCTCACGGTCGAAGGCCACCTCGACGAGGGGTCTCCCAGCCAGGTGATGGCCTCCGCCACCGAGCGGGCACAGCTGACGGTGCTCGGCACCCGGGGCCGCGGCGGCCTCACCAGCGCCCTGCTGGGGTCGGTCTCACGCAGTGTCCTGATGGAGGCCAGCGGCCCGGTGCAGGTGGTGCCGCGGCTGGCCGATGACCGACTGGAGGACCACGGGGCGCATTCACCGGTGCTCTGAGGTGAGGCCAGGTGCTCTGCTCCCGGCGAGGTGGCGCCCACAGGACCTCCCGTTTTGACCGGCGCGAGGGGAGCCGAGTAATGTAATGGATCGCGCGCGTGGGCAGCTGCCACAGGCGCGCAGGCCACCTTAGCTCAGTCGGTAGAGCAATTCACTCGTAATGAATAGGTCGCCGGTTCGATTCCGGCAGGTGGCTCCAGATGCGCAGCGGAGCCCCTGGTCAGAAGTCTCTGGCCAGGGGCTCTGCTGCGCCCGGAGCAGGCCGCCAGCACCACGGCCGGTGCAGCGACACGTGCGTCACTGCTCCCAGGTACCGCAGTGCAGGGTGCCGTGGACGACGGCGTCGCCCACGTCGGCGGCCTCGAACGTCACCTGTCCGTCGCTGAGGTCGATACCCTCGGAGCTGGTGGTCTCATGGGAGCGCTCGTCCTGAGCGAGCCTGACGAGCACGAAATGATCACCCGCCACTTCGGCCCGGGGCGCGTGCCCCTCGGTGGTGGCGATCAGGTGATGGGTCTCCTCCGGGGAGCCGGAGCACCGGACCTCAGTGGGCGCGATCCGGTGGGCCTCGTCACCGACAGTGACCTCCAGCTCGCCGAGCTCGTCCGAGTGACCCCCATGACCGGCGTCGGTCACCTCCAGGTCAGTGGGCTCCTCGCCTCCGGCACATCCGCTCACCAGTGCCGCCGCGGCGAGCCACGTCACCACCGTCGTCGTCCTCATGCCCCGGAGGCTACCACTGGAACCCGGGTCGGGTCCGCCGTCGGCCAGGCGATGCGGCTCATCGCCTCAGGTGCGCGCCGGTGCCCGCCGCCGACCCTTCGCCGGAGAGATCAGCCGGTCCAGGCTGAAGCGTCCGGCCCCGCCGACGGCGAGGATGATCAACCCGGCGAAGAGCGCCAGGACCAGCTCGTAGCCACCCTCGGAGACGAACAGCCCCGCAGGGGCATGGACCAGGAACAGCGCCACCAGCATGGACACCGCGTTGAGGGCGGCGACCACCGGAGTGAGCAGCCCGAGGATCAGCAGTGCGCCGCCGATCAGCTCGACACCGGTGACGAGGGTCGCGCTCGCCGTCGGGGCGGGGATCCCCATGCCTTCGAACGAGGCCGCTGTGCCCGCGACGGTCCATTCGTCGAACTTCTGCCAGCCGTGGGCGACGAGGATGACACCGAGGGCCACGCGTGCGATCAGCAGGGCCAGGTCGGTCAGCGCCGGCGCGGCGGCGGAGGGGCGGAGCAGAGCATGCATCTGAAGAGAGCCTTTCGACACGGATGAGAGCGCCCCGGTGCAGCTGCTCGGCAGGGCCGCGAGGTCAGAGCACCGGAGGTTTTTGTTGTTGCTACAACTAGCCTAAGGCAGCACAGTTGTTCCTTCAACTCATCTGGGTGAGAATCATCCTGTGGACGCTCAATGGTTGGACAAGAGACAGCTGGCCTCCTGGGTGCGCCTGACCGCGGTGCTGGAGCTGCTCCCTGGCGTGCTGGACACCCAGCTGCGTCGCGACGCCGGCCTCACCCACTTCGAGTACTACGTGCTCGCCATCCTCTCCGAGACCGAGGAGCGAGCCCTGCAGATGAGCACCTTGGCGGCACGCACCAACGCCACCCTCCCCCGACTCTCCCATGTGATCCGTCGGCTCGAGGACCGCGGCCTGGTGGAGCGCCGACGGAGTCCCGACGACGCACGCGTCACCTGCGCCAGACTCACCGACGTCGGCTGGGAGAAGGTCCAGGATGCCGCGCCCGGGCACGTCGCCACGGTCCGCCATCATGTGATCGACGCGCTCGCCGATGAGCAGGTCGACCAGCTCGGTGAGATCGCCGAGGCCATGTTGGAACGCCTCGACCCGGACGGCCGGCTCATCCCGGTCTACCGCCGTCACGACTCCTGAACCGACTCCAGACCTACTATGGGCTCATGACCCACAGCACCAGCTCACTGTCCCGTGATCCGATGCCGCTGCGCGGACGAAAGATGCTGATCACCGGTGTGAGCCGCCGTGACGGCATCGGGCACGCGATCGCCTGCCGGCTGGCTGCCTACGGCGCCGAGGTCTTCTGCCACCACCATCGCGCCCATGACGCCGCACAGCCCTATGGTGCGGACGACCTCGACGCCGTCATGGCCAGCATCGCCACGCATCTGTCACCCGGTGCACGACTCGAGGAGCTGGGTGCCGATCTCACCGAGACCGGCGCGCCGGAGCGGGTGATCGACGCCGCCGTCGAGACCTTCGGTGGTCTGGACGGACTGGTGTGAAACCAGGCGCTCAGCGGCCGCGACAGCGCGCTCGGCGAGCTGACCGATCAGATGCTGGACCGGCATTGGGCCGTGGACGCGCGTGCCTCGATCGTCTTCATGACCTCCGGCCAGGGCGAGGGGCCCATGCCCGGCGAGATCGCCTATGCGGCCGCGAAGGCCGCCCTGGCGGGGGTCACCGCTACGATCGCGGACGAGGTCGCCGAAACCGGAATCCGGGTGAACACGGTGAACCCCGGCCCGGTGGACACCGGCTACATGACCCCGGAGATGTGGGGGCGGGTGGCCTCGATGTTCCCCCGTGGGCGGTTCGGTCGTCCGGATGATCCGGCGCGGCTCATCGCCTGGCTGATGACCCCAGAAGCGGAATGGATCACCGGCCAGGTCCTCAGCACCGAGGGCGGGTTCGCCCGTGGGAGGCCCCGCGAGGACTGAGCCCCGGCGTCCCTGCCTGTCCGGCGGTCCTGCGCATCAGTCCCGCACATCCAGGCCCAGGTGCTCCGCGAACGCGGGGGCAAGGTCCATGAGCTGCTCCGGGCTGATCGTGGTCCCGCGCAGTCCGGCCAGGCCGACGATCCGGGACACCCTTGCTCCGCGCAGATCCACGTGCTGCAGATCCGCACCGGTGAGATCCAGGGTGCCGATGGCGCAGTCCTGCACCTGCATCCGGCGTACCTCCGCCGCGCCGAGATCCAGCTCGGTGAGCGTGCACCCATCCAAGACGACGTCGGTCAGCAAGGCGCCGCGCAGGTTCACCAGGTCCAGCTTGGAGTCAGCGATCCGCAGCTCAGAGATCCCGGCGTCGTGGAGCTCGGCCACCCCAATCCGGCTGCCGAGGAACTCCACCGCACGCCAGGTGGACCGGGCCGCCGCCAGGTGCGGGCTGGTGAGCCGGACCAGCCGCGACTCCGCCACGGTGGCGCCGGTCAGCGCCACCTCCTGCAGCTCGACGTCCAGGAGCTCGCACTCCACAAGGCGTGCCCCGGTGAGGTCATCCCCGGTGAGCGACTGCTCCGTGAACCGCAGTCCTTCAGCATGCGGGCTGACCACCAGCTCGCGAAGCTCGCCGGGGAGCAGATCCGCCGGGGCACGGAGATCGAGCCGGGGCGGGTGCGGCACCGGTAGGGGGACTGTTCCAGGCGAGGCGCGTCGAGGAGCGCGGCGGGAGGTCGGCATGAGCCGAGGCTATCGGTCTGCCCTGACAGGTTCAGGAAGCCCAGCCCCAGAAGCACCGGGGCCCGGAGCACCCGGCTCGCCGTCCGCGGAGATCCCCCGCCCCTGACCACTTGTGCGGCCCCGGTGGTAGAGTCCGGGACCGTGGACCTGAGAGTGGGCGTGTACGCCGTGATCACCGACGACCAGGGCCGGATGCTGCTGCCGCACTGGCGGGATGAGGGCATCGGAACCGGCTGGACCCTGCCCGGCGGAGGCATGGAACCCGGCGAGCATCCGGCCGACACGGCGGTGCGCGAGGTGCTGGAGGAGACCGGCTACGACGTCGAGCTCGGCGAAATCCTGGGCGTGGACAGTGCCGTCATCCCCGGAGACCGGCGGAAGGCGGCTCAGCTGGGCACGCCGCTGCAGGCGCTGCGGATCATCTACCGCGCCCACATCACCGGCGGCTCCCTGCGTGTGGAGCAGGGCGGCTCCACTGACGACGTCGCCTGGTTCCGCCCCGAGGAGATCGACGAGCTGCACCGGGTCGGGCTGGTCGACGTCGCCCGCCGCCAGGCCGGGCTGCTCACCTCCGTCTGAACCGCCCCGTCTGAACCACCCCGAGACTCCCCGAGACTCCCCGAGACACCCCAGGACGCCCCCTGAGGAAGCCGCTCGGCTGACCGGTGCCGTGCCCACCTGCTACGCTCGCGGCTGTGCGCCCGACCCACTTCTACGAGCCGGCCTCCGGCCATGGCCTGCCCCATGACCCGTTCAAGGCGATCGTGGGTCCCCGACCCATCGGCTGGGTCTCCACACAGTCGGCCGAGGGTCGGCTCAACCTGGCTCCCTACAGCTTCTTCAACGCTTTCCACGCCGCACCCCCGCTGATCGGATTCGCCAGCACCGGATACAAGGACAGCGTGGCCAACATCGAGGCCACCGGGGAGTTCTGCTGGCATCTGGTCACCGCCGAGCTGGGCGAGCAGATGAACCAGACCTCCGCAGAAGTGGACGCCGCGGTCGACGAGTTCGATCTGGCCGGTCTCACTCCGGCCGACTCTCGCGTGGTCAGCGTCCCCCATGTGGCCGAGGCGCCGGTGGTCTTCGAATGCCGCCGCACCCAGATCCTGCCCTTGACCGACGCCTCCGGGCAGGACACCGGAGCCCATATGGTCTTCGGAGAGGTCCTGGGAGTCCACATCGACGACGAGCTGCTCGACGACGGGATCTACCGTACGGCCGCGGCGGACCCGTTGCTGCGCGGCGGCGGCCCGGCGGACTACTTCCGCATCCGCGAGGACGATCTGGTGCAGATGCACCGCCCTCAGGTCTGAGCGTCCTCGGTCGAGCCTTCCGTCGCTTCCTCCGCCGTGATGACGGTCAGCACCAGATCCCCGGGCTCGACGTCGGTCGCCTCGGTCGGCGTCACCGAGGCGAAGTCGCCCGCATTGGTCACCACCACCGCGGTGATGGCGTCGAACCCGACTCCGTGGATCAGCTCCAGATCGACATCCACCAGAGGCTGGCTGACCTCGACCCGTTCTCCGCGGCGCACCGCCGGAGCGAATCCCTCCCCCTTCAGCTCCGGGGTGTGGCTGCCGCAGTGGACCAGGACGTCGACGCCGTCGTCGGTGCGGATGCCGTAGGCATAGCCGCCCGCCGGAGCCGCGATCACCACACCGGCCACCGGGGCCACCAGATGCCCGTTGACCGGCCGGATCGCCGCACCGGGCCCGACAGTGCCTGAGGCGAAGAGCTCGTCCTCCATCGCGTCCAGGGGCAGCACCCGCCCGGGCAGCGGTGCCAGGATCTCCACAGCCGAGGGCATGGGTCCGCGCCGAGCCCGCTCCGCAGTGGGCTGCGCCGAGGGTGCCACCGCCATCATCGTGGACGTCGTCGCCGGCTCCGGGTCCGGCTCGGCATCGGGGTTCTCATCCGCGGCTTCCCGGTCCACCAACAGCCAGGTGGGCACCAGTCCGATCAGCAGCGCCGCCCCCAGCCCCACCAGCAGCAGCACCGACGAGCCCTGGGCCGTCATCGCCGGCACCCCGGCCAACGCCGGCGGCACCATCTCCGCCGCAGCCGCCCCCGAGGAGGCCGTCACCGCACCACCGACGGCGCCGCCGAGTATCCCGAAGATGAAGGGCTTCTTCAGCGGAAGGGTGACGCCGTAGATCATCGGTTCGGAGATTCCGCCGAACAGCCCCGCCACGGAGGAGGCCCCGGCGATCTTGCGACGCGCCTGAGAGCGGGTGCGCAGCAGCACCGCGATCGCTGCCCCGGCCTGAGCGAGCACGGCGGCGGCGATCACGGCCGGAAGGGTCGCCGTCGTCGGGGCCCCGGAGGTGTCCTCCCCCACCGACTCGGCGATGGTGCCCAGCATGCCCCACTGCAGTCCGAGGATGGTCAGCACATGCCACAGGCCGCCCAGCACCACTCCGGCCAGCCAGGGAGCGGAGTCCAGGATCCCCTCCACACCGGCCACCAGCCCCTGCCCGGCGATGACGACGGTCGGGCCCAGCAGGACCAGGGCTGCGAAGACCACCACCAGCAGCGTGATCAGCGGAGTGCCCACGCTGCGCAGGGCGGCGGGCAGCATCCGATCCAGGGCGCGCTCCACCCACGCTTGGACCAGCACGACCACCAGAATCGGGATCACCGAGGCGGCGAAGACCATGATCGGGAACGGCACACCCAGCAGCGAGCCGGTGGGCGTGGCTCCCGGTGCCCGGGACTCCCCGATGTCGAGGATCGAGGGGTAGACCAGGGCGGCGGCCACCGCCATGGCGGTGAACGGCTGGGCGCCGAAGCGGCGGGCGGCTGTGACGGCCAGGAACAGCGGAAGGAACAGGAAGATGCCCTCCGAGACCGCGTGCACCACAGTGAACGTGCCGGCGTCAGGATCCAGCCAGCCCAGCTGGCCGAGCACCAGCACGGCCGTCTTGAGCAGACCTGCGGCGGCCAACGGCCAGATCACCGGGGCGAAGACGGCGGCGAGCATGGCGACAGTCCGGCTGCCCAGCCCGCGCAGGGAGCGTGCCGCAGAGGGAATCCTCAGCTCCGGGGTGGTGCCCACCGGACGGCGGGTCAGCAGCTCGAGCTCCTGATGGGTCAGCTCCGCACGCTCCCCCGTGACCACATGCAGCTCACCGTGGGCCTTGATGACCGTGACCACTCCGGGCAGTGCTTTGAGCGTCTCTGCGCGTACCGCCGACTCGTCCCGCAGCACCAGCCGCAACCGGGTGGCGCAGTGCCCGGCGGAGGTGACGTTGTCAGCTCCGCCGACGCCGTCGAGGATGTCCTCGGCGAGAGCACGATGGTCTGTGGTGCTCATCCGTTCGCGGGCTCCTTGGCTGCTGTTCCTGGTGCGGCCGGAAGCGTGCGGCTCCCGGCTCCGCGAGTATAGGCCAGCCCCGGGCGGATCACCAGGTCAGGGGCGCGTCAGCCGAGGCGCTCCAGGGCGGCTTCGGCGTCCTGCAGGCTGGTCAGCACCCGATCGGCGCGACGCCGCACCGCGATCACCTCGGCGCTGCCCAGGCGCACCATCGCGGCGGCCTCCGCCGTGGTGGCCACATGGTTGGCGGCCTTGGAGAGCTGAGAGTGCAGCTCGGAGGCCCGCCCGGGGATGTCCATCCCCTCCCCCGGGAAGAGCCGGTGGGCATGGCTGCACAGGTCCCTGACGCTCGGGAGCTGGTCGGCGAGCTCGTCGCCGATGGCGACCAGCTGGTTGTGGACGACGTCGTCGTCGACGCCTGCGATCACCTGGTGATAACGGTCCAGGCCGCGGACGAAGCGGTCATGGGCCTGCCGCCAGAGGCCCCGCCCGAGATCCTTGTCGAGGCGGCGACCCCGGCGACGACGCGCAAAGAGCTTCATGCATCCTCCACCTGCGTGCTGGGCCGGCTGCGCGCCGGGCGGGCTGGTCATCTTCCTGGGGCGACGAACAGCAAGTCTACCCATGCCGGTCGAGCCGGAAGGCGCCTCGGCGACCACGGGGTGCAACGCCTGTCCGTCGGTCAGCAGGGACGCTCAGGGACGCTCAGGGACACTCAGGGACGCAGCAGCACTTTGCCGGTGTGGCGGCCGCTGTCGAAGTAGGCGTGGGCGGCCGCGGCGTCGTCGAGGGCGAAGACCCGGTTCGTCTGCACGGTGATCCGGCCGTCCTCGATCATCGGCCAGACCTCCTCCCCCGTGGCGGCGACGATGCCGGCCTTGGCCTCCGCGTCGCGCGAGCGCAGGGTGGTGGCGATGATCCGCAGGCGGCGGGCCAGCAGCAGCCCCAGGTCCACCTCGGCCTTCCGCCCGCCCTGCAGCCCGATGATCACCAGCCGGCCCGCGGGCGCCAGGCTCTTCAGGTTGGTCTCCAGATACTTGGCGCCGACGACGTCGAGGATGACATCGGCACCTCGCCCTGAGGTGATCTCCTCCACTCGGGTCCGGACGTCCTCCTGCCGGTAGTCGATCACCTGGTCCGCGCCCAGGCTGCGCGCCAGCTCAGCCTTCTCCGGGCTGCCCACCGTGGTGAGCGTGGTGGCTCCGAGGGCGCGCAGGAACTGCAGCGCGAAGGTGCCGATGCCGCCGGTGCCGCCGTGGACCAGCACGGTCTCGCCGGGCTGGACGTCCGCCTCACCGCGCAGAGTGGAGTGCACGGTGGCGGCGACCTCGATCAGTCCGGCCGCGTCGACGACGTCGACCCCCTGGGGCACCGGCAGCACGTGGCGGGCGTCGACCACGACCTTCTCCGCGTGTCCGCCCCCTGCCAGCAGCGCGACGACGTCGACGCCGACCAGCTCCTGCACTGCCGCCGGACTGCCCAGTCCCGCGGCGACCACCCGACCGGAGACCTCCAGCCCCGGGACGGGCGAGGCGCCCGCCGGTGGTGGGTAGACACCCAGACGCTGCATGACGTCGGCACGGTTCAGTCCGGCGGCGGCCACCTCGATGAGGACCTCACCGGCGGAGGGCACGGGGTCCTCCGCTTCGGTGAGTCCGATGACCTCGGGGCCGCCTGCTCCGACGTATTCGACTGCTCGCATGGTGCTCCTTCGGTTCTGCTTCGGTAAGTGGGGCTGGATCGGCGGGGCTGGTTCGGTGGGACTGGATCGGCGGGGCTGCCGTCAGCCCGGCGCCTCGGCGGTCCACAGGGTCCAGCGGTCGGCCTCGATCACCGGCCCTTCGGGCAGGCTGGCCCGGACCACGGACACCAGGTGGGCAAGTTCGACGTCGTCGAGCTCGTGGAGGATGCTCCGCCCGGTGCGGCCGGCCAGATCAGCGATCAGCGCCTCCCGGTCCGGATGCTCGGCGCGGACCTCCCAGACCGTGCTGGTCTCGACCTGGGCGCCACAGTCCTGCAGGGCCTGGCGCAACGCAACGACATCGGGACGTCGCGCCGCCTCCAGCTCCCGCAGGCGCGGGAACTCCTGGAAGAACCAGCCGCGCAGATGACGGGCCCCACCGGGGAGGTCGACGTCGGCGGGCTGGTCGACGTCGTCGAGGGTGCGGTCCTGGATGATGAGCGTGCCGCCGGGGCGCAGCAGCCGCCGCGCCTCGCGGGTGAAGGCCGACAGATCCTCCAGATGGTGGACCAGGGCGCGGGAGAAGACGATGTCGGCGCAGGCCTCCGGCAGTCCGGTCGCCAGCGCGTCAGCCTGCCGGAAGCTGATCCGCGGATCGTCCCGGTGATCCTCGGCCGCGCTGGCGAGGATCAGGGCACTGGCATCGACACCGACGACGCGGTCCGCCCCGAGATCCCGCCAGGCTCGGCTGTAGATCCCTCCCCCGCAGCCGATGTCGACGACGTCGGCGCCGTGGGGATCCACGAGGGCACTGAGGTGCTCGGCCCAAGTCGGGTGGGCACGACGACCGGAGTAGGTGCGCGCGTTCTGCGCGGCGGTGAAATCGATCATGTGTCTCTCCCGCAGGGCTCGACTCGATGGCGCCCGACCACCTCGCGTATAGTCTGAGCCTAGGTTTTCACATCAGCGCGACACCACCGGAGTTCCCCGCCAGCGCCTGACCCCGTCGTCGATGTGACATCACACCTGGAGCGCTGTCCGAGCGGCCGAAGGAGCCGGTCTTGAAAACCGGTGTGCGGCAACCCCGCACCGTGGGTTCGAATCCCACGCGCTCCGCTGAGAAACCCCCGGAATCAAGCCGATCCGGGGGTTTACTCATGCAAATATCCCCTCGCGGCCCGAAAATATCCCCTCACGCACGGTAGAATGGGGACATGGCAAGCATCGAGCGGCGCACAAACACCACGGGGTCCACCACCTACCGGGTCATCTGGTACATGGACGGCATCAAGCAGCCACCCATGACCTACCAGACAGAAGAAGACGCCCTGAGGTGGAAGCGCGCCGTCGAGACCACCAAAGGCGACGCCGACAAAGCCGCACTCATGCTCGAACGCGCCAACACCGAAACACCCACACTCGTGTCTGCCTCAGATCACTACCTCGAACGCCTCCGAGGCGCGCCCTACACCAAACAGACCTACCAGTCCTACATGCGCAACCACATCGGCCCAGCACTCGGCGGACTCCCCTGCGACACCATCACAGACGACGACGTGCGAAACCTCATCGGACGAATGGAAGACAAGAGCCTATCCGTCAAGATGATCCGCAACGTCTGCGGCTACCTCACCGGCGTACTCGACCACGCCGTAGAACGCGGATGGGCCACCAGCAACCCGTACAACCACAAGATGCTCCCCGAGGCAGAGCCACGCGAAGAACGAGACATGTTCCTCACACTGTCCGAAGCCGAGGCGATCATCGACAGGGCCAGGCCAGGGCACCGCGACCCGATGCGCCTCATGCTCGCCACTGGCCTGCGCCCCGGTGAACTCCGGGCGCTCCTGGTCGAGGACGTGAACCTGACCGCACGCCAGCCCTCCGTGCGCGTCACTAAGGCCATGAAGCAGAACCGCGAATCCGGCGACTACGTAGGCACGCCGAAGTCCAAGAAGTCTGTGCGATCCGTAGGCCTGCCTCCCTCTGCCGTGGACACGCTCCGCCCCTATGTCGAAGGGCGCTCCCCCATCGATTCCCTGTTTTTGGGGTCCACAGGCAAGCGCATCGACGGGTCCACCCTCCGTGCATCGTGGCGCGCTGCGGTGGCTCAGGCGCGGAAGGACGGCAAGCTCACCAAGACGCCCAGCCTGTACAGCCTCCGCCACACGCACGCCTCACTGATGCTGGACGCAGGCATGAGCATCTTCCAGCTCTCCCGGCACATGGGGCACGGCAGCGTGACGGTGACGGAGGACGTGTACGCGCACCTCATGCCCGACGCTCAGTATCAGGCGGCGAGCTTTGCGGCTAAGGCGCTGGGTGGTCAGGGGCAGATCGACCGGTAGACGCAAGAATGCGCCCCGCCCGTGGTGGGCGGGGCATTTTCTTTGCCATGCCGCTTGCATCCGCGTGACACATGTGTCATACTGGAATCACAGCAAAGGAGGAAGCCATGACCTACACAATCACCTACCGGACAGGCCGCTACAGCGAGGGCGACAACACCTCCCACATCTGGGAGGCCACCGACGAGGGCAAGGTCATCGGCTCCCTCTACGTCACCACCGACACCCAGGAAGTCGCACAGATCGAGGTCGCCGCCGACCGCCGCCGCGAGGGCATCGCCACCGAGCTCTGGGAGACCGCCACCGACCAGATGGACGTGTACCACGCATACGAGGCCCACCGCACCCCCGAAGGTGCCGCATTCGCCGCCGCTGTCGGAGGCGACGAGATCGAGACCTGCGAAATCACCCACTGCTACTGCACCCAGGACTGAGCAGCATCGAGAGGATGAGCGCCATGCACACCACACGAGCAGACGTCATCACCCACATCACCCAGGCCATCGAAGCCGCCGGATCACCAGTGAACGACGCGGCCGCCGAGTACAACCTCGACGCGATCGCCGACGCCACCCACGAGTACAGCGAAGAGCTGCAGGGCTTCGTGCAGACCGTCGACACCGAGGGCTTCTGGGCTGCAGTCGAGTCCTACGCCACCGAGGAGGGGTGACCATGTCCGGCACAGATGATCGGCTAATTGATGAGGTGATCGCCGCTCACGAGGCGGTCGCGGCCGCTGAGCAGGAGGTCACCGAGAAAGTAGCTGAGCGGGCGATGGTGGTGCAGAGTGCTCTCGACCGGGGGGCAGGCTCACAGGCCATAGCCGACGCTCTCGGGGTGGACCGCTCCCGCGTCTACCGGCTGGCCAAGCCTCAGCAGAGGCGATGATGGTCCGGCTGTCGAAGCGCAAGGACGCCCGCGAGGTGGAGGAGGCGATCCTCTCGCTGGGGGATGAGATTCACCAGATGACGAAGGCTGAGATTGGTGAGCGTCTGGGCTATCTGGAGGAGCGTATCCGTCTGGCGATGCGCCGTATGGGGGTCGAGCACGACGGCCACGCGGCGCACCCGACACAGGTCCCACACGGCACGCCGAGCGGCTGGTCCTGGCATAAGTGCCGATGCGAGGTGTGCGTAGAGGCGCGCCGGGAGTACAAGCGGGCCGAGCGGGTTCGCCGACTGGACGGCTTCGACCCCGACAAGTACGAGCACGGCCGTACCGAGACCTACCAGGCAGGATGTGACTGTGAGCCATGTGCCGCAGCGATGAGGTCATTCCTCGCGGCGCGCAATGACCTGTCTCGGCGGACGGCGCGTCAGCACACCTCCCCGTGGACCGGCCCGGATGTCGAGTACGCCATGCGGGATGATATCCCGCTGGCTCAGATTGCCCGCGACCTGGGGCGCACCTACGCGGCCGTGTCGAATGTGCGGAAAGCCGTGGCGGCGGGCAATCACCACTATCTGGAACTGCTGGGGCGGGCGTGAGGTGCACTGGTCTCCCAGTGGGGGGGGCTTGCGCTGGTGTGATACATGTGTCATACCAGAGGTACGGCAAGGGAACACCAGCACAGAAAGGCCGGGACAATGGACACCACCACCCGCATCCAGGAAATCGCTACTAGCAACAACGCCCGGACCCGCCCGCAGAACATCGGCGGAGGCAAGACCGCCACCGCCTACGTCGTCGGCATGATGCGCGAGGTCCCCGTCGAAAGCTCACCCGGCCGCTGGTCAGTCCTCGTCTACGACTACGACGCAGACCGCGACATCTGGTACAGCGCCGATGTCCTCCCAGCGCCCGGCGAGACCATGAGCGACGACGAGGCTGTGGAGCACTTCACCAAGGCCCTCACCCCAGCAACTCGCCGCCCCGGCGCACGAGTCGCCTCATGGAACCGCTGACCCCCAAGACACAAGAAAGCGCCCCGCCTCCCACTCGGGAGACGGGGCGCGTCTTTTGTTCGCTTTATATCCTTTATACTCCAGGCCGCTCAGGCTCCGGTTCGGTGTTCGCGGCGGCGAGGCCAGACGTGCCGACACCAAGCACGGCGGCGGCTATGAGTGCAACCTGCCCGGCCACATCCTCAGTGAGTACGCCGAGTGTGACGAGCAGCGGGATCACGGCGACTGTCACACCGTACAGGTACTTGCGTGTTTTCGTGTCATGGATGATGCGTGAAGGCATCGGTACTCCTATCGTCCTGGGTGGGTGGGGATGCCGAGCATCCCGCAGAAGATGGGGCCGGGAACGCCGTCGATGATCCCCTTGTAGGCCCGACGATGGTTCCGGCTCATCAGGTCTGTCACCCGGTTCTGCGTCTGCGCCCGGTAGTCGCCGTCTACGGCGATCTTGTTGCCCTTCCATCGGTTCATCGCCTGCTGGAGACGACGGACCCACTGGAAGTGGGCCTCCGTGACGTCCCCCCAGTGCCCGTCTGCTACCAGGCCGCCGAACCGCTGTGACTCCTGGTAGCGCTTGACGCGATCCTTCATCCAGCGCTGACGCGGGTAGCCCATGGCGTCCATGCGCTTCGTGAGGGTCGAGTTGGGCACTGCGTGATCCGTCGCCGCCTTCGACCCGCTGGACGAGGTGCCCGATGACGCCACCGGTGTGACGGGGGGGTCCTCGCCGACCGTCACGCCCTTGGAGCGCAGCCATCGGTCAGCGTCGATCCATCCCGGCGCGCCCAGCCGGGGAGCCGCGAGCACGGGACGGTCGTGGTTCTGGGCCACACCGAAGTGCAGATGCACCGGGAAGTCGGACATGCTGCGCGCCCCGGAGCCGCCCATGACGCCGATCTGCTCACCGGCACGGACGCGCTGCCCGACCCGGACGATGATCTTGTCGAGGTGCCCGTAGTATGTCCGCATCCGATCGCCGCCGATGGTTCCGTGATCGATCCAGACGCCGTGACCGGAGTGCCAGGGCACCACGGAAGCGCCGGGGCCGCCGTCGCTGCGCCCGGTGCGGACCACCTTGCCGTCTGCGGCGGCGTACACGGACACCTTCCGTCCCGGAGTCGGAGGACCGTAGTCAGTGCCCGCGTGGAGAGTGCCCCAGCGACGGCCGAAGGCACTGGTGAGCCGGGACTTCGCCGGGACTGGTGAGCTGAACGTGGTCACTGGTCTTCCTCCTCATCTGCGGGCGGCCCGTCCGTACAGGGCTCGTCCTCGTCGGCGATCTCCGGGACGGTGATCTCCTTGGTGTCTCCCATGGGTGCCTCCTCGGGCATGAGACCCCCAGCGATGTGGGGTTCAGGTGAGTTTTGGGCGGGCAGGTGGCGGCGGACCAATATCATTACGGATGTGGTCCTCTAGCGCGTCGATGTGGTTATCCAGCAGTACCCGGTTCTCCCAGGCGGTGGAGCGCGCTTTGACGAGCATGTCAATCTCGCGTTGCATGTCGTGCACGCGCTTGTAAAGGTGTCCCATCATCGCCACCAGTGCAGTCAGGATCACACCCAGGACGCCAAGGATCGCTACGAAGGCTGGCTCAGTCATGTTCGCCTCCTCACGTGTACGGGTTGCCCTCGCCGTGGCTGATTCTCAGCGGCTTCCCTGGCCATGGCGGCTTGGGGAAGTCCTCGCTTGTTTCTGAGGGGACGAGCCACGTCAGCGTGTCATCAATGATGTCTTCCTGGTCGTGATTATCGGAGTCAATGTAGATTGTCCCGGTCGGGCGAATTCGGAGAATCAGTATTTTCTCAGCAGGCCCATTTCTGGCGGACACCGAGAATCGGTGCGTGAATGGGGGTCGGAATCCGGAAGGGATAGCCTCACTGAATGGACCGTCATGGGGAAACTTTATTCGATGCACCTGGAGCATCACTGCTGATCCCGTGCGGACCAGGTGCAGATATGCCTCCGGTGCTTCACGCTCGACGTCGTCCACCTCATCGGTGATGTCCCGCCGATGCGTCGTCTTTTCCTGTGACCCGGACAGCTCAGATGAAGCACGGTCGATGTGCACCAGGTCGCCCAGCATCGCGTCCTGCACCCGCCTGAACTGGTCCTCGCGGTCGCCCTGATCCTCCGGCCGACCGTCCGGGAACCACGAATCCCGGTAGACATGCTGGATGACGGTGATGTGCTCGCCGCCCTCGGGGTGCTCCCAGGCGACACAGATGTGCCTCCTGGTGTTTCCTGTCCCGGTTTTCTTGGCGATCCATGTGCCGGTCGAGAACTGGGCCGCGTGCTCCAGGGTGATTTCGCGGGGATTGACCCCCTGTGTCGTGAAGACAGTCGTTGAGGGGCCGAAAGCCTCCCGCAGCTCGGGATCATCCAGGATCATGCGCATGATTCGCGCCACCTGACGGGGAGACATGCGCGCCCCGCCGGTGGCTTGCCTCATCGTCGCGCCGGGACATCCCCACTCCTGATTCAGGAGCCGGTCTGCCTCCTGGAGAAATGCCTGATAGGGGGAGAAATCTGGGTAGTCACCCATGAGGAATTCCTCAGCAGTGGCCCTGGCGAGCACGCCCGGAGCGTCATTGTCCGACACCTTCGCAGCCGCATGGATGAGATGCTTCCAGGAGATAAGGTCTCCCGCCTCGAAACGCTGAAAGGTGCTGTGGAATGAGTCTTCTTCCTTGACCTCCAGAAGGTCGTCCAGGTCCTCGTCGGGCAGGTAGTGACGGACGACCAGCGAGGTGATCATCTTCGTCATCGACGCAATCGCCCCATTGAATGATCCGTCCGGGTCGCCCTGAGCGAACCTGATGCGGTCGTCGGCGTCCACGTGGAGCGCCACCGTCTCAGGATTCAGTGCGGGGAGTCCGGGGTGGATACCGGTGGCCCCATAGATCATGTGGTGCATCCGCAGCATCGCGTCACGTGAAGCACCGCCCAGGTGGATCAGGTGGACGCCCCAAGACCCGGCCCAGTCCTGACCTGTGCCGACACGCCCGCCCATGGTCAGGGTACCGAGGGGCTGCTCATCGCCGGAGAGGCCACGCAGGGAGGTCTGCCCGTCGATAGTGAAGGTCGAGTCCCACTGGTCCCATGTGCCTGCGAGCACGTGGGGGCGCTGGTCGGTGAATCCACCGTAACGCCAGGCCGAGTTTGCATGTCGCCAGCGGCGATCCGATGACCCCATGTAATTACGGAGCCGCCGCCCTGACTCCCCGTCTGTGAGGAACTGCAACGAGCCGGTCGGCGCGGCGGGCCGGTGCACCGTCATCATCGTGAGGGGCGGGAAGTGATCCTGTCCGAAATCCACGTCCAGCAGGCCCCCGGAGAGTCCGGCGAGCTGACCGTATTCGCCCTTGTGGAGCAGTGGCCCGTCTCCCACTGCCGTGAGCGGCGGAAGGTTTCCGAGGCCGTCGCGGAGCTCGGTAACACGGCCGTTCTCGTCGAGGTCCACGGTGTTCGGGTTGGTCGGGTCGTAGACGGCGGTCCACCCGTCGCGTGCGGCGAGGTCTAGGAGCGCGGCCCATGCGGCGACGTCCTTACCCCTCGGTCCCTCCGGTCCCTCTGGGCCTTCTGGTCCTTCCGGCCCGGTCAGGTACTCCCACATGTCCTCGATGGTGGCTGAGGGGTCATCCTGGTCTGCACGAAAAAGCTCCAGGGCGGAGTCGCCATGGAGCCAGTCAAGCATGTCTTGCACGGTAGTGGTGCCGGGGTCGTGCCCCTCGCGCTGCTCCCACTGCTCGTGGGCCGTCTTCCCCCTGTAATGCTCGTGCATATCCTCGGAAGTGAGCGTCGGGTCATCCTGATCCTGCCGAAAGAAATCCAGCGCGGTCAGACCGTCCAATCCGTCCTCGCCCGCGTCGCCCCTCGGCCCGGTAATCTCCTGCTTGAACTCCGAATCCGTGTAGGAGGTGCCGTCCAGCTCCTCGATAATCTCCTTGGCAGACTTCCCAGGGATGCCCCCCAGCGCCTCAATGCGCCGCGCCCAGGACCACCACTCAGGGTCGGGTGTCCAGGGCAGACCGGCTTTTGGGTCAATGCGCTCCAAGTCCCCATAGTCAGCCTCGGACACCTCGCCGGGGACACGCACATGCTCGCTGAAAGACCAGCCGGAGGCGTCCCGGATGTTGACCCGATACCACCACCCAGGAGGCGAGGGCATCAGGTCCACCGTCGTGGAGTCGCCGGACACGTCCACACGCACCGGCACCCCAGACACGACAGCACCGTCGTCTGTCACTGCCTTACCCGTAGTGGAGTGCTGGGCAGTGAAAGTTGCGCTGCCGTCCAGCCACTCACCGCTCGACGGGTGCTTGATCGCCACGCGGATTGTCGTCATTGATGCTTCCTCTCCCAGCTGCCCGGATTACCGGGAGTCATGTGGTAGCCCGCATGTCGTAGCGGGTCGATGCGGTGCCCGGTCAGCGTGTGACAGAAGCGCCGCCGCCGATCCTCAATCGCGGGCAGGTGCGGTGCGACGACCGCCCTGAGCTCTTCCCTGTCCTCGTGGGACAGCAGCCGCTCCCGGTCGCCCGTGTCCTGCGGGTCCACCTCGCAGGACAGGCAGGCTCCCCGCACCGCCGATGGGTCACGCGCTGGCGTCGGCACGCCCAGCAGGTCACGCGCCCGCTGCTGGTCGGCTCGCTGCTCGCCCAGCATTTCGCGGGCGCGAAACGCCGCTCGCAGCTCCGGGCTTCGCGGATCGTCCGCCTTGCCCTCGATGAGCGCGCGAGCTGCTTCCCGCTCGCGGGCGCGCTCCACACGGGCGACCGCCCGGTAGGGTGCGTCCCACATGTCCGGGGCAGGCTCACCGCCGCGTGCCTGTGAGCCGATGATTGCCTCGATGGTGTCCAGGGCGTCTGTGATGCCCAGCAGCTCGCCCCATGAGGACAGAGCTTCCAGTGGAATCAGGTGCGCAGTGCCGGTGTCTCGCGTGATCCGCAGCCACTCCTGGCCAGCGTCATTAGTGTCATGCTCGATCCTCATAGGCTCTGCCCCCAAGTCGCCAAGTAAGTCACGGCGGTGCGCGGCGGGTCATCGCCGGAGAAAAGCGGTTGCATCCAGTACCGGAACTGCGCCGCCTGCCGCGACATGGAAGAGACCGCCACCAGTCCGGCCGGGTCGCCCCAGCCGGACGCAAGGTTGGTGGAAACGACCGGCAGGCGGTTGCCGGTCGGTGCAGGCTCCGCATAAGTTACCCAGGCGTCATGCATCGTCGTCGGCGGCTCAAAGTAGGGCGTGGTGCCTGCGACGAACTGGTCGTAAGCTCCCGCATCGTCAGGCATGCGCCCCTCAATGCGAATCCGCCCCTCACCGGTCGGGACAATCCCACCCTCAGAGCTGCTGCCCACCCGGAGCGCGCCCTGCAAGTCGATGGACTCCGCCATCAGGTCGCCGCGCAGGAAATTCGACTCTCCGTCGATCCTCGCGGTGAGCCCGCCGCCCCCATTCCACATGCGGAACCCGGACGCCGGGTCCAACTTCCATCCAGTCTCCGGGGCATCATGAGACTGGACCAGCGGCGCAGTCGCCACCGTGCCAGCCCACGAATTCGAGATGATCTGCCCAGCCTCAAGCGCGATGAAAGCCGCCGACCGCGCCATGAGGCTGTCATATACGGCGTCATCCAGCTCACCATCAGTGAGCGCCTGGATACGCGCCTCGATGTCCCCCGCGTCCACCAGCGGCTCAATCACCACGTCAGACGGCTCAGAGAACGGACCCACGGTCTTGCCGTCCGCGCCGACCATCACCCACCAGAGACGCCACGGGCCACCATCCAACTTCACGGTCACAGCGCCACCAGACCGCTCATGCAGAGACCCCAGGTGGCGCGCCTCAGAGACGCCGGGACTCGTGCCCGGTGCACCCCACAGCCGCACACGGCCGAAAGCCGTCGGGACGCGACCGGACGTCACACCACCATCCCAGCCCGCCTGCACCAGCCCGGTAGCGACCTCCGTCACGGGAGCAGTCGGCTGAGGCTGAGGCCCCGACTCCACCACCTCATCCCCGAACGACCCATCAGGCTGCTTGCCGATGACCTGCTTGATGCGGCCCTCGCGGTCACGCACTCGCAGCGCCCCGTCGTCGATTGATGCGTGAGTCAGCATGGACACTGATTGGAGGGTTTTTACCTGCTTGCGGAGGTCTGCAATCTCAGCAGAGAGACGGCGTGCGAAATCCATGGAGTCCGACATCAGGGGGACACCTCCAGGGCTAGCGTCTGCGTCTCCGCAGTCAGGTCGTGCGAGATTGAAACGATTCGGTAGTCCTCATCCAGGCGGACCCATCCCACGTCGCCGCGCACTGTGATCACGTCGCCAAGATCGAATGTTCCGAACCTCGCGGCGGGGTGATCAGTGACGGTGATTTCTGAGATGAGCGGCGCGGATGTGTAATGCTCCAGCAGCTCCCGGCCCAGCTCTATGGCGCGGGTCTTGGAGCGGATGCCCCGGTCAGCCTCGACGTGAACCCTCCGAAGACGATTCGTCACCTCGGAGACATGGGCGCGAACACGGTCAGACCCCTCCCCCTGACCAGCCACCAGCACCACAGATGCGTGCTTCTGAAACTCCACCGTGGAGATGCCGACCACATTCGCCCCGACTTCGAAAAACAGGCTCGTCTTCCGGGTCGTCGGCTTCGACGGGTACCACAGCCGCATACGTGTAGACGGCTGCTCACCGTCCCAACGGGATTCCTCCGCCCACTCGAAAGGCGTCTCCTGCGCCAGACTGTCAATCTCGCCGCCCATGTCGTGCGAGCTGTGCCAGGACAGCTTGTAAGGGCCAGCCGTGAACTCGACGCCCTCGCCAGCCCCGGTGGTGAATTCAACGTCGCGTTCTTCCTCGCCTATCCGCACAGGCGAACGGGTGCTGTCAATGGTCAGGCGCAGGTCCGAGCGGGGCGCGGCGAGAAGCATCGTCCAGATCGCGCGCACCATGTTCAGCGGGTCCACCTCCACGGCGGAGATTGAGCCGGTGCGGGAGACCCAGCCGATGCCACCCGACTCGCCACCAGACTCAAGCGACTTGGGACGAGGCACGGACGCGGCGTGCAGATCAGCCAAAGCCGATCGGACAGCAGCATTCGCAGGCAACCACGGCTGATCCTTAGCGAAAGCACACACACCGCCCGCACTGATGCCTAGCGTCTCCTGCTCACCCTCAGTCACAGTCCCGTCCACAATGAACACATCAACCCGGCCAGCGACCTCCGACACAATCGCCGTCCCCCACTCACGAACAAGCGGGTCACCCTCGTCGTCCAAAAGGTGCGCGTACCTGCGATCAAGGTCAGCATCCAAAGACTTAGGGGTCGAGAGTGCGCGGGTGATCGTCACATTATTCAGCGGAAGGTCGCCATCCAGCAGGGTCCACCCAGGGAGCTTGTACGCCCAGAACCGGGCCATAAGATCACGCTCCATTCACGCTGTAGCGCGGCCCCTCTTCCCATACTCTCCAGCCGTCGAGCATGGCCGTGTGAGAGCTGAAGTCAGGGATTCTGAGAGTCCCCGGACGGTCCGCCGGGTCACCGGTCCTGCGAATCTGCACCGCCATGGTCGCGGTCGCGCCCGGTGTCGTGCGATGCAGTCGTATCTCCCCCGCGCAGTGCAGAGAAAATCGATTAGACCCCGACGAGTCCTCGATGAAATTAGACGCCTGGGTGGGGACAGACGCGTTCTGCCCAGTGGACAAGACTCGAAACACGCCGCCCACCTTCCCGCCGACCGCATAGGCGTGAGTAAGCGTCATGGAGATTTTCGAGTACGTCGCCCACGCTGGGACTTCAATGTCCGTGAATGTCGCAATCGTGACCCAATCAGTCTCCTCGGGGCCGATTTCGATGTTCCCGCCGGACGGGTTGGCCGGGGAAAGCATCTTCACAGCCTCCGAATTTGGCTTCGACACCCTGCGGACGTCCTGGATCATGTCGTTAGTGATCGTTGCCGTAGACGCCGGGATGTGGACCCGTGCCAGAGGCAAAACCGGGCGGGGCAGGGACGAGAGCTGCCACGGGTATCGGGTCGTCGTGGAGACGCCCTGGATCACCCGGAAGCGGACGAACTCATGAGTCGCGTAGTCCACCGTGCCGGACGTGCCCTCGAACTCCGGGTCATTTATCTCGATGCACACCAGGTCAGTACGACCACCAGCACTAGAGGTCGGCTCGATGTCCACCTGAGTCAGTGAGTCGCACCGCACCGGCACAAGCTGATCCGGCGCGCTGGCGTAGGCGCGGTCCTGCCGGTTGCCCTGACCCTGCGCATAAGTGATCGTCCCCGCGCCAGGGCCAACCGTCACAAAAGGCCCCGGAGTCGCACCAGCCGCAACCTCCAAAGACCCCGGCCCAATGATGCCCGTCTGACCACCCAATGCAGAGAACATGCCCTGCCGCATCACACCAGCGCTGTGAAGAACCTGCTGCCCCTCACCAGTGCCCCCATTAACCATCAGCGGTACACGCTGCAAAGACATGCTGCCTCCTAGAAGGACTGGTAGGCGTCACGCCACTGGATGACCGCCGTAGAACTGTTCGTGTCGTCAAGGCCGGAGAAAAACACGTTCGTCGTGCCCGGCGGGATACTGATACTGGAGAGCTGAGACCGGCGGGTCAGCCGACTGAACGCCGTCCGCCCGATACCGTCCCCGTCGTAGAGGCGCACCGTGTGACGAATCGGATCAATCTCCAGCCGCTCATCGTGCTTCAGGTGCCCCGTCGCGCCGACCTCCCAGCCCGTCTCAGACGACACCCTCGGATCAGTCACAGGCCCCCGGAACACGATGTGCGCCGGGGAATCCACCGTGCCCAGATTCGTCAACGAACCAGACTGCTGCCCCGTGCCACCCTGAGTAGCGATAGGGGCAGAGAACGGGGCATAGAAACCACCCGTCATCTCCCCCGTATGAGTCAGCGTCACCTCACGCAACCCTGACTCGCTGCCGGAATAGAAGCGCGGGTCCAACACCTCGAACTCGCACCCGAAATCAGCGCGCCCCTGAGTCATCAGCACGTCACCACGGGCCGGGTCGAACGAGCGCGGCCTGCCGTACACCCTGCGCCACTCGTTCGTGCCCCGAGCCTCATAGTCCAACGCCACAAGCTCACCAGCAGCACCCCGGGTAGCTGGGTCATGCCAGATCGCTTGGAGCTGTGAGTACACGTCACGCGCCTCAGAAGCCCGCTTCACATTCGTAGACAGCTCAAACGCCCAGGTCGCGCCACCCAGGAAATCCCGGCCCGGCAGAACACCATCCCTACCAAGACGCGGATTATCCCTGGTGCGGACCTCAGCCCCCGCAGGGTCAAAGGACCGCACCAGGATCGGACCGTGCCTCCCGTTGGGGTGCGAGCCGAACTCGATATCACGAATGCGGAACCGCATGTGCACCCCCTCGCTCAGCGCGTCGCGTAGCCTTAGCGAACTCGCTCACCACGCCACGCGAATCCCGGTAGTCCATGCCGTACTGATTCACAGTCAGACCAGGCCCAGCAGACCCGCCGCGCTCTGCAATCCGATTCAGATTGTCGAACTGGCTTTGGTTGAACACATATTCAGCGCCGCCAGTCTCATTCCTGACCAGGTTCATGCCCGGATAAATCAGGCCGCCCTTGTCACGGAACATCGAGTTCACATTGACCGCACGACCAACGCCGCCACGATGCAGCTCCCAGTGCAAGTGAGTACCCGTCACATTTCCGGTTGCACCCTGCGCGCCAATATGCTGACCAGCGGACACCTGATCACCAGGCGAAACACGCACACCACCAACAGGGTTATGCCCATAGTAAGTGTGCATCCCGCCACCATGATTCAGCAGGATGCCGATGCCCGTACGACCCGGAACAATGTTCCAACCCGTACGGCTCACCACGCCGTTATAAGCCGCGTAGGTCGGGCCACCACCAGCGATATCAATACCACTGTGAATCGTGCCCCAACGCGGCCCATACCACGACGTGATCGGCCCCTTAGACGGACGCCGCCAATCACCAGTCGGACCAGTGAAAGCACCATCAAACGAGCCAAACTCGCCCGCCTTATCATCCTCACCCTTAGCCCAATCAAACACCGAGCCAACCATATGAGCCATCCAGTCCCCACCAAGCTCACCCAGCAGACCAAACCCACCAAGCTTGCCCGTCAACGACTCGACCAGCGGCATCGCCAAGCTGCGCGCCCAATCAACAAAATTGCCGCGCACCAAATCAACGACAGAACTCACAGAACGCCAGGCACTAAGCAGGCCATCCAGCGGGCCACCCATCGGCAACAGAGCCTCAGACGGAGACGACCCCGCCAACCGCTCAGACACCTCAGGCTGCACATCATCACCACGCCGGATACGCCGACGCAGATCATAAACCGCATCCTGACCACCAAGACGCTTGACCTCATCAGCAGTCAACACATGCTCCCCATTAGAGAGCCGCGCCAGAATGTCATCCGACGTGCCAGTGCCCGCACCAATTACGGCACCACCCACAGCGAAGCGCCGCTGAAGCATCGGCCCCGTATCATGGGCACCAGAGCTAGAATCGCTCCGACCAAACTTGCCAATCTCTGAAATCTCACCAAGACGAGCCTCAGAGTCAACAGCGTTAGCCACAGCATTAAACGCCTTGACAATTCCGCCATTCCATACAGTGCGAATAACCCAGTTAATAGGCGTGCGGAAGAAGTTAGCAACCTTCTCCCACGCAGACCGAATCATGTCAACGCCCTGCTCCACACGAGGAACAACTTCATCCACGATGAAATCCTTGAACTCGCTCAAGGCAGGCTTGATCGTGTCTTCCCAGAAGCCCTTAATCTTCCCAGAGACCCAATCCCACTTGTCGCTGATCCACTCCAGAGTCGGCTTAATGTGGGACTTCCACAGAACCCCCACAACCTCCATGAACCTGTCCAGAGCGGGCTTAATCGTCTCGCGCCAATGGTGGCTAACCCACCCGGCCATGACCTTAAAGCCTTCCCAAATGTTCCTGAAGTAAGGCTTAGCCACGTTATTCCACAGCCACATGATGATGTCGGCCACTAGGGTAATAACAGGCGAAAGAATGTTGTCCCAGTACCACTTGATCCGGTCCACCATGCGACCCCACGCATCCCGGATATGATGAAAAGCCGGACGCAGCACGTTCTCCCAAAGCCAGACCGCAACCGTGGCTATCGTGTCCCAGGTGGGCTTCAGAACGTTCTCCCAGTACCAAGAGATATAGTCCACCAAGATTCCCCAGGCGGTCTGAATATGACCCCAGGCGGGCTTAATAACGTTCTCCCACAGCCACACAGCGACAGTTGCAATAACACTGAATGTAGGCTGCAGAACATTCTCCCAGTACCATTTAATCGCAGATACCAAGATGCTGAAGCCAAACTTAATCGCAGACCAGACAGGCTGAATCACATGATCATTCAGCCAATTCAAGCCGATCATGATGCCGTCCCACACGCGCTGAAGAATCGGAAGCGCCGTCTCCATGAACCAATCGACAACGAACGCAGTGGCCGTCTTGATTGCGTCCCAGGCGGTCTCCCACCAACGCTGCCCCGTCTCCGTCTGCGTAAAGAACCACGCGAAGAAACCACCCAGCGCACCGATCAGCGTGATGATCCACCCGATAACCGGGATAGACCGGATCGCCAGACCGATACCCCGGATACCACCAGACAGAGCAATCGTTGAAAGCAACAGGATCGCGTTCTGCGCGGCCCACAAAGCCTTAGCCGTACGCACAATCGCAATCGCCGTACGCGCCGCATAGATGCCCAACACCAGTCCGCCAAGAGTTGAAGCGAACCCAAGAATCGTGCCCCGGTTATCAGACAACCAGCCACCAAAATCAAGCAGCCTCTCCCACGCCGAGCGGGCATGGAACGCCACGCGCTCCATAAACCCAGGGAAACCCGACCTCGTGACATCACCATCCGCGTCATTCCACGCATCACGGAACGCGCCGACGCCCTCAGCAATCTCCCCCAGGATGTCACCCAGAGACTCAAACAAGCCGGACGCGAAATCAACAGCCTTCGGCAAATTGTCCTGCAAGAAATCCGCGAAGCGATGGAACGCTGGAGCAATGTTGTCCGCCAACTCAAGCGAAGCATCCTTCAGCAAGATGCCAATACGCTCCATCGCACGGGCAATACCCTCATCCATGCCGTCATACGCATCAGCAGTGGCACCAGCAGAGTCCGCCATTTCAGCGATATTGTCCGCATACCCGGACGCGTTATCCCCAGACAGGGCCAGGGCCGCATTACCAGCCTCCACCGAACCAAACAAATCATTGATACCAACGCCCGTGTCCTGGGCGTGCTGATGCAGAAGCGCCAAAGCCTCCTGAGTGTTGCCACCCTCAGCAACAAACTCCTTGAAAGACTTCCCCGCGACCTCCTGGAAAACCTCAGAGACAGCCCCGCCGTCCTTCGACAGCTCCACCATCATCTGCCGCAACTGGGTCGTCGCAACACTGGTAGGCGTACCCTGCGCAGTCATCGACGCCATAGCCGCCGTCACATCACCGAACTCAACACCCAGCGCAGAAGCAGTCGGCAGCACGTTGTACAGCGACCCCGACAGCTCCTCAAAGTTCGTCTTGCCCAAACGAACCGCAGTGAACATCAGGTCAGACGCCTCCTGCGCCGACATGTTCTCCTGCCCATAAGCGTTCATCACCGACGTGAGACCATCAACAGCGGTCTCCATGTCAGTCACGCCACCGACAGCCGCCTGAGCGGCCACCTCCATAAAGTCAAAAACATTCTCACGCGGAATACCCGCAGAGATCGCCGAATACAAAGCCGGAACAGCCTGATCATGCGCAATACCCATCTCGCGGGAAAACTCGCGCACGTCATCACTCATCTGCTGCATCGCCTGCTCAGAGATGCCAGGCAGAAGAGTGAACACCTCATTCATGCCCTTCTCGAACTTCGCGAACTCCTTCAGCCCATACCCAGCGAAACCGGCCACAGCAGCAGTCAGAGCCGCGCCACCAATAGCCAGACCCTTAGCCATGGACTTCCCCAGCCCAGCACCCAGGAGAAGCCCCTGCTTCGTCACCGCCGGGCCACCCTCACGCGCCAGAGTCGGACCAAACCCCCGCATGGAGGGCACCACACGCACCGCGACAGAACCAACAACGGACATGGGTGCCCTCCTCTATGCGTTTACTGGGACATCACAAGTCTTCATCCGGGACGCCAAACAAGCGCGCAAAAGCATCAGCCTTAGCCTTTTCACGCCTGGCGCGCAGCCGATCAACCGCCGGAACAGGAAGCGGCCACGGGTCCGGGTACTTCGGCTTGCCCGCTTTGCCGCCATTCGAGCGGGCCGCAATAATCGGGGCCTCGGCGCGGATTGCCTTCAGTGTGGAGTCGATACTCATCAGCAGTGATTCCCGGAACCCGACCTGCGAATATCGGAGGCGCGAGCTAGCACCCTCCATCGCCTTACGGGACTCCTCCAGCTCCAGCAGAAGCTCCGCGTATTCCTCATCCTCAGACATGGCCTCACGGAACCTGGAGTACGGGTCCGGCAAATCCAAGATGCGATCCAGCAACCACCCGTACCGGTAGTTCGCCAGCTCCTCATCAACGTCAATCCCGTACACCTCCAACAGGTCCGACGTGATAGGACGCCGATACCTGTCGAGCAGGTCCGCTAGGCCTTCGATTCCCCCAGAGACCCGGCCTGCTCCTGGATCACCTTCGACACTTCCTGGATCACGTCGAGCAGGTCTTCCAGGCTCGCGTCGTCGTCCTCAAAGAACTTCTCCAGGTCATCGAGGCCGTTCTCCGCGAGCATTTCGAACAACGCCCGGATGTCTTCTGACGCCTCCGCGTCAGCCATTTTCTGTAGCGTGTCCAGGCCGTCATGACCCTTGCGCTTCAGTGGGGACAGGAACTTGATCTGTCGCCCCTGTGTGGTCTCGACGATGATGTCTTCTGACTTCGGGCGGCGATCACGCAGCGCCTTCGTCTTGATTACAGCCATTGGGTGTGTCCCTCCGTAGATCGCTTACTTGTCGTCCGGCTTCGGGGCAGGCTTCGGGGTCGGCTTCACTTCCACCTGCACCTCGCCCACCGGCTTGCCCTTCGCCTGCTTCTCTGACCAGCCCTGCACGAGCATCGAGCGGCGCTCCGCCTCAGTGCCCACCGTGCGCGTCTGATTGCCCTTCACGAGCGTGTACTTAGCCATATTTGAGCTCCTGATATTGGATGTTAGAAAGGGTGCCGCCGCCCACCCAATGAAACGGCGGCACCCGGTCTAAAGCGCTAGCTAGATCAGCCAGCGGTCGGGACGGTCCAGCCCATAGACTCAGCGCGAGCAAGGAACTTAGCGCCGCCCTCAATCTCAATCTCCGGCACACCCAGCTCGTCATCACGGAACACCCGGAAAGTGAACTCGCGGCTGATAGCGTCGTCGCCGCCCCACTGCTCACCACCAACAGACGAGACCTTCACAGTCGGGAAGACCTTGCCCATCAGGTGCTCATTCCCCGCAGGCCCGTCGATAGCGATCACCACCAGGCACCAGTCGTCATGCATGGGAGCCTCAGCCTTGTGCTTGACCAGCTCGTGCTCCCCGACCTCCACGCCGGAGTAGTCGGCACCGTCAGCAAGCTCCTGGATGATCCGCTTACGGGACTCCAGGAAGGTGACACCCACGGTGCGCTCAACCGACTGGAGGTCTTCACGCACAGGCGACATCTCACCGTGCGCCGACACCTCGCTGTTGCTGTCTTCACGGTCAAAGCTGAAACCATCCGTGGTCACATACCCGCCATACGTGAACCCCTCCGCAATGAGGTCCACCAGCTCCCCATCAGCGAGGAACAGAGACTCCGGTGGCTCCACCTCAGAGCGTCGCGCCAGAAACGAAAGCGACTTAATCGCTTTCGGAATATTGCCGCGACTGTGAGCCTCGGCATGAATCGTGTCAAAAGTAGCCATAATGAGAACCCCTAACAGGTCACGGCATTATCAGAAAGAAATTGGGCGTGCCCGGATATCCAGCGTCATAGCCACCGGGAAAATCTGATCCGGCCAGTCCATCGCGGACGGCCCCACACGCTGCCGGATCGAATCAAAATAGAACGACGGGACATCCTCAAAAGGAGGCGACGAAACACCATCACCCGTCACATAAGAAATAATCGCCTCAGCAATGTCCTGAGACTGCAACGGCTGGAACCCATACACCGTCAGCCGCACTTCCTCTACCCGATCAATCGCGCCCACCGTCGCATTGACCCGCTGAATATGGACCACCACAGGCTTGCTGACATCAGAAAGATCGTCAGGAACAATCAACTGCGGCCGCACCGGGAAACCCGCAACATCGCCAACGGACAGCAGCGAGAACAGGCCACGGACGCCACACGGGAAAACCTCATCTTGCATCAGCCGCCACCCCGCATCCGATACTGCTTAGCGATGTTCACAAGACGTCGGTTATGGACATCCGCCCAACTGCGTCTCGTCTCCACGACCTCGGCCCCAGACCGAGCCGTGTTCCGCCAACCAGCAGTGACCACCCGTGGACGAGCCTCATACGAACTGCGCCCCGCACCCTCCGCCTGACGGGCCATATCAGCCGCGACCTTCAGCATCGCGTCAGAGAGCGCCTGAGACCGCATGAACTGCTCAAACCCACGAGGGTCCGCCTGCCACCTACTACCTGTCATGTGGCACGCTCCAACATCAAAACGGTACCCATCCGCCAATGGTTCGGACGGCCAACAACCGCCCAATCACCATGCCCCGGAATACGGATACGGTCAGACGAATCAACCGGCACATACTCATGAAAGAACAGCCGTGCCTTATGCTCCGTCACATCCGAGAGCATCGTCTCCTCAGACGACGCACCAGGAGCAAACAAGGCCTCCGGCAAAGGCGACTCATCCCATTGCCCCGGAACCGGCTGGCCCCACGCATCACGAGCACCAACAAGCCGCGACGGCTTCACATAGTCACGGCCCGGACGAAGAAACCGGCGACGAACGTTATGCCGCATCACCGATCACCCCAGCCCATACCGAGGACGAACCGAGAACGCCCGCCGACCCTGAGCCCCAGGAGGAGACAACGCCCGCTTATCCTCGTCCGTCAGATACATCTCCCCTGGGTTATCACCAGCGAAAGTCGTGGACCCCGAGAACGGGCCAGTAGAGTCCTGAATCGTGCGAATACCCTCCGGGTTACGGAGCTTCCGCACCACCACATTCGCCAACACCCTGCGCACACGCGCCACACTCGGCTTGCCCGCCGACACCCGCTCCGCCAGATCAGGGAACGACTGCAACGCCAAATCCTCAGCGTCCTCCAGCAGTACCTCAATGTCCTCATCCGAATACTCGGAATCAGAACCCAAAGCACGAGAACGAACATCCGCAACCTGCAACCACACTGCCGCCATACCAACCCCCCTAAAGGCTGCTGGCACACCAACGGCCCCCAGCCCCGAAAGGCTGAGGGCCGTCAATGCGACCAGGCGTCAGGAAGAAAGAACCTGCGCCGACAGCGACAGGTTCGCATTCTTCAGCAGCGGCAGAACAGTAGCATTCGCACGAATGATCTGAGTATCAGGGTCATTCTGACGGTAAGAACCAATCACAATTCCCGGCAGAGATGCGCCCAGCGCCTCATAGTCACCATGCGGGTCAGACGTAGTGCCCCACACGGTCGAACCCAGAGCGTCAATACCACTCGTGGCGAACAGGATGTGATCCTGAGAGAACGTCCGAGACGAGTGCACCGTCAGCGACGGCAGACCATGAGAAGCCAGCACCGACCCCAGCGACTCCTGAGACACGAAAGTCGTAGCCCCCAAGTAGTCACGGATGTTCTCGTTACGCATCAGCGCAGACACCACCCGACGCGGCACGATCAGATGAGACGGCTCCTCGCCGTTCTCCTCCACGTACTCATCACGCCAAGTCTCCAGGTCCGCAATCGGGTCCGCAGCCTCATCCGACCACAGGGTGGAAGCAGTCTTAGTGAAATCAGACCGACGACCATAATCAATCGTCTGCGACCCACCATCCTCGAACTCCACCACAACCCCGCCAGTCAGCAGAGCCTGACCACGCAGCCCATCCAGATCAAGAATCATCCGACGCACAAGGTTGCGGATGATCTGATCAACACGAGCAGACAGCGCGTCATCACCAGACGAACCAGCCCGACCAAGGAACTCAAGCTCCCCAATCGACTCCTTGATGGACTGCGGCTGAAGGAACGCAGACCGCTTCTCGCCACCATAGGAATGCGCCCGGTTCGACTCCGCGTCAAACGCGCGGAACGTCGAACCCTTAGAGAACCGCTCCGCACCAACCGTGAACTCCACGGCAGGCTTAGTAGTGGTCTCGCGCGGGAGGAGCTGAGCGGTGATGCTGTTCTCCTCGATAGCGTCCTGGACGCCACGAGCAGTAGCAGTCAGCTCAACCGGGTCAACATCATAGAGAAGGTTGTCACCCATCAGCCCTCACCCCCCTCAGAAACAGGAACGTTATACGTGAACGCGTTGCCAGCGGTCGGAGTGAACTCGACCGGCAGGTTGCCGACCTTGATGTCGCCGTGAACAACCACAGCAACCGGGTAGTCCCCGTGCTCCAGCGGGTAGTCGCTGTACAGGAACCCGCGCAGCTGACCAGTGTCATACGGGACAGCAAGACCGTTCTCGTCCAGCTCCACCGGAGTGCCCGAGGGAACCACATCCCCCGAGAACTCAGCAGCGTTCAGCACGTGCGTCTTACGAATATTGTGGTCCGACCCAAGCCAAGTGCGATCATTCGCACCCAACTCCGAATCATGGACCTTGAAGTAAGCCATATCGGCACTCCTTAAAGGTTCTTGGCCCTCTCATAGGCCCTCTGTTTAACTTCGTCGTAGGAAGGTCGCGGAGGCTTCTCTCCGCCCGTCCCAGCGGAAGGCACCGGCTCATGCGGAGGCTCAGTGGTCGCCCCGTCCCCAGTGCCGCCGGGATCGCCAGGCGGCTCATTGGTCGCACCACCGACACCGCGCGCATCAGACAGCCAGTCATCCGCAGACGAGCGCAGCGAATCCTCATCTTCACCAGACAGCCACCGGGCAGGAACGCCCTTCTCGTGAGCCACCCGCGTCACAAGCACCTCACGAGACAACGCGCCCTTATCCTTCTCAAGCGCCTGGATCGACTCATCACGAGCAGCAACATCGGACCTCGCCGCATCCCGCTCAGACGACACCTTCGACAGGTCCGCCTCAAGCTCCTGGATACGGCGATTCTTAGACGCCACACGCTCTTGAATAATCCGATCCAGCTCCTCCTGAGTCTTCGGAAAATTCGGGCTCTGCTCGGTTTCAGACATAGCGATGCCTTCCTCAAAATGTCGGAGTTACGGCCTCCTAGGCCAAGAACACCGGTTACGGCCGGTTAACACGCCACCCCGCAGGGCGGAAGAATGAGGAGCCGGGTCAGCGGAACACAGGAACCGCGACACACCGGCAATTGTCGTGCGCAGGGAAATCAGCATCCCCACCCGGATAGATGTTGCCCGACAAGTCCTGACACCTGGCACAAGAATCAGCCCGCGCCTGCCGCTGCCAGCCACGCGCCCGACGGTCCGCCCGAGCATTCAGCGAAACCGTGTTACGGCCAACGCCCATCACCTGACGGATCAGCGGACCCTCAAGCGTCTGAAACGGCGACACCCGGTCCTCAACAAACAGCGCTCCAGCCGCCCACCGCACGTTCCGCTGCACCACATCAGGGTCAGGAAGATCAGCAGGAACCGCCACAAACGAGCCACCAACGACCGCAACACGGGCACGCTCATACCAGTCAGCGGTGCCCTCAGCCATTACCCGGCCATACCGGTCAGCCACACCCGGCACGAGCTCCAACAGCCCATCCCGGACAAGCTCAGGCGAACCACCCGCAAGACGCCCCTCCAGCTCCCGCAACGTCCCCGGAAGCCCACGCAACACGCGCTCATTGAAGCGCCGCAACTCCTCAACATGAGCCGCAAGCATCGTCACGCACCCTCATCACGCAGAGACGCAGGAATAATCCCCGGCACCATCTCCACACCCTCCAGCCCCGCAATACGGGCCGCAGACTCAGGAGACACACCAGAACGAATCAGAATCCCAAACGTGTTCGCGCGGTCAGACAACGGGACACCATCGCCAGCAGACTCAGCCATGATCTGATCCAGCAGAGAGCCGCCAGCCGCCCGCTCGTTCTCACGAGCCGCAGCCTCCACCGTCTCCTTGGAGAACGGCAGCAGGCCCAGAGTCGTCCGCGTGCCAGCCTGGAGATTCCCGATCTGCGTCTGCTGGTGCACCATGTTCGACTGCTCCGCCATGGACCGGGTGCGCGGGTCCTCCCAGCGCGCCGTCAAACCGCGCAGCTCCGCGTACGCCTCCGGGTCCAGCCGGGAGCCATGGATGAGCGACAGCACGTTCAGCGCCAACGTCCGACGTCCGCGACCAAGGATCGGATTCTGAGCGCGCACCTTCCGAACCAAATCAACCTCAGACGCCTCAATTGCCTGCGCAGACGTAGGGTTACTGTCCTGAACCACACCGAGATACTGCGGCGGAATAGACGACTCACCCGAGAACGCCGCCGCCAGCAACCGGAACTGATCGCTGAACGGCTGCATCGACAGCTGCTGGAACGTGTGCACACCAGCGCGACGCAGAGAGTCCGGCACATCCGGGTCATCATCAGTCGTCACATCCGGCAGACCATTGACCGCGCCCATCATCACGTCCCACGGCGACAACTCGCGCCCCGTCGAAGGATCAGTAAACGACGACACATCCGCACCCAGCAGCAAGAAACGCGGATGCATGAAGAACTGCGCCGCAACCTCCTGACGAATCAGGGTGCGCATCCCCGCCAGCGTCAAATCCATCACCGGCCGCGAAATGCGAGAACGACCAAACGGCTTCCCCAGCTTCGACCCATGCACATACACCGCGCACTGCACACGAGAAGTCGGCGTAGACACCTCATCAACACGCGACCACTCGCCACCCGTACCACGCTCAAGATGCACAACACGATGCGGCAGATACAGGTTCGCCTCATCCTGCCCCACAACCTCAAGAGCAGCAGACACCTCACCCGTACGCGGATCAAGCTCAGCAGTCGCCGTCAACGCCGTACGCGGAGACAACACCACATACGGCTCCCCCGCCGACACGTCACCATACGTCGAGAACACGAACGAACAACCGAGCTCATCCGCAGCCTCAATCGCCTCACGCTCACGCGAATCAAAGCTATTGTCCTCCCACGCCGCCTCAACATCATCCACAAGCGACGTAGGCTCATGCGTACTAAAACCCGTAGGAATCTGACGATCAGCAAACGCCGTCACAGCCTTCTGCGGCCACGACAACGCCGTCATAAACCGCTCCATACCAGGCGGAATCTCCACACCCAGCGAACGCAGCTTCACCTCAGCCTCAGAAAAATCCCCACGCAACAGGTTCCGCCTCGAACGATCCTGAATCGTACGAAACAACCGAGACACAAGAAGCCGCTCATCCTCCGTCAAACCAGACATCAGCGACCCCCTCGCCTCAACGGCGCACGACCACGCACCGCACGCCCACCACGCCCAGAACCACCCGCCCCAGGATTACGCTTCGTCGTCACCGCACCCCAATGCGCCAACGTCACAGCCTCCAGAAGAGTCACCGTCCCACCCTCCTCAGCCTTCCAACCAAAACCACCCTGAGTGCCAATAGGACGACGCAACGCACCCTCAACCTGCGAATCCAAACCAGCATCCCCACAATGCGACAACGACCCATCCGTCACCGCCTGCCGCAACATCGCGTGCGCAGTCGTCACCTCATCCAGCTTCGGCACAATCACAAGCTTCGGATTACGCACACCCGCCGCCCGCAAATCATTCACCAAAGCGCCAGTGCCAGACTTCCCATCAACCACAATCTGCGCCGCACCCTCAGCACGCTCAGCCAGCCAATCAACCAACCAGCCCGTGCCCTCAGACATCGACACATGCCGCACAGGGGCAACATGAACCGGACCCTCACCAGGACGACGCGCAACCCCCAACGCCACCTCAGAACCATCCGGCGAAAACTTCACCCCATACACCGTCCGACCCGCAGCAGGTACAGTCTCAGGACTAATCGCCAGACGACCCCAACGCCTCACATCCAACGCAGAAGACTCAGACGACTCCTCATCCCAAACACCCAGCCCCTCACGAACGAACGACTCAGGCGACATCTTCTTCTTCATGCGCATAATCGCCGTCTTCGACGTACGATGCGGAAACGACGGGTTAGCCTTAGCAAGCTGCTCCCAATCGTCAGGGTCAGCATCATCATCAGCACCCAACTCCACATACAGGGCGTCCTTCTCCTCACCAGAGAGCGCCTGACGCCGAGCCTCAGAAAACACCTCAGAAGGATCAACCGGCTTCGGCGGCGTGCCGATCATGATCACCAGCGCGTTCTCCACACTGTTCGTCGCAGGAAGCATGTCATCAATCGCGCGATCAGTAAGAATCTGCGCCTCATCAAACACAGCGATACTGACCCTCGTGAACCCACGACCAAAACCCTGCTCACGCGCACCAAACATGATCCGCGAACCATTCCTGAAACGGATCGCCTGCTGACCGGCACCATTCAACGGATCATCCATATAAGGCGCGATCTTCGACTTCGAAGACATCCCCTTCATGTCATCGAACGTCTCATCAGCCGTCCGCGACCGGTGCGCAGTCCACAACACCGTCATCCCCGGATTCAAGATGCACAACGCGAAAATGATGTGACCGATAGTGAACGTGTTATGCGTCGGGACTAGCCCACGACCAGCCAGGTAAAGGCTGTCCTCCGAATCAACGGCGATGCACTGGACCGGCACAGAATCCACTAGTTCAATGGCCTCGACCGACACCGTGCGCGTCCCACGACGCACCGTCTCCTTAACGCGCGAAGCCTTCCGCGCCATGCGGAACGGGCTAAACCCGCGACCAGAATCAGGAGTGAAAGTCACGCGATAACGAGTCTTGTGCTCAACACCGTTCAGGAAGCTCCGCCCCTCACGAAGAACCGGACGCCAACCCAGCGACCGGGCAAGGAACAGCACGCCCTCAGCAAGATCGCGCGTCGTAGAGCAGAACTCCACCTTGCCCCGCTCACTGATACTCCCGTCAGTGTCCATGAGACCCTGCAGCAGCGCCTCCCGCTGACTAGCGGAAGACGTCAGATACGCTTCGGGAATGTGCTTGTTCCCCAGCACACCAAGGGCGCGGAGCTTTCCCGCCATCGACCGAGACTGCCGACCCGGCCCCTGCGTGGTCGTGATGCCAACCTCCGTGCACGTGCGGCCTTGGCGGACAGCAGGCACAAACCCGGCATCCCGGACTGCCTCATACCAGTGCGACACGTCGTCGCTGTGGCAATGCAGCCTTCCATGGGCGGAGGTTCCGTCACCCAGCCATGCACCCAGCAGGTACGGATCAAGCGGAAGGTCTACATCAGGCGAGTCCACCGCCTCCTGATCGGGGAGGTTCCACCGGAACTCCCGAGTCTGGTAGCTCCGCCCATCGCATGTAACCGAGCGACGGGAAGAGCACGTGCGATACAAGCCACTCTCGAGCATCTGCCGCGTGGTGACGTTCACCCATTCGCCACCCTTGCCCTTGCGCTTATCCTTAACGGTCCAGATGTGGTCCGCGTCCGCATCAAGCACTCGACCATCGGTGAACCTTACGCGGTAGACATCATGGTCATGCATGACGCCCGACTTGAAGGTAACGCGGACAGGCTCCCCGGACGGACCAAAGACGCAATCCCCGACCTCAAGCGACCCCATAGTCTTCCAGCCGCCAATGGAGAGGACCGGGGTGCTTGTAGGCAGCGCCTTTCCTACCTGGCGCGGAATCGACCAAGTGACACCACCAATAGCAGCCGCATACAAGCCGTCAGCACGCTTCCCCAACGTCAACTGACCGATACCGTCCTGCCACCGGTCAAACGTCACCCCAAGGTCAGCACACTTATCCCGGACCGCAGGCCAGCCCGTCGATACGATCCCCTCCGGGATCACCAGGTGCTTAGCAACCTCAGATAGCTTCGGCTGAGAACTCCTCATCGCTGGAGACATCACTTTCGCGCGCCTCCTCAGCCCACTGCTTCTGCAGCCCCTCAATCTCCTTGCTGATATCACCCAGCCGCTTAGTCAACGCCGCCAGGTCACGAGCCGACGTGTCCTCAATGTCCAGGCGACGGGCAATGACCCGACGCATCTGGATCAGCTCATCCAGCCTGGTCCCGAACTCGACCGCATCAGACACGGACTCCACGGGCCGGAAATCGCTATCTTCAGGGCCAACAGCCTTTAGCTCTGCCGCCATAAGCCGTCCACCTCCTGTGGAAAAAGCTGTGAGTATAGATGCTCAGTGCCGCCGGGCGAGCTTTACGGGTGCAAACGGGGGGTAAACCCACCCCTTGTTTGCAAATTTTGACCCGCTGACTTGGGGTTTTGTGGTTTGCTACCAGTTGTTGGCGTCGTCGGACCAGTCGGGAAACTGTTTTGTGTTCATCTTCTTCGGCTTTTGTTTCGCGCCGAGTGATGCGTTGCACCGTGCGCAGCAGACTCGCAGGTTGGTGAGTCTGTCGGTGCCGCCTTGGGCGACGGGCAGAATGTGGTCTACCTGTACGGAGTTCCGTCTGCCGTGGTTGTGGTAGTCGAGTGTGATACCGCATTCGGGGCATTGGGTGATGTGGTCCCGTTGTGCGCGTCGGATGACTTTGCGGCGTGTTGCTTTCCATTGTGTGGTTGCTGTGCGGGGTGTTTGTCCGGGCTTGTGTGTGGGCATGTTGTTTCCCGGTGGGCGTGTTTGTGGTGCCGCCCAGCACGGAGAGAGCGTGGCTCAATCTGCGACGTGCTGGGCGGCGGTCCGGCTGGGAAGGAGAGTAACCGGCCGGACGTGTGTTGCCCTTCGCCTGTCGTCCGCCTGTACACGGGGTGTGTTTGGGGCGGGCTAGTGCGTGGGCGGTCTTGTGGGGGTGGTGGGCGGTTCCGCATGTGGGGTGCGGATATGCCAGGGGCTAGTCCGTCTCCGGCTGGTCCCATTCCCTTGTCTGGGGTCGGGGTTGGGGCCGGATGATGCGTTCGGGGTGTCCCGTGTTGTTCTTGATCACGATGGGTCCGGGGTAGATAGTGCTGGGAGCGTCTTGGCAGTCGCGCCCGTTGCAGCAGTGTTCGGCTTGGCAGCTGGTTTCTCCGGGGTCAATCATCGGCCCCGCCGTGTCGCTTGGCGTCGTTTGGCTCGATCCCAGGCTTTCTTGGTCTCGTCTGCTAGCTTGTCGAGCTGGTTCGCGTTGAATGCGAGCTCGGTTTCCCCGGTGTTGTTGTAGACGTTGGTGACGGGCATAGGCTGTTTGCGGTTTCGTTCGCGTTGGTTGTGTTCGCGCAGCTCGGAGAGGATTGCTCGTAGGGTTTCGTCACTCATCGTTGAGTCTCCTTCGGATGTCCTGCTTGGCTTGTCTGCGGCGCGGCTTCGACCGGTACATGCGTTTGGGCCGGGTGCCTTTGTGGCACATCCAGCAGGTGCGTGAGTGTGATGCCTATGCGTCGCCGCGTGTGGTGTATCCGTCTGCGGGGCTGGTCTTCTCAGAGCGGGACATGACGGGTCCTATCCGGCGTCGTGTATGGGCACCAGGGTGATATCGAGTCGAGCGCGGAGGGCGACAGCAATCTCTACGAGCTCCCCTAAGTGCAGCTCGTAGTCGCCTTCTTCGATGTCCTCGACCATGGTCTCGTCGATTCCGAGACAGCGAGCCACCTCTGATCGGTTTTGCCCTAGGTTCTTTCGGAGGGATTTAATGCTCCGGGGAACCTCGTTCTTGGCGCGCACGGCATGGTGAGCCGCCGCCTTCATCGCTTCGTCCCTGCCCACGTCGTCTCCTTCTAGCGCTCAGCGAGCCATTCGAGTTCGTCTCGCCATTCGTCTACGAACGCTTCGACGGCCTGTTCACTGACCATGAGCGCGCCGTCTTCGTCGTAGCTGAAGCCTCGTGTTTCCAGGTGTGCTTGGATGCTGGCTTGCGAGAGTTCGGCGGCGGTGTCGTGGACGGGTGCGTTGTCGATGTCGAACTTCTTCCAGAAGTCGTCCATGCTGCCTCCCGTGGTGAACTATCAAATGATATTTGAATGTTCATTGTTGGTCGGACTGGAAGGATTCGAACCTTCGGCCCCTCGCGCCCAAGGCGAGTGCGCTGACCAGGCTGCGCTACAGTCCGTTGGTTCCACGGGCCAGATTCGAACTGGCGACCTCCAGGTTATGCGCCTGGCGGGCTACCTAACTGCCCTACCGTGGTGTGAGCCGCAGAGGCTTGGGGGCGGTCTATGGCGCGTCCCATTTGAGCGTGCGGCTTGAGGCCATGCCCTGGGGTGCTGTGTGCACCGGTACATGACGTGATTCAGTTGTTGCGCCGCGTGTCCGGCTGCTCACGTGTCAGCCGGTGGAGCGCCTATGAAGTTGTTGGCGCGGGCACGTTGGCCGGTTGCCCTAGGGCGTCCGGGAATTCGAGCGCGCCCGCGCTATGAAGTTGTGACAAGTCCTCGTCACTTACGCGAGACGGGGAGCGTGCCATGTATGAATGCCGGAGACCTTGTTCCGACGCTCGTGGTAGCTACCATCCCTTGTAGCAGCCGCCGCCCCCGGATTTGCACCGGGGTCACTTCCATGACGTGTGCCGTTCTGTTGTGTCGGCTTGGTGATTTCGTCTGGCGCGGTCTGTCCCGCAGTGCGGCGCGCCCGTTTCCGGGCATAATAAAAGGCACCCAGTCCCGGAGGACGAGTGCCAGCTAGGTGATCTTCCGTTTTTGGGTTCGCCAAATACGACCGATCGCTACCATTTTAGCACAGGTTATCTGCCTGTGGGTGTGATTGTTCTGATTTTTTCTACGATCCAGTCCCAGGCCGTCGCGAATGGTTTGCACCATTTGGGGAGTTCGGCTTCCCCGCCTATCAGTTGCGATAGGTATATGCCCAGGAATAGTGCTGCGGCGCAGATCATGATGTACATGAATTCGTCTGGTTGGTTCAAGTTAGGCTCCTAGGCGGCCCAGGGGTTTTGTGCCCACAGCTCGACGGGCACTCCTGTGTTGATGTGCGCGGGCCTCCAGGAGGTGACCTGTTCCGGCTCAAGGCGCATAAGTTCTCCTTCTTTTGTGATGCCTTCAGGGTCGATCTGTGTCCACATGTCGTCGTTCGAGTACATCGCGAAAGAGTGGTGCGCTCGGCCTTCGACTGCGAGTATGACGATGATGTCGCCGGGTTGCGCCCATTCGCTGTACTCGACGCAGAGGTCACGGTTGAGGATTGTTGCGGTCATGTGGTCCTCCTGTCGTTGTGGTGGGCGTGGAGTACGTCGGCTGGGTGGTAGGTGGGGTGGCCGGTGTCGTTGTGTCGGTCGAGTTTACCTCGCCTGGCCCAGTCTTTGATGTTCTGTTTGGTGAGGTTGATGCCGGTTTTTTCGCGGAGCCAGGGGATGAGGTGTCGGACGGGCATGGGGTGGATGTCGCGGAGTCTGTAGTTGATGTAGTCGGGTGTGGGTTTGTCTTCGTCGGCCCCGTTGACCATGTGGTCGGCTGTTTCGACCCAGGCGTGGATGCGTTCTTTGGCTCGTGCTCCGTCTGCCTGCCTGGCGTAGGTTGTGGCGGGCTCTACCATCTGGAAGTTATGCAGCAGTGAGAGTGCGCTCATGTTGATGGGTTCGCGTGGCCCTCCCCCGCTGCCCGTTCCGCCGCCTGATGCTGTGCGTTGGGTGAAGGGCTTCTCTTCGCCGGTGACGATGAGCTGCAGGACGGGCACGAGGTCGGGGATGCGGTTGATGTCGTCTGCGAGGCCGGTGGTGCAGTCGTGGCAGAGGTATTCCTGTGTTGGGCGGTCACATCCTGGGTAGGTGCAGATCATCCGTCCTCCTGTGGTGTGCGGAAGTAGGTGCCGTCTTGGGCTGCTTGGCGGGTTTGTTGTTCGAGCCATTCGCGGCGGGCTCGTGCGGCTTCCTGCACTGCCGCCAGGTCGCCTTCGTAGTAGCCGGTGAGGTGTTCTGGGAGCCCGGTGTCGTCGGTCATTGGTTGAGTTCCTTCCCGGTGATGAGGTTCCAGAAGCTGCGGGCGATGATGAACGCGAGGACTGCGGGCCATATCCAGACGTAGAGCGCTGTCTTGCGTGCCTTCCGTGCCGCGTCCCGATGACGAGACGGCGTGCAACTGATGGGGTAGCAGCACTGCCGGTCCCAGTCCTTTAGGCGTCGAATCTCTTGCGCGTAGATAACCCACGCCACCAGGGTTGCCATGACAACGATCCCCAGGTAGGCGAACGCGAATTCCGGGTGGATGGTCATGTCCACTCTCCTGTTCCGTCCGGCCACACGATGAGGTAGCCCGGTGGCTTGTCTCTGAGCACTGCCTCCTTGGTTTCTTTGTCGTCTACGGGTTTGCCCATCCAGAAGCGCTTGTGTTCGTGCTCGGTCAGCGGCCCCATTTGTTCAGTCCCATCCGTGCCAGGGTTCGTGTGTGGTGATTGTGGGTGTGCCCAGGTAGGTTTCGAGCTGGTGGATGCCGTGGGCGATGTAGGCGAAGAAGCTTGTCCCGTGGATCATGTGATTGCCCCCATCCATTCGTAGAGCCATAGCGGTATCGCGATGCAGGCTGAGAAGAGTGCGATGACGCTGAACACGTCGGCCAGCGTCTGGCGTCCCGCGTATCGAGCGACGAAGAACACGAAGCTGGTCAGCATCCAGACGGCGAACGCGATAATGGTCACGGGCGACGGGTCAGTGATCATGAATCCATCCCCTCTCGAATCTTGCGTAGGCGCTGGGAAAGCAGTCCGGCGAGCCACAGGGGCCAGGCGAGGAAGCCTCCACGGAGGAGGAGGTACGCGTTTCGAACTACTGGGTCGCGGTGGTCGTCGTCGGTGACGATGATGATGACGCTGAAGAAGAGGATTATTGCCGCGACGCCGAGATATATGCCGACGGCGGTTCCTGTGACGATGCTGATCATCGTTTGCGTCCTCCTGCGACGAGTGTGATGCCGCCGATGGTGAGTGCTGCTACTGCCCCGGTGAATGTCCATGTGGCGATGTGGCCGAATCGGTCGAGTCCGAATCCCCAGAGGATGCCGCTGATTGCGCTGATGGGGATGAGTCCTGCCCCGGTGAGGAAGGTGATTGCTCCGGCTGTTTCGGTGGCGGTGGGCTTGTCCTGGTTGGGCAGGTGGGGGCTGAATGGTTCACGGGTCATGGTTGTTTCTCCTTGCGTGGTGTTCGGTGTGATGCGAGTTCGGCGCGTGCTCGTTGTCGGTTGAAGGCTGGTCGTGGTTCTGGGTGTCTTCGCCATGTGATCCATGGGGCGACTGTTGCGGTGAAGACGATGAGCGCGACCGCCCACCGGATGAGCTTCGGGGTCATGGTTGGTGGTTCCTTTCGCAGGTGTCGCGGATGAGGTCTAGTTGTCGTCGCACCCGGTTGCGCCATTCGCGGTAGTTTGCTGTTTCGGCGTCTCGGATCGAGGAGACGCTGATTCGTCCGACGGCGGGGAGGGTGTTCTTGATGTGGTGGTGTCGCGGTTCGAGCCAGGCGTCGTGGGCTTTCTGGCATGGTGGGCAGAGCAGCGGCGTCCTCCTTCGGGCATTAGAAAAGCGCCCTGAGCGTGTCTCAGAGCGCTTGTGGGGTTCGGTGGTCCGTGGGGACCGTCATGGGTTGCTGGGCCGGGAGAATGGCGGACAGCGGCTATGCGGGCCAGATTTCGACTCTCAGGCCAGGGTCATCGACGCTGGTCCCTCCGTGTCGCATGTCTGGTCCGATGAGGTGACGGTGGTCGTCGTCCGGCAGTAGACCGGCTTTCACCATGCCGTCAATGACGGCCTTGGCGGAGGGATACCAGTTGCCTGGGTCCCACCGTCCGCCGCCAGGGTTCTTCACGAGGTGCACGACGATGTGCGCACGCGCGAATCGCGGCCCTCCATCCGCCGCCTTCCACCCGGCTGTCTTCCATGCGTGCACGAGCGCGTTCCGGTGTCCGTGGTTGCGGATGTGTTTGTTCGAGTTGAGCCAGTCGGTTGGCTTCGGCACCCAGAAAGTATGCAGCGGCTCAGTCATCATTCGTCGTCCTCTTCGTCGTAGTCGTCGTCCCATTCGTCAGCACGGAGCAGGGTGTCTTTCGCGAGTGCGAGCATTCCGAGCTGTGTGACGAGTGGCAGGTCTTCAGCGAAGCTCATGCCTACGTCTGGTTGTCCGTCTGGGTCGATTGCGTAGCTGATGCTGATGGTGCCGAGGGCAATCGCGCCGCCGTGGTCTGGCTGCTCACTCATCGTGGGTCTCTTCCTGTTCGAGTGCGTGGATGCATCTTGCGAGTCGGGCGCGGGCTTCGGGTGAGCAGTCCGCGAATCGTTCTTGCAACCGGCGGAGTTGTTCGAGCTGTGCCTCAGTCATCACGTGTCCTCCTGGTGGCGGGTTTCTACGATGCGGTCGTGGGGGATGCGGGGCGGGTCCATGCCGGGGCCGGATTCCTGGCAGGTGACGGTGGTCCGGTTGACGCGTTTGACGCGGAGCCAGTTGCCGACGCTGTGACCGTGACTGCGGTATCGGATGAGGTCGCCGGGCTTGAGCCGGGCGAGGTCCACCGTGGCGGCCGCGTTGGCCTCTGCCTCCTTCTGCTCGTGGCGCAGCTTTGCTTCCAGCCGCTCGACCGCCTTCCGGGTGCGCTCGGCTTCCTTGTACGCATCCAACGCACGGTCAGTCAGCGCGGCGGATCGTGCGACCTGGCGGGGTGTGCTCTTGCGTCGGATGCCGGACACTGCGCCGGGGTCGTCGGGGACTCCGGTGTGCCGGTAGAGGTAGTCAGCTCGGTCCTGGGCGACGCGGTTTCGTTCGCGGGCCTGTTCGAGCTTCTGTTCTGTGCTGCTCACGTTTGGTCCTCCTTGCTGGTGGGGTCGATGAGTTGTTGGATGAGGGCGAGGTGTGCTTCTCCTTCGTCCCAGGCTGGTTCTGGGTCTTGCCGCATCGCCGCCCTGTGACCCGCTCGCTGCATGGCGAGACCGTATGCGCACACGTGTTTCCAGATGAGGTCGCGCCGGTCCTGGGTGATGATCCGGGTCGTCATGGGGTCTCCTTCAGGGTCAGAGTGAGGTGAGGTCGAATACGCCTTGGCTGAGCCTCGTCGCGATGATTTCGCAGTAGCGTTCTTCCAGCTCGACCCCAATAGCGCGGCGGCCGAGATTCCGGGCCGCGATGAGGGTTGCCCCGGAGCCTGCGAACGGGTCGGCTACAGTGCCGGGCGGGCACTTCATGAGAAGGGCCTGCATCAGCGACAAGGGCTTCTCGTGGGGGTGGTTTCTCCCGTTGCGGGCAGTGGACTGAACCGGCGCGATGCTGAGCACGTCTGTGGTTCTGCGTCCCCCGAATCCGTTCCCAGCGATGTAGATCTCCTGGTGCGCGGGTTTCCAAGGCAGGTCGAGTGCACCCATACCCAGCGCCCCCTTGGTATCCCATACGAGCAGGGCGCGGGTGCTCGCTGGGCGAGGGATTCTCCAGGTGCCGAACGTGACGGAGGGTCGGTCGCCCCAGGCGTCGAGGACGTGGTCTCGTGCGCTGGTGTCTTTGTCTCCGATGATCGACCGCGCCAGACGCTCACGGCGAGCACCTGATGTGTAGTTGATCCCGTATGGCGGGTCAGTGACCAGCACGTCGGCGTCGAGCCATTCGCGGTGCTCGGTAAGGCAGTCCCCGTGGTACAGGGTCACCTGGTCGTCTTGGTAGTAGACGCTCATGGGGCCTCCTTGGCGAGTTGGTCTACGAGGGCGTAGAAGCGGCGGCGCGATTCCCTCGCGAGTCCGGCAATGTGGTGGGCCTCTGGGGTGTCGGACCACCCTGTGATGCGTCCATCGAATAGGGCGGCTTGGCGGGCCTTCTCAAGGCTTGATGTGTGGATGACGTCTTCGTGGTGCAGCTGGCGGAGTTGGAGCCGCTGATCCTCGGTGATGGGCATGCGTGGTTCTCCTAGAGAATGGTGATTTCGTGGGTGGTGATGTTCACGGGGATGAGCGCGTCACGTTCGGGCACAGGCTTGCCGTCGATTTCGGTGACTTGTTCCATGCGGACGGACCGCCAGTCGTCGGTCATGGCGTCGATGTCCACGAGCTTGCAGCCGTAGATGGTTGGGTGTCCTGTCCCGATTGGTGCGATGGTGACCGCAGTAATGGGCGGCTTCGGCGGGTTGGCGTGCATGTGGTTCTCCTTCGGGCATGAGAAAGCCCCGGCCGTTTGGTCCGGGGCTTAGGTGTCTGGGTAGTCGTTGGGGTTCCGGTCGGTCAGGTATCCCTTCGCTTGGAATCGTCGGAGGGTGCGTTTCGGCATTCGTCGTGGAGCCCGTGTTGGGGTCGGGCCACGAGTCAGCGCATGATGCCTCAGCTGCTCGACCTCGATCTGCTGTTTAGCTTCCTTGCGGATCGTGGCCGGGTCGATCACTGGCCGGTATTCCTTGTTCCGGTAGACGAGGTGCCAGGCTTTGATGGTGTCGTGGATGATGCCGAATGGTGCCCCGGCCAAGGCGTCGTACCAGAGGTCGGTGTTCGCTGTGGTGGGCTGCACTCGGGCGTCGATGGATGAGCAGTAGCCGACGAGCATTGCGGCGTGGTGGCGTTCGATCCGGTCGTCTCTCGGGATGTTGTTGAGGTTGATGTCTGGTGTGGGGTTGTTCATGTGCCGATCTGTCTCCTTCCGTCGTCATCCATGCCAGGCATGTTGCGGGCTACGAGGTCAACGATCTGGTGTGCCCGCCTGTCTTGTGCGTTACTGGTCTGCCCCCTCGCTGGTAGCGGGTCGTTATCCCAGGCGTCGGCGTTGAGCCATGACGCGGGGTATTTGGTGTAGGCGTCGTCCCGGTTCGGGTCGTCCGCGTACGCCTGCGCGCCTCGCAGGATGGTGTCTGGGTCGGCGCGCTTGAGTGCCGCCTTGTAGGCGGTGCGGGCTTTCTTCTTGTCTGCCTTTCTGGGGTAGGTGTTCCAGAACTGGTCGAAGGTGTCGGGTTCAGTCATGTGCGCGACGGCGGAGCCGGTGCGCGAAAGGGTTTCTTCCCCTGTTCCCCTGTTCCCCTGTTCCCCTGTTCCAGGCGCTGGGATTTCCTGGACCCTCGCGACACCCTCGCGACACCCTCGCGAATCCCCGCCCGATGCCTGCAATTCCGGGGGTGGAGCGTCCAGCCGCGCCTTGTTCGGCTTGTCGATGCGCTGGTGCTTGTTCCAGTTGACGATGTACAGGCAATCGCCCTTTTCGGTGGGGTATCGGGCGATTCGGCCAGCTTCGGAAAGGTTCTGCAACCCTCGCGACACTCTCGCGACTGTCTCGCGAGGGTTCTCGAACATGTCCCCGGCGAACAGGTCTCCAATGATGCTGGGCACGTCATCCCGGCCCACCCCGTTGTCATCCACGTAGGACCACAAGCCGATGAACAGCAGCCGGTCGTCCCAGTCGAGCTGCCGGATGTCTGGGGACCGCCAGAACTCAGGTTTGATGCTTCGGATGCGCACTAGGCCCGCTCCTCCTTCCTGCTGTCGATGATGATTTGGCAGAGTTCTTCGGCGTCCATGCCGTGGTCAGTGCCGAGGTTCCACCACTTCACGAGCTGTTGCCGCCCGTCGTCGGACAGGTCGCGTGCGTACAGGTACAGGTTTGCTGCGATCCAGGCGCGCGACATTGCAAGCTCTAGCTCGCGTGGCTCGAATGGCTGGATGACCATGCCTTCCTCCTCTCTGTGTGAGCATGAGTAAGGCCACCCCGTATGGAGTGGCCCGTGCGTGCTCGTGTGGTGGGGCTGGTCAGGATCGGACGCCTTGTGTGTTGGCTAGCCTGGATTCGCGCCATGATGACCGGACGAGGTTGGAGCAGGTGTCGCACCGGTACAGGGCGTAGTCGAGCAGTACCGCCCGGTATCGTGTCGGCTGCTTCGTGAGCTTCTTGGAGCCGCAGGAGTTACAGGACGGCTCATCGGTGGACCCCAGGTGCGGGTGCCCGTTGAGCCACGGTGTGAGCCGGTCATAAAGCCACTCGGTGAGTTCGATGTCGCCCACGTTGTAGGTGCGCAACTCCTTCTGCGCCTGCCGGTTGCCCGCCACAGCCTGGAGTGTGGTTTCGAGGTCGTAGTGGGTCTCCTTACCTGGTCGTCCAAGCCGCCGGGTTACAGTGTCGAGCGACTTGGACTCGTACCCGAACTGCTTCACCTGCTGAAACAGGTCAATGTCTTTCCATGGTCGCGGCTTCCCGTAACCGGCCTCCAACCAGTCGGTACGCAAATGCTTATTGTCAAAGCGGATTCCATTGAACGTGACTACGGCGTCAGCCTCGTCGTACAGCTCCCACGCCCGCTCAATCATCCGTGTACGGTCTTTCCACTCGGCCTCGAAGATGACCCGTGACTGTCCGTACCAGCGTGCGGCGAAACAGACCATGCGCGGCCACTCGATGAAGTTCCGGGGAGAGATGTACCGGGTCTTTGGCTCCCACACGTACGCCTGGCCGGGTAGGCGTTCGATGTCGATGGTGAGCACCCGTCCTGGTCGTCCGGTCTTCTCCGCCTTGATCTTCTCTAGAGCCTTAAGTGCGTCGCTCATCCGTGGTTCTCCTTCTCGGCCTGGCGCTGTTTCCAGTCGCGCACGTGGTGGCGGCGCACCTGAAGCCCGGTGTGCTCGGTGAGCAGTCGGGCTATGGTTGGCTGTGGGACTCCGCCCGTGAGGATTTCGGTTGCGTACCGTTCGGCTGTGGCTGGCCCTTCCTCCGTGGACAGCTTGTCTAGTGCTGCTTGCAGCAGTCCGTCTGGGTGTGCTGCTTGGGCGTGTGCTTCGAGTGCTTTGAGTGCGTCGCTCATGCGGCGTCCTCCTCTTCCATGAAGGTTGTGATGTTGAATTCAACCTCTGGGTGTTGTGGCCATAGGATTTTGTAGACCTGTTCGAGGGCGGCGATGACTCGTAGGTTCTGGTCGTTGGTTGGTGGGGCGTCGTCGCTGAGTAGTGTTTCGGCGACCTGTGCCCCGTAGATGCCGCGCTCGTGGATGTACTGGTATGCGGCGTGCATGAGTGCTGTCCTATTGGGCAGTTGCATGACGCCTTCCTCCATCTGGTAGCGGGTCATGCGCCGCTCTTCTCCCGTCCTCCATGTCTCCCCGGCGTACGCCCGCTTGGCCCTGAGCAGCACCAGCGCGGATTCGTGTTCCTCTGCCAGGTCTCCGGCCAGGTGCACCAGCGCGGACACGGCGTATGTTTTGTTGTAGGTCATCCTGTCCTCACCTCATCGTGTTCGCACCTGCAAACATGTTTGATGTCGTAGCAGGTGAACTCAGAAATGCACTTATCATGAATGCGGCCAATACGCGGACCACACAAGAACGACTTACTCATGCCGCCGCCTTTCTCCAATTAGCGTTAAGCCAAGCCCGCGTATCCAGCGCCATTTTTCGCACCTCCGGGTCAGGGTGATCGACCTGTAGGCGCAGGTCCGGGCAGTTCGACCGGGCATTGCTGCATCTCCAGCACAGGCCGTCGCGCTTGTGCAGCACCGTCCCCGGCCACTCATTACGGTCAGCCTTTTCCGGGCGGATCAGTCGAAAACAGTCGGCACACGTTGCGCCCGGCTCCAAGGTCCTATGCCTTGGCTCGCCTGGGTGGCCCTCGTTTGAGCACACCCGGCAAAGGGTGCGCCCGTGATGCCCCCGCGTCCCTGGCCACTCGGTGGCAGTTGTGTTGGCGGGCCGGAGTGGGTGCCCGCATGACACGCACGGGGTCATGGGTTCAAGTCGTCTCATAGTGCACCTTCTTCGTGTTCGAGTCCCCACGCTGGGACGCCACGAGCGCGGCGGCTGTGTATCCAGTCGCGGAGTGCCCTCGCGTCTTCTGCGACGAGCGGGTCAGGGTGGCCGAGTGTGGGTGGTTCGTATGGTTGGTGTAGCCGCCACGGCGAGAATGGGTCGTCTATCCGTCGTGTGCCGGGCTCCCGGCGGGTCTTGTAGCACTCGGAGCAGAGGCCCTGTCCTCGGTGCGTGCGGTGTCCTTCTAGTGGTGGTTGTCTCCGTGCCCGCATTGGGGATTCGCAGTATTGGCATGGTGTGCCTGTGATGAATCGGGGTGGCATGGGGCCTCCTTTTGTGCCCTGTGTGGGGTACATTCGGACGCCCCGCCCACCGTGTGAGGGTGGACGGGGCGACGATGACGGGTGGCGGGGTCAGAAAGCCGTGGGGCTTGAGTCCGGGGTGTCCCACTGTCCAGACGGTGCGCCACCCCAACCACTAGGCGCGGGCGCTTCACCCCAACCACCCCCAGCAGGTGCCGCAGCCGGGACAGGGGCAGGCGCGTTATCGCGGGGAGCCCAACGTGGGATCACCACACCAACCTCATCCGCCAGCACCTCCAACGAGCTACCGGGCGTGCCGTCCTGCTTCGTGTACTCGCGGGTCTGCTCACGGCCCGTCACCGTGATGAGTGACCCCTTGGTGAGCTGGTCGGCGGCGTTCTCGGCGTGCGGGCCAAACAGTGTGACCCTGCGCCATGTGGTGCCGGAGTCTTCCCACTGCTCGGTTTGAGGGTTCTTGCGGCGGTGGTTCTCAGCGACGTTGAGTCCGAGGACCGCCTTGCCTGACGGGCCGTACTTGATTTCGGGGTCCATCGTGACGCGACCCGTGAACGTGGTGGTTGCCATGCGCTGTTCTCCTTGGTGTTTGGGCATAAGAAAAGGCACCGCCCCTGTTCGGGTGGTGCCTTGTGGTTCTGTGTCTTGGTTATGCGGCTGTGTCTGGTGGTGTGAGCTGGGCTATCAGGTCTGGTCGGAAGCCGGACCAGTGCTCATCGCCAGCCACGACGACGGGCGCTTGCATCACGCCCAGCGACTGGACGTATGCGTACGCTTCGTCGTCTTGCATGATGTCCACCACCTCATATGTGATGCCCGCCTTATCCAGCGCACGATACGTCGCCGTACACTGCACACACTGCGGCTTGCTGTAAACAACAACGTCTGTCACTCAGTCTCCTTGTCGATTGATTCATCGCCCTCCACTATCAGGAATCCGCGATCCTTTGCTCGCCTGATCCAGTAACCCGCCGTGGAAGCGGACACCCCCATCTGCTCCCGGACACCCTTAGCCGGACGGTGGCCGCTAAGCGCTTCCCGTGCGTAAATCCGAGCAGCCTCTACCAGCGTCGGGTGATAGGCCGCATCAGGGGCGCTCAACCCGCCCGGCCACAAGTCACCCTGCGGTACACCTGCCGATGAGCGGGCAATAGTCCACGCCATGTCAAGGAAGCCAGTGAGTGAAAGCCTCCGTAGCATCGCCGCGTCAATCTCATCGCAGTCTGGCTCAGCTCTCAGTTGGAGGGCGAATATCGAGTACCGAAGGCGGCTAACGTCCAGCGCGTACCATGCGCTTACTTCACACCCCTCAACGGTTCCTGCAACCAATAGCGTGTCGGGGAACCAGGTGTCCGGCGCTACCTCAATCCACCTTCCGCAGTGGTCCGGGTCGTAGTGCATCATTCCTCCTCGACACGGACCACTGCGACGCGGAACGCGGCGAGCACATCCTCAAGGTCGCCTGACTTGAGGGCGTCTTCAATCTTCTCCAAAGCTTCCATTTCCTGGTCACTCATTCGGCCTCCTCGCCTCGCGGCAACTCGATCAGCTGGACCGATCCAGACTGCTCGATCAGTTCTTCAGAGAACCGATACACGGGTCGATTCCACCAAGCGCCCGTCACTTCCTTGAAGAATGCCGTCCCTCCCCTGTCCAGCACCACGGACCCCTCCGGCAGCGCGTCCAGTTCCTCCGGTGTGCGGAGGATGATGGGGTGGGCGAGCGCGTGACGGGCACCAGCGAGGAAGCCGTCATCATAGGCATCACTCTCATTCCCCCACCCCATGAAGCCCGCGTCGAATCGGTCATGCCGCGTTTCGAACGCCGCGTCTCGGAGCGGCTTCAAGATGTCGGCCATTCGTCGCCCTCCTCTACCCTGAGCCCTGCGGAGCGGAACAGCATAGTTACGTAGTCCCGTGCGTGCCTTACGGCCCTCGGGTGGTATCCGTCCGGGTACGAGTTGTACTCATCTGTCTCCCAAGGGATATGAGCCTCAGTCGCCTTCTCGATCTGTTCCGCATTGATCGGCTCCGAGAGCGCGAGTCGGGCACCAGAAAGAAAACCCGAGACGTAGGCGTTGTAAGCCTTCACATCATTGCCGGGGTGGTACTTGTCCAATGCTCGGACCTGCGCCGCCGCGTGATACGGGAGCGGCACATCATCAACTTCACTCATCATCAGTCCTCCATTTCCGGTACGGGTTCAGCTTGTCAGGCAGCTCAGCACCCGCCCAATACGCCACGGCATCGTTGCATGCGTCCCACACCTCTGCCATGACTCGGTTAAGCCATTCATTGAACACCTCGTCACTAACCCTCATGTTGACAGTCGTAGCGCACGCCCGAATCGTATCCGTCTCATCTTCTGTAGCTGACCGCTCACTCATCAGCGCTTCCTTCCAGTTCGTTCATGATCTGTTCTGCTTCGTCCTGCGTGAGGTCGAACGGGGACGACAACGTGCGGCCAGCAACACGAGCGGCCAACGCGGGCAGGTCAACATCACCCGCCGCCGCCGTGATACGCGACCACTGCTCCTCAGTGACACGCGGCGACACGGTGAGCGGCTGGAACGTGTACGACACGCGGCGATTCATCGCACCCCTAACCTCCACCGTCTGCGGCTCACTGATCCCCGTAATATGCGAGACCCTGATGCCCCCTACAGCCTCCTTCCCGAAACGAACCGACTCATCCCGGTACAGGGTCACCTTCTGACCCACCCAGTTGCTCGTCTCGCGGGACCAAACGACCGCCAGCGCCTTCAGGACAGTCAGTGCTGGCACCCAAGTCTTACCCTGCGTCTCAGCAAGCTGCACAGCATGACGCTTCTTCTCGCCCTCTAGCGTCGTCTCCGTGACGCCCGTGATGGTGAACGTGTCTGGCCCGTCTGCAAACAGGTCAGCGCTGATGTGATCGCTCCCTGATGTGTGGATGATCCTTGTCATAGTGTCAACTCGAATTCCTCTTCGTCTTGGCTCATGAGCCACATGGGCGGCTCGATGTCGTGGATGTGGCTGGGGTATGCGGGCCATTCGCCGGTCTGCTGTGCCCGGTGGTAGAGCTGCACGGCTTCTTCGACCCGCGCCCGGCCAATGTCCATGAACGCCGGTTCGAGCCTGACCACGGATACCGCGTGTGGTCGCTCTTTCTCGGCCAGGATGAACAGGAAGTCGGATGGTCGATTACCGGTTGCCAGCTCGTACAGGACGCTGTAGTGGGCCGCTTGAATGTGGTAGCCCAGGCTCGCGGCGGTGCGGTGAAACTCACGAGGGTCAGCGCTCATGGCCGTCTTCAAGTCGATCAACACGCCGGACTTCACCGCATCAAACCGGCCACGCAACGTCACCCCCGAACCATGCCGCCCATAAGCCGACACCTCAGTATCAGCACCCCGCAACAACGGACCCGCCACAGGGTGAGCATGAACCGCGCGAGCAATGTCCTCCGCCCTCGTGTAATCAGCGGCCAGCAGCGGCACCATGCCCTCAGCCTCGATAGCGTCCTTCTCCGCTTTCGCCGCCTTAGTGCGCCACGAGTCTGCGTGCACCAGGACGACACCCTCGCCCGCCTCTAGCACCATGCTGTGAACCGCTGTGCCGAACTCCATCGCGGGCGTGGTCTTGCGATCGCCGTCCAAGTAGGTGCGCAAATGAGCGGGTGAACGCAGGATCATCTTCGCCATAGTGGACGACAAGCTGCCGTCGTTCACGTGGTACTCATGCGGCGGCACATCCGGGTAAAGTCCAGGCTCCTTCATTCGTCTCTCCTTTCAGGGCACAACTAAGCCCCCACCAGATCGGCGAGGGCTTGCGTGTGCGCGTGTGGTCTAGTCGGTCAGTTCGGCGGCAGTCGCCGCCACTTCTGTCTCGGGCATAGGTGCTCCGTGAGCGCTTGATGTCGGCGCGCCACACTAGGGTCGGTGAAGGTTGTCTCACAATCGACGCATTCAGTGCCATGCCGCGTCTCTCGACCGTGGATCACGACCGAAAGCGCGTACATGATTCCATCCCTCTTAATTTCGGGAATGACGCCGCCCTTATCGCTGAAAATACTCATCCCGCCCCTCCCATCGCGTCCTGCACGGCTTTGCGGATGCGCTCGGCTCCGGCTTGAGACACCAATCCCATGTCGTAGCCAGGCGACCCCGGCAGGCTGGTCATGAACAGCCTCTGCGCGTTGCGGTCCATCTCGTCGGCGGCCTCCATCACAGCCCGGATCACGGCCTCCATCCACACGGCATCGGTACGCATAGCGGCGATGAACTCCGCGTCGAACTGGCCGTCATCGTGCCCCTGGGTCACCTCATGGGCTATAACCAGGTCTCCCGGCTCCGGGTCATCCGCTATGACCTCGTGCCCGTAGTCCCCTTCTCTTGCCTCCCACGGTCCATCTGTTGCCGCGTCCGTGAGGGCCTTCACCCGGTCCAGACGGGCAATGATCGGGTCAGTCATCGCGGGACCTCGCTACTCGGATCGTGATGTAGTTCTCTGCCTCCACGTCCACCTCTCGTCCACGTGAGGGCGAGTCGAATACGGTGGCAAGTCCTGCGCTCACCAGCTCTCCCAGCGTGGTGTCCTCAGTGACAGGGATCGCGGAGTGCATGTCTTGGGCGTGGTCGCCGCAGTTCACCGCCGTCCGGGTCAACGTGGCCTGGATGTAGATGTCGCTCATGTCTCGTCTCCTTCGATTCGGAACCCGACAGCGCGGAAAATCATGGACACGTGTTCCCTCGCGTACTCGACCGCTCTTGGGTGGTAGTCGTGCGGGTATGCGCACAGCTCATCCTCCAGCCACGGAATGGCCGCCTCCGCCGCCTTCTCGATCTGCTCGGCAGTGATCTGGTCAGTCATTTTTCTCGCTCCTCCATCGGTCGAGGTATCTCCGCATGTCGCTAACGAGGGGATGTTGTACGTAGGCCGGGAATACGATGCCAATGCACCCGAGGCGGTTGATCACCATCCGGAACCATTCACTGTCTTCGTGCTTGCGCAGCTCGTCGGTGACTCGCTCCAGGCTGTATCGGCGCTGTCCCGTGCGAGTGAGCATTTCCCGATAGCTCTCGTAGTCGCGGCCCTCTGGCTTCTGGTGGTCCGGGTGTCCGGGCCAGTAGGGCTGCATGATTTCGGACTCGGCAAACTCTTCTAGGTCAGTGACCCTCATGTCTCGTCTCCTTCGATTCGGAACCCGGCGGCGCGGAATGCGGCGCGGGCCTCATCTCGGTACTTCTCCGGGTCGCGCCACGACGGCCAATCGACGGGGAGGCTCTGGGGTAAGGAATGCACCTTGCAGTAGATAGCCCACGCTGCCTTCTCGATCTGGTCGGCGGTGATCACCTGGTCAGTCATGCTTCCTCCCTCGGCAAGCGGATCAGCTCGACGGGGGCCGTCGCGACCAGTGAGGCTGGGGTGAGCGCGTAGTCATGCGTCAAGCTGTGCCAGCCCTTGCCTGCGGTCTGCACGTAGAGCCTGCCGATGCTGATGTGCCCCACGATCGACCCCACGGGCAACGCGTACAGCTCCTCCGCCGTGCGGAGGATGATCGGCTCCGTGAGTGCGTGACGGGCACCAGCGAGGAAGGCGCGTTGATAGTCCTTGATCACCAGGGACGTAGCGCAGTCGTGCGACCCGTTTATCGGGTATCGCTCCTCCGCCGCGTCCCGGATCGGCTTCAAGAAGGCGTTCAGATCAGTCGGCATCTTCACGGATCACCTCTGTCACTTCGCCGTCGATCATCTCGCTACTCATCGGGGGATTGTCGGACCACTTCTCGCGGGCTTCTTCCTCGGAGTCAGCCTCCACGAGATATTGCTCGCGGACGGTTCCTTCGTAGATCACTGTGTACTCAGGCATTTTTGTTCCTCTCGGTCTCAATCTGGTCGGCGCGGTCCAGGAGCCAGCTTTGTGCGCGGGTCTCTGGGCGCGGGCACTGGAGGAGACGGGCCTCCCCATTAATGCCCTCCGCCGCTTCCCTGAGCGCAGCGACCTTGGCATCACGGACCACGGCGGCAAGCCAGCGGTCAAACTCGGCATAGCGCTCAACGATTGACGGTGAGCGTTTCCCGGCATACGTCGCGTTCTGGAAGCGTTGCCCGACGTAATACGACCTCACATCCTTCTCGCTCGGCGTGTGCTCACTCATCGTCGGGCACCACCTTGGCGCGGGTGACGGTGACCTCGGAGGGAAGTGCGACATCCCTCTCGTCCGGCCAGTTTCGACCGTCCACGCGAAGCCAGTACCCACCGTCGAACCACGCCTCGGTCGGGAAGTCGAGCCTCGCACCGCCGTTGAAGTGGGTGACGATGCCGACGCAAGGCTCGTCCGGCTCCCACGGCTCCGGCTCAGGGTCAGTAAGCGCGTCAGCCAGGAGGACAATGCACCGGGCCATACCCACCGTCAACGCCATTGCGCCGCTATCAGTGACCAGGGCACTGCCCTTCGGCCTTAGGACCATCCAGGAGCCAGCGGCGTCCTTGGCTGCCACTACCTGCCCTTCTCGCAGTTCGTCCGGGGTGATCACACGGGGAACGGTGGCGACCGGCGAGAAGTCCTCCGGCTCGGCCTCATTCAGGTCCATGCCGTGGTGCTCGACCAGGAGGTTCCAGCGAGAGGCGGCGGCGTGGGCCTCGTCGCGCTCCTTGACTAGACGGTCCACCTGCTCGATGGTCACTTCGTACCGCGAGGCGATGTGTTCGTGGTCAATGCGGGCCTCGTCGCGCTCCTTCTTGATGCGTTTGATGTCCTCGTGCAGGTTGTCGAGCGCTTCCGCGAACTCCATCACTTGCTTGCCGATGTCCCGCGCGTGCTCAGTGTTGATACTCATGTTCTCTCCTTCTCTGTGTGTTCTGCGATGATGCCGAGTGCCCCGATGGTGAGTACGGTCCAGCCGATCAGGAACAGGTGCGGGTCGTGGTGGTTGAGGGCAACGAAAAGGCCCCCAGCAATTGCTAGGGGCCACCAGATGATGAGGGCGCGTGTCATGTGCGCTCCTTCTGTCGGCAGTCGTAGCAGTCCTCGCCCTCATTCAGGCGCTCACGCCTGCCGCACGACCAGCAGCGGTAGTACCTGTCGTCGCTCATGCTGTTGGCTCCGTCCCGTGGAACAGGCGCGTCCACTCGATAGCGTCCTCCCACGAATCAAAGCGTTTCGCATAGCAGCCAATAGCCCACCAGCCGCCACCAATCTTCTTCACATGCCAGCGCATGATCATCACCACTCCCTCTCCCTGTCCGCGTTCCTCGCCGCCCGCTCACCAGTCGGGTCCGGGTACCCGATCACCGACACCAACTGCTCCGGGTCCATGCCCAGAAGCATGTCCAGATGACGTGCCACCCAATCGGACGGCAGATGCGGGAAGTGCTCAGCGAAATGCGCAACCGCGTCCAGCTTTGATCCCTGCTCGCGTGCGTCCTGCTGAACCTCTGCAATGTCTTCAAGCCGCTCCCACTCGGGCGGCGCGAGAATCGATGCCATGCGGACAGTCCTCTCCCTTTTGACCGTCTCCCTTGGGGAGTCCGGGGTGCTGACCGGTGGAGCACCAAAGTTCTCCGGTCGGGTAATGCTGGGCGGTTCAGGCGGCGGGGCGGGTGGCCTTCTGATATCTCTTACGGTCGAAGGTCTTGCCCCGCGCTTGCCCTTGCTTGATGCGTTCTATCTCTGTCTCGGGGATGCGCCACTCTGCTCGCCGCTCTGATGCCTTGTCGCCTGTCCTGTGTGGGAGCTTGTAGGCGTCGAGGGTCTTGTCTGCGATCCACCTGTAGACGGTCCACCGGCTGACCTTCAGCTCTTTCATCACGTCCGCGACGCTGAGGTCACCACTCATGCCGCCCTCGCTTCCTGCTTACCCGTAACGGGGAAGACCTCGGGCATGAAAATGATCTGGCTAGGTGCCCCGAATACCTCCTCGAAGCGTACCGCCGTTGTCAGGTTCACGTGGGTCTTGTTCCGCTGGTTGATGATCTGCCCGATGAGCGTGTGGGTCACACCCACGGCCTCCGCGACTCGGCGCTGCGACCCGTGCTTCTTGAGCGCTAGCGAGTAGTACTGCTCGAAGGCCCGCTTGTTGATCCGCATCCGAACCGCGCCGTCGTTGCTCATGCCCCGCTCCTTCCTCCTGGCTGTTGTTCCTGCTTACGGGTAAACAGTAACACGACTTTCCAGGAGGTGGCAACACCCCTGCTGGTAAATTTCCCTACTGGTGCGGCATTCCTGGAAATTACAGGCGTGTAGTTACTTTCCAGTCAGCCGCCACCACTGGAAACGCCGCCAGTTGCCCTACTTGCACACCGGATGGAGCATTGAGCCATGAACACGTTCGACCAGTACCTCAGAGCAGCGATGGACGAACGCGGCTGGACTCAAGCAGACCTGGCGAGAGCTACCGGGCTGAGGGACAAAGACATCAGCGTGTATCTGAACAAGGGTGTTACGCCTTCGAGCGGCAACCTGAGGAAGATCGCTGACGGGCTTCGTCGTCCTCTATCGGAAGTTCGCCAGGCGGCAGGGAAGGCCCCCGCTGTGGGGGAGTTCCATCTATCCGAAGAACGTCAGGCCGACGCGGAGACACTTACGCCTCCGCAGCGGCAGGCAGTTGAAGACATCATCCGTCTACTGGCGGAGGGCAACAGAAAGGCGGTGGGGGACGATGAGCCACGTTCCGCCTCCAAGACACAGGCCGACCACGGGTCGGCGCAGGACGATGAACACGAAGACGAGCACGAGGTTGAGGTCCGCGAGAAGTGGATGTACGGCAGGGCGGCGCACGAAAAGCGGCGAGACGATGCCCACCGGGACTGGGAAGAGCAGGCGCTGTAGCGTCCTGTCACACCCGGCCCGTACCGTGGATTCATGGACCTACACCATCACGCAGAGGTGCTAGGGGTAGACGAAATTCGCTACGTGGAGGGCCTGAGCAGGTGGGGCCGGTATGACGACCGGACGCACACGATCACTCTGCTCGCCGGAATGGGCCTCATACAGCGGCGGTCCACCCTGGCGCACGAACTTGGACACGCCTATCACCGGCACACAGGTGATGGGCCGAAGGACGAGCGGCAGGCTGACCTATACGCGGCACGGCTGCTGATCCCGCCGTCCGCCTGGGCGTGGGCGACGAGCCAGGCTGACTCCATCCCAGCGCTCGCAGAAGAGCTGCTGGTGCACCCGCGCCTGGTCGCGGTGGCGCACCAGATGTACGGCGACTACACCATGTGCGGCTACGCACCTTAGATGAGGGAGACACCATGAGGGGAACTGCTATCAGCGGTGCTAGCGCTGCTGCACTGCTACTGATGGCCGGGTGCGGGGCTGATACTGAGCCTGACGCGTCGGAACCGGGGGACACCGAGGCAGTGGATGCCACGGAGGTTGAACAGGCCGTCGAGGACGAGGCAGCGGAGACCGAATCGGAAGACGAGGACGACGACGAGGGTGTCGCGGCGAAGGACCGTGACTTCTCGGATGACCCGATCCTGGAGGACCGGGAATTCACCGGGCGCATGACTGGTGATGTGACGGCTCGGATCGGTGAGCCGGTGGAGTTGGATCAGGGCGTCTTTGAGGGCATCGGCGACTACGTTGGCACGGTGACGCTGACGGAGTTGTCGGCGGGTGACGGCTGCTACATGTATGACGATGAGGTGTCCTATTCCACGCACGGGTTCATCGTGTACGCGACGTTCCTGTTGGAAGCAGACGGGGACGATGAGCTGCACATCTCGGACGGTGATTTCCGGTGGGGTGGTTCGGATGTGCAGATCGCGGACTATGAGACGTGGCAGTGTATGGACTACATCAATGGGGTCACTGATCCGGTTAGGTCCGGTGAGTCCCGCGAGCGCGTCTATGTTTTCGATGTGCCGGACGTGGACGGGACTCTCACCTACCGGGGCGCGACGCATTACGTCGATTGGGAGATTGAGCGGGGCGACTTTGAGAACGCTGAGCGTATCCCCTGAGGGGATGCGATTTGCCAAATACAGCCAAATACCGCACCAGATGCCATAGTGGTTGGCATCGTGGACGAGGCGGCTACTTCCCTGTCATGACGCGGATGGCAACGTTGTAAATTTCCGAGTAGAACACGGGTTCGAATCCCACGCGCTCCGCTCTCCCGCAGGCCCCTGACCAGGGATTTCTGGTCAGGGACCTTCGCTTTGTGGGCGAGAAACCCGGATTTGTGGGCGAGATGTCACCGGTCGCGCCTACGCTCATGGGCCATGGCCACCATCCGCACTCGCACACGCAAGGACGGGACCGCTGCACACACCGTGAAGTGGCGCGACCCCGACCACGGCTTCAAGTCCCGCACCTTTGCCAACCTGCAGCGCGCCCAGGACCTCAAGGACTTCCTCGACGCCAACGGCAACAGCCTCGCGCTCGCCACCCAGGCGAAGAAGGCGGCCGATCGGCGAGCCCCCACCGTCGCCGACATCGTGGAGCACCACCTCACCGAGCTGCGCGGCATCACCGAGGGCACCCGAGGCAACTACCGTCGCCTCATGGAACGCCACCTGGAAGGCACCCAGCTGGCTACCACCGCCGCTGAGGACGTCGTCCAGAAGGACGTCCGGGGTTGGCTCGACGGCATCACCACCAAGTCCGGTGACCCCGCATCCTGGAAGACCCGGGCCAACCTGGTCGCCATCGTCTCCGCCGCCTACCGCACTCAGGCCCGCGAGGGGAAGCTCACCGCCAACCCCGCCGAGGGCGCCTTGGGCAAGGACATCGACCTCCCCGACCGGGAGCCGGTGCTCCTGACCGTCGACCAGCTCAAAGCACTCCGGGAGAGGGTCACGCCCCGCAAGTATGCGTTGCTGATCTGGACGCTGACCGCTACGGGCATGCGATGGGGCGAGGCCACCGCACTCCGGGTGAAGGACCTGCGCCTCAACGGGGACCGATCCGTGATCCACGTCTGGCAGGCCTTCAAACGGGGCCCCAACGGCACCGTCACCCTGGGCACTCCGAAGACCCGGCGGTCATCCCGGCTGATCAGCATCCCCGCTGACCTCGCCGAAGCGCTGGCCGACCGCACCCGAGGACGCGCCCCGGATGCTCTCGTGTTCACCAACAGCGCCGGCGGGATCCTGACCTCCTCCCGCTTTCACCGGTCTGTCTGGCATCCGCTGATAGACCGGCTCATCGAGGACAAGACGCTCACGGAGAGACCCTGGGTGCGGGAGATCCGCAACGCGCACTGCACACACCTCCTACAGGCCGGCGTCCGGGTGGATGTGGTGCAGAAGCGCCTCGGCCACGAGTCCCCGGCCACGACGTTGGGCGTGTACGCCAGGATGACTCAGGAGGACGACTTCGCTGCTGCAGCCGCCGTGGACTGGTAAGCCCTCCCCCACCCCCGGCTTGCGGACGCCCACCATAGGGGTCATGGCTGACGGTGTGATCTCGTTCCCGTTCCGACTGACCCCGCAAGGGCATGTCGCCACGGCACCGCACGGGTCCGACCAAGAAGTCGAGGAGCTCCTGGCCGCCCTGGTCCTGACCCACATCGGGGAGCGGCCCATGGAGCCCGACTTCGGCATCCCAGACCCCACCTGGATGGGGATCACCCTCAACGACGTCGAGACCGGACTGGCCGAGTTCGGACCACCCGGGGTCACGATCGACAGCCTGGACGAGGAGCCCCTCACCGACACCCAATCCAGCTATGTCCTCAGCTGGTCCCGCGAGCCCGTTGATCAGGAGTCACTGTGACCGAGCCTTTCCCCGAACTCGACGGCGCCACCACCGGGTCCCCGGACGCCCCGGCCCCGGTGTCTCCAGACCTGCTGGAGTCCATCACCGAGGAGGACCTGGTGCAGGCCGCGATCGAGCACGCGCAAGTCGCGATCCCCGAATGGGAACCCAGGGCCGGGCACGCCCAGCCTCTCGACGCCCTAGTCCTCACACCGGATGGGTACCGTCGCATGGGTGACCTGCAGGTCGGGGATGCCATCTGCGCACCTGACGGTGGACGGTCTGCCGTAACGGGAGTGTTCCCTCAGGGTATCCGGCCGGTCTACAGAGTCTCCTTCAACGACGGCACATCTACCTTGGCTTCAGATGACCATCTCTGGGAGCTCCACTGGCGGAACAACGGAGCCCGGTATGGTTACCGTGCCGCTGGGTCAACCGTGCATCGTACTCACGAGATGATCGACATGGCGGGGTGGGGGCAACGCCTGCGCCCCCGACTGCCGGACATGGAGCCCCAGGAACTCATGGATGATGAGAGCAGACAGCCGCTGGACCCGTGGCTCCTCGGCGCTCTCCTTGGCGATGGTGGCCTCACACGCGACACGGTGAAGTTCTCGAATCCCGAGGCGGACCTGATCGACATGCTGCGAGCCAGCCTCCCTCCGGGAGCCGTAGTCAACCACTACGGCGGCATCGAGTACTCCATCAAGGGCACAGAGTTCCGGGGACGGCACCGGTACAACCCCGTTCGTGCGGCCTTGGAGGAGATCAGGGTCATGGGGTGCCCGGCGCACCACAAGTTCATCCCCGAGGCGTACCTGTTCGGCTCCATCGCCACACGAACCGCGGTCCTGCAGGGGCTCATGGACACCGATGGGTACGCGGGCCGATCCGGGGCCGAGTTCAGCAGCGTCTCCCGTGATCTGGCCGAGCAGGTCGCGATGATCGTCCGCTCTCTCGGTGGACGGGCACGAGTGGCCACGAAGACAGGCCGGAAGTACACCTCTCCGACCCAGCGGACGAAGAAAGCCGCCAGGGACTGCCACTTCGTTCACGCGCAGATGCCTGAGGGGATCAACCCCTTCCGGCTCCCTCGGAAGGCGGAGCGCTACCGACGTGGCGATGCTGGGCACCTTCGACGTCGTGTGCTGGAATCAGTCGAGCATGTCGGGGATATGGAGGTGCAGTGCATCTCCGTGTCGTCCCCGTCGAAGCTGTACATCACTGACGACATGATCCCGACCCACAACACCGAGGTCGTGCTGATGGAGTCGTTGGCGCAGATGCTCACGATCCTGTCCTTCGCGGTCCAGCAGGCCCCCACCGAGCTGCTGGAGCAGCTGATGCGCCTCTACGGCACCGACCGGGACCAGGGCGCGGCCACACGGGCCGTGGCACGATTCGAGGTCTCCGGCTCACAGCCGCTCTACGTGGTACCCGAGGGCACCCAGCTCCGCACCACCATGGCCTCCACCGGGGAGGTCGTGGACTTCACCACCACTGGCCGGTTGGAGATCCAGCCCCAGGAGTCCACCAGCGGGCTGCAGGAGATCGTCGCGGTCGAGGCCGGAGCCGGGTTCAACGGGATCCCCGCCGGCACCACCATGGAGATGGTCGACAACCTGCCGTTCCTGGAGCACGTGCAGCTGGACACCCCCACCGCCGGTGGCCGGGACGTTGAATCGGATGCCGCGTTTCAGGCGCGGGCCTCCGCGATGCTGGGCCGCCTGGTCTCCACCCTGGTGCTGCCGGATCACTTCCAGCAGGCCGCCCTGGAGCTCCCCGAGGTCGGCCGAGCCCGCGTCATCGACGTCTACGACCCGACCGACCCCGAAGCCGGGGAGTCCCCCGGCCACGTCACCGTCGCTGTGGCCGACAACGACGGCCAGCCGCTGACCTCAGAGCAGATGGGTGAGGTCAAGCACCACCTGGAGCAGCAGGCCATGGCGTCACTGATCATCCACATCATCGAACCCACCTACACCAGCCTGGACATCACCATCGAAGTGCGGGCCGAACCAGGCAAGAACCTCGAGGAAGTCGAGGCCGCGGTCGAGGGGCGGGTGCAGTCGTGGCTGTCCCCGGCCCGGTGGGGATGGGGCGACACGGTCAGGCAGTTCGCTCTGGTCTCCGAGGTCTCTCAGGTCGACGGGGTCGCCCAGGTGCTCTCAGCTCCGGCCGACATGTCCCTGGACGGGGTGGCGCCGCTGCCGTCGGTGGACCAGTTGACCGTCACGGTGCAGGAGGGGTGAGCCGTGTCCCCTGAGAATCAGGCTGAGGTGCACGACTTCACCCGGGACTGGTGGGGTCGTCTCCCCCGCGCCTGGAGGGTCGCTGACCGCGAGCAGAACCCCGAAGCTGGGGCGGTGCCGCTGCTGCGGTGGATGGACGGCATCGGGCAGATCGCCGGCCGCACCCGCGACCTGAACACCGACATGTGGGAAGGCCGCCTACTGGCCCCGGACCACACTCCGGATCATCTGCTGCCCTGGCTGGGCTGGCTGCTGGGCATGTCCGAGCACCGCCGGCAGGCACCCCCTGCCACGCTGCGGGACAGGATCCGGGCGCAGACAGCCTCCGGCTCCCACGGGGTCGGGACCCGCCGGCACATCGCCCAGGCCGTCCGTGAGTTCCTCCACGAGGGCGCCCAGGTGCAGATCCTCGCCTCAGCGACCTACCCGTTCACCCTGGTGATCGGCGTGACGGAGGACGACGTCCCCGGGGCCGACTATGGGCTGCTCGAGGAGCGGATCCGAGCGGCCGGGGTGATCCCGGCCGGGCACGTGCTCGTCGTCCAGGACGTGCGCACCACCTGGGACGCCTGGGAAGACACCGCCGGGGAGACCTGGGACGACAAGGAGACCAACATCTCCACGTGGGATGACTCTGACACCGCCGGGGTCACCTTCGAAGAGCCCTGATCGCTGCCTCCACCCGGGCCCGATGCGAGGGGTACTGGGGCCGGTCTTCGGGCCAGTGATCGAGCCACCGGGTCAGCAACACCTCTGCCGCCCGGGCCTCCCCCTGTCGTTTCAGGATGCGGGCGGCGTAGAGGTACCAGTAGGCCTGCGGCTCCCGGGAGTCATACTGGGCGAGAGTCTCGACAGCTTCGGTGATCTCGCCGAGCAGGGAAAGGACCTCCTCGTAGAGGCCGGCGTCCTCCCATTGCCGGAGTTCGGCGTGCCAGTCGTTGAGGTCTCGGCCCCGCACCTGGCGGCGCCGGTAGAGCTCCTCGGTGTTGATCCGCCGGATCGCCTCGTCCGCCGGGGTGCGGGGGTGGTTCCAGTCCTCGAGCACCAGGACCAGTCACCCCGGGGTCTGGGTGTTGGCGGTCTGCAGTTCGCGGACGATCTGCGCGACGGCGGTGCGCTGGGTGCGGGTGAGGTCGGACCACCCATCGAGAATGAGGTGCTGGGGCTGCCCCCAGTCGGACTCGGCCCAGAGGCCCATGGCCAGCCCGAAGGTCTGCACGATCACGGCCGGCTTGACCCTGAGCCCGCGGGCGAGGCCTTCGATCTGGGAGCGGGTAGGCATCTGCTCGGGTGTCTCGTCCAGCCAGCGGGTGATGGTCTTTCGGGGCGGGTTGCCGCCGCAGTCGTCCTCGAGCTGCCGCATGGACCGGTCACCGCGGAGGGTCTCGATGAGGTCGGCCACGGGGTTGGGGGTGGGTGTGGTGGTGTCCATGGTGGTCCATTCTGCTACTGACGGGTCCGCCCCGCCCCTGTCTTGTTGGGGCGGGGCGGAACGACGGGTGGGGGCCTTGGGTCAGTCGGCGAGGGCGCGCAGCTGGTTGGCGACCTTCTGCGGGTCCTTGATGTAGAGGAACTCCTCCTGACCGGCCGTGGTGTGGAACGTCAGGGAGCCGCCCTTGAACAGGGACTCTGCCCCGTTGATGTTCTGCACCTTGGCCAGGTCGACGTTGGCGTACTGCTTGCCGACGAAGCCCCGGCGCTGAGTGACGGTCTTCCCGCTCACGGTGGTCTCGACGGAGGCGACCTTGAGCCAGACGAACAGGGTCGGGATGAACGCCAGAATCCACGACCAGGCGAGAGATGCGGCTACGGGTCGGGTGTCCTTTTCGATGTGCATGGTGCTTCCTTTCAGGGTGCGAGTGAACGGATTCGGTTGTGCGAGTAGAGGTCTGCGGCTGTTTCGACCAGTCTGGGGAGGACGCCGAGCTCGTGGGCGACGGCGACCGGGCTGCAGTGGACCCGGGTGGCTTCCGCCCATGCCTGTGGGCTGATCAGCAGCCACACGGCGTAGGCGTCAGCCTGCCGCTCGAGCTTCGGGCAGTCCCCCTCGTGGCCGTAGTGCGCGTGGCCGAGCTCGTGTGCGAGCGTCGAGCGCCACTGCACCGTCCCCATCCCGGCGCGGAGGGTGATCCGCCTGGTCGGGTGGTGGTACCTGCCCCATCGGTCGAGGCGGTGGACCTCATGGACCCACACTCCCATCTGCGATGCGAATTTCTGCAAGTCCATGAGAAGACGGTACGTGACGGGGGTGACAAGAATGCATTGCCCAACTATGCCTGGTCCGGGGCTGGACCGTCAGGGGTCCTCTGACGGGAGCTCGTCGTGAGCGATACCGTGTTGCTCGGGATGCGCGGCGAGCCCGTAGAGCTCAGCATGATCTGCTGGATCATCCTGCTGCCGGCGTTGGGCCAGCTCATCGTTCATGGGGGCGGAGTCGTCCTCATCCTCCACCACCTCCTCGTCCTGGCGCTGCTTGTTCTGGATGAATGCGGCGACGACGCTCCGCACTGCGGCTCTCTCATGAGGTTCCAGCAGTGCGGCCTCCGCGGGGAGCTCGAAAGGCTCTCCCAGCTGCGGCATGGCCGCCGCCTCCGTGAATGCGCTCTTGTCCATGCCCAATCCGACAGCGATTGCCTCGAGCTTCTCTCGGGTGTAGCTCCGGGTCTTCCCCGATGCGTAGGTGCTGACCGTGGAGAAGCTCAGGACGTAGCCCTCATCTTCAGCGCGAGCGGCGATCGCTCGATATGAGAGGCCCCGGTCCGCGATCGCTTGTCTGATCAGGCTGGGCAGGTTGCTCACAGTGGTCATCCTTCTGTGGCTCGGCAGGACAAGACAAGCCTATGCGCGTACCGGGGGTACGCAAACCACGCCCGTGTAATTCGTACAGATCCCCTCAATGACAGTGTTCACGGCGCAACGAGACTAACTGCTTGCACACCCTAGGGTGTGCGTGTAGAGTGTTGGCACAACATCAAACAGCGTCACGGAGGGAGGTGCGCAGTGACCTACGACGAGACACGGAGGTTGGGGAATGCCCGAGTCAAGCGCGGCGAACTCCGACTCGCCATGAAGTTCAAGGGCTGGGGATACGGGACACTCGCCAAACATGCAGGGCTCCACAAGTCCACCATCGCGACACTCATGACTCGGCGAGACACGTGCTCCACCGAGACGGCCGAAGCCATCGCCAAGGCCCTCGGAGAGCCGCCTGAGACATTTTTTTTGCGCAACATGTTCGACGTTGCCGCAACACAGCACGGCCGACGCAGCGCCGCATGAGAAGGGCCCCCAGCTGCGGCATCAGCTGAGGGCCAGATGAAGACAAGGAGTAGTCAATGACTTCACCCACGATCGTACAGCGCACCCCGGAAGGGGACCTGTTCACCACCTCTGAGGCGATCGCTGCGGGGGCGGACATTCAGCACAAGAACGTCCTGGAGGCGGTCGGCAAGTACGCCGCCCAGCTGGATGAATTCGGAGGGGTCGCGTTTGAAACGCGACCCTTCGAGACCCCCGGCGGCACCCAGCAGAAGCGGGTCGCTCTGCTGAACGAGCAGCAGGCCACCCTGATCCTGACGCTGGCACGCAACACCGAGAAGGTCGTCGCGTTCAAGGTCGCACTCGTCAAGGAGTTCGACCGACTCGCACGCCAGCAGATCGACGCTCCCCAGTCCCGCGAGGAGCGCCTCGCGCTGGCCGTCATCGACGCGCAGAAGATCCTCACCGAGAAGGACGAGCAGATCGCGGAGCTCGCCCCGAAGGCCGAGGCGTGGGACTCCATCGTCGGGTCGACCGGGTCTTGGTCGTTCAACGACGCGGCGAAGGTCCTGCACGAGCACCAGGAGATCGTCATCGGTGAGAAGCGGCTCTTCCGGCTTCTGGTGGAGCGCGGCTACCTGTACCGCGACGCCAAGGGCCGGCCGCACGTCTACCAGCGGTTCCTCGAGCAGGGACTCTTCGTCGCCAAGGCGCGCACGTTTCGGGACTTCGAGACCGGCGAGATGCGCGTCTCGAGCGCCCCGCAGGTCCGGGTCACCGGCAAAGGGCTGGACACGCTGCGCCAGCTCCTCACCCCAGCACAGAAGGAGATCGCATCGTGATCAGTTTCCACTTCATCTGGAGCCCGGACTTCACCCGGGTGACGGGCCTGCTCATGGGCACCCCCGGTGCTGGTGACCTGCGGATCGTCACGGAGCCGGCACTGGTCGCTGAGGCCGCCGCCGCGAATGGGGAGGTGAGTGTCTATGACGACGCATGCGCCGCCTAAGCGGGTCCGCCGGTTCGAGCGCATCGGGCCGGTGGCTGACCGTCTCGGCGTCAGCGTCGACGCTCTGCGCGACCTCGCCAGGGCCACCGGCGAGTACACGCGGATCACCCCGAAGAGCAAACGATCCACGATGCTGTTCTCCGCTTCCCACGAGGCCGCGATCGCGCAGTACCTCGAGGACGCCGGCGGCCGCCGCAGCCACTCCACCCCCGACGACGAGGACCCTTTCTGAGGGGCCCTGGGAAGACCTGAGGCCCCCACCCGGTAGGGGCAGGGGCCTCGGCGTCAGTAGCGCACCGGAACCACCCGGTGAACCGCCTCCAGCTTAACACCCCCGCCCCGTCAGTACCGCACCGGAACCCCACCACGACACAGGAGAGGAGGGGCGCTGACCATGCCCCGCGACACCACCCTGAACGAAGAGCTCACCTACCACTTCGCCCTCGATCTGCTGCGCTCCCGGCGCGTCTCCGTGCCGGGGATCGTGATCTACCTGGTCGCGATGCTCGACCCGACCGAGGAGGCGACGGCATGAGCCCCGAGGACACCACCGACACCGAAGTGGACGCCATGAACGAGCGGCTGCGCGCTCAGGTCACCGCCGCAGAAACCCGGATGAAGGACCTGCAGGCAGCCTGCCGCCTCGGCGACCGCCGGAAGCTCCGGCAGACCGCCGACATGGCCATAGAGCTGGCGACCTTCGCCGAGGGCATCCACCACACCCTGGCCCGCCTGGCCGAGCACCTCGAGAAGGAGGAGGACCGATGAGCGCCACCTGCACCGCCGACGACGTCGAGTGCGGTCACTGGTTCCGGGAGGACGACAAGTGCACCGCCCTGGCCGTCCCCCACGGTGAGCACTGCGCCCGACACGGCGGCGACCGAGAACTGGACCTGTTCGTCGCCGAGCACGAGGCCGACGACTGCTGCCCCCTCCACCACGAGGAGGACGAGACCGTGCACCTGGTCGACGGCGTCCACATCCAGGAGGCCGCCTGATGGGTGTCACCCACACGGACCTGGTCGCCCAGCACCGACCCGCGCACGTCCGCCGAAAGCTCCGCCTGTGGGCGCCCCTGGCCGTCATCGGGTCCAGCATCTACATCCTCAACTTCCACGACGCGGGCCTGGCCCTCTCCGGGGCCGGGATCGCGACCATCGGCGTCCTCGGTCTGATCGGGGATCAGACGAGCATGGACAGGAGCGCACTATGAGCCTCACCTTCGACCCAGCCGCGCACCGGTACCGGCTCGACGGCAAGCCCGTCACCGGGGTCACCACCCTGATCTCCAGAGGCACCCCGAAGGAGGCCCTGATCTGGTGGGCCGCGACGACCGCCGGAGAGTGGGCCGCCGAGCACAAGGACGAGCTGGCCACCATGGCAGATGAGTCGATCATCCGCGGCGCCCAGCGGGAGCACATGCGCCGCCGCGACGACGCCGGGATCACCGGCACCGCGGTCCACGCTCTGGCTGAGCAGCTGCACGAGCACGGCACCGTCGAAACCTCAGACCCGCTGCTGGCCAGCTTCGTGGAGGGGTACGCAGACTTCCTGGACGCGTGGGACATCACCCCGGCGCTGTTCGAGCGGCCGTGCGCGAACCGTACCCACTGGTACGCGGGCATGTTCGACCTGCTGTGCACCTCCCCGCACCTGGCGGGTGGGGAGCTGGTGCAGATCGACCTCAAGACCTCCAAGTCGGTGCACGGCGAGACCGCCATGCAGACAGCCGCCTACTCACGGGCGGAGTTCTACGTGGATGGGTTCGACACCGAGACCCCCATGCCCGAGATCGCCGCCACCTACGTCGCCCATGTGACCCCGACGCACCGGGACGGGGCCGCCGCGAGGTACCGGTCCGCACCCCTGGGTACGAGCCTCTATGCCCTGGCCCAGACACCCCGCCAGCTCGAAGACCACTTCTCCTGGTTCCTGCACGCTGCTGCGACCGCGAAGACCACGACCAAGCGGGACCGACTCATCAAAGACCCCCTGACCACCCCCGAGACCACCACCACGGACGCCGCCACCACGGCGGCGGCCTGACCACCGGAAGGAAGCACCATGACCGAGATGACCAGTTTCAACAGCACCAGCCCCGCCCCCGCACTCGCGCCCACCGGGCAGTCGCCGTCCAGCGTCGTGCAGATCGCAGAGTGGGCGGCCGAGCTCGATGCCGCGCACAAGCTCGGCACCGCGCTGGCGACTTCCCGTTTCCTGCCCGACTCCCTGACGATCGAGAACAAGAAGCCGAAGCCCGCCGAGCAGGTCGCTGCCGACGCCGCAGTGATCATCCTCGCCGGGAAGTCCCTCGGCCTGGACCCGCTGGCCAGCGTGCAGAACATCTTCACCGTGCGCGGACGGCCCGCGATGTACGCCCGCACCGCAGTCGGGATCAGCATGTCCCACGGCCACGAAGTCGAGCGCACCAACGCCGACCAGAACAGCGTCACCGTCCGGGCACGCCGCAAGGGTGCCCGCGAGTGGCACACCTTCACCTGGGACATGTCCCGCGCCAAGCAGGCCGGGTACGACTCCAACCCGCTCTACCAGCGCGACCCGATCGCGATGCTCACCGCGAAGGCCCAGATGGAAGCCTGCCGCAACCTGTTCCCGGACGTGCTGGCCGGCATGCCGTACTCGGCCGAGGACATCGAGCTCGAAGACCTCGGCGAGGTCCAGGAGACACCGAAGACCACCGTCAAGCGCAGCACCCGGTCCAAGAGCACCAGCGGCACCAAGTCGAAATCCTCCGGGAAGTCCACCAAGGAGGAGCCCCCGGCCGAGCAGGAGACCCCGGAACCCGCGCCCACGCCCGCTGAGGAGTCGGCAGAGGACCCCGCCCCGCAGGACTCCCCGGCTGGTGATGAGCCGATCCAGCAGCAGACCTGGGACGAGATCAAGTCCCTGCTGACCGAGAAGGACCCGACCGCGAAGCCCGGACCCTGGGCCATGGAGACCATCGGCCGCACCGTGAAGCGCTGGCAGGACTTCACCCAGACCGAGGGCGACCAGATGCTGCAGCTCCTCATCAACGGAGAGACCCAGTGACGTCCCGCCTGACACCCGAGGACGCGGCGAACATCTGGATCGCCGCGCAGGATCTCGCGAACGCCGCGCTCTCGGCAGCCCGTGTCACTGAGCTCGAAGCACAGGGCGTCCCACCCGTTGACGAGGACGACGCCGAGAAGCGGGCGCAGGTCCACATGAGCTACGAGGCGAACCGTCACCGCCTCCACGCCACCATCGCCCAACACGTCACAGAGAAAGGCGCCAACCAGTGAAGCGATCCCTCACACCCGAGGCGGAGCAGGCCCAGGGGCGGGCGCTGAGGATCCTTGCCCAGCGCGGCTGGTCTGCCCAGCGTCTCGCCGACACCATCGGCGTCTCCGGGGACATCATGCGTGGCCTGACCAACGGGGTCACTGTTCCCCACCGGTCCAACATGGCCCGGATCCTCCACGGGCTGGACGCCGTCGAGGCCGGCACCACACCCGAAGAGATGCCCCGCCCCGAGGACCAGCACAACATGCGGGCCCTGGCCCGATTCATGGACGCCAGGCGCCGCCGACGCCGCACCCGCACCACCCAGAACTCACGAGCATTCAGGAGAACACCCGCATGAGCACGAACACTCTGACCATCACCGGCAACCTGACGGGACCGTTGGAGCTCCGCTTCACCCCGTCCGGTGCGGCCGTCGCGAACGGCACCATCGCCTCCACCCCCAGGAAGTTCAACCGCCAGACCAACGAGTGGGAGGACGAGCCCACCATCTTCATTCGCTTCTCCTGCTGGCGCGCCCTGGCTGAGAACGCCGCCGAGACCCTCAGCGAGAAGGGCCTCCCGGTGGTCGCCACAGGCAAGCTGAAGTCCCGCCCGTTCGAGGACAAGGAAGGCAACCAGCGGACCTCCTGGGAGCTGGACGTGGAGACCATCGGCCCCGACCTGCGCTTCTCGACCGGGCAGGTACGACGACACCGCCCCGGGTCCGGCAGCACCGGGTCCGGAGGGTTCGGCGGTGGTGCGGCGAACACCTACGACGCCACCAGCAGTGGTGGGGGCTCCGGGTTCGGCGGCCAGTCCGCCGACCCCTGGGGAGGACAGCCCACCAGCGCGGGCGGATCCGGCTGGCCCGCCGAAGAGCCCCCGTTCTGAGCTACACCCCTTGATCTGGCGTCCCCGGGTCTTCATCCCCTTGCGGCCCGGGGACGCCCCTCCCCCACCACTGACCAGCGCGGGGACAGCATGACCCACATGCCAGCGAACAAGCCCCGCAATCAGCCCATCGCCCTCCGCCGCGCCCACAACTGGCCCACATCGAGAGCCAAGGGCAGGTGGCGCCGCCAAAACCGGGCACGCATCGCACGCGACGCCCAACGCACCCGAGACAGAGAAGCAGCCCGCACACCATGAGCACACCCAGCACCGCCAGCGTGCTGCGGCCCACGGTGTCGCCGACCCTCGCACAGGACCAGTGATGCCCCTTGCCACCACGTAAGACGGATGGACCTGACTTCCGCAGGATCTACGTCTCCATCTGGGACGACCCCGACTTCACACGGTTGCCGCGACGCGCACAGCACCTCTACCTGATGCTCATCAGCTACCGGCACACCCGCAGCACAGGGGTCCTGGACTGGGCGCCCGGCCGGTTCGAGGACTTCGCAGCCGACGCCGACAGCGACGACCTCACCGACGATCTCCACATCCTCGAGGACGCCGGCCTGGTGGTCGCTGACACGAAGTACGCCGAGGTGCTGATCCGCACCTACATGAAGCACGACTACCACCTGAGCAACGGCAACAGGGCCGCCGGCCTCGCCTCACAGTTCCAGTTCATCAAGTCCCCGAAGATCTACGACGCCATGCTGCGCCAGCTCGGCCGCCAGTACCGCGAGGCCCCGGACCTGAAGTGCTGGGAGGTGTTCCGCCGCAAGACCCCGGAGGCCATGAGGACGATCCAGGAGCACTCCGAGAAAGACGAGAGCGTCGACGCCGCGTTCTGAGCTCTGAGCAAGTGACCCCCTTCCACCACGTGGGAGGGGGTCTTCGTATGCCCAAGGAATCCTGTGGATATCTCCGAGCGTAGGCAGCGTGCCAAGGCGGACCCGAGACGCCTCCTCACCATCGACAGTGACCTCCCGAGTCACTGCACCAGTGACTCCTGAAGTGACTTCGACAGTGACTTCGACAGTGACTTGCGAAGTGACTTCACAGGTGACCGGATCCCCGGAATGACGCGGAACCGAAGTGACTAGGGAAGTGACTTCCCAAGTGACTAGGGAAGTGACTTGGACGGTGACTCCCGAAGTGACTGGGCAAGCAAATATCTCAAATATCCCAAATGACCTACTCACCTCTCCTACGACACTCACCTCTCATAGAGCCCACCTTTAAACACCTGGTTACGAAACTGAACTTGGTCACCAGCGCGCGAGAGAAAAACAATCCACAACTGTGGAAAACAGAGACTCCGCGGAACCAGAACGAACCCGCCGCATCACCGCTGACACCCGAACCCCGCCCGCGCCTGCCCCGACTCCGGGGCCTCATGTGATCCACTCCGGAGCTTCTGCGGTTCCGTGCGCCGTTCTGCGGGCCTGGCACCCCGTCGCGGGTGCATCCACCCCGCCGGGGGCCTGCTGGGCCGGGAGCGTGGCACGCAGCGCCGGAGAGTGGCATCTCTGATGCCAGGCTGGCGAGGCCATTCCCTGGCGCTTCCTCACCCCCGGTTGGGGTTGCTTCACCTCCGATCCTTGCTATAGTTGTTGTCGTCAGTAGGAGCACATCAACCACGGAGGAACCATGACCACCACGACCACCAGCAGCAGCCCAGACATGGGCATGCTCGAAGAGCTCGCCGACGAGTACGCGACCCTCGCCGCTGAGCACGAGACCATCAGCGCCCGCATGGAGGACATCCGCAAGGCTTTCCGGTCACTGGCCGTCGGCCACACCCACGACGTCGGACCCCTGACCGTGACGGTGTCGCGTAACGCCCGGTTGAACACTCGGGCGCTGGCGGCTTCCTACCCGGAGTCCGAGGCCCCGGAGCTGTACAGCAGCAAGATCGACACGGGTCGGGTGCGGGAGCACCTGGACGAGGACATGCTCGAGGACTTCACCACGGAGGCCGACCCGAAGGTCACTATCAAGGTCACCGGCGAGGCGCAGGGGGCCGCAGCATGACCGCCGGCCACGACACCCACACGACTGCGGTGCTCGACGTGGAAGCCACCATCGACCGGCTGGACGATCACCACCGGGAGGCACTGGCGCTGCTGCGGCAGCAGGTGATGACCATGGACCGGGCCGGGCGCCCCAAGCACGGGGACGACGCCCAGGGCCTGGTGCGTGTGATCGGTCGGGAGGACATCACCTGTCGGATGACGATCACTGTCATCCGCCCCAACCGCCGCGGATATGGACCCGGCGTGGAGGTCTTCGGCGGGACCGTGGAGAACATCATCCAGGACATCCACGGGGTCTGCGCGGTGACGTTCACACACGAGCACACCCGGATGCGGAGCATCACGGACCAGGACCTCGTGCTCCTGGTCGATCAGGGCTTCATCACCGGCGACCTGGTCGAGGCGGAGGTGGTGGACCAGTGAACACCTGGACCCCGCACCGTGCCCGTCGCCGGGTGCCCACCGGGGAGGCCGCGGAGCTCCTGGCCCGGATCAGTCGGCACGCGTCGACCGTGGAGATCTCGGCCCGGTCCGGGTTGACCATCCGGACGCTGCGCCGGGTGCGGTCCGGCGCTCAGCCGACCGTGCACATCGAGACGATGCTCGCTCTGGAGGAGGCCGCGTTCGTGCTCGGCATCGGCGACTGGCCCGAACCCCACACCCTGGAGGCAGCCGCGTGATCACCCTGACTGACATGTTCTGTGGCGCCGGCGGGAGCAGCACCGGCGCCCTCGAGGTCCCTGGTGTCGAGGTGCGCACCGCGATGAACCACTGGGACCGCGCCATCGAGACCCACAACACCAACCACCCGACCACCGACCACGTCCACGCGGACATCTCCCAGGTCGACCCCCGCTACGTGCGACGATCAGACATCCTCTGGGCCAGCCCGGAGTGCACCAACCACAGCGTGGCGAAGGGACGCCGGAGGGCCACCAACCAGCCGGACCTGTTCACCGGGGAGACCATCGCCGACGAGGCTGCCGAACGGTCCCGGGCCACCATGTGGGACGTCCCCCGGTTCGCTGAGCACCACGACTACAAGCTGATCATCACTGAGAACGTGGTCGACGCGGCCCGGTGGGTCATGTGGGACGCATGGCTCCACGCGATGGACTCCCTCGGCTACGACCACCACGTCGTCTACCTCAACTCGATGCACGCCCAGGCGTACGGGCTCCCCGCACCCCAGTCCCGGGATCGCATGTACGTCGTGTTCTGGAAGAAGGGCAACCCGGCCCCGGACTTCGACGCGCTGCGCCCCTGGGCGGAGTGCGACACCTGCGGGCCTGTCCAGGCCGTCCAGTCCTTCAAGAACCCCACCTCGCGATGGGGCAGGTACCGGGCCCAGTACGTCTACCGGTGCCCCAACGCGACCTGCCGCCACTCCATCGTGGAGCCGGGCTGGCTGCCTGCCGCGTCCGCGATCGACTGGTCCATCCGGGGTCAGCGCATCGGAGACCGCGACCGACCCCTGGCCGAGAAGACGATGCGCCGCATCCGAGCCGGCCTGGCCAAGTACGCCGACCACCGGATGGGTGAGGGGTACCGGCCGCCGCTGATCGTGAACAACCTCTCCGGCAACGACGCAGGCCGGGCCGCGACCGCGTGGGATCCGCTGCGCACCCTGGTCGCCGGCGGGCTGCACGAGTCGCTTCTCGTGCCGGTGGAAGGCCGGGACGGCAAGGACGCCCGGGCGGTGCACGAAGTGATGCGCACCCAGACCACCCGCAACGAGACCGGGATCCTCACCCCGGCCTACATCATGCGCAACAACTCGAGCACCGGCGACGGAGCCGAGATGGTCACCCCTACCGACGAGCCGCTGCGGACGTTGACGACGAAGGGCCACCAGTCGCTCCTGGTTCCTGCCGGAGGCACCTGGCATGACGCCGCCCACCACGTGACAGACCCGCACCGGGCGTTCACCACCCGGGAAGCGCACGCGCTGGTCACTCCGGCCGTGCGCAACACCATGGTCACCACCATGCGTGGCACCAGCCCCGGCCAGCTCGAGGCATCATCCCGCCCCGCAGACCAGCCCATCGGCACACTCACCGCCGGCGGCAGCCACCACGGGATCACCGCCTACGAACCCGACCTGATCGACGTCGACTCCGCCGAGTTCCGGATGCTGCAGCCCCACGAGATCACCTGGGGCATGAGCTTCCCCCGCGACTACGTGATGCTCGGCAACAAGCGCGAGCAGGTCAAGCTCGCCGGCAACGCCGTCACCCCACCAGCCGCACGCGACCTCATCGCCATCGCCGCCGCCACCCTGAACTGACAGGAGGAGCCCATGACCACCCCACCACGTCACACAATCACCCCCGCCGAGCTCGAGGCGGCCGCCCGGGCGTCCTACGAACACGACGCCGAGCGGCACCGGGTCCTGACTGGCCGCTGGCCTGACTGGAACGCGCTCGGCTTCGAGGTGCAGGCGAGCAACGTCGCTGCATTCCGGGCAGGGCTGTCCACCATCGGAATCGAGGTGCAGTCATGACCGCGCACCTGATCACCGACGAGCAGGTGCGGCGCGTCCTTCGCCTGGCAGACCTACACGCCGACAACCCGGACGCCTGGCCCCTGCCGTCCGCGCTGGACCCGAGGGAGCAGCTGTCCATGCTGCTCGCCAACCTGCCCCGGGTGGAGGATGGGCGCCTCACCATCAATGATGTGCAGGTTCAGGCAGCGATGGCCGCATGGGACCTGCACCGGCCAGATCCCGACAAGGAACTCCTGGACAACCTTCACGACGCGATGCGATCCGCTCTCCGTGCCGTGGGCATCACCGTCGAGGAGGACGACCGATGAGTCCGGCCGTCCGAAGGATCGCCGCTACCTGTGAGGACTGCGGCCGGGCACTCCGCCCCCGAGGCACCAGCCTCGAGGACCACCCCGGCACCCTCGTCGCGGTCAGCAGCACCCGCTGCTCCCGCTGCGCCAAGACGCACAGGCACGGGAAGCCCACCTACAGGAAGCACCCCAACATCACCGTCGGTGACCCCTGCGCCGAATGCGGACGCCCCATGCGCCCCAACACCTACACCATCGCCGAGGCCCCCGGCACCGTGGACCACTTCCACCACGGCATCTGCCGCACCTGCGTCCGCCGCACAGAGCGCCTCGACGTCCGCACCCGGCCACCCCGGCCCAAGCCCGTCGAGCCCCCACCCGCCGGGCTCGAGTCCGACGACCCCACCATCCGGTCCGCGGCCGCGAGCCTCGCCCGCTTCATGAGCCGGCGCCGCCGCGGCACCCCGACCCCAGCAAGGAGCACAGCCCCATGAACCGGACCCCCAACCCAGCCCGTCGTCAGCCGATGTCCGAGCAGATGCAGGAACGCCTCTTCGAGCGGATGATCGGCGGCGGTGAGAAGCCCGACACCAGCCCCACCCTCGGCGAGCTGGTACAGGCGGCCGATCACTTCGCACGCCGCGCTGAAGCGAACACCAATGTGTCCGGGCGGCAGAAGCATCAGCGGCGCATCGCTCACATCACCGGCATGATCGACCAGCGTCTCGGCTACGTCGACCAGGAGGACCTGTGATGGCGCCGCAGCGGACACCCAGGTGGCGGGTCGAGCGGCACACCAACCGCGGATGGGTCACCCGCACCCCAGAAGGACACATCATCAGAGACCACCCCACCCACCAGGACGCGATCGGCTGGGCGCAGCGCCGCGCCTACCGGGCCACGCTGCCGCCTATCGTCGGCGCGGTCCTGCACCTCATCGGCCACGGCCCCACGACGGGGCCTGGGACGTTCGACTCCAAGGAGAACTACACCCGTGCCGTATAACCACTCCCGCCCGCGCACCCGGATGTCCGGACCTGAGGCGCTGATCATCCTCATATGGCTGCTCTCCACCCTCATAGGGTTCGGGTCCCTCATCGCCTGGGCCGCCGGCGCAGACCGGTTCCTCATCATCGCTGCAATCATGGGCATCATCGCGACCTTCGCCATGGCCGGATGGAAGATCACCAGCGGCGGGCGGCCCCAATGAGCAGCCGGATCCACGCGCCCCGCCACATGCGGCACCGGCTCCCCGCCGGTACCCGGTGGGTCGGCCGCGGGTCCCCCTGGGAGAACCCCTGGACCGCCCGCCAACGGCTCGCCACCCGCCCCGCTGGTGACGATCACCCCGACGCCGGCGAACCCCACCCCGGCAGGTGGCAATGGGACGTGATCAACCTCCACACCGGGGAGCTCCACCAGACCCACACCGGCCGCTACGGGCACCCCGAACACGAAGCCCGCCGCCAATGTGTGGAGCTGTACGAGGCGCTCACCCTCCCGTACCGGCTCGAGGCCGGACAGCTGAACCTCCACGAGCTCACCGGGCGCACACTCGCTTGCGACTGCCCGACCGGCGCCCCGTGCCACGCCGACGCCCTGGCAACCCTCGCACTCCAGGAGACCCCCGCATGACTACATGGATCACCGAGATCATCCTCAACAACGCCTCCGCACGCCTGCCCAAAGACACCCACAAGATGCACCGCATCCTCGCCAAAGCCACCGATGGGCCCCACCATCTCTGGGCCAATCCCCGCCCCGGCACCCTCATCGTCCAATCTCCCAGCCCCCTCAGGCGCGACGTCCTCACCAACGACGCGCACCAGATCAGATCAAGTCCCATCGACCGAGACTTCACCCCCGGCGATCAACTCACCCTCACCGGCATCATCTCTCCCAGAAAATCAGCGCGCCCGCCAAGTACCAGACAACGGGGAAAGAAGACCTTCCTCACCGTCGAAGAAACCCCCGCCTGGATCATTCGGCACCTCCAGGACGCCGCGACACTTCGAGACATCGACGTCCAACAGCTCCCCCCATCCCACGGGACCAAGCCCAACGGAACCAGGATCGTGTACGGACGCCGAGCCTTCACCGCGCACGCCACCGTCCGATCCCCCGAAGCTCTCGCACACGCACTCGACCACGGGATCGGACCAGGAAAACGCTTCGGATCAGGGCTGATCCTCGGGAGGAAGACCACATGAACGCCACACGACTCGTCCACCAGCTAGCAGGATCACCGCCCCCTCAAGGCGCAGCCGCCCGACAGGTCAAAGGGCATCCCGCCACCTGCGCGATCTGTTCCCACCACTCCGACCGCACCGCTGATGCCGACCGAGCCCTCGGGAAGAACTTCACGGACCGCCGACTCTTCACTCACCCCGGAAGCGACAGAGTATGCGAGCCGTGCCTCGCCGTCTGCTCGGGGAAACCCCCAGCGACGTTCCGCATGTGGAGCATCATCGCCACACCTGGCGCCTCACAGCCCCCATCAGCTGAGAAGGCCGCTGCCTGGATCGGGAATCACCACGGCCTATGCCTCACCAGCCGGGGCGATACAAGCCCGATCATCCAGACACTCACCGCCCCACCCACCGACGAATGGGTAGTCAGCATCGCCGTGTCCGGGCAGAAACACGTTCTGCCCTACGCCCGCGTCAACCACGGCACCAGCCGATGGACCGTGCGCATGGAGACAGTGGACGTCACCTCCACCCCAGACGAGTTCTCCCACATCCACCACCATGCGGTACAGCTCCGGCGCCTCGGTGTCCGGGCAGACGACATCCTCGCCGGTGTCCCGCCCCTCATGCGCGACCGAGACCACTACCACCAGTGGCAGGAACACGCCGCACCGCTGGCCCCCTACACCTCCAGCCCTCTGCTGGAGCTCGCCCTCTGGACCATCACCAAGACCACCATCGACCGGAAGGACCCCTCATGAGCACCACCGACGCACCCACCCTTGACGAGCTCGACGCCGTCACCATCGACCTGATCTTCATCCTCCGCGACAGCCTCACCGAGCTCTCCGCTCTCGACTTCTGGTCCGGTCGGGCCGTATCAGCGATCCAAACCGCCGCCGCCGAAGCCGACGACCCAGGACACGCGATCAGCCGCGCCGCCGAGAAGCTGCAGATCGACTCACTTCCCGGATCCGTTGCAGAGAAGGTCCGCGACATCTCCACCACCATCCGCCGCGACTACCAGGCCTGGGCTGACCACGTCGATCGGAACCTGATCCAGGTCGTCGCTCTGGCCTCCGCCGAGCGAGACCAGCGCCGCCGCGGCACCAAGCACACCCACCAGACCGAGACAGCCACGAATGAGGAGATCCAGTTCTGATGACTACCACCATCACCCCCACCCACCAGCACACCACTCTCACTGCAACCCTGACTTCACCGCTGCACCACGGCGCCGGAACCAGCGGCAACACATCACTCCTGCGCACCATGCAGGTCGTCCAACCCGACGGCACCACCGCCCGCGTCCCTTTCGTATCGGCGAACTCGGTCCGTCATGGACTCCGCGAGGCCCTCGCCTGGCACGTGGTCAACGTCCTCGACGTCGACCACGGATCCCTCTCCAAGGCCGCCGTGGACCTGCTCTGGACTGGCGGCGCAGTCACCTCCACCGGAGCGCGAACCAACCTCGAGCTCTCCCGCCGCATCGAGGACACCCTCCCGTCCCTGGCGATGCTCGGCTACGCGGCCCAGTCCGACATTGTCGCCGGAACCCTGCGGGTGCAGAACCTGATCCTCGCCTGCCAGGAATCCGCGCACCTGCTGCCCACCACCGTCGACACCGACAGGCTGCGCCGGGCAGCGGCCTATCGGGGTAGCGAGTTCGGCACCCGCCACGACGTCTCTGCCTCCCCCGTCGACCGGTTTATCAGCGCCGCGTCCGAGACCGCCGGCGGCACCCAGATGATCTACGACGTGCAGACCATCAACCCCGGCGCCGTCCTCGCCGGCGGCGTCTCCCTCACCCCGGCGGCGACCCGCATGCACCAGGTCACCATGGAGGCCGCACTCGCGCTCTGGGCCCCCGGAGGGGAGACAGGGCTGGCCGCCAAGACCGCCGTCGGCTACGGGTCCGTCCACATCGAGGGCATCCCCGACACTGCTGATGCCTCCCTGCAGGAGTGGACCCAGCATCTGCAGACCCATCGTGGCGAGGTCCTCGACCTCATCCGTGAGGTGGCCGATGGGTGAGCATCTGCGGATCACCGCCCACCTGGCCACCCCCGCGGTCGGGCTGCTGGAACACCCCGCCCCATTGGACGGCCCCCTGGCGTGGGCATACTTCCAAGACGCGATGGCCCGAAGACTGCCGATGGAGCCGCTCACCGCGGAGCACGCCCCGGACGCTGACCTGCCCCTCGGCATCTGGGAGCAGTACGGCACCTGGGGGTGGCGAGTCTCCAGTGCCCACATCCCAGTGGTCGGGGCCCACGATGCGCTGCAGATCCGCCGCAAGCCGGCCACGATCCCCATGGGCCGGTATGCCCGCGACCGGGAGCACCATTCGGGGCTCGGCCCGCACAAGGCCCGCGACTCCGTCATCTCCGCAACCCACCTGGCCACAGTCAGCTGGGACGCCGAGGTTACCGAGGCGTCGCGGCTCGAACAGCTGCTGGGTCTGATCACTCACCTGGGCGGACACCCCTCCCGCGACATGGGACGAGTGGACACTTGGGAGGTCACCGACGGGCCCCCCGGCGGCTGGAAGGAGCGCCCCATGCCTCACCCCGAGGGCACGTGGCAGGGGATCCGCGCCCCGTACTGGCACCCCACCCGGAAGGCTCCTGCACTATGCCCCTGATCCGCACTTCGCGCATGCGTCCCGGCGACGAGGAGGCCTGGGACAAGCTCGAACGCTATGATGCGGCTCTCGCCCGTCGCCTCCCCCTCGACCAGATGGCAGAGAGGGCTAGGCAGGTGATCGTTGACTTCGCCGCTCAAGGCCCCTGCTACGCCTCCACCTCATGGGGGAAGGATTCCACCGTGCTCGCCCACCTGGTCGCCACCATGCCGGTGAGCATCCCCCTGGTGTGGGTACGCGTCCAGGACATCGAGAACCCCGACTGTCTGCTGGTCCGCGACGCGTTCCTCGACGCGCACCCGCAGATCGACTACCACGAGATCGAAGTCGAGGCGTCAGCCGCCCGCTGGTGGGACCACCAGGCGCAGGACGAATCATCCACCCGACGCACCAGCCGCGGCGGATTCGACATTGCCGAACAGCGGTTCGGCGGCCGGCACATCTCCGGGGTCCGAGCCGAAGAGTCGAGGGTCCGGCAGATCGCAATGGGCCGATGGGGAGAGGCCGGACCTCACGCGGCCCGCCCCATCGGCCGGTGGCAGGCCACCGATATCTTCGCCTACCTGCACCACTACGACCTGCCAGTCCACCCGGCCTACTCCTACTCCATGGCCGGGCGGCACGACCGCCGGTGGCTGCGTGTCTCCTCTCTCGGCGGCATCCGCGGCGCCGACCGAGGCCGCGCCGAATGGGAGCAGACCTACTACTCGGAGGTGATCGACCATGCCCGACAATCCTGAACAGGAGCAGGGGCGTGAGCTCGCCCCTATCGATGTGCACGGCATCTGGCCCTGGACGACGCTGCGCTCAGACTCCCGAATCTGGCAGGACAGAAAGACCCACTGGAAAGACAGCGGGGTCGATGACCTCGCCGGACGCCAGCAGGTCGAGATGTTCCGCCATGGGAAGTCGGGCCGGCACCACCGGATCAGTGGTGGGAGGTCCCGGTTCGATCCGTTCCTGGCCGAGCTGGCCTACACCTGGTACGGGGCCTCCCGGGTGATTGACCCGTTCGCTGGAGGATGCACCCGCGGGATCATCGCCGCCGAGCTCGGCATGGATTACACCGGCATCGACCTCCTCGCCGACCAGGTGGCCTCGAACCGGCGTATCGCTGCTGACTGGCCCACCGTGGGGCACGCTGAGTGGGTCCATGGCGACGCCGCCGAGCGGCTGGCTCTGATGCCCGACGACGCGTTCGGGTACTGCTTAACCTGCCCGCCCTACCACCGGGCAGAACGGTACTCCGACGACCCCAGGGACCTCTCCGTCATGGGGTGGGACGAGCACCTCGACACACTGGAGCACGTGGCCGCGCAACTATACCGGGTGCTGGAAGATGATTCATTCATCACGTGGGTCGTTGGAGATCTCCGGGCGCCTTCAGGACATCTACGGCTGCTGCCCGAGCGGACAGCACTGATCCTCGAGGAGGCAGGGTTCCGGCCGGTGAATCATCAGATCCTGGTGACCCCGGTGGGGACGATGTTCCGCATGATTCGCCGCTGGTGGACGAACACCCGATCCGCGGGGCGCACACACCAGCATGTCCTTACATTCGTCAAGGGAGACCGGCGCCGAGCCACAGCGAAGGTGAAGCGCAGAAACGCAGGGAGATGATCATGGCCCACCAGAAACTAATGATGGGAGAGATCGGGGAAGCGTTCGCGAAGAACATCCGAGCTGTTCGTGAGGTCCGCCGCATTGGATACGACGAGATCGTCCGTGTGCTCGCGGAGCGAGGTGTCGTCATGAACCGAGACGGCCTGTACCGCATTGAGACGATGGAGCGGCACGCTCGACTCGACGAAGCGGCTGGGATCGCTGTGGCGTTGAATGTCCCGCTGATGCAGCTCATGACACCAGGCCACCTCGCAATCGTCCCCAACCGTCCGGCTCGATGGGCGCGGGCCCCCCGAAGAACGCTGGGGTCGGTGAGCGCATGACCTGGCGACCCGATCTCCCGCCCCGCTGGGACGGGTACGAAGTCACCTGGTCCGGACGGTGGAACCCACGGGCATCCACCATCCATGCGCACCTCACCGACTACGGAGCCTGCGAGAGCTGCGGATCACTCGCGATCCCTCTCTGCCAGACCGGCGAGTACGCGGGTGTGGGGCTCCGCCTGGCGCACAGCCCACTCCCCCGGCGTCACCGGAGGAAGCTACTACTCGCGTGCCGTTGCGCAGACTGCCAACACACCGTCGTCATCGACCTATACACGCTAGAGGTCTGGGATCTCGACTCCAGCGACTACACCGACCAGGGCAGCTACGAGACCGCCCCACCCTGTTCTGAACGAAGGACCCGCGCATGACCCCGACGCTGACCGTCACCGCCACCCACATCCCCCACCAGCAGGAAGCCGGGTGGCCCTCCCACTGGTGGCACTACCAGCTCTCCGAGCCCCACACCCAGATCGAGCACGACCACACCCGCACGACCTTCACCGACCTGACCGTCGCCCACCTGCCCGACCTCATCGACCCGGAGATGGTCACCACACGGATCATGCCGGCCACCCGCGACGGTGAACCCATCCCAGGGGCGGACGCCCGCACCCTCGACGGCCACCACGACCCGGCCACCGCCGTGCGCTGGTGGCTGCAGCGGTGCGCCCTCCCCCTCGACCCTGCGACAGGCGGGCACCCTGAGACCCCATGACGGCCACACCCACCACCGGCACACCCGTCCTATTGGGCGAGTTCGAGGTGCCCGGCACCCCGGTGCCGAAGGCGCGTCCCAGGGTGGCGCAGGACCGGCGCGGCAGGAACCGCACTCACACACCGGCCCGCACCTTCGACGCCGAGGAAGCAGTCCGGGCGGCGTGGGTGGAGACGGTGCGGCGCCGCTACCTGGACAAGACGTGGCGGTACCGGCTCGAGTTGGAGTTCTACGGGGCTCACGGGTCGGCCGATGTGGACAACCTGTGCAAGCTCGTCGCGGACGCGCTGAACGGGTGGGCGTGGTCGGATGACAGGCAGGTCACTGAGCTGCAGGCGGTGAAGCGGGCCGCTCCGGCGGCTGCTCGGCGCACGCTGGTGCGGGTATTCCGGGTGGGGTGACCTACACCCCGTTCGGGGTTGTGCAACCCCCGTTAGATGCTATAGTTGGTGTGTCAGTTAGCGCCACAACCAACCACCCCATCGGAGGCCCCATGCGCCCCATCTCCCCCACTCACCTGCTGCCGGAGGCACGGCATGACGCCGAGCACCCGCACCAGTGACCCGGCAGCCGTCCTGGACCCCGACCGCAACGGGCACCACGACCCCGGCACCACCCCCGAAGACCACCAGGCGGTCCTCGCCCGCGAGGTCGACGCCTTCCACCAGCACAGGAGACAGGGATGAGGATCTACCGCCGCCGCGGACGGCTCCGCCTCTGGCTCGCATGGGCCACCCACCGAATCAGGACCACGAGGAGACGACCATGACGAACTTGGACAAGACGGTGGCCCACATAAGGGACAAGTCGCTGGATCTGCGCGAGCTCGCGGACGACGTGGAGCAGCTGATCCACGAGCGCGACGAGGCCGTGGCCGCGAGGGACAGGGCACGTGAGACGAGTGCTGCGAATGCTGATGACCTGGAGCGTGTCGCAGCCGAGCGCGACGAGGCCCGCGCCGAGATTGATCGGCTTACCTGCGAGCTGGATGAAGAGCGCGGGCGGGACGACGTGATGGAAGCGCACCGAAAGCTTGGAGAGACGCTGGCGCGAGAGGGCGCTCTCCGTTGTGAACTCGACCGCCTCCGCACCACCGTCCCCCGTGTGATCTCCCCGGAGGAGCTGCGGGAAGGGCAGGTTGTGGCGGTGCGTTTCGGCACGCACTGGGCGGTGCTCCGCGTGGAACTCACCAGCGACGAACCCGAACTCTCCGGTGACGCCCTGTGGCCGCCGGCCAAGGACGCAGACAGCATCGTCCTCCTGTCCGACCCGCCCGCTGACCCTGAGCCGGAGCCGTGGGAGCCGGAGGTGGGCGACGTGGGCATCGTTACTCATTTCAGGGGCGTGGAGCTGGACGAGTCGATCACCGTCCACTCCATGGACGGCCTGTCCTGGTGGCGGACAGACGGTCGAAGCTGGCCGGACGGGGATCGCTTCGCCTTCCCTTCCGAGGTCACCGTGGTCCGCGCCAAGGTGGTGCCGGATGAGTGAGTACGTGCCGACGACAAAGGGCGTCACCCGCGCCTACGTAGAGATGACGGCAGGGCGAAGCGAGGTTCCCGTTCCACGCGAGCGGCGGCGACGTGCCGAGTTCGACCGCTGGTTGGCGGGCATCATCCGTGACGCCAAGGCCGAAGCGCTCAGGGAGTTCGCGGACGCGATGGCCGAGGTGCCCGCCTACACGCCCACCACCTACGACCAGGGCCGCACGGATCAGCGCTGGCAGACGGAGATGGAGATCCGAGTCCGCGCCGACCAGATCGAGACCGAGAGGCCCGACGATGAGTGACTTCGAAGACAAGATTCTGGACTACCTCATCGACGAGCTGGACAAGGAGCCACCACAAGACGCCGGTCAGCACCCGTCCATGGAGTTACACGAGCGTGTCGGTGCCGCGTGGGCCGAGTGGGACAAGGGCGTCCAGGGGCTCAGACTCCTACTCGGGGTGCGGCTGGTCAATGAGGCTATCGAGAGGCGCAAAGCAGAGAGGACCGATGATGCCACCGATTAGGGAATGCCCAGACTGCGGGTGCGAGCACTTCGTCAAGCACGAGCCCAGGTGGCGCGCTGACGGCACCTTCTTCATGCTCCAGACAGGGTGCACATGCCCCGGACAGCGGGAGCGCGCCAAGGGAGGAGAGGACCGACGATGACGACTGATCTGGATGACATCTTGACGCCGCATCACGACGAGGCGTTGAAGTACGCGACGGAGATGGACGGGCTTGTGTCGCTGGACGAGGCATTCGCTGACGGTGCCCGTCACGCACTCACGGAGCCGATCATCCTCCGCACAGCCGAGGAGCTGGACGCGCTGCCCGTCGGTTCTGTGGTGCTGGACTGGGTGGATCGCGCCTACGTGCGGAGCGACCTTCGCGAAGGCTGGTCGTGGGTGGCGCAAGACGGTTACGCGGCAACCCACGACGGGCTGGCCTTGGCGGCGTCTGGCCCCGTCGAGCTGATCCGCCTGCCGAAGGAGGACGCATGAGTGAGACCACGATCTACGGTCACGCGGTGCCGCTGGAGGAGCTGGAGCCGGGAGATACCGTCACGGACGTGATCGTCCTGGCCCGTGCTATCCGCATGGAGGACGACGGGACGATCAGTGACGCGCTGCTGGCCACCGGCACGCCGCAGACCACCGGCCTTATCCAGGAGGGCATGGCCGCTCATCTCGTACGCCGAATCAACACACCCGAGGAGGAAGCATGAAAGCGTACTTGATTATCCACACGGTCAGTGGCCGCAAGATCGCCGGTGACATGGCTCCCATTACCGAACAGGAGTACAGCCAGCTGGTGGACGCAATAAAGACGATTGGATCATTCAATCACTTCAGCACTTTCGTTGAGGGGCGAGAGGTGTTCTTCAACCCCAGGCATATCGAGAGCGTGTGCATCGTCAAGGAGGACGCATGAGCCTCACCGCCGCCCTCATCCTCGACGCGATCCGGGCCAAGCACACGGACGCGGCTATCGTGCCCGAGCTGACCATCAGCGACCTTGACTGGCTGGAACTCTGCGAGCCGGGCACCCGGATGCCGCCTGAGCGCCGAATCGACGCCCTGATGATCCGCACCTTCCAGCGCACCGCCATCGAGATCAAGACGACCAGGTCCGACTTCGCACGGGATGACTGGTACAAGCGCCGCCCATGGGCGCGAGTGGTCCACAGATTCGTCTTCGCGGTGCCGCACGATCTGGACGTCATGGCCCCGCACGGATGCGGCCTCTGGAAGGTCGCCCCTGACGGACGGATCACCGTCGCCAAGAAAGCCATCGTGCAGAAGCACCCCGAACACCTGCCGCAAGAAGTCATCCAGCGCCTGGCCCACCGAGCGTCAGGTGCGCACCGATTCGAAGGAGACGAGACATGAGTGATCAGGAAGCTAGGGAGAGGCTGGGACGAGCCGCATACCAGGTGGACTCCAAGCACCATTTCGGCTACGGCGACGACGGTCTCACCTGCCTGTGCGGATTCACCGGGAACGCCCGTAAGCGCACCCAGACGGAGCACATCACTGCGGCTGTGATTGAGGAGTTCACCGATGACTGACCAGATCATTGCCCGTCTGGACCGGGTGAAGGCCCTCGCAGACGGAGCCACAGATGGACCGTGGGAGGCAAGAGAAGGGGACTACGGGCACGAGGTCATAGCGGATGACCCGGAGCCGGGAGACCTGGTTATAGCCCATGAGGTGACCCAGGGGCACGATGACGGCCAGTTCGACGCGGAGTTCATCGCCGCCATGCGCACCGACGCCGTGTGGATGGAGGCCGTGATCCGAGCCGTGATGGAGAAGCACGCGCCCGATGAGCACAACGAGTGCACCTCGTGCCACACCGATGTCCTCGACCCGGCTCCATGGCCCTGCCCGACCGTGCGAGACATGCAGGACGCGATGGGAGGCGTCCATGAGTGAGGAGACCGCTGACTTCATCCACTGGTCCGACGACAAGGAGGACCAGTGAGCTACGACGACCTACGACACCTCATGCTGCACATCGCCCTCGCCACCGGGTGCGTCTCCCTCGGCCTCGCGGGGCAGGGAAGACCGTGGGTATGGGCCGCGCTCGTGATCGCCATAGGCGGGGTCCTCACGAACTGCGTCATCCGCTGGAAGCTGGTCCGCCGGAGGGCAGCATTCAAGAAGCACGGAGAGCTCCAAGTTCTCACGACCAGCAGCGGGACCCCGGTGACACTCATCGAGGTCACCGATACCGACTGGCGGACCGTGCACATTCCCAGGTGGCTGACCTTCCCCGAACCCCGCAAGGAGACCCCATGAACCCGTTGGACTGGTTCGAGGACATCACGGACCGCCTCGCCTGCCTGATGCGGCCCGGCGGTCACCAGTGGGTGACCACAACCCGGGATGGCATCGTAGAGAACTCGGGGTGCGCCCGGTGCTCCGCACCGTCACCGTTCACCGGTCCCGGCGACGAGACCCCATGCGAGGAATTCGACTGGCTGTACGCCCGGCTCGGCATAGACCCGGAGGGCCCTGAATCCGTACTCGCCCGGCAGCTCACCGAGGCGGACTTCACCCTCATGGAAGACCTCACCGCCATCAGGCACCAGCGCGGACTGTCCCTCGCACATGTGGCCGACCGGATGGGCCGCACCGTGACCGAGGTTCGGATCATGGAGCAGTGCGGCCGCGACCCGCGAATGTCCGAGGTCCGCAGGTACGCCCTCGCCGTCGGCGCGACCATCACCCACACCGCCCAGCCCGCCCGGGTCTGACATCGAGACAGCTCAACTGTCAGCGGCCTCACATACCCTGGTGAGTACGGGGTTCGCACAGCCCCGGTCAATCACACCATGAGAGGAAGCACGGAACATGTCCGAGCTCGCGCTTTCCCAGACCACCCGAGAGGACGCGGTGGCTATCGCGTCGGTCCGGCTCCGCCGGCAACACGCATCCCGCCCTAAGGACGACCCCGCATGGGAGGCGTTCGAATACCTCATCCACACCAAGAAGCTCGACTCGCTCCTGGAGTTCTACGTCGAGGCCTACTGCTACGAACCGAAACGCATCTTCGATGAGCAGTGGCTGACCCCGCAGGAGTTCCAGGAGAACATCAACGACATTATCTCGAACCGGCGGCTCCCTCGTCCTGCCGCGCTCACCGCCGGGTTCTTCCGATACCGGGACCAGCTTCAGGAGCCGCTGACCCACGAGACGGCACAGGTGATCCTGGAACTGATCCGACCGCAGAAGCGGATGACGGACTGGGACGCCGACCGCGCCCGCTGGGGGCTGGACGCTGACGGGGTGGCGTGGGCATGAGAGACATCCTGGACCAGGCGATCCAAGCCGCGAACGATGACAACACTCCCCTCACCACCGTTCTGAGGAACCTGCTCACCGTCGGCCATCGGGTCGGATCGGCCGCACTCAAAGAGTGGGCGGAGAACGAGCTGCACGGATACGGGGAGGAACCAGCACGGCTGCCCCATTACCGGAAGGACGTTCCGACCGCCGTATCCTTTACGTTCGTCCCCATGTACGGAATGGGGCAGGAAGTGCGCTACGCGTCACCGACGGACGTTCCCGACGACGACGGCTTCCGAGACAGCCTGTTCAAGGTGCAGCTGACCCATCCTGCGAGCGAGATGGTCGAGTGGGTGGGCAAGGACAATGGTCCCTCGAATCATGTCGGGGTCCATGTGATCAGCCAGCTCCGTGAGTGGGGCGATCAGAGGAAAGCACCGGCGATAAGCGGCGCTGTACTCAACGGCGTGAGGCGGCAGTTGTCTCCTGCCACCATCGCGGGCGTGGTGGACCAGATTCGCACCACCGCGCTGGAGCTGTGCCTCAGCATCGAGTCGGAGCTCCCGCCGGACGGGGCACCGGACGATGAGCCGGGCCGGGCCGACGCCGGGCCGGGCATGCCGGAGCGGGTCAACAACCTCACCATCCAGTACGTGTACCAGGGAGCGACCGGGCACCTGTATCAGGCGCAGCACATCGACGTGACGGTCAACCAAGGAGACGTGGACGGCCTCCTGAAGGTGGCTCGGGAGCTTGGCCTCGGTAACGACGCGGTATCGGAGCTCCGGGAGGCTGTGGAGGCCGACGGCAGGACGATTGGAGATCGGGTCAAGGACTGGGTTGGGAAGGTGAAGCAGGGCGCGTTCAAGATCACTGGAGAGGCCTCGGCTCAGATCATCGCAGGCCAGATGTTGCTTGCGCTGGGCCAGTTCGGCGGATCCATCCCCGTGGTGTAAGAAGGCCACCGAGTAGTCGACCCGTGCCGTCGATAGAGGAGATGAAGACGATGAGCTCTGACATCCGATACCTGTTGTCCCTTGGCGTGAGTGTTGAGGAGGTGGCGCGGCGTGCGGGTCGGACGGTCAGCGCCGTGCAGGCGGAGCTGGACAGGGACCAGACCCGGACCAGGATGAGGGAGGACTAGGTGTTCAAGGACAAGTTCATCGGCGGGCCCCTGGACGGGGAGGTGCGCGACGTCGCGCAGGAAACCCTGGGCGGGGCCAACGTGCGGGACCGGGAGACCCAGGTGGAGTACACCCGCGCCCCGCACCTGGACACCGAGGAGGTGCGGGCGTGGATCGTGGCAGACTCAGAGCCCGAGCCGGTCCAGCAGCAGACTCCCGCCCCGTCACGGGCGGCAGCCCCGCCTGTGACGGAGGGTGACCCGCTGCAGGTCATCGTGGAGAACAAGCGGGGCCTCACCCTCGGGGAGCTCGCACGGTTCGTGGACGCCGCCCGAGCCAACGGGTGGCAGGACCACCAGCAGGTCGAGGGCGTCTCCGGCTGGTCCCTGCGGCTGCGGAAACTCTCCATGCGGAAGACCTGAACACGCGGAGGCAACACGACCCCATCATGGGGTCTACGGGGTACCATTGAACCGGATCACACAACCCGGCTTCGTGAGGTGCACCCGTGACATCCCGCCAACTCTGCCCCGCCTGCACACACCGCGAGAACCACCTCATCGACCCCGACTGCCTCATCTGCGACGGGGTAGGCATCATCTACCTCGGCGACCCCGCCCTCACCATCTACCCAGCCGAGGTCGTCGCAGAAGCGGTCACCATCACCCTCGAGGCAGCAGCCCGCCTCGGCGACACCACCGGCACCCTCTCTGACGACCGACAGGCCCACCTGCGGGCCGCGCTCCTCGACCTACGCGACGCCGGCCTCCTCGACTCTGAGACCACCACCCTCACCCGGGCCATGGCCTCCAAGACCGGGGCCAGGAATCCAGCTGTGGCGCTGGCCGCTGAGGTCATCCAGGAGCCCATCAGCGGTCTCGATCAGCTGCTCCCCCACGCGGAGCCCCACCAGTACGCCGAGAGTGACAGGCCCGGCCGCAGGGGCACCCCCGTCCTGTCGGCCAATGGGCACCCGTCTCACCTGGCCAGGGTGTGCGACCCGCGGGACCCGACGCTGGACACCCCGGCTGATGTGCGGCGCCGGCGGAGGAAGGCCCGGCAGGCGAGGGTGCTGTCAGAAGCGGCTCGGGAGGTCCAGGCTGTGCGGGCGCGGAAGGGGCGCTGGCGTCAGGATGAGCAGCTGCCCGTGAGCGTGGCGGCGTGACCCCGCACCCGTGCAACGATGCCGCGGTGGCCGCCCTGTGCGCGCTGCTGGCGCTGGCAGGCCTGGTTGCCGCCCTGCTGGGGGCGGGCTAGTCGCGGCCGAGGCGGGCGACTCGCTCATGGATCCATGGTTCGATCGTGCGGCGCCGCCAGGCCGCCGAGTCCTTCCGGCCACGGGGCGAGTCAGACCGGAACCGTTCAGGCAAAGGGGCCCGCCCCTCTGAGGGTGGCAGGTCATGGCGGCCAGGCTTGCCGTCGCGGCGGCGCTTGTCCGTCCGGGCTTTCTCGACCTGGAGGGACCGGACGCTGATGCCGATGGCTTCGGCCACCTCGGGGAGGGTGATCATCTCATCTGGCGCACTCATGACACACCAACTATAGCACCCGCGTGATCGGCCCGTCCCCCACCAGCGCCCGGCACAGGTCCAAGGTTGAACCCACCGAGACAACCCGCACGACACCGAACGGAGCCACCGACATGGGAGCAGCCCGCCGCCGCACAGACAAAGCCACCATGGAGCAGCGCAAAGCCTCCGCCCTCGACCTCCTCGCCCACGGACACACCTACGACCAGATCGCCAAAACCCTGGGCTACAAGTCCAAGGCCTCCGCGTACAACCTCGTCCAGCAAGCCCTGGAAGAGCACGTGAAGCAGAACGTCGAAGCCATCCAGGAGATCCGCGCCCGCGAGCTCCTGCAGCTCCAAGCCCTCGAACACAAACTGCTCCCCACCGTGCTCGACGCCGACTTCACCCTCCTGCACGGCCGGGACCTGTTCCCCGTGCTCGAGACCGTCGACCGGATCGTGAAGATCAAGGAGCGCCGCGCCAAGATGCTCGGCCTGGACGAGCAGGCAGACATGCAGCTCGGCTCCAACGGGAACATCCAGGTCATCATCGACGGCACCGTGGTGGACAAGACCCGCTCCGAGGTCGAGGTGGAGATCCCCGCCGACGGAGGCGGCCAGTGAACGGAGGCCCCCTCCGGTACGACTACACCCCACACCCCAAACAGGCCGAGGCCCACAGCGTCCTGGTGGACGAGCTGCTGTTCGGTGGGGCAGCCGGCGGGGGCAAGTCGCATTGGGCGCGGGCGGAGGCTATCTCCTTCGCCGTCCAGGTGCCCGACTCACGCACTGTGATCTTCCGCCGCACCTTCCCCGACCTGCAGCGGTCCGTCGAGGAAGAGATGAAGAAGGAGATCCCCCAGGGGCTGGCCACCTACAACCACTCCAAGCACGTGTGGACCTTCGCCAACGGGGCGATCATCGAGCTCGGGCACCTCCAGCGCAAGGACGACGTCCTCAAGTACCAGGGCGCCCAGTACCAGCTCTGCGTGTTCGAGGAGGCCACGCACTTCACCGAGTCCCAGTACCTCTACATGAAGTCTCGGCTGCGCGCCGCAGGGGCCGTGCAGAAGCGAATGAGAGAGCTGGGTCTCCGCCCCAGGATCATCGCGACCGCGAACCCCGGAGGGCCCGGGCATCACTTCATCAAAGCCCGCTTCGTAGACCCGGCACCTGCGGGGAAGATCTTCCGCACCACCCCCACCCCGGATGAGCCCCGGCCAGGCACCCGCTGCTACATCCCCTCGAGGGTGACCGACAACCCCAGCGTGAACCCCGAGTACATCGACATGCTCAACGCGCTGCCCGAGACCCAGCGGAAGGCTCTGCGCGACGGCGACTGGGACGTCCTGGAAGGCGTCCGATTCAAGGACTGGCGGGCCAGCGCCCACGTCATCCGCCCAGAGCAGCTGCCCGTCCCGATCAGCACCGGGCAGAAGGTCATCGCCGTGGACTACGGTCACGCGGCCCCGTTCGCCGCCGTGTGGCTGGTGAAGCTCACCGACGACATGGTGGTCGTCTACCGGGAGGCCTACGCCAAGAACCTCACCCCCGCCCAGCAGGCCGAGCTGATCCGCGACCTGTCATCCGATGAGGAGGCCCAATCCGGGGAGAAGATCCCGGTGGTGTGTGACCCGTCCATGTGGAACAGGTCCACAGCCGGGGCGGCGAAGTCCCTGAACCCGGACAAGCCTGCCCCCGGCACTCCGGCACACGCCTACCAGCAGGTCCTGGGCCGCACCCCGATGAAGGCGGTCAACGCCCGCGTCAACGGGTGGGCGCTCGTGGATGAGCATCTGCGGATCCGAGAGGACGGGCTCCCCCGGCTCCTGGTCCACGACCACTGCGTGGAGCTCATCCGTACCCTGCCGGCCCTTCCCCGGGATCAGAAGCGTCCAGAGGACGTGGACACCACCGCGGAGGATCACCTGGCGGACAGCCTGCGCTACGGGCTGATGTACCTGGCGGGCAAGAGGGTGCTGACCGCGAAGGAACAGCAGCAGGCCGCAGACCAGCTGCCGGTCTCCCCCGGGGCGAGGTCGCTCACGGCTGGACTGGGGCAGGCCGCCTTCTGACCACCCCGTCCCACACCGGAGAGAGGCCCGACCGGATGGTGGTGTGCATGGCGACTCCTCCGACTCATGAGCAAGGCACCCCCGGCGGCATCCGCCCGTCCTGGAACCCCCACACCGGGGGGCAGGGCACTTTCGAGGTGGACCCGCTGGAGCGGTCCTGGGAGCTGCAGTTCCCGCGCAGCATCGCTGTGTTCGATCGCATGCGGTCCGAGGACGGGCATGTCGGGTCGGTGCTCTCCGCGCTGACCCTGCCTGTGGTGAAGGCCGGGTGGCAGCTCGACACCGAAGGGGTGGATGAGAAGGTGGCGCAGTTCGTGCGCTCCGAGCTGGGGCTGCCCGCCCCAGGTGAGGCGAGGGCCCGCCGCCGTCGGGAAGGGATCTCCTGGACCGAGCATGTCGAGCAGGCCTGCCACATGCTCTGGGCCGGGTTCATGCCATTCGAGCAGGTCTACAGCATCGGCCCAGCCCGTGCGGACCAGGGTGTCACCGGTGAGGTGGTGCATCTGCGGAAGCTGGCCCCCCGGTTGCCGAGGACGATCCAGCGGATCGAGACCGGCGCTGACGGCGGGCTGGTCGCCGTGCACCAGGAGACAGCAGACCCGGCTACGGGGCGCAGGGGTATCAGCATCGGGGTGGACCGGCTGGTGATGTACACCCACCGGATGGAGGGCGCCGACTGGTCCGGGCGGTCGATCCTGCGGCAGGCGTATAAGCACTGGCTGATCAAGGACGTGCTGATCCGCCTCGACGCCCAAGCCGCCGAACGCAACAGCATGGGCATCCCGGAGGTCACCTACGACCGTGACAACGCCGAGGACAAGGCGCGGGCGGAAGCGATCGCGACCTCCCTACGCGCTGGCGAGTCAGCCGGAGTCGCCCTCCCCACGGGCATGAGTCTGAGCATCAAGGGCGTCCAGGGCTCCACCGTGGACCTGATCGAACGGATCAAGTACCACGACCAGGAGATCGCCCGATCAGCGCTGGCCATGTTCCTGGACCTCGGCCACGACGCTGGCGCCCGGTCCCTGGGAGAGACGCTGCGGGACGTGTTCATGGACAGCGTGCAGGCCTTCGCAGACAGCATCGCCGAGACCGCCACCGAGCACATCGTCCGTGACCTGGTCGAGTACAACTTCGGCACCGACGAGCCCTACCCGACCATCACTCCCGGGGACCTGAAGGCAGCCCAGGGCATCGCGCTCGACGCCCTGGTGTCCCTGGTCAGCGGCGGCGTGGTGCGGGCCGATGATGACCTGGAGTCCTGGGTGCGGACCCGATCCGGGCTACCTGCCGCCGACGCCGGCACCTCCCGGGTGCCCTCGGAGACTGCGGACAACGCGGAGACCGCTGGCGCGCTGGTCCGTGCCGGGTTCGAACCAGCCGCTTCCGCGCAGGCTGCTGGGCTCGGGGACCTCCCGCACACTGGCCTGGCCCCGGTCACGGTCCAGTCGGCACGCATGCACGCCGAGGATCGCGCCCCGGTGGCGGCCTCGCAGCCGGCCCTGGCCGGCATGGATGAGCTGATCGCTGAGCTGATGCAGAGCTACCAGGGGCGCCGTCGGCGAGGTGACCGCCAGTGACCCTGGACCAGAAGCGACTGCTCACAGTGCTGCTGGCTGCTGAGCATCAGGAGACGCTGCGGATCACCGAGCAACAGCACCAGAGGAGGGCGCCGCGTGTAGCGCAGCGCGCCCTGACCGACCGGGAGCTCACCGCTGAAGTGCGGTTCGCTGACATCGAGGACGACCTCGACGCCGCAGTGGACGAGGCCACCGCCCTGCTCGAGGACCTTCACAACGAGGTGAAATCCCTGATCCTGGTAGAGCTGTTCGGTGAAGACAGGGAGCCCCGGACCCCGGCTGAGGCGCACGAGGTCATCCACCGGCTCACCACCGACCAGCCCGACCAGGTGCAGGAGTCCGAAGCCCGGTTAGGGCTGGCGATCGCGGGGATCCTCGCCGCCCTCTACTTGGCCGGTGGCCGGAGGGTGATCGAAGAGGCTGGACGGCAAGGCGTGAGCGTCACCGGCCTCAACCCCGCAACATTGCCGGTCGAGACGTTCCAAGAGCAGGCGGCCACGGTGGCGCAGCACCCGTGGCGGAGGATCACCCGCAAGATTGAGGACGACCTCTCCGACCAGGCCACCCTGGCCCGCCCGCAGATCACCTCCGACGAGGTCGAGCGGGTCCTCGATGACATCAAGATCGACGGCTCCCGGGACCAGGCCCGCCAAGCAGTCAACAACAGTGGCGGACGCGGCCGGATCGACACCGTCGAACAGACACCCCAGCTGGAGCCCGTCGAGGTGTGGGCCATCGAGATCATGGACGGCAACCAGTGTGAACAGTGTGAGCTGATCGACGGCCGAAACTTCGCCTCCCTGGCGGAGGCACGCCAGTTCTACCCCTCGGGCCAGTTCACCAACTGCCTCGGCGGTGCCCGATGCCGCGGCAATCTAGCCTTCCTGTTCTCGGCTTCACAACTCGACAACTGACCCCGTCCCCCACCCGGCCCCATGGGCCGCTGACCCTGGGGGGCATGGACTACACGACCGTCACAGGAATCGAGATCGTCAAGGTCGGCACCCACAAAGCCGGCACCGGCGAGTTCACTGTCACTGCCGAGGACCTGCACCACATGGTGGAGGCCGCCGAGTCTGGGCGGCTCCCGAAGCCGGTGGTGAAGATCGGGCACGTCAACGCCGCAGTGGAGAACCCCGAGTGGGGCGACGGTGCACCCGCCTACGGGCAGCTGACCAATCTGCAGGTTTCCGACGACGAGACGACCCTGCTGGCCGACTGGGTCAACGCCCCGGCCGACCTGGTGGAGAAGCTGCCCTCGGCCTACCCGCACCGGTCCATGGAGGCCACGTTCAACCTGGTCCTCAAGGACGAGCAGGGCAACGTGGCTGAGGAGTACCCGGCGGTGCTGACCGGGTTGGCGCTGCTGGGTGCGACCCCGCCGGCGGTGAAGAATCTGGCCGAGGTGCACACCGCGTTCAGCGACAAGATCACCGGCCGTCTGGTGCACGCCTCCGGGGGTGAGCGGGTGCAGGTGGCTGCGTCTCTGCCTGGTGAGATGACGAAGCAGGAGCTGGACGACGCGCTGCGCGCCGCTGTCCGGGCGCTCGAGGTGGCCGGTGATGTCATGTGGCCGTACCTCCTCGACTGGGACGACGAGCAGGCCTTCTACGAGATCGAGACCTCCACCGGGGTGAGCACGCTGCGTCGTTCGTATCAGGTCGACGGGAACCAGGTCGTCTGGACCGGTGACCCCGAGCAGGTGGTGGCCCGACACTCCTTCGAACCCGTCACCGACACCGCGAGCCAGGTCAGTGCGGGGACCGTCCCACACCAGCATGCGCGGGCCTCTGATCCTGGTGCCACGGACGCCGCCGAGCCGGTGGCGGAACCCGCGACCGAAGGAGAAACCCCCATGCTCAGCGAAGAGACCCTGCAGGGTCTGCGCCAGCAGCTCGGACTCCCCGCCGACGCCACCGCCGAGAAGGTGGTCGAGGCGGTGAACACGGCGTTCGAGGCCAACGACACGACCAGCGGCGACACCGGCACGGCCAACGCCGACGGTGAGACCCCCACCGACGACACCGGCCAGGAGGGTGACGGTGAGGCTCCCGCAGCGCAGGCCCCGGCCGCTCAGCCTGTGGCCGCCTCCGCACCGTCCACCGTGCAGCTCTCCGAGGCCCGTCTGGAGGAGCTGCTCAAGGACTACGCCGAGATGAAGGTCCAGCTCTCCGACATTCAGGCGGAGCGGCAGGCCACCCACGTGGACGAGCAGATCGCCGCCGCCAAGCGCGCCGGGAAGATCAGTCCCCGCGAGGAGGCCAACGTGCGGGCACTGTTCTCTGAGGCTCCCGAGGCCGCTGAGAAGTTCCTGTCCAACCTGTCCCCCACGATCCCGGTCACCGAGGTCGGCACCCACGAGGCCGTCATGGCTTCCGGTGACGACGAGGTCGCCCGCCTGGAGCGCCAGGCCCGCCGGGAGCTGCTGGGACTTCCCACCGACACCACTGAGAGTGAGGCCCGCTGATGCCTGCCAACACTGTTGCACCGTTCTTCAAGCCCGGCCAGGACGTCACCGGCCACGCCACCGCCGCCATCACTGGCAAGCGGTTCGTGAAGGCAGTCCCGGGTGGCCGGGGCACCCTGCCCGACATCGCCCCGGCCGCAGCTGGTGACCCGGTGCTCGGCGTCGCCGGGCACGACATCGAGCAGGGCGACCACGTGCACGTCCACGTCGCCGGTGTCGTCACCGTGACTGCTGCCGATGACATCACCGCCGGCACCGAGGTGTCCGTCGGTGCTGACGGGCAGGTCGCTCCCACCTCCGAGGGAGCGGTCGTCGTCGGTTACGCCGTCGCCAACGCGGCCACCGGGGCTGACGCTCCGATCCTGCTCAAGTGAACCTGACCTGGAAGGAAACCACTTCAAATGCCTAACACTGGCTTCTACCCGCCGGCGCAGGTTCAGCCGAAGCTGCGGGACTACGTGTCCAACCCGACCGAGATCCGCCGCGACCTCGATGAGCTGATCAACAAGGCCACCATCGCGGACTACGCGTTCGCGCAGGGCCCGGCGAACAACGGCGCCGTCGTCTACGACGAGGTCACCGGCCGCGTCGGCGGTGAGCGTGAGGCTGAGGCCATCGCCCCCGGTGCGGAGTTCCCTCACCTCGACGGGGACACCATCGAGCCCAAGACCGCGAAGACCCAGAAGTTCGGTGGCCGTGCCGATCTGACCTGGGAGGCCCGGGACCGCAACGAGTGGGACACCATGACTCGGAAGATGAACCTGCTGCGGCAGCGCGTCATCCAGAAGGTCAACCAGGTGTCCGTGTCCGCGCTGACCGCGAACCAGAACGTGCGCACCTTCGGTGTCGGCACCGCCTGGGGCGAGTCCGGGTCCGACCCGGTGGGTGACATCATGCGCGCCGCCGCCGTCGTGGAAGAGGACGAGGACTTCGCATACCAGGCGAACCTCGCCCTGGTGAACCCCGTCGACAAGCGGGACTTCCTGCTGTCGCGTGAGATCCGGGACCAGTTCCCCCGCGAGAGTCGTGAGCTGAACCCGGCCCTGTCTGGGGACATCGACGGCATCGCCGGTCTGGAGTGGATCACCTCCCCGTCCGTGCCGGAGGGCACCATCTGGGCGTTCCAGCGGGAGGTCATCGGGTCCGTGCGTGACGCCGGCGGCGGCCTGCAGGTCCACTCCTTCGATGATGACGTCCGCCAGGTCGCGATCATCCAGGCGTGGCGGCACATCGTCCCGATCATCACTGACCCGCTCGCCGCGGTGAAGATCACCGGATTCCGCAACTGATTCGAACCGAGACACGGGAGGGCCTGGTCAGCATGGCTGCACGGCAGAGGAAAACCCAGCAGAGCACGACCCAGAAGCGCACCACCACGGCGTCCAAGGCCAAGCAGGCTGAGGACCAGGTGGAGGTGGAGGAGACGGTGGAAGCCGGCGCCGAGGCGCAGCCTGAGGGCGCGTCAACCGTCGAAGACACCACCGCCACCAGCGACGGTGCGCAGGACGGCGGCGCTGGGGGTGATGCTGACCAGGACCCTGCCGCCGAGAGTGGCAGGGCTGACCCTGACCCTCTGCTGTCGCGGTTCGTCACCGGCGAGGCACAGCCACAGGAGACCCCTGCCGAGGAAACCCCGACAGACACACCGGTCGAGGAGACCACGGACGTGTCGGTGGACGCCGGCGACCTGGTGGAGGCTCAGGTGGTCTCGGACGTCTACACCCGGACCGGTGCGTCCGCCCGCAAGGGTGACATGATCACCGTCACCGGGGAGCAGCTGGCCCGTGGTGTGCGGGCCGGGATCCTCCGGGCGGTCTGAGCATGTCCGATCAGGACTCCACGGTGGCCTGGGGTGTCTCCGTCACGGATGTAGTGGCGGTGGCATCCCAGGCCGACGTGTTCCTCAGTGTCGAGGGCGGAGCTGTCGTCAGCAACGATGTCTTCGAAGCTGGTGAACAGCCGAACATGTCCCGGCGGGTGTCCTTGGAGAACGTGGCTGGCTGGATTGAGCGTGTGGGGGCTGTGGTCTCGACCCGGCTCCACCGGCGCTCCCGGCTGTCCCCGACGGCACGGGACGAGTTCGAGACCGCCATGGGGACCGTGGTGGAGGTCGGGGCCGCCGCCTACCTTGTGGACGCCGCCTACCCGCAGCGGGCCGGGGTCAACGACCAGGGATCCTACGGGCACGTGCTGTGGACCCGGTACCGGCAGGGACTGGACGATCTGGAGGAAGCCCTCAGCTCCCGGCTCAACGATGGAGATGAAGGCGAGACCCCCGACGTCGCCGGGGACCACGCCGCCGCCGCGTTCCCGCCCGTGGTGTTCACCGACACCTGGGTGCGGGACAACACGGACCACCTGCGCCACCGGCCCCGCTCAGCGGGGCGCGCCCCTGGGGCAGAGTCCCCGGGCGGGTGGTGACCTATGCCAGCGACGATCAGGCTCCACGGTGACGGGTTTGAGGGACTGTCTCTGCTGCTGGACCGATTTGGCGAGAACATCTCCAACCCGGCGCCGGCATTCGATCAGATGGCAGACCTGTTCGCGCAGACACAGCGGACGAACTTCGCCACCGGAGGCGGCTACTACGGGCACTGGGCACCCCTGTCCCCCGCATATGCGGCGTGGAAAGACGCCCACTACCCCGGCCAGCCGGTCCTGACCCGCACCGGCCAGCTGCGCGAGAGCCTTTCATCCCGTCCGCTGGGGGTCGAGCACATCGACAACAAGCGCATGGTCCTCGGCACCCAGGTCGAATACGCCCAGTTCCACCAGCACGGAGGTGGCTTTCTTCCGGTGAGGCGGATGCTCAACCAGCCGACCCCGTCTGAGATCCGCCAGTACGGCCGAATCCTGCATCGGCACGCGTTCGAAGGAGTGACAACCACATGATCGGCCATGAAGGTGTCGCGACAGCTCTGGTGAAGCTGCTGCGCGACCGGGGCACGGCAGCGGCTCGGATTGTCGAGTCCCAGCTCGGCATCCCTGAGGGGTCCATCACCACACCGGAGGACCAGAACATCCACCCGACCTGGCTGGACGTGGTCGCCAAGGGAGCGTTCCCGTCCTGGATGGTGGTCGCTCAGGACACGCCGCTTCGCCGAACTGGCCAGGCCGCCAGCGTCGACGGCGGCGCGGACGAACACACCTGGCTGTATCCGTTCGTCATCGTCACCCACGTCGTCGGACGGGATGAGCCGCACGTGGAGCTGCAAAGGTACCGGCTGATGCTGGTGGTCCGCACGATCCTGATCCAGACGAAGCTGCTCCTCAAATCCGGGGACGAGGACGCCCGGATCCTGGTGGACGACATGCAGGAGGTTGTCGGCGGCATGTCCCAGAACCCTGAGACGAAGCAGTACCTGCTGGAGGGGCAGAATCACTTCCATGTGCGGACCACGGAGCTGACCCCTGCGCTGCAGGTGCCGTGGGGGCCGGTGACTTCGGTGGAGTCTGACGAGCAGATCCTCGAGGGGTGACCGTCCCACACCCGCCGGGTGGTGGCGGTGAGCCTGGGGTCATGAGCCGACAAATCCTTGTCCACAATGCCGGTCCCGGTGCGCTGGTCTTCACCCAGGGTGGCCGGGTCCTGTCCCCGTTCAAGACGGCCGAGTCCGACCCTCGCGACGCGGTGACCGCCCGCCTGGTGGCCACTGGGCGTCTCATCGACGTCACCCCCGCGCAGGAAGCTCCGGCCGCTGACTCGGAGGCCCAGGAACCTGGCCAGGCCACCACGAGCCAGGTGGCCGCGCCGTCCGGGAACGCGTCCCGCGCTGAGTGGGAGGCCTACGCACTGACCCAGGGACTCACTGAGGCAGACCTCGAAGGGCTCGGCCGCAACGACATCCGCGAGCTCCTCACCGACAGTGACACCCCGACCGGTGAGGACGACCCCACTGACTCCCCCGTGGACGGGGAGACGTCCACCCAGACGGCCACCAGCCCCGGTGACGCCGACACATCCGAGAAGGAGCAGTAAACCATGGCACGACGCATTGGCGTTGAACTCACCTCGGGCGTCCGCAGCGGCCCGACCAACACCGGGACCCCGTCCGGGATCCTGCACCTGGCCGGACTCGCGGAGAAGGGCCCCACCAGTCGGGCCGTGACCGTCCGATCCTTCGCGACCTACTCCCGCCTCTACGGCGGCCGGGCGCCCTACGCCGGTCACCTGTTCGACGCGGCCCGCCTGTTCTTCGAGGAGGGCGGCTCCGAGCTGCTGGTCTCCCGCGCAGTCGGCCCGGCCGCTTCCGCCGCTTCGGTGGACCTGCTCACCCCCGACGACGGTGAAGGCGGCGGCAACGACCCCGTCGCCCATGTGGCCGCGGCCGATCTCGGAGGGTTCGCCAACGTCTGGACCGTCCGCGTCGAAGAGTCTGACGACGCCTACGACGTCACCGTGCTCGACGGTGACGAGGAGACCATTGGAGCCTGGCGGGGTGTCACCAGCATCGAGGAGCTCGTCACCCGCGCCGCCAGCAACACCGCTGTGGAGATCACCAGCCTCACCGAGGACGAGGGCCCCCTCGTCCTCGACGCCGGGGACTTCGACCTGACTGGTGGAGATGACGACCGGGAGAACGTCGACACCGATCAGATCATCGCCGCTCTGGAAACCGCCGGCACCGATGGGGAGGGTGGGGCCGTCGCGGTGCCCGGCTACCCGGCTGATGTCATCGGAGGTCAGCTTGCCGCCTATGCCGCCGCGTCCCGGAAGGTGGCTCTGCTGTCCGCCGGAGATGAGGCCACCCTCGGTGAGGCTGAGTCGCTTGCTGGTGAGCTTGTCGACACGATCGATGGTCAGCATGCGGGCCTGTTCTTTCCACACGTCACCATCCCTGATGGCAACGCCACCCGGACGGTGTCCCCGGAGGCGTTCGTGGCCGCGCTGCGCGCCAGGGCGTTCTCGACGGGACAGTTCTGGCAGATCCCCGCCGGCACGCAGCGCGGGCGTGCCCGGTGGATCGTCGGCACTGCGACCCCGATCAGCTCGGACCTCAATGACCGGCTGGATGAGGCACACGTCAACGGCATCCAGACCAACGGGGCCCGCATCTTCCTCAACAACTGGGCGTCCCTGTCTCAGGACCGAGAGAACTTCGAGTTCCTCTCAGCCCGGGACGTGCTCAACAACCTGAAGGTCCAGATCCAGCGGCGGCTCGAGCCGTTCGTGTGGGAGACCATCGACGGTCGGGGGCACCTGCTCTCCGACATTGATGGGGCGGTCACCGCCGTGTTGTCCCCGATCGCGAACCAGAACGGGTTCTATGCGGCTGTCGACTCTGAAGGTGAGGAGCTCGACCCCGGGTACCGGGTGCTCGTGGACGCCACCAACAACAGTACGGAGACCGCCGCAGACAACCGGGTCCAGGTCGACGTGTCCGTCCGGCTGTCTCCGGCGGCCAAGCTGATCCAGGTCGAGATCGTCAAGGTCGCTCTCGGCGGCGCACTCTGAGAAAGGAAACCCCTGACCGATGAGCAAGACGACGCAGCACCAGTTCCGAGTCAAGGTGTCCGGGATCCCCGGAACCTTCAACACGTTCTCCGGCGGCGGCATGGAGCGGGAAGCCACCCAGTCCTGGAACGGTGGATCCCCGAACTACGACAACCTGGCCGGACCGGCCACCTACGGCAACATCGAGGTGTCCCGGCCACACCGGCTCTCCGACGAGGAGTGGCTGTCCCAGTGGCGTCACGGAGAGCGGGTTCGCCGCGCCACCGTCACGAAGCAGCCGCTGGACGAGAACCTCGTCGCCGTGGGCAAACCGACCACCTACGCGGACTGCCTTCTGCTGAGCGTCTCTGAGCCCGATGCGGAGGCCGGTTCCTCTGCGGAGGGGACCGTGTCGCTGACGTTCGCGACCACCGGACCGGAGAAGTGAGGTAGCCCCCTCATTTGGTTCTCCCTTCGTCGCTGGTGGTCCCTTCCTCCTGCCAGCGGCGCTGGGGAATGTGCCGCCACCCGTTGTCTCGGGGGTGGCCACCCGTGGGACGGCACTCGATGGATCCCCTGTGATGGTGCGAGCACAGGGCGGGTGCCGTCCCACACTCATGTCTGGGCACAGCTGAGTCTGGGGTCATCCCCGGTGCCGCACAAGAGCCGGGGCGACCGAGACACCAGCAACACGATTGGACGTGACAACCGTGGCAGAGCAGACCAGCACCTTCGGAACCCTTGAGAGCGAGGGGCAGAAGCACACTCCGGGTCCGGACGCCCCGGCCGAGGAGGCGCCCGCCCCGGCGTCGATCCTGGACGAGATCGTCGCCAGCCTGGACGAATCGCAGGACACCACCGCCATCTGGGAGGTCGAATCCCGGAAGGGCTTCACCCTTGAGTTCGACACCTACATGCCCGCCGACGATTTCAAGCGCTACCAGGCGTCCGCGCAGACCGGGAACCGTAAGACCCGGCGCGGCCGTGGCGGCGCCGAAGGGATCGACCAGTTCGCCCTGTGCATGGCCATCGTCCGTGAGAAGAACACCCGCATCATCTTCAACGGACAGGACCTTCGGGAGACCAGCGGGGCGCTGATGACCCTGAACAGCCCTGAGTTCCTGGCCATGATCAAGCGCACGAAGTGGGGCCGAGATGTCTCCACCACCGGTGAGGCCATTGAGGAATTCCTGACCGCCGGATTTCTGGTGCAGCTGGGTGACTCGATCATCACCGAGGCCGGATACGCCGGGGAGACCGCCCCGGTAAATCGCTGACGCGGCTGGCCGAGGACCTGCGGGAAGATCCCCGGTTCCAGGACGCCGTCAACATCGCCCGGGCACTGGAGATCGACCCGGTGACCGTCCTGGAAGAGACCGACACCTACCGGCAGGCCGCTCGGCTAGCCGCGGCCCAGATGATCGCTGAGGACCAGAAGAAACACCGGCAAGAGCAGCAGAAGAAACAGGCGCAGGCCAAAGCGAAGGGCCGGCGCCGCCGATGATCAGGTGAAGGAGGGCGGTGGTGGCCCGAGAATCAGTCTCCTTGGTGGTGGAGATCCAGGATGAGGCCACCGCCGCCCTCGACCAGGTCAACAAGGGAATCGATGATACGGCCCGCAAGGTCGAGCGGGCATCCAAGCGCACCGGGAAGTCCACCGGCGCGATGGGCAAGGCCGTCGATCGGTTCTCCGGGGGTGGATCACGGGCAGTCCGCCGATTCACCGACGGGGTCGGGGACCGGTTCGGGAAGGCCCGCGAGTCGATGTCCCGGTTCACCCAGCACGTCGGGGCCTCCGAGACCCGGCTCGGCCGGTTCGTCCGATCCGGGCAGCAGGGGATGCGGAACTTCGCCTCCGGGTTCCGCGATTCCAACGCCGCCGCCTCCACATTCACCGGACGCATGGGCACCCTCGGCGGGACCATGCGCACCGTCACTGACCGTGCCAAGGGCATCGGCTCCGCCGCCGCCTCCGGTCTCGGCGCCATGCGGAACTACCTTTCCGACTCCAGCACCCTGGGCGGTCGGGTCGTGTCCAGCATCGGAGGCATCGCCAGCTCCGCCGCGTCTGCGGGTGCCGCGATCGCCTCCAACATCGCGTCCGCCCTGGGCACAGCTGCCAAACGGGCCGGGCAGGTCGGCGCGATCCTCGGCGGGCTCGTCATCGGAGAGGGCCTGCGCGGCGGTCTCTCTCGCGCGATGAACATCGAGGACGCCGAAGCTCGCATGAGGGGCATGGGGTACGAGGTCGCCGAGATCGACCAGCTGATGACCAACGCCTCCGACGCGATCATGGGCACCGCGTTCCGGCTGGACGACGCCGCCACCGCCGCCGCCCAGTTCTCCGCCTCCGGGGTCGAAGCCGGGGAGGACATGGAGCGGGTCATCGGCCTGGTCGGTGACTCCGCATTCGCGGCCGGCACGGACTTCAACCAGATGGGTGAGATCTGGGCGCAGGTCGCCGCCCGTGGCCGTCTCGACGGACAGACCATGAACCGGCTCCTCTCGGCCGGTGTCGGGATCACCGGAGAGCTCGCGGAGCACTTCGGGGTCGCGGAGGAAGAGGTGCAGAACCTCGTGTCCTCCGGACAGGTGTCGTTCGAAGACTTCGCCGCGGTGATGGAAGACAAGGTCGGTGGTGCGGCTCAAGAGATGGCGGAGACCACCCGCGGCTCACTGATGAACGTTCAGGCTGGTCTGCACATGCTCGGCGCCGAGGTGGCCGGCCCGTTCATGCAGCTCTTCCGGGGGGCCTTCAACCGGCTGCAGGAGCCCCTGTTCGCCCTGGCTGAGGTCGTCACGCCCGTCTTCGAGGTGTTCTCGGAGCGGGCGACGGAGTGGGCGGACGGCATGTACTCGGCTGGTGAGGACGCCGCTGAGGGGATCCGCGCTCTGGTGAGCCCTATGGAGGATGTCGCGGACTTGATGCGCGACGGGGTCCCCCTGGTAGAGGCGTTCGCTGAGGTGTTCGACATCGACCTCTCCGACGGTCCCCTGGGGTTCCTGAAGGAGATGGTGGAGACCGCCCTTGAGCTCTCGCCTGTCGCGGGAATCCTGCGCGGCATCGGTGAGGCTGGAGCCGAGGTCGGTGACGCGTTCAGTGATGCCTTCGGCACGATCCTTGACACGGTTGGGGAGATCGCTGAGCCGTTGAGTGGGGCGTTCCAGGACATCGGTGCCGCGGTGGCTCCGCTGCTCGCGACTGTGGCCACCACCTTCGCTGGACTGGTCGAGGCCGTCCTGCCGGTCGTGATGGAGATCGTCACGGTTGTCGCCGACCTGCTGGCCGAGCTGTTGCCCGTCGTGACCGAAGTGGCCGGGGAGATCGCCGGGGCCCTGGTGGTCGCGATTCAGGCGTTGCTTCCTGCCCTGCTGCCCATCGTGGATGTGGTCGCGGACCTGCTGACGACACTGGCGCCCGTCGCTGCAGAACTCGTGGTCGCTCTGGTCCCAGTGCTGGACCTCGTCGCTGCGCTCGCCGTCGTCCTATTGGACGCCCTCGAGCCGATTCTGGGACAGGTCGCTGGGGTGCTTGCGATTGTCGCGGAGTTCGCTGTGGACCTGGTCATCGCCCTGATGCCGCTGGTCGAGGTGGTGCTCGACGTGGCGGTGGAGCTCATCGAGGCGCTGCTCCCCGCGGTGACCGCCATCCTCGACGCGCTCGAGCCGCTGCTGCCCATCTTCCTCGACCTGCTTCTGGTGGTCCTGACCCCGCTGATCGGGGTGATCACGTTTGTCGCGGAGGTCATCGCGGACGTGCTCGTGTGGGCGCTTGAGCTGCTCGCTCCGGTCCTCGAATGGGTAGCCGACGGGCTGGAGACCTTCGCCGAGTGGTTGGGTGACAAGCTCGGCGACGACGTCGATATCGCCGGGGGCGCGGTGGAGTGGTTCACCGAGACCTTCGAGTGGCTGGGCGAGGTCTTCGAGCCGATCCTTGATGACCTCGGCGAGGCGTGGGAGTGGCTGTCCGAGGTGATTCCCGAGGTCTGGGAGGACTACCTCGAACCCGCTCTGGAGGAGTTCGGGAACTTCCTTCTGTGGCTGTGGGAGGACGTGGCAGAGCCCGCGCTGGGATGGATTCTCGATAAGTGGGATGAGCTCGGCGGCGGGGTCGCCGAGGTCTGGGAGGAACACCTTCAGCCGACCATCGAGACCCTGGGCGGGGTCATCGTCTGGCTGTGGGAGAACGTGGTCAAGCCGTACCTCGGGCACACGTGGGCGGCGTGGCAGACGTTCGGCAGCATCCTGCTCTGGGTGTGGGAGGAAATCCTCTGGCCGACGATCACCACACTCGGTGACACGATTCAAACACTGTGGACTGATTACGTCTCCCCGGCGCTGACGAACATCGGCGAGGCATGGGAGACGCTCTCCGACACACTCTCCTACATCTGGGAGACCTACATCGAGCCGGTGTTTGACGCTGTCGGCACCTTCGTGGAGGACGAGCTCGTGGGCCGGGTCGAATCCGGGCTCGACCTCATCGCCGACGCATGGGACGGGCTCAAGTCGGCCTTCGCCACCCCCGTGAACTTCGTCATCGACACGGTCTGGAACAACGGGCTCCGCAAGGCGTGGAACACGGTCGCCGGACTGGTGCCCGGCATGTCCGAACTGGAAACCGTGGACACCATCAACGAGTACGCCAAGGGCGGCCGAACTGAGCGGGGCCTCGCCCTCGTCGGTGAGGAAGGCCCCGAGCTCGTCTGGATGAACGGAGGCGAGCACGTCTCCACCGCCTCCGAGACCCGCGAGCTGCTGACCCAGTCCCTGGTGGACTCCGGGCAGGACGTTCCCCCACACATGGAGTCCGACCTCCTCGGCTCCTCCCCCGCTGAGTCGCTGCTGCCGGCCGGCGACGGGTTCTGGTCCGGCGTCATCGAGGGTGCAGGGAACATCGTCTCCACCATCGGCGACGCCCTCGGCAACCTCGCGGACTGGTCCATCGGCAGCCTCGTCTCCAACGCGAAGGAGGCCGTCTTCGGACCGGTCATGAGCATCGTGGAGGGTGCGGTCTCCGACATGGGCGGGTTCGGGGACATCGTGACCGGGTTCGCTGAGATGGCCATCGACGGGATCACCAGCATCTTCGGCGGCCACGACGACGCGGCATCCGGCGGTGGGGTCATGATCGAGGGCGAGTTCGAGGGCGCACGCGGAACCACCTTCCCGGTCTCCCACGGCCCCGTCACCTCCCGGTACGGCCCCCGCTGGGGCGGACACCACGCCGGTATTGACATCGCCGGTGGTGGCCCGGTCTTCTCCCCCTGGAATGGGATCGTCGCCGCCACCGGGTCGAACATCGGCCCCGGCCGGACCGGGCTCGGTGTGCTCATCAGCCACGGCGACGGGCTGTGGTCGTACACCGGCCACCACCCCGTCGGCGGCATCACCGTGGCCCCCGGTCAGGAGGTCTCCGGTGGTGACCGGATCGGCGCGCAGGGCGCGACCGGCAATGTGACCGGAATCCACACGCACGCCGAGGTCCACAAGGGCCGTCCCTGGGCCGACGTGGACCCCGCCCCGTACCTGCTGCGTGACACTGGCGGGGTCCTGCCCCCTGGCCTGTCGCAGGTCCTCAACCTCACCGGCGGGCCTGAGTACGTTCTCAACCGACCCCAGTTCGACACAGTCGCTGACCTGCTGGACCTCTGGTCGCAGACACCCGCCGCTCCCGAGGCGCCGGATGCCCCGCTCGTGCCCGCACCCACAGGGGCCGGTGGCGGAGACACGATCATCTACGAGCACAACGTCACCATCGAAGAGGGCGCGTTCCAGTTCACCAGCACCGGAACCGGCGACGACGCCGAGGAGCTGCAGGAAGCCGTCGAGGAGATCCTCGAGGACGTCCTCCAGCGCTCCAAGGAAAGGGACTATGCCTGATGCCCACCACCCGCATCCTCTCCGGCCGCACCACCAGCACCCAGGTGAGGATCCAATCCTCAGGCGGCGACAACATGCCGCTGCCCGTCGCCCCGCCCCAGTGGTCCACCGACGGCGGCGCTGAGATCGTCCAGCTGGAACGTCCCGGCCGGGAAGCCCTCACTCGCATCGAGGGGCCGAAGAAGGACACGCTGTCGTTCAGTGTCGCCCTTGGGAACATCGACTGGACAAGCAGCATCCAGCGGCAGATCGACTGGCTGATCACCCAGCGGGATGAGGGTCGGCGGATCAAGTTCTCGGGCATGCCTCGGCAGTTCTCCGGCTGGTGGCACGTCGAGTCCATGCCGGTGGAGGTCACGCAGATGACCCCGGACCACAAGATCAGCCGAGCCACCGTGGCGTTCAGCCTCATCGCGGCACTCGACGTTCGCACGAAGGTCCAGAGGACTCCACCCCGACCTCCCAAGAAACCGAAAGCCCCGAAGGCCAAGACACCTGTGAACCGGACGTACACGGTGAAGGCTGGGGACACGCTGTCTGGCATCGCAGCGCGTCACCTCGGCGCTGCCAACCAGTGGCGGCGCATCTACGAGCTCAACAAAGGAAACCCGGTCCGAAACCCTGATCTCATTCACATCGGCTGGAAGCTCAAGATCCCGCCGAAGTAGGCCCCTCCCCCACCCGCGACTGCATCCGCCCGACACTGTGGGGCATGAGCAACGCGTGGCATGGGCGCAGTTCGGGCGTCCCGTCGAACTCACGCCACTCGCCCATGGGTGAGAACAACCGGCTCCGTGAGGTGACGATCAACGGGTCTGGGCTGCGCGCTGACCTCATCGGCGCGTGCCTGTCGGCATCAGTGTCGGCTTCGATGGGGTCGATCACCGAGCTGCGGTTCACCTTCGCCGACGATCACGACCTGTCCCTGTTCCGGTCTGGGATCTTCCAGGACGGGCAGACGGTGCAGTACGCGCATTGGCGTGGCCGTCTGCGTGGTGGTGGTCGGGTCCGGTCGCGGAAGGGCGGCCCTGTGGTCGAGGTGGTGGCCCCGTCGTTGTTCGTCGCGAGGCTGCAGGGCCAGACGGGTGGTCGTGACTGGGGTCAGCAGAACATCGCTCAGTGGGTGCGCCGGCAAGCCGAGTCTGTGGGCATGATCCACCAGGTGCAGCCTGATCTGGGCACGGCCACGATCGTGCGGGAAAAGCCTGACGGCGACCGTGAGGAGTCCACCTGGGACGTGATCACCGCAGTGGCGCAGGAGGCTGGGGCGTGGGTGTTCGAGCACTCCACGCGGCTGATCATGGGCAAGCCGGCTTACATCGCGGAGCGCACCCCGGTGCGCCGGCACATTCCGCTGCGCTGGTCCGGGTGGGGCGACTCGTCTGCCGCCCTGGTGGGCCTACCCGAGTTCACCCCGGGCTCCCGTGAGGATCAGGAGCTGAAGCTCAGCATCGTCGGCGAGGACGCGGACCAGATCTGCCCGGGCGACACGGTGGAGCTCTCGGGCAGGCTCACTGGTGGCACCCGGGAGACGAACGCGAATGGGGTGTGGGTGGTGCGGGATGTGGAGTTGCCGCTGACCCGTACTGTGCCGGTGGGGTTGACCTGCATTCGTGCTGTGGCGGGTGCGCTGTGATGCCGGCCCGGGTGTGGACTGGGGTGCTGGCGTCGGAGGTGTGGCCGCTGGTCGAGTACCGGTACACGGTGGGCCGGGATCTGGACTCGGATTGGGCTGACCCGGAGATTCCGCGCACGGTGAGCATCGCCCAGGTGGTCTCGGCCGCGGTCGCGCCTCACGGTGTGGCGCTGCCCGACGATGATGCCCGCATGCTGGCGGTGCTGCGCCGCGACATGGTCATGGTGGAGTCGCCGCTGTGGTGGATGCTGGCCCTGCACTCTGACGGGGTGCGGCTGGGTGTGGTGACTCCTCGTGGCGTGGTTGAGTCGGCCGGTGAGCAGCTGGGCCTGATCCTGTCCCCGGAGTCCGGCCGGTACCGGGGGTACTTCCCCGTGCCCGGGGTCCGGTATCAGGGGGTGGGCCGGTGAGTCAGATCAGCAAGATCACTCAGGCCTCAAGGGCGGCCCGCAGGACAGAGTCGGGGGCTGACCGGGTCCCGGCCGTGTGGCGGGCACGAGTGGTGCACTCCGATGAGCAGGGTGTTTGGGTGGTGGTGCCTCGGCTGACTGGGGATTCGTGGACTGGCCCGGTGCAGGTGGTGGGTGATCAGCCGGTGGTGGGTGATCGTGTTCTGGTGGCTGCGGTGGAGGGCCGCAAGGGTGACATGGTCGCGCTCGTCGCACAGGGGGCGCACACTCATGACGCCTCGGACATCACAAGTGGGGTGTTGGATCCCGCACGTCTTCCTCTCGTGTCTGGGGAGGCTCCAGGGGCGATGGTCCCTGGTGATAAAGCGAAGCTGGACGGGCTGGTGGTCGATTCTAGTGCGGGGACTCGGGTGGTCTTCGGGGGTCAGACGATCTTCTATGATTCGGGGTGGCGAAACATTTCAGGATATCTCACGTCCTCAATGGATGCGGGGTCGGTATTGCTCGTCCGACGGACGGTGACGGATGTGTACTTCTACTTCTCCGGCGCGTTCGGTTCGTCGGGCGGCGCATCCGTCATGAATGACAGTCTCCCCTCCGGCTGGCGACCTTACTTCACCACCCATCCTCAGGTGGCGTACGAGACACAGCTTCATGGTCTGGACTATCTCCACACCGGCCGTCTCCGGTGGAAGTGGTCCTACGACCTGGAAACCTCGACGCACTCGGAGTCGCGCCCGACCTCTCCGATCACAGTCGCCCATTCCCTGATCGCGGAGGATCACATCCCTGACAGCCTGATCGGTGACCCAGCATGAGCAGCGAAGAGGTGCCTGTGGACCTTGAGGAGATGACCGACGAAGAGCTGGACGCGCACCGGCGTGAGGTGCTGGCCGAGCGGGAAAGACGACAGAAGCTCGCCGAGGGACTGGACACCCTCGGCCGGGCAATCTGCGACTATTGCCGCGCCGCCCGCATCGAAGCCCCGGAGGGGACCCCTACTGAGGTCGGCGCGGAAGCGATTGAGGCGCTGACCGGGCACATCCCACCACAGCCCGAACAGGAGCCATAGACCCGTCCCCCACCCCTGGTGGAGTCCCGGCCATGGTGGGCACATGGCTATCGAGGAGACCGACCGGCTGGGACTGCCGACCTACACCTCCGGAACAGACGCGCATCCGATCCGTGAGGACTTCAACACCCGGATGCAGCTGCTCGACCAGCTGGCCGCCATCGTGGAAGAAGGCCCCCACGAAGACCGGGGCCTCCCCCAGACCTGGGGCCGCTTCTGGCTGTCCACTGACACGCGGGACCTGTACTTCGACCGCGGGAACGAGTGGGTTCTTGTGGCCCGCATTGGTGCTGGTGGCCCCGGTGCTGACGTGGTCGTGGACGGCAGCCCTTCAGAGGGGACCAGCGACCGGGCGGCCCGTGCCGACCATACCCACAACCTCCCCCTGGCCACGGACTCCACCCCGGGCGCTATGTCCGCGGCGGACAAGTCCAAGCTCGACGCGGCCACTCACAACGCGACCCCCGACAAGGTCCTGAAACGCGACTCCGGCGGCCGGTTCTTCATTCTCAGCCCGAACAGTGGTGCCCACCCAGCGAACAAGACCTACGTCGACAACCAGGTGGACACCCGTGCCGAGGTGTCTCACACCCACGACGCGGACGATGTGACCTCCGGGACCCTCTCCCCGGACCGTCTCCCAGAGGCGACACAGTCCGAGCGAGGGGCGATGTCCACTGCGGACAAGTCCAAGCTCGACGGCGCGACACCGGCCTCCGACCCGGGGCATATCGTAGCGCGCGATGCGGAGGGACGGTTCACCATCCCGAACCCCATCGGCCCGGCACACGTCGCACGCAAGGGGTATGTGGACAACGAGGTCGCCACAGTCACGGGGCGGCTCGACAGCATCCCCGAGTCTGAGGGGGCCATTTCATCTGGCGACCTGAACGACCTGGACCCAGGTGTCTACCTGATCGTCAGCTCAAACCTGGAGAGCGTGGCCAACACCCCACCAACCTCGTGGAGCATCCAGGTCATGCACATCCAGGGCTCCAGCACGTCGTATGCCATCCAAGAAGCCTGGGAAACCCGGTCCAGCAGTGACTCCAAATTCTGGAAGAGGAACAAGAACGGCACCACATGGGGACCATGGCGGGAGGTCCAGCTTGTCCTCCCGCAGTAATGAGATGCGCAGATCACCTCGGTGGCCGCAGCTGCTCTGGTCCCGCCTCCAGGAGCCCCGGCTGATGACCGCCGCACACATCATCGCCTATGCAACGATCGCTGCGGCCGGTGCCTCCGTGCTCATGGACCCTCCGGCGTCGATCAGCACCCAGATTGGGCACACCATGACCGTCATCTGGGGGGTCATGTCCCTGCTCGGCGGGGTCGTCGCCATGATCGCCTGCCCGGCCGGGCGGTGGATGATCGAGAAGCCCGCACTGATCCTCTGCGCCACCGGAGTCCTGCTCTACGCGTGCACCGTTCTGGGTCTGCACTGGTCCACCGACGGGAACCGACTCCCTCAGGCACTCATCCTGACCGCCCTTTTCCTGCACCTCGCCGGGAGGTTTGTGTACATCAGGCCCTTCTCCTATGAGCCGGGCAAATGACAGGTGGTGGTGCACACGCTGCTGGCCGCGACGACGAGTGAGGGGAATCCGCGCATGTGGGACTGGTCAGTTTTCTGGCCCGCCGTGGCCAGCGTCTTCGGCGCCGGGGGCTTCCTCGCCGTCACGATCCAAGAGCTCCGCAAATGGCGCTCGGGGAAGGCCCAGGCTGAGCGGCGACGCAACAACGACTTGAAGGCGACCGCCGACCAGGCTGCTGCGGCTCGTGCACATGCTGAAGCGCTCCGGGACTGGGAGGCAACCCGGCGCAGGCAGATCGCTGAGCATGCCTCGCACCTGCGCAGGATCGCTCTGGAGCACGGTGTGCCGCTGCATGAGCTTCCCCCGTTCCCTGCCCCGCCGGAGCGGCCTCAGCGCGGCGACTACCACTGATACCTCCGTCCCCCAACCGGGACGGACGCGGGCGCTGAATGGATGGTGACAGGACACCACAAGCACACCCCGCAGGAGGCACCCATGGGAGACACCGAGGAGATCAGCGTCCCGGAGATCGCCGACGAGGACGAGCCCTGTACGGACGGGCCGCCCGCAGATGAGGAGGAAGACCAGTGACCACGTTCAGCTCACCCGTCCCGGCGAAGTCCCGGCTCACCAGTGCCTTCGGCCGTCGCTGGGGCACTCTCCATGCGGGCGCTGACTACGGGCCTCCGACTCCGGGCCGGAAGGTGTCCGTGTACGCCGCCGCAGACGGCAAGGTGGTCCGCACCGGGCGCGGCGACGGCGGCCCCGGCGCTTCCGTGGTGCCCTGGCACTCCGGGCACGGCGTCTGGATCGATCACGGAGCCATCGGCGGCGATCGGATGCGGACATACTACGGGCACCTCGACAAGATCATCGTCCGGGTCGGGCAGCGCGTCCGTGCCGGTGAGCAGATCGGCGTCATGGGCGGCTCCGGGGCGCGCAGCATGTCCGACTTCCCGGTGCATCTGCACTTCGGTGTGGCCCAGAACCACGACCGTCCCGTGCTCGCGGCTCCCCGGCTGGGCGCGCCGGGATGGATCGACGCTGACCGGTGGCTGCGCTCCAAGGGCGTGACGGTCGGCGAGGACTCCCCCGTCACACCGGTGGCGTCATCGGGCGGCGGGTCCAAGGCATCCAATGACCACGTCGTCCCCAATGCGACGCTCACAGAGCGCATGGACGCCATGGGCTACCCCCGCCAGCGATGGATGGTCGACCGCGTCAAGCGGTTCCAGGAGTCCCAGCAACACCCCACCGGCGGGGCCGCGCTGGTCGCTGACGGCCACTGGGGGCCGGTCACCGAAGCCCACTTCGAGTGGGTGTTGCGCCTGCAGCGCGCCCTCAACCAGTGGCGCGGTGCTGATATCCCCGTGGACGGTGACTGCCGCAGCGTCACCATGCGCCGGGTCCGGGAGGTCCAGCGGCGCAACCACGGCGGCGCATACAACGGCCGCGTTGACGGCGTGCCCGGACCAGTCACCTGCCGAATGCTCGGCATCCCCACACACCCCAGCATCTGAAAGGAACACCATGCCCGAGATCAAGGAGGCCCCCGACCGGGGCATCAAGTCCGACAACGTCCGGCAGGCGGTCTACATCGCCCTCGCCGCCGGACTCGCGATCCTGACCGTGTTCGACGTGATCACCGAGGACGTGGCCGAGCAGATCGAGTCCATCGTCCTGCAGGTCGCCGCACTGGCCGGCTTCTCCCTGGCCGCGGCGAACAAGCCCCGGCGGCTTTCGGATCAGACCGGCCAGTAGGTCGGCCGCAGACACAGTTGCGCCCCGTCTCCCGAGTGGGAGGCGGGGCGCATCTCGTGCATTCAGGCCCGACCCAGCAGCTCCAGATAGTGGTGATTGCCCGCCGCCACGGCTTTCCGTACATTCGACACGGCCGCGTAGGTGCGCCCCAGGTCGCGGGCAATCTGAGCCAGAGGGATATCATCCCGCATGGCGTACTCGACATCCGGGCCGGTCCATGGGGAGGTGTGCTGCCGCGCTGTCCGACGAGACTGGTCATTGCGCGCCGCGAGGAATGACCTCATCGCTGCGGCACATGGCTCACAGTCACAGCCTGCCTGGTAGGTCTCGGTGCGGCCGTGCTCGTACTTGTCGGGGTCGAAGCCGTCCAGCCGGCGGACCCGCTCGGCACGCTTATACTCACGTCGCGCCTCCACGCACACCTCACATCGGCACTTATGCCAGGACCATCCGCTCGGCGTGCCGTGTGGGATCTGTGTCGGGTGCGCCGCGTGGCCGTCGTGCTCGACCCCCATACGGTGCATCGCCAGACGGATACGCTCCTCCAGATAGCCCAGACGCTCACCAATCTCAGCCTTCGTCATCTGGTGAATCTCATCCCCCAGCGAGAGGATCGCCTCCTCCACCTCGCGGGCGTCCTTGCGCTTCGACAGCCGGACCATCATCGCCTCTGCTGGGGCTTGGCCAGCCGGTAGACGCGGGAGCGGTCCACCCCGAGGGCGTCGGCTATGGCCTGTGAGCCCGCCCCTTGGTCGAGCGCGGCCTTCACCACCACCGCCCTCTCGGAGACCTTCTCGGCGACCTCCTGCTCAGCGGCGGCGACCGCCTCGTGAGCCGCGATCACCTCATCGATCAGTCGGTCATCTGTGCCGGACATGGTCACCCCTCCTCGGTGGCGTGGACCTCGACGGCCGTCCAGAATCCTTCGGTGTCGACGGTCTGCACGAAGCCCTGCAGCTCTTCGCTGTACTCGTGGGTGGCGTCGGCGATCGCGTCGAGGTTGTACTCTGCGGCCGCGTCCTTCACCGGGGATCCGGCGGCTTCGATGGCCTGGGTGATGTGGGTGATGACGTCTGCGCGTGTGGTGTGCATGGTACTCAGCCTCTCGGTGGTCTCAGTCCTGGGTGCAGTAGCAGTGGGCGATCTCGCAGGTCTCGATCTCGTCGCCTCCAACAGCGGCGGCGAATGCCGCACCCTCGGGAGTGCGGTGGGCCTCGTATGCGTGGAAGACGTCCATCTCGGCGGTGGCGGTCTCCCAGAGGTCGGTGGCGATGCCCTCTCGGCGGCGGTCGGTGTCGACCTCGATCTGTGCGACTTCCTGGGTGTCGGTGGTGACGTAGAGGGAGCCGATGGCCTTGCCCTCGTCGGTGGCCTCCCAGATGTGGGTGATGTTGTCGCCCTCGCTGTAGCGGCCTGTCCGGTAGGTGATTGTGTAGGTCATGGCTTCCTCCTTTGCTGTGATTCCAGTATGACACATGTGTCATACGGATGCAAGGGGGGGACATGAGTAGACCCCCGACCCTGGCCAGCGTGAGGGGGACGCTGTATCGGCCAGACCCGGGGGGGTCCGAATCACTCGCACCTTGATGAGGTAGAGCCAGTCTATGGTCCACCCCTGACAAGAACCCTGCGACGTGCTGGCCGTCAGCTGGGAGCGTGTGGGCGTCGCCCACAGTCCGCCTCGGAACCTGGGGCAACGCCGCCTAATACTCCCCAGGGATCGGCGTCATTCCGGGCCGGAGGGGCGTAACAATCGCGTCAGATCGGGTTCGAATCCCACGCGCTCCGCTCTCCCGCAGGCCCCTGACCAGGGATTTCTGGTCAGGGACCTGTCCCGTGCGAACGGCAGGCGCTGTCGGCGGGCATGAGAAGACCCCCCGGGTCTGGCCAGCGTGAGAGAGACGCTGCGTCGGCCAGACCCGGGACCCGCGTTCGCCGCGCTGTTCCTCTTTCAGGGACAGAAACCGCTACTGACGCGATTCACCAGGAGGTTCGATCCCTGGAACACGGACAGCAAGGCACACCGACCGGCGGTGGTGACGGCGCCCGAGGCGAACGCAGCCCGCATCAGCGTGCTCCCTGTGCCGTGGCGTCCCGCAGCCGGATGAGGGACTCGTGCACGTCCCCCGGAACGATGTTCACCCAAAGCGTCTGGGGGCGGTTCTCGATCATGGCGATCATCGCGTCGCAGAGTTCTTCGACCGGCCGCGCGTCAGCCGTGGACTGGAGCATCGTGGCTGCACGGTGATTCGCCTGCAAGGAACCGGCTCGTGCGTCGACCTGTGCCGCCGCCTGGTCGCGCGAACTCACCAGCCACAGCTCCAGGAATCGGGCACCTGCCTGGGCAGCCACGTCCTCGAGTTCGTCGATGAACTCCTCGCGCTGAAGGAACTGGGGAAGGATCACGTCATGCCCCACGGACACATGGGTCTCGCATATGACCAGTCCGTACCCACCCGGCACCCAGGGCCCGGCCGGGCGTCCTGGCCCGCAGTCGGCCACGCCGGTCGCCTCCTGCTGGCAGACTGGTGTCCCAGCAGCCGGACGGCCCGGCACGATCGAGGGAGGGGACGATGTCAGACACACCGCATGATCCGCGCCGGTCCGGGGACCCCGAAGAGTTCGGCTCCGGGCCCCGCTATCCCTCTGCCCATGAGCCGGCCCGTTACGACCCCTCACCCTATGAGGCAGGCCCTCGTGACTCCTCGGTCCACAGCCACAGCACCGGACACGGGCAGCCGCCGCACTACCCCGCGCCCCATGGTCCGCACGCCGACTGGCATCAGCACGGGATTCCCGCCGGATACGGAGCCCAGACCGGCTACGGAGCCCCCACCGGCTACGGGCCGGGGCAGCCCACCTGGGGCGGTGCGCCCGGCCCCGCCCCGGCGCCCCCACAGCCCACCGGCCTCGGCGTCGCGGCGTTGGTCTTCGGCATCATCGCTCTGCTGCTCAGCTTCATCCCCGTGCTGGGGCTGGTCAGCCTTCTGCTGGGCCCGCTCGCGGTCATCCTCGGCATCCTGGCCGTCGTCCGCCGTCACGGGCGGGGTCTCGGCACCGCCGGGATCATCACCGGCGGACTGGGCACCGTGATCGCGATCGCGATGCTGGTGCTCACGGGACTGGCCTACACGACCTTCATGGACGAAGTGGATCGCATGCAGGAGGAGATCCAGCAACCGCTTCAGGAGGACGTCGAAGGTCCCGGCGAGGCGCCGGCCGATGATGACGCCGGCGAGCTCGGCGACGACGGAGCCACCCCGGAGGACCTCGGCGACATCGGGGATCTGGGTGACATCCCCCAGGAGGAGCTCGACGAGGCGCTCCGGGAATGGGAGCAGCGGATCGAGGACGGCGACGTGGACGATTGGCGCGAACTCGCCGACCAGTGGGAGGGCCAGATCGACGAGGAGGAGCTCCAGCGGATCCAGGAGGAGCTCGGGCAGCGTCTGGAGGATCTCACCGAACAGTTCTCCGACCGGTGACCCAGCAGGCCCGGCCAGTCTCCCGAGCGAGCTGACCGCTCGCACAGGGACTGAGCGCAGGCCCCGTTCACCGGACCCCGTTCACCAGGCCCCTCAGCCCTGGTCCTTGAACACCACCAGGAACTTGTGGGCTTCGTCCTTGGTGAGCGGCGAGTGGTCGGCCAGCAGCGTGGCGGCCTCATCCACGTGGTCGTCGCGCAGCAGCGCATAGAGCTGATCGTGGACCCAGGGCTCGAGGTCCTCGTGGGAGAGGGTGATCTTCTCGTCTCCCCGCTGGACCTCCAGATGGAAACCGGCCGGCTCCTGTTCCTGCTCCGCCCAGTCCTCCGGGATGGTCAGCTCGTCGTCGAGGGAGAAACCGGACTCCTCCATCAGGCGGCGGGCCTTCTGATCCACGTCGTCCTCGGCGGAGTCCTCGCCCCCAGCGGTGGCCCCGGGGCCAGGTTCGTCGGAGGACGGATCCTCCGGCGAGGCCGCGGAGACGCCCTCCCTGGGTCGGTCGCTGGGGATGTCCGGCACGCCCTCACGGTTCTCGCCGAGGATCTTCCCGGTCTCCGGGTCGGCCTCGGCGATCGGGCGCCCGTGGTCCTCGGCATCGGCATCGGCATCCGCGCGGACACCGTCGATGACGTCCTCCACGTATTCGCCGTCCTCGGCGCTCGGCGCAGACCCGGCCGGGGAGGCGGAGGAGGCCGCGGCGGCCGGACCCTCGTCGGGCTGGACGTCTGCCGTGCCGCCGTCGAGCTCATCCTGCAGCTGCAGCTCGGTGGGGGACGCCTGCGGATAGCGGTGCAGCGCCTGCACGGCGATGATGCAGTCCTTCACCGGGGCTCCGGTGGCCTGCTTGAACAGCGCCAGGGCGCGCTGACCATCCTCGGCCGCGATGGCCCGATACACCTCCCGGTGCTGCTCATCGGTCAGCAGTTTGGCCGCCATCCGGGCGTTCTCCGGCGTGACGGCTTCCTCGATCCGCTTGTTCAGGCGCTGTCCCTGCCGCTGGAGGAGCAGCCGGATCCCCAAGAACAGCAGAACGGCCATTGCGATTGCTGCGAGAAACTCCACACCGCCAGTCTAGGTCAGTCACCTGGACGGTGTCTCCGGGGTCACCCCTCCGACCGGTCCGGCTCCGCACCGCCCGGACCCGACCCAGGTGCCACGCGGCGGGACGGAGCTGGCCTACGATGAACGGGTGAGCATCGATCTTTCCGCCTCCTTCAAGGCCTACGACGTCCGCGGTCTCGTCGGCGAGACCATCACCGAAGACTCCGTCCGGGCGGTGGGCGCCGCCTTCGTGGACGTGCTGGGACTCGCCGGGAGTCGGGTGCTGGTGGGCGGGGACATGCGCCCCTCCTCCGAGGCCTTTGCGGCCGCCTTCACCGAAGGCGCCCGAACCCGGGGAGCCGACGTCGTGCAACTGGGCCTGATCTCCACGGACATGCTCTACTTCGCCTCCGGCAGCCTGCAGGCCCCGGGGGTGGTCTTCACCGCCTCCCACAATCCGGCGGCCTACAACGGGATGAAGATGTCGCGTGCCGGTGCGGTGCCGCTGTCCGCCGACACGGGACTGACCGAGATCCGTGACGCCGCCCAGGCGTACCTGGACGCCGCCGGGTGCGCCGGGGTGGCGATCCCGACCGCCGGGCCGATCGGTTCCGTGGAATCGGCCGACCAGCTGACCTGCTACGCGGAGTACCTGCGCTCCCTGGTGGACCTCTCCGGCATCCGGCCGTTGAAGGTCGTCGTCGACGCCGCCAACGGCATGGCCGGACTGACCACGCCCGCCGTGCTGGGCGACCAGATTCTGCCGGCGCTGCCGCTGGAGATCGTGCCGCTGTACTTCGAGCTCGACGGGACCTTCCCGAACCACCCGGCGAACCCGCTGGAATCGGAGAACCTGCGGGACCTGCAGGCCGCCGTGCAGCAGCACGGGGCCGACATCGGACTGGCCTTCGACGGCGACGCCGACCGGTGCTTCGTCATCGACGAGCACGGCGAGCCGGTCTCCCCCTCGGCGGTGACGGCACTGGTGGCGCGCCGGGAGATCGCCCGGACCCGGGCCGCCGGCGAGCAGACCCCGGTGATCATCCACAACCTGATCACCTCCCGGGCGGTGCCGGAGCTGGTGGAGTCCGAAGGCGGCCGAGCGGTGGAGACCCGAGTGGGGCATTCCTTCATCAAGGCAGTCATGGCCGCCGAGCAGGCCGTCTTCGGCGGGGAGCACTCCGCTCACTACTACTTCCGCGATTTCTTCAACGCAGACACCGGGATGTTGGCGGCGATGCACGTGCTCGCCGCACTGGGACAGCAGGAGCTGCCGCTCTCCGAGCTGGCCGCCGAATACAACCCCTATGTGGCCTCCGGAGAGATCAACTCCGCGGTCGAAGACAAGCAGGCCGCCGCCGACCGCGTGCTCGCCGCATTCGCCGACCGGGACGTCGTCGTCTCCCACATGGACGGCCTGACGGTCCGCGCCGAGGACGGCACCTGGTGGTTCAACCTGCGCCCCTCGAACACGGAGCCTTTCCTGCGCTACAACGGGGAGGCGCACAGCGCCGAGACGATGGAGGCCGTGCGTGACGAGGTGCTCGCGATCGTCCGCGGCTGAGCCGGTGGCGTCCCGCCCGCTCCCGGGTCACGCCGCGTGACTCAGCCACCTCCGAGGTGCCCCTCACGATTCATGGACCCCGTCGACAGTGGGGTGCGGAGTCTCAGGAATCTGGACGGGACGGATCGGTGCGACCGGCGGATCAGCGCAGGGCACCGGCGAGATCACACGCGGGTCAGCAGCCCCTGGCGGTCCAGCCAGTCGAACCAGAGGTCGATCCACGCGTCGACGGCGGTTCCCGTCACCCGGGCGCCGAAGCCGTGCAGTGCCCCGGGATAGATGTGCCCCTCCACCGCCGCACCGGCGGTCCGCCAGGTGCTGATCAGCTCCAGCACGTCGGCGGCACAGAGCGGATCATGCACGTCCACCACGGTGAACAGGTCCGGCAGGCCCGGCTCCACCTCGAAGCCGGCCTCCGGCAGACGGCCCCCGTAGATGCAGGACAGAGAGTCCGGCCGCTGCTGCGGGTCTTCGGCCGCGACGGCGGCGGAGACCGCATAGGCCCCGGCCGAGAACCCGATCGCGCTCACCCGGTCGGCATCCACACCCCATTCCCCGGCCCGACGCCGGATCAGCGCGAGCGCGTCCTCGACGTCGTCGACGGCCAACCGCTGGTGCCCGCTGCGGGTGTCCACCACGTCGGAGACCTCGTCCGGGGAGAAGGCGCTGGCCAGATGCGTCCCGAAGTCCTCCAGGGTCTCCCCGGTATGCCCGAGCCGATACTTCAGCACGAAGGCGGCCACCCCGCGTTCGCGCAGCAGGTGCGCGACGTCGGCGCCCTCGCTGTCCATGGACAGCTTCAGGAACGCGCCGCCTGGTGCGATCAGCACGGCCGCACCGGTGGCCGCACCCGGCTCCGGAAGGTACGGGATCAGCGTCGGGCGGGTGACGTTGCGCAGTCGGTAACCGCCGTCGTTGCGCCGCAGCGCCTCCTCACGGTCCGGGACGGCGTCCGCGGGACGCAACGGGATCTCCGGACCACTGGCGCCCAGCAGCGTGGGCTCGGTGATGATGAACGCCTGGGCGAACTGACGGGCCAGCTCCTCGTGGCTGGGCTCGGCCGGCACCACCCCGACGGACTGGTCCAGCATCTGCTCAGCTGCCTGCTCGGGCGTCTGGTCCGGCATGTCGCCCCCTCACATCCTCGCCTCGGTGATCGCCTGATCCTGCGGCCGGGTGATCACCCCTGACTCTCCTCGACCTTACATGGCCCGTGTCACGCCCGGGCGGTCTTCGCCGTGGACCGCTTCAGCAGCCACAGCAGGTAGGGAGGCCCGATGACGGCCACCACCAGGCCCGCCGGCAGCTGGCCCGGGGCGATGACCGTGCGTCCGAAGGTGTCGGAGAGCGAGACCAGCGCGGCGCCGAGCATCGCCGAGATCGGCAGGAACCAGCGGTGCTCACGGCCCACCAGCATGCGGGCCAGATGCGGAGCGGCCAGGCCGACGAAGCTGATCACCCCGACGGCGATCACTGCCACCGCCGCCAGCAGCACCGCGATGATCAGCGCGACACCGCGGACCACCGGCAGCGAGACGCCCAGGATCCGCGGAGTGATGTCATCGATGCCGGCCAGGTCCAGCTCCCGCCGCAGCACCAGCAGCACCGGCACGGTGAGCACCAGCACCAACAGCATCGGCCCCAGGTCCCGCCAGGCGGCGCCGAAGGTCGAGCCGCCGAGCCAGGAGATCGCCATCGCCTGGTTGTGCGGATGTGTGGTGGCGATCAGCAGCTGGGTGATCGCCTGGGCGGCGGTCATCACCCCGATGCCCACCAGCACCACCGTCTCCGGAGCGCTGGTGCGCGAGCTGGCCAGGGAGAAGACGATCAGCCCCGCCAGAGTCGCGCCCGCGGCCGCCCCTGCCGACATGGTCCATGCTGAGGAGGCGGGCAGCACGATCAGCGCGATGACCGCACCCGCCCCGCCGGAGGCCGCCACACCCAGGATGCCGGGTTCGGCCAGCGGATTCCGCGTCACGGTCTGCACCAGCCCGCCCGCCACCGCCAGCACTGCACCGGCCAGCAGCGCGGCCGCCACCCGCGGGGCCCGGAAGTCCAGAGCGATCTCGATCGCCCGCGGCGCCTGCCCCTGCATCCACAGCACCAGGTCTCCGGTGCGCAGCCACCAGTCGCCCAGCAGCATCCCTGCGGCCGTCAGTCCCAGCAGCAGCACCAGTACGACGGCGGCGACCGTCACCCGACGGGACAGCCGCACCCCGGAGGGCAGCCCCATCGCGGCGATCTCCTGACTGCCGCCGCCGCTGCGCATGCGCAGCGCGATCACCACCAGGAACACGGCTCCGATCAGCGAGGTCACCACGCCGGTGGGGATGCCGACCGCCAGGTTGAGATCTGTGAAGCCGAAGATCCCGCCCAGGAAGATCCCCCGCACCCCCACGTCGGCGCCGATCACGATGAGCGCGCCGAGCAGCCCGGATCCCGCCATGGCCCAGCCGAAGCGGCCGAAACGGATCACCCGGGCGGACAGCAGCCGCACGATCGCCGGGGCGCACAGCCCCACGAAACCCAACGGGCCCACCATCGTCACCGCGGAGGAAGCCAGGGCCACCGAACAGACCAGCAGCCCGGCGCGCACCAGACCGACGCGCACGCCCATCGACTGGGCGGTGTCGCTGCCTAAGGAGAGCACGTCGGTGGCCCGGGACAGCAGCACCAGCACCGCCAGGGCCACCAGCACGACCGGCAGCAGGCGCAGCACCGCCCCCATCCCGGAGAGGTTCAGGGTGCCTGAACCCCACAGGAACAGCCCCTGGGTGGACTGGGCGTGGATCATCAGCAGCGCCGAGGTCACCGAGGCCAACCCCATGGCCACCACAGTGCCGGCCAGCACCAGACGGATGGGCGCGGACTCGGAGAAGCCGGTCAGCGCCAGCACCAGTCCCGCGGCGGCGAAGCCCCCGACGAAGGCCAGGGCCGCAGAGCTCAGCAGCGGCAGCGAGAGCCCGAAGGCCGCCGCCGTGGTCAGCGCCAGGTGCGCCCCGGCGTTGACGGCCAGCGTGTCCGGGGACGCCAGCGGGTTGCGGGTCATCGCCTGCAGCGCGCAGCCGGCGATACCCAGCACCACGCCCACCACGAGACCGCCCACCAGCCGTGGCAGGCGGGAGTCCAGGGCGATGGCGGTCAGCTGGGCGTCCTGGCCGGTGAAGACGGCGGACAGCAGGTCCCGGGCGCTGACCCCGGAGGTGCCCTGGGTCAGGTGCACCGCGGAGAGCAGCACCAGAAGCCCCAGCCCCACCACCAGGGTGAGCAGCACCAGGGAGCGGGCCTTCGCGGGGGTGGTGCGCTCGGCGGCGGCGCTGGTGCGCACCGCCAGAGCGTCCTTCTGCAGGGTCACAGGTGTCCGCCGTCGTCTCGTCTCAGTCGTCGCCGAAGCCGCGCTCAGGCGTCGTCGGCGACGGTCTCGGCGAGCTGCTCGGTCCACTGCATTGCCGAGCCGGGACCGCCGTAGAGCCAGGTGCGCTCGATGACGTGCATGCGGTCGTGCTCCACGAAGCCCAGCGAGTTCCAGGTGGAGTTGTCCTCCAGCGGAACGAAGGGGTCCTCCGGCTCGGTGGAGGCGGTCCACCAGAAGAACTCGGTGTCCTCCGGCAGGGCCGTCAGCCCTTCGGTGTCGATGACGCTGATCGCCCATTCCTCGTCACCGGCCTCCTCCCAGGCGGGGGTCAGGCCGATCTCCTCACCCACCGCGCTGACCATGGCTCCGGGACCATGGAGGCGGAAGGTGGCGGTGTTGCCCTCCACGGACGGGTACGTGACCACGTAGGGGGTACCCGCGGCCCCTGCCTCGGCGAGGCGGTCTCGGGCGTCGTCGAGGGTCTGCTCATAGTCGGCCCAGATCTGGTCGGCCTCGTCCTCGGCGCCGAGCAGCTCGGCGGTCTCGAAGAAGGTGCGCTCCATGTGACCCAGCGGGTCGGAGGCATCGGCGGGCTCCTGGAGCACCACCGGGGCGATCTGCTCGAGGTCTTCGAGCATGCCGTCGGGCACGGAGCCCTCGGTCCCGAGGATCAGGTCCGGGTCGGCCTGGCCGATGGCCTCGATGCTGGGCTCCTGGCGGGTGCCGACGTCGACGATGTCCTCGTCGATCTCGGCGGCGGAGGTCCAGTCCCGGTAGCCCTCGAGGTCGGCCGCGCCGACGTGGTTGCCGCCGAGCACCTCGACGTTCTCGGTCTGCGCCCACTCCAGGGTGACGACCCGTTGTGCGGAGTCGCCGGAGTCGGCGTCGTCGACGTCGGTGGTGCCGCAGGCGGTCAGCGCCAGCGAGCCGAGGGCCGCCAGGGAGAGCAGCCGGCGTGTGGAGCGGGTGTCGGTGAGGGTCATGGGTGTCCTTCCGGAACGGTGAGGGGTCAGGATGCTTGGGGGCGACGCCCGCGGCCGGTCCGGGCACTGTGATGCGGCCCGGACGAGGGGCGCGGGAGGTTCTGGGCGGGTCAGGCCGGAATGGGCAGGCCCTGCGCGGTGGGGATGTCGGCACCGGCCCGTCCGTCGCGCCCGGCCTGTCCGCCCCGGCCGGCGCGCTGGGCACGGACTGCGAGGCCGCCGTCGGGCAGGGGCGCGGTGTGGATCGGGACTCCGTAGACCTGGCTGAGCCGTTCGGAGGTCATCACCTGCGGCGGAGGTCCGGCGGCGACGACGGCACCCTCCTGAAGCAGGACGACGTGGTCGGCGATGTCGGCGGCCTGCTCGAGGTCGTGGAGCACGACGCCGACGGTGAGCCGGTGCACGTCGGCCAGGTCGCGGATGAGGTCCAGCAGGTCCATCTGGTGCTTCAGGTCCAGGAAGGTGGTGGGCTCGTCGAGCAGCAGCACATCGGTCTGCTGGGCCAGGCAGGTGGCGAGCCAGACCCGCTGGAGTTGTCCGCCGGAGAGCTCGGTGACCGGCCGGTGGGCGAGCTCTGCGAGTCCGGCGAGCGCCAGCGCCCGGTCCACCGCCTCCGCTCCTGCGGGGTCGGCGCGGCGGAAGCGTCCCCGGTGAGGGTGGCGGCCGAGCTCGACCACTTCGGCCACGGTGAGCCCAGTGGGGGTGGGCCGCTGCTGGGCGAGGATGGTGAGCCGCTGGGCGAAGCTGCGCGGCGAGAAGCGGGTGATGTCGACGTCGTCGAGGGCCACCTCGCCCTCCGCCTCGGCCAACCGGCACATGCCGCGCAGCAGGGTGGTCTTGCCGCTGCCGTTGGGGCCGATCAGCGCGGTGACGCCTCCGGGGACGAGGGCGACGTCGACGCCGTGGACGATCCGCCGGGCACCGTAGGAGACGGACACGCCGGTCCCGCGGAGGGAGGTGCTGGGCTTCTGCGCGGGGCTCCGCTGCACGGGATCATTTTGCACATCTGCATCTTACTCAATGAAGCATAGGGTGGCCTAACATGTCTGCTCGGTGCGGCTGCGGACGACGGGCACGCGGGACCACCATGGGGCTTCCGGACTGGGGATCCGGCACCAGCTCGGAGTCCAAAGAGAACACCTCGGAGACGGTGGCCGGGGTGAGGACCTCATGCGGCTCACCGGCGGCGAAGATCTCCCCCTGCCGCATCACCACCAGGTGATCCGCATAGCGGGCCGCCTGGTTCAGGTCATGCAGGACCGCCACGACCGAGCACCCCTGGTCCCGGATGTCCTGGCACAAGTGAAGGACCTCCACCTGGTGGGCGATGTCCAAGGCTGAGGTCGGCTCGTCCAGCAGCACCAGATCGGTGTCCTGGGCCAGCACCATGGCGATCCATGCGCGCTGCAGCTGCCCTCCCGAGAGATCCTCGGCCCGGGACGGACCCAGATCTGTGATCCCGGTGGCCAGCATGACCTGTTCGATGACGTCGTCGTCTCCCGGCAGCCATTGGCGCAGCGGCGAGTGATAGGGATGCCGACCGCGGGCCACCAGGGAGCGCACCGTGATGCCGTCCGGCACCACCGGCGACTGCGGCAGCAGCCCGATGCGGCGGGCCAGCTCCCGACTGCGCCACCGGGTCAGCGGGACTCCGTCGAGCTCCACCGTGCCGCGCTGCGGCCGGATGGTACGGGCCAGGGCCTTCAGCAGTGTGGACTTGCCACAGCCGTTGGGGCCGATGATGGCCGTGAACCGCCCCTGCGGGACGGTGAAGTCCAGCCCGTCGAGCACCGGTCCCGTCCCGTAGCCGACGGTGACTCCGCGGGCGCGGAGTGCCGCGGCTCTGCTGAGCTGATCAGGCACTGGCCTTCCTCCATTCGTGGATGAGCAGATATCCCAAGTACACACCGCCGAGCCCGGCGGTGACGATGCCCACGGGGAGCCCGTCGAAGGCCGGCAGCTGCTGGACGAGCAGGTCTGCGGAGACCATGATCAGCGCACCGATGGCGGCAGAGGCCGCCAGGTTCGCCCCGGACCGACGGGTGAGCCGCCGGGCGATATGCGGTGCGGTCAGCGCGACGAAGGCGATCGGCCCCGCCACGGCGACGGCGGCGGCGGCCAGCAGGACCGCCAGGATGATGGCCGCCGTCCTGACCCGCACGGCCCTGACCCCCAGGGAGTCGGCGAGGTCGTCTCCCAGGTCCATCAGGCTGAGCCGGTGGCTCAGCAGCATCACCAACGGCCCCAGGACCAGCAGGGCGGCACTGATGAGCCCGGCGTGCTGGAACGTGCGCGTGCCCAGCGAGCCCACCAGATAGGCGGCCAGCTGATGGGCGCTGTCCCGCAGTCCGACCGCCACCACATACTGGGTGATCGCATGCGCCATGGCCGAGACCCCGATCCCGGTGACGATCACCCGTGCCGGAGAGGAGAACCCGTGCCCGGTGGCCTGGTGCACCAGCACCGCCGCGGCTCCGGCGCCGAGCACGGCACCCAGCATGGCGGGAGCCTGGCCCGGCCACCAGAGCGTGGCCAGCGCGACGCCGGCGCCGGCCCCCGCCCCCAGGCCGATCACGTCCGGGCTGCCGAGGGGATTGCGGGTCACGGTCTGGAACAGCGCCCCGGCGAGTCCCAGGGCGACGCCCACTCCCACCGCGACGATCACCCGCGGGCCCCGGAGCCGCTCCAGCACGAACGCCGCCGCGGAGTCCGCCTCGACACCCTCGGCACCGCGCAGGTGGTCGAGCACCGCCGCGGGCCAGCTGCCCTGAGCGCCCATGCCGAGGGTGAGGACCACCAGCGCCAGCACCAGCACCCAGATCAGCACCGTGATCACGGCCGCGCGCCGATCCAGGGGCAGGGCGACGGCGGTTCCGATCCGGAGCACCGTCACAGCCGCACCTTTCCGCGGCGCACGGCGAGGAGCAGCAGCGGCGCACCGATGAAGGCGGTGAGCATGCCGACCATCAGTTCCTCCGGCCGCAGGATCACCCGCGCCACCACATCCGAGGCGACCAGCAGCGCCGCACCGACCAGCACGGAGACCGTGGCCTGCAGGCGCACGTCGCTGCCGACGATCCCGCGGACCAGATGCGGGACGGCCAGCCCCACGAAGGCCACCGGCCCGATGGCGGCGGTCGCCGCCGCCGCCAGCAGCGTCACCGCGGCGACGGTGCCGAGGCGCAGCCAGCCGACCCGGACCCCCAGCGACACGGCGACCCCCTCCCCCAGGGCGAGCGTGTTCAGTCCGGAGACCAGCATCGCGGAGAGCAGGGCGCCCAGCAGCAGCATCGGCGCCAGGTCGGTCAGGGTCTCCAGCCGAGCCCCGGCCAGGGAGCCGACCACCCAGTGGCGATAGGAGTCGAAAGTGTCCGGCCGCAGCAGGATCATGGCCTGCACATAGGCGCCGAGCACTGCTGAGACCACCGCCCCGGCGAGGATCAGCGGGACCACGGAGCCGCCCCGTGCCCGGGCGCCGATCAGCTGGACCACCGCGACCGCCAGCACGGCACCCGGCACGGCGGTCCACGCCGCGGCCACCCCGGAGACGGGGCCGACGACGGCGACCACGGTCACCATCGAGGCCGACGCGCCCATGGTGATGCCCAGCAGGCCGGGCTCGGCCAACGGATTGCGAGTCAGCGCCTGGATCAGCACCCCGGACAGGGCCAGCGCCGCTCCGACCACCGCCCCGACGACGGTGCGCGGGATCCGGGCAGCCACCACGGCCTGCAGATGCTCCTCGCCGGCACCGTGCAGGGCTTCCCAGACCTGTCCCCACGGGGCCGGGCGGGACCCGTAGGCGATGCTCGCCGCGCAGGCCAGGGCCAGCACCAGCAGAGCCAGCAGATGGATGAGGAGGATCCTCGCCGGTGCTGACCGGCGCTGCGGCGCGGTCCTCGACCGCGACGGCCCTCTCGCCGGGAGGGCGGGGGCCGGCGCGGTCTCATCCGGGGCCGGCGTCGAGACGCGGCGGGGCGCCTCAGTCCTCACTGGCGGCGATGGCCTCTTCGATCAGCGGCTCGTAGCGGTCGATGACCCACGGCACGGTCAGCGGGTTGATGATCGAGGAGGCGGTGACCAGGGAGGTGTCCGTGGGGGCGACCACCGCGCCGTCGTCAATGGCGGGGATGGAGGCGTAGAGATCCTGGGCCTCGATCTCGGCGCGGTTCTCCTCATCGCTGTAGAAGGTGAAGATGAGGTCGGAGTCGGCCAGCATGTCGGCATTCTCCAGACCGATCATCGCTGAGTCGGTGCCCTCGACCTTGTACTCGTCGAGCTCCTCCACGATCGGGTCGACGGTCAGCCCCAGGTGGCGGACCATCGCGACGCGCTGCTCATCCGGGAACATGACGCCGAGGGTGCCCGGGCCGTCGTTGTAGATGAAGGAGAAGGTGTGCTCCTCCCACTCGGGGCGGGCCGCCTCGGCGAAGGTGTCCTCGACCTCGTCGATCAGCTCCTGGGCCTGGTCGCCTCGGCCGAGCGCGGTGGAGACCATCTCGATCTGCTGCTCCCAGGTGATCGTCCACGGCTCCTCCGGGTAGGCCACTGTGGGGGCGATGTCGGAGAGCACCTCGTACTGCTCGTCGGTGATCCCGGACCAGGGCGCGAGGATCACATCGGGGTCGAGCTCCAGGATGGCCTCGACGTCGAGCTCGGTGCCTCCGGTGAAGAGCTCGGGCAGCTCCTCACCACGGTCTTCGACCGCCTCATGGATCCAGGGGAGGTAGCCGGTCTCGTCGGCGCCCCAGGCGTACTCCTCCATCCCGACCGGGGTGACGCCCAGAGCGATCGCGGACTCCGCCGACCCCTGCCCGAGGGTGACCACGCGTTCGGGCTGACCGTCGATCTCTGCTGTGCCGAATGCGTGCTCCACGGTGCTGATCTCGCCGTCGCCTGCGGCGTCCGGCGAGTCCGGGGAGGTGGCGGTGGCACCGTCTCCGCAGGCGGCCAGGGCGAGCAGGGCCGTCAGGGCGAGACTGCCGGTGGTGGCGCGGGACAGTCGTGACATGTGTCTCCATTCGGTCGGCAGGGCGGGGTGCACCCGCCCGCAAGGCTTCATTTACATCACGTGTTCATGATGTATTCAGGCACACCTTACCTCTATGCGACGGGAACTCCAGAGCATCACCGCAGGATGAGAGGCAGATCACCCCGTCGCTGGCCGATCAGCGGTTCAGCCCCCGCGCGCCCACGGTCCACCGATCCACGACCTCGCCTCCGCGCACCACGGTCACCTCGTCGACCAGGTTCACCGCCATACAGACATGGTTGGGGATGACGGAGACCCGCTCCCCCAGCGCCGGCAGCTGCTGACCTTCGGGCCAGGCCACCGTCGCGTGGTGCTCGGAGAGCGCGGTGATCCGCGCCTGAGGGTGCCCCATGATCCGGCCGTGTCCGGTGGTCCAGGCCGGGCGGTCTCCACCGAGGACCTTGCTGCCCGCATCCAGGATGATCCGCCGGGGCACACCATCGGCGCCGGTCTCGTGACGACTGACCACAGTGGCCGCCACAGTCAGCGCGATGTCCTCCCAGCCGCAGCGGCCGAGCTCCAGCTGCTGGGCGTCGCCGAAGACGTAGACACCGGGCCGCACCTCGGTCACACCTCCGTCCTCGGTCAGCAGCGCCGACGGGGTGGAGCCGCCGCTGAGCCGGGTCACCGCGAACCCCGCGGCCGTGAGCAGCTCCGCGGCCTCGACCAGGGTCTGATGCTCCTGCGCGGCGGCTTCCGCCGGCCTCCCGGGCGCGTAGCTGTGCCCGGGGAAGGAGAAGACCCCCGTCACCTGGAGCCCGGCCTGAGCGGCGGCACGGGCGACGTCGACCGCTCCCTGGGGTGCCACGCCGCTGCGGTGGTGCCCGCTGTCCAGCTCGACGAGCACCTCGATACGGCGAGCCGCCTCCCTAAGGTGGGCCGCCAGGGCACGAGCACCGTCTGCTGAGTCCGTCCCGATGGTCAGACGTGCCGTCGCACTGAGCTCACGGAGCCGCCGACCCCGCGCGGGAGTGGTCCACAGCGGATAGGCGATGAAGAGGTCCTCGACCCCCTGGGCCGCGAAGTGCTCGGCCTCGCCGACAGTGGCGACCGTCAACCCACAGGCCCCGGCCGCCAGCTGCAGCCTGGCGACCTCGGCCATCTTGTGGGTCTTGGCATGGGGGCGGAGCCTCAGCCCGCGGGACCGCATGGCCTCGGCCATGCGGGTGACGTTCTTCCCGAGGACATCCCGGTCGACGAGGATCTCCGGGGTCTCAACCTCGGGCGGGACGACTGAGTGGACCATCCGACTCCTTCAGGGCAGTGGCGGACCGGTGCTTGCAGACACCAGGAGGGCCGACCCTGCCCAGGCTACGACGCCTCACTGGGAGGCGCTCACATCGGCAGGTGCCCCGGCGACGACGCGTCACCAGGGCACCTGCCGATACCAGATCGCCACGCGCGCGTCGCCACGCGCGGCCGCGGTCAGGCGCCGACCCGGTCGCGCAGCTGCTGCAGCTCCGCCAGGATGGACTCCGGCAGAGACTCCCCGAAGCGATCGAACCACTGCTCGATGTCGGCCAGTTCGGCAGTCCATTCCTGCTGGTCCACCCTCAACGCGTCGTGGAGATCCTCGGCGCTGATGTCCAGGCCGGTGGTGTCCAGCGCCTCCGGCGTGGGGGTGTACCCGATCGGGGTCTCCACGGCCTCGCCGCGGCCTTCGATGCGCCCCACCACCCACTTGAGCACGCGGGAGTTCTCCGCGAAGCCGGGCCAGGCGAAGCCGCCGTCGCGGTTCCGCCGAAACCAGTTGACCAGGAAGATCTTGGGCAACTTCTCCTCGTCGGCTTTTCCGGAGACCCGCACCCAGTGGTTGAGGTAGTCGCCGGCGTCATAGCCGATGAACGGCAGCATCGCCATCGGGTCACGACGCACCTGGCCGACCGCACCTTCGGCGGCGGCGGTGGTCTCCGAGGAGAGCGTCGCACCGAAGAAGATGCCGTGGTTCCAGTCCCGGGACTCGGTGACCAGCGGCACAGTGGTCTTGCGACGGCCGCCGAAGAGGATGGCGTCCAGCTTCACGCCGTCCGGGGAGTAGTACTCCTCGGCAAGCATGTCGGTCTGGTCGATCGGCGTGCAGAACCGGGCGTTGGGGTGGGCCGCCGGCCTGTCCGCATCCGGGGTCCACTCGTTGCCCTGCCAGTCGATCAGGTGCGAGGGTGACTCCTCCGTCATGCCCTCCCACCAGACGCCGCCGTCGTCGGTGAGCGCGCAGTTGGTGAAGATGGAGTTGCCCTTGGCGATGGCGCGCATCGCATTGGCGTTGGTGTGCCACCCGGTGCCGGGAGCCACGCCAAAGTAGCCGGCCTCCGGATTGACCACCCGGAACTCGCCATCCTTACCGGGACGGATCCAGGTGATGTCGTCCCCGAGGGTCTCGGCGGTCCAGCCCTCCAGCGTGGGGTCGATCAGCGCGAGGTTGGTCTTGCCGCAGGCCGAGGGGAAGGCCCCCGAGATGAAGTAGCTGCGGCCCTCGGGGCTGGTGAGCTTGAGGATGAGCATGTGCTCGGCCAGCCAGCCTTCGTCCCGGGCCATGGCCGAGGCGATGCGCAGCGCGTAGCACTTCTTGCCCAGCAGGGCGTTGCCGCCGTAGCCGGAGCCGTAGGACCAGATCTCCCGGGTCTCCGGGAAGTGGACGATGTACTTCTCTTCATTGCAGGGCCACGGGACGTCCTGCTGACCCGGCGCCAAGGGGGCGCCCACCGAGTGCACGGCGGGCACGAAGAACGCGTCGAGCTCCTCCATGCGGCGCAGCACGTCGGTGCCGATGCGGGCCATGATCCGCATCGAAGCGACCACGTAGGCGGAATCGGTGACCTCCACGCCGAACTTGGGGTCCTCGGCGTCGAGCGGGCCCATGACGAACGGGATCACGTACATGGTCCGGCCGCGCATGGCGCCGTCGAACACTCCGGCCAGCGTGGACCGCATCTCGGCGGGGTCCACCCAGTTGTTGGTGAAGCCGGCGTCGCGCTCGTTCTCCGAACAGATGAAGGTGCGGGACTCCACGCGGGCGACGTCCGCGGGGTCGGAGAAGGCCGCGAAAGAGTTCGGAAAGTCAGGGCTGGTCAGCCGAGTCAGGGTTCCGGCCTGGACGAGCTCATCGGTCAGCTGGCCATATTCCGCATCGCTGCCGTCCACCCAGTGAATCCGATCCGGCGTGGTCAGTTCTGCGATGTCGCTGACGAACTGGATCAGCTTCTCGTGTGTCGTGGGGGCATCCGCCTGGATGTCCTCCGCACCGGGCGCCTTTGCAACGGTGTCGACCATCGTTTCCCTCCATTGGGTTCCTGAAGTGCACAGTCCGCTCAATCGCACTCCTGCGTGCGGCGACGACGGCGGACATCGTGCGTCGACGGTGACGCGCGCCGGACGGTGTTCACATCATCGTGGACACCGAGCCCGTCGAGGCCTTGAGGGACCGGGTACCTTCCACTGTACTGGCCGGGGATCGCTGTGACGCCAAGGAAGTCCACATAGTGGGAGCTCCCGAGGTATTGAAGCGATTTTCGTGAGGAATACCACCTCTGGGCCCACAATTTTGCCCCGAGTCGAGAGCGCGTGTATAGTCTTTCTGGTCGAGATCGCGACAGCGAGATCGGCGGACAACAGAACATGCGCCTATAGCTCAGCTGGATAGAGCGTCGGTCTACGGAACCGAAGGTCTGGGGTTCGAATCCCTATGGGCGCACCGAAGAGATGAAGCCCCGCAACGGTGACCCGCTGCGGGGCTTCGTCGCGTCCGGGGCGACTGCGGCGACCCCCGACCGTCCACCAGGGCACCGACTCGGACCTGGACGACGGCCGAGCCTGCACAGCAGGGGTCGACGGCGACACGATCCCCGCCACCGCCACCGATCTGGAGCCACCTGGATGGCAGGGCGTTCAGCTCCGCGCCCCGGAGGACACCTCCTCCGCAGCAGCTCCGGTCCATGCGGAGCCCCTCGTCTCACGAGCGTTCCCCCGAAGCCATCTCCCCGGCCTCCGGCCGCGCCGGCCCCGGCGGGCGATCTGCACCACGACATCACGCCTGCCCCACCACATCTGCTGGGGCAGAGGTGATTCTGGTGTGCACAACGCCGGTGTGCACAACGCCGGTGTGCACAACGCCGGTGTGCACAACGCCGGTGTGCACAACGCCGGTGTGCAGAGCGACGCCGCCTCGCCGCCGAGACTCGGACGGAACCCGCAGCAGCGGACCGGGCGAGCCCCCGCCGAGCCTGCCCGTTGCGTTCACAGAAAAACACAGATAAAGTCTGGTCAATCCCACTGAACGTGGGTAGAATCACAGTCACAGCCGGAATCGAACCCAGAGTTGCTGTGGTCCACCTCATGGGCAGCACCCACCAGGATCGGAGGACACGATGCCCCTGCTCGCCCCCGAGCGGCACGAACGGATCCTGGCCCACCTGCGCGTCCACGGCACAGTGACCGTCCAGCAGATCGCCGAGGACCTCTCGGTGACCCGAGAGACCGTCCGGCGCGACCTCGACCAGCTCGAGTCCGCAGGCTCCCTGCGCCGGGTCCACGGCGGTGCAGTCCCCGCCTCCCCCTCGTCCCGTACCGAGACCTCCTGGCGGGACCGCCGCTCCAGCCACGCCGAGCAGAAGCAGGCCATCGCCCGCGCCGCGCTCGAGCTGCTGCCTCCCACCGACACCGGATCCCTGCTGATGGACGCAGGAACCTCCACCGAGGCCCTGGCCGACCTCCTCGCCGAGGAGGCGCGCGACGCCGAGACCGCCGGCACCCGGGTGCTGATCACCAACGCGGTGCCCATCGCCCAGAAGCTCAGCGACGTCGCCGCCGTCGACGTCGAGATCCTCGGCGGCCAGGTCCGCGGACTCACCGGCGCCGTCGTCGGAGACCAGGCTCTGGACACGCTGTCCCGCCGGCGGGCCGACGTGGCCTACCTGGGCACCAACGGCGTGGACGCCACCTTCGGCCTCTCCACCCCCGACGCCGCCGAAGCGGCCATGAAGTCCGCCTTCATCCAGGCCGCCCGCACCACCGTGCTGCTCGCCGACTCCTCCAAGCTCGGCCGCTCCACCCTCGTCCGCTTCGCCGCACTGAAGGAGATCTCCGTGCTCATCACCGATGCCGAGCCCGACCCCACCCTCGCCGAGGCTCTCGAGGCCGCCGAAGTGGAGGTCATCGTGGCGGTGCCGCGATGATCATCACCCTCACCCCCAACCCCAGCCTCGACAAGACCGTGGAGCTGGACGCCCCGCTGGCACCCGGGGCCGTCCAGCGTGCGGTGCGCACCACTGCGGAGCCCGGCGGCAAGGGCGTCAACATCTCCCGCGCCCTGGTCGCCGCCGGTCAGCAGACCCTCGCCGTGCTCCCCGGCGATGCGGCCGACCCGGTGCTGACCGCACTCACCGACCTGGACGTGCCCCACCGCGGGCTCCCGCTCGGCGAGGCGCTGCGCACCAACATCACCATCACGGACCCGGTCGGCACCACCACCAAGATCAACGAGCCCGGCCCCACCTTCGACACCGCACGGACCGAACAGCTGCTCGCCCTGGCCGTCGAGGCCGCCGACGGCGCCACCTGGGCCGCGCTGGCCGGCTCACTGCCCCCGGGCTTCCCCACCGACTTCTACGCCCAGGCCATCAGCGCCTTCCGTGACGCCTGCCCCGGCAGCCGTCCCCGGATCGCTCTGGACTCCTCCGGCCCGGCGCTGGCTGCCGCCGTCGCCGCCGAGCCCGAGCTGATCAAGCCCAACGGCGAGGAGCTGCTGGAGCTGCTCACACTGCTGACCGGTGAGGAACCGCTCTTCACCGACGGCACCCCGATGAGCCCTGGGGAGCTCGAGCGCCGCCCCGACGAGGTGCTTCGCCTGGTCCGCCTCGCGCAGGACCACGGCGTCCGCGCAGCCCTGGTCACTCTCGGCGCCCACGGGGCGATGCTCGTCCCGGAAGCCCCCGAGGCCGACGTGCTGCGCGCCTGGGGCCCGGCGCTGGTGGCACGTTCCACTGTCGGCGCCGGGGACGCCTCTCTGGCCGGCTTCCTGCTGGCCGACCAGCTCGACCGCAGCACCGCAGACTCACTCCGCCAGGCCGCGGCCCAAGGTCGCGCCGCCGCGGCCCTCCCCGGATCGGTCATGCCGAGCCCGGACGACCTCGACCTCGACACTGTCGTCGTGGAACCCCACCCGAGCTGACCCGTACAAACCCCGACGATCACGGAACACCGCACAGAACTGTGAGGCCCACGCCATGAACAGCATCATCACCCCGGAGCTCGTCAGCCTCGACGAACTCCATCCCACCCAGAAGCGGGACGTCATCGAGTCCCTGGCCTCCCGCATCCAGCAGGCAGACCGCACCACCACGGCGGAGACGCTGGTCGCCGACGCCTGGGCACGCGAGGAGAAGTCCGCCACCGGCATGCCCGGCGGCGTCGCCATCCCGCACTGCCGCACCGGCGCCGTCCAGGAGGCCACCTTGGCCTTCGCCCGTCTGGCCGAGCCGGTGGACTTCGGCTCCAAGGACGGACCCGCCGACCTGGTGTTCTTCATCGCCGCCCCCGACGGCGCCGACAAGGCCCACCTGAAGATCCTCGCCGCCCTGGCCCGCTCGCTGGTGAAGAAGGAGTTCGTCACCGCGCTGCGCTCCGCCGACGACGAGCAGGCCGTGGTCGACCTGGTCACCGAAGCCGTCGCTCCGGCGGTGGCCGAGCTCGAAGGCGCCGCGCAGACCCCCACCGAGCCGACCGACGCCCCGGCCGCACCCCCGGCGGGACCCTCGGCCGGGACCCGCCGGCTGGTCGCGGTGACCGCCTGCCCCACCGGCATCGCCCACACCTATATGGCCGCCGACGCGATCAAACAGGCGGCCCAGGACAAAGGCGTCGAGATCCACGTGGAGACCCAGGGTTCGGCCGGGGCCACCGCTCTGCCTGCCGACGTCGTCGCCGGCGCCGACGCCGTGATCTTCGCCGTCGACGTCGACGTCCGGGACAAGGCACGCTTCGCCGGGAAACCCGTGATCCACGTGCCGGTCAAACGCGGCATCGACGAGCCTGACGTCCTGGTGGACCGTGCCCTGGCCGCCATCGACGACCCCTCCGCGCCCCGGGTCTCCGCCGAGGAGTCCGAGGAGGGCTCCGGTGACGGCGGCGCCGAGGAGAGCTTCGGCAAGAAGACCCAGCGTGTGCTGATGACCGGTGTCTCCTACATGATCCCGTTCGTCGCCGCCGGTGGTCTGCTCATCGCCCTGGGCTTCCTGCTCGGCGGCTATGACATCACTGAAGTCGCCGAGGACGTGGCCCTGGGCAACACCCTGTTCAACCTGCCCGACGGCGGACTGCTCACCTACCTGGGTGCGGTCGCCTTCACCATCGGCGCGACCTCCATGGGCTTCCTGGTCCCCGCCCTGGCCGGCTACATCGCCTTCGGCATGGCCGACCGGCCCGGCATCGCCCCCGGCTTCACCGCCGGCATGGTCGCCGTCACCATGGACGCCGGGTTCATCGGCGGCATCGTCGGCGGCGTGCTCGCCGGCGCCGTCGCGGCCGGCTTCCGCCGCCTGGACGTCCCCCGCTGGCTCGCCGGCCTGATGCCGGTGGTGATCATCCCGCTGATCGCCACGATCGTGTCCTCGGGCCTGATGTTCCTGCTGCTGGGCGGTCCGATCGCCCGCCTGACCGCTTCCCTCGAGGGGTGGCTCTCCGGGATGACCGGCACCGCCGCCGTCGTGCTCGGCATCGTGCTGGGGCTGATGATGTGCATCGACCTCGGCGGACCGATCAACAAGGTCGCCTACTCCTTCGCCGTGGCCGGGCTGGCCGCCGGATCGATCACCGACAACCCGGGTCCGCTGATGATCATGGCCGCCGTCATGGCCGCCGGCATGGTCCCGCCGCTGGGCATGGCCCTGGCCACCTTCATCGACCGTCGGCTCTTCACCGTCGCCGAGCGGGAGAACGGCAAGACCGCCGTGCTGCTGGGCGCAGCGTTCATCTCCGAAGGTGCGATCCCCTTCGCCGCGGCCGACCCGCTGCGCGTGCTCCCCTCCGCGATGGCCGGCGGTGCCGTCACCGGCGCACTGACCATGGCGTTCAGTGTCACCTCGCAGGCCCCGCACGGCGGCGCGTTCGTGTTCTTCGCAATCGACTCCTTCATCCTGTTCGTGCTGGCCGTGCTCGCCGGTGCGGTGGTCACCGCCGTCGTCGTCATCGCCCTGAAGCGGTGGACCCGGCGCACCCAGCCGGGTGCACCCGCCGCCGTCGAACCCGCACCGGTGACCGCCTGACCCCCAGGCCCCTGGCCTGAACGGTCACTCCCCGGTGACCATCACCTGATCCCGCGATGAGGCGGCGGCCCCGGCTGAGGCTCCACGGCCGCCGCCTCATCGCATGCCGCCTCATCCCACTGCGGAGCAGGACGTCGCGTCGTAGTCTGTCCTGTGAGTCGGGCGCCCCACCGGCGTCTCGCCCCCAGAACCGTTCCGCACCATCTAGGATTCATCCATGAGCTCCCCCGAGAACATCAGCACCGCCGCCACTCAGCCTGCCAGCACCCTCCCGGGCACTCGCTTCACCGGGGTCGGAGTCTGCCCCGGCCGCGCCGTCGGGCCGGTGCTGTCCATGCCGGAGCCGGTCGAGGAGCCGGAGAACGCGCCCCGGGACTCAGGGATCGCCGAGGCCAGCGCGGTGGAAGCGCTCGAGGCCGCCACGGCCGCCGTGGCCGAGCAGCTGCGCGCCCGCGCCGCCGAAGCCTCCGGAGACGCCAAGGGCGTGCTCGAGGCCACCGCCATGATGGCCACCGACTCGATGCTGAAGAAGGCCGCCGTCAAGCGCATCGCCGGCGGCAAGACGGAAGAGCGTTCCTTCTACGAGGCCGCCGCGGAGGTCACCGAGATGCTCGCCTCCCTGGGCGGGAAGATGGCGGAGCGCCAGCGCGACGTCCGCGACGTCCGCGACCGGGTGATCGCCCAGCTGCGCGGCGTCACCCCACCAGGGATCCCGCACAGCGACACCCCGTTCATCCTGCTGGCCGAGGATCTCGCCCCGGCCGACACCGCCACCCTGGACCCGGAGAAGGTGCTGGCGCTGGTCACCCAGGACGGCGGGCCACAGTCCCACACGGCGATCATCGCCCGCTCCCTGGACCTTCCCGCCGTGGTCGCGGCCACTGACGTGCTGCAGATCCCTGACGGCACCGAGATCCACGTCGACGGTGCCGCCGGGCTGATCGACACCGAGGTGACCGACGCGCTGAAGGCCGAGGTGCAGGCCCATCGGGAGCGCCGAGCGAAGATCGCCGCCTTCGACGGCGACGGTCGACTCGCTGACGGCGCTCCCCTGCCGCTGCTGGCCAATGTGGGCAACGGGGCCGACGCCCGCGCCGCCGCCGAGGCCGGCGCCCAGGGGGTGGGGCTGTTCCGCACCGAGTTCCTGTTCTTCGATCGCGACTCCGAGCCCGGCCACGACGAGCAGGTCGCCGCCTACCGCCAGGTCTTCGAGGCCCTGGCCTCCCGGGGGACCGCCGAGGCCCCGGCGAAGGTCGTGCTGCGCACCCTCGACGCCGGCGCGGACAAGCCGCTGCCCTTCCTCACCGACGCGGACGAGCCGAACCCCGCCCTGGGCGTGCGCGGATTCCGCACTGAGCTCTCCTCCCCCGGTGTGCTGGCCCGTCAGCTCGCCGCCGTCGCAGAGGCGGAGAGGACCGCCGGAGAGACCGTGGACGTCTGGGTCATGGCCCCGATGATCTCCACCGCCGAGGAGGCCGCCCAGTTCCGCGCCATGGCTGACGAAGCCGGGCTGAAGACTCCCGGGGTGATGATCGAGGTCCCGGCCGCCGCGCTCACCGCCGGACCCATCACCGAGGAGGTCGAGTTCGTCTCCATCGGCACCAACGACCTCACCCAATACACGATGGCCTCAGACCGCCAGCTGGGCTCTCTCGCGGCCCTCAACGACGCCTGGCAGCCGGCGGTGCTGCAGCTCATCGGCGCGACCGGCTCGGCCTCCCACGGCCCCGTGGGCGTCTGCGGGGAGGCCGCCGCCGATCCCGCCCTGGCCCCGGTGCTGGTGGGACTGGGCGCCACCTCGCTGTCCATGAGCGCAGCCGCGCTGCCTTCGGTGGCCGCCGTGCTGCGCACGGTCAGCCCCGCCCAGGCCCAGGAGCTCGCGGCGGCCGCCACGGCCGCACGGAGCTCCGCGGAGGCCCGCGCCGCCGTCGTCGCCCAGCTGCCGGCCCTGCAGGAGCTGGGACTGGACTGACTCCGGCCCTGAGCCGCCCTGAATCGGGCCCAGGCCAGGCCCGGACCCACCCCGCGACGTCGTCGCGCACCATAGGATATGTACAGGCCTACGGCACCTGCCGCAGGAACCGACGACCACCCGAGCACGACTCCCGACCAGCAGGAGGAGAACCCATGGCCCAGAGGACCGCAACCATCGGCTCGAAGGCGGGACTGCACGCCCGTCCCGCCGCCGTCTTCGCCGAGGCGGCCAGCGCCCAGCCGGTGGAGGTGAGCATCGCGAAGGCTGACAGCCCGGACGAGACCTTCGAGGCCGGGAGCATCCTGGGCCTGATGGGGATCGGCGCCGAGTACGGCGACCAGGTCGTGCTCACCGCTGAGGGCGACGGCGCCGACGCCTCCCTCGACGAGCTGGTGCGCATCCTGGAGACCGAGCAGGACGACTGACCCTCACCCGGAGGGGCATGGCCGCCCCGTCGCGGAACACACGGAGGCCGGTGCGCGGATCACCCTGATCTGCGCGCCGGCCTCCGTACGTCGGGCCGGCCCTGCTGCGTCCGAGGCTCCGGGATCAGTCCCAGAAGTCGACGAGTCGGGCGTCGCGCCCGTCGAGCTCCGCCCAGGGCTTCTCGATCACGAAACGGGCCAATCCCGCCGTCGGGTATCGGGAGGCCAGGCGCAGCACCGGATCCTCCTCAGAGTCCACTGAGGCGAGATCCATGCCGAGATCCTGGACCGTGGGCAGATGGCCGATCACCAACAGGCGGCGCACCGTCTCTGGGGTCTCGTTGATCACGGAGAGCATGCCCCGGGAACCGGTGCCATAGAGGCGGCCGTCCAAGTAAGGGGTCGGGGCCTTCTCGCCGAGCTCATGGTTGATCCAGAGGCAGGTCTGGCGGGTGCGCATGGCGTCCGAGCAGAGGGTGGCATCCGGCTGGATCTGCGCCTCCACCATCCGCCGCCCCACGGTGCGCGCCTGCTCGGCGCCGTGCTCGGTCAACGTGCGGCCGTGGTCGTCCTCGGAGAAGGCGTGCCCCGCCTGCGCGTGACGGAGGACGAGCAGTTCGATGGTGTCGCTCATGATCTCCTCCCGAAGGCTCCTCCCGAAGCGCTGTGCGCCGATCAGAAGCCGATCAGATGCTGTACTCGGGGGCAGCCCAGACGGTGACCTCGGGGTGCTCGTAGAAGCGGTACCCCTGGCCACGCACGGTGCGCACCGTGTTGGCAAGCCGGCCCAGCTTCGAGCGCAGCCGCCGAATGTGGACGTCGATGGTGCGCTCGTTGGGCATCTGCTCCGCGTCGATGTTGCGCCACAGCGCCTGCAGCAGCTCTTCCCGGCCGACGGTGCGGGTGCCGTTCTCCACCAGGTAGTTCAGCAGCTCGAACTCCTTGTAGGTGAGGTTCAGGCCCTCCCCGTCGAGCTTGACCTCACGCCGGGAGAGGTCGATCAGCACTCCGGAGTTCGTCGGAGCCTGCGGCGCGGCGATGGGCGCCTCCATGGTCCGATGCGTGACGGTGGGGTCTCCGAGGGCCTGCCGGACGACGTCGAGATCGCTGCCTTCGGCCGCGGCCGAGGCCATCGCCATGGCGATATGGACCTGGGACTCCGGCGCGATGGACTCGACGTAGTCACGCAGCTCGGTGGCGATCTTGTGCAGAGAGGTCCCTGCCGCCGTGGCGGTGTCTTCGTCAAGTCCCACGTAGACGACGAAACCTCGGGCGACGACGTCGGGCTGCACGAGCTGAGGCCCTCCTCCATTCTGAGCCACCACGGGCACCGGAGCGGTGCGGGGCTGCTCGGAGGACCTGCCCCGGCCGGACTTGCCGCGCGTCGTCTGCTGGTCGCCGACGTCGCGCATTCGACGCGCAATCTCCGCACGGCGTGCCGCGTTGCGCACGGACACGTGGACATACCCGGGGGTGTGGGCCTGACTCGGATGTGCGGACATGTGCTGTTTCTCCCTGGCTGCCGGCCGGTGGATTCGCACTCCAGACTCCCCGTCACATAAGAAAAAAGCAAGTAACAAAGCCTGAGATATTCCACATGGTGAGACTCAGCGGCGTGTCTGTGAGCAGGCTCACACTTTTCGTGGGTGGCTGCCCGCTGTCCATGCCATGGACGCCGACCCTCAGGCGGCTCCGACGCCACCGGCGGAGACTCGCGTCTTCATCCGGCAGGATGCCCGCCGCCCGTGGTCCGGCACGCGCCCCCTCGCCCCAGCACAGGCACCACCTCAGGCGCCCTCAGGGGGCGAATCCTAGCGGTTGAGATCTGCCGGGAGCTGGACATGCCTCGTCAGACGGCCAGAGATCATTCAGCCAGGCCGTAGAGGCGATCGCCGGCATCGCCCAGCCCCGGGACGATGTAGGCGTTCTCGTCGAGCTTCTCGTCGATGGCCGCCAGGTACAGGTCCACGTCGAGATCACCGACCTCCTTCTCCAGCCGCTCTATACCCTCCGGGGCGGCGAGCAGACAGATGCAGGTGACCTCCTTAGCGTTGCGGCGCTTGAGGAATCCGATGGCTTCGGCCAGCGTGCCGCCGGTGGCCAACATCGGATCCAGCACGAAGACGTGACGGCCGGTGAGGTCATCAGGAAGCCGCTCGGCATAGGTGATGATGTCGAGGGTCTCCTCATTGCGGGCCATCCCCAGGAACCCGACTTCCGCCGTGGGAATCATCGACGTCATGCCGTCGAGCATGCCGAGGCCGGCGCGCAGGATCGGGACCACCAGAGGCGTCGGGCCGGCCAGCTGGGTGCCCTCGGTCTCGGTGACCGGGGTGGTGATGGTGATCGGCTCGGTGGCGATCGAATCACTCGCCTCGTAGGACAGCAGCATCACCAGCTCCTTGGTGAGCTGCCGGAAGTGGTTGGAGCTGGTCTCCGCCCGCCGGAGCTGGGTGAGCTTGTGGGCGATGAGCGGGTGTTCCACGACCTGTACACGCATGCGTCCAAACTACCAGCACCCTCGGACGCCAGTAGGCTGGTCTCATGCCGTCCGCCCCGCGCCGCGATGCTCCCAGTGATCTGCGCCGCCATGCCCGACGTGACGAGCCTCTCGACCCCCCGGACCCCCGAGACGCCGCCGTCCAGCACCGGTTGCTCGACCGGTGCCTGGAGCTGGCCGAGCAGGCCGCCGTCGCCGGGGACGTGCCGGTGGGCGCCGTCGTGGTGGACCCGGACGGCCAGATCATCGGGCAGGGCCACAACACCCGGGAGGCCGACGCTGATCCGGCCGGCCACGCGGAGCTGATCGCCCTGCGCGAGGCTGCACGACGCCGCGGCACCTGGCGTCTGGAGGACTGCACGCTGGCCGTCACCCTGGAGCCCTGCCCCATGTGCGCCGGGGCGATCGTCCTGGCCCGGATCCGCCGAGTGATCTTCGGAGCCTGGGACGAGAAGGCCGGCGGGGCCGGGTCGGTGTTCGACATCCTGCGGGAGCCGCGGCTCAACCACTGGGTGGAGGTGCACCCCGGTGTACGCGCCGAAGAGTGCTCCGCCCAGCTCAGCGAGTTCTTCGCCACGCGGCTGCGCGACGGCGGACCGGGTTCCGAGCCCGGGGACTGATGCCGGGATCGAGGCCGCCTCATGGGGTGGCTGCAGGCGCATGCTGCCGGAACAGGGCGGTTGCTAGAGTTGCGCGGTGCTCTCCGCAGACCTCTCCCCCGATCTCACGGCCGCCCTGACGCGTGCCGAGTCCCTGATCGCGCTGACTCCCGACTACCCCGAGCCGGGCGTGCTGTTCCGTGACATCTCATCGCTGCTGGTGGACGCCGCCGCGCTGGAGGCTGTGACGGAGGCGCTCATCCACCCGTTCCGTGGAGGCTTCGACGTCGTCGCCGGCATCGAAGCCCGTGGTTTCCTCCTGGCAGGAACCATCGCGAGCGTCACCAGGGTGGGGATGCTACCGATCCGCAAGGCGGGCAAGCTGCCGAACCCGGCCGCGAGCGTCGAGTATCACCTGGAGTACGGTTCCGCAGCGATCGAGGCCCCCGGAGTGCTGGAGCCCGGCGCCCGGGTGCTGCTGGTCGACGACGTGCTGGCCACCGGCGGCACACTGGCCGCCTCCCGGCAGATCATCGCCGCACTGGGCGGCGAGGTCGTCGGCGCCGCCGTCGTCCTGGAGCTGGAGGAGCTGGGCGGGCGCGCGACCGCCGGCGCGGTGCACGCCCTGTTCCGCGCCGGGGACTGAGCAGGTGCGTTTGGAACCCGGGGGCCTTCTTCGGTAGCATCGTCAGGTCTGAGGTGACGTGTCCGAGCGGCCGAAGGTGCGACACTCGAAATGTCGTGTACGGTAACCCCGTACCGTGGGTTCAAATCCCACCGTCACCGCCAGTTTCGAAGGCCCCGGATCCTTGATATTTCAGGGATTTGGGGCCTTCTTCATGCTCGAGACAGGCCCCGGGTAAGCGGCAGAAATGTGTGTACAGCGTGACCTGGGATCGTTGATGTGACGCCGATGTAGAGGGTTACACATGCTTTGAAAGCATGTGGAGTGACTCCTCCGACGAATCAGCCGCTCTGTGGTGTAGGATCCTGACCCCTGATCTGGGACACGCTGATTCCAGCACGCTGCTGGAGAAGCGAGAATCTAAGAGATGGCAAGGAAGATTATACGGACGAGTTCCGTCGCCGAGCGGTCGATCTGTACGAGTCGACGCCCGGCGCGACGCTCAAGGGCATGGCGCGAGACCTCGGGATCTCGCGGGGCGCGTTGAAAGAGTGGGTCGACAAACTCGGCTCCGGGAGCACGGCGGCGTCGCTTGCGACGCCTCCTTCGACGGGCCGGCCCGAGTCACCTTCGGCGAGGATCACGCGGCTCGAAAGCGAACTGGCCGCCTCACGAGCCGAGTCCCGCAAGCTCGCCGAGGAGCGCGACGTCCTCCGCCAGGCGGCCAAGTATTTCGCCGGGGAGACGAGCTGGTGAATCTCTTCCAGTTCGTCGAGGACCACAAGGACGCCTGGGGCGTGAAGCGGTTGTGTCAGGTGCTCGAGATCGCGAGGTCCTCGTTCTACGCCTGGCTTTCCGGGGCCCCGGGGCGCGCCGCGCGGGCGCAGGCCGACACGGCCCTGGCAGAACGAATCCGGGTGCTGCAGGACCCACGGCAGGGCGGCGACCGGGCGTTGGGCGCGCCGCGGATCACGGACGACCTCAACGAGGGCGTCGCCACGGAGGCGCGGATCAATCACAAGCGCGTCGCCCGGGTGATGCGCGAACACCAGCTTGCCGGGATCCGGTTGCGCAAGCGCGTGAAGACCACCATCCCCGCCCAGTCGGAGCGTCGATTCCAGGACCTGATCGGTCGTGACTTCGCCATCGGCGAGCCGGGCCGCCGCTACGTCGGCGACATCACCTGCTTGCCCGTCGCTGACGGCACGACCCTCTCCTTCGCGTCCTGCATCGATCTCGGCTCCCGCAAGCTCGCCGGTTGGGCGATGGCCGACCACATGCGCACAGAGCTCGTCGAGGACGCGCTGAAGGTCGCCTGGCGGGAGCGCGGCAGCCTGCGCGGCGCGATCTTCCACTCGGACCACGGGTCCGGTCTACACCTCGAAGTCGTACGCCGCTCTCTGCGAGGGTCTCGGCGTGGTCCAGTCGATGGGCGCGATCGGCTCGTCGGCCGACAACGCCCTCGCGGAAAGCGTGAACGCGACCCTCAAGCGCGAACTCCTCGAGGGTGCTCCGACGTTCCCTGACCAGGCGACGGCCTACCGGGCCGTGTTCCGGTGGGCGAACCGCTACAACACCGCCCGCCGGCACTCCGCGATCGGCAACATCCCGCCGAACCGCTACGAGGTCGCCGCGTCCGAGACGGACACCTGCGTTACGCTCGCGGAAGCGGCATAACTCAACCGACACCGTGTCCACGATCCGGGGTCAAGGCCCCTGGAGATCGGCACCCGCAGCGATCCCGAGCTCGAACGCCAGGCCCTGACGATTCTCCAACAGCTCACGTGCCCACAACCCGCTTGACAGCAATAGGAGCATCCACTCCACCGGACTTGACCTGCGGTGAAACCACCTACGCACAGCGCGTACCCGGCACGTAGCGTCCATACTTGGATAGGCCCCAAGGGAGGTGAGACACCCATGTCACACCGCATCCGGGCGGAGGCCCTACGTGGCGGCACAGCGCTTGTCATCTCGAAGGTGTCGTGCACACAGTGTGAGCACCAGTGACACCGCGACCGCACTGACCAGCATTGGTGTGTTCAGAAGACTCTGCCACCAACCGAGTAGATCACCCACCACGGAAACTGTGACGATCAGCGCCAACAGAGTCGAAACCCCGAACAGTACATGTGACAGGAGACGACTGCTCATGGTTCCTCCTTGATCAGCGGGGCCAGCAGACGACAGGGCCTATGTGAGGCTTCCGGATAGAAATACCGTTATCGTTCCAGTTGCAGAGGTTAGCGACACCTGCCCCAGCGGCAAAGGCGCCGGCAATGACTCCAGCGACAGCCCCACCGACACCCGTCCAAGACATAATAGCGGCGGTCAGTGCGGAGACGCCGGCTCCGGCCCCCAAAAGCTTGTTGAGGTTGGCAGTGGCCGAACCGTTCAGCCACATCTGAACACCCCACCATTCAATGCTATGGCCACCCCAAGACGTTGCTGACGTGGTGACCGCCCTCTGGTCAATGACGAGCTCATCAGCCGCAGCCCGTTCTGTAACTGACTGTTCCGCCGCAACCTGGTTGCTCTCCGCGATAGAGGCCTCAACAAGACGCACTTCTTCGGCGTCAGCGTCATAGCCTTCAGGAAGCTTGAGGACAAACTCTCCACTGTCGGTCACGTCGACGAATTCATCATATCTTTCAATGACATCCTCAGTGATTCCTTCATTGGCCCCGACCAATTCGGATGCACCGTCGACCGAAGAAGACTCAGCCACATTGGCTGAGCTTACGCTTCTATCGACCTCGCTGGCCCCGGCGGGCACCGCATGCCCGGCCACCAGGGCCCCGCAGGCGAACAGGCCGATAGTCGAGAAGGCCGATTTTTTGGCATGCCTATACATATTCTCCCCTCCTGCTGATATCGAGTGCATGTCAAGGTGCTCGCCATCGTGGACACATGGCGTGAACGCATGACAGCGCCGAAGATAGAGATCTGCGTCACGGATGTCAATGATGTAGACGAAAGTAGAGCCTGACCACTGTGCGCTATACGCGTCCTCTCCGATCGATGGTCTGAACGCTGGGCGGAGTGATCCACCAGTCGGGGCGACACCGCCCGTCGTGTCCTCACCGCCCGCCCGTGGGTCGCGCCTCTCGGTCCAGGCGCGGCAGGTCTCTGATAAGGGCCTTTATCACGGCATGGAAAGCCCCCCCGTTAGCTTCTAAGGGCACCGTTTCTCCGGCAGGATGAGTGGTGTTGTCCGGTCCGGCTCCTGGGCATGATCGTTTGCCCCCAGTCAGGTGATGATCCGGGGGAGGTGTTGTCACCCAGGAGCTGGTCTCGTGCGGATCGTGGATCGCTGATAGAGGCCCCCCCGTCGCGTGACCCGGAACTGCCGAGCAGGCCGCCGCGAGAACCCTCCGAAGAGCGGCGGCCCTGAAGCTGTGGTTGCTTCGCGCCAGGAAGTGCCTGCACTCTCCGACCCTGTCAGACCTCCCAGCTGGTGTCGGTAGTGGCAGATATCAACAGTCTTGGCGCAGGAGGAGCGGGGCGCTCCGCCACACCGGAGGCCTGCAGCCAAAGGGGACGGAGAGAGACCATGGCAAGCCCGAAGTTCGACGCGGCGAATGACCTCATCGCCGCCACCAGACGGTTCGAGGAGGCCGAGGCCAGCTACACCGGCAGACCCCTGAGGGCAACGATTCCCAGGCCACCCTCCAGGACCTCCTGGAGGTCCATCGCGACGTCGTCAGAGCCGCGGTGATTCTGAGGAACGCGCCGGCCGACCCAAAGGTTGGAGAGGCGGCAGGAGAGCTTCTGCTGCAGCGCATCGATTGGGCCGTTGATGTGAAGACTCCTCAGGCATGGGAGGCCTCGGCGGCCGCAGCCATCGAGATGCTGCGCAACCAGAGCCCCGCAGCGAACCAGGTCAAGGCCGAGTGGATGGAGGCAGCGAAGCCCCTCCTCGATCTCGGTCGAGAGCTGAAGTATCGCGCAGAGGAACGGAGCAGGAAGGCCTGGCTGGATGGAGCACGTATGGCCGGTCAGCAGGGTGCCGGTGCCGACATCCGCGTCGGCCAGGGCCGCTCATTCGGGGACGGCACCCGCACCGCAGGGTCCGCGGGCCTCAGCCCGGCCGGGGACCGCGGCGGCCGGTGACGACGGCGACGGGTCACTCCTCATCCCGCCAGGACAGTCCGTTCTCCGCGAGCGCCTCGGTGAGCAGGCGGATGACCTTGGGCCCGACACCGTGGATGGCCAGCAGCTCCTTCGGCGTGTGTGCGGCCGCCTGTGCCAGTGACCGGATGCCATGGTGGGAGAGCTCGCGTACGGCAGTCCTGCCGATGGAGTCCGGAAGATCACCGACGGGTCTGATGTCAGGTGAGCCCATGGAGCTCAGTCCTCTCTCCGGCGTGGTGTAGAACTCTGTGGTTCGCCGGGCGGCCGCCTCCGCCTGGTCCACCGGGGTCCCGGCGGCGTGGGACGCACGGCCCCAGGCTGCGCTGCTGCCGGCGATGAACTCTGCGGCCGCCGGGGTGGTCACCCAAAGGGTCTGTTCCCCCGGCACTGTGCTGCCGGTGCGCAGGTGATGCCCCAGCCCCAGCAGAGCCAGGTCCCAGCCCACTCCCCCGGCCCCCGGCCCGTAGGTGACCCAGAAGGCCTGCGGCACCATCCCCCGGTGTTCCACCCTCAGCTTCGTCGCATGCCCCACCGCATGGGGGAACTTAGGTTCCGCAGGTTCACTGTGGAGCAGCACCTGCGAGACGTCCTCGCCGAACTCCCAGCTGAGCTGCATCTCCCCCGATCCGCCTCCCTGGGGAGGCACACAGCGTTCCACTGCCCCTGAGGCGTTGTCCTGCACGGCGAACCGCCCACCCAGGTGCAGCTCCCCGGTGACCGAGCCGAACCATTGCGCCAGGCGGTCTGCCCGCGTGACGCACTCCCAGAGCTCTTCGGGGCCCACTGGGAACGTCTGAGAGAGCCGCGTGGTGACGGTGACGCCGTCGTCGCCAGGGTGGACCTCCAGCTCCCGGCGGACGGCGTCCAGCTGTCCCTCAGCCGTGATGATCCGCTCCCCGGAGCGGTCAGAGGGGCCGGAGGCGCTGCGGCGGGGCGGGTACATGAGGGACATTCACCCAGATCCGGTGCCTTGCCGACAACTCGTCCAGGCTGAGAGTTCCCCACCGTTCATCCCAGGGTCTGGTCCAGTTCTCCCTGACCTGTTTGGATGGACAACGAAAGACGCCGCACCCGCAAGGTGCCTGCGGCGCGCCGACACTCCGATCGCTGGTGGCCGCACCACACACAGTGCGGACCGCACGACACGATGAGGACACCACTGCCCCATGCGCACATCAGGCGAAGGAACGCTCCGCCCCGTCACGGCTCGTGCTCTGGCCGGCCTCGCCGCCGCCGGGCTCGCCGTCTCCCTGGTCGGACCCGCCCCGGCCCCCGCGGACTCCACCGGCACCGACGACGGGGCGCCGGTCGTCATCAGCGAGGTCTACACCACCGGGGCCGGTCAGGACGCCGCCTTCGACGAACGGTTCATCGAGCTCCACAACCCCGGCGACGAACCCGTCGAACTGGACGGCTGGTCGGTCTCCTACCGCCCCGCATCCCGCGGCGAGGACAACCTGACGCCCTCCGGTCACGTGACACTGACCGGGACCATCGAGGCCGGCGGCCACTATCTGATCGCCAACCCCGGGTTGAGCGCCGCCGACGGCGAGCCCCTCCCCGAGCCCGACACGCGGCTCAGCGGCGGCACCGCCATCCGCGACGGCGTCATCTGGCTGTCCTCCACCCCCGAACGTGTGGACGTCCCTCTCGGCGATGTGCAGGACCATGAGGACGTCGTCGACCTGATCGGCTACGGCGGAGCGAACACCTACGAGACGGCAGCCGCGCCGTCGCCGTCGGACGGGTCCGATGTGCGCTCCATCGCCCGGGTGGACGAGGCCGTGGACACCGATGACAACTCCGCCGACTTCGCCCTCTCCGAGGCCATCACCCCCACGAACAGCGCCGGGGAGCAGTCGGTCCATGTGCCGGAGGAGGCCGAGCGCCAGGACCCGACGGAACTGGAGATCAACGAGATCCCGCGCAGCCTGGACCCGGCGGAGAACGAGCTGCTGGAACAGCCGGTGACCGTGCGCGGCGTGGTCACGGCCGCCTACCCCACCGGCGGCTTCGACGGGTTCACCCTGCAGACCGAGGGCACCGGCGGAGATCTGGACCTGGACTCCCACGAGGCCTCAGACGGGATCTTCGTCTACTCTCCGTGGCGCGCGGAGGAGGTCGAGGTCGGTGACTTCGTGGAGATCACCGCCGACGTCACCACCTACTCCGGCCAGGTGCAGCTCTCCCTCTATCCGGGCTCCGCGCAGACGCCCGAGCATGAGCTCGCGCTGATCGCCGATGAGCCGCACGAGGAGGTCAAGCCGGCGGTCGTCGAGATCCCAGAGACCGACGCTGAGCGGGAAGCCCTGCTGGGCATGCTGATCGACCCGCAGGGCACCTACACCGTCACCGACCACTACACGCTGAACCAGTACGGTGAGATCGGCATCGTGCTCGACGACGAGCCGCTGATCAACCCGACCTCCGCGCACCGTCCGGGCCCTGAGGCCGACGCGCTGGCCGAGGAGAACGCCCAGCGGGTCATCTACCTCGACGACGCCGCGACCACGACGTACCACCGCTCCCCCGGCTGGGACCAGGAACTGCCGTACCTGAGCGCTGACGAGCCGGTCCGGATCGGCGCCGAGGTCGAGTGGCAGAACACCGTCGTGATGGATCGCCGCTTCGATCAGTGGCGGCTGCAGCCCACCGGGCACCTCACCCCGGAGACCGCCGACGCCGTCCAGCCGGCCAGCTTCGAGGACACCCGAGCAGGCCGGGAGACTCCGGTGGCGCGCGACGGCGACCTACGCATCGCCGGGTTCAACGTGCTGAACTACTTCGTGACCCTCGGTGAGGACGAGGAGGGCTGCGAGTACCACGCCGACCGGGACGGCGAGCCCACCACGGCCGACTGGTGCGAGGTGCGTGGCGCCTGGTCCGCCGAGTCCTTCGAACGCCAGCAGGCCAAGATCGTCGACGCGATCAACGCCATGGACGCCGACGTCGTTGCGCTGCAGGAGATGGAGAACTCCGCGCGCTTCACCGACGACGTCGACCGCGACCTCGCCCATGAGCGTCTGGTGGAGGCCCTCAACGAGGACCTCGGCACGCAGACCTGGGAGTTCGTGGCCAGCCCCGAGGCCACTCCAGCCCCGGAGGACGAGGATGTGATCCGCAACGGCTTCATCTACCGGGCTGACGCCGTGGAGCCGGTGGGCGAGTCGGTGATCCTCTTCGAGGAAGGGGTCGCCGAGATCATGACTCCTGAACTGCAGTCCTTCGACCTGGCCGAGGTCTACTCCAACGCCCGGGAGCCGCTGGCCCAGCAGTTCCAGCCGGTGGACGGTGACGCCGAGGACCGTTTCATCGCCATCGTCAACCACTTCAAGTCCAAGGGCTCAGCCCCCGACGGTGGGCCCAACGCGGACTCCGGCGACGGCCAGGGAGCCTGGAACGCCGACAGGGTAGAGCAGGCGCGCGCCCTGGTGGCCTTCGCCGACGCGCTGGAGGAGGACACCGGCACCGACCGCGTCTTCCTGATGGGTGACTTCAACTCCTATGAGCGGGAAGACCCGCTGCAGGAGATCCTTGAGGCCGGGTACACCAACGTGTCCGCCGAGACCGGTCAGCACAGCTACATGTTCGACGGCCGTGTCGGATCCCTGGACCACCTCTTCGCCTCGGAGGCCGCCGCCGAGTCCGTCTCCCAGGCCGAGATCTGGAACATCAACGCCGTGGAGCCGATCGCGCTGGAGTACAGCCAGTACAACGGCAACGCCTCCGATCTGTTCCGAGCCGACCTGTGGCGCGCCTCCGACCACGACCCGATCGTCGCTGACCTGCGTCTCAGTGCCGCCGAAGACCCCGGCGACGACGAGGACGAGGGCGGCGAGGACGGCTCCGGGGAAGACGGCGAGGCTTGGCCTCCACGCGGTCCGGGCAACAACAACGGCCGTGGCCCGGGTGCAGGAGACGCACCCGGTGAAGGCCGCGGCCCGGGCGAGGGCCGGGGGCACGAGCGGGAGGACCACCCCGGCAACGGCCCTGGGCAGAACAACGGGAACGGCCGCACGGACTGACACCGCCCGCATCCCACGTTGAGCTGGTGCGTTTCCGCCGGAACAAGGCCTCCAGCGGCCTCATTTCGGCCGAAACACACCAGCTCAACGCGGGCGGGGTCGTGCCTCAGCGGGACTGCTGACCCAGCGGGGAGACGATCGCGTCCACCCGTTGGAAGGACTTCAGATCCGAGTAGCCGGTGGCGGCCATCGCCCGGCGCAGACCGCCCATCAGATTCGAGGAGCCGTCGGTGTGGTGGGCGGGCCCCCAGAGGACCTCCTCCAGCGGCGCCACCGTGCCCACCCGAGTGCGGTGGCCCCGCGGGAAGTCGGGGTGCACAGCCTCCGGGCCCCAGTGCCAGCCGCGCCCCGGGGCCTCTTCGGCACGGGCCAGAGTGGTGCCCAGCATGACGGCGTCGGCCCCCATGGCCAGCGCCTTGACGATGTCCCCGGAGGATCCCAGCCCGCCGTCGGCGATGACATGGACGTAGCGTCCCCCGGACTCGTCCAGGTAGTCCCGTCGGGCGGCGGCGACGTCAGAGATCGCGGTGGCCATCGGCACACGGATGCCCATCGCCCGGCGGGTGGTGGTGGAGGAGCCGCCGCCGAAGCCGACCAGGACCCCGGCCGCACCGGTACGCATCAGATGCAGCGCCGGGGTGTAGCCGGCCGCCCCGCCCACGATCACCGGGACATCGAGCTCGTAGATGAACTCCTTGAGGTTCAGCGGATCGCCGTTCTGCGCGACATGCTCGGCCGAAACGGTGGTGCCGCGGATGACGAACATGTCAACCCCGGCCTCGACCACGGTCTGGTAGAACTCCTGGGTGCGCTGCGGGGTCAGCGAGCCGGACACCACGACGCCTGCCTCTCGGATCTCCGCCAGCCGCGCCTTGATCAGCTCGGCCTTGATCGGCTCCGCATAGAGCTGCTGCAACCGCCGGGTGTTCTCCGGCGAGATCTCATCGTCGGAGAGATGCTCGATCTCCTCCAGCACCGGGGCCGGGTCCTCGTACCGAGTCCACAGGCCCTCCAGGTTGAGCACCCCGAGCCCGCCCTGGCGCCCCAGAGCGATCGCCGTCTCCGGAGACATCACCGAGTCCATCGGCGCCCCGATGACCGGGGTCTGGAACGTGTACGCATCGATCTGCCAGTCCAGGCTCACATCCTGGGGACTGCGGGTCCGCCGGCTCGGGACGACGGCGACGTCGTCCAGCGCCCAGGCGCGGCGACCGCTCTTGGCCAGGCCGATGGGGATCTCGTTGCTCAACTGGTGCTCCTTGCTCTCGCAGGGGTTGTCTTCACGTGGTCAGCGGGACCTGGCCGGCCCCCGATCGTCTCCTCCGCACGGGCCGTTCAGCCGCCCGGAGCCGTCTCCCAGGACTCCCGGACATGCGCGGCAGCCCAGAAGCGGTGCTCGTAGGCGCAGCCTCGCTCGAAGGCGGCCAGCATGCGGGCGCGCAGGGCCGCGTCGGCGGCCTCGTAGAGCTGCTCGAAGATGTCGATCGCCTCCTCCACCGCCCGGTCGAACTCGGGGTCCGAATACACCTCGACCCAGCTGCGGTACGGGTGATCCGACATGGACTCGCCGATGCTCTCCACCAAGTGGCGGCCCACCTCGGCGTAGACCCAGAAGCAGGGAAGCACTGCGGCCACGGCCACCTCATGGTCGTCGACGGCCGCGCTGGCCACCAACCAGCTGGTATACCCCTGCGTCGTCGGCGAGGGGCGCGGGGAGCCGTCGTCGTCGGCCATCTCGACGGCCAGGGCGGAGAACTCCTCCGAGCTCATCAGCTCGGCCTGCATGGCCTGCTCCTCGGCGATCGTGTCCGAGGTGGCCCGCGCCCAGAACCGACGATGCGCGGACGACGGCGCCCGGGCCGCCAGCAGGGTCATCGCCTGCCCGTAGCCGGAGAGGTAGGCCGAGTCCTGCAGCAGGTAGTGCACGAAGATCTCCGCCGGCAGGGTCCCGTCCGCCAGCGCGGCGAGGAACTCCAGCTCAGAGATCCGCGCCAGCACCTGTCGGGAGTGCCGCCAGGCGGTGAGCCCGTGCTCCCCGGCACGAAGCGCCGGAGAGTCCACATACGGCGCCGAGGCTGCGTCCCGCGCAGTGGTGTCACGTCCGGTGGTGTCGCTTCCGGTGGTGTCGCTTCCGGTGGTGTTCATGCCGGCCCGCCGTCAGCGACGCCGGTAGTTGGGCGATTCGACGGTCATCATCACGTCATGCGGGTGGGACTCCTTCAGTCCTGCCGAGGTGATGCGGACGAACTTGCCCTTGATCTTCAGCTGGTCGATGGTGTGCGCCCCGACGTAGAACATCGTCTGACGCAGCCCGCCGGTGAGCTGGTGGACCACGGCCGAGAGCGGGCCGCGGTACGGCACCTGGCCCTCGATCCCCTCGGGGATGAGCTTCTCGTCGTCCGGGACGTCCGCCTGGAAGTAGCGGTCCTTCGAGTAGGAGGTGTTCTTCCCGCGGGTCTGCATCGCACCCAGCGAGCCCATGCCCCGGTAGGCCTTGAACTGCTTGCCGTTGTAGAACACGAGGTCACCGGGGGACTCGGCGGCCCCGGCCAGCAGCGACCCCAGCATCACCGAGTTCGCACCGGCCACCAGGGCCTTGCCGATGTCTCCGGAGTGCTGCAACCCGCCGTCGGCGATCAGCGGCACCCCGGCCGGGATGGCGGCCTTGGCCGCCTCGTGGATCGCTGTGACCTGCGGCACGCCTACCCCGGCGACCACCCGGGTGGTGCAGATGGACCCGGGGCCCACTCCGACCTTGATGGCGTCCGCACCGGCGTCGATGAGCGCCTGGGCACCCTCACGGGTGGCGGCCTGACCGCCGATGACATCGACTCCGGCGGCGTGCGGCTCGGCCTTGAGCTTGGCGATCATGTCCAGCACGCCGCGGGTGTGACCGTTCGCGGTGTCGACCACCAGGACGTCCACCCCGGCATCGATGAGCGTCATGGCGCGCTCGAATCCCTCACCGAAGAATCCGACGGCGGCACCGACACGCAGCCGGCCCTCGGAGTCCTTGGTGGCCTGCGGGTACTTGTCGGCCTTGTCGAAGTCTTTGATGGTGATCAGACCGGTGAGGCGGCCGTCGTCGTCGACCAGCGGCAGCTTCTCCACCCGGTGCTCCGAGAACAGTGCGATGACCTCCTCGCGGGAGATGCCCTCCTGCGCCGTGACGAGCGGCTGGGGCGTCATCTTCTCGTAGACCTTGGTGGTCAGGTAGTCCTCGGAGGCGACGAAGCGGATGTCCCGGTTGGTGATGATGCCCAGCAGCTTCTTCTCGCCGTCGACCACCGGCAGTCCGGAGACCCGGTAGTGGGCGCAGAGGGCGTCGAGGTCCTCCAGCGTGGCGTCCGGGGTGATGGTCACCGGGTCCGAGATCATGCCCGACTCGGAGCGCTTGACCTGGTCGACCTGCTGGGCCTGGTCCGCGATGGAGAGATTCCGATGCAGGATCCCGATGCCGCCGAGGCGGGCCAGGGCGATCGCCATCGGCGCTTCGGTGACGGTGTCCATGGCCGCGGAGGCCACCGGGGTGTTCAGCGTGATGTTCCGGCTGAACGTCGTGGAGGTGTCAGCGTCGGACGGAATCACGTCGGTGGCGCCGGGCAGGAGGAGGACGTCGTCGTAGGTCAGGCCCACGAAGCCGAAGGGGTCGTGTTCCTCTGCGGTGGTCTCAGTCACGGGGTGTCGCCTCTTCATTGGTCACAGGTGCTGGCGGGGTCGCGGCGGCGGACGCGCCGTCGTCGATGTCAGGGCCACAACAAGTCTACTGCCGCCGAGATTCCTGCGCCTCCGGCTGACGACGGGGTCGCCGCGAGGCTCCCGGCCGGGGCGGAGCCACCGGTGCGGCGGCCAATGTGACAGCATATGAACTTAACTGTTCATATTTCTGAAGATATCGCTCATAGTGGTGTGCAGACAGTTGCGCACCACTGCCGCATCACACACCTGCAGCGAAAGGCACCATCGCATCATGAGCACCGAAGAGGCATCCACGCCTGAAGAGAACACAAGTCCCGCACGGCGCTCCAGCGGCAAGCTGGCCGTGGCCTTCGTCGCCGTGGCGGCCCTGGCGGCCACCGCCGGCGTCGTCGTCTCCCAGAGCATCAGCGACGACGACGCCTCGCCCGCAGCCGCTCCCGGCAGCTCCGGCGAGCAGGCCGCCACCGTGGCGAATGTTCAGGTCACCGGCGAGCACCGCGGATACGACGAGGTCCACCAGGGCGGCGACGACGACCTGGAGAACGTGCTGGTCTCCACCGAGTGGCTGGCCGACCGGCTCGACGAGGGCGACCTCGCCGAGCAGGGCATCGTCCTGATCGACGTCTCCGAGGAGCTGCCCACCTCCGAGCTGACCTCCTACTCCGAGGCGCACATCCCCCAGGCCCAGTACGTGAACTGGTCCACCGAGTTCACCCAGCCCAACACCCGCGAGTTCATCTCCCAGGACGAGTTCACCGAGCTGGCCCAGTCGCTGGGCATCGACGACGGCGACACGGTCGTCCTCTACGGCGACTCCAACAACTGGTTCGCCGCCTACGCCGCCTGGGTCTTCAAGCTCTACGGCGCCGAAGACGTCCGCCTGCTCGACGGCGGCCTGCACAAATGGGAGGTCTACGACGAGCGCGAGCTGACCGAGGAGGTCCCCGACGTCGCCGAGGGCACCTGGGAGGCCCAGCCGCAGAACCTCGACATCCGCGCCCTGCAGCCGGAGGTCCTCGAGGTCGCCGAGGAGAACGTCGACGGCGCGTCGGACACCACTCTGGTGGACATCCGCTCCGCCGACGAGCACGACGGCGCCATCGGCGTGGACCCGGAGATCTTCGAAGGCGAGTCCACCTCCATCTGGGGCCACATCCCCGGTTCGGTGAACGTCTCCTGGGGTGAGATCGTCGACCCCGAGACCGGTCAGTTCCTGCCGGCCGACGAGATCCGCGCCATCTACGAGGACGCCGGCGTGGACCTCGACAGCCCGATCATCACCTACTGCCGCATCGGCGAGCGCGCCTCGCACACCTGGTTCGCCCTGAGCCAGATCCTCGGCGCCGACGCTCAGGTCTACGACGGCTCCTGGACCGAGTGGGGCAACTCGGTGGGCGTGCCGGTGGCCAACAACACCGACGAGCGGGCCGGCCTGTGGGGCAGCGGCAGCGGCTCGTGAGCACCGCCACGGAATCCTCGACGGAGCCCGCTCGCCGCACCGGCGGGGCGGGCTCCGTCTCGGTCTCGGCCGATCGGCCGCTGGGCTGGACCCCGGCGGACACGGTGCGCACGTCCGTCGCGCTGGGCGTGGCGGCACTGCTGCTGGGGCTGGCCGCCTGGCTGGCGGTCACCGGCGGGGAAGGCCTCGGCGGTTCGAACGCCGCCTTCGCGCTGCTGATCGGTGCCGGGCTGGGCATCCTGTTCGAGCGCGGCCGGTACTGCTTCTTCTGCGTGTTCCGTGACTTCTTCGAGAAGGGCAGCTCCCGCGGACTGTACGCCGTGCTGGTCTCGATCGCCGTGGGGATGATCGGCTATGCCGTGGTCTTCTCCCTGCGGGTGTCCAACCCCACCGGCGGCACCGTCCCCTCCGACGCCCACATCGCACCGGTCTCGCTGGCTCTGGTGATCGCCGGTCTCGCCTTCGGGCTGGGCATGGTGATCTCCGGGGGCTGCATCGCCGGCCACCTCTACCGGCTGCCTGAAGGTCATCTGCGCTCGATCCCGGCGCTGGTCGGCGTCGTCATCGGCTTCGGCGCAGGCTTCCTCTCCTGGGAGTTCATGTACTCCGGCTTCATCGCCGGCGCCCCGACGCCCTGGTTGCCGGCCGGAGGCGGGTACACCGTCGCCGTCGTGCTGCAGCTGGCCGTGCTGACCGGCCTGGGCATCTGGCTGCTGCGTTGGAACCCGCCGGTGCAGGGCCGCGGCGATCGCGTCGTCGACGCCACCGAGGTCCGTCGGCTGCTGTTCTTCAAGCGCTGGCCTGCACTGGCCACCGGTGCCGGCGTCGGCGTCCTGGCCGTTCTGGCCTACTACAAGGACCAGCCGCTGGGCGTGACCAGCCAGATCTCCTCGCTGACCCGCACCGGCATGGACTCCGCCGGGCTGCTGCCGAACTTCATGCCCGGGCTGGACGAGCGGCTGGCCGGCTGCGTGGCGGTGGTGGTGCACACCATCACCACCAACGGCTGGCTGATCCTCGGGATCGTGCTCGCCTCGTTGGCCGCCGCACTGCCCGGGCGGCGGATCCGTGTGGAACGGATGACCGGCTGGAACTCGCTGACCGCGACGATCGGCGGGGTGCTGCTGGGCTGGGGGGCGATGATCGGGCTGGGCTGCACCATCGGCGTGCTGCTCTCCGGGACCCAGGCCATGGCGCTCTCCGGCTGGGTCTTCGGGGTGGCGGTCTTCGTCGCCGCCGGCGTCGGATTCAAGCTCCAGCTGCACCGCCGGGCGAACCCCGGGGTCTATCGCTGAGCGGCCTTCCCAGAGAAGGCCACGGACCCGCTGTCTGAGATGTCACAGGGATGGCCTTAGCACTCTGCTTGACCGAGTGCTAAGGCCGTCCTAAAGTTTGTGTTGGCACTCGAGGTCATCGAGTGCTGAATCGGCGCCGGCGTCACCGGCGTCGGAGCCTGAAGGGGCGCCGTCCGGCACCGCGACGACGGATCGGTCACTCCCAAGGCGCACAACAACACTGCCTGAGGCATGACGTCGGCGTCACACGACTCGCTGCCCGGGCTGAGCACAGACCCGATTCGACTTCACGCAAAGGAGAGAGCTGACGTGTCAGTCTCCATCAAGCCCCTCGAGGATCGCATTGTTGTCCGCCCCCTGGAAGCTGAGCAGACCACCGCTTCCGGTCTGGTGATCCCGGACACCGCCAAGGAGAAGCCGCAGGAGGGCGAGGTCGTGGCCGTGGGCCCGGGCCGCGTCGACGACAAGGGCAACCGCGTCCCGGTCGACGTCGCCGAGGGCGACGTCGTCATCTACTCCAAGTTCGGCGGCACCGAGGTCAAGGTCGGCGGCGACGAGTTCCTCGTCCTGAACGCTCGCGACGTCCTGGCTGTCGTCGAGAAGTGATCGCGGATCTCCCGCACACTTCTCGAGACCCCCACCTGAGACGCAAAGGAAGCAACTCATATGGCAAAGCAGCTTGAGTTCGACGATGTCGCCCGGAAGGCACTCGAGGCCGGCATCGACAAACTCGCCGACACCGTCAAGGTGACGCTGGGCCCCAAGGGCCGCAACGTCGTCCTCGACAAGTCCTGGGGCGCACCGACCATCACCAATGACGGCGTGACCATCGCCCGCGAGATCGAGGTCGAGGACTCCTACGAGAACCTCGGCGCGCAGCTCGCCAAGGAAGTCGCCACCAAGACCAACGACGTCGCCGGTGACGGCACCACCACCGCCACTGTGCTCGCCCAGGCCCTGGTCAAGGAGGGCCTGCGCAACGTGGCCGCCGGCGCCGCGCCGAGCGAGATCAAGCGCGGCATCGAGACGGCCGTCACCGCGGTGACCGATCGCCTGAAGAAGAACGCGCGCGACGTCGAGGGCGCTCAGGTGGCCCACGTCGCCGCGATCTCCGCCCAGAACGACGAGGTCGGCGAGCTCATCGCCCGCGCCTTCGACGCGGTGGGCACCGAGGGCGTCATCACCATCGAGGAGTCCTCCACGACGTCGACCGAGCTCGACATCACCGAGGGCATGCAGTTCGACAAGGGCTACCTCTCCCCGCACTTCGTCACTGACGCAGACCGTCAGGAGGCCGTGCTGGAGGACGCCCAGATCCTCATCCACCAGGGCAAGATCTCCAACATGCAGGAGTTCCTGCCGCTGTTGGAGAAGGTCCTGCAGTCCAAGAAGCCGCTGTTCATCATCGCCGAGGACGTCGAGGGCGAGGCCCTCTCCACGCTGGTGGTGAACAAGATCCGCGGCACCCTGAACGCCGTCGCGGTGAAGGCTCCGGGCTTCGGCGACCGCCGCAAGGCCATGCTGGAGGACATCGCGATCCTCACCGGCGCCCAGGTGGTCTCCCCCGACCTCGGGCTGAAGCTCGACCAGGTGGGCACCGAGGTGCTCGGCTCCGCGCGCCGCGTGACCGTCACCAAGGACAGCACCACCATCGTCGACGGCGCCGGCTCGACGGAGGACGTCGAGGCCCGCGCCGCCACGATCAAGGCGCAGGCCGAGGCGACCGACTCCGAGTGGGACCGTGAGAAGCTGCAGGAGCGGCTGGCCAAGCTGGCCGGCGGCATCGGCGTCATCAAGGTCGGCGCGGCCACCGAGGTGGAGCTCAAGGAGCGCAAGCACCGCATCGAGGACGCAGTGTCCTCCACGCGTGCCGCGCTCGAGGAGGGCATCGTCGCCGGTGGCGGCACCGCGCTGATCAACGCACTGTCCGCTCTGGACGAGGACTCCACCGTCCAGGCGCTCGAGGGCGACGCCGCCGCCGCGGTGGGCATCGTCCGCCGTGCGCTGGTGCAGCCGCTGCGCTGGATCGCCCAGAACGCCGGCGAGGACGGCTTCGTCGTCGCCTCCAAGGTCGCGGACCTGGAGCCGAACCACGGCTTCAACGCCAAGACCGGCGTCTACGGCGACCTGATCGCTGACGGCGTCATCGACCCGGTGAAGGTGACCCGTTCTGCGCTGCAGAACGCGGCCTCCATCGCGGCGCTGGTGCTGACCACCGAGACGCTGATCGTGGAGAAGAAGGACGACGAGGACGAGCACTCCCACTGATCCTCTGATTCGTCTCAGAGGAGGGGCCCCGGCACGTCACCCGACGCGCTGGGGCCCTTTCTCTGTGACGGCACCTCCCCATGCGTTGAGATGGTGGGTTTCAGCCGGAATCCCGCCGTCGACGGCCTCTTTCCGGCAGAAACTCACCACGTCAATTGATCAGGAGGGCACCGATCCGGGCAACGACGTGGATGAACCCCTCCCTGAGATCGACCCGATTGGCTCGCGCCACATGCCAGCCGTCCCGCTGGAACGCTCCGTCACGCCACTCGTCCCCTGCCTGCTGCTCGGCGGAGAAGTGATGGGCCCCCTCGTACTGGATCGCCACCCGCCACCGGCGGTACGCCAGGTCCGTGACCGGGCTGAAAGGATCCTCCGGGTGAAGCCGCGCCTGCAGCTCAGGCTCCGGACATCCTGCCTCCACGAGTCGCAGCCGCAGCAGCGTCTCCGGCGGAGAGTCCGCTCCGACCCGCACGCGTCCAAGGGCCTCTCGAGCCGGCACGATCCCCCGCGTATGACCGTGTCGGGAGAGGCATGACCAGAGCTGATCACGGGTCGACCACGGGTGCGAACGGCTCTCGAACACCGCACGCGGCTGCCGCACGAGGGCATCTCCCAGGACGACCAGTTCGTCATGCTGGAGCAGAGGCATGAGATCGATCAGCACCCGTTCGGGAGAGGCGATCCGCAGCCCCTGATGCTCGACGACTTCCCCGGTCAGACACTTGACCGGGCCGTGCTGGCGCACAGGCCCGAGTTCTGCTGCCGTCCGACTGCGGAAGGCGCCACTGACATGGAGACAAGGGTCCGCAGCCAGCCGCGGAGGAAGGGGAAGCCCGTAGAGACGGGCCGCTGTGGTGTGACTCAGCCAGGCCTCAGGCGCCCGCTCGCACAGCGCGGTCAGCAGACCCACGTCCAGCGCGGCGGTCGACTCCGGCTCACCTGTTCCCCCAAGACTCTGCGGCCCCGGCACGTGGCGATAGATGCCACACGCGACTCGCTCGATGTCACGCGCCCGAAGTCGCTTCTCCGGCACGCCTGCGCACAAGGCCTGACGACGGGTGAAGATCTGACCGTGCAACGAGGGCGGCAGCGGGGCAGGATGACGCATGACCATCAGCCTGCCGGAACCGTCGCACGGGCACAGCCCTCAGGAGGCACCTGTGGAAAACGCCCCATAGACGAGTTGAGCTGGTGAGTATCCGTCCGAATCGACCACATCATGGCCGCTTTCCGGCAGATACTCACCAGCTCAACGGGGGGGCGGGTGGGCCTCAGCGCACCGGCACCGGGGCCGACTCGCCGCCGTCGCCGGGCTGCGGACCGGCATCCGGGTCGGTGCCGTTGGCGATGGCGTCGGCCCGCTCCTCCCAGAACTCGGCATTGCGCACGCCGACGGTCCGCGGGTCGAACTGCGGGTCCTTGCCGGCCTTCATCTGCGCCCGATAGTCCTTCAGCGCCTTGAACGCCGGCTGCTGGATGAGCAGGATGCCCACGATGTTCAGCCAGGCCATGATGCCGACCCCGATGTCACCGATCGACCAGGCACGGCCCTCGGCACCCATCGCCCCGTAGAACACGACGATGAGGATGATCACCTGCAGCGCCGACAGCAGCGCCCGCTGGACGCTGACGCTGCGCACCTTCCGCATCGCATAGGTCAGGTTCGTCTCCGCCATGTAGTAGTAGTACACGAGCGTGGAGAAGGCGAAGAACGTCAGCGCGACGGCCACGAAGATCGACCCCGCCCCGGCGAAGACCGTGTCCAGGGCCTGCTGGGTGTACGGAGCACCGGATTCGACGCCGTCCGGCAGGTTCGTGGCATGGTCGATGATGCCGTCGTCGGTCTCCACCTGGAACATCCCGGTGGAGAGGATCAGGAACGCCGTCGCCGAGCAGACGATCAGCGTGTCGATGTAGACGGCGAAGGCCTGGACCAGACCCTGCTTGGCCGGGTGGGAGACCTCGGTGGCGGCCGCCGCGTGCGGCCCGGTGCCCTGGCCGGCCTCGTTGGAGTAGATGCCGCGGCGCACACCTTGGTCGACGGCGTATCCCAGGATCCCGCCGAAGACGGCGTGGGCGCCGAAGGCCGAATCGACGATCAGGCGCAGCATGGCCGGGACCTCAGACGCGTTGGCCAGCAGCACGATCAGCGCGATGATGATGTAGCCGATCGCCATGATCGGCACCACCGTGGCGGTGAAGTGCGCGATGCGCTTGACCCCTCCGATGATGATGATGCCCAGCACGATCGCCAGGAAGACGCCGATCATCCACCGGTCCAGGGCCGGGAACGCGCTGGTCAGCGCGCCGGACATGGTGTCGGTCTGAATGCCGGGCAGGAAGACGCCCAGCGCCACCACGGAGACCACGGCGAAGATCCACGCGTAGATCTTCAGCGGGATCCGCGCCCAGGTATGCCGGTAGGAGCGTTCGAAGTAGAAGGCCGGCCCGCCCCGGTACTCCCCGGTGCGGGGGTCGCGTTCCTTGAAGATCTGTCCGAGGGTGGACTCCACGAAGGAGGTCGCCGCACCCAGCAGCGCCACGATCCACATCCACATCACCGCACCGGGTCCCCCGGAGGCGATCGCCACGGCCACACCGGCGATGTTGCCCGCGCCCACACGGCCGGACAGTGACATGGTCAGCGCCTGGAAGGAGGAGATTCCGTCCTTCGAGCTGCCGCCCTGAACCAGGTTCCGGATCATGTTGGGGATCTGGCTGAACTGCACCAGTTTGGCGCGGATGGTGAACAGCAGCCCGGCACCGAGACACAGCCACACCAGGCCGGCGCTCCAGACCCATCCGTCCACCCAGTCGATGAAAGCGTCCATGGGTTTCCTTCCCTCATCAGCACACTCGTCTCCACAGCGCACGGGGTGGTGTGGCGCGGAGCAGGCCGCCGGCGCGGACGAGGATCACGTTCGGCGCGGACGACCTTGGGAGTGTCAGAGCTCACGTCGAGCTCCGATCGCAAAGGGTAGCACCGTCGTGAGTCGGTGGTGTGACATGGGCGACGGCGCGGCGTGACACCCTCACGTCACGGTGCGGCAGAATCGCCGGATCGCCTCGAGCCCGCAACTATGCTGTGCTCCGTGACCAGCCCGCCGTCGTCGGTCCCGGACCGTCCCCGCTCAGTGCCCTCGCGCCGCTTCCTCGCCTGGGAGGTCGTCCTGGTGCTGGGGCTCTCTCTGGGGCGCTCCGCAGTGTATGCGGTGCTGCAGCTGGCGGAGCGGCTCTCCCTGGCGCCGTTGTCCGAGCAGTCGGCCACAGTGCACTCCAGCAGGTCACGCCATGAGCTCTTCGACCTGACCTACCAGGTGCTCGACAGCGTCTTCGCGCTGGTTCCGGTGGCCTTGGTGATCTACCTGTTCCTGCTCCACGGAGTGAACCCGTTCCGCCGGTTCGGCCTGGACCTGCGGCGTCCGCTCCGGGACCTCTCGATCGGTGTCGGACTGTTCGTGCTCATCGGGGCCGGGACCCTGGTGGTCTACCTGGCCGGACGCTCCGCCGGGCTCACCATGGAGATCATCCCGGCTGACGTCACCGAGCACTGGTGGACGACGCCGACCCTGCTGCTGGCCGCCGTCCGCCACGCCCTGGTGGAGGAGATCATCATGGTCGCCTACCTCGTCGACCGGGCCCGACGCCTGTGGCCCTCCCTGGCGCCCGCGTCCTCCCACACATCGCCGTCCTCCCACACATCGCCGTCCTCCCGGGTGTCCGGCATGTGGTGGGTGATCATCGGCACCGCCCTGCTGCGCGGCGCCTACCATCTCTACCAGGGCTTCGGGCCGGGGATCGGCAACGCCCTGATGGGAGTGGTCTTCGGCGCGGTCTACGTCCGATACGGCCGGGTGATGCCGCTGGTGATCGCCCACTTCCTGCTGGACGCCGTGGCGTTTCTGGCGTTCCCGGTGGTGCTGCGGCTCATCGGGGCCTGAAGGGATCATCGGCGGATGACGGAGGTCAGCGCCTGGATCGGCTCGTTGATCTGCCGGAACGATTCCTCATAGACGGCCCGGGGCAGCATGTAAGGGTCGACGACGTCGTCATCGGGCCCCGGAGGTCCGTCCTGGCGGCGCGCCTGGTCCAGCACGTCGACGACGGCGGCGAGCCGGTCCCGCAGAGTGTCGGCCTCCGCCGGGCTCTCTCGCAGCCGCTGCTTCAGCGCGCCCTGCTGGTGGGCGAGCAGTCGGCCGATCTCCCGGACGGTGAAAGTCCGGGCGCGGGCGTCGGGGACCTCGGCGACGACGTCGTCGACGTGCTCCCGCGTGGCGGTGAGGATCAGATCCGATTCCTCGATCATGGCGGCGGTGACCTGACGGGCGGTGAAGCCGCCGGTCTCGGCGCCGTGGTCCTCGAGGCGGCGTCTCATGGGCGGCTGCATGTCTTCGCCGTCGTGGGCGTAGGTGCCCGCAGAGTGCACGCGTAGGCCCTCGACGTCGGCGAGCTCCTGGGCGAGGAGCCGTTCCATCGCCGGTGAGCGGCAGATGTTGCCGGTGCACACAGCGAGCACGGTGTAGTCCTCGGTATAGTCCTCAGTGCGGTCCTCAGTCATGGAGTCTTCTCCTGCGAATCCGTCGCGTCCGTTCGTCCGTTCGTCCTGGCAGGATCCTCTCACAGGCCTCCAGAGTGGGCCGGGCATAGCCCTGGCCGAAGAGGACCCAGTGGCCCAGCAGCGGGAACAGCTGGTGGACCGGGACGCGGTCCCGCCAGCCGGGGGCCAGTGGGGCTTCAGCGTCGTAGGCCCGCAGGATCGTCTCCAGGTGGGGCATGCCGAACAGCTGCAGCATCGCCAGGTCAGTCTCCCGGTGCCCCGCATGCGCGAAGGGGTCGATCAGCACCGCCTCCACGGCGGCGGCAGGGTCTGCCGGTGCGGCGCGCCAAAGCAGATTCCCCGCCCAGAGGTCGCCGTGCAGCCGTGACGGCGGCTCCGCCCCGCGTGCCGGCTCGCCTCGATCCGCGCCGGGAGAGGCGCCGTCGAAGTCTCCTGCGGCGATGCGGTCGCGGGCGGCGCGGAGCTGTGCCGGCACCTCGCCGAGACGCTCCAGGAGCGGGTCGAGCCGTTCCTGGGCGTAGAAGGCGCCCCAGCTGGCATGTGCGCCGGCTCCCAGGGGCAGCAGCTGCTCGGCGGGGCCGAACAGCGGCGGCGCCCCGGCAGGATGTGCCGGCGGCAGCTCCCCGAAGCTGACACCGGCCGGCAGGCTCCGGTGCGTCCGTGCCAGAGAAGTGCCGAATGCGGCGGCCGCCGCAGGGTCCGGCCGCGCCTCCGCCACTGTCTCGAGCTGCAGCACGCCGTCGACGACGCCATGCACCTCCACCACGTCCACACCGCCGCAGAGCCGGGCTTCCGCGAGCCAGCGCAGGCCGGCCGCCTCGATCTCGGCGGCCTGCGGATGGGCGGTGGGACTGGGCTTGCGAAAGATCATCACATCCAGGGTAACGAGCGACGATCTGCGGAGGACGGGGAAGGCGTCCGGGCACGAGGAAGCCCGGGCGGTCTGCACATCCCCTCGACGTCCGGCCCGCCCGGGCTCCTCAGCTCAGCGCGTCACCGCCTCAGTCGCGGTGCTTCTCGAATGATGTGCCGTACGGCTTGTCCTGCAGGAACTCCAGGATGGCCATCTCTCGAGTGTCGGAGGGCAGCTCGTTGGGATCCTCGAAGAGGCGTCCGGCGGCCCGGTCGGCGAGGTACTGCTTCATCTCCTCCTTGACCTTCGGAGCCAGGATCACACAGCCCACGACGTTGATGAAGATGCACAGGAACAGCGCGGAGTCGGCGAAGTCGATGATGTTGCCGAAGGACACCATGCAGCCGATCACGATCATCACACAGATGATGCTCCGGAAGATGAGGTCCTTGGTCTTCGACATGCCCACCAGATAGCGCCAGGCCTGGATGCCGTAGTAGCTCCAGGTGATCAGGGTGGAGAACGCGAAGAGCGCCACACAGATCGCGAGGATCACGGAGAATCCGGGCAGGAAGGTCTCGAAGGAGGCGGCCGTGAGACCCACCGGGTTCTCGTGGCCGACGCCGATGGACTCCTCATAGTCGGCGGGCCAGGCGAAGATGATCACCAGCGCGGTCATGGTGCAGACCACCACAGTGTCGATGAACGGCTCCAGGATGGCGTTGAAACCCTCCGAGACCGGGCGACGGGTCTTCACCGCGGAGTGGGCGATCGGAGCCGAGCCGATGCCGGCCTCGTTGGAGAACGCCGCACGCTGGACACCAATGATGATCACACCGATGACACCACCGGTGATGCCCTCGGCGGTGAAGGCCCCGGAGAGGATCGCACCGAACGCCTCACCGATGTTGGTGATGTTCACTGCGATGACGATGAGGCAGGCCAGCACGTAGATCCCGGCCATCGTGGGCACGATCTTCGCCGTGGCGGAGCCGATCCGACGGATGCCGCCGATGATGACCAGAGCCACCAGTGCCGCGAAGATCAGGCCGAAGATGAACGCCGAGGTGTCCGTGCCCAGGAAGGCGAAGGTCGAAGTGCCGGTCATCTCGTCCAGCGTGCTGCCGGCGGACTCGATGGCGCCGTAGGTCTGGTTGGCCTGGAACATGCCGCCGCCGATGATGCCGAACAGCATGATCGAGATCGCGAAGATGCCGGTGATGATGAGCACCGGCAGCCTGCCCAGCTTCCGGAACGCCACCGGCAGATACTTGAACGGTCCGCCGTGGACGATGCCGTCATCATCGATGTGGCGGTACTTGACCCCCAGAGTGCACTCCACGAATTTGGTGCACATGCCGAACAGTCCGGCGAGGATCATCCAGAACGTGGCACCAGGGCCACCGAGCGAAACAGCGGCCGCCACACCGGCGATGTTGCCCAGCCCGACCGTGCCGGAGACCGCGGCGGTCAGCGCTTGGAAGTGCGTGACCTCCCCGGGGTCGTCCTCCGTGGTCCATTTGCCCCGCACGATCTCGAAGGTCACCGGCGCGGTGCGGAACTGCACGAAGCCGAAGTAGATGGTGAACCCGATGGCCGCGACGATGGCCCAGAGGACCACCAGCGGGCCGTCCCAGAGGGTGGTGCCCTCCGGGAACGGGGCACCGAGCGGAATCTCCACATTGGTGCCGAAGATCAGGTTGACGAAGAATCCGGTGATCTCACCGAACGTCTCATCGATGGTGTCAGCGATGCCCTGCAGACCGTTGGCCGGTTCCTCGGCCTCGGCCGCCACAAGGACGGGGCTTCCTATAGTCATGAGTCATCCCCTCATGGGTGGTGGAGTGATGCAGATCACAAGGATCACGTGTGACTGAGAGTACTACCCAGTACCCGCAACAATCTATAAGCAGGAGATGACACGCCTAGTGCGGAGCGCAACGCTGATGTGTCGACGATGTTTCACCGTCGGAGATTCTTGCCGATCCCGGCCTGTTCCGGGGATGTTCCCGGGATGCCCCAGGGCCGTTCCGGACCGGGACACGACGACGGCCCCGCGCCGCACCTCAGCGGGTGCGACACGGGGCCGTCGAAGCATGTCGCGGCGGGGAGCCTCAGGATGTGCCGGTGAGCTGCACCGGCGCCGGGGCGGAGTTCTCCGATCCGTACTCCCCCACGTACTCAGTGCGGACTTCCCGGATCAGGAAGAACAGGAAGACGAAGACCACGATGCAGACCACCAGGATCACCGGATGGAGTCCCCGACGGGACTCATCCGGCTGGTCCTGTGCCTCCCGATCCGGATCGTTCATCCCTCGACGCCCAGCTTCGCCAGCACGATCTCCCGGACCTTGCCGGCGTCGGCCTGCCCGCGGGTCTCCTTCATCACCGGGCCGATCAGCGCCCCGATCGCCTTCAGCTTGCCGGCGGAGATCTTCTCCACCACGTCGGGGTTCTCCTCCATGGCCTTCTCGACGGCGGCGGTCAGCGCGCCGTCGTCGGAGACCACCTCCAGGCCGCGGTCGGCGACGATCTGCTGCGGCGACCCTTCACCGTCGACATGGTGCTCCAGCACCTGGCGGGCGATCTTGTCGTTGATCCGCCCCTGGTCGATGAGCCCGGCCAGCTCGATGATCGTGGCCGGCTCCACGCCCAGGGCACTGGGGTCGACGTCGCGGGCGTTGGCCAGGCGAGAGATCTCGCCCATCCACCACTTCCGCGCCACCGCGGGGCTGGCCCCGGAGTCCACGGTCTCCTCGATCTCGTCCAGCAGACCGGCGGCGACGACGTCGCGGAACTCCGCGTCCGCATAGCCCCAGGCCTCGCGCAGACGGCGGCGGCGCTCCGCCGGAGGCTCCGGCAGCTCGGCGCGCAGCTTCTCGATCCACGCCCCCGTGGTGACGATCGGCAGCAGGTCCGGCTCGGGGAAGTACCGGTAGTCATCGGCGTCGGACTTCGGACGCCCGGAGCTGGTGGTGCGGGTGTCCTCCTTCCAGTGACGCGTCTCCTGGACGATGCTCCCGCCGGCACTGAGCACGCCGGCGTGGCGCCGGATCTCATAGGTCACCGCATGTTCCACCGCGCGCAGGGAGTTGACGTTCTTCGTCTCCGAGCGGGTGCCGAACTCGGTGGCGCCCTTGGGCATCAGCGAGACGTTGGCGTCGCAGCGGACGTTGCCCCGCTCCATGCGGGCGTCCGAGATGTCCAGGGCCTTGACGATGTCCCGGATCGCCGAGACATAGGCCCGCGCGATCTCCGGGGCGCGCTCCCCGGCCCCGACGATCGGCTTGGTGACGATCTCGATCAGCGGAACCCCGGAACGGTTGTAGTCCACCAGGGAGTAGTCCGCGCCCTGGATGCGGCCGGAGCCCCCGGCATGGGTGAGCTTGCCGGCGTCCTCCTCCATGTGGGCGCGCTCGATCTCCACACGGAAGATCTCGCCGTCGTCGAGCTCCACATCCAGGTGGCCGTCGAAGGCGATGGGCTCATCGTACTGGGAGGTCTGCCAGTTCTTCGGGGTGTCCGGGTAGAAGTACTGCTTCCGGGCGAAGCGGCAGGTCTCGGCGATCTGACAGTTCAGCGCGAGTCCGAGCTTGATCGCGTCCTCCACCGCCTGCCGGTTGACCACGGGCAGGGTCCCGGGCAGGCCCAGGCAGACGGGGTTGACGTTGGTGTTCGGCTCATCGCCGAAGGCGTTCGGCGCCGAGGAGAACATCTTGGTCTTCGTGTTGAGCTCGACGTGGACCTCGAAGCCGAGAACCGGGTCGAAACGGTCCATCGCCTCCTGGTAGGGCAGCGGCGTTGCTTCTGTCAGCGTCTCAGTCATGGCAGTCCTTCACTCTCCTGCAGTCTGGGCCGCGGCGGTCTCGAGGGCGGGCACCCGGGCCCACAGGGGCTCGGCGTCAGCGGTGAGCAGCCGCTCCAAAGCGGCCCCGGCGTGGTAGACCCGGGCGTCCTGCCGGGCAGGAGCCAGGAACTGGATGCCCACCGGCAGCTGCCCGCCGGCGCCGTCGTCGGCCAGCCCGCCGGGCACCGAGATGCCCGGGATCCCCGCCAGGTTCGCCGGGATGGTGGCGACGTCATTGAGGTACATGGCCATGGGGTCGTCGAGCTTCTCCCCCAGCGGGAACGCCACAGTCGGCGAGGTCGGAGAGATGAGCACGTCGGCCTGCTCGAAGGCGGCGTCGAAGTCCCGCTGGATGAGCGTGCGGACCTTCTGCGCGGAGCCGTAGTAGGCGTCGTAGTAGCCCGCCGACAGCGCGTAGGTGCCCAGCACGATGCGCCGCTTGACCTCCTCGCCGAAGCCCGCGGCACGGGTGGCGCCCATGACCCGCTCGATGGTCAGCGGCCCGTCCTCGGGCAGTACGCGCCGCCCGTAGCGGACGCCGTCATAGCGGGCCAGGTTGGAGGAGGCCTCCGAGGGCATGATCAGGTAGTAGGCGCCCAGGGCGTAGTCGAAGCTGGGGCAGTCGACCTCGACGATCTCGGCGCCGGCCGCGCGCAGCTTCTCCAGGGACTCCTGGAAGCGGGCGAGCACGCCCTCTTGGTAGCCCTCGCCCTGCAGCTGCCGGATCACGCCGACCTTCAGGCCCGTCACGTCGTCACGGCCGGCGGCCTGCACGAAGGCCGGGACCTCGTCGACCAGGGACGTGGAGTCCTTGGGGTCGTGGCCGGCGATGAGCTCGTGCAGCAGGGCGGCATCCTCGGTGGTGCGGGCCACCGGGCCGATCTGGTCCAGGGACGAGGCCATCGCGATGGCGCCGTAGCGCGAGACCGAGCCGTAGGTGGGCTTGGTGCCCACCGTGCCGGTGACCGCACCGGGCTGGCGGATGGAGCCGCCGGTGTCGGTGCCCAGCGCCAACGGTGCCTCGAAGGCGGCGACGGCGGCCGCGGAGCCTCCTCCGGAGCCGCCGGGGATACGGTCGAGATCCCAGGGGTTGCGGGTCACACCGTAGGCGGAGTGCTCTGTGGAGGACCCCATGGCGAACTCGTCGAGATTGGTCTTGCCCAGGATCGGCAGCTTCGCCGCACGGATCTTCTCGACCACAGTCGCGTCATAGGGGCTCATCCACCCCTCGAGCATCTTCGAGCCCGCCGTGGTGGGCTGACCGATGGTGACGATCAGGTCCTTGATCGCGATGGGCACTCCGGCCAACGGGTGGAGCGCCTCGGCGTCGGTTCCTCCGGCGGCTCGGATCGAGTCCACCTCCGCCGCGGTGGCCAGCGCCTCCTCCGCAGAGACGTGGAGGTAGGCGTGGATGCCGCGGTCCCCGCCGTCGACGGCGGCGATGCGGTCCAGGTGGGCCTGCACCAGCTCGGTGGAGGTGATCTCCCCGGCGCGCAGCTTCGCCGCCATCTGGGCGGCGGTCAGTCGGATCATCTCAGTCATGCGGGCCTCACTCCTCGTCCAGGATCGCCGGAACCTTGAATCGCCCGTCCTGGGCGTCAGGGGCGTTGAGCAGCGACTGCTCCTCGGTGAAGACCTCGCCGACGACGTCCTCACGGAAGACGTTGTGCAGCGGCAGCGGGTGGCTGGTGGCCGGCACGTCGGCGGAGACCGCCTCGGACACCGTCTTCACGGAGTCGACGATGACGTCCAGCTCCCCGGCCATCGTCGTCAGCTCCTCCTCGGTCATGCTGATATGCGCAAGTTTCGCCAGATGCTCGACGTCGGCACGCGAGATCTCAGACATGCAGCTCCTACGGGATAGTGGCGTGGTCACAGGGACATCGAAGTCCGACCCAGTCTAGTCGAGCCGGCCCGGGCGCCGGTGCGCCGGCCGGACGTCGGCCGTGGCCCGACCGGGCGCCGACTCAGCCTCGCACAGGCCGCACGAAGGTCGGAAAACGAGCGTCCTTGCCGTGCTCCTCACGGGTGATCACCAAGTCTCGGGAGGGGACCGGGACGAACCCCTCGGAGCGATAGAGGGCATGGGCGGCGGTCATCGAGTCCAGACTGCACAGCACCAGGGCAGTGGCGCCGTCCTCCTCAGCGCGGCCGATCAGATGGCGCAGCATCGTCCGGGCGATCCCCCGGCCCTGGAACTCCGGGGCGACGGCGAGCATACGGAACTCCACCTCCCCAGGCCTGGCCAGCTCCGCGAGCTGATCACCGGCGCGGACGATGACCGTCGAGGCGGCGACGACACCGTCGACCTCGGCGACGATGAGCTCCCCGTACGCCGCGCGGAAGGCGACATCGGTCAGCTGGGCCACGTAGAGGTCATCGGCCGCGAGGTGACCGCCGGTGAGATAGGCCTCGACGGTGACCTCGGCGATGCGCCCATGATCCTCCTGGCGGGCCGAGCGGATCATCACGCCGGCCCCGCCTCCTGCTCCTCCGCGAGGGCCAGCGGCATCGGGCGCAGCTGACCGTGCGGCATGCCGATCTCCCCCACCACGCACCAGTCGCCGGTCACCGAGCTGTCGGCCACCGTCGGGCGCCGCACCGGCACCCCGGCCTCCTCCGCGATCAGCGCCCCCGCGGACCAGTCATGCTCCTGGATGCCGAACTCCGCATAGGCGTCCACCGTCCCGTCAGCGACCATGCAGATGTCCAGGGCGGCAGCCCCCAGCCGGCGGAGGTTCCCGAAGCTGCCGAGCATCGCCGAGACGGCGGCTGTCTGCTGGGCCCTGCGCTCCGGGTCGTAACCGAAACCTGTGGAGAGCAGGCCCGCCGCGAGGCTGCCCTGCGGGCCGCGCAGGCGCACCGGCTCACCCGTGGGCTGCCCGGCGCCGTCTCCGACGAGCCGGGCAGTGTGGGCGCCGGCGTCGCGGGCGGCCCACCAGACCCGCCGCAGGGCCGGCGCGTGGACCACACCGGCCAGCCACCGGCCCTGGGAGTCCTGCACGGCCACCGAGGTGCCGTAGTAGACGATCCCCCGCACGAAGTTCGTCGTGCCGTCCAGGGGGTCGATGGACCAGCGGTATCCGGTGGCGCGCTCCGGCGCCACGGTCCCGTACTCCTCACCGGTGACGACGTCGTCAGGACGGTGACGATGCAACACGGCCCGCACCGCCTGCTCGGCCCTCCGGTCGAAGTCGGTCACGAGATCGGAGGCGGAGCTCTTGGTCTCCACCGCTCCGGCGCCCAGCGCCAGCCCGGCCGGTGCGACGTCGTCGCGTCCGGCCAGGACCCCCGCACCGGCCGTCGCGGCCTCGCGGGCGATGTGCAGCAGCTCGTCCACTATGCTCATTCGTCAGTCTCCAGACCTTCGTCGCGCGGCAGGCCGTCAGGCCCCTTCTCCAACAGCACCTCGAACTGCTCCTCGTCGAGCACCGGAACTCCCCACGACTCGGCCTTGTCCCGTTTGGACCCGGCGTTGGCCCCGGCGACCAGGTATGAGGTCCTCTTCGACACCGACCCGGCGGCCCGGCCCCCACGGGCGATGATCGCCTCCTTGGACTCGTCCCGGGACCAGTTCTCCAGACTGCCGGTGACCACCACCGTCAGGCCCTCGAGCGTGCGCGGCGTCTCCTCGTCGACGTCGTCGACCATGCGCACCCCGGCCTGAGCCCAGCGCTCCACGATCCGCCGGTGCCAGTCCAGGGAGAACCACTCATGCACCGCCGCAGCGATGGTGGGGCCGACCCCGTCGATGCCGGCGAGCTCCTCCTCGTCAGCGGCCCGGATCTTCTCCAAAGACCCGTAGGCCGCAGCCAGCGCCCGGGAGGCGGTGGGGCCCACGTGCCGGATGGACAGCGCCACCAGCACCCGCCACAACGGCTGCTCCTTGGCCTTCTCCAGCTCGGCGAAGAGCCTGCGGCACCGGTCGTTGGGCTCCCCGTCCTGTTTGGCGAAGTACCGTTCCACGGTCCACAGACCCGTGCGGGTCCATGACCGGGACTCTGCGTCGTAGTGGCGCTCCTCCCGCCAGACGTAGACGTCCTGGAGGTCCTCGGGGACGAGATGGAACAGGTCCGCTTCGTTCCGCAGCACCGGGGTCTGCGGCTGCGGCATCCCGTCGTCGCCGAAGGAGACCTCCACACCGGACGCGGCGACCGCTTCCCTGCTGACCAGCTCCGGCAGGTCGGGTCGACGGAAGTCGGGGTCGGTGAGGGCCCGGCCGCCCTCCTCCCCCAGGCCCTCGATGTCCAGGGCACCGCGGGAGCCGACATGGATGACCCGTTCGGCCAGCTGCGCGGGACACGACTCCGCGTTCGGGCAGCGATAGTCGACGTCGCCCTCCTTCGCGGGGCGCAGCTCCGTCCCGCAGGCCGGGCACCTCGCCGGGAAGACGAACTCGTGGAGCTCACCCTCCCGCCCCTCACGGGAGGGGAGCACCGGGCCGAGCACCTCGGGGATGACGTCGCCGGCCTTGCGCACGATCACGTCGTCTCCGATCAGCACGCCCTTGGCCCGGACCACGTCCTGATTGTGCAGAGTGGCCCGGGAGACCACCGAGCCGGCGACCTTCTGGGGCTCCAGCACGGCGAAGGGCGTGACCCGGCCGGTGCGACCCACCTGCACCTGAATGTCCAGCAGGCGCGTGTGAATCTCCTCCGGCGGGTACTTGTAGGCGGCGGCCCAGCGCGGGACCCGCGAGGTGTGGCCCAGCGCGCGCTGCTGGTCGAAGTCGTCCACCTTGATCACGACGCCGTCGATCTCATGGACCAGCTCGTGGCGCCTGGACTGGTGCTCGTCCAGGTAGGCTTCGATCTCCTCATAGCTGCGCAGCAGCTTAGTGTACGGGCTGACCGGCAGGCCCCAGGAGGCCAGCAGGTCATAGGCCTCATGCTGCGAGCCCAGGTCGAGCCCCTCTCGGGCGCCGAGGCCGTGGACGAACATGCTCAGCGGCCGCTCAGCGGTCTTGGCGGGGTCCTTCTGGCGCAGCGAGCCCGCCGCGGCGTTGCGGGGATTCGCCAGCGGCGGCTTCCCCTCGGCGGTGAGCCGCGCGTTGAAGCCGTGGAACTGCTCGGTGGGCATGAAGATCTCCCCGCGAACCTCCAGCTCCGCGGGATGGCCCTCCCCGGAGAGCCGCTGCGGGATGTCCTCGATGGTCAGCACGTTGTGGGTGACGTCCTCACCGGTGGTGCCGTCGCCGCGGGTGGCTGCGCGGACCAGACGGCCTTCCCGGTAGAGCAGGTTGATGGCCAGCCCATCGATCTTGACCTCGGTGAGCCAGGTGGGCGTCGCTCCGGGACGCACCTCGGCCAGAGAGGCGACGGTGCGGTCGTACCAGGCACGCAGCTCGGAGCGGGAGAAGACATCCTCCAGGGAGTACAGGCGCTGCAGATGGGTCACCGGGGAGAACGCCTCGGAGACCTCGCCGCCGACCTCCAGGGTGGGCGAATCTGCGGAGACGATCTCCGGATGCTCCCGCTCGATGCGCTGCAGGCGGCTGAACAGCTCGTCGAACTCCGCATCCGAGATCAGCGGGGAGTCGTCCTGGTAATAGGCGATGCGATGCCGCCGCACCTCGTCCACGAGCCGCTGGTACTCCTCGCGCAGCTCGAAGGCAGGCGCGGGGCTGTCGCCGGGGGTGTCGCCGGCTGCATCGGCGGTGTGCTCCACGGGGGTGTCGTCGTGCTCCACTGTCTCGATCACGCAGACAAGTCTAGGACCTCCTGGTGACACCGGCGGGGCCCCGGCTCGCCGAGTCGACGCCACCACGGCCAGCGGCCAGGCTCAGCCGTGCAGATTCAGTCCTGGTTCAGTCCTGGTTCAGTCCTGGTTCAGTCCTGGCAGACGTCGACGACGATCACGGTCACGTTGTCCCGCCCGCCCTCACGCAGCGCCTGATGGATCAGCCAGTCCACGGTGTCCTGCGGGGAGCGTCCGGCGGCGAGGATCTCCGCGATCCGCGCGTCGGTCAGCTCCCCGGTCAGACCGTCCGAACAGACCAGCAGACGCTGACCCGCCGCCACAGGTGCCGTGGTGAAGTCCCCGCCGAGCAGGTCACCGGCCCCCAGGGCACGGGTGATCACATTGCGATTGGGGTGGCCACGGAGCTCGTCAGCGGTGATGATGCCGGATTCGAGCATGTCCTGGACCTGCGAGTGGTCCCGGGTCAGCTGCTGCAGGGCCCCGTCATGGTGCAGATAGGTGCGCGAGTCGCCGACGTTGAACACCAGCCACTGCAGCCGCGCCTCGGTCTCCACCAGCACCGCACCGGTCAGTGTGGTCCCGGCCTTGGCGTCGGTGGCCCGGCGGATCCGCTCATCGGCATCGTCGAGGAAGGCCTGCAGGTCCACCCGGGTGATCGGCCCCGGAGCGGCGTCCCACCCCTCAGCCAGCGCCTGGACCGCGAGGGCGGACGCGACCTCCCCCGCCTCATGGCCGCCCATGCCGTCGGCGACCGCGAACAGGGAATCCGTGACCACCGAGGAGTCCTCGTTGAGCTCGCGGCGCAGCCCGACATGGGAGCCGTACCCGTAGTCCAGGTAGAGCCCGTGGTCCGGGCGTGGCTGCTGCGCGTCGCTCATCGTGGTGTTCTGCCCTTCGCTGAGTGGGTCCTCGGAGATGCTGGTGTGCGCCAGGACACCAGTCCATCATGTCACGGTCAGGTCACGTCCGGCAGTCGTCGAGGTCACTCCTCGCCGATGGAGCAGGTCAGGAGTCGTCCAGGACGATGCCGGTGCCGCCGGCGCGCAGCAGCATATGCGGCTGCACCTCCCCGAAGCCACGCACAATGCGAGGCGGCTGCGGCACGAGGAGGTAGTCGTCGTCAGGTTCCAGCGACCGGGCGGTGACGGAGTCCACCAGGATGGTCCCAGGGTCCGCCAGCGCCGTGAGCCGCGCCGCCAGGTTCACCGTGGGGCCGTAGATGTCGCCCATCCGGGACAGCACCCGGCCCCAGACCACCGAGACGCGGGCCTGCGGCAGGACGTCGTCGGCGGCGATGCTCTCCGCCAGGGCCAGGGCGATCTCCGCACCCGCCTCCGGGGTCTCCGCGTTAAACAGCACCTCGTCTCCGACCGTCTTGACCAGCCGTCCGCCGCCGATGGAGATGATCTCCGCACAGGTGGACTCGAAGCGCTGCACGGTCTGGGCCAATGTGCGCTCGTTCATCGTGCGCGACAGCGAGGTGTAGGAGACCAGATCCGCGAACCCGACCGCACGGGCCAGCGGCAGCGGGGAGTCGTCCTCGGAGCCGTCCCGGCCCCGCGCCGTGGCGGCCAGCCCCGACTCCACCCGCACGGTGAGCCGCTGCAGGGCGGCCGTGAGCTGGCGACGCCAGGCGTAGCCCATCAGCTTCTGGATCGGAGCGATGAGCTCAGGGAGGGTCTCCACCACCTGGCTTCGGGCCTGGGCGTCGGAGAGCTGCTGGTTGGCGATCTTGTCCTCCACCAGCGCCTCGATCTGCCAGACCACCATGCGGTCGGTCATCTGCCCGACCGACCTGGTCAGCGAGATCGCGGTCTCCTCGTTGAGATGCCCGTCGCGGACCAGGCCGATCATGGTGGCGAGCGCCTCGACGTCGTTATGCGTGAAGGCCTTGACGTCGTCATCCAGGTTGGGGAAGCCCATGGCGCGCCACAGCTTGCGGGCCGCATGGGTGGAGACCCCGAGCTCTCGGGCCATCTCCCGGTAGGTGAGCGTCCGCTCGGCCCCGAGGAGACGGTGCTCCAGCTCACGGATGGTGCGGTGCCAGTCCTGCTGCGCCACGGTGGGGATCGGTATGGCCGCAGTCTCCGGGGCGCGGTCCCACGGCGGGGCTCCGGCGGCGCCGTCGTCGTCCTGGCCACCACCGGCGGCGCGGCCCGCAGGCCGCCCGGTCGCCTCGTCCCCCGGATCATGGGGAGTCCGGGCCACGGGAGCCCCAGTGAGCCCGTCCACGGCCGCATCGCCCTGATCCCCTGCACCGTGATCCCCTGCACCGTGATCCCCTGCACCGTGATCGCCCTCGTGCTCATCGGTCCCTCGATCCGTGCCCGGGCCCTGCGGGGACGCCACGTCGGTGGGGACCGCCACCGAGGGCCGGGGCAGGGTGATCTCGCCCGTATGGAGCCGAGGAGTCGTCGTCGGCCGCGGCGAGGGGAAGTCGGACCAGTCGGACCGCGCGGCGGCGAGCTCCTCGGCGGTGTAGCCCGCGGCGCCCTCGCCGGTGCCTCCGCTCGAATCCGGTGCGGTCCTGCCGCGCTGTTCCTCCACCATGCCTCTATACCGTCCGTCCTGCCGAATGACCGAAGTGCTCCGTCCCGTGCGGGGGCTGCGTCCCAGGCTGCGTCCCAGGCTGCTGGGCATGCTGTCGGGCCACTGCGTGCCGGTAGGCCGCCAGTTCTTCGGCCATGACCGCGTGGAGATGCTCGACGTCGGGCATGTCCTCGAGCACTGTGCGCTGCTGCTGCCCATAGGCCCCGTGGAGGAGCACCAGATTCCCGGCCCCGTGCATCGTTTGCAGGCGCGACTGCTTGAGCTGGACCTCCGACATCAGCCCCAGCGGGACCACGACCGGATCGGGCGCGCCGAACAGGTTCTTCTGCACCACGCGGAGGGTCGTCAGGTAAGTGCGCCGCACCGCCCATCGCAGCAGCGGACGGACCGTGCCGAGCACCAGCCACAGACCGCCGAAGACCCAGATGAGAAAGACGCCGACATGGCTGTAGTAACGCACGAACTCCGGCTGGGAACCACGGGAGACATACCCCAGCAGGAAGCTCATCACCGCCACGGCCAGCATGAAGTTCAGCAGGGCAGGCAGCAGGGCCCGGTGGTGGGCACGCGTCCGCACGACGACCTGTTCGCCGTCCACGAGCTTCAGCTTCATCGTGAGCCCTCGCCCTCCGCTCTGGTCAGGTCAGACGCCGGCCATCCGGGTTCGGCCGGGCCCTGGGCCAGTCTACCTGCGGGGTTCAGCCCTCGGTTCTGCGCAGGTGGACCACGTCTCCGGCGGAGAAGCCACGCCGGCGTTCCGCCGCGGGGCCCGGCACCGGAGTCCACCGCTCCTGGGCCCCCGTTCGGCGATCGGTGACCTCCACCAGCAGGGAGCCGTCCTCCTCGAGTCCGACGGCCGTGCCACGTTCCGCACCCCCGGCGGGGAGCTCCACGCGGACCTGCTGGCCGAGGGTGTCCATGGACTCCCGGACGCGGCGCGCCAGCCCGCTGCCCAGGATGGGGCGCCCCGAGGCGGCCACCTGCTCCAGCTCGGCGAGGTTCTCCGCGAGCCGGCGCAGCAGGGAGATCAGGACCTCCGTGCGCAGGTCAGCACTCACCCGGGCGCGCAGGTCAGCGCCGCCGTCGGCCCCACGGAGCCGATCCAGCTCGAGCATCACCGAGGTCGACGCCGGGGTGGGCAGGTCCTCGCGGGTCAGCAGCACGTTGACCCCCACACCGAGCACCACGGTCACTCCCCCGCCGGCCTCGGCAGGAATCGGCGCCAGCACGGAGAGGATTCCGGAGATCTTCCGACCCTCGACGTGGACATCGTTGGGCCATTTCAGGCGGGCGGGGATCCTGAGCTCTGTGCGCAGCGTCTCCACCAGGCTGAACCCGGCCACCAGGGAGATCCAGGGCAGTTGGCGGGTGGGGTCGGCACCGTCGCGACCGGGGCGCAGCACCACTGAGGTGGACAGCGAGGTCCGCGGCGGGGAGCTCCACCCGCGTCCCAGCCGTCCGGTGGCGCCGGTCTGCTCCTCAGCGGTGAGCACCGAGAGATGGGGCCAGGCCTCGGTGAATCCGGGTTCGCCGGCCGCGCGGGTGAGCTGCAGATTGGTGGAGTCCACCGACTCGACCACCCGCAGCTCCGCATACGGACCGGCGGTGACGAGCTCCTCACGCAGCCGCGCGGCGTCCAGGGGGCCCGCCGTCGTCGGGCTCTCTGCGGCCCCCCGAGCAGGGTCCTGTCTGGCGTCGTCTTCCATCCCGCTCCTCCCGATGATCCTTCCGATGATCCTTCCGGCGCGCCTGGCGGCGACGATCCTCGGACGACTCTCCCCGCGGGCAGCTCCCTACAGGAAGATGTCCGGGATCAGCTCGTGCCCGTGCTCCACAGCGTAGCCGGAGAGGTCCTCCACCCCGGCGGCGGCGAGGGTCTGCTCATCGGTGAGGAACTCGCCGGTGCGGCGCCCGGCCGCCCCGGACAGCAGCGCCAGGGCGGCATGGGCGACGACGGCGGGGATGCGCGCTCCGCGGACCATCTCCTCTCCGCCGGGCATGGCCCGGATGGCGGCGGTGTCGATGAGGGTGGCCGGCCACAGCGAGTTCACGTCCACCCCATCCTCGGCGAGCTCCTGGGAGATCCCCAGCGTCGTCATCGACATCCCGTACTTGGCCATCGTGTAGCCCAGGTGTCGGCCGAACCACTGCGGGTCCAGACGTCCGTCGGCGTCGGTCAGCGGCGGCGACAGCGTCAGGATCTGCGCGTGGCGGCCCTCCGCGGCGGCCTGACGGAGATGCGGCATGGCGGTCTTGGTGAGGTGGAAGGTGCCGCGGACGTTGATGTCATGCATCAGGTCATAGCGCTTCATGTCCAGCGCCTCAGTGGTGGAGAGGTCGATGGCCGAGGCGTTGTTGATGATGATGTCGAGGCCGCCGAACTCGGCCACGGTGGTCTCCACGGCGCGGACGACGTCGGCGTCCTGACGGAGGTCTCCGACGATCGCCAGCCCTCGGCCGCCGGCGGCCTCGACGTCGGCCACGGCGGTGTGCACGGTGCCGGCCAGTCTGGGGTGCGGGGTGTCGGTCTTGGCGAGCATGGCGATCTGGGCGCCGCGGCCAGCCAGAGCCACCGCGATGGCGTGGCCGATGCCTCGGCTGCCGCCGGAGATCAGCACGCGGGCGCCGTCGAGGTCTCGGCCCCCCAGAATCTCGGCGGGGAGCTCGGCGGAGGCAGGTGCGGTCGGTGATGCTGCTGACTCATTCATGCCTAGATTCTACCCATGAGTAACACCTTCATGTCATCTGCGTCACATCCACATCCGCCCCCGGGGACACCCTTGTAGGGTTCCTACAGCCGTCCGCCGTGCTCAGCGGGCTAGACTGACCGCTGGATTGTAGAGTTCCTGAAGGATCCGGCGGCGACCCCGACGGCACATCACCCTGTGCTCCCCGTGGCGCCGCCGACCGCCCGACCGCCGGAGAAAAGGGTTCCCCACCGACGATGAGCACCTCGCCCCGCACAGACACCACTGCCGGCAAGCTGGCCGAGTTCCGACGCCGTCGGGACCTCACCCACGCCCCCGCCGGCGAGGCGGCCGTGGAGAAGCAGCACGCCCGCGGCAAGCACACCGCCCGCGAGCGCATCGAGATGCTGCTCGACCCCGACTCCTTCGTGGAGCTCGACGCCCTGGCGGTGCACCGCTCCACGTCCTTCGGCATGGAGAAGAAGAAGCTGCTCGGCGACGGCGTGGTCTCCGGCTACGGCACCATCGACGGACGTCTGGTGGCCATCTTCGCTCAGGACTTCACCGTGTTCGGCGGATCGCTCTCCGCGGTCAACGGGGAGAAGATCGTCAAGGTCCAGGAGTTCGCCGCCCGCAACGGCTGCCCGGTGATCGGGATCAACGACGGCGGCGGCGCCCGCATCCAGGAGGGTGTGGCCTCCCTGGCCATGTTCGCCGACATCTTCCGGAACAACGTCCACTCCTCCGGCGTGGTCCCGCAGATCACGCTCATCATGGGACCCTCCGCCGGCGGGGCCGCCTACTCCCCGGCGCTGACCGACTTCGTGATCATGGTGGACAAGTCCTCGCACATGTTCATCACCGGTCCCGACGTCATCAAGTCCGTCACCGGCGAGGACGTCGACATGGAGACCCTCGGCGGGGCCCGCCAGCACAACACCACCACCGGCACCGCCTCGTATCTGGCCTCCGACGAGGAGGACGCCCTCGAGTTCGTCAAGGAGCTGCTGGAGTTCCTGCCGCTGAACAACCTCGCCGAGGCCCCCGTGGAGCCGGCCGAGGAGCGGGCCAAGATCGAGGCCGAGGACGAAGCGCTGAACACGCTGATCCCGGACTCGGCCAACCAGCCCTATGACATGCGCGCCGTGATCGAGCAGATCCTCGATGACGGCCACTTCCTGGAGCTGCAGGCGCTCTACGCCCCCAACATCACCATCGGCCTGGGCCGGGTGGAGGGCCGCAGCGTCGGGGTGGTCGCCAACCAGCCCACACAGTTCGCCGGAACCCTGGACATCGCAGCCAGCGAGAAGGCCGCCCGATTCGTGAGATTCTGCGACGCCTTCAACATCCCGATCCTCACCCTGGTGGACGTGCCCGGCTTCCTGCCCGGCACCGATCAGGAGTTCAACGGGATCATCCGGCGCGGCGCGAAGCTGCTCTACGCCTATGCCGAGGCCACGGTGCCCAAGATCACCGTCATCACGCGCAAGGCCTTCGGCGGCGCCTACATCGTGATGGGCTCCAAGAAGCTGGGGGCCGACGTCAACCTGGCCTGGCCCACGGCACAGATCGGGGTGATGGGCGCCCAGGGTGCGGTGAACATCCTGCACCGCCGGGAGCTGGCCGCCGTGGAGAAGGAGGGCGGCGACATCGAGGCTCGCCGGAGCGAGCTCGTCGACGACTACGAGTCTGAGCTGCTCAACCCCTACCAGTCCGCGGAGCTGGGCTACATCGACGCCGTCATCGAGCCGGCCGAGACCCGCTGGCAGGTCACCAAGGCCCTGCGCGCGACCTTCCACAAGCGGGAGGCGCTGCCCGCCAAGAAGCATGGGAACATCCCGCTGTGAGCCGGCACGGATCACAGGGATCCCCGCAGAGGGCACCACTGGCGTCGACGTCAAGGACGGAGGACTGAGGATGGTCAGCACCGCAGAGGAGTCCGCCGAGGAGCGGCCCGTCCTGCAGGTCTCCGGCACGCCGTTGAGCTCCGAGGAGCTCGCCGCCGTCGCGGCGGTCATCGGACGCCTGGCCACTGCTGAGCCGGTGGCCGACGACGGCGTCGGCGGCACCGGCCCGCGCGACCGCACCCTGCAGCGCCGCCGCCACCTGGGCCTGTGGGGCCGTCCCGGCCGGGACTCCTGGCAGCACGCGGCAGGACTGCGGTGAGGCCCTGATGAGCTCACACCGCACCGCCGCACCGCGACTGATCCTCGCCTCCGCCTCCGCCAGCCGCCGGCAGATCCTCGCCGAAGCGGGCATCGACTTCGAGGTGGTGGTCTCCGACGTCGACGAGCCCGCCGTCGTCGCCTCGGCCGTGGCGGCGCTCGGCCCGCTCTCCCCCGCCGAGGAGGCCCTGCTGCTCGCCCGGGCGAAGGCCGAGGACGTGGCCTCCCGACGACAGGGCCGAGGCGCCCTGGTGCTGGGATGCGATTCGGTCTTCGAACTGGACGGGGTCTCCTACGGCAAGCCCTATGAGGTCGACGTCGCCGTGGCGCGCTGGCGGCAGATGCGTGGCCGCACCGGCGCGCTCCACACCGGTCACTGGCTGGTGGATGCGAGCACCGCCACCCGGACCACGACCTCCAGCTGGCTCGGCCAGCGACCCGGCGAGGAGGGGGAGCTGCAGGCCACCGGGGAGACGGTCTCCACCGCAATCCGCTTCGGGCACCCCACCGATGAGCAGATCCGTGCCTATGCCGAGTCCGGGGAGCCGCTGACCTGTGCCGGGGCCTTCACCCTGGAGGGCAGGGCCGCAGAGTTCATCGAGCAGGTCGACGGCGACCGAGAGTCCGTCATCGGCGTCTCCCCGGCCGCGCTGGAGCGCCTGCAGGACAGACTGCGGCGCCGCGACGCCCCGGACCCCAGATCCACCGGACGAGGATGACGGCATCCCACCCTCGACCACGGCATGGCACCCGACAGATGCCAGCAGCAGCCAGCACCGGCCAGCAGAAGACGTTGTCGCAGCGTCCCGACCGAGAACCAGGAGCGCAGAAGAGACCATGACCGAGTTCAGCAAGGTGCTGATCGCCAACCGCGGTGAGATCGCGGTGCGCGTGATCCGTGCGGCCCGTGACGAGGGGCTGTCGACCGTCGCCGTCTACGCCGACCCGGACCGCGACGCCGTCCACGTCACCATGGCCGATGAGGCCTACTCCCTCGGCGGAGCCACCGCCGCGGACAGCTACCTGGTGGTGGAGAAGATCCTCGAGGCCGCCCGCGCCACCGGCGCCGACGCCGTCCACCCCGGCTATGGGTTCCTCTCCGAGAACGCCGACTTCGCCCGCGCCGTCCGGCTCGCCGGACTGACCTGGATCGGCCCCTCTCCGGAGGCGATCGAGACCCTCGGCGACAAGGTCTCCGCCCGGCAGCTGGCCGAGAAGGTCGGCGCCCCGCTGGCCCCCGGCACCAAGCAGCCGGTCAAGGACGCCAAAGAGGTCATCAGGTTCGCCGACAAGCAGGGCCTGCCGATCGCGATCAAGGCCGCCCACGGTGGCGGCGGACGCGGGATCAAGGTGGTCCGCGAGCACGACGAGATCACCGAGCTCTACGAGTCCGCGGTCCGCGAGGCGACCGCCGCCTTCGGTCGGGGCGAGTGCTTCATCGAGCGCTACCTGGACGCCCCGCGACACGTGGAGACCCAGTGCCTCGCCGATGGGCACGGCACCGTGGTCGTGGTCTCGACCCGCGACTGCTCCCTGCAGCGCCGCAACCAGAAACTCGTCGAGGAGGCTCCTGCGCCGTTCCTGAGCCGCCAGCAGAACCGGCAGCTCTACCGGGCGTCCAAGGCGATCCTCCGCGAGGCCGGCTACACCGGCGCCGGGACCTGCGAGTTCCTGGTGGGCCGCGACGGCACCATCAGCTTCCTGGAGGTCAACACCCGCCTGCAGGTGGAGCACCCGGTCTCCGAAGAGGTCACCGGCATCGACCTGGTCCGGGAGCAGTTCCGGATCGCCCGCGGCGAGCGGCTGGGCTATGACGACCCGGAGGTCCGCGGCCACAGCATCGAGTTCCGCATCAACGGCGAGGACGCCGGACGCAACTTCATGCCCGCACCCGGCAAGCTCGAACGTTTCGACCTCCCCACCGGGCCGGGCGTTCGGGTGGACTCCGGCGTCCGCGCCGGAGAGTCGATCTCGGGGGCCTTCGACTCCATGATCGCCAAGCTGATCGTCACCGGCGCCACTCGTGCTCAGGCCGTGCAGCGGGCACGCCGGGCGCTGGCCGAGATGACCGTCGAGGGCATGCCCACGGTGATCCCCTTCCATCGGCAGGTCCTGGAGGACCCGGCCTTCGTCCCGGAGCTCGTCACGCCCCCGGAGGGCGGACACGGACCCCGCAAGGCGCCGACGGCGTTCTCTGTGCACACCCGCTGGATCGAGACCGAGTTCGACAACACCATCGCGCCGTTCAACCCGCTCTCCGCCCATCCGGATCCGGACCATGCCGAAGAGCGCGCTTCGGTGGTCATGGAGGTCAACGGCAAACGGGTGACCGTGGGACTGCCGGCGTCGCTGGCCGCCGGGAAGCTCGCCGCCCAGGCCGGGAAGAAGCGGCGCCGCAAGTCGCGCAGCACCGCAGCCACCGGCGCCTCCGGGGACCAGCTGGCCTCTCCCATGCAGGGCACCATCGTGAAGGTCCATGCCAAGAACGGGGACAAGGTCGCCGAGGGCGACCTGATCCTGGTGCTCGAGGCGATGAAGATGGAGCAGCCGCTGACCGCCCACAAGGCCGGCAAGGTCAAGGGCTTGAAGGCCGAGGCGGGCGTCGCAGTGAGTGCCGGAGAGGTCCTCGCGAGCATCGAAGGGTAGAAACCTTCCTGCCTCCTTCACCGGTGGCCCCGGAGGGACCCTCGCCATACGTCGCGTCAGCATACGTATTCTGGCGATCCTTCCGAGGCCACCGTCGTGTCTGGAGCGAGGTCTCCGCATGGAGAAGGGAGACACCCCGTACCGGCACGCGGGCGCCGCGTTACCGCGAGACTCACTGTCACACGCCCCGCGACATCGAGGAGTCCCGTCTCCCCTCCGCAGAAGACCCTGCCCAGACCTAGAACCGGCCCGGCAGACATGTCGTCGGCACCCGCCGTTCTTTCGCAACACGCCCTCAGCAGTCCGCACCAGCTCTGCACCCCGGCAGCAGATCATCTGAGCGGCACTCACCGGTCAGGCGATCGAGCCCCGGGGATCTCCCTCTGCGTCTCCCGGCGACCCTCATCTCCCCGTTGCAGATCTTGGTCGACCATGACACGAGCTCCACCCTGTTCACGTCGATCGCCATCCCCAGTTCCCCTATGTGGCGGGACCTCTTGGACCCATCGGTTTCGGCGATCTCGCCATCGGCATGGACTTCAACATGACGCCTTGGATCCCAAGTACCGCGCCGCAGACTCCCCACGTCAATGGACTGCACCACCAGAATCACCGACTGTCCTCTTCCTGCGGCTCATCGCGATCCTGTCCATCGCGGCCCCCGCCCCCGTGACCGACTTCCTCGCCGACCGGTTCGACCACCCCCATGCTGATCGGGGCTCTGCCGTCATCAAGACCTTCGGTCCGGTGTCCGCAGCGCTCTCGGAACTGTTTCTCACCACCACCCGCCGCACCGGCACCGGCACCGGCACCGGCGCCGGCACCGAATGAGCTGAGCAGGGCGGGCTCGCGGGACGGCAGATGCCTCCACAGTTCGGACCCTCATCACGCGAAATCGCGTGTCATCGGGGCCCGAACCACGGAGGCATCGTCGTGAATCGTCATTCGTGCTCGGACGACGACGGCGGCTCACGTCACGTGCCGAGCTGCGCCGCCTCAGCAGCCCTGCGTGTGATCTCCGTCCAGTCTTCTGCGGCGACCGCAGCCTGCGGCGTCAGCCAGCTGCCCCCCACGCAGGCGACGTTCGGAAGGCGGAGATAGTCCTCCGCGTTGCCCAGGCCGATACCGCCGGTGGGGCAGAACGTCACATCGGGGATGGGCCCGGCGACCGCCTGGAGGAAAGGGACGCCCCCGGCGGCCTCTGCCGGAAAGAACTTGAGCTCGGTCAGTCCCCTGTCCAGGGCATCCATCACCTGGCCGAGAGTGGAGACTCCAGGAAGACAGGGAACGCCGGAGCCCGGGATCCAGTCCAGGAGACTCCGAGAGAGCCCCGGGGTGACGAGGAACTCCGCCCCGGCCGCCAGCGCATCGTCGGCCTGCTGCGGGTTCAGGACCGTGCCGGCCCCGACCAGCATGGACGGCACCTCCGCCGCGATGCGGCGCAGCGCCTCGAGCCCCTGAGCCGTGCGCAGGGTGACCTCGATGATCGGCACGCCGCCGTCCACCAGCGCCTGCGCCACCGGAACTGCCGCATCGGCGTCGTCGATCGTCACCACGGGGATCACCGGCGACGCCGCCAAAACCTCTCGAGTGTTCTCACCCATCAGCGTTGTTCCTCTCTTCTGTTCTGCGCATGATCTCGGATCTGAGCGCCTCGTCACCTTCGGCCAGGACTTCCAGCCATGCGACGACGGCACACAGCAGGTGGTCCCGCTGCGGCAGGTCTTGGAGAAGGCCCGCGGTGCGGAGGACCGCTGACACCGCGGTGGCAGCGCTCTCGGCCGCCAGCCCCCGACGCCGCATCTGTTCAGCGAGGGGGTCTGTGACGTCCCCAGCGCTTCCGTGGAGCACATGCTGGATCCAGGCGGCCACCGCCAATGACGACCACTGCGGCGTCAGGCCGCCGTCCAGGCATCGAGTGATGGTCTCCCCCAGACGCGGCCCGATCTTCAGAGACCCGTCGGAGCCGACTTTGGCCGTGGTGTGGCCCAGCGCCTCGTTCGCGAATCGATGCAGCACCTCGTCGCCGTAGGCCTCTCCGTCCACGCCCGTCGGGAGCTCCAGGGTGGGCAGGACCTCCTCCCGGTGCAGCTGACGGCAGGCCTCGGCGAACGGCTCATCCCGCACGGCATCGTTGATCGTGGTGAGGCCGGCGCTCAGTCCCACATAGGCCAGCAGAGTATGGCCGGCGTTGAGCATCCGCAGCTTGGTGTCCTCCCACTGCCTCACCTCATCGCTGAAGGTCGCGCCGGCGAGCTCCCATGCGGGTCTTCCTCCGGGGAAGTCGTCCTCCAAGACCCACTGGGTGAAGGGCTCGGCGGGCACGGCTCCCTCATCTGTGAAGCCGAGGGCCCGCGCCGCCTGTTCCTGTGTCTCCGCCGTCGGCCGCGGCACCATGCGATCCACCATCGTGTTCGGAAAGCTCACCGACCCCTGGACCCAGGCCAGGAGCTCCTCGGCCCCGTTCTCCGGCAGGGCCCGGGTGTAGGACTCCACGGCCTCGCGGGTCAGCTCGCCGTTCCCGGGAAGGTTGTCACAGGACACCACAGCCAGCGGACCGGCATCGCGTCGGTGGCGCAGCTGCAGGCCCCGGGCGATCTGCCCGACGGCAGTCCGAGGTGCGCGCCCCGCCAAGTCTGCCTGGATCTCGGGGTCGGCACGATCGATGCCCTGTCCCCCGGCATCCAGGCGGTAGCCCTTCTCCGTGATCGTCAGGCTCACGATCCGCGTGGACGGATCGGCGATCAGGGCGACCACCGCATCGGGCTCCTCCGGTCCAGAGAGCACCTCGTCGACGCAGGTGATCAGCTGAACGCCGCCAGCACCGGGGCCGACATCGACCACGCTGTAGAGCCCGTCCTGCGGGTTCAGCTGCTCAGCGACGGCGTTGGACCGCTGGGTGACTCCGACGATCCGCCAGTGCTGACTGGGGTCGTCCTGCGCGCGCAGGCCGGCCAGCTCGGTGTACACCGCCGTGTGCGCACGGGCGAAGGCTCCGAATCCGAGATGGACGATCCTCAGCGCCTGGGACTCCCGGGCCCTGACGGAGTCGGATTCGAGGGGCCGGAGACCTGCCTTCCGGGCGGCGGAACGTGTGAGCCGCGGCCTCATGAGGTTCCTTCCTCAGTGATCGACGCCGTGCGGAGGTGCTCCCGCGTCTGAGCGGCCGTGGGCACGAATCCTGTCCCGCCTCGGCCTCCGACCACCAGAGAAGCGGCCGCCGCACCCCAGCGGACGGCGTCGGGGAGGGGATCCCCCAGGACGGCACGCGCGGTGGTGGCCCCCAGGAACGCATCGCCGGCGCCCGTCTGGTCGATGACGTGGGGAGCGGGGACCGACGGGACCCACCGTGTCTCTCCGTCATGCTGCAGATGAATTCCGTCAGCACCACAGGTGACTGCGACGTTGCTCGCTCCCATCGCGGTCAGAGCGGTCGCCGCCTCGTCGGGAGACCCGGCGTCGAGCAGACGTGAGGTCTCTTCCGGAGAGGAGGGGGTGACCAGCCAGCTGAGCGGGGCAAGCCTCAGGAGCCTACGGCGAGCGTCCTCCAGACTGCTCAGCCGAGGCCGGTGGTTCGGATCATAGACGAAACGACGAGCGGACTCGGCCGCGACGACGACCGCCTGGGCCGCGGACTCGGAGAGGGCCCCTGTGATGCCGCTGGCGATCACCGCCCCGGCATCCCGCAGGACGTCCGGATCGAGGTCCTCGGGAGCCAGCGTCGAACCGACGCTGTGTGAGCGGGCGTAGGAGAACTCTCTGTTCCCCTCAGGGTCGCTGTGGACGAAGTAGACCCCCTGCGGCCCGGGTCTCTGGAGCAGCAGCTCTGTCGATATGCCGAGACCATCGATCCTGCGCCGCGCGGCGTGCCCGAGCTCATCCTCACCGAGGGCCGAGATGAGCCCGACTCGGGCGCCGGCTGCCGCCGCGGCGGCAGCCACATTCAGCGCGTCGCCGGAGATCCCGAGGCGTGCTTCCACGCCGTCATCGAACGCCGCCTCCGTGGCCACCTCCACCAGCACCTCGCCGAGGACGACGACGTCGAAGTGTTCCCGGCCTCTGGTCGAAGCTTCTGTCATGTCGTTCACCAGTCGTGCACCGTCCCATCCAGACGACGATTGATCGGCAGATACTTGGGGGCATAGGGGTACCGAGCCGCGGCCTCCTCGTCGAAGGAGACGCCGATGCCCGGTGTGTCACCGGGGTGAGCGAATCCGTCGGATATCGAGTACGAGACGGAGAAGACCTCATCGGCCGGGGACCGGTGCCCCATGTACTCCTGAACCCCGAAGTTGGGGATGCTCATGTCGACGTGCAATGCGGCCGCGAAGGAAGCCGGTGAGAGATCCCCTGCGCCGTGCGAGCCGGACCTGACCCCGTAGAGATCGGCCAGGGAGAAGATCCTGCGCAGATGGGTGATGCCCCCGGCGTGGGAGACGGAGGCGCGGATGTAGTCGATGAGTCGCTCAGTGATCAGCTGCTGGCAGTCCCAGATGGAGTTGAAGACCTCCCCCACGGCCAACGGCGTCGTCGTGTGCTGCCGGATGGTGCGGAAGGCACTCTGGTCCTCCGCCGGAGTGGGATCCTCGATCCAGAACATCCTGTAGGGCTCCAGGGCCTGGCCGAGGCGTGCGGCCTCGATGGGGCTCAGCCGGTGATGGACGTCATGGAGCAGGTGGGTGCCGTATCCGAATTCCTTGCGGACGGAGGCCACCATCTGCGGCGCGAAGTCCAGGTAGGGGGCGGTGTCCCAGCGGTCCTCCTGAGGGCGGCTTCCGCTCGCCGGTTCGTAGACCTGTCCGTCCGGTCCGGGGATGCCGTAGGTCTTCTCGAGCCCGGGGATCGCCGACTGGACACGAATCGCTTTGAACCCCTGGTCCAGGTGTGCCTGGAAGTCCTCGTGCAGGCCGTCAAGGGTCTCGCCGCTGGCGTGGGTGTAGACCATGACCCCGTCTCGTGCAGCCCCGCCGAGGAGCTGATAGACCGGCATGTCGGCGGCTTTGCCCTTGATGTCCCACAGGGCCACGTCGACGGCCGCGATCGCCGTCATCGTCACCGGACCTCGACGCCAATAGGCGCCGCGGTACAGGTACTGCCAGACGTCCTCGATGCGGCGGGCGTCGCGACCGATCAGCAGTGGGCATACGTGGTCCTCCAAATAGGAGGCGACCGCGAGCTCCCGGCCGTTGAGCGTGGCATCACCGATGCCCACCAGACCGCCCTCCGTCTCAATGATCAATGTCACGTAGTTCCGCCCAGGTGAACTGACCACCACCCTGGCATCGTCGATTCTCATCTTGGGTCTCCTCCCCGGGTGCGCATCTGTCGAACTGCGCCCATCACTTGCATGTCAGCACTTGTATACCAGCTTCGTCAAGAGCTCACCCCCCCCTCGTGCAGCGAGGGCATCAGCCGTCCGCAGACTCCCACACGTAGGTCGGGCGTCGAACCGGGCGAGAAGCGGCATCTCCGACGAAAAGCTCCGGCGATCGATTCCGGATCTTCTCAATGTCGTCGAATACGACCCGCAGGTGCGCCGAGAGGAGGTTCTCCGCGTCGGCGACTCGCCCAGAGACCACGGCCTCGAAGATCGACCGATGATCCTCGACGAAGGCACTCACCCTCGGAACCTCCTGGATTCCGAGCATGCGGGCGCGATCCAGATGGCCCTTCGCACTCACGACCGTCGACCAGGAGCTCTCATGCCCAGCCAACCCCATGAGCCCCCGGTGGAACTCCTCATCCAGCTCGAAGAACCGACGGACGTCCTCGCCTGCGGCGACCTGCTGTTCGAGGTTCTCTTCCAATCCCCGAACCAGCCCTGCGTCCAAGGGAGCGGACAGCGTGCGGAGAGAGGCGAGTTCGACCGCCTCGCGGAGGAACTGAGCCTCCGCCACTCGCTTCGGATCCACACGAGAGACGAACGTACCGATCTTCGGGAAGACCTCGACGAGACTCTCCTCGAGCAGCAGCAGCAGCGCCTCGCGGATGGGCGTACGGGACACGCCGAGTGAACGAGCGAGCTCATTTTCGGAGATCGCTCCCCCGGGCTGCAGATCCAGACTGATGATCCGTTCGCGAATGCCGCGATACACCTTGTGTCGCTCCGAGCGACCGGATCCCTGCTTAGGCATTGCCACAGTGTATGACCCTCCGACTCCTCGCCATCTCTCAAGACGCCCTTGACATATTGGTAGTGTACGTCACATCATTCTTGCATACTAGCTCTGGAATACAAGTAGCCGGGTCCTGTGCGCAGGAGATCTCGACCCAGCTCAGCACCCCCCTTTTCTTCGCAACTCAGATGCCCCTGGCGAGAGGAGCCACGTGAAAGCAGCAGCCGTCCACGGAGCCCACGACCTTCGACTCGAAGAGCGACCCCGACCCCGACCCGCTGCCAACGACGTCCTGGTCGCCGTCGAATGGGGAGGCATCTGCGGGTCCGATATCTCCTACGTCGCGCACGGCGCATCAGGCACCGCGACTCTGAAGCAACCGTTGATCCTGGGCCATGAGGTCGCAGGGCGCGTCATCGAAGTCGGTGCCGATGCTCCCGAGTCCCTGCTGGGCCAGAACGTTGCTGTGTACCCCGCTTCTCTCCCGGAAGGTGCGAGCATCGACGCCTCAGAGTCCGACCGTATGAACCGTCACCCGGAAGTCCGGTACCTCGGCTCCGCCGCCCAGATTCCGCACAATGACGGCGGCTTCTGCCAGCTTCTGCGAGTCCGGAGCGATCAGGCGATCCCGCTCCCGCCGTCCGTCGACACCCAACGCGGAGCCCTGGCCGAACCGCTCGCCGTGGCGCTCCATGCCATTCATCGTGCCCGCAGCGTCGCCGCCTCGTCCGTCGACGACGCCGACGTCATCGTCAACGGCTGCGGGCCCATCGGCCTGCTCATCATCGGCGCGCTCTCTCGAAGAGCTGCGGGGAAGGTCATCGCAGCAGACATCGCACCGTCTAGTCTCGCCATCGCATCCCAGATGGGCGCAGACGAGATCATCGATGTCAGTCGCGAGCGCATCGCCCATCACGCACCGATCGTCTTCGAGTCCTCCGGGTCGCCCAGGGCCCTCGAGGGTGCACTCGCGGCGACGACTCCAGGCGGCACGCTGGTCCAGGTCGGCAATCTTCCGAAGACACCTGCACCTTCAGTGCTCGGGGACCTGATCACGCGTGAGATCACATGGATCGGGTCGTTCCGCTTCCACGATGAGATGCATGAGGCTATCAGCCTCCTGAAGGACGGTCTGGACGTCGATCCCCTGATCACCCACCAGTTCGACCTCTCCGACGTCCATCACGCATTCGACGTGGCCATGGACCCCACCGTCCCCTCCAGCAAAGTCATGCTGCGCCTCCGATGACAAGCCCAGCCTCGACCTCAGGAACTCCTATGAAGAAGACAGCGTCCGCCACGACTGCACTGGCACTCATCCTGCCCCTCGCCTCCTGCGCCGGAGCAGGCGACGACGGGACCACGACTCTCACGCTCGCCAACGTGTGGGACGTCGATCATCCGATGTCACAAGCCATCGAAGACGTGTTCGTGGAGGAGGTGGAACGCAGGACGGATGGGCTCATACAGGTGGACACCTTCCACGGCGGCACTCTCGGCAGCGAGGACGAGCTGTGGGACAGCGTGCGCAACGGATCCATCGACTCTGCCGTGATCGGATCGGGCATGAACCAGGAATACCCCACCATGCTGATCTCCGACTGGCCGTTTCTCTATCGAGACCTGGAGCACGCTCAGACCGTCTGGACGGACTCCCCGGTGGCTCTCCAGCTGGCAGAGGACTTCCATGACCACTTCTCATCGACATACGTCCTGGCCTGGGGGCCGAACAGCGCCCGAACGTTCTCGTCCAACCGACCCCTCCAGTCGGTCGAGGACTTCGCCGGCCAACGATTCCGCATGCCAGGGAATCCGATTCACCTGGGTATCGCTGAGTCCCTCGGGGCGAATCCGCAGATCATTCCGCTGGGCGATCTCTTCACTGCCCTCGAGACCGGCGTCGTGGACGGCCAGGACAACGGCATGGTCACGCTGATCGGAGAGGCACTCTACGAGGTACAGGACTACGTCTACGAGACGAACCACATCACCGCCGTGCTGCCGTTCGTCACCAACGCCCGCTTCCTGGACGATCTGCCCGCCGAGCATCGGGAGATCGTCCAGGAGGCCGCCATCGAGACCGCAGATGTCGCCTGGCAGAACTATCTCGACGGAATCGAGGATGAACGTGACTTTCTCGAGGATCACGGGGTGACGGTCACCGAGCTATCAGATGCCGACCGCGACCAGATGATCGACATGCTCGACGCCCTCTACGAGAACCTCTACGCCGAACACGAGTGGGCTGAGGATCTCGTGGACTCTATCGAAGAGGTGCAGTGAATTCATGAACTCCACACATGCGATCGAACGCTTCATGCAGAAGCTCTTCCGTGCGATCGAACTGCTCATGGTGGTCTTCCTCGTCGCCATGGTCGTATTCGTCTTCCTGAATATGGCGCTGCGATACCTCTTCGACTCGGGCTTGGTCTGGTCGGAAGAGATCGCGCGGCTCTGCTTCATCTACCTCGTGTACCTCGGCGCCGTCGGGGCATTCCGCGAGAACCGGCACCTCGGGATGCATGTCCTGCTGGAGCGGGTTCCGCGGCCTGCCCAGAAGGTCCTCTACACGATCGTTCAGCTCATCATCGTCTGGGTCATGGCCCTCCTGGTGATCGGCAGCTGGGATCTCGTGGTCCAGAGCATGGGGGATCGCTGGGTGGCCACGCAGTATCCCCGACCGCTCATCTACGCCATCGGCCTGGTGACAGGTCTGGCGATCGCGCTGATGGCGCTCATGAACATCCTCCGGCTGTTCGTCTTCAAGATGAGCGTCGAGGAGCTTCTGGCCATCCCCGATGACGACACGGACCTGCTTCGGCAGGCAGCGAACTAGAAGAAGGAGTCTTCATGCCTGCTCTGGCCCAGATGTTCGGGTATCTCTTCGGTGCGATCGCCATCGGCGTCCCCATCGCGTTCGCTCTGCTGTTCTGCGCGATGGTCACCGGAATGCACATGGGGAGCGCCGCCGACTCACAGGTCATGGCCGCCCAACTGATGCGCGGCACAGATTCGATCGCCATGATGGCGTTGCCGTTCTTCATCCTGACCGGCGAACTCATGAATCGCGGCGGGCTCACCCACCGCATCATTGACCTGTGCAAGGCGACCGTCGGCCGCTTCCGCGGTGGACTCGGTTTCGTCACCATCATTGCCTGCCTGCTCTTCGGCAGCCTCGTAGGGTCCGCCGTCGCGAGCACCGCTGCGCTGGGAGCGATCCTCATCCCGATGATGGCGAAGGCGGGCTATGACCGTGCGCGAGCGACGGCGCTCACAGCCAGTGCCAACCTCGTCACTCCGGTCATGCCCCCGTCAGTTCCGCTCATCGTCTACGGAGCGACTGCCGGGGTGTCCATCCAATCGCTGTTCCTGGGAGGGCTCGCACCTGCCCTGTACCTCACGCTGACGATGTGTGCGGTCTGGTTCGTCGTCTCCCGGACGAAGGAGAATGTGCAGGAAGCTCCGACCGAGCGTGGGTCGTTCGCAGAGCTCTCCAAGCTGGCACTGGGCGCGTTCTGGGCCCTCCTGCTCCCCGTCATCATCCTGGTCGGTCTCCGCGGCGGGGTGTTCACCGCGACTGAAGCAGGAGTCGTAGCCGTCGTCTACGCCCTGTTCGTCGGCGGCTTCATCTACCGTCAGCTGTCTGTTCGCACCCTCTTCGAGGCCCTGCGCTCCACGGCCAAGATGTCAGCCGTCGTCATGTTCCTCGCAGCGGCCGCCCAGGTGCTGGCCTACTACATGACGATCTCAGGACTCCCGGACATCATCACGGACACCTTCGGCGATCTCGCCGACAGCCCGACCCTGCTGGTCATCTGCTTGCTGCTCTTCATCATCCTCATCGGCACAGTGCTCGACGTGATTCCGACGATCCTCATCGTCACGCCGATCGTGGTGCCGCTGTTGGAGGCCGCTGACGTGGATCTGGTCTACTTCGGCATCATCTTCACACTCGCCAACGTCATCGGACTCATCACGCCGCCGGTCGGCCCCGCGCTGAACGTGGCGTGCGCGGTCGGAAAGGTCAAGATCGATCAGGTGATCAAGCCTGCGCTACCGTACCTGCTGGCACAGACGGCCCTTGTCCTCGTGATGGCGATATTCCCTCAGCTCATCCTGACACCCTTGGACTGGCTGAGTCCCTGACACACCCGATAGATCCACGGTGTGGGCCCTTGTGGCGCGAGATCTCGCATCACAAGGCCCCACACTGCGGTGCCTCGTCGGCTGTGGCAGAGACCCCGCACCCTCAGTAGTACACGGCCAGCGGACCGTTCGGCCCCGCGATGACCTGCACCTCGGTGTTGAACACTCGGGTCAGGACGTCGTCGCGCATGATCTCGGCCGGAGTGCCGTGCTCCACCACCTGGCCGTTCTTCATGGCGAGGATCCGGTCGGAGTAGTGGGCGGCGAAGTTGATGTCGTGCAGCACGATCACGACAGTGCGACCCAGCTCGTCAGCGGCGCGACGCAGCTGCTTCATCATCGCCACCGCATGCTGCATGTCCAGGTTGTTCAGCGGCTCGTCCAGCAGCACGTAGTCCGTGTTCTGTGCCAGCACCATCGCCACGTAGGCGCGTTGCCGCTGCCCGCCGGAGAGCTGATCGAGGTATCGGTTCTCCAGGTCGGTGAGGTCCAGGAAGTCGATGGCCTCGGAGATGTACTTCTCGTCTCCGAGAGTGAGTCGACCCTGGGAGTGGGGGAAGCGCCCGAAGCTGACCAGCTGACGCACGGTGAGTCGGGTGACGAAGTGGTTCTCCTGGCGCAGGATCGAGATGATCTTTGCGATCGCCTTCGAAGCGGTGTTGACGACGTCGTGACCGGCCACCTCGATGCGCCCGGAGTCCAGGCTCAGCAGCCGGCCGATCATGGTCAGGATGGTGGACTTACCCGCTCCGTTGGGGCCCACCAGCGCCGTCACGCCACCGGAGGCGATCTCGACGCTGACAGGCCCGATCGACACTGTGGAGGAGTAGTCCTTGCTGACGTCGGTCAGGGAGATCACAGGCGTCCCTTTCGCAGGAGGAAGAATAGGAAGACGAGTCCGCCGACCAGCTCCACGATGACGGTCACCGCTCCCCCGGCGTCCCAGACGTGACGCAGCACGAAGTAGCTGGCCGCGAGGATCGCGTAGCCGAAGAGGAATCCCATCGGGAACAGCATCCGGTGCGAGTAGGTGTCGCCGAACTGGTACGCCAGCGCCGCAGTGAGGAAGCCCAGGAACACCATCGGCCCGACCAGGGCCGTGGCCAGGGACACCATCACCGAGACCAGCAGCAGGATCGCGATGACCTGCCGCTTGTGGTTCAGCCCCAGGTTGGTGGCGTGCTCCCGGCCCAGGGCGATGACGTTGAGCTTCGGTGCCCAGATCCACAGCACCACGGCGACGGCGAGCGCGATGGGAATCGCATAGGGCAGGTACTCGGCCCGGGCGTTGGAGATGTTGCCGAAGAGCCGGGCGGTGAGCACGTCGAACTCGGAGGGCGTGAGCATCCGCTGCATGAAGGTGGACAGCGAACCGAGAGTACCGCCGAGCACCACACCGACCAGCAACATGATGTGGATGTTGGAGAACTTCCCGGAGAGCAGCCAGGTGTACAGCGCAGTGGCCAGCAGCATCATCACCACCATCTGCAGGAAGAACTGTGGGACGCCGACCAGCATGGTCACCCCGGCGATCCCGAAGAGATAGACGACTCCGGTCTGGATCGCAGTGTAGAGCGACCCGAACCCCATGATGCCGGGGGTGATGATCCGGTTGTTGACCGCAGTCTGGAAGGCGATCGTGGACATCGCGTGGCACAGCGCGACGACGGCGATGGTCAGCACCGAGTCCCGCCGCATGCCGACGATGAGCCACCAACCGTCACTGCCGAGAGGCACCGGATTGCCATAGAGGAGGATCCCAGCGGTTGCGCCCAGGGAGACCACGACCAGCAGAATCATCACCAGCACATAGGTGCGCCGGTGCCGACGGTCGGTGATCGCCCCGGAGTGCCGTGGCGGGGTCGGTCGGGTGGTGGAGGTGGTGGTCGACTCGTGAGCGGACTTGAACATCAGGTGACCAGCCCTCCCTTACGACGCTGCCGCAGCAGCAGCCCGATGAAGACGACGCCGCCGACGAGGCCGAGCACCATCGACACCGGGATCTCGAACGGTGCGATGATCAGCCGACCGATCAGGTCGCACGCGGTGACGGTGGAGATCCCCACCAGGCAGACCCACGGCAGGTTGCTGCGCAGGTCGTCCCCGCGGAACAGCGCCACGATGTTGGGCACCACCAGGCCCAGGAACGGCAGGGTCCCCACCACTGTGGCGGTGACCCCGGTCGCGACGGCGACCATCGCGGTGCCCATGAACAGCACCAGGGTGTAGTTCAGCCCGACGTTGGTGGCCATGTCCTTGCCGAGACCGGCGGCGGTGAATTGGTCAGCGACCAGAAAGACGAACACGGTCACCCCCAGCACGATCCACATCAGTTCGTAGCGTCCCTGGATGACTCCGGTGAAGGATCCCTGGAACCAGATGCCCAGCGCCTGCAGAGTGTCGGTCATCAGCGCCAGGTAGGTGGTGAAGGAGCTGACCACCGCACCGAGCATGATCCCGATGATGGGCACGATGAGGCTGGACTTCAATGAGACTCGGCGCAGGAACAGGAAGAAGACCATGGTACCGAGGAAGGCCATGGCCACTGCGGCGCTCATCCGTGCGACCAGGGAGGCGGTCGGCGCCAGCCACATGACCAGGATGAGCCCGAGTCCGGCCCATTCAGTGGTGCCGGTGGTGGTGGGCTCGACGAAGCGGTTCTGGGTCAGCAGCTGCATGATGACTCCGCACATGGCCATCGAGGCCCCGGCGAGCACGAGCGCGATGGTCCGCGGGATGCGGGTGATGCCGAACATCCAGAAGTTGCCCTCGGAGAAGACGTCGAACTGTCCCACCAGCAAGGAGGCGATGAGCAGCCCGAGGGTGACGACGACAGCGAGCAGGAACGCCGGGGTCACCAGCGGGCGACGGCGGGCGCGTTCCTCATCGACGAGGATGTCGCGGCTGGTGTGAGCGATGTCCTGCCGCAGCGTGGTGGTCATGGTCGAGTCCAGATCGATCGGGTGCTGGGGTCGGGGGGGGCTGGCCGCCGCGGGTCAGGTGGGCCCCGCCGGCCGGCGGACCGGCGGGGCCCACCCGGTTCAGCGGCCGGTGCCCTCCGCGGGACAGGTCACTCGGCGTTCTCCAGGGCGTCGGCGAAGTCCTCGAGGAACTCGGTGTAGGCCTGGATGTCCTCGGTGAGGTACATGTTCTGCGGCATGTAGACGATCTGTTCGTCCTGGACGGCGGTGACCTCCTGCAGCGCCGGAGAGTCGGCGATCAGCTCGCCGGCGGGGGTGTACTCGGGGTCATCAGGGGCCATGCCGTCGCGATCAAGGACGATGATCCAGTCGGGGTTCGATTGGGCGATGGCCTCCACGGAGATGTCGTCACCCTCGTGGTCGCTGGACTGGTCATCGACCTCAAGAGCGGGGACGAGGTCGAACTCCTGGAAGATCGGAGCGACTCCGCGGCCCTGGTGCGGACCGGCGTAGTTGATGTCTCCGCCGGAGGTCAGCAGGCCCATCACAGTGGAGTCGCCGTCGTAGGCGGCCGCCACCCGGTCCATGGCGTCCTGCAGGGCGTCGATGAGCGCGTCGGCCTCGTCCTCGGACTGGAAGACCTGGCCGAGTGCCGAAGTCTTCTCGATGAGTCCGGCGAAGAAGGTCTCCGGGTCCTCTGTGGACTGGTCGAACTCGAGGATCACACTGTCCTCGGGCAGCAGGGCGGCGATGTCGTCGTAGTACTGCTGGTAGCGCTGGCCGTTGATGACCAGGTCCGGCTCCGCGGCGACGATGAGCTCCAGGTCGGGCTCGCGGTGGATGCCGGTGTCGAGGATGTCCTCGTCGTCGGCGTAGGAAGTGATCCCGTCGCCCATCAGGGAGCGGGCCGCGACGCTCAGCTCGACGTCGAAGTCATCCAGGGTGCGGAAGCTGCGGTTGTCGAAGGCGCCGACGGAATCGACGGCGTCCAGGTCGATCTCGTGGGTGCCGTGGTCATCTTCGATGGTGATGACGGTCGCCTCAGAGCCGACCTGGGTCTCAGCGTCGCCGGAGGAGTCGGCGTCGGCCTCGGAGCAGGCAGTCAGGGCCAGGGCGCCCACAGCGAACACGGAGAGGCAGAAGGAAGCCCGACGGCCACCGGTGGCAGCACGGGTGGCGGGACGGGCGGTGTCAGCAGCGGTCATGGGGGCCTTCCTCAAGGTCACGGGCCGGCGCCAGGTGCGGGGGCGGTCGGCGGAGATGGAGTGTGCGATGAGCTCGGATGCGACGCGGCCGAGCGGACCAGGTCCTGCGAAAGGGGTCACACCCACCTTCACTGAAGAACTTAGCCCACCCTAAGCAAATAAGAACTTATCTGCTTGGCTAATGCGCTGCAAGTCGGTGACCCCCGCATGACGGAGCTCCGCCGCCCTGCCCGTCGAACCAACCGGATCCGCGCCCGGGGTCGGGTCCGGATAGGCTGACAGGGATGTCTGAGACCTCTGCGCTCGCCCCGCTGCTGACGCCTGAGGGCTGGGAGCTGCTGAACTCGCTGCCGCCCTATGATCCCGACGACGCCGCCCGGCTCAATACTGAGCTGCGCCGCACCGGCCATTCCTCGGAGGTGGTGGCCGCCGCCCTGACGCAGTCGCGGCTGCGCCGGGACGCCGCCGCGAAGTTCGGTGACTTCGCCGCACGGATGCTGCTCACCCAGAACGGGCTGCAGCAGGCCACCCGGCTTCCCGTGGCCGCAGGCCACGCCCGACGCTTCCGCGAGGCGGGCCTCACCCATGTGGCGGACCTGGGTTGCGGGCTGGGCGGCGACGCGCTGGCCCTGGCCTCCCTGGGCCTGCAGGTCGTCGCCGTCGACGCCGATGAGGACACCGCCGCGGCGGCGACGATGAACCTCACCCCGTTCCCGGAGGCCGAGGTCCGGCACACCACCGCGGAGACCTTCGTCGCCGAGTTGGGCCTGATGAGCAGCCTGCCCGACGACCAGGACGGGGCGGACGGGGCGGACCGGGTGACCACACCGGGGAGCACCCCTGCCGGCTGGGGCCTGTGGCTGGATCCGGCGCGCCGGGATGCGACCCGCGGGCACAGCGCCGACGGCGCCTCCCGCCGCGTATGGGACCCGGAGGCCTTCTCCCCTCCGCTGAGCTTCGTGACCGCACTGGCCGCCACGGGCATCCCGCTGGGTGTGAAGCTGGGACCGGGCATCCCGCATGAGCTCATCCCCGCCGACTGCGAGGCGGAGTGGGTGAGCGTGGACGGACAGGTGGTGGAGGTGGTCCTGTGGTTCAACGCGCTGGCCCGCCCGGACGTCCGACGCGCGGCGACGGTCCGCAGCACCGAGACTGTGGAGGAACTGACCTCTGCCGCGGAGTTCGGCGAGCACCCCGACCTCGAGACCCTGGGCCCGGAGGGGCTCTCCGGGCTGCTGTGCGAACCTGACGGCGCCGTGATCCGCGCGGGACTGGTCGCCGACCTGGCCGAACGACTCGGCGGCGCCATGCTGGACGAGCACATCGCCTATTTCGTGCTCCCCGAGGATGCTGCGCCGCCGTCGACCGCCGCGGTCCGGTGCCACCGCGTGGTGGAGGTCCTCCCGTTCCAGGTCAAGCGGCTGCGCGCCTGGGCGCGGGAGCACGGTGTGACCAGCCTGGAGATCAAGAAGCGCGGCGTGGACGTGGTGCCGGAGACGCTGCGCCGGCAGATCCTCCCCGGAAAGGCCGGACGCGGGCGGAGTGGCGCGACGACAGGCCGGCCACCCGGGAGGCCCCTCCACCGCACCCTGGTGATCACCAGGCTCGGCGATCAGCGCCTGGCTGCCGTCGTCGAGCCGCTCTGAGACCCACCCCGGACGAGCATGCGACGGCCGCTCTGTTGCCACACCCACTACCCCCTGTCATGGTCATTGCAATAGCAAATACATGGCCCTGAGGGCGCCAGGAGGGGATTTCCCTGAGGGACACGACGACAGGTCCGCTCGTCCGCACGTCAGCACTGGGCGCCGCCCTGGTGCTGCTGCTGACGTCCTGCGGCACAGACAGTCCCACCGTCGAGGACGCCGAGGGCACAGAGGAACCCAACTCCGCCCAGCACCAGGAGGAGACCACACAGGGCGTGGCCGAGCAGGATGACCCCGAGCAGGATGACCCCGAGGCCGGAGAGCTCGCCGAGCCCCTGGCCGTCCAGGAGCATCACTTCCCGGACAGCGACCTGACAGTCGCTGTGGGCGTGCACTCCCCGGAGGTCTCTGGCGAGACCATGACCGTGCGGGTGTCCCTGACTCCGCTGGAGGCTTCCGACGGCGCGGAGACCGTCTCTCTGGTGGACCTGACCACAGTCCACCGCATGCTGCCCACCGTGGTCGGCCGCGAGAACCTGAAAGAGTGCCGGGTGATCCGTGACGGCGCCACCTGGTGGTCGGCCAGCGCGGGCCGGCTGCGCACCGCCCCCGGAGAGCCGATGGTCTGGTGGGACGTCTACGCGGCCCCGGAGGATACGGTCGACGCCGTGGACATCCGCGTGTTCGACAACCTCCCCGAGTTCACCGACGTTCCGGTCGAGTGGTGATCCTCATGCACCTGCCAGCCTCCACGCTCACCGCGCTGCTGGGACTGCTGCCGCAGGCCGCCGCCGGCGAGGACGCCATCGCCGAGCTTCCGGAACCCTCCGAGGCGCAGATCGAAGCCAGCATCCAGCGCTGGGACCCCAGCGGCTCGGTCCGTTCGCTCGAGCAGGTCGAGCAGACGCCCGACGGCCTGATCATCGAACTCGCCACGGACATCCTCTTCACCGTCAACTCCTGGGAGCTGCCGGACAGCGCCGGCGGGCGGATCGCTGAGCTCGTCGAGGATCTTCCCCACGGCGCGGAGATCCAGGTGATCGGCCACACGGATTCGGTCCCCACCGGAGAGGACTTCGACAACCTGGAGCTCTCCCAGCAGCGGGCCGACGCCGTGGCGGGCGCGGTCCGCCAGGCGCGCCCCGACCTGGAGATCCAGACGGAGGGTCGCGGGGACGCAGAGCCCGCCGTCACAGAGCGCCAGGATGCTCCGGAGACGCTCGCGGCGAACCGCCGGGTGGAGATCATCCACCACGACTGACCCGGCAGACCCGGGCCGGACCTCAGCGGACCGCTCCGCAGGCAGAGTGGCCGAGCGGATGCTCACCCACCGACGTGGGCAGGGCACCGGGCGCCGGAGCGCCGGAGAGGGCCTCCACCAGAGCCGTGAAGCTCTCCTCCCCGCGTCCGTAGAGGGCCACCTGGGTCTCGGCCGGATACAGACGCAGCGGCTCGGGACGGTCCAGGGCCACCATGACATCGGCGGCCTGCGGCGGAGGCGCCCCCGGTGCCACCAGGGCGATCACCATGCCTCCGGCACCCACCTGGTGCCCGGCCTCCTGCAACGCCGACTCCAGCCGGGACCGGTCGCGCCCCTCACCGCCGACCACCGTCACCGGATCCTGGAGGACATCGGCCTCGCACTGCCCGGTCACCAGGGTGACGGAGTGACGGGCGACGGCGGCAGCGACCTCCGAGCTGTCGACGGCACGTGGATCGGCCCCGTCTCCAGCGTCGCCCGCCGTGCTGGGCGGCAGGTCGGTGTACTCGTCGTCCCGCTCCACGTCCTGCAGGACCTCGGGCAGAGTGACACCCGGGCCGGCGTCGAGCTCCCCGGCGGCCAGATCCTGCTGCCAGAACATCAGCGCCACCACCCGCTCGGCGGCCTCCGCCAGCCGGTCGGCCTCGAGCTCTCCCGACTCCACCGCGTCGACGATCGCCGCGTGGGCGGTGCGCACATCCGAGGGCATGAGCAGCAGATCTGCCCCCGCCTCCATGGCGCGCACCGGGGCCTCGGCTGATCCCACGTGCTGCACCACGGCGGCCATGTTCAGCGCATCCGTGACGATCACGCCATCATGCCCCATCTCGCGCAGCCGCTCATAGGCCGCCGGGGACAACGACGACGGCACCCCGGCCTCCAGCGCGGCGACGTCGAGGTGACCCATCATGATCATGGGTGCGCCGGCGTCGATCACATGCTGGAAGGGCGCCCAGTCGTGGCCCTCCAACTCGCTCAGCTCGGCGGGCTGGACCGGCAACGTGTGGTGGGAGTCCTCGGTGACGCCTCCGTGACCGGGGAAGTGCTTGGCCGAGCCGGCCACTCCACCCTCGGCGAGCCCGCGCAGCCCCGCCAGGGCGAGATCGGCGACCAGCTCCGGATCCGCGCCGAAGGACCGGGAGCCGATGGCCGCATCGTCGACGCCGAGGGTGACGTCCGCGTTCGGGGCGAAGTCCACGGTGAAGCCCAACTCCGCCAGGTCCTCCCCCATGGCCCGATGCCCCAGCACCGCCAAGGCGTCGTGACCGGCACCTGCGGACTCGCCTGCGGGTTCGTCCGGATCCTGCCCGCCCAATGCCCCGAGGCGCGCCGCCCCGTAGGCCATCGGTGCGGGCCACTCCGTCAGCGGGTGCCCCACCCGCGTCACCAGGCCGCCCTCCTGGTCCACGGCGACCACCGCGGGCCAGTCCCGCTCTGCGGCCGCCTGCTGCAGAACGTCGAGCTGCTCGCCGAGCGCCTCCAGATCGACCTCAGAGCCGCTGCCGGGCACATTGCTCCCCATGACGATCGCCCCGGCCAGGTGGAGCTCCTCGATCACGGTCGCCATCGATGAGGCGTCAGGGCTGCCGTACTCGCCGACCAGCACCTGTCCGGCCCGCTGGTCAGTGCTGAGCTCGGCCACCGCCGCGGCCGCCGCGGCCCGATGCTGCTCGCCGGGACCGGCCAGGGCACCCTCGCGGGCGGCGTCGGCCTCCTGGCGTTCCTCCGTCAGGCGCTGCCGCTCCTGCTGCTCCCGCTGCTCAGCGGTCTGCTCATCCGCTGCACCGTCTCCAGTGCCGTCCTCAGTGCCGCCTCCAGCACCACCTCCAGCACCACCTCCAGCACCGCCGTCATCGCCCGGCCCGCAGGCGCTCAGCAACAGCGCCGGAACCAGCAGCAGCGTCGCGGACCAGCGCAGCAGCGGCACCGTCCGGTCAGCGGTTCGGGGAGATTCAGGGAACGAGGAGGTCATGGCTCCAGGGTATCGAGCACGCCCCGGGCGGACGGTCTCCGGCGACGTCACGGCCCCCGTTTCAGGGGACACCCAGGAGACTGACGCGCTTAATTCCCGCGCGGCGTCCCTGAAGGCAGGGACGGCGGGTCTGGCCTGTGGCCCTCCCAGCCAGTGAAGCCTCCTCCCCGGGGCGACAGACACCCTCTCCCCGGTATCCTGAAGCTCCGCATCCCTCGCCCCGACATCAGAGGAGCCCCGTATGGATCTGCCCTTCGCCCCGTCGGCGCGTTCGACGCTCGGCCTCGAATGGGAGCTCGCCCTGGTCGACCGCCAGACGGGGGACCTGCGATCGGTCGCCGACCGGCTGCTCACCGCCTGCCAGGAGGACGCGGCCGCGGACCCCCAGGTCGGCCTCGAGTCCGACGGGCAGCACCCCTTCGTGAAGCAGGAGCTGCTGACCAACACGGTGGAGCTCATCACCGAGGTCTGCGACGACGTCGCCCAGGGGATCGGCTCCCTGCGGGAGACCGCCCAGCACGTGATGCGTTACTGCGACCCCCTCGACGTCGACCTCTACTCCCAGGGCTCCCACCCTTTCGCCCCGCCCACCGAGCAGCCCGTCACGGACAAGGAACGCTATGCCGAGCTCATCCGCCGCACCCAGTGGTGGGGTCGGCAGATGGTGATCTATGGGGTCCACGTCCACGTCGGCCTGGACGACCGTCGACAGGCGATGCCGGTGGTGGACGGCCTGCTGAACTTCTACCCGCACTTCCAGGCGCTCTCGGCGTCGTCGCCCTACTGGTCCGGCGAGGACACCGGCTATGCGTCCCAGCGGGCGCTGATGTTCCAGCAGCTGCCCACTGCGGGGCTGCCCTTCCAGTTCGAGGAATGGTCCGGGTTCGAGCATTGCGTCGCGGACCTCACCCACACCGGAGTGATCGATGACGTCAGCGAAGTCCGATGGGACGTGCGTGCCGTGCCGCGGCTCGGGACCGTGGAGATGCGCATCTGCGACGGCCTGGCCACCCTGGAGGAGATCGCAGGGATCGCCGCCCTGACCCAGTGTCTGGTGCACTCACTGGTGGAACGTCTCGAGGAAGGGGAGGAGATCCCCACCATGCCGCCCTGGTACACCCAGGAGAACAAGTGGCGGGCGGCCCGCTACGGGCTCGACGCGATCATCATCCTCAACGCCGAGGGCGACGAAGAGCTGGTGACCGATCATCTGGGCCGTGAGCTCGAGCGCCTGGCGCCGGTGGCGAAGCGGCTGGGCTGCGCCGACGAACTGACCCTGGTGGAGGACATGATGCGCGGCGGCGCCGGCTACATGCGGCAGCGCCAGATCGCCGCGTCCCACAGCGGAGACCTGCGGCAGATCGTGCTGGACTCCGCAGCGCGGACTCGGATCTCGATCGACGGGGGCGGCTCAGTCTGACCTGCCGGACAGGATCGAGCCGACGCGACCGCCCGCTGGGTCTCCGGCCCGGCGCATCACCCGAGAGCTTCGCCCAGATCCAAGCCGGCGACGACGGCAAGGTCCTGCCATGACATCCCCGTTCCTTTGAAGACGTTGGGGCGATCGATCCGCCGGCTCACCGTGCCACGCACCACGGACGCCAGGTCGATGATGTTCTCCGCCTGCGGGGAGAGCAGCCCTTCACGCTGAGCCATCACGACGTCTCCCGCCTCTCGGAAGGCGGTCCGCCGGTCCTCGACCGTGACCAGGGAACGATGGAGAAGCGCGCCAGGAAGTTCGCGTCGCTGCGGCTCGTGCGACCCGACCGCGGCGACGAACGTCCCGTCGCAGATCCACGAGTCCTCCAGCACGGGTTCTGCGGCGGACGTCGCGCACACCACGATGTCCGCGTCGGCCACGTCCTCCGGGCGCCCCGGGGCCACAGGATGTCCGCGCTGTCGCACATCCTGCAGAGCCGACCGCAGGCGGCTCTGCTGGCGACCGACCATCCGCACCTCCTGAAGGGGGCGGATCCGCGAGATCGCCTCGATATGCTCCACTGCCTGCGGGCCACTGCCGAAGACCACCAGACGGGACGCATCGGCGGCCGCCAACCGGTCACAGGCCACAGCCGTGGTGGCCGGCGTGCGCAGGGACGTCAGGACTGCGCCGTCGACCAGAGCCTGCGGGGTGAGAGTCGTCGCATCCATGAGCACGTAGACCGCCTGAATACGAGGCCGCCCGCGGCCAGGATTGTCCGGAGACACCGAGGCCACTTTGACGCCGACCCACTGACCCACAGCAGAGGGCATCAGCAGCAGATGCCCCGCTCCGGCGGTCACCTGCCGACGTGCCGGGTCCTCGGACGGATCATGGCCGTCCAGCAGGACTGACTCGATGAGGGTCCGCGCACGCTCCGGGGTGATCTGGCGCCGGACCTCCTCGGCGGAGAGGACGGGGATGCTGCTGAATCCCTGGCTCATGGTGGAGACCTCTTGGTCGGCGGAGAGGGAGACCAGGTCATCGCAGCACGAATCCCGGGCCGAGGGGGTCGGCCGGATCCAGCTCAAAAGTGTGACTGCCCGTACGGTAGGCCATGCCGCTCACCTGGGGGATCACGGCGTCGTACCCGTCGGTGACCGCTGTCTCCTGCCACTGCGCATAGAAGCGGGTGGTGATGATGGAGTCGTGCACCAGGGTCTGTCCCGGTCCGAGCGTGCCGTCAGCGGCCAGGACGGCGACCCGGCTGGAGGTCCCGGAGCCGCACGGTGATCGGTCCGCCTCTCCATCGGCGAAGACCGTGATGTTCCGCTGATGGGGGAAGCCGCTGGCCGGGTCGCTCCCCAAATCGTCATGCAGGATGGTCCCATAGATGCCGCTGAGCCTCTCGTCCGAGGGATGCCGGCCCCACTGGGTGGCGTTGAGCGTCCGCCTGATCTCGCGGCCGATGGCGATCAACGAGGGGTAGTCCTCCGTGGTGACCGACAGCCCGACTGACGAGGCCGGCACGTGGGCATAGAGGGCTCCCCCATACGCCACATCGACCAGCACGTCCCCTCGCGAGGTCGTGACACGCACGTCGCGGTGGAGAAGGTAGCTGGGGACGTTGACGAAGTCGACGGCCTGCGGCCGGCCGTCCGGAGACGTCCTCACCCGGGCGGTGACCCGCCCGGAGGGCACATCGATGACGACCTCGGTCGTGCCGGAGGGGTCGGGGGCCACCGCTCCTGAGTCGAGGGCCCACACTCCCAGCGCGATCGTGCCGTGCCCGCATGCGGTGGAGAAACCGTCCTTGTGCCAGAACAGCACGCCGAGATCGGCACCTTCGTCATCTGGCGGGACGATGAACCCGCCGTACATGTCCGCATGGCCACGGGGCTCGTGGCAGAGGAACTCCCGCAGCTCCCCCGCGGCGGGGTCGTGGCGAGCTTTCTCACGCCGGTCGGCCACCGTGCGTCCAGGCAGCTCCACCGGGGGGTGCTGGACGATGCGGAACGGTTCGCCCGCCGTGTGGTAATCCACCGTGCGCACCGGTCTCATCTCACCGCTCCGTCACGCCGTTCACCCGTCGAGCGCGGACCTCCAGAGGGTTGGCGTCCTGCACTTCGCCAGGCTGCAGCTCGCCGGGCAGGTTCTGGTAGGCCACTGGTCGCAGCCATCGTTCGATGGCCGCAGCGCCGACCGAGGTTGACCGTCCATCAGACGTCGCCGGGAACGGGCCTCCGTGCACCATGGCATCGCCGACGTCGACGCCGGTGGGCCAGCCCCCGACGAGGATGCGTCCGGCCACAAGCTCCAGACGTTCCACGAGGTCGGCCGCAAGGGCGGCGTCCTGGCCCTCATGCTCGGCGACGTGCAGAGTGGCAGTCAGCTGCCCCTCCAGCTCGTCGACCACCTGACGCAGCTGATCCGCGCTGTCCCATCGGACCGCCAGGCACACGGAGCCGAAGATCTCCTCCGAGAGCTGGGGAGTGGACAGGTACGTCTCGGCATCCGTTGCGTAGACCGCTGGGGCGGGCGAATTCTTCGTGGGGCCGTCGTGACCGTGGGCCACCGGCTCGACGCCTGGCAGACCGGCCAATGCCTGCTCACCCTGAACCCGCGCAGTGCAGATTCCGGGGGTCAGCATCGTGGTCCCGGCGACGTCGGCCAGGAGCGCCGCCACCTGCTGCAGGAAAGCGTCCCCCACCTCTCCCGAGGGCACGATCAGCAGTCCGGGCGCGGTGCACAGCTGTCCGGCCGAACCGGTCAGCGACGTGACGAATCCCTGCGCCAGACCTGCGGTGTCCGCGGCGAGTGCCGAGTCCAGCAGGATGATCGGGTTCACCGAGCTCATCTCAGCGAAGACCGGGACAGGCTGCGGGCGGGCGGCTGCGGTGGCCATCAGGGCGGTGCCGCCTCTGCGTGACCCGGTGAAGCCCGCCGCTTTGATGCCCGGCTGTTTGATCAGCGCCTGGCCGATGTCCGCTCCACGTCCGTAGACCAGGGAGAACACTCCTGCCGGCAGCTGGTGGGCCGCCACGGTCTCCATGATGACCTGGCCCACCAGGTGACTGGTCATCGGGTGGGCGTTGTGGGCCTTGAACACCACCGGTGAGCCGGCGGCCAGGGCGGAGGCTGTGTCCCCGCCGGCCACGGAGAAGGCGAGGGGGAAGTTCGACGCACCGAAGACCAGGACCGGCCCCACAGGGATGCGACGCTGGCGGATGTCCGGCCGGGGAATCGGCGCACGCTCCGGCTGCGCGTGCTCGATCCGCACTCCATGATGCGCACCCTCGGTGATGACGTCGGCGAAGAGTCGGAGCTGGTTCGTGGTCCGGGCCAGCTCCCCGGTGAGCCGGGCCTGCGGCAGGCCGGTCTCGGTCATCGCCGCGTCGATGATCGTCTCGGCGCGATCCTCCAACCTGTCAGAGATTCCGCGCAGGAAGGCGGCCCGATCCGCAGGGAGCAACTTCCTGTAGGGGCCGAAGGCCCGCTGGGCCGCCTCCACAACGACCGGGCCCTGATCCGGGGTCAGCGCGGTGAACTGCGGTCCGGTCGGCTGACCGACGGCGGGATCCGTGGCTCGGATCGAGCCGGCGGCCCCGGGCAGGGTGGTGCCTGCGACGAGCGAGTGCAGGGTGGTGTCAGGGGATGTCATGAGCTGGGGCCTCCGGGAGGGCGTTGACGAGTGGTCCGTACGATTCACATTGACAGAATTGTGCCATTGTACATGTCACACGACAAAGGGACAGGGTGAGCGACCAGCAGTCATATCTGTGCAATGTCACAGTTGACATTTTTCCTCCGAGTGCCGAGGATGAGGTGAGACGACCCCGGTCGCCTGTCACCCATGACCCACCGAAGGAGCACCCATGACTGAGCGCAAACCCTGGCACGGCGTCATCGTCGCCACCGCACTGCCTTTCCACGAGGACTACACCGTTGACTTCGACGGCTTCGCCGACCATGTGCGCTGGCTCGCCGAGAACGGCTGTGACGGAGTGGCGCCCAACGGCTCCTTGGGTGAGTACCAGACCCTGTCCGACGAGGAGCGGGCCCGCGTGATCACCACAGCTCGCGAAGCCGCTCCCGACGGCTTCACCGTGATGGCAGGCGTCGGCGCCTACGGCTCCTTGCAGTCCGAGAAATGGGCTCACCAGGCAGCAGAGGCCGGGGCTGACTGTGTGATGCTTCTTCCGCCGAACAGCTTCCGCGCCAACGACGAGGAGGTCGTCGAACACTATCGCCGCGTGGGACGCGCAGGCCTGCCGATCGTCGGCTACAACAACCCCATCGACACCAAGGTGGACCTGACCCCGCAGCTCATCGCCCGCATCCACGACGAGGGCAACATGGTCGGGGTCAAGGAGTTCACCGGAGATGTGCGCCGCGCCTACGAGATCAAGGAGCTCGCCCCCGAGATGGACCTGATCATCGGCACAGATGACACCGTTCTGGAGATGGGCCTCGCCGGTGCGGTCGGCTGGGTCTCGGGATACCCCAACGCCATTCCGCAGGCCTGCGTGGAGCTCTACCGCCTGTCCACCGGCAGAGACCCCCAGGACCTCGTCCAGGCCAAGACGATCTACACCGAGCTGCATTCACTGATGCGCTGGGACTCCAAGACGGAGTTCGTCCAGGCCATCAAGCTGTCCATGGACATCGCCGGGCGCCACGGCGGCCTCTGCCGACCCCCACGAGGACCACTCTCCGAGGCCGCCGCCGCAGCCATCACGACCGACACCGAAGCGGCACTGGCCAAGGGATATCGCTGATCGATGATGGCTCCGCCCACGGGGCGGTTGACTACAATGTCACAGATCACCACGACGGAACGAGCCGATGGTGACCCAGGAGAGGCAGGGCGGATCAGGTGAGGACCTCACACGTCTACCACGCAGTGGATTCCCATACCGAGGGCATGCCCACCCGGGTGATCACCGGCGGAGTCCCACCCATCCCCGGTGAGACGATGGCCCAGCGCCGCACCTGGTTCCAGCAGAATCGTGACGGACTGAGACGCCTGCTGATGCGGGAGCCTCGGGGTCATGCCTCCATGAGTGGGGCCATCCTGCAGCCACCCACACGGCACGACGCCGATTGGGGCGTCCTCTTCATCGAGGTCTCCGGACTGCTGCCCATGTGCGGGCACGGCACCATCGGGGTCTGCACAGTGCTGGTCGAAACCGGCATGGTCGACGTGGTCGAGCCGATCACCACCGTCCGGCTGGACACCCCGGCCGGACTCGTCCACGCAGACGTGGCGGTCTCCGACGGACGGGCCGAGTCGGTGACCATCACCAACGTGCCCTCCTTCCTGATGAGGCGCGACGCCGCCGTCGCCGTTCCCGGCCTCGGAGACGTCACCTATGATCTGGCGTTCGGAGGAAACTTCTACGCCATCGTGGAGCTTGCGGCCCTCGGGCTGGAGTTCGATGCGGCGCAGAAGCACCGTCTGCTGGCCGCCGGGCTGGACATCATGGCGGCCATCAACGCAACCGATGAGCCGACACACCCCACCCGGGAGGACATCAGGGGCTGCCACCACGTCTATCTTCAGGCTCCGGGGTCCACGGCCCAGCACTCACGTCACGCGATGGCCATCCATCCCGGATGGTTCGACCGCTCCCCCTGCGGCACCGGCACCAGCGCCCGGATGGCTCAACTCCACGCACGCGGCGAGCTGGCGCTGCACTCCGACATCATCAACGAGTCCTTCATCGGGTCGCGGTTCATCGGGCGGCTGACCGGGATCAGCCAGGTCGGTGAGTACGAGGCGGTCGTGCCCACCGTCACCGGACGGGCCTGGATCACCGGCACGGCACAATACTTCCTGGACCCCACTGATCCGTACCCGGAAGGCTTCGAGCTATGACCGCCCAGCAGATCCCGCTGACCACCATCACCCAGCTGCAGAGCCTGCGCAGCACCGTCACCGAAGCACTGCGCACCGCGATCATCGTCGGTGACCTGGAGGAGGGGCGGCTGTATTCCGCTCCCGCCCTGGCAGAGCCGTTGGGCGTCTCCGCCACCCCGGTGCGCGAGGCCATGATGGATCTGACCAATGAGGGCCTGGTCACTCCCGTGAAGAACAAGGGCTTCCGCGTCACCCCCATGACCCCGGAAGACCTGCGCGAGATCACCACCGTGCGCCAACTGCTGGAGGCTCCGGCCACCCGCGCGGTGGTCGGGCGCATCCCCGACGAGAAGTTCCCCGACCTGTACCGTCGGGCTGAACGGATCACGGACGCCGCGGAGGAAGGCGACCTGCGCACCTACCTGGCCGAGGACCGAGCCTTCCACGCCGCGATCCTGCAGCACACCGGCAATGAGCGACTCACCCAGCTGTGCACCCGTCTGCGCGGCCAGACCCGCCTGAAGGCGCTGCGCTCCCTGGTGGAGGAGGGCACGCTGACCGACTCCGCCCGCGAGCACGTGGAACTGTTGGACTGCATGAAGGCCGGCGACGCCGAGCGTGCCTATTCCGTGATCCTGCGCCACATCGGCCACGCCTCTGCGCTGTGGTCCGAAGGCACCGAGACCGAGAACGGCGTCGAGATCGCCCCCGCGCTGTCCCCCACCTCGCACGCGACCGCCCGCGAGGCCCCATGAATCGCAGCACCGGCAGCGACGTGATCGTCATCGGCGCAGGCGCCGTGGGCGCGGCCATCGCCTACTACTGCACCGTGGCCGGACTGCAGGTGCGCGTGGTCGACAGGGACCGGCCAGGGGGCGGGACCTCCTCCCGGTGCGAAGGAAACCTGCTGGTCTCCGACAAGGAGCATGGCCCGGAGCTGGACCTGGCCAACTACTCGCTGGGCCTGTGGCGGGGCGAGCTGGCGGAGTTCGCCCACCTCTGGGAGTTCGAGAACAAGGGCGGCGTCATCGTGGCCTCCCGCGAGTCCTCCATGGCCTCGCTGCAACGGGCTCTGCTCACGCAGCGGGAGCATGGCATCGCAGTCGAGGAGATCGACGTCGCCCAACTGCGTGAGCACGAACCGCATATCGCCCCGCAGGCCGTCGGAGCAGCCTTCTACCCCGACGACTGCCAGGTCATGCCCATGCTCCTGGTCGCCCACCTGCTGCGCATGGCCCGCGAGCGCGGGGCCGCCGTACACTCCGAGACGCCGGTCACCGGCTTCCTGTCCCAGGGCGAGACCATCACCGGGGTGCGCACCCCGGTGGGGGACTTCGCGGCCGACGTCGTCATCAATGCCGCAGGGCCCTGGGCCGCCGAGCTGGCCGCCGCGGCGGGCGTCCATGTGCCCGTCCAGCCGCGCCGTGGCCATGTGCTGGTCACCGAGCCGCTGCCGCCGAGGGTCTTCCACAAGGTCTATGCCGCCGAGTACATCGACGACGTCGGTTCCTCCGAGGACGGCCTACAATCCTCCCCCGTGGTGGAGAGCACACCGGCCGGCAGCATCCTGCTGGGCTCATCGCGCGAGCGCGTCGGCTTCGACTCCACACCCAGCGTCGAGGCTCTGCGCAGGATCGCCACCAACGCCGCCGCCCTGTTCCCCTTCCTCTCGGAGGTGACCATCCTGCGCCACTATGCCGGGTTCCGTCCCTACAGCCCCGACCATGTGCCCGTGATCGGGCCTGACCCGCGCGCCCCCGGACTCTGGCACGCCTGCGGCCACGAAGGAGCGGGCATCGGGCTCAGCGTAGGCACCGGTCGGCTCCTCGCCCAGGCGATCACCGCAACGTCCACCGATCTCGACCTCGGTGCCTTCGCCCCCGAACGGTTCGGCGCCCTGCCCACGGAGGTGACCACATGACCGGCCCCGAGACCCGCCCCGAGACCGGCCCCGGCTCCCCGACCGTCACCGTCACCGTAGACGGCGCCCCTCGGCGGGTGCCCGCCGGCCGCAGCGTGGCCGCGGCGCTGATGCTGACCTCCGAGCAGCCCAGCTGGCGGGTCACACGCCATGACGGCTCCCCGCGCGGGCTGTTCTGCGGCATCGGCTCCTGCTTCGACTGCCTGGTCACCGTCGACGGAACCCCCAACCAACGGGCCTGTCTGGTACCGGTGGCCGAGGGCATGTCCCTGACCACCCGACCGGGAGCCTCTGATGAGTGAGCAGCAGAACACCCAGCAGATCGTCGTCATCGGGGCGGGCCCCGCCGGCCTGTCCGCGGCGGTCACCGCCGCCGCACACGGCGGCCACGTGCTACTGGTGGACGCCGGGCCGCGCAGCGGCGGCCAGTACTGGCGCCATGCCGACCCCCAGCACGACGAGGACCCCGGACGCTGGCATCACGGATGGTCCAGCTACCAGCGTCTGGCCTCAGCCGCACAGGAGCAGATCCTGGCGGGGCGGCTGGAGCACCTGGCCGGGCACCAGGTCCTCTCTCTGCAGCCGGGAGACCAACAGTCCCGCGAGCCATTCGCCCTGACGCTCCAGCCGGTGCCCGAGCTGCAGGCCATCGGCGCGCCGACGAGCCTGCGCCGCCTGAGGGCGGAGCAGGTGATCCTCGCCCCGGGGACCTACGACCGGCAGCTGCCGGTGCCGGGCTGGACCCTGCCCGGAGTGATGGCGGCCGGAGGCATCCAGGCCTTCATCAAGACGCAGGGAGTGGCCCCCGGCCAGCGCGCCGTGATCGCCGGCACCGGCCCCTTCCTGCTGGCCGCTGCGGCCAGCCTGCTGCATGCCGGTGCCGAAGTGGCCGCCGTCGTGGAATCCTCTGATCTCACCGGCTGGCGTCCCGATCCGCGCGCTCGCTCGGCAGGTGCCGCCGCTGCCGCGCTCGTTCCGTCCAAGGCGGCCGAAGGCGTCGAATACCTCGCCCTGCTGGCCCGGCATCGGGTGCCCTACCTGCGCGGCACGGCCGTCACTGCCGTGCACGGCGGCACACGTGCCGAGGCCGTCACGGTGTCCCGCCTTCGTGACGGACGCCCGATGCCCGGCCGCGAGCGGCGGCTGGAGGACATCGACCTGGTGGGCCTCAGCTGGGGATTCGTGCCCCAGGCGGAGCTGCTGGTCCAGTCCGAGGCGGCCACGCGACTCGGCGTCGATGGCTCCCTGGTGGGCCTCGTGGACGCCGAACAGCGTTCCAGCGTGCCGGGGCTGTCCCTCGCCGGGGAGATCACCGGCGTGGCCGGTTCAGCCGCCGCCGTGCTGGAGGGTCGGATCGCCGGCATCCATGCTGTCGAGAGCCTGGGCGTCGCTCGCTCCTCGTCGTCTCTCGCCTCCCCGGGCCTCCCCCACCGGGTCGCCCTGCGGCGCGACAGGATACGCCTGGCCAACCATCGGCGCTTCGCCGCCGCCATGCACCGGGCCCACCCGCTGCCCCGCGGTTGGACGGACTGGCTGGAGGATCAGACGCTGATCTGCCGCTGTGAGGACGTGCCCTACGCAGAAGTCGAGGCCGCGATCGACGAGCTGCAGGCGGATGAGCCGCGTGGGCTCAAGGGTGTGACGCGGATCGGCATGGGCTGGTGCCAGGGGCGGATGTGTGGGTTCGCCGCCCAGTGCCTGGCAGCCCGCACCGCCGATGACGGAGGCTCAGAGGCCGATGCCGCTGCCGCTGCTCAGCGAGCCGCTCGCAGCACCGCCAAGCGGCCGTTGGCCGCACCGGTCCGCCTGCGTGACCTCGCGTCTCAGCCGTCTCTTCCTGATGACGGTCCGCCGCCGGCGTCCCCCTGAACTCAGTGATCTGCGTTCGACGGACTCCCTGGACTGCCCGGCGGGTCGATGGTCACACGGCTCAGCCCCGGAGACTGCGACCGGGTGTTCTCGACGGCGAACGTCGCATGACTGGGCAGGTAGAGGTTCTCGGCGAAATCGACCGTCCTCCCGTGACCATCGAAGGACTGTCTCCGGACCCTCAGCAGAGGACTGCCCGGGTCGACACGCAGCCATTCGCCCTGCTGCGTGCTCGCCGCCACCGCATCGATCACGTTCCGTGCCCGCACAGGATAGATGCCCTGCTCCCGGAGGATCCGGTAGATGCTATGCACGTCGAGGTCGGCAGTGAGCAGGTGACGACCCACCTCGTAGGGGTAACAGCCTCGTTCCACCATCATGGGCTCGCCGTCGAGGCTTCGCACACGCAGCACCTCGATCACGGAGCTTCCTTCCGGGATCTCCAGATTCTCTGCGGTGACGGCGTCGGCCCGCCTGCGCGCGACCTCGATCGTCACCTGGCTCAGCTCACGGCCGAGGCTCTCCGCCCACTCGGTGAACGAGATATACGTGTCGAAGGGCTGCGAGGGGATGACTCTCTGCACCCGCGGCGGGGCACCCCTGCCCCCGATCAGCAGACCTTCCGTCCGGAGCCGGGCCAGTGCCTGCCGCACCGGACCCCGTGAGGTGCCAAACTCTTCCACCAGCGACTGCTCACTGGGAACCTGTTCGCCTTCCTGCCAATGCCCGGACCTGATCCTGTCGACCATCGCGGCATAGACCTGCTGGTGGAGCGGCTCAGTCCTGGTCATGCCCCTCACACTACAACCTGTATAGACAGATTCGCCCGCCCGCAGATCATCAGAGGATCCAGGGGCGGGCGAATCGGCCTGCTCATCCGAACAGCCGCAGGACCTGACGATGCAGCTCAGGCGTGGCGGCGGCGAGGCACGCCACCGGATCCGTCGTCGTGATCGGGTCCCCCCGACCGTCAGTGATCACCCCTCCCGCACCTTCGATGATGGGCACCAGGGCGCAGACGTCGTAGGTCCCGAACCCTCCGCTGTAGATGCTGACGTCGATGGATCCCGCAGCCAGACGGCCGAAGCCGTAGGATGCCGCGCCATAGACGCGCCAGGCCACCTGCTCGTCGAGTGCCGCCACAGCCTTCCGGTGCTCGTCGAGGACCTGGTCCGGCTGGCTCCAGGAGAGAGTCGCACCCTCGAGCTCCTGGCGCCCGCTGGTCCGAATCGTCTGGCCGTTGAGAGTGGTGGATCGACCTTGGACGCCGAGCCACCGGTCCTGCGACACCGGAGCATCGACGACACCGATCACCGGTGATCCTCGATGACACAGCGCGATGAGCGTGGTGAACACCGGAATGCCGGCGACGAACGGCTTGGTGCCGTCGATCGGGTCCATGACCCAGACATACTCAGCGTCCGGGCGCTGAGGAGGGAACTCCTCGCCGATGATGCCGTGGGACGGATAGCGGCGGGAGATCATCCCGCGCAGCGTCTCTTCGACTCCCCGGTCGAACTCGGTGACCGGACTCTTGTCCTCTTTGGTCTCGAAACGCGTCCCTTCGTGCCGCTCCGACAGGAAGGCCCGGGCGGCGTCGGCCAGCTCCGTGATGAAGGAGACGAACTCCTCAGCCCGAGGATGGTGTGCGATCGGCTCGGTCGCCTGATTCAGCGACATGGCAGGTGATCCTTCCGCATCATGGGGGCGAGCAGGCATGGGACGGGCGCAGCAGCAGGAGTCCGGCTGCTCACAGGCTCCCCCAGAGGTCCAGGAACTCGTCGCGCCCCGCGTCATCCTCGGCGCCGTGGATGTCCACCACGAGGAGATCGTCCAGACGCTCGAACTCCACGAACGCACTCGGGTCGATGTCCTCACGGACCGGGCGCCGGAAGGACTGGGTCAGGTTCTCCTCCTGGGCCTCCTGCGACAGGATCACGTCGACGAGCCGCTCGGCCGCCTCCGGGTTGGGGCCGTCCTTGACGATCATCACCGAGTCATGTTCGACGAACGTGCCGTCCTCCGGGTAGACCATCTCCACGCCGTCCTGTCCGCCGGCGATGTACGGGTAGATGTTGGACTCATACCCGATCGACACGGCGTATTCGCCCTGCGCCACTGCGGGGTAGACGTTGCCGGAGCTCTCCGTGACCTCGAGGTTCTCCGCCAGGTCGACGAACGTGTCGTCACCGAGGACTTTGTACGCACCGTAGAGTGCCGTCAGCGCGGTGGTCGACTGGGCGGGGTCCGCCACGACGATCTGCCCCTCCCAGTCCGGACCGGCGAGTTCCTCCCATGTCCGGGGAGCCTCTCCATCGTCGATCTGATGGGTGTTCACCATGAAGGCGACGACATGCGTGTTGGTGGCCACCCAGCGATCATCGGGATCCGCCAGTTCGTCTGGGATCGAGTCCGCCTCCGGTGACCGATAGGGCTCGATGTGCTCCTCGTACCTCTCCAACATCACGGACGGGGCGCTGTAGAAGACATCGGCGGCGCTGTCCGGCGCCTCGGCCTGGATCCGTTCGAGCAACGGGCCAGAGCTGCCCGTGACCACGTCGACGGCGAGCGGATCGTCCAGAGCCGAGGCGGCGTCGACGACCACGCCGATCGTGGTCTCGTTGTTGGAGCTGTACATGACAGCAGTCTCGGCGTTCTCTCCGTCGGCGCAGCCAGTGATGGCCAAGGCGGCCACTGAGAGACCACCGACGAGGGGGATCAGAGGGTGTGGCTTCATGGGTGATGACCTTTCAACAGTGCAGCCCGTGCGGGTCTGCAGGATGGGATTGAGTCGGGCAGATTCAGGTCCGGACCAGGGGTGATCCCCCCCCCCTCCTTTCACATCGTCTGGGTCAGGAGAACAGTCGAATCTTGAAGACCTTGGTGGCGACGATGGGCGGGATGACGGCGAGCAGGACAAGGATCAGTCCATAGGCCGCAGCCTGCCCGTTGAGCCCGGTGCCCATGAGCTGGAAGACCTTGATCGTGATGGTCTCCTTGCCGGCGGAGTACACCACCAGCGACGCGGAGAGCTCCGCGATGATCGTGGTCCACGTGAGCACCGTGGCCGCGGCGATGCCAGGGACCATCAGGGGCAGTACCACATTGATGAAGGAGCGGAACGGCTTGACGCCGAGGCTGATCGAGGCGTCCTCGAGGGAGTCGGGAATCGCGTGCAGGGTCGCTGAGGCGCTGCGGATGCCGTGAGGGAGCCGTCGGATGACGAACACCAGGACGATGATCGCAGCGGTTCCCCCCAGCGACAGCGGTCCGCTGCCGGTCCCGAAGGCCGTCATCATGCCGATGCCGAGGACGGTCCCGGACATCGCCATAGGCAGCATGACGATGTAGTCGAGATAGGGCGTCAGGAAGTTCTTCTTCTTGACGATGATCACCGAGACGATGGCGCTGACGATGACTCCGATGAGGCAGGCCAGTCCGCCGAACATCAGCGTATTGAGGATCGGCTGAGGCTCCCGGGCGAGCACAGTGGTGATGCTGTCCAGGGAGAACTCGCCCCAGTGGAGGACCGGACCGCTGGAGGCGGTGAAAGCGATGACGACGACCATGATCAGGGGCAGCGTGGAGGCCAGCAGGATGGCCCCGGCGATCACCGCCTGCGCTGCGCCCCTGATCCCCCGCGGCGTGATCGGGGTCCAGGACCTGCCTTGCACCATGTCGTACTTCTTCCGACCGACTGTCACCCGCTGGATGAACAGCACCGTCGCCACGATCGCGATGGCCACAGTGGCCAGTGTCGACTGCATCATGGGATCGCCGCCGGTCTCGGCGAGGAAGACACGATATGTCAGCGGCGCCAACAGCTCCACGGGCCCGCCGATGATCGTCGACGTCGCGAAGTTCCCCAGCGTCAGAGTGAACACGAGCAGCGACGTCGCGGCGACTGCAGGGAAGATGACTGGGATCGTCACTTGCAGTCTCGCCTTCAGCGGCGACGACCCCAGGCTCATGGCCGCTTCTTCGAGCTGGGCGTCGAACCCCTGGAACGCCGCCAGCGTCCCCAGGTACACGTAGGTGTAGTAGAGCAGCGGCAAGATCAGGATCAGCCCGGGCCACCCGTACAACGACGGCGGCTCCATCCCCAGAGAATCCCGCAGGAACCGTGTGAGGAAGCCGTTGTTGCCCAGGAACATGAGCCATGCCTGAGTGACGATGACCTCCGGGACCAGAATCGCGGTCAGCGGGAGAACCGCCAGCACTGACTTGAGCCAGAAGGAATGCCGTGCCGTGAAGTAGGCCAGGAAGACACCCAGACACGTCGCGATCAGGGTCACGATCGCCGCGAGCAGCAGGGTGTTGCCGACAGCACGCAGATACTGCGGTTCGGTGAAGAACTCCACCCACCCGTCCAGCGGCCCCGCCTCGCTGCCGAGGAATGAACTCAGGAATATGTTGACGATGGGCCATCCGAGGAAGAGCGCCAGCAGCGCCATCGCGACGATCGTGAGCATCAGCCAGGGAGAGAACTGGCGCCGTCTCTTCTCCGCAGTGATGCGGAAGGCTCGGGTCTCGGGTGCGGACGTGTGCAGCGTCGGCGTCGCACTCATGACGCCATCACCAGCGTCTCCGCTGCAGGGAAGAGCACCTGCACTTCGTCACCTGTGGCGAAACCCGGCCCCATCGCCGACTCGAAGGTCTCGACCTGCCCTCCCGTGGCGAGCTTGACGCTGTGTTTCTGCACCCTCCCCAGAAACTGTCGTCGGATGACTTCTCCCCTCACGGGCGTGCTCTGGTGGTCCTGCGGAGCGCCCATGGCGGAAAGCCGCACATGTTCGGGGCGCACGATCGCATAGGCGTCTCCGGCGGTGAGCTCGGTCTGCCGCCGTCCACGCAGGGGATGCTCTCCGAGCATGACGGTGACCTGCCTCCCGGACTCGGCGAGGGAATCGTCGGTGACGGTGACCGGAAGGACGTTGGCGGCACCGATGAAGTCCGCCGCATAGGCGGAGAGCGGCTCCCGGTACATCTCGTCAGGACTTCCCAGCTGCTCGATCTGACCGGAGCGGAACAGGGCGATGCGATCTGACATCGCCAACGCCTCTTCCTGATCGTGGGTGACGAAGACCGTGGTGATCCCCAGCTCCCTCTGCAGATCAGAGATGGATTCGCGGATCTGCACCCGCAGCTTGGCGTCGAGGTTCGACAGCGGCTCGTCCATCAGCAGCACGCTGGGCCGGATGACCAGGGCCCGGGCGAGGCTCACCCGCTGCCGCTGTCCCCCGGAGAGCGCCCCGGGGAGACGATCCTCGAAGCCAGCCATTCCGACCTGATCCAGCGCGTCGGACACCAGGCCGGGGATTCGAGCGCGGTCGATTCCTCGAGCCTTGAGACCGTACGCCACGTTGGTGGCGACCGTCTTGTCCGGGAACAGCGCATAGTCCTGAAAGACCATCCCGATGTTGCGCTGGTAGGTCGGCACGTTGGTGACGTTTCGGTCTCCGAAGGCGATCATGCCGCCGGCCGGCGAGATGAATCCCGCGATGGTCCGCAGCAGAGTCGTCTTTCCACAACCCGATGGCCCCAGCAGGGTGAAGAACTCTCCGTCGCGGATGGTGAGATCCATATTCTCGATGACCTTGGTCTCCCCATAGGCCACCGTGAGCTGATCCAGATGTATCGCGGTCATGCGAGGCCCCTCTCGGCACAGGTGCGGTGATTCCTGGTGTGTGATCAACATAACACCAGGAGGCCTACCTGTAAATACAAGTTGACCCAATGAGGGGTGCAGTGCTCGTCGTTCCATCCCCACGACGCCGCGGACGACATGAAGGATCCCGTCAAAACTTTGGCTCGTAAGGGTATTGACCTGGGACTATTCGAAATCTTTGGCGGATCCTCAGCACGTCGAGGCACCCAAGCCACTCACTCATAGGTGAGAAAAGTAATCATCACTACATCAGATCAGGAGTACATCTTCGTCGCCAGAACGCACCGCTGCACGCGAGGCCCACTCGGGGCGCATCCGCCTCACGGCACCCAGCGGTAACGGTGCTCGGGCCGTCCCGCCTGCCCGTAGCGCAGGGTCAGCTCTGCCCGCCCTTCGGAGCACAGGTGCTCCAGATAACGCCGGGCGGTGACCCGGGCGATGCCGGTGGCCTCGGAGAGCTCCGTGGCGGAGACGTCCTCCTCGGTCGCTCGCAGCGCCTCGGCGACACGCTCCGCGGTGACAGCGGTCAGTCCCTTGGGCATCGACCGGGAGGCCCGCGGATGCATAGTGCCGAACAGCGCGTCGATGTCGGACTGGGTGACGGTGGACATCGCGTCCATCCGCTTCCGGGCCGCGGCATAGCGTTCGAGCTGGTCGCGGAGCTGACGCAGCGGAAACGGCTTGATGAGGAAATGCAGGGCGCCCAGCGCCATGGCGGTGCGGACATGGTCCACGTCGCGCAGGGCAGTGATGATGACGGCGTCGACGACGCCGACCTCCCGCCGCCAGGCCAGGCTCCGCAGCTCCTCCAGGACGGTGAGGCCGGTCCTGTCCGGCAGGAACAGGTCCAACAGCAGCAGGTCCGGGCGATGGTGCCGCACCGCCTCCAGCGCCTCGCCCCCGGTGTGGACCACTCCGACCACGCTGAAACCGGGAAGCGATTCCACCAGCTGACGGTGGTTGTGCGCCACACGGACGTCGTCGTCGACGATCAGCACCGCATACGTCACAGGGTCTCCCTCCTGGGCGGGGCCGGAGTCGGCCGCACCGGCAGATAGGCGCAGAACGTGGTCTCCTCGTCATCCTCCACGGTGATCGAGCCGCCGCGGCGCAGGCAGGCCTGGTGCACCAGGGCGAGACCCATCCCGCGCCGGCCGCCGTCACCCTTGGTGCTGCGCCCCACCCGAAAGATCTCCTCGGCGATGCCGGGATCCAGACCGGGGCCGGAGTCGATGACGCGGACCTCCACGACGCCGGCCTCGGGCTGCGCGTGATCGGCCGCATCGCCGGCGACCTCCCCGTGGCGGCGAACCAACAGCTCCACCCAGCCGGCGGGACCGGCCGCATCCATGGCGTTGTCCACCAGGTTGCCCAGCACCAGCAGCAGATCGTCACGCAGGTCCTCGGGCTGATCCTCGGGCAGGTGGGAGAGCTCGGACAGGCTGAACTGCACGCCCCGCTCGGCGGCCTGGACGGATTTGGCCAGCACCAGGGCCGCCACAGCCATGTCCCCGAGCCGGGCCGCGATCTCGGCGTCGGCGCCCGAGGTGGCGGTGGACAGCTCGGAGAGATAGTCCCGGGCCTGGTCCACCGCGCCGAGCTCCAGCATTCCGGAGACGGTGTGGATCCGGTTGGCGAACTCATGGCGCTGGGCGCGCAGACCTTCAGTGACGGTGCGGGCGCCGTCGAGCTGATCGGTGAGCCGGGTGAGCTCCGTGCGGTCGCGCAGGGTGACGACGACGCCGCCGTCGGCCTCTCGCACCCGCACCGGCCGGCGATTGCACACCAGAATCCGCCCGTGCACGCCCAGCAGCAGGTCCTCTCCGGCCTCCGGGCCGCTGAGCACAGCCTCGGCCTCGGCGCTGAGCCCCAGCTGGGCCGGAGTGCGGCCCAGGTGGTCCTCGGGCAGCCGGAGCAGCTGTCGCGCCGGAGTGTTGGCCAGCACCACGCGATGCTCCACGTCCAGGGCGATGACCCCCTCGCCGATCGCATGCAGCAGCGCCTCACGCCCGTCGAGCAGAGCAGTGATCTCTCGCGGCTCCAGACCATGGGTGTCCGCCCGCAGCCGCCGCGCCAGCAGACGGGCGCCCACACCACCGGCTCCGACGGCGAACAGTGCCACGGCGAGGATCAGCGGAAGGGTCTGCACCGAGGCCAGCCGCACCTCGGAGGCGAGGATGCCCACCGAGACATAGCCGATCACGTCCTCACCCTCGTCGAAGACCGGGACCCGGGCCCGCATCGTGAGCCCGGCATGGCCATGCTCGACCCCTGTCCAGGTCTCACCGGCGAGCACCGGCGCAGGATCCAGGCTGGGGCGATGACCGATCGCCGACGGATCCGGATGGGACTGCCTGATCCCGTCACGGTCGGCGATCATAATGTATTCGAAGCCGCCCGCCTCCCGGAGCCGCTCGGCCCACGGGGCCAGGATCTCGGAGGGATCCTCGGTCTGCAGCGCCTCCTGGACAGTGGGCATCACCGCCACGGACTCCGCCATGGTGAGCACCCGCTGCTCATACTGCTGACGGGCCTCCACATACTGGACCACGCCCCAGAGCAGGATCACCGTCAGCACGGCTCCGATGAGCAGCGCCATGTTCCAGCGGAACAGCCGGGCGACCAGGGAGATCTCGCCGCGCGGCAGGACACCTCGCCTCCTCGCACCCATCGGGGCCCTCCTCCGCCGCCTGCCGAGACACCTGCCATGACCACTATGACCACTATGGCGCAGGGATGCACAAAACAGTGGCGCGGGTCACATAGGGACCATGCTGTCACAGAGATCACAGGCGCGACGCTCGTCACGCCGCACCCCGTCCCCAGGAGAATCCCATGCTCAGCCTCATCGGTCTGGCAGTGATCGTCACCATGACGACGCTGCTGATCCTCGGGCGCATCGCCCCCATCGTCGGTCTCACGGTCATCCCGGTCACCGGCGCGCTGGTCGCCGGCTTCACCTTCACCGAGATCGGCGACTTCTTCAGCGAAGGCCTCAGCTCGGTGCTCAACGTCGCCGTGATGCTGGTCTTCGCGATCCTCTTCTTCGCGATCATGAACCAGGCCGGCCTCTTCGACCCACTGGTGCGGCTGACGGTGAAGCTCACCCGCGGCAACGTGGTGGCGATCTGCGTGGGCACCGTGCTGCTCGCCGCGATCTGCCACCTCGACGGTGCCGGAGCCTCCACCTTCCTGATCGTCATCCCCGCACTGCTGCCGCTCTACCGTCACCTGGGCATGAGCCCCTACCTGCTCCTGCTGCTCGCCGGGATGAGCATGGGCGTGCTCAACATGCTGCCCTGGGGCGGACCGGTCGGCCGCTCCTCCGCCGTCGTCGGCATCGATCCGGTGGAGCTGTGGCGCGGACTGATCCCCGTGCAGATCCTCTGCCTGGTGCTGCTGGTCGTCGCCGCCGTACTGCTGGGCCTGCGCGAGCAGCGCCGCATCGCCGCCCGCGGCGGCGCCCCTGTGCAGGACCACGTCGCCGACGACGCCGAGGCCCGCACCGAGGACGCTGAATCGACCACCTCGCAGGACGAGCGCGAGCTGGTCGCCGTCGGCGCGAAGTCCGGCCGGACCCAGGCCACCGACACCATCGCCGGCACCGCCGCCCTGGCCGGGGAGACCCGCAGCATCCCCACCACCCCGACGACGTCCACCGGCCAGCACAACGGCGCCTCGGCGTCGGGTGACGATGCCTCCGCGTCGGGTGACGATGCCTCCGCGTCGGGTGACGATGCCGCCGACGAGAAGTACGCCGGTGAGAACGACGACGTCTGGGGCGAGCACGCCCCCGTCCGCACCCCGCGGTGGCGGATGATCGTCAACACCGTCCTGGTGCTGGGCATGCTGGCCCTGCTGGTCTCCGACATCCTGCCGGCGCCCCTGGCCTTCATGCTGGGCCTCAGCGCCGCCCTGATGGTCAACCACCCGCGGGTCAAGGATCAGATGGAGACCATCAAGGCCCATGGCGGCAGCGCCGTGGCCACCGGCGCCATCGTGCTGGCCGCCGGCTGCTTCCTCGGCATCCTCGGCGAGTCCGGGATGCTGGACTCTCTGGCCACCGACGCCGTCGCCATCCTGCCGACAGCCCTGGTCCCCTACCTGCACCTGATCGTCGGGTTCTTCGGCCTGCCGCTGGAGCTGCTGCTGAGCACCGACGCCCACTACTTCGCCCTGCTGCCCGTGGTGGAGGGCATCGCCGCCGAGGCCGGCGTCGGCACCCTCTCGGTGGTCTACACGGTGCTGGTGGGCAACATCATCGGCACATTCATCAGCCCGTTCTCCGCAGCCCTCTGGTTGGCCCTGGGCCTGGCCGGCTGCGACATCGGCAAGCACATCCGCTACTCGTTCCTCCCCATGTGGGTCTTCTCCGTGGTGGTCCTGGTGCTCGCCCTGGCGCTGGGCTTCATCCCCTGGAGCTGAGGCCCGTCCGGCCGACGCCACGCTGAGGCGGTCCGCAGCCGCTGAGTTGGTCTGGAGTGTGAGGTGCTCGATTCGCTCGAGTCGAGGACCCCACGCTCCAGGCCGACTCGTGTCTCAGGTCGAGGCTGCGGTGGCGGCGTCATGGATCATCAGCGCCGCATGCAGGGAGCTGCGTGACTCGCCGTCGTCCAAGGAGACTCCCAAGACCTCCTGGATCCTCTCCAGGTGGCTGTAGAGCGCCGGGCGACTCATGTGCAGCGCCTGCGCCACAGCAGACTTGTTCCCGGCCAGCCGCAGGTAGCTGCGCAGCACGTCCATCGATCTCCCCTCTCGACGGATGTCGTCCAGCAGCAGCGGACCGAGCTCAGCCTCGGCGAACCGCTGGGCGCGCGGATCATCACGCAGCAACGTGGCCAGCCCCCGGAAGCGCAGATCCGCGAAGCTGTGGCAGGCCTCCGCCGAGACGGGCAGCGTCAGCGCGGCCAGAGAGGCCTGCGCCGCATGCGGCGTGGCGAGGATCGCCTCGAACAGGTCGTCTGCCGGGTCGCCGAGTCCGATCACCAGCCCCGGGGCGGCGCAGGTCTGCTCGACGTGACGGCGCATCTCCCGCCCCAGCAGCCGCATCTGCTGGGCCACGCTCGTCCGGGCGCGGGTCCGCAGCGCGAGCACCATATGCACCGCACCATCGTCGGCGGTGGAGAGCAGCCCAGTGTGCCCCTGAGAGCGGATGGTGGCCGAGAGCGTGTCGTGCAGCCGCCGTGCCCGCGGCGGGCGGCCCTCGCCGGCCGGTCCGCGACCCGGCGTCTCCGCCGGGAGCCGGGCGACCGCCGCCAGATAGGCCGGAACCCGGCCCAGCCCCATCGCCGCGGCACGGGTCTGGGCCTGCAGCGGCCCCACCCGTCCGTCCAGCACGTCCTGGAACAGGTCACGATGGGCCTGCTGATGCAGGTCCTCCCCGCTGCGATCCTGCATGCGCTGCAGATGCAGCGCCTGGCCGGCGCGCTCCAGGACCATCTCCACCCGGGCACGCCGCATCTGGGGCTCGACGACGATCAGCCTCCCCCAGGGATTCTGCCGACCGCCGACGTCGACGGGGTGCCACATCCTCGCCGTATCCTGACTGAGGCTCCGCGACTCCGCCGCCCACCGGCCGAGCAGACCGCTGATCTCCCGCCCGGCATCGGCGACCCCCACCACCCGATGGGTGAGGTCCTCCAGCACCACCGGAGCGTCCAGCAGCTCGGCAGTGGTCCGGACGATCCCCGGCACCGAGGCCCGATGCATGGCCAGCTCGGTGAAGGTCTCATAGATCCGACGGGCGAACGCCACCTCGTCGTACTGCTCGGCCACCAGCCGCCGATGGACCTGTTCGGTGATCTCGACGAAACGGACCTCCCGCCGCAGCACCACCAGCATCAGACCCAGTGAGCGAGCCAGCTGGGCCAGACCTGCAGGGAGGAGCTGCTCCACGTCAGCCTCGGGCTCATCGAGGAGCTCCACCATCAGGCCGACAGCGCCCGCATCGGCCAGGCCGCGCAGGTAGCGCTGAGGTTCGCCGGCCAGCGTGCGGCCCGTGGTGAGGACCAGCTCCCCGCCGGGAAGCAGATGCGACAGGTCCGCGTCGCCGCTGCTGTGCACCCAGCGCACGGTCCGGTCCAGGCCCCCGTCGCTGAGCACCTCCGGCGCACCGGCGCGCACCACGTCCAACTCCAGGATCTCTGCCAGCGTCACAGCCATTGACACAGTGTAAACAGCACCCGGTGAAGTGCATACAGCATGCCCGACGACGCCTTCGGCGCACCCTGCCAGGCTGGTCCTGTCACCGTCAGTCCGACCGCCGGGACGACAGGCCCCGGAACTGCGGCGTCCCGGCGTTCCGGCGTCCCGGATCTCAGCAAGGAGCCCCTCATGACCACCACGATCACCCACTGGCGCCACGGCGAGCCCTTCAGCGGAACCTCGGATCGCCGGGCCCCGGTCACCGACCCGGCCACCGGAGAGGTCGTCTCGGAGGTCGCCCTGGCCTCCGCCGATGACGCCCACACCGTGATCGAGGCGGCGCGTTCGGCCTTCCCCGGATGGCGCGACACCTCCCTGGCCCGTCGCACCGCAGTGCTCTTCGCCTTCCGCGAGCTGCTCAACGCACGGAAGCCTGAGCTCGCCGAGATCATCTCGCGGGAGCACGGCAAGACGATCTCCGACGCCCTCGGCGAGGTCGGGCGCGGTCAGGAGGTCGTGGAGTTCGCCTGCGGCATCGCCCACCTGCTCAAGGGCGGCCACACGGAGAACGCCTCCACCGAAGTGGACGCCTACTCGATCCACCAGCCGCTGGGCCCGGTGGGCATCATCAGCCCATTCAACTTCCCCGCCATGGTGCCCATGTGGTTCTTCCCCCTGGCCATCGCCTCCGGCAACACCGTGGTGCTCAAGCCCTCGGAGAAGGACCCCTCCTCGTCGCTGTGGATCGCGCGGCTGTGGAAGGAGGCCGGCCTGCCCGACGGCGTGTTCAACGTCCTGCAGGGCGACAAGACCGCCGTCGACGAGCTGCTGACCCACCCGACCATCAAGGCGATCAGCTTCGTGGGCTCCACGCCGATCGCCGAGTACGTCTACCGCACCGGCACAGCCGCCGGCAAGAGGGTCCAGGCGCTCGGCGGGGCGAAGAACCACGCCATCGTGCTGCCCGACGCCGATCTCGACCTGGCCGCCGACGCCATGGTCTCCGCCGGATTCGGCTCCGCCGGCGAGCGCTGCATGGCGATCTCCGCCTGCGTGGCCGTGGGACCGATCGCCGACGAGTTGGTCGCCAAGATCGCTGAGCGCACACGCGGCCTGACCATCGGTCGCGGCAGCGAGGAACCGGACATGGGGCCGCTGGTCACCGGCGAGCATCGGGACAAGGTCTCCCGGGCCATCGACGTCGGCGAGGCCGCCGGGGCGGAGCTCGTCGTCGACGGCCGCGGCCAGCAGGCCCCCGGGCTCGACGGCGGGTTCTGGCTGGGCCCGACGCTGTTCGACCACGTCAGCGAAGAGATGCCCCTCTACACCGAGGAGATCTTCGGCCCGGTGCTCTCCGTGGTGCGCGTCGAGTCCTATGACGAGGCGCTGGCCCTGGTCAACAGGAACCCCTATGGCAACGGCACGGCGATCTTCACCCACGACGGCGGCGCGGCCCGGCGGTTCCAGAACGAGGTGGAGGTCGGTATGGTCGGGATCAACGTCCCGATCCCGGTGCCGATGGCGTACTACAGCTTCGGCGGGTGGAAGGCCTCGCTGTTCGGGGACTCCCATGCCCATGGGGTCCACGGAGTGCACTTCTTCACCCGAACGAAGGCCGTGACCAGCCGCTGGCAGGACCCCAGCCACGGCGGCCTGCAGCTCGGCTTCCCCCAGAACGCCTGATGCCGCACCGCAGGTCACCGCTGAGCCGACCAGGAAGGACCACCCACCATGCCCCCTCGGACCCCCGCCCAGGAGACCCATCCGGCTGACGCTCCGCAGCGCACGGTCGACGCCGCCACCCGTGATCAGGCGCGGAGGACCTACGAGCTGGACCGCCGGCATGTCTTCCACTCCTGGTCCGCTCAGGCGGAGCTGGACCCGATGACCATCGTCGGGGCTCAGGGGAGCTACGTCTGGGACGACACCGGGCGTCGTCTGCTGGACTTCTCCTCCCAGCTGGTCTTCACCAACATCGGCCATCAGCATCCGGCCGTCGTCGAAGCCATCCAGCGACAGGCCGCCGACCTGTGCACCGTCGCCCCGCAGCATGCCAACGCCGCCCGGTCCCGTGCCGCCGAGCTGATCGCCGAACGCACTCCGGGGGACCTGGACCAGATCTTCTTCACCAACGGCGGGGCCGATGCGGTGGAACATGCGGTGCGCATGGCGCGGCTGCACACCGGCCGGTACAAGGTCCTCACCCGGTACCGTTCGTACCACGGGGGCACGGACACCGCGATTAACCTGACCGGGGATCCGCGCCGCTGGCCCAACGACTACGGCGCCTCGGGAGCGGTGCACTTCTTCGGGCCGTTCCTCTACCGCTCGTCCTTCCACTCCGCCACGCAGGAGGAGGAGGCCGCACGCGCCCTGGAGCATCTGGAGCAGACCATCCGCCTCGAAGGCCCGGAGACGATCGCGGCCCTCGTGCTGGAGTCCGTCCCCGGCACGGCCGGGATCATGGTCCCCCCGGTGAGCTACATGCAGGGGGTGCGTGAGCTGTGCGACCGGTACGGCATCGTCTTCATCGCCGATGAGGTCATGGCCGGCTTCGGGCGTACCGGCCGCTGGTTCGCCATCGAGCACTTCGACGTGGTCCCGGACCTGCTGACCTTCGCCAAGGGAGTGACCTCCGGATATGTGCCGCTGGGCGGGGTGGCGATCTCCCGACGGATCGGTGAGACCTTCGACCACCGTCCCTACCCGGGCGGCCTGACCTACTCGGGTCACCCGCTGGCCGCCGCCGCGGCGGTGGCCACGATCAAGACCATGGAGGCCGAAGGCATCGTGGAGAACGCCCGGCGGATCGGTGAGGAGGTCATCGGCCCGCGGCTGCGAGAGATCGAGCAGCGTCATCCCTCGGTCGGCGAGGTCCGGGGCGCCGGGATGTTCTGGGCCGTAGAACTGGTGAAGGACCCGGTCACGCGTGAGCCGCTGGCCCCCTACGGGGGCGGCAGCCCGGAGATGGCCGCCGTGCTGGCTGAGTGCAAGGCCCTCGGCCTGCTGCCGTTCGCGAACTTCAACCGCATCCACGTGGTGCCGCCCTGCACGATCACCGAGGCCGAGGCGATCGCCGGGCTGGAGATCCTGGACCGTGCCCTGGAGACCGCCGACGGCGCCGTCGTCAGCTGATCCCGGGCTGGGCCCGTCCGGCCGGACTCCGGCCGGACGGAGCAGCTCCAGCCGGGTGTTCAGACGCTGATGCGGTCCACCGGTTGGGAGGAGTCGGCGGGGATGTCCAGCGACGACGGCGCCACACCGGCGGCGACCAGTTGGGCCCCCAGCGCGGCGACCATCGCTCCGTTGTCCGTGCAGAGGGAGACCGGCGGGATGCGCAGCTCGATGCCGGCGTCGGCGCAGCGCTGCGCCAGCAGCTCGCGGAGCCGCCGGTTGGCGGCCACTCCCCCGCCCAGCAGCAGCGTGGTGATACCGTGCTCCTCAGCTGCGCGCACCGCTTTGGCGGTGAGCACGTCCACCACCGCCTCCTGGAAGCTGGCGGCGATGTCCGCCGTCGGCACGGGCCGTCCGGCGGCCTCGAACTGCTCCACCGCTCGGGCTACCGCGGTCTTCAGCCCGGAGAAGGACCAATCGTGCCGGTGCTTACCGGGCTGCTCAGCGGTGCCGACGAACTTCGGCAGGGTCAGCCCGCGGGGGAAGCGGAAGGCCTCCGGGTCGCCGTCGGCGGCGAGCCGATCGATCTTCGGTCCACCGGGGTACCCCAGCCCCAGCAGCCGGGCGACCTTGTCATAGGCCTCTCCGGCGGCGTCGTCGATGGTGGAGCCCAGCAGCTCCACCTCCCGGGTGAGTGAACGGACCCGCAGGATCTCGGTGTGCCCGCCGGAGACCAGCAGCGCCCCGGTGCCGACCGGCAGCTCGGTGACGCCGGCGCGCCGGTCCGGGTTCGAGTCCCCCACCAGCGGCCCGCCCTCCAGCAGTCCCACTCCCACATGGGACACCAGGTGGTTGACGCCGTAGAGCGGCTTGTCCGCAGCCAGGGCGAGCCCCTTGGCGGCGGAGAGCCCCACCATCAGGGCCCCGGCGAGGCCCGGCCCGGAGGTCACGGAGATCGCGTCGAGGTCGTCGAGGCTGACCTGGGCGGTCTCCAGAGCCTGGCGCAGCGTGGGCACGAAGGCCTCCAGGTGGGCGCGGGCGGCGATCTCCGGGATCACCCCGCCGAAGCGGACATGCTCTTCGATGGAACTGGACACCGTGTTGGCCAGCAGCTCGGTGCCGCAGACGATGCCGACACCGGTCTCGTCGCAGGAGGTCTCGATGCCCAGCACCAGCGGGGCGGCAGATGCAGGGCTGGCGGATGCGGTGTGCTCAGTCATCGTGTCCTTCTCCTCCAGGTTGAGAGGGTGTGTTTCGGCCTGAATGAGTCGTTCTCAGGCCTCTTTCCGGCCGAAACGCACCCTCTCAACGGGGTGTGGGTCGGGGGTCTCAGCGCAGCCGGGAGGCCGAGGTCGGGGCGTCCAGGTCGGTCAGCGGCTTCTGCATGATCAGCGCGTCGACGCCGTCCGAGTAATAGCGGGGCCGCGTGTGAATGGGGACGAAACCTTCTCTGGCGTAGAGACACTGGGCGCCGTCGTTGTCCGCGCGGACCTCCAGCAGCACCTGCTCCGCGCCCCAGGCGGCGGCGGTGTCCACCACCAGGCGCAGCAGCCGGGTGCCGAGTCCGCGGCCCTGGGCCTCGGGCGCCACGGCGATGGTCTGCACGTCCGCCAGCGGCAGCACGCACATCATCCCCACGTAGCCGATGATCCGCTCATCGGTGATCGGGTCATCCTCCACCGGCTCGGTGAGCACCCAGTAGCGGCGGGTCGCCCGCTCCCCCTGGGTGTGGGCGAGCTCCTGAAGGAAGAACTGCTCGGGCCAGGCGTCATGCGGGAAGAGTCGCCGCTCCAGGGCGAGGACCTCGGGGACGTCCTCGACGGTCATCGTCCGCAGCTCGACGGCGGGCGCGGCGGTCATGCGCGCAGCCCCTTCATGCGGTGGCCTTCTTCATGCGGTGGCCTTCTTCCGGGCGGCAGGGACCTTGGCGTCGGACTCCCGCAGGTACAGCGGCAGCGGCTCACGGCGGGCCGGGGGGTGAGCCTCGGCGATCAGCGCGAGCTCGGCGGCGTCGGCGGTCCACTGGGCGGCCTCGGCCGGCATCCCGGCAGGCAGGCTGAGCCACTCGGGATAGAGCGCGACGCCGACCCCGACGGCGCCGACTGCGGGCAGCGCGGAGGCGGGGCCGACGTGTGGACCGTCCACCCGCTCGGCGATCATCCCGCCCGCCCCATCCGCGAGCGCCACGACGCGGTACCGGCCCCAGTAGACCTCGCGTCGGCGGGCATCGGCGGCGACGAGGAACTCAGCCCCGGCCTCCTGACCGTGGGGGATCGCGCGGCGGGCCGGTGAGTCCAGACTGCACAGGCCGTGCAGCGGCTTCTGCCAGACCTCGGCCAGGGTGTGGGCGAGTACCAGTCCCACCCGCAGTCCGGTGAAGGGGCCGGGCCCGACCCCGACGCCGACGGCATCCAGCCGGGGGCCGGTGACCTCGGCGCGGTCCAGCACCTCACGCACTGCGGTGGCCAGCACTTCGGCGTGGGTGGTGGTGGCATCGGTGTGCCAGGAGGCCAGCACCTCGCCGTGGTGCACGACGGCGGCGGAGGCACCTGCGGAGGAGTCGATCGCGAGAAGCACCCCTCCATGGTAGAGGGTCCGCGCCGATGACGAGGCCCTGCTCGTACCGAGAGACCCTGCCGACGTCGTGGCCTCAGAGCACCATCGCGGCGGTCACTCCGCCGATGAACAGTGGGATGTTGAAGTGCAGGAAGGTCGGCACACAGGTGTCCCAGATGTGGTTGTGCTGACCATCGGCGTTGAGCCCGGAGGTGGGGCCCAGCGTGCTGTCCGAGGCGGGCGATCCGGCGTCGCCGATGCCGGCGGCGGCCCCGATGAGCGCGGCGGTCGCCAGCGGGCTGAAGCCCAGGCTGGCGGCGAGCGGCACGAAGATCGCAGCCAGCACCGGCACCGTGCCGAAGGAGGTGCCGATGCCCATAGTCACCAGCACGCCGACCAGCATCATCAGCACCGCGGCCAGCAGCTGGCTGTCACCGATCCATCCGCCGGCGGTCTCCACCAGGGAGTCCACGGCGCCGGTGGAGGTCAGCACTGCTGCGTAGCCGGAGGCCACCAGCATGATGAAGGCGATGGTGCCCATCATGGCCACACCGCGGTCGATGATCCGGTCGCTGGAGGTCCAGCGCTCCCCGCGGACCAGGAAGATCACCAGAATTCCGGCCAGAGCGGCGATCACCAGGGAGCTGTAGATCAGCTGCAGCGCCAGGGTGACCGCGAGCCCGAGGAGGACCGCGACGTCGCTGCGCCCCCAGGGCGACGGGGCGTCCTGTGCCGAGCCCAGGCTGCGCGCACTCGGGGACCCGGGCGACGGTCCGTCGACACCGACCTCGGCGGGGAGATAGACACGGGGCCTGCGGTAGGTGACCAGCACGGCGACAGCCAGCCCGACGACCATCCCGGCCACCGGGATCGCCATCGCCAGCGGCACCTGTCCCAGCGAGATCTCCAGGCCGTGGCGGCCCATCTCGTCGGCGACGATGCTGTGGAAGATCAGTCCGAAGCCCAGCGGAACCAGCAGATAGGGGGCCTTGAGCCCGAAGGTCAGCGCCGTGGCGATGGCCCGCCGATCGAACTCGAAGCGGTCGAAGACGCTCAGCAGCGGCGGGATGAGGATCGGGATGAAGGCGATGTGGACCGGCACGAGGTTCTGCGAGAGGCACGCCAGGCCGGCGATGGCGAAGAGCACCACCGCCCGTGGTCCGCGCAGCAGGGGCATCACCCGTCGGATGAGTTTCTCCGTGAGGCCTGAGCGGGAGACCATCACCGCCAGTGTGCCGAGCAGGATGTAGCTCAGGGCGGTCTCGCCCTGGTCGCCGAGCCCACCGATCACCGTCGAGAAGGTCTCATCCAGGGACAGGCCGCCGGTCAGCCCCGCCGCCAGGGCGGCGAGCAGGAGCGTGATGATCACATTGACCCGTGCCAGGCTCAGCACGGCCAGCAGCAGCACGGAGAGCACCACCGGATTCAGGAGTTCGGACACCCTCGGTTCACCTCATTCTCGACAGCGGGAGAACGCGCTGCTCGACCGGCGGAGGGCCCGGACATCACGGCACCCCACCCTCGGCTCATTTCATGTAACGGCAAGCACGTCCCACCTATTGAAACTGTGATCCAGGACATATGCAAGTCCGGGGACCGCCGGAGTCCAGGGCTGCGGGCGCAGGGGACGGTGAGGAGTGGAGCGCAGACCTGTGCGGAGAGAAAGGGGCGCGCAGACCTGCGCGGAGAGAGTGGAGCGCAGGCCGTTCAACGGCCGAGGGCGGGCGGATCCTGCCAACGCGGCCCGTAGCCACGCAGCACCGCCTGGCGGAGGGCGCCGAGCACGTCCTCCGCAGACTCCGAGAAGTCCGTGATGATCTCCGGGCCGGCCCCCGGCCGCCCTGAGTCCGGCCGGTCGCTCGCGACCTGCGGGGCGACCAGTTCGAGGTCCAGCCAGGAGCCGTTCTGGCCCACCAGTGCGGACTCGGCCAGCCGACGACCCCACTCGACCACTGTCACCGCCCCGTCCATGGTCGCGGCGAGGTCGAGGTCTTCGAAGCCGCCGACGTCGGTCCGGTAGGCGTCCACGTGGACGAGGTCGATCCCGCCCGAGTCGCCGCCGCGGTGGATCCGGCTCAGGACGAAGGTCGGCGAGCTGACCTGTCCTGTGACGCCGAGTCCCTCGGCCAACGACTGGGTGAAGGTCGTCTTGCCGGCGCCGAGACCCCCGGTGAGGATCAGCAGATCGCCAGCCCGCAGCTCCGCCGCCAGGGCACGCCCCAGTGCGGCGGTGTCCTCCAGGTCCTCCAGCTCGAGACGCCGTACCCACGCCTGGCCGGGCCACGGCTCGGGGACCAGGTCCGCACCGCCGGCGGTGGCCGGGCCGCTCACGCCCTGTCCTGCCCCGGGCCTGCCGTGGACCCCGCGGAGGTCGGCCGGTCGGATCTGGCCGGCAGGGCCGCCTCCCCGGGCGTCGTCGACGTCGGGGGCGCCAGCACCAGCCGGGGGACCCGTCCCCCGATACGGGTGATGATCTCGTAGTTGATCGTCTGCGCAGACCGGCCCCAGTCGGCCGCGGAGATCCCGGAGTCCCCGCCGAAGAGCGTCACCTGGTCCCCGACGGCGACCTCGGTGTCGGTGTCCTCCAGGTCCACCACGAACTGGTCCATCGCCACCCGCCCGACGGACTGGTACACCCGGCCGGCGATCTGCACCGGGGCATGCACCGCGATCCGCGGGACGCCGTCTCCGTAGCCCAGCGGGATCAGCGCCAAGGAGGTCGGCCTGTCCACCCGGTGGGTGAGGCCGTAGCTGATGCCCTGCCCGGCCGGCACCTGCTTGACGTTGGCTACGGTGGTGCGCAGCTCCATCGCCGGACGCAGACCCAGCTCCTCGGCCGTACGGTCGGCGAACGGACTCTGCCCGTAGACGCCGACCCCGACCCGGACCATGTCGAAGTGCGCATCCGGGCGGGAGAGCGCCGCCGGGGTGTTGGCCACGTGCCGCAGTGAGACGCTCAGCCCGGCCTCCTCCGCGGACCGGACCGCCTCCCGGTACAGCTCCAGCTGTTCATCGGTCTCCCGGCGGTCCGGCTCATCGGCCACCGCCAGGTGGGTGAAGATCCCCACCACCGAGAGCAGTCCGCTGTCCTGGTGATCGACGGCGCGGGCCACCAGCTGCGGCCACTGGGCCAGAGTGCAGCCGTTGCGGCCGAGACCGGTGTCGATCTTCAGGTGCACATGGGCCGGGGTCTGCAGCGCCGAGGCGGCGGCGGCGACCTCCTCGAGCTCCCAGCCGGAGATGCCGATGTCGATGTTCCGGCTGATCGCCTCGGCGAAGTCCGTCTGCGACGTGTGCAGCCACGCCAGCACCGGAGCGTCGATCCCGGCGTCACGCAGCGCCAGGGCCTCGGTCACATGGGCGACGCCGATCCAGTCCGCCCCGGCCTCGACGGCGGCCTGCGCCGCGGTCACCGCCCCGTGGCCGTAGCCGTCGGCCTTGACGGCGACCATGAGCTTGGCGGGACGGACATAGGAGGCGATGGTCTCCACGTTGTGACGGATCGCGGCGGGATCGATGATCGCCGCACGTTCGTACCCGTCGGGAAGACCCCGCAGCGGTGCGGGCACGCGGGCATGCGTGCCGGGGGTGGACATCATGACGTCCACTCTACGCGGCGACAGCTCGCGTCTCCGAGCCGCAGGCCCGGTGTCGCGCCACCGGCGCCGCGTCCGGCGGCGTCAGCGGCCCCGGCGACGGCGACCCCGTCAGCGCCGGCGGAGCGAGCGGTTCAGCGCATCCGGTCGGCCAACCAGCTGCCCCAGGCGACGCCGGCGCCCAGCAGCAGGATCCACAACACCTGCAGCACCGGGTCCAGCGGCGCCCAGAGCAGCCCGAAGGTGACCAAGGCGCCGACGCCGACGGCGGTGGCGCCCGCGGTCACGGCCGTGCCGACCGGGCTGGTGGCCGACAGCCACCGGGAGAACATCCCCAGGGCGGCGCCCAGCAGCCCTCCCACCAGGCTCACCGGCGCCAGACCCTGCACCAGCACGGCCAGTGCATAGAGCGCCTGGTCTGAGGAGATCCGACCGAGCATCACCTCCACCGGCACAGCGACGATGACGATGAGCGCGACGGCGGTGAGCGACCCCAGGGCGCAGAAGACCAGACGGGCCATCGGGCGCACGGGGGGAACGGCGCTGCTCATCGAGTGGGCCCGACGGCGGAGAGCAGCTCACCGGCCCCGAACGCACCGCACCCATAGGGGTCCAGCCGCTTGGCGGCCTCCGCGTGCAGCCGTACCCCGAGGGCGGCGGTACGCCACATGGGAGCCTGCGGATCCACTGCGGCCAGCGATCCGATGATGCCGGTGAGTACGTCACCGGAGCCGGCGGTGGCCAGCCCCGGAGCGTGGACCCGGTGCACCACGGTCGGCCCGTCCGGGGCGGCGATGACCGTGGAGGGCCCTTTGAGCAGCACTGTCACGTTGAGCCGGGAGGCGAGCTGCTCCACAGCGCGCGCAGGGTCTCGGTCCAGGACGTCCAACAGATCCTCGTGCTGGGTGTGGCGCATGACGCGGCGCAGCTCCCCGGCGTGCGGAGTCAGCAGCACATTGGGCCCGAGGTCCTCATCGGCGAAGTACTCAGCATCCAGGTTGGCCAGGGCGGAGGCGTCGATCACGCAGGGGTGCTCCTTGCCGGCCCATTCCACCGCACGTCCCATCGCCGCGATCTGGAAGACGTCCCGAGAGATGCCGGGACCGATCGCGGCGGCCGTGGCCCGCTCCAGCACGGCGCTGGACTTGCCCGAGGTGGTGACCACCTCCGGCATCATGATGCTCAGCCGCTCGCGGACCTCCTCGGGGGCCTGCAGCGTGACCATGCCTACCCCGGAGGTCACCGCCGCCGTCGCGGTCAGCTGGGCGGCCCCGGGATACTGCACGGAGCCGGCGATCACGTGGAGCACACCGCGGGAGTATTTGTGGTCCCGGGCAGAGACGCGAGGCCTGCTGAGCGGCTCCGGAGTGCGGTCGGCGTCCGGAGTGGTGGACCGCAGGCGTTCGTCGCCCACGAGCCAGCGCGCCGGGGTGGGCAGGTTCTCCCCCAGCCCGATGTCGACGGCGCGGATCTCCCCGGCCGCATGGGAGCCTTCGCCCAGCGCCAGTCCTGATTTGATGCCTCCGAAGGTCACCGTGACGTCGGCGGCGATCACGTCTCCGGCCACCGCCCCGGTCTCGACGTCCACCCCGGAGGGGATGTCGCAGGCGATCACCTGGGTGGACTCCGCGGCGAGGACCTCCCCCAGCCCGGGGATGTGCGGCATCTCGAAGCCCACCCGGGAGCCGGTGCCGATGATCGCGTCGACCAGCGCGTCGGTGTCGGTGTCGACGACGTCGACGAACCTCCCTCCGGCGGCCAGGAAAGTCTCCACACCGGCCTGATGGGCACGGTCGCGCATCAGCACGGCATGCGTCTCGATTCCTCGGCGGCGCAGCATCGCCAGGGCGTAGAGGCCGTCTCCTCCGTTGTTCCCGGAGCCGATGAGTCCGGTGACCTTGGCCCCGTAGACGGAGCCCCGGATGGCGCGGAGCCGCTCGAGGACGGCTTGGGCGAGGCCGTAGGCGGCACGGCGCATCAGCGTCTCGCGGTGCCCGGCCTCCAGCAGGGGAGCCTCCGCGTCGCGGATCTGGCGGCCGGAGTACAACGGGATCAGCGGGATCCGTGCGGGTGCGCCCATCGGTCAGCCCTTCCCTTCGGCCACGACCATGGCCGTGGCGACGTCGCCGTCATGGGACAGCGAGAGATGCCAGTGCGTCACCCCGCGGGCCCGGGCCACGTCGGAGACCGTGCCGGTCACCTCCACCTGGGGAGCACCGCGGGAGTCGAGCACGACCTGGCAGTCCTGCCAGTTCATGCCCGCCGGAGCGCCGAGCGCCTTGGCCACCGCCTCCTTCGCGGCGAACCGAGCCGCCAGCGAACGGACAGTCAGTCCACGCTCCGCCGGGACGAAGAGCCGCTCGCGCAGGGCGGGCGCCTTCGTCAGCTGCTGGGCGAAGCGGGTGACGAGCACGACGTCGACACCGATCCCGACGATCACAGCGGACCCTCCTTCGGCTGTATCTGCTGGGGTGTTCTGCGGGGGTGTTCTGCGGGGGTGTTCTGCGGGGAAGCCCTCCATGGGACTCACTCCACAGTGACCGACTTGGCGAGGTTGCGCGGCTGGTCCACGTCGTACCCCTTCTCACTGGCCAGGGCACAGGCGAAGATCTGCAGGGGCACCGTGGTCAGCAGCGGCATCAGCAGCGGCTGAGTCTCCGGGACGCGGAACACCGCCTCGGAGAACTCCCGGACCGCCTCGTCACCGGACTCCGCCACGGTGATGGTCTTCGCCCCGCGGGCTCGGACCTCCTGGATGTTGGAGACGACCTTCGCATGCAGGGAATCCCGGCCGCGCGGGGACGGGACCACCACGAAGACCGGCTGGCCCTCGTCGATCAGGGCGATCGGGCCGTGCTTGAGCTCACCGGCGGCGAAGCCCTCGGCATGGATGTAGGCCAGCTCCTTGAGCTTCAGCGCACCCTCCATGGCCACCGGATAGCCGACATGCCGCCCCAGGAACAGCACCGAGGGGGTGTCCTTCATCTCGCGGGCGAGCTGTTTGATCTGATCCGAGGTGTCCAGGATCTCCTGGATCTTGCCCGGGATCTTGTGCAGGTCCGCGAGGATGTCGGTGATCTGGCCCTGGAAGAGCTGACCGCGCAGCTGCGCCAGGAACAGACCCAGCAGGTAGGCGGCGGCGATCATCGCCAGGAACGCCTTGGTGGAGGCGACCGCGATCTCCGGCCCGGCATGCAGGTAGAGCACCGCATCGGACTCCCGCGGGATGGTCGCCCCGTTGGTGTTGCAGATGGACAGGGTGCGCGCCCCCTGCTCCTTGGCATAGCGGACCGCCATCAGCGTGTCCATGGTCTCCCCGGACTGGGAGATGGACACCACCAGGGTGGTCTCGTCGATGATCGGGTCGCGGTAGCGGAACTCGTGGGCCAGCTCCACCTCCACCGGGATGCGGCACCAGTGTTCGATCGCGTACTTCGCCACCGTGCCGGCGTAGGCGGCGGTGCCGCAGGCCAGCACGATGATCTTCTGGACGTCCTTGAGCTCCTGGGCGTCGATCCGCATCTCGTCCAGGGTGAGGCGGCCCTCCGCGTCGGTGCGACCCAGCAGGGTGTCCTCCACCGCCTTGGGCTGCTCGTTGATCTCCTTCTCCATGAAGGTCTCGTAGCCGCCCTTCTCCGCGGCCGCGGCGTCCCAGTCCACACGGAACCGTTTGCCCTGGGCTTCAGCGCCGTCGAAGCCGATGATGGCGACGTCCTCGGCGGTGATGGTGACGATCTGGTCCTGCTCCAGCTCCACGGCCTCGCGGGTGAAGTCGATGAACCCGGAGACGTCGGAGCCCAGGAAGTTCTCGCCCTCGCCCAGTCCGACGACCAGCGGGGAGTTGCGGCGGGCCGCGACCACACGATCCGGCTGATCCACATGCACCGCCAGCAGGGTGAAGGCGCCCGCCAGCTCCTGACAGGCCAGGCGCATCGCCTCGGTGAGATCACCGGCGGCGTCGCCGGCGAAGTGTCGGCCGATCAGCTGGGCGGCCACCTCGGTGTCGGTCTGCGAGTCGAAGCTGCAGCCGTCGGCGCGCAGGCGCTCCTTGAGCTCGGCGAAGTTCTCGATGATCCCGTTGTGGATCACTGCCAGCCGACCCTGGTCCCCCAGGTGGGGATGCGCATTCTGGTCGGTCGGGCCGCCGTGGGTCGCCCAGCGGGTGTGTCCGATGCCGACCGCGGCTTCGGAGACGGGCGACGCATCGATCTCGGTGAGGAGGTTGGCCAGCTTGCCGGCCTTCTTCCGCGTCTCGACGTCTCCTCCGGCGACGGTCGCCACACCGGCCGAGTCATACCCTCGGTACTCCAGTCGGCGCAGCCCTTCGAGCAGCACGTCGAGTGCGTTGTGTTCTGCAGTCTTCTCAGGCAGGCCGATGTAGCCGACGATTCCACACATGCCACATAGCGTATCGTGTTCACGTGTCACCGCACCCTGATGAACACCCCCGCCCGGCGGCCCCCGTCCCCACCGAGCCGCACCCGACCGGTCCCCTGCCGGCGGAGGTCGCGGGAACCGCCCCGTGGGCGGGATCACCTCCGGTGCCCGCCGACGCCTCGGACCATTACTCGCCCTTCGTGGAGCTGGACCGCCGGGCCTGGTCCCGGCTGGCCGACACCATCGAGCAGCCGCTGAACCAGGACGACGTCGACCGGCTGCGCGGCATCGGAGAGCACCTCTCCCTGGACGAGGTCTCACAGATCTACCTGCCCCTGTCACGGCTGCTCTCCATCTATGTGGAGTCGGCCGCGCACCTGCGCGCGGCCACCAACGACTTCCTGGGCGGCAATGCTCGCCGCACCCCGTTCGTCATCGGAGTGGCCGGCTCGGTGGCCGTCGGGAAGTCGACCACCGCCCGTGTGCTGCAGGAGATGCTGCGCCGCTGGCCCTCCACCCCACGGGTGGAGCTGGTCACCACCGACGGGTTCCTGTACCCCAATGCGGAGCTGCGCCGCCGCGGACTCATGGAGCGCAAGGGCTTCCCGGAGGCCTACGACCGACGCAAGCTGCTGCGCATGGTCTCCGAGGTGAAGTCCGGCAAACCCGAAGTGCGCGCCCCCTGGTATTCCCATCTGTACTACGACATCGTCCCGGACAAGGAAGTCGTGATCAGACGCCCGGACGTGCTGATCGTCGAAGGGCTGAACGTGCTGCAGCCGGCCCGCGTCCGCGCCGACGGCACGACCGGCCTGGCGCTGAGCGACTTCTTCGACTTCTCCATCTATGTGGACGCGAAGCAGCGCCATATCGAACAATGGTATGTGGACCGCTTCATGCGGTGGCGCACCGGGGCCTTCGCGAATCCGGAGAGCTACTTCCACCAGTACTCGTTCCTCTCCGACCAGGAGGCGGTGCAGCGTGCCACGGACATCTGGCACCGGATCAACGGTCCCAACCTGCGGGAGAACATCCAGCCCACCCGGTCCCGGGCGCGGCTGGTGATGAGCAAGGACCGTGATCATTCGGTCTCCCGCGTCCTGCTGAGAAAGGTGTGACTCCGTTCCCGTGAGCCCCAGCTCCTCGACACCTCGCCCCACCGCTGGCGTGAACCGCCGCCCGCGTCCCTCCCGGGCAGTGATCCGCCGCCGCAGGATCGCCGCCGTGGTGCTGCTGGTGCTGCTGATGGCCGGGCTCGGCTGGCTGGGAGCGCGGCTGGTGGACACGCTCAGCTCGACGGACCAGCAGGAGTCCTCCGCACCGCAGGACGCGGAGGGCGGCTGGCAGGACGAGCAGAACACCGACGAGGACACCGGTGCGGATGGCGGCGCGGGCGCCGGTGCGGGCACCGATCTGGCCGCCGAGCAGGAGCAGGCCCGGCCCGAGCCGGAGCCGCGGCAGACCCAGACGCTGGACCCGGAGGACCTCTATCCCCGCGTCAGCGACGCCTCCTTCGACCCGGACTCCATCCACGTGCTGGTCAACCGTCTCAATCCGTTGGACCCGCTGGACTACAGCCCCGATGATCTGGTGACCCCGCCGGTGCGCTCGGTGCGCGAGGGCATGCTGCTGCGCGAGGAACCCGCCGAGGCGCTGGCGGAACTGTTCGACGCCTCGGACGCCGAGGACCTTCAGCTCACGCTGACCAGCGCCTACCGGTCCTTCGAGTACCAGCGCACGCTCTACGACGCGCGCGCCGCAGAGATGGGTGTGGAGGGTGCTGACGAGTACACCGCCCGACCCGGTCATTCCGAGCATCAGACCGGGCTGGCCGCCGATGTCATCGCCCATGACAACCCGACCTGTGGGCTGGGCTCCTGCTTCGGCGACACTGAGGAGGGCATCTGGCTGGCGGAGAACGCCCGCCGGTTCGGCTTCATCATCCGCTACCAGGAAGGCGCCGAGGACATCACCGGCTACGCCTATGAGCCCTGGCATCTGCGCTATGTCGGAGAGGAGACCGCCGAGGCCGTCTATGCGGAGGACCTCACCCTCGAGGAGTTCTGGGAGGAGCCGGCGGCTCCGGAGTACCCCGAGGACGGCGACGCACCGGACTGATTCTCTCCCCCCCTCGCCCGGGGCCGGCGCGGGGCCACGATGAGACATGTCTCTCTCACGCCCCGACCAGGGGACGCGGCTGACTCGTCCTGTCTAGAATCGGGGCATGCTCAAAGGATTCAAAGACTTCATCATGCAGGGCAACGTCGTGGACCTCGCCGTCGCCGTCGTCATCGGCACCGCCTTCACCGCGGTGATCAACGCCCTGGTGGAGAACGTGCTCATGCCGCTGATCTCCGCCCTGGTCGGGGCCCCCGACTTCGACAGCTTCGCCGTCGTCTCGCTCAACGGCAACGACATCCTCTTCGGTGTGCTGCTGACCCAGGTGGTCAACTTCCTGCTCATCGCCGCGGCCATCTACGTCGTCGTCGTGGTGCCGATGAACAAGATCATCGAGGCCCGGAAGCGTCGCCTGGGCCTGGACCTCGAGGATGCCGAGGACGTCGAACCGGACGTGCAGCTGCTGACCGAGATCCGGGACCTGCTCCAGCAGCAGTCCGCGCGCTGAGCTCCACGGTCCCCGAGGGACCGCCCGGCCGGACAGCCCGGCAGGACAGCTGAGGGCCTCAGAGCGCCAGCTCAGAGCGGACGATCGCAGCCAGCGACTCGGATTCCTGACGAGCCAGCTCCGCCGTCTCCGCCTCGACCATGACCCGGACCACCGGTTCGGTGCCAGAGGGTCGCAGAAGCACCCGGCCTGCCTCGCCCAGCCGGCCCTCCGCCTCGGCGACAGCGGTCTGCACGACCTCGTGGGTCTTCACCCGCGCCTTGTCCACCCCGGAGACGTTGACCAGCACCTGGGGCAGCCGCTCCATGGCCTCGGCCGCCAGCTGCCGCAGGGACCGTCCGGTGGCGGCCACCCGGGCGGCGAGCTGCAGACCGGTGAGCACACCGTCGCCGGTGGTGGCGTACTGGGAGAAGATCAGGTGCCCGGACTGCTCACCGCCCAGGGAGTATCCGCCGGCGCGCATGCCCTCGAGCACGTACCGGTCCCCCACGGAGGTCTCGACCACGGTGATGCCGGCCTTCTGCATGGCCAGCTTCAGCCCCAGGTTGCTCATCACGGTGATCACCAGCGTGTCGTCCTTCAGCTGCCCGTCGGCATGGAGCGCCAGGGCCAGGATGCCCATGATCTGGTCCCCGTCGACGACGGCGCCGGTGTGGTCCACGGCCAGGCAGCGGTCGGCGTCACCGTCATGGGCGATCCCGAGATCCGCACCCTGAGCGACCACGGCCTCCTGCAGCTGACCCAGGTGGGTGGACCCGCAGCCCTCATTGATGTTGTGGCCGTCAGGTTCGGCCCCGATGACGACGACCTCGGCCCCAGCATCGGCGAACGCCTCGGGCGAGCAGCCGGAGGCGGCACCGTGGGCACAGTCCAGCACGATCTTCAGGCCGGTGAGGGAGACGCCTCCCAGAGAACGCAGCAGGTGGAGCACATAGCGGTCCTCGGCGTCGGCGAAGCGCCGGACGCGGCCGACCTCGCTCCCGGTGGGGCGAGGCGGCTCATGGGCCAGCTGGTCCTCGATCTCGTCCTCGAGGGCGTCGTCGAGCTTGTGGCCGCCGCGACCGAGGAATTTGATCCCGTTGTCCGGGGCCGGGTTGTGGGAGGCGGAGATCATCACTCCGAAGTCCGCGTCCACATCGGCCACGAGAAAGGCGGCTGCCGGGGTCGGCAGGACCCCGGCGTCGTGGACGTCGACCCCGGCGCTGGCCAGCCCGGCCTGGACGGCGGCGGAGATGAACTCCCCGCTGACACGAGGGTCGCGGGCCACCACCGCCACGGGGCGGCGCCCTGCGGGGGTGCGGCGGTGGCCGAGCACCTCAGCGGCGGCCTGAGAGAGCGAGAGGGCGAGTTCCGCGGTCAGCAGCCCGTTGGCCACCCCGCGCACTCCGTCGGTTCCGAAAAGTCGTGCCATGATGCGGACAAGTCTATCCATAGCGAGGCGGTGTGCCTGCACCGGCACGCGCCCTAACCCAGCCGTCCGATGTGCCGTGACGGCGCCCGGACACACGAGGACCCCCGTCGGCGGATGCCGAGCGGGGGTCCTCGTGCGGCTCCGGACCGCTGGATCAGCGGCGGGGAGCAGACGGCGCTGAGATCAGCGCTTCGAGTACTGCGGAGCCTTGCGGGCCTTCTTGAGGCCGGCCTTCTTACGCTCGACGGCGCGGGCATCGCGGGTCAGGAACCCGGCCTTCTTCAGTGCCGGCCGGTTGTGGTCCCGGTCGATCTCGTTCAGCGCGCGGGAGATTCCCAGGCGCAGCGCCCCGGACTGGCCGGAGGGGCCGCCGCCGTCGATGCGGGCGACGACGTCGTAGGCGCCGGAGAGGCCCAGCAGGGTGAAGGGGTCGTTGACCTCCTGCTGGTGCAGCTTGTTCGGGAAGTAGTCCTCCAGGCTGCGGCCGTTGATGGTCCACTGGCCGGAGCCGGGGACGATGCGCACGCGGGCCCGGGCACGCTTGCGACGGCCGATGGCGGCACCGCCGACGGTCAGCGGGGCGCGCTCGGTCTCGCCGGTCTCCTGGGCGGGGGCGGACTCCGAGGTGAAGCTGGTCAGCTCCTCGGAAGTGTTCAGCTCTTCAGTGTTCTGAGCCACGGTTCTCCTTGAAAATGTTCTCGTGTCGGGTGGCCAGGACTACTGAGCGACCTGGGAGATCTCGTACGGCTTCGGCTGCTGAGCCACGTGAGGGTGCTCCGGGCCGGCGTAGACGCGCAGCTTCTTCAGCTGAGCGGCACCGAGCTTGTTGTGCGGCAGCATGCCCTTCACGGCGCCGTAGACCGCACGGGTCGGGTGACGCTCGATCATCTCGTCGAAGGTCAGGGAGGAGATGCCGCCGGGGAAGCCCGAGTGGCGCCAGTAGCGCTTCTTCTGGCCCTTGTCGCCGGTGACGGCGACCTTCTCAGCGTTGATGATGATCACGAAGTCGCCCATGTCCTGGTGGGGAGCGAAGGTCGGTTTGTGCTTGCCGCGCAGCAGGGCGGCGGTCTGGCTGGCGAGACGACCCAGCACGACGTCAGTGGCGTCGATGATGTGCCACTGAGCGTCGGCGTCGCCAGGCTTCGGAGTGTACGTACGCACGGTGATGATGCCTTCGGTCGGTGTTCTACGGATCAGCGCACTGGACGCATGGTGGTGTGAGAAGCACCGTGCATCAGTGGCTGTTTCTTCGCGAGTGCGCCGTCCGGCTTCCCAGGTGAGGGCTGGGAAGATGCCGGGCCCGTGAGTTCCCCTGCTGCTCGTGGAGGCATACGGCCATGCAACTGAACCGCCTCGACACGAGCCCACGCAGGAGTGGACACGCACAACAGCTGTTTACTATACCGGCTGGCCTCCACTGCGGCAACGTGACCCTCCCCGGCCTCCTCAGCGCGAGGCCGGGAGTGGCCGGTTCAGCCGCGACGGCGTGCCACCAGCTCCTCCACCGGCCCGGCCAGCGGGTGGTCGGCCTCCAGCCCGGTCACCTGCTCCACGAAATCCCTCGGCGGCAGATCCGCCAGCAGCCCCTCCAGCTGGTTGGCCTGCTCGTCGTCGGCGTCCCGGAAGTCCAGGGCGGCGTCGACGACGGCGAGCAGCCCCTCCGCTTCCAGCCCCTGCTCCACGGCCTGGGAGGCCGGGCCGATCAGCCGTTCGTGGCGGGAGAGCTTGCGCAGCGGTTGGCGACCCACGCGCTGCACGGTGTCCGGCAGCGCCGGGTTCCGGAACCGCCCCAGGATCGTCTCCCGGTAGGAGGCCATGTCCTCGGCCGCGAAGCCGTGCTTGGCCACCAGCAGCGCGGAGGTCTCCTCCAGCGCGGCGGCCACCCCGGCGCCCACGGCGTCGTCGGCGAGCGCCTCGGCGATGGTCCCGGCACCGGCCCGAGACCCCAGATAGGCGGCCGCGGCGTGCCCGGTGTTCACGGTGAACAGCTTCCGCTCGATGTACGGGCCGAGATCGTCCACGAAGTGGGCACCGGGGATGTGCGGCGGGTTCTCCCCGAACGGCCCACGCTCGATCGCCCACTCGAAGAAGGGCTCCACGGTGACGTCCAGCCCCGCACCCTCGGGCTGTCCGGGGACGATGCGGTCCACCGCCGTGTTGGCGAACACCGCCCGGGCGGAGAGCTCCTCCCAGTCCGCCCCGGCGTGCTCCCGCATATGTCCGGCCAGGGTGTCCGTGGCGCCGATCGCGTTCTCGCAGGCCATGACCTGCAGCGGCGGCGCATCCGCGGCGCGCCGCCGCAGCCCGGCCACCACATGCGGGGCGATGTGCTTCAGGATCATCGGCCCGACGGCGGTGGTCACCACCTCCGCAGTGGCCACCTCCTCGGCCACGGCCTCCGGGGACTGCGCGGAGTCCACCGCACGGAACCCGTCGACCACCCGGTCCGTGCCGCCGTCGCCGACTTCATGGACCGTATAGCTCTCCGCGGCGTCCAAGGCCTGCACCAGGGGTGCGACGACGTCGGAGAAGACGACCTCATAGCCTCCCTGGCGCAGCAGCAGGCCGACGAAGCCCCGACCGATGTTTCCTGCACCGAAATGCACGGCCTTCATGACTGGTCCTCCTGTGCTCTCCATCATCAGTCCTCGTCCACCGCGGAGAGCAGCTCGAGCAGTTCCTCCTCACTGGTGGCCTCCTTGAGCCGCTGGACGGTCGCTGTGTCTCCGAACAGTCGGGCGATGCGGGAGAGGATCTGCAGGTGCTCCTCCCCCACTCCGGCGATGCCGATGACGAAGGTGGCGCGCTGTCCGCCCCAGTCCACGCCGTCGTCGTACCGGGCCACCGAGAGCGCGGAGGCCTTGATGGCGTCCTTGGCCTCGTTGCTGCCGTGCGGGATGGCGAGCTCGTTGCCCATGAAGGTGGAGACGGTCTCCTCCCGCTCATGCATGGCGGCCAGGTAGTCCCCGGTGACCGCGCCGGCGGCTTCCAGGGCCGCCGCCGCCTCGGCCATGGCCTCGTCCCGGGTGGCGGAGCCGGAGTGGATGCGGACCCGATCCAGGGTCAGGATCCCACCGTCCTGCCGGGCGGCGTGCACTGTGGACGCCGCACCAGAGGCTGTCGACTCGGCATCCTCCGGTGGCGAGGCGGGCTCGACGGACTCGGCGCTGCGGCGGACCAGCTCGACGACCTCATCATACTCCGGGGCGTTCATGAAGCTGTCCACGGAGACGTGGATCGCCTCCGGCTCCTGACCGCGAGCCCGATCCGTGAGCTGCTGCTGGGTGATCACCAGGTCGGTGTCGCCCGGCAGGGCCGCCACGGCCTTGTTGGTCACCGTGACGCCCTCGACGCCGGCATCCTTGATCTTCTTCCGCAGCACCGAGGCCCCCATCGCGGAGGAGCCCATACCGGCGTCGCAGGCGAAGATGATCGAGTTGATGCGGCCGGCGGCCTCACCGGAGGCGGCCGGGGAGGCCAGGCCGGAGAGCGCCGCTGAGGACTTGCCCTTGGCCGCGGCGGTCTTGGCCACGGCATCGGCGAAGCCGTCCTGAGACTGCAGGTCACGCTTGCGGCTGGAGAGCAGAATGACGGCCGCCACCACGAAGGTCACCGCGCACGAGAGCACGACGGAGAGCACGACGCCGAGGTAGCTTCCGGCCGCGGTCTGGCCGAGCACCGCGAAGATCGAACCGGGGGCAGCCGGTGCCCGGAGCCCGGAGTCGAAGACCATGTTGGTGCCGACGCCGGTGGCACCACCGACGATCACGGCCAGCAGCAGTGTCGGCTTCATCAGGACATAGGGGAAGTAGACCTCGTGGATGCCGCCGGCGAACTGGATCACGGCCGCCCCCGGGGCGGAAGCACGGGCGGCACCCACACCGAAGAAGCTGAAGGCCAGCAGGATGCCCAGACCGGGACCCGGGTTGGCTTCGAGCAGGAAGAGGATCGAGCTGCCTTGCTGTGAGGACTCGGCGATTCCCAGCGGAGTGAGCACCCCGTGATTGACGGCGTTGTTCAGGAAGAAGACCTTCGCCGGCTCGATGAGGATGCTGGTCAGCGGCAGCAGCCCGGTCTGCACCAGCCACTCCACCCCGGCGCCGAGGGTCTGCATGATCCAGTTGATGATCGGGGCCACGATGTAGAAGCCGAAGATCCCGACGACGAAGGCGACGATGCCGCCGGTGAACATGGAGACCAGCATCTCGAAGCCGGCCTTCACCCGTCCTTCCCAGAGCCTGTCGACCTGCTTCATCACCCAGGCGGCCAGGGGACCCATCAGCATGGCGCCGATGAACATGTGGACCTCGGGCAGCTCGTCGGCCTCCGCCACCCCGGCGTTGTGCAGAGCGATGAAGTAGTCGGAGCCGGCGATGACGGCGAAGGTCACGACGCCGGCGATGACCCCTCCCCGGAGGTCATAGATCATCCGACCGCCCTGGATGGCGATCAGCACCGGCAACAGGTAGTGGATCATCGGGCCGACCACCGTGGCGAGGGCCTCATTGGGGGTCCAGCCGACCTCGATGAAGAACGCGGTGAACAGCCCCCAGGCGATGAGTGCCGGGATATTGGGCATGATCATGCCCGAGAGGAAGGATCCGAACTTCTGGACCCCGACGCGCAGACCGCCCGGAGACCTCTGCTCCGGGGACTGCGCGACGGGCGACGGCGACGTCGTCGTCATGGTGTGCCTTTCGTCAGGTGCCCCAGCGGGGCGAGTGATCTGTGGGGTCGAAGGACTGTGCTGATGTCAGTCAGGCAGCGCCTCGAGGATCAGGGACAGGGTCCGGGACCCGTCGAGGTCGCTGAAGATGTCCGGGGGAAGGAGCGCGACCGCAGAACCGGGGGCCCGGGCGCGGAGATCCTCCACGGAGTCCCCCAGATGGGGACCCACCAGGAGGAGGTCGACGTCGCCGAGGCCTGCGTCCAGGGCGGATTCGGAGCCGGCGCGCACGGCATGCCCGAGCCCCGCCCGCTGCAGTGCGCTGCGGAGACGTTGGACCACGAACGTGCTGGACGCCCCTGCGCCGCACACCACCAGGATCTGCATCGACCATCAGCCCCTTCCTCGTCTGCTGACCATTCTCCGCGGCAGGAGATCCAGGTCACCACCACTGATGTTTCCGCCCCTGCGGAAACCCTCCGCCGCCCCGTGCCCTCCCCCGCGTCCTCCCCCGCGTCCTCTCCGCGTCCTCGCCGCGTCCTCGCCGCGTCCTCTCCGTCCGCCCCGCGTCCTCCCCGCCGGCTGGCGGCATCCGCGCGGGTATCGTGGGCGGGGAGCCCGCCGTCGGCCTGCGGCAGGTTCCGATGATCGATCCAGTGCGCAGGAGGGAGCGTGCGATGACCCGACAGCGCCAGGACCAGCTGGTCTCGCTGCTGCTGCGTGATCGCGGGTGGACCACCGCGGCCGCGCTCGCCGACCTCCTCGGCGTGACGCCGCGTAGCGTGCGCTCTTACATCGCCGCGATCAACGCCCGCACTCCCGACGGCGACGCCGTCGAGTCCGGCCCTTCCGGATACCGCGCCAACCGTCCCGTGCTGGCGGGTCTGCGCGCCGGCGGCGAACGGGAGACTCCCCGGGATCGACTGCACCGGCTGGTGCGGGCGCTGCTCACCGCCGAGGAGGGGCTCGACGTCTTCGAGACCGCCGAGACGCTCTACGTCAGCGACGCCACCGTCGAGTCGGATCTCGCCCGCGTCCGCGGCCTGTTGGAGGGGACCGATCTGCAGCTTCAGCGCAGTGGACCCCGCGTGCGGCTGGTGGGCGACGAGCTGGCCCAGCGCCGCCTGGTCTCGCGGCTGGCCCATGAGGAGATGGAGGAGGGCACCTTCGACGTGGAGGCCCTGCGACGCGCCGCAGGGCTCGGCACCGTGGACAGCGCGGCCTTTGGTGCCTTCACCCGGGAGCTGGCCGCCGAACTGGCCTCGCTGGGCTGGTACGTCAACGAGTTCGCCGCCGCCGACGTCGCCCTGCACGCCGCGATCGCCGCCGACCGGGTGGTGCGCGGCCGCGCTCTGCACAGCACCCATGGGGAGCCCAGCGACGACCAGCGTCGCCTGGGCGCGACCATCGACGCGTTGAGCCGCCGCCATTTCGCCGTCGCCCTGGGCCCCGGAGACCTGCAGCATCTCAGCTCCCTGGTGCTGACTCGGGTGGTCGCCCCCGGCGGGGCCGCCGAGGAGCAGGTCCGACTCGACCCGGAGGTCGAGGCCACTGTGCGGCAGGCGGTCACCCACGCCGCCCACGGGTACCTGGTGGACATCGTCGACGAGGGGTTCATCCGGCGTCTCGGGCTGCACGTGCAGAACCTGGTGCTGCGTTCCCGGGAGCACGCGACGGCCCGCAACCCGCTGACCCGCTCGCTGAAGTCCGCCTATCCGATGATCTTCCAGGTGGCGGTGTCCATCGCCAACGACGTCGGCCAGCGGCTGGACGTGGAGATCCACGACGACGAGATCGCCTACATCGCCATGCATGTGGGCGGACGCCTGGAGCGCCGCCGGATGGCGGAGACCGTGCTGACCGCGACCATCGTCTGCCCCGGGTACTACGAGCTGCACGAGCTGCTGCGTTCGCGGATCGCCCGGTCCCTGGGGCCCAGCATCGAGGTCACAGGGGTGGAGACCGGTGCGGACCCCGACTGGGCGGCGATCAGCTCCGACCTGGTGCTGACCACGATCGAGCCGCCCCACCGGGACGAGCGGACAGTGATGCTGCCCCCGTTCCTCACCGACGCGGACCTGGAGCGCATCACCACGGCGGCGTCCCGGCTGCGCCGGGGCCGCCGCCTGGCCCGGCTGCGCGAGGAGCTGGAGCGCTACTTCAGCCCCGAGGCGTTCATCCGGCCCCTGACCACCTCTGACGAGGAGGAGGCCATCCGGACCCTCGGCGCACCGCTGGCGGCCCGCGGGGTGATCGACCAGGACTACATCGACCGCACGGTGGAACGCGAACGGCTCTCCTCGACCGCGTTCACCGAGGCGCTGGCCGTGCCACACGCGCTGCAGATGACCGCCAGCAGGACCGCCATCGCGCTGGGCATCGCCGAGGGCTCCGTCCCGTGGGGAGACACCCGCGTCCAGGTGGTGGCGCTGGTGGCCTTCAGCGAGGAGGAGCGCGAAGCCTTCCAGACGGTCTTCGAGCAGCTGGTGGAGGTCTTCAGCGAACGCGAATCAGTGCAGCGGCTGCTGCGCCGCGGGCAGGACTTCTCCAGCTTCCTCGACGAGCTGGTCGCCGTCATCGACGGCTGAGCGGGCTCACCAGCCCCCTGACACCGAGGGCCGGGGTCAGCGGAACAGGATCAGCGATGCGCCGAATGGGCGCCCTCCGCCATGTCCTCGAGCTCCCGCCCCTTGGTCTCCGGCACCCACTTGAGCACGAAGACCAGGGACAGCAGCGCCGAGACCGCATAGAAGCCGTAGGCGAAGACCAGCGAAAGCTCCGCCATAGAGGGGAAGATCGTCGAGATCGCGAAGTTCGCCGCCCAGTTGGCCGAGGCCGTCACACCCAGGGCGATGGCGCGGATGCGGTTGGGGAACATCTCGCCCAGCAGCACCCACATGAACGGGCCCCAGGTGGCGCCGAAGAACAGCACGAACACGTTCGCCGAGATCAGCGCGACCACACCCCACGCGCCCGGCAGCTGGACGTCATCGCCCACGGTGACGGCCTGCGAGAAGGCCACGGCCATCATCCCCAGCCCCAGGGCCATGCCGGCCGATCCGACGGCCAGCGGGATGCGGCGACCCACCTTGTCCACGATGATGATGCCGATCACAGTGGCGAAGATGTTCACCAACGTGGTGATGACCTGAATCAGGAACGACCGGTCCTCGGGAATGCCCACCGACTGCCACAGCGTGTTCGAGTAGTAGAAGATCACGTTGATGCCCACGAACTGCTGGAAGACCGCAAGTCCCAGGCCGACCCACACGATGGGCATGGCCTTGCCGGAGACGAGGAGGTCGAGGAGACGCTGACGGGACTCCCGGTTGATGGTGCGGGTGATCTCGGCGATCTTCTCGCGGATCTCGGCCTCCCCGGTGAGGCCGACGACGTCGCGGAGCACCTGGGCGGCACGGGTGTCGTCACCGCGGGAGACCAGGTAGCGCGGCGATTCCGGGATGGAGGTGGCCAGCAGGCCGTAGATCAACGCGGGGATCGCCTCGATGAGGAACATCCAGCGCCAGGCGTCCACGCCGAACCACAGCTCCCCGGACGCCCCGCCGGCCAGATTGGAGATGAAGGCGTTGGAGACGGCGGCGGCGAAGATCCCGATGACGATGGCCATCTGCCACAGCGAGCCGAGACGTCCGCGCAACGTGGTGGGCGCGACCTCAGCGATGTAGGCGGGGGCGATGACCGAGGCCATGCCGACGCCGATGCCGCCGAGCACGCGCCAGATGATCAGGTCCACCGTGTCCACCGCCAGGCCGGAGCCCAGCGCGGAGACGAAGAACGCGCCGGCCGCGAGGATCATGGCGCGGACACGGCCGAGACGGTCGGAGAGCGCGCCGCCGATCCAGGCGCCGACCATGCAGCCCAGCAGCGCAGAGGAGACGGTGAAGCCGATCAGCACCTCTGAGAGGCCGAAGGTGTCCTGGATGGCTCCGACGGCGCCGTTGATGACGGCGGTGTCGAATCCGAAGAGGAAGCCGCCGAAAGCGGCGACCAGCACGACCCATGTCACCGCGGTGACCGTGGGGTCCTGGGAACGGATGGTGGTGCTCATCAGATGGTGGTCCTTCGCGTCGGCACAGTATTCGACCAGTCGGCCGCACCCGCCGCCCCAGGGCGCGAGCACCGCGGACTGTGGCACACTACCGCACCGGTCGGGAAGCGCTTTCACGCCCCTGAGCAGCAACGATGTCCGGCCGTTCCGCATGCCGACGCGGGAGCGGGAGCACACGCCGTCCCGTGATCCCGCCCACTGCGTGTGAAAGATCACATCACTGGTGGTCCGGCTCTCGCCAGCCGCTGCCTCCGCCCCGCACCGGTCAGGTTGAGGAGGTCGGGCGGGTCGCTCGTGTCTGCTCCGCGCGCGCGGCCATCTGCCCCTCCGGCGGGTAGTCCACAGACTCCAGCACCAGTCCGTGCGGCGGAGCCAGGCGCACCGCAGCGTCCCAGGCAGGTGCGCCCAGCCGGTGCATCAGCCAGCCGGGTGCACGCCGGCCCTCCCCCACGTCCAGCGTGGCGCCGATCAGGGCACGCACCATGTGGTGGCAGAACGCATCAGCGGTCAGCCGAGCCGTGATCACCCCGTCCTCGCCCCGGGCGACGGTGAACTCGTGCAGCTCCCGCACTGTGGTGCCGGTCTCCCGCGGGCGGCAGAAGCTGCCGAAGTCGTGCAGCCCGAGCACCCCCGAGGTCTCGGCAGACATCAGGACGTCATCGAGCGGCGCCCGATGCCAGGCCGTGTCCCCGCGGCGCAGGGGGTCCCGCAGTCCGGGACGATCGGCGATCCGGTAGCTGTAGGTGCGGCTCAGCGCCGAGAACCGGGCGTCGAATGCCTGCGGGACCACGGCGGCCGCGTGCACCACCACGGCCCCGCCCTCCCGGGACAGCACCCCCGCCAGCCTGCGCAGGATCGCCTCGTCAGGAGCGATGTCCCGCCCCCGCGAGAGTCCCTCCCACTCGGGGCGCGTCATATCCAGATGCACCACCTGCCCGCGCGCGTGCACTCCCGCATCGGTGCGCCCGGCGACGACGACCCGCACCGGTCGGCGGACCAGAGTGGCCAGCGCCTCGGTGAGCACGCCTTCCACAGTGCGCAGCCCCGGTTGGGCGGCCCAGCCGCGGTAGGCGCCGCCGTCGTAGGCCAAGTCGAGTCGGATCCTCACGTCTGCCATGATCTCCAGCGTATCCGGCAGACGGGGACGGGCCGCGACAGACAGGAGCCCCCGAGTCCCTGCACGGGACTCGGGGGCTCCTGGACGCGCCGGAGGCCGGCGCAGATGACTCACGGGGCGCTCACACCCCGGGGACTCACTTGTCCTCGGTCTCCTCGGCGGGAGTCTCCTCAGCGGGAGTCTCCTCGGCGGTGGCATCCTCGACCGGCTCCTCCGGCGTCGCTGCGGCGGCCTGCTCGGCCTCCTTCACCACAGCCTGCTTCGGGGAGACGGGCTCCATCACCAGCTCGATGACGGCCATCGGGGCGTTGTCGCCCTTCCGGTTTCCGATCTTGGTGATGCGGGTGTAGCCGCCCTCGCGCTCGGCCATGGCCGGGGCGATCACGGTGAACAGCTCGTGGACGACCGCCTGGTTGGTGGCGTTCTTGGCACTGAGCTGGCCGACCACCTGGCGGCGAGCCGCGAGGTCGCCCTTCTTCGCGATGGTGATCAGACGCTCGGCGAAGGGGCGCAGGCGCTTGGCCTTCGTCACCGTCGTGGTGATCGAGCGGTGCTCGAACAGGCTGACAGAGAGGTTCTGCAGCATCATCTTCTCGTGCGACGGGCTGCCGCCCAGGCGCGGTCCCTTGGTGGGGGTAGGCATGGTCTCGTTCTCCTTGGATGGTGCGCCGCCGGGTCACAGCCCCCGCGACGCGCAGATGGTGTCGTGTGCGTCAGTTCCTCAGAACTGCTGCTCGCCCTCGAGGTACTCGCCCTCGCCCGCCTCCTGGAAGCGGGCCGCCGTCGGGTCGAAGCCCGCCGGAGAGTCCTTCAGGGACAGTCCGAGCTCGGTGAGCTTGTCCTTGACCTCGTCGATGGACTTCGCTCCGAAGTTCCGGATGTCCATCAGATCTGCCTCGGAGCGTGCCACGAGCTCACCGACCGTGTGGATGCCCTCGCGCTTGAGGCAGTTGTAGGACCGCACGGTCAGCTCGAGGTCCTCGATCGGCAACGCCATGTCCGCCGCCAGGGCCGCATCGGTCGGCGACGGGCCGATCTCGATGCCCTCCGCGGCGACGTTGAGCTCACGGGCCAGCGAGAAGAGCTCGACCAGCGTGGTCCCGGCCGAGGCCAGGGCGTCACGCGGCGCGACGGACGGCTTGGTCTCGACGTCGACGATGAGCTTGTCGAAGTCGGTGCGCTGCTCGACACGGGTCGCCTCGACCTTGAAGCTCACCTTCAGGACCGGCGAGTAGATGGAGTCGACCGGAATCCGGCCGATCTCCGAGTCGCCCGCCTTGTTCTGCGAGGCCGAGACATAGCCGCGGCCACGCTCGACGGTCAGCTCCATGTCGAGCTTGCCGTCCTCGTTGAGAGTGGCCAGGTGGAGCTCCGGGTTGTGGATCTCCACGCCGGCCGGCGGCGTGATGTCGGCAGCGGTGACCTCGCCCGGGCCCTCCTTGCGGAGGTAGGCGACGACGGGCTCGTCATGCTCTGAGGAGACCGAGAGCCGCTTGACGTTGAGGACGAGCTCAGTGACGTCCTCCTTCGCACCGGCGATGGTCGTGAACTCGTGGAGCACACCGTCGATCCGGATGCTGGTCACCGCGGCACCAGGAATGGAGGAGAGCAGGGTGCGACGCAACGAGTTTCCCAGGGTGTAGCCGAATCCCGGCTCCAGGGGCTCGATGACGAAGCGCGAACGATTCTCTGCGACGACTTCTTCGGTCAGCGTGGGGCGCTGTGCAATGAGCACTGATGGTTCCTTTCAGAGTGCATCCGCTATATGACGCAATCTCAGCGATGATGATGCTCAGCTCCGCCGCGGCCCGTCAGGCCGCGGCGGAGTTCGGTGTCCTGTCGAAGGTCGCTCAGACGCGACGGCGCTTCGGCGGCCGGCAGCCGTTGTGCGCGCTCGGGGTGACGTCCGAGATGGACCCGACCTCGAGGCCGGCGGCCTGCAGGGAGCGGATGGCGGTCTCCCGACCGGAACCCGGGCCCTTGACGAAGACGTCGACCTTGCGCATGCCGTGCTCCTGGGCACGCTTGGCGGCCTGCTCGGCGGCCATCTGCGCGGCGTACGGGGTGGACTTGCGGGAACCCTTGTGCCCCACCTCGCCCGACGACGCCCACGAGATCACGGCGCCGGTGGGATCCGTGATGGAGACGATCGTGTTGTTGAAGGTGGACTTGATGTGGGCCTGGCCCTGGGTGATGTTCTTGCTGGCCTTGCGGCGCGGCTTGCGAGCCGCTGCACGTGTCTTGGGGGGCATACTCTCTCCGTGACTCAGTTGGTCTGATCTGCGTGTGCCGACCGGTCCGTGGGACGGACGGGCGCGGACATCACGCCGAACTACTTCTTCTTGCCTGCGACGGTCCTCTTCGGACCCTTGCGGGTGCGGGCATTGGTCTTGGTGCGCTGACCGCGGACCGGCAGGCCACGACGGTGGCGCAGGCCCTGGTAGGAACCGATCTCGACCTTGCGGCGGATGTCGGCGGCGACTTCACGGCGGAGGTCACCCTCGACGGTGAAGCTGCCTTCGATGTAGTCACGCAGAGCGACCAGCTGCTCGTCAGTCAGGTCCTTGACGCGAGTCTCCGGGTCGATCCCGGTGGCCTCGATGGCCAGCTTGGCGCGGGTCTTGCCGACGCCGTAGATGTAAGTGAGTGCGATCACCGTGCGCTTCTCGCGCGGGATGTCCACACCAGCCAGACGTGCCATGTGGCAGTCCTCCTCTTTCCTGTCCGAAGGTCTTCAGCAGTGCGTTCCCTCTGGGATCCGCCGATGCGGGCATCGGCGGCATCCGGTGTCGGAGGTGACACCGTCATCGGGTCTCCGGCCTTCGGCAACCGGAGGTGTGTCCATGCAGCTCATCCACGGACTGCACTGCCATTCATCATTGAGCTGTGGGTCGAACGCGCAGGCGCCCTCACTTCATCGTGTGCAGAAGGTGAGGAGCTCAGCCCTGGCGCTGCTTGTGGCGCGGGTTCTTGCAGATCACACGGATCACGCCGTTGCGGCGGATCACCTTGCAGTCAGAGCAGATCTGCTTCACGCTGGGGTGAACCTTCATGGCTTTCCTCTTTACTTGTAGCGGTAGACGATACGTCCACGGTTGAGGTCATACGGGCTCATCTCCACCACGACCCGATCCTCGGGGAGGATCCGGATGTAGTGCTGGCGCATCTTGCCCGAGATCGTGGCAAGTACCACGTGGTCGTTCTCCAGACGCACACGGAACATCGCGTTGGGGAGGGCCTCGGTCACGCGGCCCTCCACCTCGATCACACCTTCTTTTTTACCCATATGCTCCACACCGTTCGCGACTCCCCCGTCTGGCGCCTGCATGAGCATGAGGACGACGGCGCCCACCGACCCGGTCCAGGACGGCGCAACGCACCGCCTGACCCGTGATCATGAGGAATGATGCCGCCGCACACCTGTGCGGGCCGGGAGAATCTGGTTCTGTTTCTGACAGACGCCGCTGGGCCCCGCCGTCCCGGGGACCGGGGACGCAGGACGCCCGCCGGTCTGCAGGCACGGCTGAACCACAGAGACAACCAGCAGTCAATAGTACCTGAGACCGCGTCGACCCGGCAATTCGTCGAGACGTCAGCGGATCGGGGTCACCGGATCGGCACTGGGGAGACCCCGAGCGGCTCGAGTTCGGAGGCTCCTCCGTCGGGTGCCGTCAGCACCCAGATTCCCCCGTCGTGTCGGGCGACCGAGTGCTCCCACTGGCTGGCACGGGTGCCGTCCTCGGTCACCACAGTCCAGTCGTCGTCGAGCACCCGGGTCTCGATCCCGCCGCGCGTGAGCATCGGTTCGATGGCCAGCGCCAGCCCGGGCTTGATCCTGGTGCCCTTCATGCCGGTGGCGTAGTTGAAGACGTCCGGCGGCAGGTGCATCGCCGAGCCGATCCCGTGGCCGACATAGTCCTCCAGGATGCCGAGGGGCGCTCCTGTCTGGGAGACGACATGCTCCTCGATGGCCTCGCCGATCTCCCCGACATGGCGGGCCGTGGCGAAGGCTGCGATCCCCCGCCACATCGCCTGGCGGGTGATCTCCGAGAGCCGCTCGTCGCCGGCGTCGGCCGTGCCCGTCTCAGAAGAGCCCAGGATGACGGTGCGTGCCGAGTCGGAGTGCCAGCCATCGATGATGCAGCCGCCGTCGATCTTCAGCACATCCCCTGCGTTGAGGATCCGGTCACCGGGGATGCCGTGCACGACCTCCTCATTGACCGAGGTGCAGATGTGCCCGGGGAAGCCGTGGTAGTTCAGGAAGTTCGGCTTCGCCTCGTGAGCGGCGAGCACCTCAGCGAAGACCGCATCGAGCTCCGCCGTCGTGCGTCCCGGCTCGGCGGCGGCGACAGCGGCGTCGAGCGCCTCACACAGCACCGAACCTGCGGCGTCCATAGAGGCCAGCTGCTCGGGCGTCTTGAGCTCGACGCGGGGACGGGAGAACATCAGCCGCGGATCGCTTCCATGATGCGTCCATAGACCTGGTCGATCTCACCCAGCCCGTCGACCTGACGGAGCAGGCCCCGGGAGTCGTACTCGGCGATCATCGGGGCCGTCTCTGTCTCGAAGAGCTCCAGACGGCGGCGGATCGCGGACTCGTCGGCGTCGTCCTCACGCCCCTCGATCTCCGCGCGCTTCTTCAGCCGCTGGGTCAGCTCCTCGCGGTCGGCGGTGAGCTCCAGCACGACGTCGAGCTCCACCCCCAGACGGGAGAGCATCCCGTCCAGAGCGGTGACCTGGGTGCGGTTGCGCGGGTAGCCGTCGAGCAGGAAGCCGCCCGCAGCGTCCTCCCAGGAGAGCCGGTCCTCGACCATGCGATTGGTGACCGAGTCCGGCACAAGCTCACCGGCGTCGACGTACTTCTGCGCCTCCTGGCCCAGTGCGGTCTGGCCCTTGATGTTGGCCCGGAAGATGTCTCCGGTGGAGATGGCCACGATGCCCAGCTCCTCGGCGATCCTCTTCGACTGGGTTCCCTTGCCGGACCCCGCAGGTCCGACGATCAGCATACGCGTCATCGCAGCAGCCCTTCGTAGTTCCTCTGTTCCATCTGAGCGTTGATCTGCTTCACCGTGGTCAGACCCACACCCACCATGATGAGGATGGACGTGCCGCCGAACGGGAAGTTCTGGCTGGCACCGATCAGCACGAAGGCGATCAGCGGGATCAGGGCGATGAAGCCCAGGTACAGCGAGCCGGGGAAGGTGATCCGGGAGATCACGTACGCCAAGTAGCTCTCCGTGGGTCGACCGGCTCGGATGCCCGGGATGAAGCCGCCGTACTTGCGCATGTTCTCCGCGACCTCGTTCGGATTGAACGTGATGGTCACGTAGAAGTACGTGAAGCCGATCGTCAGCAGGAAGAACACGGCCATGTAGACCGGGTGGGTGCCGCCGCCGAAGTATGTCTGGATGAGTTCGGCGAACCATCCGAGCTCCTCCCCCGGAGCCGGCTGGTTGAACTGCAGGTACACCGAGGGAAGCATCAGCACCGAGGAGGAGAAGATCACCGGGATCACCCCGGCCATGTTCACCTTGATCGGGATGTAGGTGGAGGTCCCACCGACCGTGCGGCGCCCCACCTGGCGCTTCGCGTACTGCACCGGCACACGGCGCTGGGACTGCTCCACGAAGACCACTGCCGTAATGGTCACCAGACCGATGAGCATCACCAGGGCGAAGGTGCGCCAGCCCTGCACAGTCCAGATCTCGCCCATCGCGCCCGGGAAGCCGGCGGCGATGGAGACGAAGATCAGGATCGACATGCCGTTGCCGACCCCACGCTCGGTGATCTGCTCACCGAGCCACATGATCAGCGCGACACCGGAGGTCATCACCAGGATCATCAGGACGATGACCCACAGGGAGTCGTCCGGGATGATCGGGATGTCGCAGCCCAGCAGCGCACCGGTGCGTGCGGTGGCCACCAGCGTGGTGGCGTTCAGCGTGGCCAGACCGATGGTCAGGTACCGCGTGTACTGCGTCAGCTTCGCCTGACCCTGCGGGCCCTCCCGCTGCAGCGTCTCGAAGCGCGGGATGACCACGCGCAGCAGCTGCACGATGATGGCCGCGGTGATGTAGGGCATGATCCCCAGTGCGAAGACGGAGACCTGCAGCATCGCTCCGCCGGAGAACATGTTGACGAAGGAGTAGACGCCCCCCTCCTGGTCGAACAGCGCCAGGCACTGCTGGACAGCGCCGTAGTCCACCCCGGGGGCCGGGATGAAGGCCCCGATGCGGTAGATCGTGATGATCCCGATCGTGAACCAGATCTTACGGCGCAGGTCGGGCGTCTTGAACACCCTGGCTAGTGCGCTGAACAAGCGTCCTCCTGTGGATGGTGCCTCGGCATGGCGATGGTGCGGAGCCGCCGGAGTGCGGCGGCCACACAAGTAGCCATACTAACGTCACATGCGCGGCCGGTGAGAATCCTGCCGGGGCCCAATGCCCCGTCAGGCGTCCTCAACGGTCTCAGCGCGGCGAACGATGGATGGGAAACGGATGCACGACGGCCCCCGTCGCACGCGACGGGGGCCGTCATGGATCAGCGATGGGCCGTTCAGTCCTGAGCCGGAGCCGGACGCAGGTCCAGCCTGGCGACCGAACCGCCGGCCGCGGTGATCTTCTCCTGCGCGGATGCGGAGAAGGCGTGAGCCTTCACCTGCAGCGCGGCGGAGACGTCACCGGTGCCGAGCACCTTCACCGGGCGACCCTTCTTGGCCACACCCTTGGCGACCAGGATCTCCGGGGTGACCTCGCCGCCGTCGGGGAAGAGCTCCCCGAGCGTGGACAGGTTCACCGGGGAGAACTCGACCCGGTTCGGGTTCTTGAAGCCGCGCAGCTTCGGAAGACGCATGTGCAGCGGCAGCTGCCCACCCTCGAAGCCGGCGCGGACCTGGTAGCGGGCCTTGGTGCCCTTGGTGCCGCGGCCTGCCGTCTTGCCCTTGGACGCCTCACCACGGCCCACACGGGTGCGGGCCTTCTTGGAGCCGGGGGCCGGACGCAGGTCGTGGACCTTGAGGACCTCGGACTCGGCAGCGTTGTTCTCTGCCATCACTTGCCCTCCTCAACATTCACGAGATGCTTCACTGAGTTCAGCATGCCCACGGTGACCGCATCGGCGTCCCGGACCACAGTGTGGCCGATCCGCTTCAGACCCAGCGAACGCAGGGTGTCACGGTGCTTCGGCGTGGCGCCGATGGTGGACTTCTTCTGGGTTATCTCCAGCGTGCTGTCGCTGGGGACCAGGTTCTTCGCGGTGGTGTAGTTGACAGTCACCCTCATGCACCTGCCTTCTGCGCACGAGCCTCGCGGTCCGCCTCCATGGTGCGGACCATCGGGGCCGGTGCGACCTCGTCGAGGGCCTTGCCGCGGCGGGCGGCCACGGCCTGGGGCTCCTCGAGCTGCTTCAGGGCGTCGATGGTGCCATGCACGATGTTGATCGCGTTCACCGAGCCCATGGACTTGGTGAGCACGTCATGGATGCCGGCGCACTCCAGCACGGCGCGGACGGGACCACCGGCGATCACACCGGTACCGGCCGAGGCCGGACGCAGCAGCACGACGCCGGCGGCGTCCTCGCCCTTGACCAGGTGCGGGATGGTGGAGCCGACGCGCGGCACGCGGAAGAAGTTCTTCTTGGCCTCCTCCACGCCCTTCTGGATCGCGGCGGGGACCTCCTTGGCCTTCCCGTAGCCCACGCCGACCATGCCGTCGCCGTCGCCGACGACGACCAGCGCGGTGAAGCTGAAGCGACGACCGCCCTTGACGACCTTGGAGACGCGGTTGATGGTCACGACGCGCTCGAGGAACTTGTCCCGGTCGTCCTCGCGGCCACCACGTCCCCGGCCTTCGCCGCGACCGCGCCCACGGCCACCACGGCCGCCACGCTCGTCACGGCCGGAGCTCTTCTCGGCGGCCTGCTGGGTCTCGCCGACCTGCGGCTGCTGAGCAGCCTGGGCGGCGTTCTCGTTGGCCTCAGTCACAGATGAGTCCTTCACAGTGTTGTCGGTGTTCTCACTCACAGCTTCAGACCACCCTCCCGAGCGCCGTCGGCGACGGCGGCCACGCGACCGTGGTACTTGTTGCCGCCGCGGTCGAAGACCACGGCCTCGATGCCGGCAGCCTGGGCGCGCTCAGCGATCAGCTCGCCGACCTTCTTCGCTTTGGCGGTCTTGTCAGCGTCCGAGCTGCGCAGGTCCGCCTCCATCGTGGTGGCGGACACCAGGGTCCGGCTGCGGTCGTCGTCGACGACCTGAGCCACCATGTGGCGAGCGGAACGGGTGACCACCAGGCGCGGACGCTCGGCGGAACCGCTGATCCGCTTGCGCAGGCGGAGGTGACGACGGCCGCGGGCAGCGGACTTCGACTTGCCCTTGATACCAATAGCCATGCGTTACTTACCTGCCTTTCCGGCCTTGCGGCGAATCTGCTCGCCCTCGTAGCGCACGCCCTTGCCCTTGTACGGGTCGGGCTTGCGCAGCTTGCGGATGTTGGCGGCGACTTCGCCGACCTGCTGCTTGTCGATGCCGGAGACCGCGAGCTTGTTGGCACCTTCGACCTGGAAGGTGATGCCCTCAGGGGCGGAGACCGGGACCGGGTGCGAGTAGCCCAGGGCGAACTCGAGGTCCGAACCCTTGGCCTGCACACGGTAACCGGTGCCGACGATCTCGAGCTTCTTGGTGTAGCCCTCGGTCACACCGATGATCATGTTGTTGATCAGGGTGCGGGTCAGACCGTGCAGCGAGCGGGACTCACGCTCATCATCGGGGCGGGTCACCGTGATGGTGCCCTCCTCGATGGTGACGATGATGCCCTCGGAGAGGGTCCGGTGAAGCTCACCCTTGGGGCCCTTCACGGAGATATCACGGCCGTCGAGGGAGACCTCGACGCCGGCAGGGATGGTGATCGGAAGACGACCGATGCGTGACATTGTGCTTCGACTCCTTCCGGTTACCAGACGTAGGCGAGGACTTCCCCGCCGACGCCCTTCTTGGCAGCCTGCCGGTCCGTGAGCAGACCGGAAGAGGTGGACAGGATCGCGATGCCCAGGCCGCCCAGCACGTGCGGGAGGTTGTTGGACTTCGCGTACACCCGGAGACCGGGCTTCGAGATGCGGCGCAGGCCGGCGATCGAACGCTCACGGTTCGGGCCGAACTTGAGGTCGATGACCAAGGTCTTGCCGACCTCGGCCTCCTCCTCGCGCCACTCGGTGATGTAACCCTCGGCCTTGAGGATGTCGGCCACCCGCACCTTCAGCTTGGAGCTGGGCATGGAGACCTGGTCGTGGAAGGCCGAGTTGGCGTTGCGCAGACGAGTCAACATGTCTGCGACTGGATCAGTCATTGTCATGTGGGGCGTGTGCCCTTCCTCGCCGCGGTTTCCGATCTCCGAAGGAACGCATCGCCACCGGCCGGGCCGGCGGTGACGGAACCTCTGGTGAAAGGACCTGCGGCGTAGTGATTACTGTTCGGTCTTGAAGGGGAAGCCGAGCGCCTTCAGCAGCGCGCGGCCCTCGTCGTCGGTCTTGGCGGTGGTCACCACGGTGATGTCCATGCCGCGGGCGCGGTCGATCTTGTCCTGATCGATCTCATGGAACACCGACTGCTCGGTCAGACCGAACGTGTAGTTGCCGTTGCCGTCGAACTGCTTGGGGCTCAGGCCGCGGAAGTCACGGATGCGCGGGAGCGCCAGCGTGACCAGGCGGTCGATGAACTCCCACATGCGGTCGCCGCGCAAGGTGGTGTGCGTACCGATCGGCTGACCCTCACGCAGCTTGAACTGCGCGATGGACTTGCGGGCACGAGTCACCTTCGGCTTCTGGCCGGTGATGTTGGTCAGGTCACGCACCGCGCCGTCGATGATCTTGGAGTCGCGTGCGGCCTCGCCGACGCCCATGTTCACCACGACCTTCACCAGGCCGGGGATCTCCATGACGTTGCCGTAGCCGAACTCGCTCTGCAGGGCATCGCGGATCTCGGAGCGGTACTTGGTCTTCAGACGGGGGGTGATCTTCTCAGTCACGCTCTGCACCTCGGTCATCACAGGTCCTTTCCGGAGGCCTTGGCGTAGCGGACCCGCACCGTCTTGGTGCGGCCGTCACGCTCGACGGTCTCCTCCCGGTAGCCGACACGGGTGGGCTTGCCCGACTCCGGGTCCACCACGGCGACGTTGGAGATGTGGAGGGGGGCTTCGGACTCGACGATGCCTCCCTCGGTGCTGCCGAACTGGCCGGCACGGAGGTGACGCTTCACACGGTTGACGCCCTCGACGACGACCCGTTCCTTGGCGGGCTGCACCTCGAGGACCTTGCCCTGCTTGCCGCGGTCTTTGCCGCTGAGCACCTGGACGAGGTCGTCCTTCTTGATCTTTGCCATGAGTCAGAGCACCTCCGGCGCGAGCGAGACGATCTTCATGAACTTCTTGTCGCGCAGCTCACGACCCACCGGCCCGAAGATTCGGGTGCCGCGGGGCTCCGGAGTGTCACCCTTGAGGATGACGGCAGCGTTCTCATCGAAGCTGATGTAGGAGCCGTCGTGACGGCGGGTCTTCTTCTTGGAACGGACGAGCACAGCCTTGATGACGTCGCCCTTCTTGACGTTTCCGCCGGGGATGGCGTCCTTGACGGTGGCGACGAACGTGTCGCCGATGCCTGCGTAACGGCGTCCGGAACCGCCGAGAACACGGATGACCAAGATTTCCTTGGCACCGGTGTTGTCAGCGATCTTCAGCCGCGATTCCTGCTGGATCACGTAGTTATCTCCTGTCGTCTCGCCGGTTCTCGTCGTCCATCCGACGAGCCTTGCGGAACTTCTTCGGGAACACTCCCCCGCCGCTTACCCCCGTGGTCCATCGCGTCAGGCGCGATCTGTCACTGTCCACGGGGCCGAGGCGGCCTTGGGGGACATGCGCTTTCCTCGACCCTCCCGGCTTCACAGCCGGCGATGAGGGCCCGCGAGATGGATGGTCCCGCTATAAGGGCGCACAGCCTCAATATCATACCTGAAAACAGTTCGGGACCCAACTCACGAGGGTGAGTCGGGTCCCGAACGATGTCCGGCTCTCACAGCCGGGGCCGCTGCGGCGGCTCTGACGAGGCCTCGCAGCAGACGATCATCAGCTGATGATCACTTGGCCTTCTCGATGATCCGCACCAGACGCCAGCGCTTGGTCGCCGAGAGCGGGCGAGTCTCCGAGATCTGCACGGTGTCGCCGATGCCGGCCTCACCGTTCTCGTCGTGGGCCTTGAACTTCGAGTGCCGCTTCATCACCTTCCCGTACAGGGAGTGCTTGCGGCGGTCCTCGACCTCGACCACGATGGTCTTGTCCATCTTGTCGGACACGACGACACCGCGGAGGTTCTTGCGGTAGTTGCGCTCCGTGCCCTGTGCTTCTGTGCTGTTCTCGCTCATGATCAGTCCTCAGCCTTCTCTTCAGTGGACTCCGCCTCGGCGCCGACCATCTCGCGGATGCCCAGCTCACGCTCCCGGAGGACCGTGTAGATCCGGGCGATGTCCCGCTTGACGGCCTTCAGACGACTGGAGTTCTCCAGCTGACCGGTGGCGGACTGGAAGCGCAGGTTGAACAGCTCCTCCTTGGCGCTGCGCAGCTGGTCAGCCAGCGCAGCCTCATCCATGGTCGAGAGCTTCTCAACCGTCAGATCCTTGGATCCAACTGCCATCGTCACTCACCACTCTCTCGACTGATCACGCGTGCCTTCATCGGCAGCTTGTGGATTGCCAGACGCAGGGCCTCCTTGGCGACCTCTTCGCTGACACCGGACAGCTCGAACATCACGCGTCCGGGCTTGACATTGGCGACCCACCACTCGGGCGAGCCCTTGCCGGAGCCCATACGGACCTCCGCGGGCTTCTTGGTCAGCGGGTGGTCCGGGTAGATGTTGATCCACACCTTTCCGCCTCGCTTGATGTAGCGGGTCATCGCGATACGTGCCGACTCGATCTGCCGGTTCGTCACGTAGGAGTGGCTCAGGGCCTGGATCCCGTACTCACCGAAGGCGAGCTCGGTGCCACCCTTGGCCTGGCCGCGACGCTTGGGCTTGTGCGGCTTGCGGTACTTGACTCGACGGGGCATCAACATCAGCCCTGACCTCCTTCTGCACCAGACTCGGCGCCCTGGGGCTGAGCCTGCTCGTCACGGCTGCGACCGCCACGACGACGACGCTCACCGCCGCCCGGGCCGCCACGACCACCGGGGCCGCCACGACCGCCGCGACCGCCACGCCCCGAGGGCTGGGCGGCCTGCTGTGCGGCCAGCTCCTTGTCGGTCAGGTCACCCTTGTAGACCCAGACCTTGACGCCGATGCGACCGAAGGTCGTCTTGGCCTCGTGCCGGCCGAAGTCGATGTTCGCCCGCAGGGTGTGCAGCGGCACGCGACCCTCACGGTAGAACTCCGAACGGGACATCTCGGCGCCGCCCAGACGACCGGCGCACTGGATACGGATGCCCTTGGCCCCGGCACGCATCGCCGAGGAGATGGCCTTCTTCATCGCACGGCGGAACGCCACGCGCGAGGCGAGCTGCTCGGCCACACCCTGGGCGACCAGCTGAGCGTCGGTCTCGGGGTTCTTCACCTCGAGGATGTTCAGCTGGATCTGCTTGCCGCTGAGCTTCTCGAGCTCCCCGCGGATGCGGTCGGCCTCGGCACCCCGGCGACCGATCACGATGCCCGGCCGGGCCGTGTGGATGTCCACCCGGACGCGGTCACGAGTGCGCTCGATCTCGACCTTGGAGATGCCGGCGCGCTCGACGCTCTTGTTGAGCAGCTCCCGGATCTGGACGTCTTCCTTCACGAAGTCCTTGTAGCGCTGACCCGGCTTGTTCGAGTCGGCGTACCAGTGGGAGACGTGGTCAGTGGTGATGCCCAGACGGAAACCATTGGGGTTGATCTTCTGTCCCACTACTGATCCCCACCTTTCTCTTCCGTACCGACCACGACGCTGACGTGGCTGGTGCGCTTGTTGATGCGGTATGCCCGACCCTGGGCACGCGGCCGGAACCGCTTCATGGTCGGTCCCTCGTCCACACGGGCCTCGGTGACGTAGTAGTCGTCCTCGTTGAAGGCGACACCGGCCTTGTCGGCGTGCTGGCGAGCATTCGCCAGAGCGGACGCGACCACCTTGTACACCGGCTCAGAGGCAGCCTGCGGGGCGAACTGGAGAATCGCCAGTGCCTCGTTTGCCTGCTTGCCGCGGACAAGGTCGACGACGCGCCGGGCCTTCATAGGCGTCACACGCAGGTAGCGCGCAATTGCCTTGGCTTCCATTGCTTTCCTTCTCTCGTCTCTCGATAGAAGAGGCTCACGTTCACTCATCCCTTGCACGGGATCAGCGACGCTTGCCCTTCTTGTCGTCCTTCACATGGCCGCGGTACGTGCGGGTCAGAGCGAATTCGCCGAGCTTGTGCCCGACCATCGACTCGGTGATGAACACCGGGATGTGCTTGCGACCGTCGTGCACGGCGATGGTGTGGCCGAGCATGTCCGGGATGATCATGGAACGGCGGGACCAGGTCTTGATGACGTTCTTGGTGCCCTTTTCGTTCTCAGCGACGACCTTCAGGTACAGGTGCTGATCAACGAAGGGGCCCTTCTTCAAGCTGCGTGGCATGTCTCCAGGCTCCTATCGCTTGTTCTTGGTACGACGGCGACGCACGATGAGCTTGTCGCTCTCCTTGTTGGGGCGACGGGTGCGACCCTCGGGCTTGCCGTTCGGGTTCACCGGGTGGCGTCCGCCGGAGGTCCTGCCCTCACCACCACCGTGCGGGTGGTCGATCGGGTTCATGACCACACCGCGGACGGTCGGGCGGATGCCCTTCCACCGGTTGCGGCCGGCCTTGCCCCAGTTGATGTTGGACTGCTCGGCGTTGCCCACCTGACCGACGGTCGCACGGCAGCGGACGTCGACGTTGCGCACCTCACCGGAGGGCAGCCGCAGCTGGGCGAACCTGCCCTCTCGGGCCACCAGCTGGATGGAGGCTCCGGCGGAACGGCCGAGCTTGGCACCGCCGCCCGGACGCAGTTCCACCGCGTGGATCACGGTGCCCAGAGGGATGTTGCGCAGCGGCAGGTTGTTGCCGGGCTTGATGTCGGCGTTCGGACCGGACTCCACCGGCGCACCCTGCTCCAGCTTGGCCGGGGCCAGGATGTAGCGCTTCGTCCCGTCGGCGAAGTGCAGCAGCGCGATGCGAGCGGTGCGGTTCGGGTCGTACTCGATGTGCGCGACCTTGGCCGGGACGCCGTCCTTGTCTGCCCGACGGAAGTCGATCAGACGGTACTGGCGCTTGTGACCGCCACCCTTGTGACGAGTGGTGATCTTGCCCGAGCTGTTGCGGCCGCCGCTCTTGGACAGCGGGCGCAGCAGGGACTTCTCCGGGGTGTCCCGGGTGATCTCTGCGAAGTCGGCCACCGACGAGCCACGCTGGCCCGGAGTGGTCGGCTTGAGGTTACGGATAGCCATGTTCTACTTCCTCGATTAAGTGGTCTCCGCCAGGCGTCAGCCCAGCGGACCTCCGAAGATGTCAATGTTGCCCTCTTTGAGGGTCACGATCGCGCGCTTGGTGTCGTTGCGCTGCCCCCAGCCGAAGCGCGTGCGCTTCCGCTTGCCGGAACGGTTGATCGTGTTCACGGAGTCGACCTTCACGGAGAAGATCTTCTCCACGGCGTACTTGATCTCCGACTTCGTGGCCTTCACGTCGACGAGGAACGTGTACTTGCCCTCGTCGATCAGGCCGTAGGACTTCTCCGAGACGACCGGTGCGATGACCACGTCCCGGGGGTCTTTCTCGGTCAGGACGCTCACTTGGTCTCCTCCTTCTCGGCGCCCGCCTGCTGCGCGAGGAAGGCGTCATAGCCGGCCTGGGTGAACACCACGTCGTCGGAGACGACGACGTCGTAGGTGTTCAGCTGGTCCGAGTACAGCGTGTGGACGTTGGGCAGGTTGCGGGTCGACAGCGCGGCGACGTCGTCGCTGCGGTCGATCACGACCAGCCAGTTGCGGTTCTGGCCGCTCAGCGAGGCCAGTGCCTCCTTGGCGGCCTTGGTGGACGGCGTCTCGGTGACGAGCGCGTCGACCACGTGGATCCGACCGTTGCGTGCCCGGTTGGACAGGACACCGCGCAGAGCGGCGGCCTTCATCTTCTTCGGGGTGCGCTGCGCGTAGCTGCGCGGGGTCGGACCGTGGACGATGCCGCCGCCGATCATGTGGGGGGCGATCATCGAGCCCTGACGAGCACGACCGGTCCCCTTCTGACGGAACGGCTTCGCGGTGGTCCCGGACACTTCGGCGCGCGTCTTGACCTTGTGCGTGCCCTGACGGGCGGCGGCCTGCTGTGCGACGACGACCTGGTGGATCAGCGCGACGTTGGTCTTGGCGTCGAAGACCTCGGTAGGGAGGTCGACGGAAACCTTGTTGGCCATGTGGATCATGCTCCCTTCACTGCCGTGCGAACCAGGACGACCTGGCCGCGGGCGCCGGGGACGGCGCCCTTGATGAGCAGCAGGTTCTTCTCGGCGTCCACGCCGTGGACGGTGAGGTTGTGCGTGGTGTGACGCTCGTTGCCCATCCGACCGGCCATGCGCACACCCTTGAAGACGCGGCCCGGGGTGGCGGCGCCACCGATCGCGCCCGGCTTGCGGTGGTTCTTGTGCTGGCCGTGGGAGGCACCCACACCGGCGAAGCCGTGACGCTTCATGACGCCGGCGAAGCCCTTGCCCTTGGTCTTGCCGATGACGTCGACCTTCTGGCCGGCGTCGAAGGCCTCCACAGAGAGGTCCTGACCGGCCTCGTAGGCGGAGGCGTCCGCGGTGCGGACCTCCACCAGGTGCCGACGCGGGGTCACACCGGCCTTGGCGAAGTGCCCGGCCAGCGGCTTGGTGACCTTGCGCGGGTCGATCTGGCCGTAGCCGATCTGTACGGCGTTGTATCCGTCGGTCTCGTCAGTGCGGACCTGCGTGATGACGTTGGAGTCGGCTTGGACGACAGTGACCGGGATGAGGTTGTTGTCCTCGTCCCAGACCTGGGTCATGCCGAGCTTCGTGCCCAGCAGTCCCTTGACGTTCAGTTCGACGCGGGAAATGTTGGTCATAGTTCTCTCAGCACCTCCCTGCTTCAGAGCTTGATCTCGATGTTGACATCTGCAGGCAGGTCGAGACGCATCAACGAGTCGACCGCCTTGGGCGTGGGGTCGACGATGTCGATGAGGCGCTTGTGGGTGCGCATCTCGAAGTGCTCGCGGCTGTCCTTGTACTTGTGGGGAGAACGGATCACGGCGTACACGTTCTTCTCCGTCGGCAGCGGAACCGGGCCCACTACCGTCGCACCTGCGCGCGTGACCGTGTCAACGATCTTCCGGGCTGAGGTGTCGATGACCTCGTGGTCATACGACTTCAGCCGGATGCGGATTTTCTGTCCCGCCATGGCGTCTGCCTCTTTCTGGTCAGTGCTTCTTCGTCTGGTCTTCTCGCAGTCCACTGCTGCGGCTGAGCATGACGCTCCCAGAAAAGGCATCGCCCGGTCCGGTCCCAGACAGGCCCCGGCGGCACTCCCCTTCTGCAGTTGTGGACTGCGCATCAGGCAAAGCCGTGATGCACAACCCGGTCAGGCCGAACCCGTCGTGATGACGGGCTGCTCGCCCTGCCGGTCTCCGACCCCCGCGGTCGGGCGTGTCGCTTTGATGAGCGGAGAACTCCGCGCACAGCAGGACACACCGCGTGGGTCGGGTTGATATCGGGAAAGATCGACAGCTCGTCGGCGCCTGCCGGCGCCGGGACTCCTGCTCCTCTGAGAGAATCTTCTGCAGCTGGGCCGCAGGACGTTCTGCTCGGTGGGCGCACTCGTCCGTGAGCAACTTGTCCATCTTGACAGAAAAACTCTCTCCGCGCAAAACGAGAGCCCCCGACGTCCGTTGGGACATCGGGGGCTCTCGTGCATCCTCGGTGTGCGCCTCGACGTCAGCCGAGGGCCACCTGCGGATCAGGCGAGGTGATCAGATCACTTCAGGATCTTGGTCACACGACCCGACCCGACGGTGCGGCCACCCTCACGGATGGCGAAGCCGAGGCCGTCCTCCATGGCGATCGGCTGGATGAGCTCGACGGTCATCTCAGTGTTGTCGCCGGGCATGACCATCTCGGTGCCCTCGGGCAGCGAGATCACGCCGGTCACGTCAGTCGTACGGAAGTAGAACTGCGGACGGTAGTTGGTGTAGAAGGGGTTGTGTCGGCCGCCCTCATCCTTGGACAGGATGTAGACGTTCGCCTCGAAATCGGTGTGCGGGGTGATCGAGCCGGGTGCGGCCACGACCTGACCGCGCTCGACGTCGTCACGCTTCAGACCGCGCAGCAGCAGACCGCAGTTCTCGCCGGCCCAGGCCTCGTCGAGCTGCTTGTGGAACATCTCGATACCGGTGACCGTGGTCTTCTGCTTCTCGCGGATGCCGACGATCTCGATCTCGGAGTTGATCTTCAGGGTGCCGCGCTCGGCGCGACCGGTGACCACAGTGCCGCGGCCGGTGATGGTGAAGACGTCCTCGATCGGCATCAGGAACGGCTTGTCCTTGTCACGCTCCGGCTCCGGAATGAACTCGTCGACGGCGTCCATGAGGTCCTCGACGGTCTTGACCCACTCGGCGTCGCCCTCGAGAGCCTTCAGGCCGGAGGTGCGGATGACCGGAGCGTTGTCGCCGTCGAACTCCTGCTCGGAGAGCAGCTCGCGGACCTCCATCTCGACGAGGTCCAGCAGCTCCTCGTCCTCGACCATGTCGGCCTTGTTGAGGGCGACCAGCAGCGCGGGGACGCCGACCTGGCGGGCCAGGAGGACGTGCTCACGGGTCTGGGCCATCGGGCCGTCAGTGGCGGCGACCACCAGGATCGCACCGTCCATCTGGGCAGCACCGGTGATCATGTTCTTCACGTAGTCGGCGTGACCGGGAGCGTCGACGTGCGCGTAGTGGCGCTTCTCCGTCTGGTACTCCACGTGGGAGACGTTGATCGTGATGCCGCGCTCGCGCTCCTCCGGAGCGTTGTCGATGCCGGCGAAGTCCTTGACCTGGTTGAGGTCCGGGTACTTGTCGGCCAGCACCTTGGAGATGGCGGCGGTCAGGGTGGTCTTGCCGTGGTCGACGTGACCGATGGTGCCGATGTTGAGGTGCGGCTTGCTCCGCTCGAACTTTGCCTTGGCCACAGGTTCCTCCTATAGAACGTGTCAGGTCAGAAGACTTACTATCAGCCGCACGTGGGTCGAGGCTGAAACTCTCGCAAGTCTACTGGGGCGCATGGTGTTTGGTGAAATTCTCCGGATGCCCGACGGGACGGGGTGACCTGTTCCCGTCAGGACGATGGACGGCGGGACGATTCCGGAGCTCGCCCCGTCCAGGACCCGCTCCCCCGGCGACCGGGACGGCCCCGGGGGAACAGATGGTGAGCTTCAGGAGTGAGGGATCACCTCACTCGCCGCGGCTCTTCTCGATGATCTCCTCGGAGACGGCCTTCGGCACCTCGGCGTAGGAGTCGAAGGTCATGGTGAAGACGGCACGACCCTGAGTGCGGGAACGTAGCTCGCCGATGTAGCCGAACATCTCGGACAGCGGCACCAGGGCCTTGACGACCTTCACACCGGCGGCGTCGTCCATGGACTGGATCTGGCCGCGGCGCGAGTTGAGGTCGCCGATGACGTCGCCCATGTACTCCTCAGGCGTGCGGACCTCGACGGCCATGGTCGGCTCGAGCAGCACCGGCTTGGCGCGCCTCGCACCTTCCTTGAACACCTGGGAGCCGGCCAGCTTGAAGGCCATCTCCGAGGAGTCCACGTCGTGGTACTGCCCATCGGTCAGCGTCGCCTTCACACCGACCATCGGGTAGCCCGCCAGCACACCGAGCTGCATGGCGTCCTGGATCCCGGCGTCCACCGACGGGATGTACTCCCGCGGGATGCGACCACCGGTGACGGCGTTCTCGAACTCGTAGAGCTCGCCCTCGGAGGTGTCCAACGGCTCGAAGTCCACCAGGACCTTCGCGAACTGGCCGGAGCCACCCGTCTGCTTCTTGTGGGTGTACTCGACCTTCTCGACCTTCTGCCGGATGGTCTCGCGGTAGGCGACCTGCGGCTTGCCGACGTTGGCCTCGACCTTGAATTCGCGCTTCATACGGTCGACCAGCACGTCCAGGTGCAGCTCACCCATGCCGCCGATCTCGGTCTGCCCGGTCTCCTCGTTGAGGTTCACGGTGAAGGTGGGGTCCTCGGCCGCGAGCTTCTGGATGGCCGTGGAGAGCTTCTCCTGGTCACCCTTCGACTTCGGCTCGATGGCCACCGAGATCACCGGCTCCGGGAAGGTCATCGACTCGAGCACGATCTGGGAGTTCGAGTCAGACAGGGTGTCACCGGTGGTGGTGTCCTTCAGACCGATCACCGCGTAGATGTGCCCCGCCACGACCTCTTCGACCGGGTTCTCCTTGTTGGAGTGCATCTGGAAGAGCTTCCCGATGCGCTCCTTCTTGCCCTTGGTCGTGTTGTAGATCTGCGCCCCGGAGGTCAGCGTGCCCGAGTAGACCCGGATGTAGGTCAGCTGCCCGAAGAACGGGTGGGCCGCGATCTTGAACGCCAGCGCCGAGAAGGGCTCGTCCTTGCTCGGCTTGCGGTAGAGGATCTCCTCCTCGTTGTTGGGCGCGTGGCCCTCCATCGCCTTCACGTCCAGCGGACTGGGCAGGTAGTCGACCACGGCGTCCAGCATCGGCTGCACACCGCGGTTCTTGAACGCAGAGCCGCAGAGGACCGGGTACGCGTCACCGGCGATGGTGAGCTTGCGGATTCCGGTCTTGAGCTCGTCGACGGTGAGCTCTTCGCCCTCGAAGTACTTCTCCATGAGCTCCTCGTCGGCCTCGGCGACGGCCTCGACGAGCTTGTTGCGGTACTCCTCCGCACGCTCCTTCAGGTCCTCGGGGATCTCCCGGGTCTCATACTCGGCACCCAGGGACACGTCGCCCTTGGCGTCGCCCGGCCAGACCAGGGCCTTCATGTGGAGCAGGTCGACGACGCCGACGAAGTCGCTCTCGGAGCCGATCGGCAGCTGCAGCACCAGCGGCTTGGCCTTCAGGCGCTCGACGATGGTGTCGACGGTGAAGTAGAAGTCCGCACCGAGCTTGTCCATCTTGTTGACGAAGCAGATGCGCGGCACGTTGTACTTGTCCGCCTGGCGCCAGACCGTCTCGGACTGGGGCTCCACGCCCTCCTTGCCGTCGAACACGGCGACGGCGCCGTCGAGCACGCGCAGGGCACGCTCCACCTCGACGGTGAAGTCCACGTGACCCGGGGTGTCGATGATGTTGATCTGGTTGTTCTCCCAGAAGCAGGTCACCGCGGCAGAGGTGATCGTGATGCCGCGCTCCTTCTCCTGTGCCATCCAGTCCGTCGTCGACGCACCGTCGTGGGTCTCACCCAGCTTGTGGTTGATGCCCGTGTAGAACAGGACGCGTTCGGTGGTGGTGGTCTTACCGGCATCGATGTGCGCCATGATGCCGATGTTGCGGACCTTCTTCAGGTCAGTGAGCACGTCTTGTGCCACGGTTGATCCCCTTGTCCTCTCAGGTCTCTCTCAAAAGGGCAGAGCCGTCAGCGCGGGCTGCCGACTCCGAACAGCCTACGCGGACCGTCCGCGCCGGTGAAGCCTCGCCCCGCAGGGCGACGGGCCGACCGGGCGCGGACGAGACGTCTCGCGCAGGCGTCCGTTCACCAGCGGTAGTGGGCGAATGCCTTGTTGGACTCAGCCATCTTGTGCGTGTCCTCACGACGCTTCACCGCGGCACCCAGGCCGTTGGAGGCGTCGAGGATCTCGTTCATCAGACGCTCGGTCATGGTCTTCTCGCGGCGGTCCTTGGAGTAGCCGACCAGCCAGCGCAGGGCCAGCGCCGTGGCACGTCCAGGCTTGACCTCGACCGGCACCTGGTAGGTGGCGCCGCCGACCCGGCGGGAGCGGACCTCGAGGGCCGGGCGGACGTTGTCCATGGCCTTCTTCAGGACGCCCACGGCGTCCTCGCCGGTCTTCTGGTGGACGCCCTCGAGGGCGCCGTAGACGATGCGCTCCGCAGTGGACTTCTTACCGTCGACGAGCACCTTGTTGATCAGCTGGGTGACCAGCGGGGAGCCGTGGACGGGGTCCTGGACGAGCGGGCGCTTGGGAGCAGGTCCCTTACGAGGCATTACTTCTTCTCCTTCTTCGCGCCGTAGCGGCTGCGGGCCTGGCCGCGGCCCTTGACACCCTGGGTGTCGAGGGCGCCGCGGACGATCTTGTAGCGGACACCGGGGAGGTCCTTCACACGACCGCCGCGCACGAGCACGATCGAGTGCTCCTGCAGGTTGTGCCCCTCGCCGGGGATGTAGGCGGTGACCTCGACGCCGCCGTTCAGGCGCACACGGGCGACCTTCCGGAGTGCGGAGTTCGGCTTCTTCGGGGTCGTGGTGTACACACGGGTGCAGACACCGCGACGCATCGGGCTGCCCTGCAGGGCAGGGGTCTTGTTCTTGGCAACCTTGGGAGTGCGCCCCTTGCGCACCAGCTGCTGGATAGTAGGCACTATGCGTTCTCCATACGTGGTTTCGGGCTTGACGCTCCGCGGACACACCGCAGACCGGTCGAGCTGAGGGATGCTGTAGATCCCGCGTGCGATCGGTTCTGACACGATCCGCGGGAAAGGCCCCTGGGCGTGCAAAAATGTGGCATTCGTTGCGCAACTTCCCCGCAACCCGGACCGAGTCCCTCTGCCACACAGAAACAATCGAGTCAACGATACCAGCTCCGGCTCAGCCTGGCGAAACGGAGCGGCCGGGGACCCCTCACCTCCGGCCCCCGCTTCCCCATGCCGACGCCGGCCTGCTCATCCCTCCTCGACCGGCACCTCAGTGACCCTCCAGGGATCAACCCTGGGGACGTTCCACCGATCCGGCTCCCACTCCTCCGGGAGCGTCAGGTCGATGGTGACCTCGTCGGCGTCGACGGCCGGCCAGATGACTGTTGCTCGCACATACGTGCCGACATCCGCGCCACTTCCGTCCACGTAGCGGTCAGCCAATGGGACGAAGAACGTCTCGGCGCTCTCAGCGTCGTCGAGCCGCCCTCCCTCCAAGGGCGTCAGAAAGTAATCCATCGGGTAATACCGCTGATCACCAACGATCATGGTGGGCCCATAGGCCGACCATTGACTGGACTCGGCCACCTCCCCGTCGGCAAGGCCTCGCGGACCCACGCCCGAGGCCCACCCGTGGTTGAGCGCCGTCTGAAAATGCTGCGACTCCCCTGTCGCACCGACGGTGATCCTGCCGATGAACACATCTCCGGCCTGCCGCACGGAGTCGACGGTGATGTCGAAGTCCTCAGCCTCCGCCGTCTCCGGGTGCTGCGCCACCGCACCCAAGGCCTCCGGCAGCTCCGCCTCAGCAGCATCTCTGACCTGCGGCTCCGCGGGAGGAGTGAAGTGCAGCTCCACTCGACGGTTCTGCGCACGCCCCTCCTCCGTCCCGTTCGAGGCCACCGGCTCATGGAAGGCACGTCCGTCCGTGGAGACGCCGTCGAAGGCACTCAGGTCTGTGAGCTCCTCCAGACGGTCATGGACGGATTCCGCCCGCGCCTCGGAGAGCGCCTGGTTGTGCTCCTCATCGAGGACGTCATCCGTGTGGCCGATGATCTCCAGCGCACCGCCCTCAGCCCCGTCAAGCTCTGCGACGGCCGCCTCCAGGACCGCGTCCGCCTCCGGACCGAGCTCCGACTCATCGATGTCGAAGAGCACATCGCTGGCGATGGTCACCGTGGACTGCTCCTCCCCATCCAGCCGCCCCACCTGGTGCTCGACGCCCTCACGGTAGGTCTCCAAGGGCTCCACCCGCGCCTGCAGCACGTCGAGAGGGTAGTGATTGCGCTGCAGAGTGACATGCGTCTCGTCCATCAGGTCTCGGACATCCGGCAGATCCTCGGCCCACGGCTCATCGACCACCGGCACGTCCTCGGCTGCACCCAGCTGACGCATCAGCACATGCACGCTGTCCGACTCCGGAGCGGCGAAGACCGCATAGAAATTCGCCGGATCACGACCCTGGCCCACCGAGTCCGGCCGTGGGGAGATGGCGAAGGAGCCCGTCTCCGAGACGTCAGCGGGCAGGACAGCGGTGTGCGACACCGTCCTGGCGGCGGCGTCGATGAGGCGCAGGTCGTATCCCTGCCGAGTGGAGGTACCCTCCCGAAGGGCGATGCCGACATCCAGCAGATCATGGACTCTCACCTCGTCCGGATGATCGGAGTCGAAGAGGATCGGCAGCACGGCGAGATCTCCTTCGCGGACGATGGGACCGACCTCTGCCGTCATCCGATGCTCCTCATCGGCGCGGAAGTCCCACAGCACCTCCTCCACAGTCACCGGATCCGGCACCTCTGCCGCGGGGGCTTCCGCACCGTCGAGGTCCTCCTGACGATTCTCCTCCTCCGCGTCCTCGACGGGGGTGGCCTGCGTCTCCGGCACGGACCCCACATCGCCGTCCTGCGTGGGCGTCGACCCACCCTCTGGCTCCTGCGCCGCATCGTCGCCACCACCTCCGGTCGGCCCACAGCCGGTCAGCACCAGCAACGCTGCCAGCACGGCTCCTGCTGCGGCGACCTTCGGGCGCCCCGCGCCCGTCTCCCTCGCCCCCATCATTCCTCCTCGTCCTCATCACCGATCTCGTAGTCCGGCTCCGTCTCGCGGCCAGTGGGCTTCACCGTGATGACCACCCGACGGTTCTCCGCCCGCCCCTCCTCGGTGGCATTGTCCGCCCGCGGCACGTCCTCACCGAGGCCTTCGGCTGAGATCACGTCCGCGTCGACGTCGGCCTCCTCAATCAGCCAGTCCCGCACCGAGTCCGCGCGCAGCTCGGAGAGCTCCTGATTGTCGTCGTACTCCTCCGTCGGCACATCATCAGTGTGCCCTTCGACAGTGATCGCGTAGTCGTCGTCGCGGGCGGCGATGTCCTCGGCGATGGCTCGCAGGTCCCCTTCCGCCTCCGCACGGACCTCGTACTCATCCGGATCGAAGAGCACATCACTCTCGGTGATGTAGGCGGTGCGATCGTCGTCATCGGTACGCTCCGTATGCTCGGCATCATCCAGGCGATACGTCTCCAGCTTCTCCGTCGGAATCTTCACCGTCGGCAGCGCCAGCGTCTCGGCGGTGACCGTCTCCAGCGTCATCGTCGACACCCTCCAGTCGTCCCCACTGGTGCTCCCGCGCCGCTCGGACCACTGGCGCTCGGACCACTGGTACTCGGACCAGCGGTAGACCGACCACCGGTAGACGGACCAGATCCAGTCGCCGGACTCTGCATCCTCCGCCTCCTGCTGACACACCTGATCGGCCACTACGCCATCCACCTCGACGGCGGCCAACTCCAGGGCGTCCTGGGCGACCTCCTCCAGCACTGCGCCGTCCGGCAGCTCCACCTCCGGCAGGACACGCTCCGGCAGAGTGACCGCAGGGATGTAGGCGGAGGAGATCTCCACCCGAGGCAGGCAGGCCCCGGGCGCCTCATGCTCGATGAGGCAACCCGCCTGGGCGACGCGCTCGGGGATGACGATCTCGGGCGCCCCGGGGATCTCAATCTCCTCGCCGTCGATCTCGATGACCTCCGGATCGGTCCCGGGGAACACCTGCTCCTCGATCACGACGTCGTCGAGCATGGTGACGGTGTAACCCTCGCCCGGTTCGCACTCCGCGATGTCGATCGGATCCCCGACCTCCGCGACGAGCCGGTCGCCGACGCCGGCACCCTCGTCGTGCCGACCCTCATCGTCGCCAGCGTCGCCGCTGCCGTCGCCGTCATCCTCCACGCGCTCCCCCTCCGCGCCAGGGGCCGCATCGTCATCACCGTCGCTCTCGTCGATGGCCGGCGCCTCCGTCTCCCGAGGGCGCTCCTCGACCTCACTCTGTCCGAGTGGCATGCAGCCGGCAAGCAGCAGAGCTCCCACCGCAGCCCCGCCGAGGATCGCCTGGCCTCGCGCTCTCCCGATGTCCCGCATGACTCATCCTCCTGCTGGAGGCTCACCAGAGTGAGCCCGAAATATTCACTTACGCAAAGCCTATCGGCATGGTTTTGCTGATGCAATATTCTCAGCGGTCTTGGGGAGACTCCTCCGCATGGCCCTCTCCCGCCTCCTCCTGTGGCGCAACACCGAGCCCCTGAGCGCGCACGCTCCGCCGCAGCCCACGACGCCGACCAGCCCGCCGGGCCAGCCACACACCGCCGAACCCTGCCACCACCAGCGCCGGGACCCACGGCAGGAGAACGCCGACCAGCACCAGCACCCCATCAGCGGCTCGCAGCAGGCCGTTCCAACCGGACTGCAGTCCCCCGAAGAAGCCGTCCGCACGGACCGACGCGACTCGCCCGTCGAGCAGCTCCAGCTCAAGCATCGACATCTCCACCTGGTCCGTCAGGACACCCCGCTGGGAGGAGAGCGACTCCAGCTCCGCCTGACGTTCGCTCAACGCGGTCTCCGCCGCCAGTAGCTCCTCACTGCCGGCGGCCTGATCCATGATCTCCAAGAGACGCTCCACCGAGGTCTCGAGAGCCTCGATCCGGGCGTCGAGGTCACGCGCCGTCCCGGTGACATCCTGGGCTCGCTGACTCAGGTCATGAATGCTCCCCACATCGTCGAGATCGTCCAGCAGCTCAGAGAGATGCTCGGCGGGCACACGCAGCGTCAGCCGGGCCAGACTGAGCCGACCATCATCCTCGGCACTCTCCCGCCGCGCCTCGACGTAGCCACCATAGGCCTCCACCTGCTCGACGACGTCGGCGACAGCCGCGCCGACATCACGCACCTCCACGACGGCCGAGGCCGTGGTGACCACGTCGCGATCCTCGGCCCCGGTGCCCGGAGGAGTGCGCTCCTGACCCGGCGCCTCAGGAGCGAACTCCTCGACGGCGTCATGGTCCGCGACCCCCTCACGGTCAGCCTCACCATCACCGACCCCGCATCCGACCAGCAGGAGGATCACCACCACGAGGGCAAGCCCCCAGCGCAGCCCCCGAAGCACCGCCCCGCCGGACCGCCCATCCTCGCCTGTCGCCCCCATGCCCCGACCCTCCACCCCTATAACTTTGCAGATGTGAATCCATGATGCCATTGGACGCATCTGAGGACAAGACCCTGCGTGCAGCACCTCGAACACCACCCGCCGCAGACGCACAAGAGCCCGGACCCCTGCGGGATCCGGGCTCTCATGTCACTGCCGAGTGCTCCGACGACGCAGAGCCTCAACCATAGGTCAGCGGAAGTCGACCTCGGTGTTGTAGTCATCCAGCGGGATGGCGTGGAACTCACCCTCGCCCTCCACACCGGCGTAGTCGAAGCTGGAGCCGTACAGGCTCGGCCCGGTGAACAGGTTCGCCTTGGCCTCCTCCGTGGGTTCCACCGTCGACTGGGTATAGCGGTCCAGACCGGTGCCGGCCGGGATGAGCTTACCGATGATCACGTTCTCCTTCAGGCCCAGCAGCGGGTCAGACTTGCCCTCCATCGCCGCCTGGGTCAGGACACGGGTGGTCTCCTGGAAGGAGGCCGCCGACAGCCAGGAATCCGTGGCCAGCGACGCCTTGGTGATGCCCATCAGCTCGTCACGGCCGGAGGCCGGCTGCAGCCCCTCGGCCACAGCCTTCCGGTTCTCCCGCTGGAAGCGGAAGCGGTCGGTCAGCTCACCCGGCAGCAGCGCCGTGCCACCGGAGTCGATGACCGTGATTCGGCGCAGCATCTGACGGACGATGACCTCCACGTGCTTGTCGTGGATGCCCACGCCCTGGGACTGATAGACGTCCTGGACCTCGGCGACCAGGAACTTCTGCGCGGCCCGCGGGCCCAGCACACGGAGCACCTGCTTCGGGTCCACCGCACCGGCGACCAGCTGCTGGCCGACCTCGACGTGCTCCCCGTCCTCCACCAGCAGACGCGCACGACGCAGCACCGGGTAGGCCTGCTCCTCCGTGCCGTCGTCGGGGGTCAGCACCAGGCGCAGCTGCTTCTCGGCATCCTCCAGGCGCACCCGACCGGCGGTCTCTGCGATCGGCGCCACACCCTTGGGGGTGCGGGCCTCGAAGAGCTCCTGGATACGGGGCAGACCCTGGGTGATGTCATCCGCCGACGCGATACCACCGGTGTGGAAGGTACGCATCGTCAGCTGCGTGCCCGGCTCACCGATGGACTGGGCGGCGATGATGCCCACGGCCTCACCGATGTCCACCGTCTTGCCGGTGGCCAGCGACCGGCCGTAGCAGAGCGAGCAGGTGCCCACGGGAGACTCACAGGTCAGCACGGAACGCACCTTGACCTCGGTGATCCCGGCCTCGAAGAGCCGGCCGATGAGGACATCGCCCACATCCGTGCCGCTCTCGGCCAGCACAGTCCCGTCGGCGTCGGCGACGTCGACCGCGAGAGTCCGCGCATAGGCGGAGTTCTCGACGGCCTCATGGAGCCGCAGCTCGCCGTTCTCGTCGGCGACCGCGATCGGGACCGTCAGCCCCCGAGAGGTGCCGCAGTCCTCCTCACGGACGATCACATCCTGCGAGACGTCCACGAGACGACGCGTCAGGTAACCCGAGTTCGCCGTCTTCAGCGCGGTGTCCGCCAGACCCTTGCGGGCGCCGTGGGTCGCGATGAAGTACTCGAGGACCGACAGGCCCTCACGGTAGGAGGACTTGATGGGACGCGGGATGATGTCACCACGCGGGTTGGTCACCAGACCACGGATCCCGGCGATCTGCCGGACCTGCAGCCAGTTTCCTCGAGCTCCCGAGGTCACCATCCGGTTGATGTTGTTCAACGAGTCCATGCCGTCCTTCATGGCGGCTGCGACCTCGTCGGTCGCCTTGGACCAGATCTCCACCAGCTCGGCGTGACGCTCGTCGTCCCCGATCAGACCCATGTCATGCTGCGACTGGACCTTCGCGGCCTGATCCTCATAGGCATCCATGATGTCCTGCTTGTCCATGTCGGAGGTGATGTCCGAGATGGCCACGGTGACGCCGGAACGGGTCGACCAGTAGAAGCCCGCATCCTTGAGGTTGTCCAGGGTCCGGGCCGTGGTCACGGTCGGGTAGCGCTCCGCGAGATCATTGATCAGCGAGGAGAGCTGGCCCTTGTCCGCGACCGTGTCCTGCCACGGGTAGTCCTCAGGGAGCAGCTCGTTGAACAGCACCTTGCCCAGCGTGGTGTCGACGGTCGCCGGACGACCCTCTTCCCAGCCCTCCGGGGCAGGGATCTCGGCCGAGGGCACGAAGCCCTCCACCGTGATCTTCACCGGAGCGTTGAGGTGCAGCTCGTCGAGGTCGAAGGCCATCTGCGCCTCACCCACCGAGGCGAAAGCCCGGCCAGCCCCGGCCTCGTCCTCGCGGACTGTGGTGAGGTGGTGCAGACCGATGATCATGTCCTGCGAGGGCAGAGCCACCGGCCGGCCGTCCGAGGGCTTCAGGATGTTGTTCGAGGACAGCATCAGAATGCGCGCCTCAGCCTGGGCCTCCGGGCTCAGCGGCAGGTGCACCGCCATCTGGTCACCGTCGAAGTCCGCGTTGAACGCCGCACAGACCAACGGGTGCAGCTGCAGGGCCTTGCCCTCCACCAGCTGCGGCTCGAAGGCCTGGATCCCCAGACGGTGCAGGGTGGGAGCACGGTTGAGCAGCACCGGGTGCTCGGTGATGATCTCCTCGAGCACATCCCACACCTGGGAGCGCTGACGCTCCACCATCCGCTTCGCGGACTTGATGTTCTGGGCGTGGTTGAGGTCCACCAGCCGCTTCATCACGAACGGCTTGAACAGCTCGAGCGCCATCTGCTTGGGAAGACCGCACTCGTGCAGCTGCAGCTGCGGACCCACCACGATGACCGAACGGCCCGAATAGTCCACACGCTTGCCGAGCAGGTTCTGACGGAAACGCCCCTGCTTGCCCTTGAGCATGTCGGACAGCGACTTCAGCGGGCGGTTGCCCGGTCCGGTGACCGGGCGACCGCGGCGGCCGTTGTCGAACAGCGAGTCCACAGACTCCTGGAGCATGCGCTTCTCGTTGTTGACGATGATCTCGGGAGCACCGAGGTCCAGCAGACGCTTCAGACGGTTGTTGCGGTTGATCACACGACGGTACAGGTCGTTGAGGTCGGAGGTCGCGAAGCGCCCCCCGTCCAGCTGGACCATCGGACGGATCTCCGGCGGGATCACCGGCACGGCGTCGAGCACCATGCCCTGCGGAGTGTTGCCGGTGCCCAGGAACGCATTGAGGACCTTCAGACGCTTCAGCGCCCGGGTCTTCCGCTGGCCCTTGCCCGTGCTGATGGTCTCCCGCAGCTTCTCCGCCTCGGCCTCCATGTCGAAGTTCTCCAGGCGCCGCTGGATCGACTCAGCACCCATGGAGCCCTCGAAGTACTGGCCGTAACGGGCCCGCAGCTCGCGGAACAGCGCCTCGTCACCCTCCAGGTCGGAGACCTTGAGGTTCTTGAAACGGTCCCAGACCTTCTCCAGCTGCTCGATCTCGGCGTCGGCACGCTTGCGGATCTGCGACATCTGCTTCTCAGCGGCGTCACGGGCCTTCTTCTTCTCCGCGGCCTTGGCGCCCTCGCCCTCCAGACGCTCGAGGTCGCCCTCGAGGTCCTTCGCGACGGCGGCGATGTCGGCGTCACGCTGGTCGGCCAGGTGCTTGATCTCCTGGTCGTACTCGGCCTGCAGGTTCGGCAGGTCCTCATGACGACGCTCTTCGTCCACGGAAGTGATCATGTAGGCGGCGAAGTAGATGACCTTCTCCAGGTCCTTCGGCGCCAGGTCCAGCAGGTAGCCCAGTCGCGACGGGACACCCTTGAAGTACCAGATGTGGGTCACCGGAGCGGCCAGCTGAATGTGGCCCATCCGGTCACGGCGGACCTTGGCACGGGTCACCTCGACGCCGCAGCGCTCACAGATGATGCCCTTGAAGCGCACGCGCTTGTACTTGCCGCAGTAGCACTCCCAGTCCCGGGAGGGGCCGAAGATCTTCTCACAGAAGAGTCCGTCCTTCTCCGGCTTCAGGGTCCGATAGTTGATGGTCTCCGGCTTCTTGACCTCACCGTGGGACCAGCTGCGGATGTCATCACCGGTGGCCAGCGCGATGCGCATGGTGCCGAATGAGGATTCGTTGGACATAGTCCTGTATCTCTCTTTTCTCTCTCAAGATTCGTGACGCGATGACTGCTGCCGTCGCCGCCGGTCAGCCGACGGCGACGGTGCGGGTGAGGCTCAGACCTCTTCGACCGAGCTGGGCTCCGCACGGGAGAGGTCGATGCCCAGCTCCTCAGCGGCGCTGAACCCGGACTCCTCCGCGTCACGCATCTCGATCGCGCTGCCGTCTGCGGAGAGGACCTCCACGTTCAGGCAGAGCGACTGCATCTCCTTGATCAGGACCTTGAACGACTCCGGAACCCCGGGCTCCGGAATGTTCTCGCCCTTGACGATGGCCTCGTAGACCTTCACGCGGCCGTGGATGTCATCCGACTTGATGGTCAGCAGCTCCTGCAGCGTGTAGGCCGAGCCGTACGCCTCCAGGGCCCAGACCTCCATCTCGCCGAAGCGCTGACCGCCGAACTGCGCCTTACCACCGAGCGGCTGCTGGGTGATCATCGAGTACGGCCCGGTCGAACGCGCGTGGATCTTGTCGTCGACCAGGTGGTGCAGCTTCAGGATGTACATGTAGCCGACCGAGATGCCGTCCGGGAACGGCTCACCGGAGCGGCCGTCGAACAGCTGGGCCTTGCCGTCCGGGCCGACCAGCCGCTCGCCGTCCCGAGTCGGGTTGGTGGAGGCCAGGATGCCGGTCAGCTCGTCCGCCTCGGCACCGTCGAACACCGGGGTCGCGACCTTCGTCGGGCCGGTCTCGCGGGGAAGGTTCGGCAGGTTCTTCAGCCACTCGGGCTCACCCTCGATCGTCCAGCCCTGCTTCGCGGCCCAGCCCAGGTGCAGCTCCATGACCTGGCCGATGTTCATACGACCGGGCACACCCATCGGGTTGAGCACGACGTCGACCGGAGTGCCGTCAGCCATGAACGGCATGTCCTCGACCGGCAGGATCCTGGAGATCACGCCCTTGTTGCCGTGCCGACCGGCGAGCTTGTCGCCGTCGGTGATCTTGCGCTTCTGCGCCACGTAGACGCGGACCAGCTGGTTCACGCCCGGGGGCAGCTCGTCGCCGTCCTCGGTGTCGAAGATGCGCACACCGATCACCGTGCCGGACTCGCCGTGGGGCACCTTCAAGGAGGTGTCACGGACCTCGCGGGACTTCTCCCCGAAGATCGCGCGCAGCAGGCGCTCCTCCGGGGTCAGCTCGGTCTCACCCTTGGGCGTGACACGGCCGACCAGGATGTCCCCGGACTCGACCTCAGCACCGATGTGGATGATGCCGCGCTCGTCGAGCTGGGCGAGCATCTCGTCGGAGACGTTCGGGATGTCCCGGGTGATCTCCTCGGCACCGAGCTTGGTGTCACGGGCGTCGACCTCGTGCTCCTCGATGTGGATCGAGGTCATCACGTCGTCCTGCACCAGGCGCTGGGACAGGATAATCGCGTCCTCGAAGTTGTGACCCTCCCAGGACATGAAGGCCACCAGCAGGTTCTTGCCGATCGCCAGCTCGCCGTACTCGGTGGACGGACCGTCGGCGATGATCGACTGACGCTCCACCCGGTCACCCTCGGAGACCCGGACACGCTGGTTGTAGGTGTTGCCCTGGTTCGACCGCTCGAACTTCATGATCGGGTAGTGCGTGATGGTGCCGTCGTCGTTCATCACCGAGACGAGGTCGGCGGCCACCTTGGTGACCACACCGGCCTGCTCGGCGGTGACCGAGTCGCCGGCGTCGACCGCGGCGTACTTCTCCATGCCGGTGCCGACCACCGGGGACTCGGACTCCAGCAGCGGCACCGCCTGACGCTGCATGTTCGCGCCCATGAGCGCACGGTTGGCGTCGTCGTGCTCCAGGAACGGGATCAGGGCGGTCGCCACCGACACCATCTGGCGCGGAGAGACGTCCATGTAGTCGATGTCCTCGGCGCCGACGAGCACCGGCTCACCCTCACCACCGCGCTGACGGCACAGCACGTGCTCCTCGGCGAAGCTGCCGTCCTCGGTCAGCGGCGCGTTGGCCTGGGCGATCTGGGCGGCCAGCTCGTCATCGGCGGTCAGGTAGTCGATCTGGTCGGTGACCTTGCCGTCGACGACCTTGCGGTACGGCGTCTCGATGAAGCCGAAGTTGTTGATCCGCCCGTAGGTCGCCAGCGAGCCGATCAGACCGATGTTCGGACCTTCAGGGGTCTCGATGGGGCACATGCGGCCGTAGTGCGACGGGTGGACGTCACGGACCTCCATGCCGGCACGGTCACGGGACAGACCCCCCGGACCCAGCGCGGAGAGACGACGCTTGTGCGTCAGCCCGGCCAGCGGGTTGTTCTGGTCCATGAACTGCGACAGCTGCGAGGTGCCGAAGAACTCCTTGATGGAGGCCACGACCGGACGGATGTTGATCAGCGTCTGCGGGGTGATCGCCTCGACGTCCTGGGTGGTCATCCGCTCACGGACCACCCGCTCCATGCGGGACAGACCGGTGCGGACCTGGTTCTCGATGAGCTCGCCCACCGCCCGGATGCGCCGGTTGCCGAAGTGGTCGATGTCGTCGACGGTGATCGGCAGATCCCGTTCCTCGCCGTCACGGATGCCCCGGAAGGTCTCATGGCCGGCGTGCAGCGCACACAGGTAGTGGATCATCGCGACGATGTCCTCCTCGGTGAGGACCGAGGCGTCGGGATCCGTGAAGTCCTTGTCCACGCCCAGCTTGCGGTTGAGCTTGTACCGGCCCACCTTGGCGAGGTCGTAGCGCTTCGGGGTGAAGTACAGGCCCTTCAGCAGGCCCTCCGCGGCCTCGACCGTGGGCGGCTCCCCCGGACGCAGCTTGCGGTAGATGTCGAGCAGCGCGTCGTCCTGGGTCTCGAAGGTGTCCTTCTCCAGAGTGGCGCGGATGGAGTCGAAGTCGCCGAACTCCTCGATGATGCGGGACTCGGTCCAGCCCAGCGCCTTCAGCAGCGCGGTGACCGGCTGCTTGCGCTTGCGGTCCAGACGCACCCCGACCTGGTCACGCTTGTCGATCTCCAGCTCGAACCAGGCACCGCGGGACGGAATGACCTTCGCGGTGAAGATGTCCTTGTCGCTGGTCTTGTCCGGGCTCCGCTCGAAGTAGGCACCCGGGGAGCGCACCAGCTGCGAGACCACGACACGCTCGGTGCCGTTGATGATGAAGGTGCCGCGGTCGGTCATCAGCGGGAAGTCGCCCATGAAGACCGTCTGCTGCTTGATCTCGCCGGTGTTGTGGTTCATGAACTCGGCCTTGACGTACAGCGGAGCCGCGTAGGTGGTGTCGCGCTCCTTGCACTCGGCCATCGGCATCTTGGGGTCGGCGAACTCCGGCTCCGAGAAGCTCAGGGACATGGTGCCCTGGAAGTCCTCGATGGGAGACATCTCCTCGAAGATGTCAGCCAGCCCAGAGGTCTCGGAGACACCCTTGATGCCCTTCTGGCGGGCCTCCTCCACACGAGCGGCCCAGCGCTCGTTGCCCACCAGGCGGTCGAAGGAGTCGATCTGCAGAGCCAGCAGCTCCGGAACATCGAGGGGTTCGTGGATCTTTGCGAATGAGAGTCGGCCGGCGTATTCAGCGGTCCGGGCCGAGGCAGCGGTTTGAATTGAGGTGCTCGAGGCGACCAAGAGGGATCCTTCCACAGACCTTCGTAGCTTCCTTGGCACGCTTCCCCGTCCCCGAGGACGCGGACGATCGCGTCCGATCCGACACCGAAGCAGACGTCGGACGGTCCAGTCTTGAAAAGGAGACGATGCAGATGCCCACCGCTATTTGAAGGCACGCGCATAAGAGGGGAGGCGCAAAAGTACAGCATAAACGACGAATGCACGGACGCGCAACGCCGAGTCGCGGAGGTCACACGCGACGACAGTGATGATCACACAGGCCACCCTGCCCCGAACCGGCAGGACTGATTCCGGGCGACGAGTTTAGCACCGACACCGGCCGCCTGTCCGCCGCCCGACACGCCCGCCAGGGGTCAGACCCGCAGCGCCTCGAGGTGCCGGGCGATCACATCGGCCATGTCCACCTGCGGATCGTAGAGCCACTGGGCCTGCAGTCCGTCGGCCAGCGCCATGAGGGCCCGCGCCGTACTCTCCGGCTCGAGGTCCGCCCGCATCCGCCCCGCCTCCTGCTCCGCGCGCACCGCCCGCGCCAGATACCGGCGGACACGCTCCTGGCGCTCACGGAAGAAGGCATGCCCGGCATGCGAGGTATCGACCGCCTCGGCCTGCATCCGCGTGTAGAGATGCACCAGACCCGGCACCTCGGCGTTGTGCCGGATGATCTCCAGGAAGCCCTGCACGCCGTACCCACCGTCCGCTGTCCCCTCCTCGAGCTCCGCGCCGCGGTCGACGTCGACCTCGTCGCGGGCCCGCAGGACCTCGATGAACAGCTCCTCCTTGGTGCCGAAATGGTGCAGCAGGCCCGCCTGGCTGAGCCCGACGGCACCGGCGAGCTCGCGGACCGACGCGCTGGAGTATCCGCTGCGGGCGACCACCTCCAGGGCCGTGCGCAGGATCTCTCGGCGTCTGGCCAGCCCTTTGGCATAGGACCCTCGTCTCCCCATACCGACGATTCTAGGGCCGAGCGGGGCACGCGTCGTCACGGCCCGCTGGTCGGCACCACTTGCCGCACGAAAACCGAGTGTCGTACAGTTTTCAGAGTGAGCAGTGCCACATCGCGGCTGATCGACGGCCTGCCTCCCCACTCACCCGCTCCCTCCCCCTCCCCCCCCCGTCACGCACTGACCCGCACGACCCACACAGCCCCACTGACTCACACTGACTCACACCGACCCCCACGGGCTGCCCGCCCCTCTCGCACCAGGAGCTCACCGATGACCACCCCTCCGACACCCTCAGACATCCGCACCGCCCACCCCCGCGACGTCGTCGCCGACCTCACACTCGAGCAGAAGGCCGACCTCGTCGTCGGCGCCACCTTCTGGACCACCGCCGCCGTGGAGGAGGCCGGGATCCCGTCGATCATCGTCACCGACGGTCCGCACGGACTCCGCAAGCAGGCCGGTGCGGCCGACCACCTCGGCCTCGAGAACAGTGTGCCGGCCACCTGCTTCCCGCCCGCCGTGGCGCTGGGATCCTCCTTCGACACCGAGCTCGCCGAGCGCGTGGGCGCCGCCATCGGCACCGAGGCCCGCGCCGAGGACGTCAGCGTGGTCCTCGGCCCCGGGCTGAACATCAAGCGCTCCCCGCTGTGCGGCCGCAACTTCGAGTACTTCTCCGAGGACCCCCTGGTCTCCGGCGAGCTCGCCGCCGCCGTCACCCGGGGCATCCAGTCCCGCGGAGTCGGCGCCTCGCTGAAGCACTTCGCCGCGAACAACCAGGAACACGACCGCATGCGGACCTCCAGCGACGTGGACCCCCGCCCGCTGCGGGAGATCTACCTGCGGGGCTTCGAACGCGCCGTCAAGGCCACCCGGCCGTGGACGATCATGAGCTCCTACAACAAGATCAACGGCACCTACGCCTCCCAGGACCCCTGGCTGCTCACCGAGGTGCTCCGTGACGAATGGGGCTTCGACGGACTCGTCGTCTCTGACTGGTTCGGCGTCGCCGACCGCCCCGCGGCCCTGGACGCGGGTCTGGATCTGGAGATGCCCACCAACGGCGGCGTCAGCCAGGAGCGGGTCCTCTCCGCCGTGCGCTCCGGCGAGCTCGCCGAGGAGGCGCTGGACACCTGCGCGACCCGGGTGGTCGAGCTGGTGCAGAAATCCCTGCGCGGCGCCGAGACCGAGGCCGAGCCCTGGGAGGAGCAGGCTCACCACGACCTGGCACGCGAGGCGGCCACCCGCTCGGCCGTGCTGCTGAAGAACGAGGACGCCCTGCTGCCGCTGAGCCCGGAGAGCTCCGTGGCCGTCATCGGCGAGTTCGCCCGCACGCCCCGCTACCAGGGCGCCGGCAGCTCCCAGATCAACCCCACCCGCGTCGACGACGCGCTGACGGCCATCACCGGAGCGTCCTCGGCCGAGGTGCGGTTCGCCCCCGGCTTCCGCCTCGAGGGCGTCTCCCAGACTGCCGAGTCGCGGGACGCGGACCTGCGCGCCGAGGCCGTCCAGGCCGCCGGCGACGCCGACGTCGCCGTCGTCTTCCTCGGTCTGCCGCCCGCGGCAGAGTCCGAAGGGTTCGACCGGGTGCACATCGAGCTGCCCGCCGAGCAGCTGGACCTGCTCGACGCCGTGGCCGAGGCGAACCCGCGCACCGTCGTCGTGCTCTCCCACGGCGGAGTGGTGGCCCTGCCCTTCGCCCAGAAGGTGCCAGCGATCCTGGAGGGCTGGCTGCTCGGACAGGCCGGCGGCTCCGCCACCGCCGACCTGCTCTACGGCGCCGCGAACCCGTCCGGCCGACTCACCGAGACCATCCCGCTGCGGCTGGCGGACTCCCCCGCCTACCTGGACTTCCCCGGCGAACACGGACACGTCCGGTACAGCGAAGGCCTCTTCGTGGGATACCGCTGGTACGACGCCCGCCAGCTGGAGGTGGCCTTCCCCTTCGGGCACGGACTGAGCTACACCAGCTTCGATCACACCGACCTGCAGGTGAGCTCCGACGACGGCGGCCTGCACCTGCAGATCACCGTCACCAACACCGGCGACCGTTCCGGACGCGAGATCGTGCAGGCCTATGTGGGTCGTCCCGGATCGGCTGTGGCGCGCGCCCCGCGGGAGCTCAAGGGCTTCGCCCCAGTGGCGCTCGACGCCGGAGAGTCCCGCACCGTGGAGCTGTCTGTGGCACGGCAGGACCTCGCCCACTGGGACGTCCGTCTGGCCGACTGGGTGGTCGAGGGCGGCGAGCACGTCGTCGCCGTCGGCGCCTCCTCCCGGGACCTGCGCCAGGAGACGACGGTGGAGGTGCGCGGCGACGAGGTCGCCATCCCGCTGAGCGAGGAGTCCACCCTCGGCGACGCGCTGGAGCACCCGGTGACCGGGCCGCTCATCCGTGACTCGCTGCAGCAGGCCGTGCAGGCCGGCGAGAGCGACGTCTTCAGCGCCGACGGACTGCTGCGGATGATGGAGTCATTCCCCCTGGGCCGGATCAGCGGATTCGCCGCCGCCGGGCTGGACCAGGACCGGATCGCCGAGCTCATCGCGATGACGCAGAAGGCCTGACCGGAGCCTGCGCCGGGGGAACGCCGAGACGGACCCGTCGTGATGCTCAGACCTCTCGACCAGTCGCGGGGTCTGAGCATCACGACGGGGTCAGATGATCCGGCGCTGCTCCGCCCACCGGGTCAGCTCATGCCGTGAGGAGAGCTGCAGCTTCCGCAGCACCTTCGAGACATGCGACTCCACCGTCTTGACCGAGATGAACAGATCCGAGGCGATCTCCCGATACGTGTAGCCGCGGGCGATCAGCCGCATCACCTCCACCTCCCGGGCGGAGAGCAGGTCCAGCTCCTCGTCCCGGACGTCCTGTGCCGCCGAGGAGGTCCCGAAGGCATCCAGCACGAACCCGGCCAGCCGCGGGGAGAACACCGCATCCCCGGTGGAGACCACCGCCACGGCCTCGACCAGCTCGTCGGAGCTGATCGTCTTGGTCACGTAGCCGCGAGCGCCCGCCCGGATCACCGAGACGACGTCTTCGGCCTGGTCGGAGACGCTGATCGCCAGGAAGCGGACCTCCTCGAGCAGATCCCGGCAGGCGGTGACCACCTCCGCTCCGCCGCCGCCGGTGCCGCCCGGCAGGTGCACGTCCAGCAGGACCACCTGCGGGCGGTGCTCCCGGACGGCGCGGACCGCGGAGTCGACGTCGTGGGCCTCTCCGACGACGGCGACCCGCCCCTCCAGCTCGGCACGCAGCCCGGAGCGGAAGATCGCATGGTCGTCGACGATCACCACCCGGTGCCGGTCCTGCCCCTCGGATGCGGCTGGATGCTCATTCATGGCCGTTGTCCTCCTCTGCGGCGGCGCCCACCGGCAGGAACAGCTGCACCTCGGTGCCCCGGCCGTTCGAACGGATGCGTGCCTCACCGCCGGCGCGGCGCATCCTGCCGATGATGGACTCGCGCACTCCCAAGCGGTCCTGGTCGATGCGGTCGAGGTCGAAGCCGGGCCCGCGGTCGCGGACGAACACCGCGTCCTGGGCGGCGTCGGACTCCACATAGACCGACGCGGGTCCGGCGTGCTTGAGGGCGTTGACGATCGCTTCGCGGGCCGCGGCCACCAGCACCCGGTGGTCCTGACGCCGGGACTCCCCGACGGCGACGACCTCGACGGTGCCGGAGTGCATCTCCTCCAGTGCGGCGGCCGCCGCACTGAGCTGATCCTTCAGGGTGCCGGGCTCATGCTCCTGCTGGCGGTAGAGCCAGCTGCGCAGCTGCCGCTCCTGGCTGCGCGCCAGCCGTTCCACCGAGGACGGGTCATGACGCTGTTTCTGGATCATCGCCAGGGTCTGGAGCACCGAGTCGTGCAGGTGGGCGGCGATGTCCGCCCGTTCGGCCTCCGCGGCCGCGCGGGCCCGTTCGGTGGTGGCGGTGCGGTAGAGGCGGATCAGCCAGGGGGCGATCACCAGAGCGATCCCGGCCAGCAGCATGATCGCCACGATCAGCCCCAGCAGCAGGTCGCCTCCCGGGAGGATGCCCCCGGCGATGGCCAGCAGCGCGACGACCACCAGCCCCGCCCCACCGATGATCTGCCACAGCGCGGCATGGTCGGTGCCGCCACGACCGGTCTTGTCCACCTGGGACCAGGCCAGCAGGATGCCGACGACGAGCACCGCCGGCGGACCGAAGAGCCGCCAGTTCACGGGCACCCCCGCCAGGGACAGGGCCAGCAGCGCGGCGGCACCCAGCAGCAGCCCGCCCAGCAGCACCTCCGGGGAGCCGGTCAGGCTGTCCAGGATGCGTCGGATCCGCGCTCCGAGATCCTCCGGCGGGGACAGTGCCGTCGAGCCGCGCCCGGCGGCCGACTCCTCACCGAAGCCGTCCGCCGTCGGACCATCCACCTCGGGGCCGGCCACCTCGGGTCCGACCGCTGCAGGGCCCTGCGCTGCCGGGCCCGAGAGACCTCGCACCCCGGCTGAGGCCTCCGGCTCGTCCTCCGACGGGACGAAGATCCACAGCCAGCAGTACAGCAGCACCCCCACGCCCCCGGCGATGGCCAATCCGATCATCACGGCGCGCACCACCGGAGGGGAGAGCCCCAGATGACGGGAGAGGCCCAGGCAGACCCCGGCCACAGGGGTCCCCACGCCCCTGCGCAGCGGAGGTCGCTCCGTCTCGGTCACCATGGATCCATCCTGCCACGCCGGCCCACCCTGAACCCCGGCGAGGCCCGGATTTCCGGGGATCCCCAGGAAGGATCAGGGTCGAATCAGGGTGGACCCCCATAGCGCCCGAGGCTGCGGGCAGAGGACCCTGGAGGCATGGATGACTCGACCCCCCTTCCCGACGAGGGAGCCCCGCCCCGGCGTGACGCTCCCGGCCGCCGACCCGAAGCCGGCCACCAGTTCTTCGACTGGGTCCGATCCACCGGCCTGCGCCGCCCCTCCCACGGATGGTTCGGCGGGGTCCTGGCGCTGCTGGCGGAGAAGCTCCGCTGGGACCCGGCGCTGGTGCGCGGCCTCGGCGTCGTCGCCGTCGTGCTGTTCTTCTCCCCGACGATCCTGCTCTACGGGCTGGCCTGGATCCTGGTGCCGGACCGCAGGGGCCGGATCCCTCTCCAGCAGGCGCTGCGCGGAGACTTCACCGCCGGACTCTTCGGCGGCGCCGCACTGGCGGTGGTGGGCGCGCTGAACGTGGCCACTCCGCTGAGCATCGTCGGCCCCTTCGCCGTGCTGGTGAATCTGCTGGTCATCGGGGTGGTGGCCTGGATCGTGGTGATCATGGTCCGTGACCATCGGCGCCGTGCCGCCGCCACGGCCGCGGCCTCCGAGAGCTCGCCCGAGACGTCCCGGGCCGCCGACCAGCAGGCCCGCCGGGAGGCGCGTCACGCGCGCCGAGAAACCCGTCAGCAGGCCCGGCAGGCGCGCCACGAGGCTTGGGAGGCCCACCGGGAAGCCGATCAGGAGACCCACCAGGAGGCTCCGGGAAAAGCGCAGGCCGGGAGCTCGTCATCCGTCCGCGATGACGGCCGCCCGGCCTGGTACCCCCGTCACACGGCGGATTCGCCCGACGCCCCTGACCCCGGGACCCCGTACGGAGGCAACACCACCGGAACCTCGACGTCCTGCTCGGCAGCGGTGCGCAGCCCGCACGAGAGGGACCAGGCACGACGGCGGCGGATGATCTCGTTCGGCCTGCTGCTGGCCGCCGCCTCCGGCGTCCTGTTGGCGGTGGCGGTGCTGGGCCTCTCGGGCACCTCTGCTGTGCTGGTCGGTCTCATCGGACTCGTGACCGTGCTGGCCCTGCTCCACATGGCGGCGGCTCTGCGGGGTCGCCAGGGCCGGGGGCTCCTGCTGACCCTCGCCACAGCGGCGATGCTGCTCACGTTCTTCCTGCACCAGAACCCCGGCAGCTCCCCGGATGTGAGCGGCTCCAACGTCGCCTTCGGCCAGTACACGAGCCAGGAGGACTCCCTGAACTCCGCCTTCGCCAACACCACGATGGATCTGCGTCACCTGAGCATCGCCGAGAGCGGCACGACCGAAGTGGTCCATGCCGAGCTCAACAGTGCCTTCGCCCGCACCACCGTGGTGATTCCCGACGACGCCGCCCTCACCGTCCAGTCTCGGCAGGCCCTGGGCCGGTTGGACATCCACACGCAGGACGAGCAGCGCAGCGCCCGCGGGATGGACACCTCGGAGCACACTGTCGGAGACCCCGACTCTGCGCTGCAGATCCTGCTGACCGCCAACACCGCGTTCAACCGGGTGACCATCTACGACGCCACCACCTACGCCGAGCAGATGGAAGGCGCCCCGCCACGGGACGGCGTCGGGCGCGACGGCGCCGATCGCTCCAGCTATCCGGTGCCCGGCGCCAGCACCGGTCCCAGCGCCAGCACCAGCCCCATGGAGATCTCCCTGGAAGGAGCCCCGCGATGACCTCCGGACCCCGCCGGTATTCCCGCCCCGCATCTCCGGCGTCCCCCGCATCCCCCGCATCCCCAGGACGCCAGGACGCGTCGGCGCCCCCGGCCGCTGCTGACACGCCGTCTGCTACGACGGCTCCCCTCCCGCCGGAGCCGGAGGACGTCGACGCCCTGCTGGCCGACTCCCTGCGAGCCCAGAGCGAGCAGGAGTTCACGTGGCGGGAGCCCGAACGGCGTCCCCGATGGTACGAACGCGCCGAGATGGCGCAGACCGGCACGGTCGCACCGGATTCAGGCGGCGGGCCCGCCGCGCCGCAGCCGACTGTCGGTGAGACACCGCCCAGGCCGGGACGGCGTCGCGTGGGCCAGTTCGTCGTCGGGGCAGTCTGCCTGATGCTCGCCCTGTGGTGCCTCGCCGCGCTTGTGCTGGGCGTGGTGGTCGATCCGCTGATCGTCGCACTGGCGGTCTGCGCCGTCGCCGGCCTCTGCCTGGTCGGAGCCGGGCTGCGTCCCCCGCCGGGCACCCGCCTGTAGCGACCCTCACGCACCGCCCCACACAGACGAATCCCCGGAAGCATGCCGTCAGGCGTCGCTTCCGGGGATTCGTCATGCAGCCAGGTCAGGTGACCGGCCAGAGGCGGCTCTCAGGCAGCCAGAATCACTTGAGGGTGACGGTGGCGCCAGCGCCCTCCAGGGTCTCCTTGGCCTTCTCGGCGGCCTCCTTGTCGACGCCCTCGACGACCGGCTTGGGGGCACCGTCGACCAGCTCCTTGGCCTCCTTCAGGCCGAGGGAGGTCAGACCGCGCACCTCCTTGATGACGCCGATCTTCTTGTCACCGGCGGACTCGAGGATGACGTCGAACTCAGTCTGCTCCTCGGCCTCCTCGGCCTCGTCACCGCCGGCGGGGGCGGCACCGGCGACGGCCACCGGGGCCGCGGCGGTCACGTCGAAGGTCTCCTCGAACTCCTTCACGAACTCGGAGAGCTCGATGAGGGACATCTCCTTGAACTGCTCGATCAGCTCTTCGTTGCTCAGCTTCGCCATGGTTGGCGCTCCTTCTCATGTCTCGGCGTGCCTGACCGCGGGTCTCGCGACAGGGCACATGCGGATCTTGATGGTCACCGCCGCTCCGAGGAGCGACGTGATGAGGGCCCCGGTACGCCGCCGGGGACTCACCCTCGTTTCACTCGGCTCAGGCGGCCTCTTCCTGCTTGGCCCGCAGCGCGTCGGCTGCCCGGGCGATCTTGGAGATCGGGGCCTGGAAGGTGGAGGCAGCCTTGGACTGGACGCCGATGAGCGCGCCAGCCAGCTTGCCGAGCAGAACCTCACGGGATTCAAGATCCGCGAGCTTCTTCACGCCCTCCTCATCGAGAGCGGCGCCATCCATGTAGCCGCCCTTGACGATGAGCTGAGGGTTCTTCTTGGCAAAGTCACGCAGTGCCTTGGCCACGTCCACGGGGTCCCCGTGGACGAAAGCGATCGCGGACGGACCGGTCATCTTGCCCTCGAAGGCATCGACGCCGACCTCCTTCGCCGCGATCTCGGTGAGCGTGTTCTTCACCACGGCGTAGTTCGCGTTCTCCCGCACGGACCGGCGCAGAGTCTGCAGCTGGCCCACGGAGAGGCCGCGGTATTCCGTGAGCACTGCGGCGTTGGAGCTGCGGAACTGGTCCACAAGCTCGGCAACGGCGGCAGCCTTCTCAGGATTCGCCATGGCACTCCTTCCGATCAATCGAGCCGGCCAGACCTGCCGGGGACCTTCGAGGCATGAAAAAAGCCCCGGTGCGCAGGCACGGGGCTCGTCTGGCCTCCAGGGGGAAGGACTGTGCGGACACAGCACTCCTGCTGGAGAACGGCTCAAGGTGCACCTGCGCAGGTCGCCCGGATGGGTCTTTACAGTTGTCTCGCACCTCGGACATGATGCCCGACGACCGTGGAGCTCAGTGCCACTGCTCTCCACGCGACGACAACGACCGGCGGTCTTTGGTCATCGGCCATCTTACACAACCCCCGACATCTCACCTAATCACCGCCGATCAGACACTCAACATCCCGGCAGTCCCGCGCCGCTCCCCCACCACTCCGACTGGCGGATGCGTGACATGGCGCACATGCGCCACGCCCTCCCCCTTCACCCGGACCGCTGCGACGGCCAGCATGGTGATCACCCGTCACTCGATCAGCCTGACCAGGAGGACACCTGTGATCACCACGTCCATGACGACCCGCACAGCGGCCATCGCCGCGGTCGGGGCCCTGACGCTGAGCCTCGCGCCGGCGGCCAGCGCCGCCCCAGGAGCCGGTGACGTCACCGTCCCGGCCTCACCCCACGCCACCCATGCCGACGCCGGCGAGCTCGGCGCCCACCTGGTGGACCAGGACCTGGACTGGGAGACCTGCGCCTTCCCCGACCTCGCACCGGCCACCCAGGAAGCGCTGCAGGAGATCGAGGGGCTCGCCTGCGCCGACGTCGTCGCTCCACGGGACTGGCACGACCCCACCGACGGGGAGACCATCACGCTGCGCGTCTCGGTGACCGACACCGCCGACCCTGAGCGCTCTCAGGGCATCGCCTTGGTGAATCCGGGAGGCCCCGGCGGCTCGGGCCTGCCTTGGGGGGCGGCCATGGCCATGCGCTCACCGCAGCTCGCCGAGGAGTTCAACTTCGTCGGCTTCGACCCCCGCGGCGTGGGCCAGTCCACCCAGCTGACCTGCGAATACCAGCCGGACGCCGCGCATGACGCTTGGGAGGACGGCGCCGCAGCCGTGGCCGGATGCCTGGACAACCCGCTCACCGAGTTCATCACCACCGAACAGACCGCCTACGACATGGACTTCATCCGAGCCGTCCTCGGCGAGGAGCAAATCAGCTACGTCGGATATTCCTACGGCACCTGGCTGGGCAGCTGGTACCAGACCCTGTTCCCCGGCCACTCCCACCGGTTCCTGCTGGACTCCGCCACCGATCTGACGCGGAAGTCCCTGCAGGAGACCTGGGACCTGCAGCCACGCAGCCGGGACCGCCAGTTCCAGGACATGCTGCTGCCCTATATGGCCCGCAACCACGAGACCTACCAGCTCGGTGAGGACCCCATGGAGATCCGTCGCGCCTGGGAGGAGGCCGGCGGCACCCGTGACCCGCTCGGCGCGCTGATCACCGCCCAGATCGTCATCCCCGCGATGTACAGCACCGCCGGCTACCCGGGCGCCGCCGAGGCGATCGCCACGTTCATCACCCTGGACGCACCCGAGGCAGACGGCGCCGAGGATCTCGCCGCCCAGCTCGAGGACTTCATCGCCGCCTCCTCCGATGTGGCCGTCGACGACGCCGAGGCGGTCACCGTCCAGGCCCAGCTCTTCGAGAAGGCCCGCGAGGAGGTCCAGCGCCTCGTCGACGTCGAGCGGGCCGCCCAGACCGGGGAGACCGTGAGCTTCTCCGGCACGTTCAACGCCATCCGCTGCCAGGACGGACAGTGGAACCAGTCCCGAGGTTACTGGGACGCTTGGGTCTCCGATCTGAACAACAAGGCCCCCTACATCGGCCCCTTCATGGGAGCTCCGCTGTGCGCCCACTGGCCCGCGGTGACCGAGAAGCCCAAGCCCCACCAGCGCTCCCACCCGGATACGCTCATCCTGCAGTCCGAGTTCGATGCCGCCACTCCCTACGAGGCCGGCGAGCGCTCCGCGAAGATCATGCCGCACACGGCACTGATCAGTGTGAGCAACGAAGGCTCGCACGGGCTGTACCCCTACGGCACCACCTGTGTGGACGACCCCGTGGAGACGTTCTTCCTGGACGGCAGCCTTCCTGAGAACGACGTCTGCGGGGCGCTCCCGCTGCCAGGCGAGGACCAGGCCTACCACGTCGGCGGTGACATCCACGAGGCGCAGCAGAAGGTGAAGGTCACCATGCGGACCGAGTCCGTCAAGGAGGCCAACCGGATGGTCCGCGAGATGCTGATGGACCAACACCACGGCGAGTGATCTTCATGATCGGGTGATCCTCAGGAGATCCAGCCCCGGCGCGCGGCCTGCACCCCCAGTTGGAAGCGGGTCCGCGCGCCGGTGTGCTCCAGCAGCTGCTGCACCTTCCTGGAGAGGGTACGGCGGCTGATCCCCAGCTCGCGGGACATATGCTCATCCGTCATCCCCGAGGCCATCAGCTGGAGCAGCCGCCGGGTGTGATCGTCGACGTCGGCGAAGCGGGGGATGTCCTCGGAGACTCCCAGCGGCACCGAGGTTGCCCAGATCGAGTCGAACAGCCCGATCAGCACCGCCAGCAGCGGCGAGGGATGGACCAGCACTCCGGTGACCCGTTCCTCCTCGTTGAGCACGATCAGCCCGAGATCGTCGTCCATGATCCGCAGCCGCATCGGCACGGCCGCATGGACCCGAGCCTCCTCGCCCAGGTCCATCGCCTCACCGATCGCCCGGCGGATGTGCGGCGCCGAGGCAGCGTCCTCTCCGTAGACCGTGCGGTACCGGATGCCGCGCGGCAGCATCTCCCGCTGGATCGGGCACATCGTTCCCGCTGTGGAGGGTGAGTACGGGCCCCTGTCCAGGGACCTCACCTGGTGGCGCACTGCGAGCTGGGAGGAGTCCGCCACCTGGGTGACGGCGTGACGGCCGTGCAGCACCTCCACGATCTCAGTGCCGGCCTCACTCGGACGGTCCCACAGCGCGCCGAGCTGATGCTCCAGATGCAGCACTGCCTCCGCCTGCCGCCGGTGCCGGCGCGCCACGGCGCGCAGCACCTGCCGGGGGTCGTTGAGCAGCCAGACTCCGTCCTCCGCAGTCTCGCCCAGCAGGCCTGCCGCGGCCAGCTCGGCACACTCAGGCTCGGGGACTCGCACCCGGCGGCCTCCCTGGGCCAGCAGGTCCAGATACACCATCCCCGCGGCATCGGAGAGTCCCAGGCGATACAGCTCCTGGGCATTCTGCAGACCCTCGATGAATCCGTCCATCGTGCCGTCCACTGTGCCGCCCCTCCCGGTCTGCCGCCATGCACTCTGACGCCACGTTACCGGAGCGTCACCGAGCGACCTGTCAGCGCAGAGGAAGATCCCTGGAGTACGCTCGTCGTCACGAGACGGTCAGCACAGGCGCTGGCCGGGAGGGGGACACCATGCTCGACGAGCTGGAACGCCGTATCGCTGAGGCCCTGCAGGTCGACCCACGGGCCAGCTGGCGACGCATCGCGCGGGCACTGGGCGAGCATGAGCGGCTGATCACCCGCCGCGGGAACGCCCTGCTGGAGTCGCGCCGCGTCGTGGTGGCCGGGGTCAGGCACGAGGGGCTGAGCACCCTGGTGCGCGGCATCTGCCATCCCGGTGCGCGACTGACGGCCGCCGAAGCCCTGGCACTGCGCCCGGACTCCACCTTCACGTACATGCTCAGCGGGGCCTTCGACGTCGCCGCGGAGGTCGTGCGGCGACCACGCTCTCCCGCCTACTCGCTCGATGCCTCCATCACCCCCGGGCTGGCCCACGCCGAGACGCTGCCGATCCTGCGATATTTCCGCACCATCCGCGGCTGGAGGCTGGGGGCTCTCACCGCCGCCGAGGCGCACTCCCTGACCCACGGCCCCGCCGACACCTTCCCCGACGGCCAAGCCCCGGCGACCGAGTCCGCGGTGGACTGCGCCATCGTCGACGCGCTGACCGCCGACGCCCGGATGAGCTTCGATGAGATGGCCCGGCGCGCAGGGGTGTCCGAATCCACGGTGCGACGTCGCCTGGACCTGCTGCTGGAACAGAATCAGCTGAGCATCCGCGCACTGATAGAACCGGCCGAAGCGGGCCTGCACACCGAGGCGCTGCTGTGGATGCGGGTGCCCCCACACCGGATCGAGCAGGTCGGCACGGCGATCGCCGAAGATCCCCGGGCCCGCTACGTGGCGGCGGTGGCCGGAGCCTGCCAGCTCGTGGCGGACCTCACGGTGAGGGACCCGCAGGCGCTCTACGCCTGCCTCACCGAGAGCCCCTGGGCTCGGCACGTCGACGCCGTCGACGTCTCCGTGGTGGTCGGCGCCCGCAAGCGGGGCGGTCAGCTGCTCAGCATGCCCGGCGCCACCGACGACCAGCCGGCCGCCCTCTCATAGGCCCAGCCGCACTGCAAGAGCCACGGATCCTGCAGGTGGTCGGCGCTGAGCTGGACCCCGGTGGGCAGCCCGTCGTCGTCGAAACCGGCAGGAAGAGCCAGCGTGGGGATCCCGACGGCGGAGATGATGCTCGCCGAACGCATCCAGTCCAGGTAGGTGTGCATCCTGCGGCCGGCTACCTCCTGCGGCCAGCGCATGGCGGCATCGAAGGGGCTCAGCTGCGCCCCGGGGCTGAGCAGCAGATCGACCTCGCCAAAGCAGGTCCGGGTCGCGGCCCGCAGCTCGGCCCGCAACCGACGGGCGGTGAGGATCTCCTCCGCCGTCAGCGCCAGACCCTCCTCCACGTTCCAGATGATCTCCGGCTTGATCTGGTCCCGGTGGTCACGGACCAGGCCACCCAGCGCCCCGGCAAAGTCCAGCGCGCGGGTGACGTGGAAGACCTCATCGGCACCGGTGAAGTCATGCGCGGAGTCGACGATCTCCGCTCCGAGCTGTTCGAACACCGCCGCGGCGCGTTCGAGCGCATAACGCATCCCCGGCTCCACCGGGACGTCCAGCCCATGGTCCGTACTGACTCCGACCCGCACTCCGGTGAGGTCCTGGGTGCGTCGCTCCCGTCCGGTCAGGGCGAAGGCCTCCGGCGGCAGATACGGGGTGCCGGGACTACTCGTGGTCCCGGCGACCGCCACCCGCATGAACAGCGCGAGATCCTCCACCGTTCGGGCCATGGGTCCGCTGCGCCCCAGCCAGGCCTCCACAGTCGACGGTGAAGCGTCCGGCATCAGCCCGTGCGAGGGCCGGAACCCCATGATGTGGCACCAACAGGCCGGATTGCGCAGGGACCCGCCCATGTCGCTGCCTTCGCCCAAAGGCTGGATCCGCGCAGCGATCGCCGCAGCGACCCCTCCGGAGGATCCCCCCGCACTGCGCGAGGGATTCCAGGGGTTGACCGTGGTGCCGAAGACGTCGTTGAAGGTATGGGATCCCGCGGCGAACTCGGGAACATTGGTCTTCCCGGTGGAGACCACGCCCGCGGCACGGAGCCGGGCGATCAGCGGATCGTCGACGTCGGGGACGTGGTCGGCGAACAGCGGGGAGCCCTGGGTGGTGCGCATCCCGGCCACCGCGTGGGTGTCCTTGTGCGTCATCGGCAGACCCAGCAGCAGCCCTGCCCGGTCACCGCGGGCCCGCGATTCGTCCGCCGTGCGCGCCTCACGCAGAGCCCGCTCCTCGTCCACGGTGACCACCGCGTTCAAGGCGGCGTTCACCGCACTGATCTGGCCCAGGTGGGCCTGGGTCAGCTCCACGGAGCTGAGCTCACCTCGGCGCATCCGACGCACGAGTTCGCTGGCGGACAGTTCCAGCAGCTGGTCCATCAGGCACTCTCCTCAACAGGTGGCGCAGGCGTGCGGTCCTCGCGAGCCACGCGCCCTGAACTGCTTCCACTGTGACCTGCGGCTCGCCCCCTCCACCAGTGTTGCCGGAATCCGACATTCGCCCTGTCAGATTCCGCAGACCCTTGATGTGCCAGTGTGTCTCCGATCACACTCGAACCACAGCGTGGGCTTCGCACCCCGACGGTCTCGTCCGTCAGATCCTGACCTGAGCCGCCCACTCGCCCCACTCCGAGGAGGACCGCCCCGTGAGACTCGCCGCAGACGTCTCGGCCCCCGCCGAGATCGGTTCCATCGCCCAGTCCCCCTGGCTGTGGGGCTGCGCCCTGCTGATCTTCGGCATCATCGGTGTGCAGTCCTGGATCTACCTGCGCGCAGCCCGCGCTGCCGGTGACGGCATCGGCCTGAGCAGGCCAGAGCTCCGCAGCGCATTCCGCTCTGGAGCCGCTGCCTCCGTCGGCCCCTCACTGGCCGTGGTGCTGGTAGCCATCGCCCTGCTCGCTCTGTTCGGCTCTCCGGCAGTGCTCATGCGCATCGGGCTGGTGGGCTCGGCGGCCACGGAGACGGCCTCCGCTTCGATCGCCGCCTCCACTATGGGGGCAGACCTGGGCGGGACAGGCTGGGGTCAGGAGGTCTTCGTCGTGGCGTTCTTCGTCATGTGCGTCTCCGGCAGCGCCTGGATGCTGTTCACCCTGGTGCTGACCCCGCTGCTCGCCCGAGGCAGCACCAAGCTGAAGAGCATCAATCCGCGTGCGATGACCATCATTCCAGGCGCCGCCCTGCTGGCGGCCTTCATGGCCGTAGCGATCGCAGAGATCCCCAAGTCCTCCCTCCACGTCATCACCCTGGCGACCTCAGGGCTGGCCATGGCCGGCATGCTCGCGATCGCTCGGCGCTGGTCACTGGGGTGGCTCAAAGAATGGGCGCTGGGCATCGCCATCCTGGTCGCGCTGGTCGTGATCTTCTTCGTCCACCATGGACACCTTGGCTGAGCCCGCCGCCGGAGACGCCCTCCGAGGGTCCCTCCTCGACTCGCCCCGACTCCCGACCGCACCGCCAGAGAGGTCACCATGAGTGTTGCAGATCAGTCCATGCTCCGATTCCAGCAGACCACGTCCCGCTGGGGACAGCTGACCATGACCGCCGGCCTCGTGGTCTCCCTGGCCGCGCCGCTGCTGCTACTGATGATCGCCGACGTCGACGTCACGGCCGGTCAGCTGGCCACGGCATACCTGGCCGTCGCGGCAGTATTCCTGGCCTTCGCCGTCATCGAACCGATCACCTATTTCCCGATCCTCGGTCGGGCTGCCATGTACCAGGCCTTCATGATCGGCAACATCTCCAACAAGCTGCTCCCGGCAGCGGTGGTCGCCCAGAACCGCGTCGGGGTGCAGCCCGGCAGCCGTAAGGGAGATCTCGTGGCCGTGGTCGCCATCTGCGGTGCTGCGGTCGTGCACATCGTCTCGCTGCTGCTCTTCGTCGGCATCCTGGGGACCTTGCTGCTCCGGATCGTGCCCGAATCCGTCATGGAGGTCACCCAGCTGTACATCCTTCCTGCGATCCTCGGGGCAGTGGTCGTCCAGGCCGTGGTCACAGTGCGTCAGGCCCGCAGCACAGCCATCGCGCTGATCATCGCCTCTCTCGTCATCCTGGTGGTGGTGCCGCTGATCCCCGCCATCACCCACTACGGCGTCGCGATCTCCGTGGTGCTGACCGTGGTCGCCGCCTGGATCTTCCGTGGCGCCGGCCCGAGCACCCAGGATGGGTCAGAGGCTGCGGAGGCACAGAAGGACGCGCTGTCGACCGACGCCCACGAGCGGGAGTGACCGCCCATCCGCACCCTCTCTTCGGCCGAACACAGGAGGACCCATGACCCAGACCACCGCCCCCGCACCGCACGGATTCGCCCTGGACGCCACTGAGCGGGACCAGATGCATCAGCTCTACCGCACCCTGCACGCCGACCCCGAGCTCAGCATGCAGGAGCACCGCACGGCCGGGCGGCTCGAAGGGATCCTCGACGAGCTCGGCGTGGAACACTTCCGCTGCGGCGGCACCGGCGTGGTGGGCGTGCTGCGCAACGGCGACGGCCCGGTGGTCGCCTTCCGGGCCGACACCGACGGACTGCCCATCGAAGAGCAGACCGGACTGGACTACGCCTCGGCCACACGTGGCACGCTGGAAGACGGCACCGAGGTCCCGGTCATGCACGGCTGCGGCCATGACACCCATGTCGCCGCACTCGTCACGGTGACCCGACTGCTGCTGCGCGAGCGCCACCGCTGGTCCGGCACCGTGGTGCTGATCTTCCAACCCGGGGAGGAGACCGCCTCCGGAGCCCGGGCGATGGTCTCCGACGGGCTCTGGGACCGCGCGCCTCGCCCCGAGGTGGTGCTGGGTCAGCATGTCTCTCCGGCACGAGCGGGCACTGTGCGCCTCAGCCCCGGACCCGCCATGGCCATGGCCGACTCGCTGCGCGTGCGGGTGCCCGGACAGCAGACCCACGGCTCCCAGCCGCAGAACGGCCGGGATCCCATCGTCGCAGCGGCGGCGATGGTCACCCGGCTGCAGACGATCGTCTCCCGCGAGCTCGACCCGCAGGCCCCCGCCGTCGTCACCGTGGGCACCTTCCATGCGGGGCTGAAGGAGAACATCATCCCCGCCGAGGCGGAGTTCACCATCAACGTCCGTACCCTCACCCCGGCCGTGCGGGAGAAGGTGCTCGCCTCGATCCGCCGCATCGTCCACGCCGAGGCTGTCGCCGCCGACCTCGACGAGCCCGAGATCAGCGAGATCTATGACTTCCCGCTCAACCACAACCATGAGGACACCGCACAGGCCGTGCTGGCCAGGCTGCGTGACGCCCTCGGCGAGGAGCAGGTGGAGGAGTCCGGCCCGATGATGGGCTCCGAGGACTTCGGCTGGTTGGGCGAGTCGATCTCAGTGCCCACGGCGTTCTGGTTCTTCGGCGGCACTCTCGATGGCGACCCGGAGGGTCCGGTCAACCACTCTCCGCACTTCGGCCCGGTTCTGGAGCCGACGTTGAGCACCGGCGTGACGGCGGCGCTGGCCGCGCTGCTGCACTGGGTGGGGACCGGGGACTGACCGCACACGGCCCCCCTGCCACCAGACACCGCCAGACACCGCCAGACACAGCAGGACCCCGAAGCAGCGGGTGCTTCGGGGTCCTGCTGTGTCTGGGCCGAGCCTCAGCGACTCAGCGGGGCGACGAGGACGCTCAGGCGTCGACGACGACCTTGGTGACGTTCGGGTCGACCTGGATGCCCGGACCGAAGGTGGTCGAGATGGTCGCCCGCTGGACGTACCGGCCCTTCGACGCCGACGGCTTCAGCCGGAGGATCTCGTCCAGCGCGGCGGCGTAGTTCTCCGCCAGCTGCTTCTCGTCGAAGTTGGTGCGGCCGATGATGAAGTGCAGGTTGGAGTGCTTGTCGACACGGAAGTCGATCTTGCCGCCCTTGATCTCGGAGACTGCCTTGGCGACGTCGGGGGTGACAGTGCCGGTCTTCGGGTTCGGCATGAGGTTGCGGGGACCGAGGATCTTGCCCAGTCGGCCCACCTTGCCCATCATGTCGGGCGACGCGACGGCGGCGTCGAAGTCCGTCCACCCGTCGGCGACCTTGGCGATCAGCTCGTCGCCGCCGACGAAGTCCGCACCGGCCTCCTCGGCCTTGGCGGCGTTGTCACCCTGGGTGAAGACCACCACGCGGGCGGTCTTGCCGGTGCCGTGCGGCAGGTTCACGGTGCCGCGCACCATCTGGTCGGCCTTGCGGGGGTCCACGCTCAGCCGGAAGACGACCTCGACGGTCGTGTCCTTCTTCGACGGGTTGGTGGACTTGGCCAGGCCCACGGCCTCAGCCGGGGAGTAGACGGAGTCCACGTCGAACTTCTCGAGAGCCGCCTTGTATGCTTTGCTGCGCTGTGCCATCTGCGATGTTCTCCTTAGCAGGTGTGGTGTGTCGGACCGCGCCCGGCCCTTCCCACGATGTTCTGTTCAGCCCGCGGGCTGGTGTGCCGGGGCTGGTGTCAGCCCTCGAGCGTGATGCCCATGGAGCGGGCGGTGCCGGCGACGATCTTGGAGGCGGCCTCCAGATCGTTGGCGTTGAGGTCTTCCATCTTGGTCTGAGCGATCTCTTCGACCTGGGACTGGGTCAGCGTGCCGACCTTCTCGACGTGCGGCGCGCCGGAGCCCTTCTGCACACCGGCGGCCTTCTTGATGAGCTCGGCGGCCGGCGGGGTCTTGGTGATGAAGGTGAAGGAACGGTCCTCGTAGACCGTGATCTCCACCGGAATCACGTTGCCCCGCTGCGACTCGGTCGCGGCGTTGTAGGCCTTGCAGAACTCCATGATGTTCACGCCGTGCTGACCGAGGGCAGGGCCGATCGGCGGGGCCGGGTTGGCGGCACCTGCCTGGATCTGCAGCTTGATCAGGCCGGCGACTTTCTTCTTCGGGGCCATGTTGAAGCGTCCTTACATGTCGTGCGGTTTCCCTGCTGCCACAGGAGTGTGGCCAGAGGGGGTTGGTCACCATGGCGGCGATGACCGGCTCGACGCCGCGGACCAAAGCAATCCGCGACGTCGAAAGGCTGTGGAATTGTGGTGGCTCCCCGCCGCCTCGCGGAGAGCGGTGAACCTCAGTAGATCTTGTCGACCTGGTTGAAGTTCAGCGTCACCGGAGTCTCGCGCTCGAAGATCGACACGAGCACCACGAGCTGGCGGCTGTCCGCATGGATCTCGGAGATCGACGCCGGCAGGGTGGCGAACGGCCCGTCGTTGACGGTCACCGACTCGCCGACCTCGAAGTCGACGGTGACGTCCTTCGCCGGAGCGGAGGCCGCGCGGGTCTCGTCCTCGCCCTCGGCTTCGCTCTTCCGGGGGGCGTCCGGCTTGCCCAGCCGGTGCTCGGCGAGCATGTCGAAGACCTCGTTGACGGTCAGCGGGTGCGGATCGTGCGCGTTGCCGACGAAGCCGGTGACACCGGGGGTGTGGCGGACCACGCCCCAGGAGGCGTCGGTGAGCTCCATGCGCACGACCACGTAGCCGGGGATCCGCACCCGGTTGACGACCTTGCGCTGGGTGCCCTTGATCTCGACGACCTCCTCCATGGGGACGTCGATCTCGTAGATGAAGTCCTCCATGTCCTGGGTCTGGATGCGGGTCTCCAGGTTGGACTTCACGCGCTTCTCGTACCCGGCATAGGTGTGCACCACGTACCAGTCACCCAGCTGACGACGCAGCGTGCGGCGCAGCTCCTCGGCACGCTCTTCGTAGGACTTCTCCTCCTCCGGCGTCTCCTCGGCCTGCTCGGAGTCCTCCGCAGAGTCCTCGGCGGCGGGAGTCTCGGCGTCCTCAGCGGACGCCTGCTCGGCCTGCTCGGAGTCCTCGGCCGCGGGAGTCTCGGCGTCAGGGGCCTCAGCCTCACCCGGCACGACGGCCCCGCTCTCCTCAGCTTCGACGGCCTGCGCCGCCGTCTCCTCGGCCTCAGCCTCGGTGTGCTGGGAAACTTCCTGATCAGACACTGTTCTCCTGCTTTCCGTGGTGCTCGCAGCGGTCCGCCCTGCAACGGGCTCCGCAGCCGCTTCGTCTCTCACTTCATCGCTCGCCCTGCCGACGACGACGACGTCGACGGCTCATTCGCCGGCGCCGCCACCTTCGACCGGGAGGTCTGCGGGCGCCTCAGTGGAGCCGTCCCCGAAGATCCACTCCGCGCCGTTGCCGAACATCCAGTCCAGCCCGGAGACGATGCCGATCACGATGATCACGAAGACCAGGACGACCAGCGTGTAGTTGGTCAGTTCGCGACGGGTCGGAACGACGACCTTCTTGAGCTCGTCGATGACCTGGCGCAGGAACAGCCACACTTTCCCGAAGGGACCCCGCGGATCGCCTCCATCAGGCGTCGACCCTTGCACATCAGTGGAAGGCGTCTGTGACACGGAGGGCTCCATCTGGTCGAAGGGACGTTCTGTGATGCTGTATGCCTGAGATGCCGTCACGACGACGCTCAGCGCAGGGCAGACAGGACTCGAACCTGCAACCTACGGTTTTGGAGACCGTTGCGCTACCAATTGCGCCACTGCCCTTCAGGGACACCCTGTGGACCTGCTCGACCCATTCTCGCACCGAAGCGCTCCGCCGCAAACTGCGGGCCGGATCCCCTCAGGCGGGCATGGCCGTATCAGGTGCACAAGACACCGATGGCCCAGTTTACGGCCAGGCCCCTCGGACGGCAAACCGAGGGCGACCCGCCCGACAGACTCCGTGCCGGTGCCGGTAATGTGGAGCGCGCAGGGGCACCTGCTCCCCGTCAGCGTCGACCACCGTGTCGACCCCGTCCACGCTCGCGACAGACAAGGAACTCCCATGACCGCCCCGTCCTCCCGCGTCTCCGACCGCATCGGCTCCATCGCCGAGTCCGCGACCCTCGCCGTCGACGCCAAGGCGAAGGCCCTGAAGGCCGCCGGCGAGGACGTCATCGGCTTCGGAGCCGGCGAGCCGGACTTCCCCACTCCTGACTACATCGTCTCCGCGGCCGTGACGGCCGCCTCCGACCCGCGCTTCCACCGCTACTCCCCCGCCGCCGGGCTGCCTGAGCTGCGCCAGGCGATCGCGGAGAAGACCACCCGCGACTCCGGCTTCGCCGTCGAGCCGCACCAGGTGCTGGTGACCAATGGAGGCAAGCAGGCCGTCTACAACACCTTCGCCACCCTGCTGGACCCGGGCGACGAGGTCATCGTCCCCTCCCCCTACTGGACCACCTACCCGGAGGCCATCAAGCTTGCCGGCGGTGTGGCCCGCGAGGTATTCGCCGGCCCGGAGCAGAACTACCAGGTCACCGTGGAGCAGCTGGAGGCCGCGCTCACCGAGCGCACCAAGGTGCTGCTGTTCGTCTCGCCGTCGAACCCCACCGGCGCCGTCCACTCTCCCGAGGCCACTGCCGAGATCGGCCGCTGGGCCGCCGAGAAGGGCCTGTGGGTGGTCACCGATGAGATCTACGAGCACCTGACCTACGACGGCGTGCCCTTCACCTCCATCGCCTCGCTGCCCGAGCTGGCCGATCAGGTGGTGGTCCTCAACGGCGTTGCGAAGACCTACGCGATGACCGGCTGGCGGGTGGGCTGGATGGTCGGCCCCGCCGACGTGATCAAAGCTGCGGCGAACCTGCAGTCCCACGCCACCTCCAACGTCGCCAACATCTCCCAGATGGCCGCCCTGGCCGCGGTGACCGGTCCGCTCGACGCCGTCGAGGAGATGAAGACCGCTTTCGACCGCCGCCGACGAGCCATGGTGGAAGGCCTGAACGCCGTCGCCGGGTTCTCCTGCCCCACCCCCGAGGGTGCGTTCTACGCCTATGTGGACGTCCGTGAGGCACTCGCCGGTGGCGAGCAGGCCGTGGAGATCGCCGGGCGCACCCCGGTGACCTCGGCCCAGCTGGCCGAACTGATCCTCGAGGAGGCCAAGGTCGCCGTCGTGCCAGGCGAAGCCTTCGGACCCAGCGGGTACCTGCGGCTCTCCTATGCACTGGGTGACGAGGACCTCGCCCGCGGCCTGCAGCGGATCCAGGAGCTGCTGGGCACCGCCTGAGCTTCACCGTCGGCGCCGCACCGGAGCTCACCGCCGCCTGCCTGGGGTGTGAGCATCACGCGCGGCACACCATAGACTGGGAGCAACCACCTGCCGAGGGCGCCAGGTCATTCACCACTGATCACACAGGAAAGGGATGAACTGAACCATGCGCATCGGACTCCTCACCTCCGGCGGCGACTGCCCCGGGCTCAACGCCGTCATCCGTTCCGCCGTGCTGCACGGCATCAAGAGCTACGGCGATGAGTTCGTCGGCTTCCGCGGCGGCTGGCGCGGCCTCATCGAGGGCGACTACATGGAACTCGGCCGCCAGGACGTGCGCGGTCTCGCCCGCGAGGGAGGCACGATCCTGGGCACCTCACGGACCCACCCGTACAACCACCCCAAGGGCGGCCCGGAGAACATCCGCAAGGCGATGCGCCGTCATGACATCGACGGCGTCATCGCCATCGGCGGAGAGGGCACCCTGGCGGGGGCCCGACGGCTGGCCGACGACGGCATCCCGGTGATCGGCGTGCCCAAGACCATCGACAACGACCTCAAGGCCACCGACTACACCTTCGGCTTCGACACGGCGATCTCCATCGCCACCGACGCGATGGACCGGCTGCGCACCACCGGTGAGTCCCACCACCGCTGCATGGTGGCCGAGGTCATGGGCCGCCACGTCGGCTGGATCGCTCTGCACTCCGGGATGGCCGCCGGTGCCCACGCGATCCTCATCCCGGAGCAGAAGGTCGGCCTGGACCAGATCAACGAATGGGTCGAGCAGGTCCACTCGCGCGGCCGCTCCCCGCTGGTCGTGGTCGCCGAGGGGTTCATCCCCGAAGGAGCCGAGGAAGCCGTCGCCGGCAAGGGGCAGGAGGCGGACGGCCGCCCGCGGTTGGGCGGAATCGGCGAGTGGCTGACCCACCAGATCGAAGAGACCACCGGGATAGAGACCCGCAACACCACCTTGGGCCACATCCAGCGCGGCGGGAACCCGACCGGCTATGACCGGGTGCTCGCCACCCGGTTCGGTATCAAGGCCCTCGACCTGGTCCACGAGCAGGCCTGGGGCCACATGGCATCGCTGCGCGGCACCGAGATCGTCAAGGTCGACCTCGCGGAGGCCCTCGACGGGCTCAAGGAAGTTCCGCTGGCCCGCTACGAGGAGGCGAAGATCCTCTTCGGCCGGTGATCCGACACAGTCCGGCTTGGCCGGGCCGGCCGGGCCGGCCGGGCCGGCGCGTAGAGTGGCCTGCATGTCGCTGACCGAGCAGACCCGTCAGATCGTCAAGCTGGCCTGGTGCCGCATGCTGGGCCTGGAGGACACCGCATTGGACCTCGGCGACCCCTCCGTCCGGGTCGAGGCGGTGGAGGGCGACGCCGCGGCGGTGACCTTCGTCCGGATCTTCGACCGTGCCGCGCTCTTCGGCCCCGCCGAGGTGGTCGGCGATGCCCGAGGCGTCGCCGATGATGCCCTGGCCCGGGAGGCCACGCTGCTGGATCTGGTACGCGCCCACCACACCGGAGCCCGGGCGCTCGGTGCCGCAGACCTGTTCTACTGCGAAGAGCCGCCGCAGGCCAGCCCGCCGGCCGGCATCGCCGTCTCCTTCGACACCGAGCATGTCACGGACCTGATGGCCGCCTGCCCCGCCGACGACGTCGCCGGCTCGGGCCTGGCCGACGCCGTCTGGGCGGCCGCCCTGGTGGCCGATCGGACCTCGCGGCAGGACCCGCAGATCGCCGAGGAGCAGGTGCTCGCCGCCGCGGGCCGCGAGGTCTGGCAGCAGATGATCGCCCAGCTCGGGGTGCTCTCCCACCCGGAGCACCGCGGCCGCGGACACGGCCGGTCCATTGCTGCGGTGGCGATGGAGGAGGCCTTCGTGGACGGATTGATCCCGCAGTGGCGTGCCGCGTGGGAGAACCCGGCTTCCCGCCGTGCGGCGACCCGACTGGGCTTCACCCTGGCCGGGTCGCAGACCACTGTCGCGCTGGAGTGAGCGGGGCGGGGGCGCGTGCTGCCCCGATCCGTACCGCACACCCACGCGGCGCACCCAGTCTGTGAGATCGCACCCCCACCGGTGGGGGTGCGATCTCACAGACTGGGTGCTAGGCAGGACGCGGGCGGGCGACGCCGTCACAGCTGACACGACGACCAGAAACGTCTCGCATGGGCAGAACAGCCAGCACGCCCGCGACGACCCGGGCCGACGGCTCAGCGCGGAGGACGCACGAAGTCGCCCTGCGGGCGGCCGACCGTCTTGCCGGCATCAGGACGCACGACGGGCTCCTGGGCTGCGGCGTAGAAGGTCACCACGGGCTCTGCCACGGGCTCTGCCACGGACCCTGCGTCCGCCTCCGCGTCACGCACCACCAGCCGCGCCTCGGGAGCCACCCGGCGCTTCACCAGCGCCAGGGCGATCGGACCCATCTCATGATGCCGGGCCACCGAGGTCACCGTTCCCACAGCGCGCTCCCGGGCCAGCGACTCCCTCGTGGCGGCGTCGACGTCCGCCGGAGCCAGGATCTCCGAGCCGACGGTGGGCACCGTATGCTCGCTGCCGTCGAGGTGCAGGAACACCAGCCGACGCGGGGGATGCCCCAGGTTGTGCACCCGGGCGACCGTCTCCTGCCCGCGGTAGCAGCCCTTCTCCAGGTGCACCGCGGTCCGGATGAGGTCGAGCTCATGGGGGATCGTCTTCTCGTCCACCTCGCGGGAGAGCCGAGGACGCCAGGCCGCGATCCGCAGCGCCTCCGCGGCGAACGTACCGGCCAGCTGCCAGCCCTGCTGCTCCACCGCTGAGACGACGTCGTCGAGGCGAGATCGCTCCACCAGAGTCAGCTGCCAGGACCAGTCTGCGCCGGGGTGGTCCTCCTCGGCCACGGCCGCGTAGCTGACCGCACCCGGGCCCAGCCGCGGCCACGGATCCTCCCAGCGCACCGGCAGCGCAGCGGAGAAGTCGCCGGAGAGTTCGGCACCCTCCGGCAGGGGCGCGGTGGACCCCAGCACGGCGATCTCGGACGTGCGGTCGGCGATCTCCACCTGCAGCATGAACTTCATCGACTCCAGCCAGGAGGCCAGCACCGGGCCGTGCGCGGCCTCGGTGATCAGCCAGGCGGTCTCGCCGTCGTCGACGATCGAGGCGTCATGCTCGATCCGGCCGGAGATGTCCAGCAGCAGCAGCTCGGTGGACTCGCCGGGCGGCAGGCCGGTGAGCTGCTGGGAGGAGAGCGTGGTCAGCCAGGAGAGCCGATCCGGCCCGGTCACCGTCACCACCGCCCGGTGGGAGAGGTCGACGACGGCCCGGCCGCTGTCCAGGGCGCGCTGCTCCGTGGTGGGGTCGCCGTAATGGGCCGCCACCCCGGTGTCCCCTCCGCCGGCGGCGACAGCGCCCGGACGTCGCAGCAGCGGACTCTGGTCGGTGGTGTCCGCGGGCGTTCCGTGCTCAGAACCGGTGCTCACAGGTGCTCCTTGGGCGTCGATGCTCGGTCGCTTCTCAGCCAGCTGACGCGGAGCCCCCGGTGCGATCCAGGATCGCCGAGGCGTGCGGCTCCATCTCGCCGTCGGCGCCGCGGATGTCCCAGCGCCAGAACAGCTGACCGTTCACCAGGCCGAACATACGGGTGGCCCCGCCGTATTCCGCGGCGCTCTCACCGCGCATCACCGCATCAGTGGCGATCTGCAGCTGCGGCCCCTTGATCTGGCCGTAGTACAGCTCGGTCAGACTCCCCGGATGGGAGATCGTCGCCGTGATGGGGTAGGAGCCGTCGGGCCGGACGAGCTGTTCCACCTCGGAGGCGGTCTTAAAGGCCGGCACCACGTCGGCCGGACTCAGCCCGGGGCCGACGTCGGCGTCGGCGCGCGGTCGGTCCAGCGACCAGAAGCCGGTCTCCACGCTCAGCGGCCGCAGGCGGGTGCCGGACTCGTCGGTGAGCCAGGACTCGGCGCGGTACTCGATGAACTCCAGGCCCGAATCACGGAATGTGACACGTTGGGTGAAGGTCGGGTCCGACTCCTCGCCGGAGCCCAGACGACCCTCGCCCTCCCAGCTGCCGAGCAGCCAGTACAGCGGTGCCAGCTCAGGAGTGAGATCGGTGGGCAGCTCCATCGGTGCCAAGGCTCAGCGCTGTCCCTTGTAGAGGCGGGAGATGACGGTCCAGGAGATCCCGGCGATGACCAGCGTCGCCAAGATCAGCAGCCCGATGAAGAAGATCTCCATGGCCAGCAGCGAGACGTTCTGCAGTGCGAATTCCATGCCGGAGAGTCTACCCCCGGCATCGCCCCGATGGGGCGGCATCGACGTCAGATGACCCTCAGACGAAGAGCAGCCGCTCGGCGAAGTAGACCAGGGCGCCCATGCCGGCGATCGGCGCCGCCCCGACGGCCATGGCCGAGAGCCGCCCGACGGGCGCCCCTTCGACGATGAGGAAGCGACGCATCGCGGCGATCAGCACACCGGCGCCCAGGCCCAGAAGGCCGGAGAACAGCAGGGTCAGCTCGCCCCAGAGCAGAGCGGTGAGCAGCGACCCGGCGAACCCACCGAGCACCACCAGAGGCAGCACGAACACATCACGCAGCGGCAGACAGGCCAGCAGCACGGAGACCCCGAGGCTGATCGCCGCCAGGCCGACCACGGAGAGCTGCCCGCCGGCGCCGGTCACATCGAGCAGCGCCCAGTCCTCGAACACCGCCAGCCCCGGCACGGCCAGCACACCCAGGGCGTCGTCGTCTCCGATGCCGACCAGCTCCGCCGGATACCGCAGTCCCGCCACCCAGCCGGCCGCCGTCGTGGAGATCACCACTCCGGCGCTGGCTCCCAGCGTGGATTCCAGCCGATGCGGCCGGCCTGTCCCGCGCAGCACCTGGATGACGAACACCGACATCACTCCGAAGGCCAGCGCCACCGAGGACCAGAAGAACAGCGACTCGACTTCCTGGACGACGGCGGCCCCGAGCGCAGCCACCACTCCGGCCACCAGGATCACTGCGGAGAGCGACCGCCGGGCGGAGACCCCCATCAGCTGCGGCCAGCCCAGGGAGAGCACGACACAGATCGCGCAGACCACTGCGGTCAGGACGGCGGTGCCCGCCCAGGAGCCTGCGACCAGGGCGATCGCCGAAAGCAGGGCCGAGGCGGCCACCAGGAAGTACCTCACACCAGACCATCTTGCCAGAGCCTGCCGCAGGTCCCTCTGTGACGCGGCCCGTGACCTTCCCCGCGACGCACTGATCAGCGGGACAGATATACTCGACGCGGTGCGATTCCCGCGCTGCCGACGGTCACATCGGTGACGGACACGCTCGAGAAGGGACACGGATGGCTCAGGTGCTGCTGCTCTCTGACGCCCCCGACGACGCCCTGCCCTCGCTGGAGCTGCTGACCCACCGGGTCCGCGTGTTCCCGGCCGAGGCCTCGTCGATCGTGCGGGCACCCCAAGTGGACGTCACCCTGGTGGACGCCCGGCGGAACCTCGCCCACGTGCGCTCGCTGTGCCAACTGGTGAAGTCCTCCATGCTCACCCCGGTGATGGTGATCGTCTCCGAGGCGGGGCTGCCGACCCTCAACGAGTCCTGGCAGGTCGACGACTTCCTGCTCACCGACGCCAGCCCCGGCGAGGTCGATGCGCGCATCCGGCTGGCCGCCGTCGAGACTGAGGAGGAGGAGCACTCCGGAGAGATCCGCGCCGGCGGCATCAGCATCGACGAGACCACCTACATCGCGACCATCGACGGCCGACTGCTGAACCTCACCTACAAGGAGTTCGAGCTGCTCAAGCACCTCGCGCTCCATCCCGGCCAGGTCTTCACCCGGGACCGCCTGCTCCATGAGGTGTGGGGCTATGACTATTTCGGCGGCACCCGCACGGTGGACGTCCACATCCGTCGACTCCGCGCGAAGCTCGGCTCGGACCATGAGTCGTTGATCGGCACGGTGCGCAACGTGGGGTACCGCCTGGTGGTCGACGACGCCGGACGCGCCGGACGCGCCGCCGAGTCCGGCGACGGCGACTGAACGCTCCGCCGAACGCCGCGGCGCCCCGGATCTGCCGAGCCCCTCCACCTCGACCGCCCGCCTCGGCCCTCCGCTCAACCCTCCGCTCAACCCTCCGCTCAACCCTCCGCTCAACCCTCCGCTCGACGCCCCTCGACCGCCCAGTCCTCCGTTACAGTGGAGTCATGAGCTCCGAGGAGATCCAGACCGCCCCTGAGACGACCGTCGAGCTGAGCGGCGGCGCCCCCACGCTCGACCAGGTGGAGGCCCTCGTCGAGCTGGCCCATGCCGCCGAGGAGGCCGACGCCAATCCGCCGTTCTCGGAACAGACCCTGGTGGAGCTGCACAAGGCCGCCGACGCCGGTGGCTCCGACGCCCCGCTGCACGTGGCCTACGCTTGGGCCTCCTCGGACGAGGGCAGCACCGACCACCAGCATCTGCTCGCCGGGGCCGGCGTCGTCGTCCTGGGAGACGACGGCTCCCCGGACGTCCTCGAACTGGTGGTCCGCCCCAACTGCCGCCAGCACGGGATCGGCGGACAGCTGACCGCCGCACTCGCCGACGACGCTCTCGCTCCGCGTCCGGGTCGCGTCCAGCGGGCCTGGGCCCATGGGGAGCACGACGCCGCCGCGCGGCTCGCTGCGCGGCACGGCTGGGCGCCGGTCCGCGAACTGTGGCGGATGCGGCTGGCCTCCCTGGATGAGGTCCCCTCGCCCCGGTTGCCGGAGACGGTGACGGTCCGGTCCTTCGTCCCCGGCCAGGACGAGGAGTCCTGGCTGCGCGCCAATGCGGCGGCCTTCGCGGACCACCCCGAGCAGGGTCGCCTCACCCGTGCGGATCTCGACGCCCGCATGGCCGAAGGGTGGTTCGACCCGGCGGGCTTTCTGCTCGCCGAAGAGGACGGCGAGCTGCTGGGCTTCCACTGGACCAAAGTCCACCCCGGCGAGGCCGGCGGCGCCGAGCCGCTCGGCGAGGTCTACGTGGTCGGCGTCGTCCCCGATGCGCAGGGCCGCGGACTGGGGTACTCTCTGACGCTGGCCGGCATCGATCATCTGCGATCCCAGGGCCTGGGCGCGATCATGCTCTATGTCGACTCGGACAACACCGCCGCCGTGGAGCTCTACCGCAAGCTCGGGTTCACCCGGTGGGATGTGGACACCATGTACGCACCGGTGACCGAGCCTGGGGCGGAGCCCGCCTGACCCTGACCGAGACTGCGTGAGACAGCGAGCACCCATCCGATGAACCCCTGGCCGAGCGCCCCCGCCGAGAGCCTCGGCACCGACAGCCCCCGCACCAGCACGAGCACCAGCAGCACCAGCACCAGCACGCCCGACTCCGACGAGACGCCCGCCGCCGCAGGAGGTCCCTTGCGCCGAGTCCCCCGCCGCCGCACCCACGCCTACGCCGACGACGGCACCGAGGCGCAGGTCCTCGCCGCCGGCGCCCTGTGCTGGAGACTGCACCGCGGGGAGCTGGAGGTGCTGCTGATCCACCGCCCCCGCTACGACGACTGGTCCTTCCCCAAGGGCAAGCTCGACCCCGGCGAGACCCTTCCGGAATGTGCCGTGCGGGAGGTCTCCGAGGAGATCGGGCTGCGAGCACGCCTGGGTGTGCCCCTGCCGGTGACCCGCTATGACGTGCCCAAGAACGGCCGGCCGCGGACCAAGGAGGTCTGGTATTGGGCGGCCCGCATCATCGAAGGCACTCCCGCCCCGGACGGCAAGGAGACCGACGAGGTCCGCTGGGCCTCGATCGAGGTCGCCCGCGAGATGCTGACCAACGAGAGCGACCGCGAACCCCTCGACGAGCTGGAGCGGCTGCACGAGACGCGGCGGCTGCACACGAGTCCGTTCGTGGTGCTGCGCCATGCGAAGGCCAAGCCGCGGGCCAGCTGGTCCCGCGCCGAGGGTGAGCGGCCCCTCGCCGCCACCGGCAAGCGTCAGGCCAAGGCGGTGGAGCGGCTGCTCACGGCCTGGCGGCCCCGGCTCATCGAGACCAGTCCGTGGCGCCGCTGCGTGGAGACCGTGGCGCCGTATGTGAAACGCCACCGGCACAAGCTCAAACATCGCAAGTCGCTCACCGAGAAGCGTGCCCAGGAGGATCCGCGGAAGCCGGTCCACCGGACACGGAAATCCCTGGAGGTGCTCCAGCCCACGGTGCTGTGCACTCATCGTCCGGTGCTGCCGCTGGTGCTCGGCGAGCTGCGGGACTGGATCGCGGAGGAGAAGCTGCTGGAGGCGATGCCCGCGGCGGATCCGTACCTGAGCCCGGGAGCTGTGCTGGTCGCTCAGCAGGCGGTGGACCGGGGCGGGGAGATCGTCTCGGTGGAGATCTACGAGCCGTTCGAGGACTGACAGCGCTCCTGGCGTGACGGTAGTCTCGCCCTATGAGCGTCGAGAAGGTCGAGAAGAACGTCCACCCCACAGGGGTGCTGCGTCGCGATGAGGACCGAGGCCGGGCTGAGCTCTGGGACACCGTCGACGGTGTGGAGACTTTCATCGGATTCATCGGCTACACCGAGGAGACCATCGCCGGGCGCCAGGTGAAGCGACTCCAGCACACGATCATCAGCCCGCAGTACGGTCGCCGCGGCTATGCCCGGTGCCTGGTCACTCTGCTGCTGGACGAACTCGTCGACGAGGGCTGGTCGTTCCTCTCCGAGTGCACCTACATCGACCAGTACCTGCACCGGTATCCGGAGTATCGGACGCACCAGGCCCCGATCAGCTGAGGGGTCCGCCCCGCCTCCGCAGCGCCTCCGCTGTGGCCTCCGCAGCAGCCTCCGCTTCCTCGGCCCGGGCCGTTATGCTGGGGAACGTGAGTGACGCGATCCCCACCCCGTACGAGGACCTGCTGGCCGACGTGCTGGAGCACGGCACGGCCACATCCGACCGCACCGGCACCGGCACACGCAGCGTCTTCGGCCGACAGATCCGCTTCGACCTGCAGGACTCGTTCCCGCTGGTCACCACCAAGCGGGTGCACTTCAAGTCCGTGGCCCTGGAGCTGCTGTGGTTCCTGCGCGGAGAGTCGAACGTGCGCTGGCTGCAGGAGCGCGGTGTGCGGATCTGGAATGAATGGGCCGACGACGCCGGCGAACTCGGGCCGGTCTACGGTGTCCAGTGGCGCAGCTGGCCGACCCCCGACGGCGGCTCGATCGACCAGATCGCCCAGGTCGTGGACTCGCTGCGCCGCAGCCCGGAGTCGCGCCGACACGTGGTCACCGCCTGGAACCCGGCCGAGATCGATCGCATGGCCCTGCCCCCCTGCCACGTGATGTTCCAGTTCCACGTGGCCGAGGGCCGACTCTCCTGCCAGCTCTATCAGCGCAGCGCCGACATGTTCCTCGGCGTGCCGTTCAACATCGCCTCCTACTCGCTGCTGACCCTCATGGTCGCCCAGCAGGCGGGCCTGGCGCCGGGAGAGTTCATATGGACCGGCGGCGACTGCCACATCTATGACAATCACCTCGACCAGGTCACCGAGCAGCTCTCGCGGGACCCGTACCCGGCTCCTCGGCTGCGCCTCACCCGGACCCCGGAGTCGATCTTCGACTACGCCTACGAGGACTTCGAGGTGCTCGACTACCAGCATCACCCCACGATCAAGGCGCCGGTGGCGGTATGAGCCCCTCCCCTGATCCGTTGCAGGAGCACCGGCGGCCGGGACCCTGGGTGGGGATGATCTGGGCCCAGACCCGCGACGGCGTCATCGGCCACGGCGGTGACATGCCCTGGCATCTTCCCGAGGACTTCGCCCACTTCCGCGCCCAGACCCGAGGGCGGCCCGTGGTGATGGGCCGCCGCACCTGGGAGTCGCTGCCGGAAGCCGCCCGTCCCCTGCCCGGCCGCCGCAATATCGTCATCACCGGCGACTCCGCCCGGGCTGCGGAGATCGCCGCCGCCGGCGCGGAGACGGCGTCGTCAGTGGAGGCGGCGCTGGAGGTGGCCGGAGGCGCCGACGCCGAGGGGACGTTGCCGGAGAAGGTCTGGGTGCTCGGCGGAGGCCGCATCTACAGGGAGACCGTGGACCGTGGACTGGCCGACGGGGCGGTGATCACGGTGATCGACATGCAGGCCGAGGGAGATACCTGGGCACCGCGGCTGCCGCCGTCGCGCTGGGAGCTCTGCGCCGCGGACCCGGCCGAGGGGTGGCACACTGCGGCGAACGGCCTCCGGTACCGCTTCGAGACCCTGTGCCGACGCGAGGTCGAGGGCCCCACGGACGACTGAACCGACGCTGAACCGACGCTGGGCCGCCGCTGGGCCGCCGCTGGGACGCCGAGTCGCCGCCTGAGTCGCTGAGTCGCTGAATCGTCGCCTGGCCCGTACTGCGGGCGGAGACTCGTGACACTGACGCCGCCGGGACGTACCGTCGTGTCATGAGCACGATGCACGGCATCGGCGGGGCGGACGACTGGAGCGCCGATCCCCGAAAGATCCGAGCCGAGGACGGCCCAGCCGACGACCCAGGCGCTCTCCACCGCAAGGGCTGGAAGCTGGCCCTGGGGATCCTCCTGCTGCTCGTCGCCCTGGGCTCGCTGGGCGGTGCGGTGGCCCAGTACATCGGCGACACTTCCTCCGGCGTCGCCGCGGGCGAACCGCTGGGGGTCTACCTGATCGGGCTGCTGCTGGGAGTCTTCCTGTTCGTGGTGGTCCCCGCCGTCGTCGCCGCCTGGCTGCTGTGGAGCTGGCGCCGCGGCCTCTAATCGGGAGCCCCTGACCCGGAGCCTCGAATCGGGAGTCCCTGACCTGGGGCGTCGGCCGTGGAGACGCCCGACGGCGCGTCCCTGACGCGCTCTGGTGATCTGTCCCATATCCCTGCGATGCGCGGGTTCGTTACCCTGGTAGGTATGGCTTCTACGACATCCCCTGCTGTCTCTGCACTTTCCGACGCCACCGGCGCGGCTCCGTCCGTCGGGATCGTCGGCTGGCGCGGCATGGTCGGCTCCGTGCTCATCCAGCGCATGCTCGACGAGGGGGACTTCCAGCACATCTCCCCGGTGTTCTTCTCCACCTCCAACGCCGGCGGTGCCGCCCCGATCTTCGACGGGCTGCAGCCGGCCGAGGACACGCTCCAGGACGCCTACGATCTCGACACCCTGGCGAAGCTGTCGATCATCGTCACCGCCCAGGGCGGGGACTACACCCAGGCCGTCCACCCCAAGCTGCGGGCAGCCGGCTGGGACGGCATCTGGATCGACGCCGCTTCCACTCTGCGCATGGCCGAGGACTCCATCATCACCCTGGACCCGATCAACCGGGATGTCATCGACGCCGGTCTGGCCGCCGGCGTGAAGGAGTTCGTCGGCGGCAACTGCACCGTCTCCTGCATGCTGATGGGCCTGGGCGGGCTGTTCTCCGAGGGCCTGGTCGAGTGGGGCACCGCCATGACCTACCAGGCGGCCTCCGGCGGCGGTGCCAAGCACATGCGTGAGCTGCTGACCCAGTTCGGTGACCTCCATGGCGCCGTGGGCGAGGAGCTCGCCGACCCGGCCTCGGCCATCCTGGAGATCGACCGCAAGGTCCTCGAGACCCAGCGCGGCGGCCTGGACGCCTCCCAGTTCGGCGTGCCGCTGGCCGGCTCGCTCATCCCCTGGATCGACGCGGACCTCGGCAACGGCGTCGCCAAGGAGGAATGGAAAGCCGGGGTGGAGACCAACAAGATCCTGGGCCGCGGCGACGCGCTGGCCCCCGGGGTGGAGCGCCGCGGGGAGAGGATCCCGTTCGACTCGCTGTGTGTGCGGGTGGGCGCCCTGCGCTCGCACTCCCAGGCACTGACGCTGAAGCTGCGCGAGGACCTCGAGGTCTCCGAGATCGAGTCCATCCTCGCCGCCGGCTCCGACTGGGCGCAGGTGGTCCCCAACGAGAAGGAGGCCACCATGGAGCAGCTCACCCCGGTGGCCGCCACCGGTGAGCTGACCATCCCGGTGGGCCGCATCCGCAAGCTCGAGATGGGCCCGGAGTACATCTCCGCCTTCACCGTGGGCGACCAGCTCCTCTGGGGTGCGGCCGAGCCGCTGCGCCGGATGCTGCTGATCGCCATCGGCAAACTATGAGACGGCCCCACTCCGGCTGACGGCCCGCACTTTCTCCGGCGCCCCGCGCCCACGCCACCGTACGACGACGGCGCCCTGCCTCCTCAGCGAAGCAGGGCGCCGTCGTCGTCGCTGACCAGTGGCGACGGCGCCCTGCGAGCCACCCGTCCCCTCCCAGCCGCCCGCGCCCACCTCTCGCCAAGCCACTCGCCGTCCCCCTTTCAGGGGCCCACCTCCGCGCTTCACCGAGCGAGGGCGTCCCTGGAACGGGGACAGCTGCTCCAGCACCACCCGAAGGACCGCATCGTGAGCGCTGCTCAGAGCTCGCAGCCGATGAGCACCGGCTCGGGGTGCAGCTCGATGCCGAAGGTCTCCCGGACCCGGTCCCGGACCGCACCGGCCACGGTCAGCAGGTCCGCCGTGGAGGCCTCACCCCGGTTGGTGACGGCCAGCGTGTGCTTGGTGGACAGCGAGGCGCGGCCCTCCACCAGATCCGCGCCGAAGCCCTTCTGGCAGCCGGCGCGGTCGATGAGCCAGGCCGCAGAGAGCTTCACCCGCGCGGAGCCGTCCTCATCCTGCAGGGCCGGGAAGCGCGGCGCCCCCTCGGGCAGGGTGGCCAGCACCTCCTCCCCCACGATCGGGTTGGTGAAGAACGAGCCGGTGGACCAGGTGTCGTGGTCGGCGGGGTCCAGCACCATGCCCTTGTCGGCCCGCAGGGCCAGAACCCTGGTACGCACGTCGGCCAGCGGCGCCCGCCGCTGATCCTCCGCCGCGTTCACGTCCAGGCCCAGGGAGCGCGCCAGCTCCGCATAGCGGACCGGCGACGACGGCGTGGCCTCACCTCGATGCGCCAGGCGGAACCGCACCGAGAGCACCACATAACGCGGCGAACCGTGCAGCGTGGTGCGCTTGAGCACCGAGTCGCGGTATCCGAAGCCCAGCTGCTCGTTGCTCAGCGTCACGACCTCACCCAGCAGCCGGTCCCAGGCACGGATGTCCACCAGCGTCTGAGAGACCTCGGCACCATAGGCGCCCACGTTCTGCACCGGGGTCGCCCCGGCGGCCCCGGGGATCCCGGAGAGTGCCTCCAGGCCCGCGTACCGGCGCTGCACCGTCCAGGCGACGACGTCATCCCACTCGTGCCCCGCGGCGGCGGTGACCAGCACGTCGCCGCCCTCCTCCTCGGCTCCGGCCGGTTCGGCGCTGATCCCCGCGAAGGCCAGCTGCAGCACCGTGCCGGGGAAGCCGGAGTCGGCGACGAGCAGGTTGGAGCCGCCCCCGAGCACCAGCAGCGGGTCGCGGCAGGCCGCGCGATCCTCCTCCGAAGGCAACGGGTGGCGGGAGAGCGTCTGCAGGGCCTCGAACTCCGTATGGGCGATGACCCACTCCCCCGCGGTGCCGCCCACCCGTGCCGTGGTGTGCTCGCTGAATCGCCGTCTCAGGCCCTGCTGCCTCAGAGACTGTGCCATCAGGCCTCGAGGTCCACGCCGGTGGGGTTGAGCACACGCCGCAGGAAGTCCTGGGTGCGCGGCTGCTGCGGGTTTCCGATGACCTCCGCGGCCGGGCCCTCCTCGACCACGTAGCCCTGGTCCATGAAGACCACCCGGTCGGCGACCTCTCGGGCGAAACCCATCTCGTGGGTGACCACGAGCATGGTCATGCCGGCCTCAGCCAGCTGGCGCATGATCGCCAGCACGTCCCCGACGGTCTCCGGGTCCAGGGCGGAGGTCGGCTCGTCGAAAAGCATCAGCTGCGGCCGCATCGTCAGCGCACGGGCGATCGCCACCCGCTGCTGCTGACCGCCGGAGAGCTGGTCCGGACGACGCTGGGCGAGGTCCTCGAGTCCGACCCGGCGCAGCTGAGCCATCGCCTCCGCCTCGGCGGCCTCCTTCGACTGCTTGAGCACCCGACGCGGGGTGATCGTGCAGTTCTCCAGCACGCTCAGATGCGGGAAGAGATTGAACTGCTGGAAGACCATGCCGATGTGCCGGCGCATGGCGTCCAGGTCCACCTCGGGGTCGGTGGCGTCGAAGGAGCCGACCGTGATGGTTCCCGAATTGGGGTCCTCCAGACGGTTCACGCAGCGCAGCAGCGTGGACTTCCCGGAGCCGGAGGCACCGATCAGGCAGACCACCTCGCCGGGGCGGACCGTCAGGGAGATGCCTTTGAGCACTTCATTGTCGCCGTACGACTTGTGCAGGTCGGTGATGCTCACCCCCGCGGCGGTGTTCTCGGCGGCGACCGTCGCGGTCTGATCAGGCTCGGCCATGGGGATCGGGCCTCCTACTTCTTCTTCGGTGACCGCTGCTCCATGCGGCGGGCCAGGATGGACAGCGGCACAGTGATCAGCAGGTAGCAGGCGCCGGCGGCGACCAGAGGGGTCAGGCCCGCCTGGTAGATGTTGATGCCGTCGCGGCCGAACTTGGTCAGCTCCGCCGCACCCGCGGTCAGGCCGACCACGAAGATCAGCGAGGAGTCCTTGGTCAGCAGGATCGCCTCATTGGTCAGCGGGGGCAGCACGATGCGGAACGCCTGCGGAATCTGGATGGACAGCATCGCCCGCCAGGCCGGCATGCCCAGCGCCCGAGCAGCCTCCACCTGCCCCTTCGGGACGGCCTGCAGGCCGGCGCGCAGCGTCTCAGCGATGTAGGCGCTGGCCACCAGCCCTAGGGCGGAGCCGGCGATCTGCAGGGAGTTGAGATTCCAGCCGAAGGCGATGGACACGCCGAATCCCAGAGCCAGGAACACCAGGATCGCCGGAATCCCGCGGAAGAACTCGATGTAAGCGGTCGCCAGCCACCGGTAGACCGGGAAGCTGGAGAGCTTCATCAGCGCCAGCAGGGTCCCGCCGAGCAGACCGAGGGCGAAGCCCACCGCCGTGTACTGCAACGTGTTGACCAGGCCGACGGTGAGGATCTCGGGGAACATCGGGCTGACACGCTCGATGTCGAAGAAGCTCCGGTGGATCGCCGTCCAGTCGATGATGAAGATCAGCACGATCACCACAGAGATGAACAGCCCGGCCTGGATCCCGAGGCTCAGCCGTGCTCGGTCACGGGTCGTCAGTGCCATGCGGGTCAGTCGTCGCCCTCGTCGGCGTCTGCGTCCTCAGCGTCGGCCTCCTCGTCGTCCTCCTCGTCGTCCTCGACGTCGCCCTCCTCGGGCGTCTCGCCGCCGCCGAACCACAGCTCCTCGATCTCGGCCATGTAGCCGCTGGAGACCATCTCGGCCAGAATCTCGTCGACGACGTCGATCAGCTGCTGGTTCTCCAGCTGTGCGGCGATGCCGAGCTGCTCGCCGGTGTCGATCTCCTCGATGAACTCGGAGGCGTCGTCTTCGCCGGCCTGGTACCCCAGGATGGAGATGTTGCCGATCGCGGCCTCCACCTGGCCGGATTCGAGTCCCTGGATGAGCAGTCCGGAGTCCGGGTAGGAACGGATCTGGTAGCCGTGCTCGTCGGCGTAGTCCTCGCCGGTGGTGTCCGCCTGCACGCCTACGGTGATCGAGTCGTCGATGTCCTCGAGGGACTCGATGCCGGAGTCGGAGGCGGCCAGCAGGCCGAGGTTGTCATCCAGGTACGGGTCCGAGAAGAGCATGTTCCCGGCACGGTCCTCGGTGATGGTCATCCCGGAGATCGCCAGGTCGCAGGTCTCGGCGTTGAGCGCCACACCGGACTGGATGCCTTCGAAACTGGTCTGGACCACGTCGAGCTCGACATCGAGCACATCCGCGATGCCCTCGGCGATGTCGATGTCGAAGCCGACGACGTCGCCATCGGCGTCGTAGTACTCGAACGGCGGATACGGCACATCCGAGCAGACGGTGAGCGTGCCGGGGGTGATCAGCTCGACCTCTCCGACTTCGAGGTCCAGCTCGGTCTCCACCTGGGGCTCAGCCTCGAGCTCACCCTCGCCGTCCTCGCCGGCGCAGGCGGTCAGGGCCAGGGCCGCGATCGTGGCCGCTCCGAGGCCCGTGGCCAGCTGGGTGCGCCGCGTGCCGCGGGGCATCCCCGCCGGTGCGACGGCGCGCTCATCAGTCTCGAAATCCGTGCTGCTGGGCATGTGAGGTCCCCTGTTCACTGGTGCTCATGGCCGCGTCGAGGCAGACGCGGCGAATCCGTGTGGCGATTATACGACCCTGACCCACCAGGTCAGGGGACCTTGGGCCGGTGATCAGCCGTGGTCCTCCGCCGCGGTCCCCCTCCGTGGTCCTCAGAGACTGACGCTGACCTGAGACTTCGCCAGGACCTTGGTGCCTTCCAGGGTCACCGTCAGGTCGATGCGCACCGTGGAGGCCTCCTCATCGACGGCGCCGACCGTTCCGCTGACCATCAGGGTCGCAGTCGGGGCGTCCGGGGGGCCGGACTCTGCGTCGGGCACCGGCACCGGCTTGGTGAAGCGTGCCTGGTAGTCGCCCACTCGGCCGGGATCCCCAGCCCATTCGGTGACCAGGTCCACCGCCAGGCCCATGGTCAGCATGCCGTGGGCGATGACGCCGTCGAGGCCCACCTCACGGGCGAAGCGTGCGTTCCAGTGGATGGGGTTGTGGTCCCCTGAGGCGGCGGCGTAGCGGATCAGGTCCGCCCGGGAGAGGCTGATCTCCCGGCTGCCGATCTCCTGGCCCTTCTCCAGGGCGCTGATCTGCGGTGCAGTGGTCTCGTCGGGGCTCATGCGCTCTCCTCCTCGGCACGCACCAGCAGCGAGGACATCACGGTGCTGCGCGCTTCGCCCTCCGCGGTGGTGATCTCGACCTTGGTGGTGACCATCGCTCCGGCGCCCATGACGCGGATGCGGTCCAGGGTGACCTGGGCGTGCAGGGTGTCGCCGGCCAGGATGGGGCTGTGGTGGGTGAACCGTTCGTCGGCGTGCACCACCCGGGAGAAGTCGATGCCGACCTCGTCATCGGCGACGACGGCCGCCTCGGCACGCTGCGCGACCACGACGGCGAAGGTCGGTGGGGCGACCAGATCGCGGTGCCCCCGAGCGACGGCGGCGTCGACGTCATGGTGGGCCGGGTGGTCGGCCTTCACCGCGACGGCGAACTCCCGCACCGCCTCCCGACTGACCTGGTACGGCGCGGCCGGCGGGTAGACCCGCCCTTCCGCTGCGGTGTTGATGCTCACGCTCAGCGCCCTCTCTTCTTCGTCGACTCGTCGGCCCGGGACCGGATGATCTGCATGGCCTGCCGCTTGCGCAGCAGGATGGAGACCAGATGGCTGATGATGCCCACCCCGATCAGCCCCAGTCCGATCGTCCGCACGGTGGTCTCGTTCTCCGGACCCACGGCGACGGCGGCCAGCACCACGACGACCACGCCGAGGAAGGTGGCGGACATCCCCAGCAGCAGAGTGCGGCGGTAGGCGGGCGTCCCGTGGGTCCACGGGTCCATCGGCGGTGTGCTCATCGCTGCAATCCTACCGGCCGCGGTACCGGTCCAGGATGATCTCCACCAGCTCCGGTGGGGAGGCCGGCGGCTGCTCGAGGTCCTCAGGGGCCGGCAGCAGCGGCGCCGTGGTGCGATCTGCGGCGGCCTTCTCCAGCAGGTTCTGGAAGTAGCCGGGAGCCAGCAGGTAGCTGACGACGACGACACGCCCCGGACCTGTGGCGGCCTCCTTCGCCTCGGCGACGGCCTCGGCCACGGTGGGCTTCGCGGCGGCGAGGAAGCCGACCGTCACCTCCGCACCGAGGCGGGCGGCCAGACGGCGGCCCATCTCGTGACAGTCCTCCACGGCGGAGGCGTCAGAGGAGCCGGCCACTCCCAGGATGATCGTGTCCGTGCGCGGATCCGCGTCAACCTCCTCCAGACGCCGGAGCAGCACGTCCACGAGCCGGTCGTCCGGCCCGAGCGCGCCGGCGATGGTGACCTCGCGGCCGACGTCGGCGGTCTCCTTCCTCAGGTCCACGTTGACGTGGTAGCCGGCGGAGAGCAGCACGGGCACGACCACCGCCGGCAGAGCCTCCGGAAGCTCCGACAGAGTGGCGGGGACGTCCGGGTCTTGGACGTCCACATGTCCCAGGCGCACCTCGGCGTCGAGGTTCCGGACGTGCACGGTCGCGGCGACGTCGTCGACGAGCCGGCGCACCACAGCCTGACCCGCCGGATCGGAGGTGCCGTGCGAGATCGCGGCCAGAGCGGGGACGGACGGCGTCTCCGGAGAGGCGTCGCGCGGGGACGGGGCGCTCATAGGGGTCCTTCCGGGTGGGTGGGGCGGCTGGGTCGGCGGATCGGCTCTGCTTCCAGCCTAGGACGGATGTGTGACACCTCCGTGAATACGACGTCTCGCAGAGTCACGGCCCGGGTGAGGAGTACACCACCACCGACTCGGCACCGATCCTGCGGCGGCCGACACCGTCGTCCCCGTCCGCCGGCTCCTCCTCCGCCGGCTCCTCCTCCGACGCCGCGGCCTGCTCAGTCTCGCCTCCGGAGTCGAACTCGAGGTGCCACGGCCGGTCGCCAGGCAGCTGGACCTCCACCTGCTCACCGAGGTTGAGGATGACGGCGACCGACCCGACCAGTGTTTCCCCGATCGGATCGTCGGCGGCCCCGGCGAGGACAGCGACGAGGGTGCGCAGCTGCGGATCCTGCCAGTCCTCCTCGGTGGCCGGCTGGCCGTCGGCACGCAGCCAGACCACGTCGGGGTCTCCGGAGGACCGCTGTCCGCCGTGCAGGAAGGTCCGCTGGCGCAGCACCGGCAGACGTCGTCGCACCTCGACGAGGCGACGGACGACGTCGAGCAGCCCCGTCTCCGGGGAGGTCCAGTCGACCCAACCGATCTCGTTGTCCTGCGCATAGGCGTTGTTGTTGCCGCCCTGGCTGTTGCCGATCTCATCGCCGGCCAGCAGCATCGGCACCCCCTGCGAGACGAGCAGAGTCGCGAGCATCGCCCGCATCCGCCGCGAGCGCGCCGCCCGCACGACGGGGTCATCGGTCGGACCTTCCACCCCGAAGTTGTCGGAGTGGTTCTCGCTGTGCCCGTCCCGTCCGTCCTCCAGGTTCGCCTCGTTGTGCCGTTCGGTGTAGGAGACGACGTCAGCGAGGGTGAAGCCGTCGTGGGCGGTGAGGAAGTTGATCGAGGCGGTGGGTGTGCGCCGCGAGTGATCGAAGGTGTCCGCGGAGCCGAGCAGCCGCGCCCCGAGGGCGCGCACCGCGTCCTGGTCGCCGCGCCAGGCCCGGCGCACGTCATCGCGGAAGCCGTCGTTCCATTCGGACCAGGGATGCGGATACCCTCCCCGCTGGTAGCCGGCGGGGCCGAGATCCCACGGTTCCGCGATGACCATGACCTCGGCGAGCACCGGGTCCTGCCGCACCGCCTGGAAGAAGGTGCCTGCCGGGTCGAAGCCGTGCGGGGTGCGCGCGACCGCGGTCGCGAGGTCGAAGCGGAATCCGTCGATCCCGTACCGGGTCACCCAGTGGCGCATGCTGTCCAGGACCAGACGCAGCACCATGGGATGCTCGGTGGCCACGGTGTTCCCGGTCCCGGTGTCGTTGATGTGCGCACCCTCGTGCAGCCGGTAGTAGGCAGAGGTGCCGAGCCCGCGCAGGCTGAGCGTCGGACCGCCGTCGCCGCCCTCGCCGGTGTGGTTGTAGACGACGTCGAGGAACACGGCGATGCCGGCCTCGTGCAGGGTGTGCACCAGGGAGCGCATCTCAGCGTCGGCGTCGCGGAGCGCATAGCGGGGCTCGGGGGCGTGCCAGGCGATCGGCTGGTAGCCCCAATAGTTGGTCAGCCCGCGCTCCACGAGGTACTCGTCGTCCAGGAACGCCTGCACCGGCAGCAGCTCCACGGCGGTCACGCCCAGCGAGGTCAGGTGGTCGATGATCGCCGGGTGGGCGAAGCCCGGGTAGGTGCCGCGCAGCTCCTCGGGGACCTCCGGGTGGGTGGCGGTGAGACCTTTGAGGTGCGCCTCATAGATGACGAGGTCGGCGACGTCGTGCCGGGGCCGGTTCGCCGCCGGGTCAGGCCCGTCGGCATCAGCACCGCCGACATCAGCACCGCCGACATCAGCGAGAACGATGCCCTTGGGCATCACGGAGGCGCTGTCCTCCTCCGCGCCGCTGGACATGTGCGGGTGCCAGCGCACCGGCGCATCGAGGGCCCGCGCATAGGGATCAATGAGCAGCTTGCGCCCATCGAAGGACAGCCCCTGTGCCGGAACGTGCGGCCCCTCGGCGCGCAGCCCGTAGCGGGTTCCCTCGGTCACCCCACAGATGTGGGCGTGTCGGACGCCGCCGTCGTCGTAGGGCAGCAGGATCCTCTCCTCCTGCTCACCGTCGAAGAGGCAGAGCCAGACGTGCGTGGCCTCGGGGGCCCAGACCGCGACGTTCGCACCGTCGGAGGACAGGGTGACACCCAGCGGCCAGGGGCGGCCGGGTGAGATGCGGTCGGTCACCGCACCAGCTCCGTGAACAGGTCGGCGTACTGCCCGGCCGCGGTGGACCAGTCGACCGGCGTGGTCATCGCCCGGTCGCGCACCGCTCGCCACGCGGCCTGATCCGCGTAGAGGCGTCCGGCCCGGTCCAGGGCGTCGTCGAGTCCGGCGGCGCTGATGTCGGTGAAGGTCAGACCCGTGGCGGTCCCGGCGGCCAGGTTCTCCACTGTGGCGTCCACGACAGTGTCGCGCAGCCCGCCGGTGGCGGTCACCACCGGCAGCGCTCCGTAGCGCAGACCGTAAAGCTGAGTGAGGCCGCACGGTTCGAAGCGCGACGGTACCAGCACCAGGTCGCCGCCGGCGTACATCCGGTGGCTGAGCGGCTCGTCGTAGCCGATGTGCACCCCGACGGCGTCGGGACGCCGCGCGGCCAGCTGGAGCAGCTCCTGTTCGTATCCGGGGTCCCCGGAACCGAGCACCACCACCGCGCCTCCCGCGTCGAGGAAGGTGGGCAGCGTCTCGAGCAGCAGGTCCACGCCCTTCTGATGGGTCAGTCGGGTCACGACGACGGCGAGCGGCCCGGACGGTTCGGCGAGCCCGAACTCCTCCAGCAGCACCGTGCGGTTCTCCACCTTCGGCCCGGGCGCGGCGGCCGAGTAGGAGATCGTGTGCGGGTCCTGCTCAGGGTCCCAGTACGCCGTGTCGATGCCGTTGACGATGCCGTGCATCTCCCCGCGATCTCGGCGCATCGCGACCACACCCTCCAGCCCGAAGCCGAAGGCGGGCGTGGTGAGCTCCTCCGCGTAGGTGCGGCTGACGGTGGTGACCCGGGAGGCGTGCATCATGCCAGCCTTCAGCGTGCTGAGCGCCCCGTGGTACTCGAGCCCGTCCGGGTGGAAGTCCCACGTCGGCAGCCTCAGCCGGTCGAGCTGGTCGGCACCGGCGATCCCTTGGAAGGCGATGTTGTGGATCGTCATCACCGTCGGCACCGGAGAGCCGGCGTACTTCAGGTACGACGGCGCCAACCCGGCCTGCCAGTCGTGGGCGTGGACCAGGTCCGGAGCCCACCGGTCGCTGGTGCCCTCCAGGGCGATGCGGGCCGCGGCCCAGCTCAGGGCGGCGAAGCGCACCGGGTTGTCAGGGTGGTCCCAGCCGTCGACCATGTACGGTCCGCCCGGCCGGTCGAACAGATGGGGGGCGTCCAGCAGCAGGACGTCGAGCCCGTCCACTGTGCCCGCCCGCACATGGGCGGGGCCACCGAACAGGTCGTCGTCCTGCCAGACACTGCGGGCACCGGTGACCTGGTCCCGCACTGCGGGATAGGCCGGCAGCAGCACCCGGGAGGCCCAGCCGTGCAGCTCGAGGGCCGCCGGAAGCGCCCCCACCACGTCGGCGAGGCCGCCGGTCTTGATCAGGGGCGCACACTCCGAAGCTACGGAGAGGACACGACGACGCGCGGCAGGCATGGGACGTCCTTTCTGAGGAGGGGCACCAGCCTACTCCAGCGCGGCGGCACGGCGGTCGATCATATCCTGAGTGATCAGCGTGATGCCTTTCGCCGTGTGGCGGAACCACTGGGCATCCTCCTCCGGATCCTCCCCGACCACGAGGCCGTCAGGGACCCGCACCCGGCTGTCGATGACGCAGCGGCTGAGCTGCGCGTGTCGGCCGACCTCCACGTACGGCAGTGCGACCACATGGTCGAGCGCCGAGAACGAGTGCACCCGGTTTCCGGTGAACAGCAGCGAGTTGTGCACGTCGGATCCGCTGATGATGGTGTCCCCTGAGATGAGCGACTGGATCCCCTGCCCTCGGCGGCCCTCCTCATCGTGGATGAACTTCGCGGGCGGGGTCTGCTCGGCGTAGGTCCAGATCGGCCATTCATGGTCGTAGAGGTCCAGCGGCGGCACGAACTCCGTGAGATCGATGTTGGCCTGCCAGAAGGAGTCGATGGTGCCGACGTCCCGCCAGTAGGGACGGGTCTCCAGACCGCTCATCACGCAGGACTCGCTGAAGCGGTGGGCGTATGCGGAGCCGCGCTGCACCAGCTGCGGGATGACGTCGTGGCCGAAGTCGTGGCTCGACTCCGGGTCGTGCTGATCCTCGATCAGCAGCTGGCGCAGGAACTTCCAGTTGAAGACGTAGATACCCATCGAGGCGAGTGCCACCTCGGGGTCGGCAGGGGTTCCGGGAGGGTCGGCCGGCTTCTCCAGGAAGTCGATGATGCGATCCTGATCGTCGATGTGCATCACCCCGAAGGCGCTCGCCTCTTCGCGCGGCACCGTCAGGCAGCCGACGGTGACCTCGGCCCCGGTCTCGACGTGCTGGCGCAGCATCACCTCGTAGTCCATCTTGTAGACGTGGTCCCCGGCGAGCACGATCACGTACTCGATGTGGTAGTCGTCGACGATGTCGATGTTCTGGGTGACGGCGTCGGCCGTGCCCAGGTACCACTTGTTCTCTGCGACGCGCTGACTGGCCGGGAGGATGTCCAGGTACTCGTTGCGTTCGGCGCGGAAGAAGCTCCAGCCGCGCTGCATGTGACGGATCAGCGAGTGCGCCTTGTACTGGGTGGCGATCGCCATCTTGCGGATGCCCGAGTTCAGCGCGTTCGAGAGGGGGAAGTCGATGATGCGGGTCTTGCCGCCGAAATGCACTGCCGGTTTGGCCCGCCTGGCCGTGAGCTCCTCGAGGCGACTGCCTCGGCCGCCCGCGAGCACGAAGGCCATGGCCTGGTTGGTCAGTCGGGCGTGGGCGCCCGGCTCGGTCGAGGTGTTCATGACTGTTCCTCCACGAAGTAGATGGCCGACAGAGGGGGCAGTGTGAGGAGGGCCGACTGGCTCTCGTTCGCACTGGGCACGGGTTCCGTCTCCACCGCGCCGCCGTGGCCCCGATCGCCGCCGGCGTAGGCGGAGGAATCGGTGTTGAGCGCTTCGTGCCACCGGCCGGCGACCGGGAAGCCGACGCGGTACCCCACGCGTTCGACGGGCGCCAGATTCAGCACGACGACGACATGCGGATCCTCCGTGTCGCCCCGCCGGGTCCAGGCGAAGACCTGGTCATCGGCCGCGTCGACGAGCAGCCAGGAGAATCCGTGCCCGTCGGCGTCATGGCGGTGGAGCGCCGGCTGCTCCCGGTAGAGCCGGTTCAGGTCCCGGACCAGGGACTGCACCCCGGCGTGACCGGGGTCGTGGAGGGTCGCCCAGTCGAGCTGTCCCTCATGGCTCCATTCGGCCGTCTGACCGAACTCCTGCCCCATGAAGAGCAGCTTCTTGCCCGGATGCCCCCACATGTAGCCGTAGAACGCCTTCAGCCCGCCGAGTTTGTCGGCGTGCGATCCCGGCATCCGCTGGTACAGGGAGCCTTTGCCGTGGACCACCTCGTCATGACTGATCGGCAGCACGAAGTTCTCGCTGAACGCGTAGGAGAGGCCGAAGGTGAGGTCATGGTGGTGGTACCGACGGTGGATCGGGTCCCGGCTGAAGTACGTCAGCGAGTCGTTCATCCAGCCGAGGTTCCACTTGTAGCCGAACCCCAGGCCGTCATGGTCGACCCGACGGGTCACCCCGGGGAACGAGGTGGACTCCTCGGCGGTCATCGCGACCCCCTCGTGGGTGCCGTAGGCCGCCACGTTGGTCGCCCGGAGGAACTCGATGGCCTCGTAGTTCTCCCGGCCTCCGTCGCGGTTCGGGACCCACTCCCCCTCCTGGCGCGAATAGTCCCTGTAGAGCATCGAGGCGACGGCGTCGACTCGCAGCCCGTCGAGGTGATACTGGTCGATCCAGTACAGGGCGTTCGCCACCAGGTAGCCGCGCACCTCGGGGCGTCCGTAGTTGTAGATGAGCGTCTTCCAGTCGGGGTGGAAGCCCTGGCGCGGATCGAGATGCTCGTAGAGCGCCGTGCCGTCGAAGCGGCCCAGGCCATGCTCGTCGGTGGGGAAATGCCCGGGGACCCAGTCGGCGATGACCCCGAGGCCCTTCGCGTGCGCCGCGTCGACGAAGGCGGCGAACTCACCGGGGGTGCCGTGCCGGACCGTCGGGGCGTACATGCCGACCGGCTGATACCCCCAGGATCCTTCGAAGGGATGCTCGCTGACGGGCATCACCTCGATGTGGGTGAAGCCCAGGTCTGCGACGTAGTCGACCAGCTCCGTGGCGAGCTCCAGATAGGACAGCGGGCGTCCGCCGTCCACGCGGCGCCAGGACCCCAGATGCACTTCGTAGACGCTGATCGGGCTGTCCACCGCGTTCGCCTCGGCCCGGCGGGCGAGCCACTCCGCGTCCTGCCACTGGTGCGTGTCGAGACGACGCACCACCGACCCTGTGGCCGGGGGGTGTTCGCTGCCGAAGCCGACCGGATCGGCCTTCTGCGGCAAGTGGTGGCCGTCGCGGTCGTGCAGGTCGTACTTGTAAACGGCGCCCTCGGAGACGCCGGGGACGAAGGTCTCCCAGATCCCGGTGGAGCCGACCGGACGCATAGGATGCTCGTCCGGGTTCCAGACGTTGAAGTCCCCGACAACCGCCACACGCGAAGCGTTGGGCGCCCACACGGCGAAATGCACGCCGTCGACGCCTTCATGCGTCATCAGGTGCGCGCCGAGCACCTCCCACAGCCGGTGATGGGTCCCCTCCGCGAAGAGGTGTTCGTCCAGCGCGCCGAGCACAGGACCGAAGCGGTGCGGATCCGTCTGAGATGCCATCGCCGGGACCTTTCATCAGGAAGGAGGACGCTCATGGCGCCGAGGGAATGCCCCAGATCTCCTTCATGTACTGAGCGATGGCACGGTCCGAGCTGAAGCAGCCGACCCGAGCCATGTTCTCCACCGCCATTCGTTGCCACTGCCGCGGATCGCGGTACGTCTTGTCTACCAGTTCCTGGGCCGAAATGTAAGCATCGAAATCAGAGGCGACGAGGAACCAGTCACTGGTCCACAGGTGGTCGACGAGACCTCTGTAGCGCGCTGGTTCCTCGGGGCTGAAGGTGCCTTCAGCCACAGCCTGCAGCACATCCTGCAGCGGCTGGCTCCGCTCGATCGCGGCGCGGGCATGGTCCGGCTGCTCACGCCGGGCGGTGACCTCATCGGCGGTGAGGCCGAAGAGGAAGAAGTTCTCAGCGCCGACCTGTTCTCGGATCTCGACGTTCGCCCCGTCCAGGGTGCCGATCGTCAGCGCCCCGTTCAGGGCGAACTTCATGTTGCCGGTGCCGGAGGCCTCCATGCCCGCCGTGGAGATCTGCTCGGAGAGATCCGCCGCCGGGATGAGCTTCTCCGCCATCGTCACGTTGTAGTTCGGCGGGTAGACCACGCGCAGCTTCTCCCGGGTCTCGGGGTCACCGTTGATGACCCGCCCGACATCGTTGATCAGCCGGATGATGTCCTTGGCCGCCGCGTAGCTGGGTGCTGCCTTGCCGCCGAAGATCTTGACCCGGGGAACCCAGTCGGCCGTCGGGTCGGCTTTGATCCGCTGCCAGCGCGAGACGGTCCAGAGGATGTTCAGCAGCTGCCGCTTGTACTCGTGGAGGCGTTTGATCTGCACGTCGATGAGCGAGTCGAGGGGCAGATCGATGCCGTGCTCGGCGGCGAGCCAGGACCCCAGACGCTGCTTCGCCTCGTGTTTGGCACGACCGAAGGCTGCGAGGAAGTCGGCGTCGTCGGCGTGGGCCTCGAGCTCGCGCAGCCGTTCCAGATCAGCCTCCCAGCCGGCACCGATCGTGTCCGTGATGAGGCCTGCGAGGGCCGGATTGGCGAGCTTGAGCCAGCGTCGCGGGGTGATGCCGTTGGTGACGTTGAGGATTCGCCCCGGAGTGAGCGCCTCGAGGTGTGGGAAGAGGTTCCGGCGGACGAGGTCGGTGTGCAGGGCGGAGACGCCGTTGACCCGATGGCTGGTCACGAAGGCGAGCTCACCCATCTTCACGTGGCCGTGCTCGATGAGGTGCACCCCCTCTGCCGCCTGCCCGTGGACCTCGTGGACGCGTCGGTCGAGCCGTTCGATGATCTGCAGGTGGCGCGGGAGCAGGTGACGCATCAGGTCCACCGGCCACATCTCCAGCGCCTCGGGCAGCAGGGTGTGGTTCGTGTACCCCAGCACCCGAGTGGCCAGGTCGACGGCGACGTCGAAGGCGAAGCCGTGGTGGTCGACGAGCAGACGGATCAGCTCAGGGCCAGCGATCGCGGGGTGGGTGTCGTTCATCTGGATGGCGGCATGCTCCGGCAGGCGCCGCAGGTCGTCCTGGGTGTCGAGGAAGCGTCGCAGCACGTCCTGCACGGAAGCGGAGGTGAGGAAGTACTCCTGCGACAGACGCAGCTGTCGGCCGAGATCGGTGGTGTCGGTCGGGTAGAGCACCCGGCTCAGCGTGCGCGCCCACGTCTCGGTCTCGGCGGCGCCGATGAAGTCTCCGGCGGTGAACCGGTCAAGGTCCAGCAGGTCCGCGCTGGGCAGCGCCGACCACAGGCGCAGCGTGTTGGCCCAGCCGGCGCCATAGCCGACCACCGGAGTGTCGTGGGCGGCGGCGACGATCCGGGTCTCCGGCCGCCAGGCCGCCCCGCCGTCGTCGTCGGTGGCCTCTCCTCCGAAGCTCACCTGATAGGCCTTCTCCGGGCGGGAGAAGCTGAACGGGTCCCCGGTCGAGAGCCACTCGTCGGGGCGCTCGATCTGCCGACCGTCTTCGAAATGCTGCCGGAAGAGCCCGCGCTCGTAGCGCAGACCGTAGCCGTAGGCCGGGCACCCGAGAGTGGACATCGACTCCAGGTAGCAGGCGGCCAGGCGCCCCAGGCCCCCGTTGCCGAGCGCAGGGTCGGGTTCGCCGTCGACGACGTCGGCGAAGCTGACCCCCAGCTCGTCGAACGCGGCGGCCACGGCCTCGCGCAGCCGCAGGTTGATGGCGGCGTCCTCGAGAAGCCGGCCCGGCAGGAACTCCATGGACAGATAGCTGACGCTCTTGAGCCGCTCATCGCGGGTCCGCCGGGCGGCCTCGAGCCACGGATCCGTCGCCTTCTCACGCAGCACATGCGACAGCGCCACGCGCCAGTCGTGCAGACCCGCACAGGCTGGTTCGACCCCCGCGGAATACCGCAGATGATGCAGGAGGGCGGCGCGAAGCTCGGTGGGTGTCGACATGAGCCACAGCATAGCCCGGGATGGAGCCTCGGCTCGGACGCCGTTCCGAAAGACGAGAAGCCCCGAGTCCATGGACCCGGGGCTTCTGGTGCGGTAGCGGTGGCGGGGCTCGATCCCGCGACCTCACGATTATGAGTCGTGCGCTCTAACCAGCTGAGCTACACCGCCACGAATGAGAAAGCCCGCGCCGCGCCGGAAGCGCCGCGCGGGCTCTCATTCAGAGCCCCAAGCGGGAATCGATCCCGCGACCTCAGTCTTACCAAGACTGCGCTCTACCACTGAGCTATTGGGGCAACGGCATGAAACTCTACCACCAGGTCTGCCAGCGGCAAAAATCCGGCAGAGTGACCTCCGTCATAGGATCGGCAGGTACGCCGACCCGCGTATCAGCGCCAGCGCGGCTTGCGCTGACGGTCCGTCTTGTCGCCGCCGGAGCCGCCCTTGCGGTGACCGCCGCGCGGACCGCGGTCACTCCGCTCACCCCGGTCTCCGCCGCGCCCACCGGCGCCGCTGTCCTTCTCCAGTCGAATCAGCTCGCCGCCGATCCGGGTCTTGGCCAGAGCCTCCCACTGGTCGCTGGAGAGGTGCTCCGGCAGCTCCACCAGTGCGTGGGTGTTGCGGATGTCGATCCCACCGATCTTCTTGGCCGGGACGCCGGCCTCGTTGGCGATGGCGCCGACGATGTGACCGGGGGCGACGCCGTCGCGACGACCCAGGGCGATCTTGTACATGGCGTTGCCCGGCGCGGCGACCCGCGGCGCCCGGGGGCCCCGGTCACCACGGTCGGCGCGCGGACCCCGCTCCGGGCGGTCACCGTCGTTGTCCCGACCGGCGCGCTCCGCCTCGCGGACCAGCTCGTCAGAGCCCTTCTCATCCAGCAGCAGGGGCCGTCCGTCATGGACCATCGCCACCAGGGCGGCGGCGACGTCCTCGGCCGGGGTGTTCTGCTCGGCCACATAGGAGGCCACCAGGCCTCGGTACTCCTCCAGGTCCTCGGAGGCCAGGGTCTGGGTGATCTTCTCGGAGAACCGCTGCAGGCGGGAGGCGTTGACGTCGGCCACGGTGGGCATGGACATCGGCTCCACCTTCTGACGGGTGGCCTTCTCGATGGCGCGCAGCAGGCGGCGCTCCCGCGGCGTCACGAACAGCACGGCCTCGCCGGAGCGACCGGCGCGGCCGGTGCGGCCGATCCGGTGCACGTAGGACTCGGTGTCCAGCGGGATGTCGTAGTTGAACACGTGGCTGATCCGCTCGACGTCGAGCCCGCGGGCCGCGACGTCGGTGGCGACCAGCACGTCCACCCGCCCGTTGCGCAGATTGTCCACCGTGGTCTCACGGAGCTTCTGCGGAATGTCGCCGTTGATGGCGGTCGCCCGGAATCCCCGGGCGCTCAGCCGATTGGCGACCTCCTCGGTGGCCGACCGGGTGCGCACGAAGACGATGGCGGCGTCGTGCGCCTCGGTCTCCATGATGCGGGTCAGCGCCTCCAGCTTGGAGGAGTGGCGGACCTGCACGTAACGCTGGCGGATGGTCGACGACGTCGAGGTGGTCGACTTGACCGAGACCTCCACCGGGTCGTTGAGGTAGTCCGCAGAGATCCGGCGGATGGCCCGCGGCATGGTGGCCGAGAACAGCGCGGTCTGCTTGTCCGCAGGGGTCTGCTCCAGGATCTGGTCGACCTCCTCGGCGAAGCCCATGCGCAGCATCTCGTCAGCCTCGTCGAGCACCAGGTGCTGGATCTCGGAGAGGTCCAGCGACCCACGGGAGAGGTGGTCGATCACACGACCCGGAGTGCCCACCACGACGTTGGCCCCACGGCGCAGGCCGGAGAGCTGCGGGCCGTAGGGCGCCCCGCCGTAGATGGGAAGCACCGTCAGGCCGTCGATGTCGGCGGCGTAGGTGGAGAAGGCTTCCGCCACCTGCAGGGCCAGCTCACGGGTGGGGGCGAGCACCAGCGTCTGCGGGGCGGCGCCCACCCCGCCGGCGTCGGCGGCACGGGCCATGTGGGTCAGCGCCGGCAGCGCGAACGCCGCGGTCTTGCCCGTGCCGGTCTGGGCGAGGCCCACGACGTCGCGACCGTCGTTCAGCAACGGGATGGTCTGCGCCTGGATGGGCGAGGGGGTCTCGTAGCCCAGCCGCTCGGTGACGGCCAGGACACGAGGGTCCAGGCCGAGGTCCACGAAACGGGGGCCTTCCGGCTTCTCGGACTCCTGCTTCGGGGACTCCTGTTCGGCCTGCGGCCGCTCCGGCTGCGGAGCGTTCTCCGGGATCTCGTTCTTCTCTGCGCTCTCGACGGCCTCGGCGGCGTCCGGCGTCTCAACGGTGGGGGTGCTCATGGGTTGAGGCTCCTTCGTGACGATGGGCGGCCTCGAGTCCCCGTTCGGCGTCCTCTGCACACGGGCGTCGACCACCTCTGCTCGACAGTCATGTCAAGGGCAGGGCAGGGTGCACATGCTCTGATGGGACGGAATGGGACGGGGACTCTGCGGCCACTGGTGGGCTCCGGAGTCGACCCGTGAAAACACACACGAACCTCGACAGCCTCTCGGGCGCCGAACGGATCGGCGCGCACCGATGATCAGTGCAGAGATGCTGGAGTAGCAAGAGAAGACGGGATCTTCCGGAGAATGCTCTTCAAGTGTAGGGGACGCCGTCGCGTTTTCCCCAATCAGGAGACCAACGTCACGCGGGTGCCCGCCCCCGGCCGCCGAGGTGGTCCGAAGCCCACCTCCCGGTTGAGCTGGTGCGCTTCGGCCGGAATGAGCCGACTCTCGGGCCTTTTCGGGCGGAAACGCACCAGCTCAACGCGAGAACGGGACCGGAACTAGTCCTGTGGGCGGGCCGCCGTCGGACCCTTGGCCAGGGCGATCTCCCGGATCGTGCGCTCCGGGGCCTCCGCCGCGGAGATGACCTCCACCGGGGCACCGGCACGGACCTCTCCGGGGGTGACCACGCGGAAGTAGGTGCCGGGGCGTCCGGCCTGCAGGAACCGTTTCACCCAGCCGGGCTCGCCCATCCAGCGCCCGAAGGTCGCACACGGGATCCGCGGGCGGGTGACCTCGAGGACCAGCCGGTCCCCCACCAGCCAGCGCTCACCCGGGTAGGCGCCGTCGACGTCGAACTCCTCCCCCGCGGACCCGGAGATCCGCAGGTTCTCCCCGAAGCTGCCGGGTGGGATGTCGTGGCCCAGCTGCTCGGACCACCAGAGGGCGTCCTCGGCCGCATAGGCGTAGACGGCCTTCTCCTCGCCGCCGTGGTGCTTCCGGTCCGCCTGCACGTCTCCGTGCAGGCCGAAGGCGCGCACCATGACGGGCCCGCTGACCGGACGCTTGTCGATGCCGGTGACCCCGACAGGGCCGGGGTCGTCCCGAACCAGCTGGTCCACCACGCAGACGGCGTCCACCGTGCCCCGCAGGCCCAGGCGCTGCGTGGCGGCGGCCAGACAGGTCGGAGAGGAAACGTGGTCGAGACTCATGGACGACAGTGCAGGGACCCGGAACGTGTCGGCTCAGAGTCCGGCGAGCGCGGCGTCCAGGTCGTCGATCAGGTCGGCCACGTCCTCGATGCCCACCGAGAGACGCAGCAGGTTCTCCGGCACGGCCAGCTCGGTGCCGCGCACCGAGGCGTGGGTCATCTCATGCGGGTAATTCATCAGGGACTCGATGCCGCCCAGAGACTCGGCGAGCACGAACAGCCGGGTAGCCTCGGCGACCTTCCGGGCCGCGGGCTCCCCGCCGGCCAGCTGGAAGGAGACCATGCCTCCGTAGCCGCTCATCTGCCTCGTCGCCAGCTCGTGGCCCGGGTGGTCCGGCAGACCCGGGTAGAGCACCCGCTCCACACCGGGGTGGCCCACCAGGTGCTCCGCCACGGCCTGGGCGTTGCTGCAGTGCCGGTCCATCCGGACCCCGAGGGTCTTCAGCCCCCGGGTGGTCAGGTAGGCGTCCAGCGGTCCGGAGACCGCGCCGACGGCGAACTGCTGGAAGGCGACCTTCTCGGCCAGGTCTGCGGCGGCGGCGTCGGAGCCCAGCACCACGGCCCCGCCGACGACGTCGGAATGTCCACCGATGTACTTGGTGGTGGAGTGCACCACGATGTCCGCGCCGAGGGCCAGCGGCTGCTGCAGATACGGGGTGGCGAACGTGTTGTCCACCACCAGCAGGGCCCCGCGGGCATGGGCGATCTCAGCCAGCGCGGAGATGTCCACCACGGTCATCAGCGGATTGGAGGGGGTCTCCACCCACAGCACAGTGGCGTCATCGCCGTCGAGCTCAGCGGCGACGCGCCCATGGTCGGACAGGTCCAACGGAGTGTTCGCGATCCCCCACTCCCCATGGACCCGGTGGATCAGCCGGTAACTGCCGCCGTAGGCGTCATTGCCCATCACGATCCGGTGCCCCGGGCGCATCACGGCGCGGATGACGGCGTCCTCAGCGGCCAGCCCGGAGCCGAAGCTGAAGGCGTGCCCGCCGCCCTCGACGGCGGCGAGCTGGGTCTGCAGCGCGGTCCGGGTGGGGTTGCCGGCCCGGCCGTAGTCGTAACCGTTGCGCAGATTCCCGATGCCGTCGGGCGCGAAGGTGGTGGAGAAGTGGAGCGGCGGGACCACCGCGCCGAAGACCTCGTCGAGGTCCTGGCCGGCGTGGATCGCGTCGGTGGAGAAGCCGCGCCCGCGGGCGCCGGCGTCGTCGTGGTGGGTCATCGGTCCTCCTTAAGCACCGCTGAGGTGCGCCAACAGGTCATTGCGGGTGAGCACGCCGACGATGTCGCCGTTCTCGGCCACCAGCAGGGTCGGGTCCCGGCGCAGCTTGGCCAGGACCTGGTCGACGGTCTCGGTGATCCCGACCAGCGGCAGGTCCTCGCGCAGGTGGTTGGCCACCTGGTCGCGCGGGTCGGCGTGGCCGACGATCAGGTCCTCGGAGAGCCGCTCGACGTCGACGATGCCGTAGACCTCCCCGATGCGCGCCACCCGCCCGGGCTCGTCGATGACCGGGACGATGTCGATGCCGTAGCGGTTCATCACCGAGACGGCGTCGCGCAGGGTGGTGGTGCGCGGGATGGAGATCACCTCGGGAAGCGCGTCGCCGACGGTGTCACGCTTGGCGGTGAGCACATCGGCCGCCGTCGTCGAGGACGGGTCCTTCGCCCCGGTGCCAGGGGCCGGGGCGGCGTCGGCCCCGATCACGCCGTCGCGGACCGCGGTGCTGATCTCCTCCTGGCTGGCGACGCTGATCTCGGTGCCGGTGGAGGTGGACACGACCTCGCCGAAACCGTGGTCGATCATCCACTGGTCGTTGAAGATCTTGCCCAGGTAGCCACGGCCGGAGTCCGGCAGCACCGCGACGACGACGTCGTCAGGGCCCAGCTCGGCGGCGACCTTCAGCGCCGCGGCCACCGCGGTGCCGGAGGATCCGCCCACCAGCAGGCCCTCCTCGGTGGCGAGCCGCCGGGCCATGGCGAAGGACTCGGCGTCGGTGATCGCGTGCTTCTCATCCGGCACGGAGGCGTCGTAGTTCTCCACCCAGACGTCCTCGCCCACCCCTTCGACGAAGTAGGGGCGCCCTTCCCCTCCGGAGTAGATGGAGCCGTCGGGGTCGGCGACGACGACGCGCACCGGACCGGTCTCGCGCTCCCGGGAGACCTCTTTGAGGTACCGGCCGGTGCCGGTGACGGTGCCGCCGGTGCCGGCGCCGACCACCAGGTGAGTGACGCGGCCTTCGGTGTCCTCCCAGATCTCCGGGCCGGTGGTCTCGTAGTGGGAGGCCGGGGCGGCCGGGTTGGAGAACTGGTCCGGCTTGTAGCCGCCGTCGATCTCGGCGGCGATCTGATCAGAGATCCCGTAATAGGACAGCGGTGACTCGGCGGAGACACCGTTGGGGCCGACGACCACGTCGGCTCCGTAGGCTCGCAGCACGTCGCGCTTCTCCTGGGCGACCTTCGGCACAGTGATGAAGACGCTGCGGTAGCCCTTCTGCTGGGCCACCAGCGCCAGGCCGACCCCGGTGTTGCCGGAAGTCGGTTCGACGACGACGCCACCGGGGCTCAGCCGGCCGTCGGCCTCGGCCTCTTCGATCATCTTCAGGGCGATGCGGTCCTTGATGGACCCTCCGGGATTCAGGTACTCCAGCTTCACCAGGACGGTGGCGGAGATCCCCTCTGTGACGCGGTTGAGCCTCACCAGAGGCGTACCACCGATGAGGTCGACGACGGACTGGGCATATCTCATGGGCCCAGCCTACCGGCGCGGACCGACGCGGCTCTGGGCCCCTGCGCCTGGGGGACTCACGGCGCAACATGTCAGCCGGCTGTGCTTCCATGGACACGTGGCCCCTCGATCCTCGCGGTCCCGGCCGACGGCCCATCAGCCGGGCGCCGGCGCCCCCGACCGCGAACGCGTCGTCGACTTCGGGTCGCCCGTGGACCTGCCCCGTACGCTGGAGATCATCCAGCGCGGAGCCGGTGATCCGGCCTTCCGGGTGGATCCGGGCACCTGGCCCGGCGGGCCCGCCGGCACCCCGGGGGCCGGGGCATGGTCCTGCTTCCGGGTGCACTGCCCGCTGACCGCGGTGGAGCTCGGCCAGGTGCTGCTGCGGCTGGACCAGCTGGACGCCTCCCGGGTGCGCGCCCAGGTGTGGTGCGCCCCCGAGGAGGCCGCTGCCTCGAAGCCGACGGAACCCTCCGCACACGGCCCCTCCGAACACGGCCCCTCCGACCGCACCCTGGATCAGCGTGCCCTGGCTGAGCGTGCCCTGGCCCAGGTCCCAGCGCTGCTGGGGGCCGACGATGACGGCTGGGACGAGTTCGACCTTCTCCTGGAGGCCCTGGGCGATGACCGGTCCACGGCGCTGGCGCGGATCCGTCGGCGGCACCCCGGGGTGCGACTCCCCGCCAGCGGCCAGCTGCTGGACCAGCTGGTCACTGTGGTGCTGGAGCAGAAGGTCACCCACGATCAGGCCCGCTACGGATGGCGAGAGCTGCTGCGCCGGCACGGCGAGCGCCCGCCCGGCCCCGCGCCGGAGTGGATGCGGCTGCCGCTGACCGGCGAACAGCTGCGCAGGGTTCCGTCCTGGCGCTGGCATCAGATGTGGGTGCAGCCGCCGATGGCGGCCACGGTCGTGCGGGTGGCCGCACGCGCCTCCGCACTGCACCGGCTCGCGGCCACCCCGAACGATCCTGCCTCCGTGGCGGATCTGGCGGGCCGACTGACCGCGATCGACGGCCTCGGGGCGTGGACGGCGGCGGAGGTCCTGCAGCGTACGCACGGCGCCGCCGACCTGCTCGCGGTCGGTGATTATCATCTGCCCGCCCTGGTGGGCGAGGCGCTGACCGGAGCCAGGACCGACGACGGCGGCATGCTGCGACTCCTGCGCCCCTGGCGGGGACACCGCCAGAGGGTGGTGCGCCTGATCCGGCTGAGCGGATACCGGCACCAGGCGTTCGGCCCCCGGCTGAGGCCGGCGGACCACCGAGATCGGTGAGAACCCCGAGCCTCCGTCAGACGCCCAGGACATGAGACGCCCAGGACATGAGTGGAGCCGGGCTCAGCCCTGGAGCTGGGCGTAGACGATGAAGTTGTCCTCCAGAACTCCGGTCTCCTGATTGAGCCCGTCGCAGGTGATCAGTCGCAGCTCCGGCCCGGCGGTGTTGCCATAGACGTCGAGCGTGGGGAACTCGTCCTGCGGGAATCTGGCGGTGCGATAGACGACGAACTCGGCGAGGGTCCCGTCCTCCCGAGTCACCGTGATGGTGTCGCCGACGGACAGGTCAGGGAGCTCGGCGAAGATCCCGGGGCCACCCTCCCACGCGTTGCGATGGCCGAGGATGACCGCGGGGCCGGTCTCACCGGGCGTGGGACCGTGCCGGAACCAGCCGGCCGGCGACCCCCCGCCGTACGGTGGGACTTCGATGACGCCGTCCTCCTGCAGGCCCAGGTGCATGATCTCAGAGACGATGCCCAGGGTCGGCACCTCCAGCGAGTCCGGTTCAGCCGGAGCCATCGGCTCCGCCAGCGCCACCTCCTCCGCCGGAGCCACCTCCTCGGCCGGCGACGCTCCCCCGACCTCCGGCTCTGGACTCGACACCGGTCCAGGCGCGGCGGAGGACAGGTCAGAGGGTCCGGAGGAGGGTTGGACCTTCTCGGCGGCGCCCGCGGAGGGCGGACGTTCGGCGCTGAGCGGCTCGGCGTAGTCCGGCTCGGTGGACCCTGCACAGGCGCTGAGGAGCAGAGCGGCCCCCGCCACACAGGTGAGTGCACCTGCGCGACGGGGACGTCGCATCGTCGACGACATGATCTCATCCGCTCCGGCGGTCAGGCGTGGGCTGTGCGGCGTCGCACTGCCCACGCACCGCCGAGGGCCGCCATAGCCAGCACTCCACCGCCGAGGGCGAGGTGCAGGCCGCCGGCGGTCTGCACCGGAGCGCCGGTGTCGGCCCCGCCATCAGGCATCTCCTCCATCTGGGAGACGGTCAGCGTGCCGCAGGCGGCGGGGAGGGTCGCCGCCAGGGGAAGCTCAGGGTCTAGTTCGCTCTGCTTCTGCGCCGCTTCCTCCGGCATCAGCACCGGATCCACCCCGTGGACCACGACGACGGCAGTGCCCTCCTCGAGGGAGGCCAGCGTGTCATCAGACAGGTCGAAAGTCCGCTCGTAGGAGTACTCCGATCCCCCGGGGAACCGGTCGACGGCGAGACCCGAATCAGGGCTGGTGTCTCCCTCAGTGGTCAGGGAGGTGCCGATGTCGCCGTAGAAGTGGTGCCCCTCCGGGGTGCTCACGACCCCGTCGCCGTCAGTGTCGGCCTCCGCACCGGGGCAGAGGCCCTGGGCCCCGATGTGGATGTGCTGCGCGTGGGGGAAGGGACCGTCCATGAACTCATCGGCGGCTCCGGTGACGTTCATCGTCACCGTCGCCTCCTGACCCTGGATGTCGATCATCACCTCGCCGGTGGTGCCGCTGCCGTTCAGCTCCTCCAGGGACGCCTGCACGGACCACGAGTCGTCATGACCGTGCGCCATCGCCGGTGAGGCTGTCAGCGCGAGCCCGCCGAGAGCCAGTGCGGGTACAGCGAAGAAGGTGGAAGTGCGCATCGTCGTCTCCTCATTCAGTCGCCGAGCGCTCGGCAAGCCTCGAGGCTCAGCTCATCGAGTCAAGATGTCTGCTTGCACGTGACGTTCGTCGCACCCCCCGATCCGGATTGGAGGAATCTCGGAAGAGGCCCGGGCGCCAGGTTTCGGACATGCGTGGAGCCGGGCTCGATGATGAGCCCGGCTCCTGGTGCGTCTGGTCTGTCGGAGTCGTCAGGCCTGCTGGCCCTCGGCCTCGTCCTCGGCGATCTGCCGGTGGATCTCCTCCATGTCGAGCCCCTTCACCGCCGTGATGACCTCGTTGAGCTGGTCGGCGTTGAGCGCTCCCGGCTGGGAGAAGACGAGCACCTTCTCGCGGAAGGCCATGAGCGTCGGGATGGAGCTGATGCTCGCTGCGGCGGCGAGCTCCTGCTCGGCCTCGGTGTCGACCTTCGCGAAGGTCACGTCCGGGTGCTCTTCGGAGACCTGCTCGTACACCGGGGCGAACTGCTTGCATGGGCCGCACCAGTCCGCCCAGAAGTCCACCAGGAGGATGTCGTTGTCCTCCAGGGTCTTCTGGAAGTCCTGTGCGGTGATGTCGGTGGTAGCCATGGCGGCCACGATACGCGACCCGCCGGCGACTGTCCGCCCCGCCGCCGTCGCCTCCGGCGCCTTAAGCGCCCCGCGAAACAGCCACCAGCCTCTGTCCCGGCCGTGCCCCAGTCCGCGTCTCGGCCTTCCCGCCCCGGACGCGAAGAGGCCCGGACCGCAACGGTCCGGGCCTCTTTCACATGCTGTGGCAGATGAGGGATTCGAACCCCCGTAGGCAATGCCAGCTGATTTACAGTCAGCCCCCTTTGGCCGCTCGGGTAATCTGCCGCTCGACCGTCTCCGGTCATCCCTCGGAACCCGTGGCCCCGAGGCACCACACAACTTTACCCAAGACCTCGAGATTTTTCGAATCCGCACCGACGCAACTCCGCAGTAGGCTGGTGCCGCCCCGTCTTTCCGCCATGCCCAGACCGAAGGAGGCTTCGTGGCAGACATCGAAGCCGAGTCATTGGCCCGCTCGCTGACCGAGCGGAGTCCGGCCGGGATCGCCGAACAGGTCCGCGAACTCATCGCCGCCGGCGTGCTCACCGCCGGGATGCGCCTGCCCACCGTCCGTGATGTCGCCACCGAGATCGGGGTCAGCGTGGGCACCGTGGCCCAGGCCTGGGCGCTGCTGCGCGAAGGCGACCTCGTGGAGACCCGCCGCCGCGGCGGAACCCGCGTCATCGAAGGCAGCGGACCCTTGGCCGGGGAGTTCGCCGGCTGGCCCGGAGTGGATCTGCTCTTCTGCAGCCCGGACCCCTCCCTGCTGCCTGCATTGGACGAACCGATCGCCGAAGCGCTTAAGCAGCCGGGGATCAACACCTGGGGCCGCGAGCACATGATCCCTGAGCTCCGCAAGGAGCTGCAGAAGATGCTCACCGACCAGCCGCGGGAGTTCATCACGGTCAGCTCCGGCACCGAGGCGCTCTGGCTGGCCACCCGCGTCGCGGCGGAGTCGGGAGACGTCATCGCCGTGGAGGAGCCCGCCTCACCGGGCTACCTCTCCGTGCTGCAGTCCATGGGGCTGCGACCGATCGGTGTCCCTGCCGACGAGCAGGGGCCGAGGCCGGAGCACCTGGCCGCGGCGCTCGAGTCCGGCGCGGTCGCGTTCGTCCACTCCCCGGTGGGGGCCTTCTCCGACCGCCATGTGCTCACCCCGCGGCGCGGCCTGGATCTGGAGGGTGCCCTGCAGGCGCATCCGGAGGTGCTGATCATCGAAGATGATCCTCTGGGCCCACTGGCCCCCGACGACGTGCCGTCGCTGGACGCGCTCTTCCCCGAGCGCACCCTGCGCGTGCTCGGCTTCGAGCGCGCCTTCGGCATGGACCTGCGCACCTCCGCCCTGGCCGGCCCACAGGACCTCGTGCAGCGCTGCGTGCGGCACCGTTCCGGCGGCGTGGCCTCCAACTCGCGGGTGCTGCAGCATGCGCTGGTCCGCATGCTGCGCGATCCGGTGGTCTCGCACCGCATCGCCTCGGCCCGCGGCCACTATGCGACTCGCCGCAGCCTCGCTGTGGAGGCCTTCACCGCGGCAGGGCTGACGGCCCGCTGCGGCCCCCACAGCTGGGCGATCTGGGTGGAGGTCCCCGACGAGCGGGCCGCCGCACTGGCCCTCAGCGGCCAGGGCGTGGTGGTCGACGTCGGCTCCGGCAGTCTGGTCACCGAACGGCCGACCGGTCTGCTCCGCCTCTCGGTGGCGCAGCTTCCGGAGGATGATGCGGTGCTGGCCGATCTCGCCCAGCTCGTCTCACGGGCCGCCTCCGGGGAGCTGGGCGGGTCGACCTTCGTCTGAGGACCGCGGCGGACGCCGTTAGACTCGTGGCGGACATCGACCCGGCAGCATCAGGAGGACCTATGGCCAAGGAATCCAGCTTCGACATCGTCTCCAAAGTGGACAAGCAGGAGGTCAGCAACGCCCTGAACCAGGCGCAGAAGGAGATCGCTCAGCGCTATGACTTCCGCGGCACCGGCGCGGAGATCGACGCCTCCGGGGACAGGATCCTCATCAAGGCCAATGCGGAGGAGCGGGCCAAGGCCGTCCAAGACGTCTTCGGGTCCAAACTGATCAAGCGGGGCATCTCGCTGAAGTCCTTCGACGCCGGCGAACCCTTCGCCTCGGGCAAGGAGTTCCGGATCGAGGGCACGATCAAGGAGGGCATCGATCAGCCCACGGCGAAGAAGATCACCAAGAAGATCCGGGACGAGGGTCCGAAGTCGGTGAAGGCCACCATCCAGGGTGACGAGCTGCGCGTGACGTCCAAGTCCCGGGACGACCTGCAGGAGGTCATGGCCCTGCTGAAGGACTTCGAGGACGCCGACCTGCAGTTCATCAACATGCGCTGACACCGCTGCTGAGCCCGCGCTGCGGCCGTTCACTCCAGCAGCAGGCCCCATTCCTGCTCCAGGAGCACGCGTCCGGAGGCAGTCAGCGTGAGACCCCGCCCGGCCCGGTGCCTCTGCACCCATCCGGCCTCCAAGAACTGCGAGGCGACCGCCGCTCCGAGGGCGCCTGCGAGATGCGGACGCCGCGCGGTCCAGTCGAGACAGGCACGCGCGAGGGGCCGCCGCAGGCGCCGCAACGCACCCACGTCGACACCCAGCTCGGAGAATCCGACGTCTCCGTCCCTGGTGAGCGTGAGGTGATTCTCGGTCAGCCACTCACGACGCCGCCACTCCTCGGTGAGCGCGACGCCGAGCCGCCCCGCCAGGTGGTCATAGCAGAGCCGGGCCTCGGCGAGCCGCTCGGCCTGACGGCTGAGCGCGTACCCGCTGATCCCTGCAGGACCGCTGACAACTCCCAGCGCTTCCAGCGCCTCGGCCACCTCGGGCCCGGCGAGGGCGTACCATCGGTGGCGCCCCCGGGAGGTGCAGGTGATCAGCCCGGCCTCCACCAGGACGGACAGATGCTCCGAGGTGGTGGAGGCGCTGACGCCCGCCGCGCGCGCGAAGTCCCCTGCCGGACGCACACTGCCGTCCATGAGCAGGTTCAGCATGAGGGACCGGGCCGGTGCCGCCAGTGCGGCGCCGATCCGTGCGAAGTCCCGATCCCTCGCCTCCGTCATAGATCCCGTCCTGGCTTCGTCCTGGCTTCGTCCTGGCTTCGTCCTGGCTTCGTCGGGGTCCTGCAGGCGTCCTGCAGCCACGATGATGGCACCCGATCGTTTCGGCCTCGGCCGAAACGATACGGGCCTACGATGCTTCCATGATCACTGCCCAGCATGAATATGAGACCAGGGCATCCTGGCCCGTGTCAGCGGATTCCGGCTCCACTGGCGGCGGACTGCGAGACTACTCCCGGGACCATGAGATCACTGTCCCAGGCGTGGAAGGCGGTCTGGCGCTGACTGCGGACCCGGCATTCCGGGGCGACGCCTCCCGGCTCAATCCGGAGCAGCTGCTGGTGGCGGCGGCATCATCCTGCCAGATGCTCAGCCTCCTGGGGGCCGCCGCACGCGCCGGAGTGGACGTGGTGGGCTACCGGGACACCGCCGTCAGCCGTCTGCTCCTGCACGAGACCCCTGCCCGGCTGGACACGATCCGTCTGCACATCACAGTCCAGGTGACGGCCGGGACCGACGAAGGCGTCGTCCAGGAGCTCGCCCAGCGGGCCCACGAGCGGTGCTACATCGCCAACAGTCTGGCCATCCCGGTCGAGCTGACGGTCACGGTGGAGCATCTCTGACCGTACTCGCTCAGTCGGTGACCCCCATCGGCGCTCATCGGCGCCCGTCGTCGCCGTCAGACGCCTCTGGCCCGGGAACGTCTCCGGGCCGTTCCTGGCCGTCTTGGCCCCGGATCTCGTGGAGCACCTCCTGGAAGAAGTCGCGGACCTCCTCCCAGCGGACCCGGGAATTCGCGAGGTGCTCCTCAAGCCGTTCGATCTGCTCGTGCTGGAGGCGCCGCTGCCGCTGCTCGGCGAGCTCCCGGCGCAGCTCAAGCACTGTGGACTCCGCTTCGCGGAGGATCTTCTCGAGCTCGGCCTCCAGCTCGGTGACGTTCTCGTCGTCCTCGCGATGCTCGTGGTGTTCAGCGCTCACTGCCTGGCCCCTTCGGTTCATCCGGGCGCCTCGCGCCCCGCGTTCACTGCCCCCACTCTGACCCAGCATGCGCTCCGGCACAACACATGCCAGAAGGCGGGACGGTGACCGGCGAGGGAACGCTCAGAGGATGACGGTGCCGAAGATCAGCGCCAGCGGCAGCGCGATGAAGACTCCCAGCACCCAGAGCGCGGCATAGAGCTTCCTCTCGGCGGCGAGGTTCGCCAGCCAGGTCGCGCCCCGCAGAGGCAGCTCACGCAGGAACGGCAGGCCGAAGATCAGCAGCGTGGCCAGCACGTTGAACGAGAGGTGGACCAGCGCTGCGATGAGCGCGTAGTGAGCCTCGACCCCGGTGAAGGCGAAGGCGGAGATCAGCGCCGTGACCGTGGTGCCGATGTTCGCCCCCACAGTGAACGGGTAGATCTGGCGCAGGGTGAACGCACCGGAGCCGGCCAGCGGGACCATCAGCGCGGTGGAGGTGGAGGAGGACTGCACCATCACCGTCATCAGCGCACCGGAGCCGATGCCAGAGATCGGGCCGCGGCCCATCGCCGTGTGGAAGACCTGCTTGGCCCGGCCGACCATGAGCACCTTGAGCATCCGGCCGATGAAGTTGATCACCAGCAGGATCAGCACCACGGCGACGATGATCATCACGATGCCGCGGACCGGGTCCGGGATCCAGCTGACGGTGTACTGGATGCCGTCGGCCAGCGGTGTGGTGGCCGTCTTGACGAGGTCACCGATGCCGCCGAAGATTGCGGCGACCAGCCCGCCGTCGGTCCCGGAGACCTGACCGGCGAAGAAGGTCGCGATGCGCTGGAGGATCCCGAAGGCCATCTCGAGCGGCAGGAAGATGACCACGGCCATCAGGTTGAAGAAGTCGTGGACGGTGGCGGCGGCGAATCCGCGGCGGAACTGGTCCTTGTCGCGGATCATGCCGAGGCTGACCAGGGTGTTGGTCAGCGTGGTGCCGATGTTGGCCCCCAGGATGATCGGGATCGCCACGGCCAGCGGCAGTCCGCCGGCGACGAGCCCGACCGTCACCGAGGTGGTGGTCGACGAGGACTGGGTCAGCGCGGTGGCGGCCACACCGATCATCAGGCCGATGAGCGGGTTGGTGGCGAAGGCGAAGAGCGTCTCCGCCTGATCCCCGGTGGCGGCCTTGAAGCCGGAGCCGATCACGTTGACCGCGGTGATCAGCACGTAGACGGCGGCGACCACGGCCAGCCAGTTGATGACGGCGAGAGCACGCCCGGAGAATCCGAGGCGCTCGAACGGGCTGATGAGACGCGGCGTCTCCTCAGCGGCCTGCACTGTCGGGCGACGAACCTCGACAGACGGCATTGCGGTCATCCAGTCTCCTCCAGATGCGGGCTGCACGCAGCCCTGACTCCCTGTCCTTCTCCAGAGTGGGGCCTCTCGACGACCAGAACCACACGTGAAGGTTAACGGAGGGTGAACAGTGCGGCGGAGTCCGCGTGAGGGCCCGCACAGCGGCGCCCGGCGACCGTCCAGCGACGTCGCTGCGCCAGCGACGTCGGCGACGCTCAGTAGGATGGGGACCATGCATCACCACCACGGACGACTCCGCACGGCAGGACTGCTGGCCTTCCTCTTCGCTCTGCTGCTCTTCGTGGGCGCGATCGTCACCTACTTCACCAACAGCCCGTTCTTCCTGTTCCTCTTCGCCGGGATCGGCCTGGTCTCCGTGGGCATCAGCTACTGGAACTCCGACAAGATCGCCCTCCGGGCCATGAAGGCCTACCCGGTCAGCCGGGAGCAGGCCCCGCAGCTGCACCAGATGGTCGAGGAGCTGGCCCATCGCGCCCAGCAGCCGGTGCCGCGCATCTTCATCGCACCCAGCCCGACGCCGAACGCCTTCGCCACCGGGAGGAACCCGGAGAACGGCGTGGTGTGCTTCACCGAGGGCATCCTGAATCTGCTCACTGCTCGTGAGCTGCGCGGGGTGACCGGCCACGAGCTGATGCACGTCTACAACCGGGACATCCTGGTCTCCTCAGTGGCGGCCGCCGTCGCCGGGTTCCTGACCACCATCAGCCAGTACTTCATGTTCTTCGGGATGATGGGCGGCGGCCGCAGCAGCAACCAGGGCGGCGGCAACCCGCTGATGCTGGTGGGCGGGCTGCTGGCGATGATCCTGATGCCGATGGCCGCCAGCCTGATCCAGATGGCGATCAGCCGCACCCGCGAGTACGACGCCGACGCCGACGGCGCTGAGCTCAGCGGAGACCCGCTGGCGCTGGCCTCGGCCCTGCGCAAGCTCGACGGCGGCATCGCCCGTCAGCCGTTGGACGAGGAGCCCAAGCATGATGCCCACGCGCACATGATGATCGCCAATCCCTTCGGCCCGCGATCCAAGCGGATGTTCAGCACCCATCCACCGATGGACGAGCGGATCGCCCGCCTGGAGCAGATGGCCGGAGGCCAGCTCCCCCAGGGCTGATCAGCAGGGCCGATCAGCAGGGCCGATCAGCAGGACTAATCAGTGCCACCTGCTCAGCGCCACCTGCTCAGACCGTCGCCTGCACGGCGCGGGAGATGCGTACCATCTCCTTGCGCGGGACCACCTTGACACGCTCACGCCCCACCGGACCGGTGGCGGTGGCCTCCTCGCCCAGGCGCACCTCGTGCTCATCCAGCTGAAGCCAACCGTCCCAGGTGGTGTACTCCACCCCACGGGCCTCGAGAAGCTCGATGACGGCATCCTCGCGAGGATCCTCCGCCTCGGGCAGGTGGTGGACGTCTTCGAGCAGACAGCCGATCGTCTCCAGGGCATCACCCTTGGTGTGGCCGATGAGCCCCACCGGCCCCCGCTTGATCCAGCCTGTCGCGTAGGTCCCAGGGATGTGCTCGCCGTCGTCGAGCACCCGACCGGCCTCGTTGACGATGATGCCGCGGCGCTCGTCGAAGGGCACACCGTCGACCGGCGAGCCGAAGTAGCCGATCGCCCGGTAGACGGCCTGGCACTCATAGTCCCTGAACTCACCGGTGCCGCGGACGTTGCCGGTGCCATCGAGTTCCATACGCTCGAAACGCACTCCGGCCACCTTCCCCGCCCGCTCGCCGGTTCCTTCGAGGATCTCGACCGGCTGGTGCAGGAAATGCATGTGCATCCGCCGGGAGGCCCGCTCAGCACGCTCCTCCTGCTCCACCAGCCAGTTCGCCAACGTATTGACCATGGTCTTGACCTGGTTGTTGGACTTGATCGCCTCGTCCGAGGCGGCGTCGAACTCGAAGTCCTCCTCATCGAGGACGATGTCGACGTCGCGACAGTGCGAGAGCTCCCGCAGCTCCAGCGGAGTGAACTTCACCTGTGCCGGGCCGCGGCGCCCGAAGATGTGGACGTCCGTCACCGGGGAGCTGCTCAGCCTCCGGTGGACGTTCTCCGGGATCTCGGTGGCCAGCATCTCCTCCGGGTGCTTGGCGAGCACACGGGCCACGTCCAAGGCGACGTTGCCGTTGCCGATGACGGCGACGTCCTCCGCCTCCAGCGGCCAGTCCCGGGGGTAGTCCGGGTGACCGTCGTACCAGGAGACGAAGTCGGCGGCCCCGAAGGAGCCCTCAAGCTCGATGCCGGGGATGTCCAGCTCGGCGTCCCGGATCGCGCCGGTGGCGAAGATGACGGCGTCGTAGTGTCGACGCAGGTCCTCCACGGAGAGGTCGGTGCCGACGTCGACGTTGCCCAGCAGGCGGATGTCACCGCGGTCCATCACCTTGTGCAGGGCTTTGATGATGCCCTTGATGCGCGGGTGATCCGGGGCCACTCCGTAGCGGATGAGCCCGAAGGGCGCGGGGTAGCGGTCGAAGAGGTCGATGCTGAACTCGATGTCGCTCTTCTTCTGCGACTTCGACAGGATGTCCGCCGCATACACCCCGGCGGGGCCGGAGCCGATGATGGCCACACGGAGGGGCCGCTGGCGGGGATTCTCAGACACGGACGACTTCCTTTCAGCGCGAATACCACAGAACAGTATGCCGTATTGGTCAACGCCACCCCTCCCCCTGGCTGTTCCCGACAGGCGCGAACTCCGCCCGTCATGAGGAAACTCACACTCGGGTACCGTGCCCCCATGAGCTCCTTCCGCCAACCCCTCGCCGGACTCTCCATCTTCCCGCTGACCCCGTTCCGCACGGCGGCGGACGGCACCGACATGATCGATCTCGAGGCGGTGGGCTCCCTGGTGACCCGCTGCGCCACAGCAGACGTGGACTCCATCACCATGCTGGGCTCCACCGGATCCTACGCCTACCTGGACCGCTCCGAGCGGCAACAGGTGCTCGAGACCGCCCTCGCCCACGCCGGAGACACCCCCGTGCTGGCCGGGGTGGGGGCGCTTCGCACCTCCGCAGTGCTGGAGCACCTCCGCGACGCTGAGGAGGTCGGCGCGGCCGGTCTGCTGCTGGCTCCGATCAGCTATCAGCCGCTCTCCGCGGAGGAGGTGTTCGGCCTCTTCCGCACCGTCTGCGAGCACACGGACCTGCCGGTGGTGCTCTACGACAACCCGCGCACCACCGGGTTCCGCTTCACCCCGGAGCTCTACGGGCGGATCGCCGCACTGCCCGGCGTCGCCTCGGTGAAGGTCCCACCGCTCCCCGCCGAACCCCACGAGGCCCGTGCCGTCGTCGACACCGTCCGGAACGTGCTCCCGGAGCACGTCACCGTGGGCGTCTCCGGGGATCCGTCGGCCGCGCGCGGCCTGCGCGCCGGCTGCGAGGCCTGGTTCTCGGTGATCGGCGGGGTGCTGCCCCAGCAGGCGGCGCACCTGATGCGCACCGGTGATGAGACCCCGCTGGCCCCGCTGTGGCCGCTGTTCGCCGAGCACGGCAGTCTGCGGGTCGCGGCCGCCGTCGCGGAGCATCTGGAGCTGGCCCCGCCGGACTGTCTGCCCCGTCCCGTGCACGGTCTCGACGAGACGGCCCGCGCCCGTGTGGTCGAGGCGCTGGAGTCGCTGACCTCCCCGTAGACTGGCGCCCATGGCCGAGATGCTGGTGGAAAAGTTCAAGGACCTGGTCCCGAAATACCTGGACGAGAAGTGGACCCCGAAGGAGGGGTACTCTCCTGAGGACCTCGCGGCGGCGCTCCGCGAGGCGGACCTGCCCGACGACGTCCAGCTGCCCCTGGTGCTCGAGGAGTTCTATCGGGCGCTGGGCCGCTGCGAGGAGCTCATGGAGGCCCACCACTTCTTCTTCGACCCCGACGAGCTGGAGGTCGAGGACGGCCACCTGCTGTTCCTCGAAGATGAGGACGAGCGGTGGGTCTGGGGCATCCCGGTGGACATCCTCGACGTCCCGGACCCGCTGATCCGCCGACGCAGCAACGCCCAGGGACACTGGAATGACGAGGACGCCACCGTCAGCGAATTCATCCTCGACCTGCTTGAGTTCTCCTTCGAGGAGGATTGATGCCGCAGTGGACCTCCCATGCCCCTCCCGACTACCGCTGCCCGTTCTGCGACCTCGCCCGTGGTGATGTCAGCGACCCGCACAATCGCTGCGAACTGACCGACCTGGTCTTCCAGGACCAGGATCTGATGGTGTTCATGGCCTGCGACGGGTTCGGGCCACATGCCGGGCACGCGATGATCAGCCCCATCGCCCACCGGGAGACGCTCTACGAGCTCGATGACCACCTTCTGGCCCGCATCGGCGCCATGTCCCGCGATGTGGCCATCGCCATGAAGCACGCCTGGCACCCGGAAGGCACCTCAGTGCGTCAGCACAACGAGCCCGCCGGGAACCAGCACGTCTGGCATTACCACCTGCATGTGTTCCCCCGGTACGGCGATGACATGCTCTACCGGCAGGTCCGTCACCCCGTGGCCGTCTCGGTGCGGGCGGAGAAGGCCCGCCAGCTCTCGGCCGCGCTGGAGGAGGTCCTCGCCGCGCGGGTGGACTGATCAGCTCTCGCGGTCGACCACGGCATCGGCGAAGGACAGCAGAGCCGTCTTCACCGTGGAGTCCTCAAGCCCGGCCAGGGCGTCCTTGGCCCGCGCGGACCAGGCATGGGCGACCTTCCAGGCCTCCCCAGTCACCGGATGCGCGACGACGGCCGCCACGGCCTCGGCCAGGGCGGCGTCCTCGCTGAGGTCACCGTCGACGCGGCGCAGCGCCTCGACTGCCGCGGCCTCCCCGGCGGCCGCCCGCTCACGGAGCAGCAGCACCGGCAATGTGGGCACCCCCTCGCGCAGGTCCGTGCCGGGGGTCTTGCCGGAGGTCTCACCGTCGGAGGTCAGATCGATGACGTCGTCGGCCAGTTGGAAAGCCACGCCCACGGCCTCGCCGTAGGCGCCGAGCATCTCTGCGGTCCCCTCCGCACAGCCGCCGAAGGTGGCCCCGAGCCGGGAGGCCGCCGCCAGCAGCGAGCCGGTCTTGTCGGCGATCACCGACAGGTAGTGCTCCTGGGGGTCCTCGCCCTCGCGCGGGCCGACGGTCTCGTGCAGCTGCCCCATGACCAGGCGTTCGAACGTCTCGGCCTGGACCCGGGTGCCCTGCTCCCCCATCCGGGTCATCAGCTGGGAGGCCCGGGAGAGGATCAGGTCTCCGGTGAGGATCGCCACCGAGTTGCCCCACACCTCGTGGGCCGCGGGGGCCCCGCGGCGCACCGGGGCGGAGTCCATGACGTCGTCGTGATAGAGCGTGGCCAGATGGGTCATCTCCATGACTGCGGCGGCCTCGCGGACCTTCTCGTCCGGGCCGTCGCCCAGCAACGAGGACAGGATGGTCAGCAGCGGACGGACGCGCTTGCCACCGGCTTCGGCCAGGTACCGGGCCGAGGTGTTGACCAGCCCGTCGGAACTGGAGAGGGCCGCCAGGAGACGCTCCTCCACCTCCCCGAGGGCGCGGAAGACGTCGGCGGCGAGGTGCTCGTCGTCGGCGAGAGCGTCGAATCCTGCCGGCAGTCTCAGCGACACCGGCTCAGCGGCTGATTCAGTCATCAGGGCCCAGCCTACCGAGCTTTCGGTCCCCCTTGCGGGCGTGGTGGATCGCGACGATCCCGCCGGTGAGGTTCCGGTACGTCACGTCGGTGTACCCGACGCCGTTGATCTGCGCGGCCAGCTCGTCCTGGTCCGGCCAGGCGCGGATGGACTCGGCCAGATACACGTAGGCCTCCGGGTTGGAGGACACCGCCCGCGCCACCGGGGGCAGGGCGCGCATCAGGTACCCGTTGTAGATCCGGTTGAACGGAGTGCACGTGGGGTCGGAGAACTCCATCACGGCCAGCCGTCCCCCGGACCTGGTCACCCGGAGCATCTCCGTCAGCCCGGCCAACGGATCGGCGACGTTGCGCAGCCCGAACGAGATGGTGACGGCGTCGAAGGTGTCATCGGCGAAGGGCAGGTTCATCGCATCGCCGGCGACGAAGGTCATGTCTGGGCGCCGACGTTTGCCCACCTGGAGCATGCCGAGGGAGAAGTCGCAGGCGATCGCCTCGGCACCGGCGGCCACGAACGGCTCCGTGGAGGTCCCGGTCCCGGCCGCCAGGTCCAGGACCCGTTCACCGGGCTGGACGTCCAGCGCCTCCACCAGCCGACGGCGCCACACCCGGGCCTGCCCGAAGGACAGCACGTCATTGGTGATGTCATAGCGGGCGGCGACCTCATCGAACATCGAGGCGACGTCGGCGGGCTTCTTGTCCAGATCAGCCCGGTTGCCCTGGGCGTGCTGCTCTTGTGTCACCCCAGCATTGTCCCAGATCGCGGGGACCGATGTGCGCGGTGTCCCGGCGGACGGTCGACGCTAGACTGTTCCCGCTATGCCTGCCCAGCCTCTGCGCGCCGTCTCGACGACGGTGGCCCTCCCCGACGACGTCGCCCTGGCCGACCTGCTGCCCCGGCTGCAGCCCAGCGGCACCTGGATCCGGCATGGGGAGGGGATCATCGGCCTGGGGGTGGCCGACCGGGCCACCGCCCACGGCTCCGAGCGCTTCGCCGAGCTGGCCCACTGGTGGGAAGGCCGACTCGAAAGTCTCCCCGAGGACCGACGCCCTCAGGCGCTGCACGATGTGCCTGGCTGCGGCCCGGTGGCATTCACCTCCGTCACCTACTCCTCGGACTCCTCAGCGGCCTCCGTGCTGATCCTCCCGGAGCTGGTGCTCGGCTCGGTGGCAGGACATACCTGGGTGACCACCATCGGCGTCGCTCCCGACGTCGACGCCGCGCTGGACCGCCATGGCCTCGTGATCGACGCGGGCGTGCTCCGCCCGCACGACGGGCTCACCGCCGAAGTGCCGACCCCCCGGACCACGCTGCACGAGGGGACACACCCGGCGAGGCACTACCTGCGAGCCGTGGAAGCCGGGATGCAGGCCATCGCGGAACGTCGGCTGGAGAAGCTGGTGCTCGGCCGCGACGCCGTCGTCACCGCCGAGGAGCCGCTCTCGGTGGGCGCGACCCTGGCCGCGCTGACCCAGGAGTACTCCGACTGCTGGACCTATCGCGCCGGCGACGTGCTGGGCGCGACCCCGGAGATGCTGGTCACCGTGCGCGGCGAACGGATGGCCGCCCGGGTGCTGGCCGGCACGGTGGACGGCTCTCTGCCGCCCGGTCAGGCCAGGACACAGCTGCTGGAGGACCCGAAGCAGCGCACCGAGCATGAGATCGCCGTGCAGTCCCTGCTCACCCAGCTCGCGCCGGTCGTGGAGGTCATCAGCGCACAGAACCCCCCGGCGGTGCTGGAGCTGCCCAACGTCTACCATCTCTCCACCGACGTCACCGGTCGGCTGGTGAAGGACTGCACCGACGGCGGCGGGTCCGACGCCGGTCCCGTGGCGCCCCGGGTTCCGCCCGCGCTGCTGGTCGCGGAGCGGGCCCACCCGACGGCGGCGATCTGCGGGACGCCCACTGCGACGGCGGCCGAGTTCATCGCCCGGCTGGAGGATCTGGACCGCGGGCCTTTCACCGGGCCGGTGGGCTGGGTGGACAGCCAGGGCAACGCGGACTTCGGCATAGCGCTGCGCGGAGGGATCTTCACCGCCGATCAGCGTGCCGTGCGGCTCTACGCCGGCTGCGGGATCGTGGCCGGCTCCGAGCCGGAGTCCGAGCTGGCCGAGACCTGGGCCAAGCTGCGGCCGATGCTGGGAGCGCTCGGCGTGCCCGACGTCCCACGAGACTGACGTGCCCGACATCCCGCGGGACAGAACGACCCCCTCCCGTCCCTCCCCGCCGCCTCCCCCGACGAGGGACCACTTTCCCGTAGACATCCACCCTGATGACGCGCTTCAGCGCCCCGAGATGCACGGGATTATGACCCCTCGATCTCAACGAGCTCGGCGGACGGCAGCGCGCCGGGGCTCAACGCGCCAGGGGCAGCAGCTGCGCCGCCCCGACCGCCAGGGCGGCCGGTTCAGCGGAGGCGAGGGGACGGCGCGAAGACGGCGGCCTCCACCGTGCGCACCGCCCCGCCCGAGGCGCCGAGCAGCGCCCCGTAGCTGATCGCGGTCCACGGGTCGGTCACCAGTGTCAGGAACGCCATCGATCCGGCGAGCAGCAGCATCGAGACGGTGACGGCGATCTTCGGCGCCAGCCGATCGGCCAGACTCCCCACGCCGATGGTGACCACCAGCATAGCCACGGCCTGAGGCACGAAGTTCGCCGCGGCCTCCGTGGGGCTCAGCCCCCACTCCCCGAGGGCGGCGATCTGATGGAACTGCAGCCCGGTCCCGAGCACCCCGGAGGCGGCCACGCCGGAGACGATGATCCAGAACATCGGGGTGCGGACCGCCTCGGCCGCCGTCCAGTGCCGCTGAGCAGGGCCCCCGGGGGAACCCCCAGCAGCGGGATCCGGCGAGGAGTCCGGCGAGGAGTCCGGCGAGGAGTCCGACGCAGAATCCGGCACGGCCGACGGTCGGCGCAGTCGACGAGAATACAGGGCCACGGGGATCACCACCGCCCACACCAGCAGCCCCTCGATGAGCCAGACGGTGGACTTCCCCAGGTGCCGGATCATCCACTCCGGCAGCACCGTGGCCAGCGCGATCCCCGCCGAGCCGACCGCTGTCTTGATGCCGATCGCCAGCCCTCGGCGTCGGGTGATGTGCACGCCGACCGCCGTGGAGGCGGCTAGCTCGAGCGCGCCCTGGCCGATGAACGGCAGGGCGCAGGCACCCAGAAGCGTCGCCACCATGTAACTGGCGGACAGCGCATTGCGGGTGATCTCCAGCTCGTCGATGAGCGAGTCGGTGAAGACCGCGATGGCCGCGGTCTGCCCGGGGCGCTCATCACCGTGGCCACCGACCCGGCCGTGACGATCGCCCAGGGCCGGCCGATGGAGCGGCCCGCCGCGGGCCCGTGCCTGTCGGTCACGCGGCCACCAGGGCGTCGAGCGTGAGATGCTTCCGCGTCCGTTCGATGCCGAGCAGGTGCCAGCGGTCGCGGAACAGCGCCAGCAGCTGCCCGTCGCTGCGCTCCAGCACCTCGACGCCGGGCATCCCGGCCAGCTCCTCGGCCGACTCCACGTCAGTGGCGCGGGCCAGCGAGAGACCCAGAGGCTCAAGCTTCGATGGGGACCGGAACTCGTCGCGCAACCGGTGCTCCACCACTTCGAACTGCATGGGGCCCACTGCGGCCAGAACCGGCACATGGGTGCCGCGCAGCTCGGAGCGCAGCACCTGGATCACCCCTTCGGCCTCCAACTGATCGATGCCGCGCCGGAACTGCTTCATCCGGCCCATGTCCGCCGGGCGGGCGACGGCGAAGTGCTCCGGTGCAAAGCGCGGCAGCGGCGGGAACTCCACGGGCTCGGCCTCGAAGAGCGTATCTCCGATGCGCAGCGCCGAGGCGTTGACGATCCCGACGACATCCCCGGGGTAGGCGACGTCGACGACGTCGCGGGTCCGCCCGAAGGCCAGGTGGGCATACTTCATGGAGAACGGCCGACCGGTGCGGGCGGAGGTCACCGTCATCCCCCGGCGGAAGACCCCGGAGCAGACGCGCACGAAGGCCAGTCGGTCGCGGTGGGCCGCGTCCATGCCGGACTGGATCTTGAAGGTGAAGGCGCTGAAGGGCGCGTCCAGCTGCCGCGGGGCGCCGTCGACGTCGGGACGTGGTTCCGGCGGCGGGGCGAGCTCGGTCAGCGCGTCCAGCAGCCGTGGCACGCCGAGGTGGCGCACGGCGGCTGCGAAGAACACCGGCGTGGAGATCCCCGCCAGGAAGGTGTCCTGATCATGATCGGCCCCGGAGGCTCCGAGCAGCTCCGACTCCTCGAGCGCGCCGGCGAGCTCGGGGAGCTCTTGGGCCACCGGACCGGCCTGCGAGGCGTCCAGGCGCTCCTCCTCGGCGGCCTGCCGCCCTCCCGGCGTCGCCCGGATCAGGGTGAGGTCGCCGGTGCTGCGCTCCACATAGCCATGGAAGTCGCCGGCGGTGCCCACCGGCCAGGTGACCGGCGTGGGATCCAGGCCGGTCTCCTCGCGGATCTCGTCGATCAGCTCCAGGGCTTCCTTGCCCGGACGGTCCCATTTGTTGATCACGGTGATGATCGGGATGTTGCGGTGGCGGCAGACCTTGAACAGCTTCATGGTCTGCGGCTCCAGCCCCTTGGCTGCGTCGATGAGCATAACGGCTGCGTCGACGGCGGCGAGCACCCGGTAGGTGTCCTCTGAGAAGTCCGCGTGACCCGGGGTATCGAGGAGATTGAGCACCGTGCCCTGATGCTGCAGCTGCATGGAGGCGGAGGAGATGGAGATCCCCCGCTCCTTCTCCATGCCCATCCAGTCGGAGACCGTGGACGACCGCCCCGCCTTGCCGTGGATGTGCCCGGCCTCATCGATCGCCTGGGCATTGAGCGCCAGCGACTCGGTGAGCGTCGATTTTCCGGCGTCGGGGTGGCTGATGATGGCGAAAGTCCGGCGGCGCGCGGCCGCGCTCGACGGATCGTCGGGGGCAGAGTCCTCAGCCGTCACGCAGTCTCCTCAGTGCTCGTCAGGGGTCCAGTGGCAACCTACCCCACGGGGAGAGCCGCCCCCAACGCGCGGACAGCCGCTCCTGCAGGCCTCGCAGAATGAGACGTTGCTCACATAATTCCACCACAACCCTGACGTAAGGGTAGGGTTCATGAGCGTGAGACGGTGCCGCTCGACTGCCGCTCCCCTGATTCTCCGGCGCGACGACGCGCCCCTCTGTCGCCCCTTGAAGAGCCGGACACCTCTGTGCCGCCCGCCCGGCACCACCCTGCGCCGCATGCCGCAGGGTCAGCGGTGTCCCGACCACAGAACGGAGCCCTATGGCCACCGCACCCCAGCCTGCCGTCGCGCATCCTGAGGAATCCATAGCCCACCCGGAGGACCGCCAGTCGGTCCTCCGCACCCTGAAGTCCCCCCGCCTGCTGAAGGTCGAGGTCCTCGCCGGGCTCGTCGTGGCCCTGGCCCTGATCCCGGAAGCCATCGCCTTCTCGCTGATCGCCGGGGTGGACCCCCGGTACGGGCTCTTCGCCTCCTTCACGATGGCCGTGACCATCGCCTTCCTCGGCGGTCGGCCCGCTATGATCTCCGCGGCCACGGCGGCCACCGCCCTGGTGATCGCCCCGCTGGTGGAGAGCCATGGCATCGACTACTTCATCGCCGCGGTCATCCTCGCCGGAATCTTCCAGGTGCTCATGGGGGTGCTCGGCGTCGCCAAGGTCATGCGGTTCATCCCCCGCTCGGTGATGGTCGGCTTCGTCAACGCGCTGGCCATCCTCATCTTCACCTCCCAGCTGCCGGAACTCATCGGCGTCCCCTGGCTGGTCTACCCGATGGTCGCCGTCGGCCTGCTCGTGATCTACCTGCTGCCCCGCCTCACCAAGGTGGTGCCCGCCCCGCTGGTCTCGATCGTCCTGCTCACCGTCATCTCCGTAGCCTTCGCCTTCAACGTCCCCACCGTCGGTGATAAGGGCGAGCTGCCGGACTCGCTGCCATCACTGTTCATCCCGGACGTCCCGCTGACTGTCGAGACCTTCCAGATCATCGCGCCGTTCTCCCTCGGGATGGCCGTAGTCGGGCTGCTGGAGTCCCTGATGACGGCCAAACTGGTCGACGACGTCACCGACACCCGCTCCGACAAGGTCCGCGAGTCCTGGGGACAGGGCGCGGCGAACATCGTCACCGGATTCTTCGGCGGGATGGGCGGATGCGCCATGATCGGCCAGACGATGATCAACGTGAAGGCCTCCGGCGCGCGGACCCGCATCTCCACTTTCTGCGCCGGAATCTTCATCCTCATCCTGGCTGTATCCCTGGGCGACATCGTCGCGCTGATCCCGATGGGCGCCCTGGTGGCCGTGATGATCTTCGTCTCCGTGGCCACCTTCGACTGGCACAGCGTACGGCTCTCCACGCTGCGCATGATGCCCAAGAGCGAGACGGCCGTCATGCTGGTCACCGTGATCGCCACCGTGTGGACCCACAATCTGGCGACCGGCGTGATCCTGGGCGTGCTGACCGCGATGGTGCTCTTCGCCCGCCGGGTGGCACACCTCGCCACGGTGACCCGGCACGTGGACGAGCACTTCGGCGAGGAGGTCGCCAAGTACCAGGTCCAGGGACAGCTGTTCTTCGCCTCCTCCAACGACCTCTACACCCAGTTCCACTACCGGGACGACCCCGACCACGTGGTCATCGACCTCTTCGGCGCCGAGGTCTGGGACGCCTCCACTGTGGCCACCCTGGACGCGATCTGCGAGAAGTACGCGAAGTACGACAAGCACGTCGAGATCGCCGGACTCGACGGCGCCAGCGCCGCGATGCACGAGCGCATGGCCGGCAAGCTCGGCGCCGGGCACTGAGTCCCGGCTGCTGAGCCGGCGTTCAGGCCTCCGCCGCGGCGCGCTGGGCGATCCGTCCGCCCGCCAGGACCATCTCCACCTGCCGCGGGGAGAGCCGGTGACGCAGGGGGACCGGCCGCTCGTCGTCGCTGTCGTGACCATCCTGGTCTCCGCCGACGACGACGGCCGGCACCTCGGAGCCGGCCCGCAGAGCCTCGTGCAGCCCCTCCAGTCGGATCCGGGCCCCGACCGAGATGGAGGCCTGGACCTCCTCGTCGCATTCCAGGGCCAGGACCCCGAAATTGGCCAGGTTCTGCCAGTGGATGCGGGCGAAGGACCGAGCCACGACCACCCGCAGGCCCAGGTGCCGCGGGGCGATCACTGCATGCTCGCGAGACGATCCCTGCCCGTAGTTCTGCCCGCCGAGAATCGCATGGCCGCCCTCGGTCTCGCGAGCCCGTTGAGCATACGTCGGGTCGACCTGCAGGTAGACGAACTCGCTGATCTTGGGAATGTTGCTGCGGTAGGGCAGCACCCTCGATCCGGCGGGCATGATCTCATCGGTCGAGACGTCGTCGCCGACCTTCAGCAGCACCGGCAGGTCGATCTCGTCCGGCAGGGGGTCGAACTCCGGCAGCGCACTGATGTTTCCTCCCTTGACCAGCTCGACCTCACGGGCCTGCTCCGCCGGCAGGGGCGCCACCAGCATCTCGTGGTCGATGGTGGGCGCCTCCGGCATGCGCGGGGTAGGGCAGGCGAGACCCGGTGACTCCTCCAGGACACGCGGATCGGTGATGCGCCCGGTCAGCGCTGAGGCCGCCGCCGTCTCCGGGGAGCACAGCCACACGGAGTCCTCGTCCGTTCCGGAGCGTCCCGGGAAGTTCCGCGGCATAGTGCGCAGGCTGTTGCGGCCGACCGCCGGCGCCTGCCCCATCCCGATGCAGCCCATGCATCCGGACTGGTGGATCCGCGCCCCTGCGGAGATCAGATCCAGCAGCCAGCCGCCGCGGGCCATGTCCGCGTAGATCTCCCGGGAGGTCGGGTTGACGTCGAGGGACACGCGCTGGTCGACCTGGCACCCCCGGAGGATCTCCGCGACGACGGCGAAGTCCCGCAGTCCCGGGTTGGCGGAGGAGCCGATCACCACCTGGTGGACCTCCTCGCCGGCGACCTCCCGCACAGGGGTCACGTTCCCCGGTGACGAGGGAGCGGCGATCAGCGGCTCCAGGGCAGACAGGTCGATGTGCTCGGTGACGTCGTACCCGGCGCCGTCGTCAGCCTGCAGCGGCATGAACTGATCCTCGCGGCCGCGCTCGGCCAGGTAGCGCCGCACCTCCTCGTCCGCCGGGAAGACGCTGGTGGTCGCTCCCAGCTCGGCCCCCATGTTGGCGATCACGTGCCGGTCCATCGCGCTGAGCGACCGGACGCCGTCGCCGTGATATTCGATGACGCGGCGGGAACCGCCGGTGACCCCGTGGCGCCGGAGCATCTCCAGGATGACGTCCTTGGCCGAGATCCAGGGCGGCAGCTCACCGGTGAGCTCCACACCCCAGACCTCGGGCATGGTGACGTACAGCGGCTCCCCGGCCATGGCCATGGCCACCTCGAGGCCGCCGACGCCGATGGCGAGCATCCCCAGGGCTCCCGCCGCACAGGTATGGGAGTCGGAACCGACCATGGTGGCCCCGGGCCGTCCGAAGTGCGCCTGGTGGACCGGATGCGAGACGCCGTTGCCCGCCTTGGAGAACCACAGTCCGAACCGCCGAGCCGCCGACTGCAGGAACAGGTGGTCCTCGGGGTTCTTCTCGTCGGTCTGGAGCAGGTTGTGGTCCACGTACTGGACGGAGAGCTCCGTGCGCACCTGGTCCAGGCCCATCGCCTCCAGCTCCAGCATGACCATGGTCCCGGTGGCGTCCTGGGTCAGCGTCTGGTCGATTCCCAGGGCGATCTCCTCGCCGGGCTGGAGCTCACCCTCGAGCAGATGCGAGGTGATGAGCTTCTGCGTGAGGTTCTGCGTGAGGTTCTGCGAGGCTCGCGCCATGCCTGTCCTCCTTCGGCGGTCGGGGCCCGCGGGTGAAGTCCACGGGGCAGACTCTCTCCCCTCGACCTTCCCTCCCCTGTCCCGCCCGACACAAGGGTTGCGGCACCGTCGACGAGGAGTCTTCCTCCCGCACATCTCCCCGTAGGTGAAGCGCGCCAGCCCCTGCCGATGCGCGGGGACGTGACCCCTGGATCACAGGGGTCACGTCACAGCGCCGCGACGCCCTCTTTCATGCGGGCATGCAGATCGCGCAGGCCGCGCCGATCCGTGCGGACCTCGATGAGCCGGAGTCCCAGCCGGTCGTCCGGATGGGCCAGCGCCTGCCGCAGCTGATCCAGGTCCGTGACCATCCGGTGCTCGATCCCGAAACCGGCGGCCACCGCGGCGAGGTCCACAGCCTGCGGAGTCCCGAACAGCCGCTCCACCGTCTCGGCCTGGCCTGCTCGACGCGCCACCTCGCCGTGCTCGAGCTGATCGAAGATCGCACCCCCGGAGTCGTTGACCACCACCACATCGACACTGGGCGTGCGCTCCCCGGCAGGCAGCAGCAGGGCGTTGAGATCATGCAGGAACGTCAGATCCCCCAGCAGCGCCGTCACCCGATGCCCCCGAGCCAAGGAGATCCCGGAGGCGGCCGAGAGATTCCCATCGATCCCCGAGAGCCCACGCAGCGCGAACAGCTGCACCGGCTCCGCAGCGCGCAGCTGAGCCGCCAGGTCCACGTCACGGATCACCGAGGAGGACCCCAGCAGCAGCGGGGTCCGGACACTCTCCGCCACCGCCTGCGCCACCTGCACCGACGACGGCCCTCCGGACCCACCCTGCGCCAGCTCCCGATCCACGACCTGTTGGGCGCGCCGCCCCAGGCTCATCCACGTCTCGAGCCACCCCTGCGGCGGGGCCCCGGCGAACTCCCGGATCCGCTCCGGATCACTCTGCACCGGTCGCGGAAGCCGCTCATCATGCCACCCGACCCCGGTGGGACCGTACTGGACGACGTCGACCCCTTCCGCGGCCAGCAGCCGCTGCACCGGACGGGACAACGTCGGCCGACCGGCGACCACCACGCGCTGCACCGAGGCGGTGAGCCGCCCGGCCGCGCTGGTCTGCGGGGCCTGCAGCAGCAGCCGGTAGGCCGGCACTGCCGCATCGGCGTGGCGTGAGCCACTGGTCGGCTCGGCCAGCAGCGGGTGGCCGAGCTCCAGCGCCAGCTGCGCCGCCTCCGTCGGGGCGTCATGGCCCAGCACGAACACCGTGCGCACATCCGGTTCGATGCTCTGCACCGCCCGCAGGCTGCGCCGGATCTGTTCGCGGGCCGCCTCCCGCTCCTCGGCGTCGAGCCCGTCCAGCAGGGTGCTGCTGTGCAGCTGCTCGGCCGGCTGCACGGACGAGTCCCGCAGCACGGGGCGGCGAGCCCACCGTTGCGGAGTGGCCACCGCACTGCCGTCGGGCGTCCGAGGGGTCAGCGGGTCACGGAAGCCGATGTTCAGATGGACCGGGCCAGGCCCCCGACCGCGGGACTCCGTGGCCTGCCGCATCAGCAGCGCGACCTGCGTCTCCGCGGAGAGCATGTCATCCCGCGAGATCGGCTCCAGACGCACCTCGCCCTGCTCCAGGTGGATCTCGTCACGCACACGGGCGCCGAACATGCCCTGCTGCCAGGTGGTCTGGTTCGCTCCGGTGCCGTGCAGCTCCTCCGGACGGTCCGCGGTGATCGCCACCAGCGGCACCCCGGCCATATCGGCCTCCATCATCGCCGGCGTCAGGTTCCCGGCCGCGGTCCCGGATGTGGTCACCACTCCGGCCGGCTGCCCGGAGTCCAAGGCGATCCCCAGCGCCGTGTAGGCCGCCGAACGCTCGTCGATGCGCACATGCAGGGTGATGACGCCCAGTTTCTCCGCCTCGGCCAGGGCGTAGGCCAGCGGGGCGGACCGGGAGCCGGGCGCGATCACCACATGGCGCATGCTCAGCGTCAGGCCGCGCACCACCCGGCGGGCGAGACGCATCGCCTCAGCGTCCACAGAGTCGTCGAATTCTCGGAAGGGACGCCGGCTGGAATGCATGCCCCAATCCTAAGACGCCGGGCTCTCCCGTACCGGGTCGGCGAGCACTGCGTGGGCGGCGCGCAGCCGCTGCTCCCACCAGGTGCGCCGCTCCCCCGCCACCCGGTGCTGCGCCAGCAGCCGCTCTGCGGGTTCGGGGGCCGTCACCATGCCGTCACGCATCGACACCGGGAGCATCCCCTCCTGCGGGATGAGCGGATGCTCCACGACGTCGGCGGCCAACAGGGTCGCGGTGCCCAGCCCACAGGCGTAGGGCAGGGTCTCGAGCCGGGCGGCCAGCGCGAGCCCGGCGGCGAGTCCCACGGAGGTGTCCAGGGCGGAGGAGACGACGGCGTCCAGCCCGGAGGTGCGGACCACGGTGGCCGCGGCGTCGACCCCGCCCAGCGGCGGGACCTTCACCACGATCAGGTCTGCCGCCCCCAGGCGGGCGACGCGCAGCGGGTCCTCGGCACGGCGCACGGCCTCATCGGCGGCGAGGCGGATCGGCGTGCCGCGGCGATGCAGCTCGGTGCGCAGATCCGCCAGCGGCTCCACCCCGGCCACCGGCTGCTCGGCGTACTCCAGCCGGTCACCGACGACGTCGGCGATCACCTCGAGCGCCCGCAGCGCCTCCGCGGAGCTCCACCCTCCGTTGGCGTCGATCCGCAGCCCCGCGCCGGGCACCAGTCGGGCGACCTCACGGATGCGGGCGACGTCGTCGGCGAGGCTCTGCCCCGGTTCCGCCACTTTGATCTTCACCGCAGGGATCGACTCCGGGCGCCCGGAGCGGGCCAGCACCCCGGAGACCTCTGCGACGGTGACGGCCGGCATCGTCGCGTTGACCGGCACTCGGGTCCGGCGCGGCGCCCCCAGTCCCTGCCAGCCGGCCTGCACGGCGGCGGCCAGCCACGCGGCGGCCTCGCGGGCCGGGTACTCCGGGAACGGAGCAAACTCGGACCATCCGGCGGGTCCCTGCAGCAGCATCGCCTCCCGCCAGGTCTGCCTGCGGAACCGGGTGCGCATCGGCAGACTGACCACCACGGCGCCGTCGAGCAGATCCTCCGGTTCAGGCAGGTGCGGGGCAGGCAGGCGTGTCATGGGCACAGTGTAGACATTCCGCGCACGGTCTCCTGCGATACTGGTGCACATGTCCGACGCCTCCTCCCGTCTCCGACTGCCGGCCCGCCGCACCTGGCTGTGGGTGCTGGGCATGCTGCTGTGCACCTTCGCGCTCGTCGCCGTGCACGAGTTCTTCCTCCGGTCATCCACGGGGCAGTGGCTGGAGCAGGCGACCTTGGAGTCTCGGTACTGGAACATCACTCAGGGCCCACTCCAGAACGACACCTTCCGCGAGGTGCTCCGCGCCGTCCCGACCGTCGCCGCGATCATCTGCGGGGTGATCTTCCTCGCCGTCACCCTGCTGCGGCAGCGGTTCGTGGCCGCTGGGATCGCCCTGATCGTGTTCCTGGGGGCGAACGTCACCACGCAGGCGCTGAAGAACGTGTGGCTGCACCGCCCCGAGGCCGAGGTACCGATGTCGGACCCCAACATGCAGCTGTGGTGGTGGGACGTCGCCTCGTTCCCGTCCGGCCACACCACGCTGGCCGCCGCGGCCGCCGTCGCCGTGTTCCTGATCAGCGGCCCGCACCAGCGCCCGTTCATCGGACTGTTCACCGGCCTGTTGGCGGTGTTCTCCGGGGCGGCGATCTTCATGACCGGCCATTTCCCCTCCGACATCATCGCCGCCTACCTGGTCGTCGCCCTGTGGGGCCTGGCCGGCGGCTGGCTGGTGTTGCGCACCGGGGAGCCCTGGAACACGGTCACCGTCGAAGACGACACGGCCGTGGGCGCCGGCGCCGGACTGGCCTGGTTCCTGGGGCTCGTGTTCTGCGTGGCGGCCGGACTGGCTCTGCTGTTCGCCGGCGGCTGGGAGGCCGTCCGCACGGCGGCGGAGGATCCCAGCGGCTGGCACTGGCTGGCGGGCACGCTGCTGCCGACCGGACCGGGTTTCCTGCTGTGCGCCGCCGGAATCACGTTCTTCGACGCCGAGACCGGACGGCGGCACCACGGGCAGGCCCTGCACCAACCGCAGCATGCCCGGCATGCGGTCCCCCCGCAGTTCACGCACCTCTACGAGGTGTGACGCGAAGTGTGCCTCGGATATCCTCCTCGGCCCGCCCCCTCAAGGCACCCAGTCGATGTTCGCCCAGATCGTCAACCCCATGATGACCATCACCGCCAGGATCACGACCAGCCGGTTCACCCCGACCTGGGAGTCAGGTTCTTGGGGGCGCTCATCGGAGCGGCGGTTGTTGATCAGCATCGGTGGGCGGGTCAGTGCCCGCCGCGCAGTCGGCTGATGAGTTCCCGGGACTCCTCCGGCCCATAGGGCAGGATCGGGATCGCTTTGGTGGCGTCGGTGACCGCGTCACGCAGCGCCTGCTGAGACACCGAGTGGCCCTGCTCCATCCGCCGACGCATCGAGGCGATGAAGTCCGCGTCCACGGGTCGGCCGTGACCGGGGATGAACCTCGAGCAGCTGCCCGCCAGCGACCAGATCCTGCCCAGCGTGCGCACCCACTCCTTCGGGTGAGAGTCCCGGAAGCTCGGATCCGTGCCTTCCCGGACCAGGTCGCCGCAGAACATGATGCCGTCGCGGCCCGAGCGGTGGCCCGAGTCCGGGTCTGCGCCGGGGATCGTCACCACCAGGTCCCCGTCGGTGTGGCCGCGGCCCAGGTGCTCGACGATGACCGTGCGGCCACCGATGTCCAGAGTCACCGGCTCGTCGGCGACCAGGCGGGTAGCGGTGGCGACGTCGGCGTCGCGGTGGGCCAGGACGGTCTCCACTCCCTGCTCACGCAGGTAGGCGTTCGCGCCGATGTGATCACCATGCCCATGGGTGTTGACCACGACCAGCTCCGCGTCGGTGACCTCCCGGACGGCGGCCAGCAGAGCCCGATGGTCTCCGGCGGCAGGTCCTGGGTCGATCAGCACGGCCTGTCGCGTGCCGACCACCAGGCCGACGTTCAGCGGTGTGAGTCCGCCGGTGACGGTGGCCATCCAGACGTCGTCGTCCACTCGGGTGAAAGGGGCGAGGCCAGGGCGTTCGGCCATCGTGATCACCTTCTCTGCCAAAAGGGGGTGCCCGTAGGGCTTCATTCTGCACCACGGGCGCCCCTCTGGCGAGGAACCGGCCGACTCGGCGGGCCTCAGCCGGTGCTCGGGTAGTGACCCTCCGGCACCGGGACCTGCCGCCAGTCGATGTCATGGCCCAGGTAGAAGTCCGGGTAGGTCGGCTGATCGTAGACGGTCTGCTGGTAGGCCACCCCACCTGGTACTGCGGGTCATGCATCAGCGTGTACAGCTTGCCGTCGGTCACCTCGGTGGCCGTGTGGATCCGCAGCGCGGAGCTGTCTGACGTGCGCAGCACCAGCTCCTCACGCCAGTCGCCGAAGATGTCCGCCACCAGAGACGGGTTGCCCTTGGTGTAGTTGTTCGTCCGCGGGCCCTCGGCCTCCAGCAGGATGCCGTCCTGCCAGTCCTCGATGCGCAGGGTTGACTCCCGAGCACCGACGATGATCTGCGTCGTCATGTCGGCCGCCCAGCGGCTGCTCATGTTCGTGCCGGGGACATCCCCCTCGACGGCCTCGCCGTCTGCCGTCCACAGCCCGGTGGCGCCCTCCTCCTCGTTCGGCGGGATGGAGACCCATGCGTGGTATCCCGGGGGCTCCGGGTCGATGTCGCCGACCATCCCCCGGCCCACGTCGGTGCCCGTGCAGTCGCCCCACAGGGTCTCGCCGGTGGCGGCGTCGCGCATCACGGAGCCGTAGGGCGCCCAGGGTCCGGCCTCATGGACGGAGAAGATCTCCTGGCCCTCCCGAGCCGGGTCGAAGTGCTCCACGTGCAGGGCACCCCCGTGGCCCAGCGGAGCCTCCTTCCCGGCGATCGGACTGCCCGGGTGTCCGATGCCGGTGGAGGAGTAGAGCAGGCTGCCGTCGTGGTCCAGGGTGGCGGAGCCGTAGATGATCTCCTGGTTGCCGTCGAAGTCGTAGGCGGCGACCGCCGACTGCGCCTGGCCGTCCAGGTGGGCCACTCCGGTCAGGAAGCGATCCACCCGGTTGCCCGGCTCGACGCGGGACATCGCGTAGTCACCCCACATCAGCCCGTCGACGCCGCGCTCCGGGGTGTAGGGGACGGTGTCCAGCTCAGTGCCGGTCTCGCCGTCGAAGACCGTCAGGCACTCCGGGCCGTGGACGATGAATCCCTCGAAGGTCCGCAGGTCATTGCGGTCGCTGCGTTCGGGCACGTAGTCGTCGATGAAGTGGTCGGCCAGCTGGCGGGTGTCGGCGTCGCCGAGCGGGTAGTCATAGGAGGGCTCCTCGCCGAAGGCCTCCTCCAGGGTCTCCGGCCAGTTCCCGGCGACCACCTCGGGACGCTCGTGCCAGCCGCAGAAGACCTCCACCACATGCTCGTAGTAGTCATCGGCGCTCATCCGATGGTCGTCCTCGTGGCTGTACCCGGCGTCCAGGTCTTCCTGCGGCATGGTGATGTGCTCGCCGTCGTCGGCCACCGTGCCGGGGGCGGACTTCATCATGATCTCGGCAGTGCCGTCGCCGTCGAAGTCATAGACGAGGAACTGGGTGTAGTGGGCCCCGGCGCGGATGTTGGGGCCCAGCTCGATGCGGTTCAGCAACTCACCGTCGAGGGTGTAGGTGTCCACGTAGACCTCCCCGGTGCAGCCCACCTGGGAGACGTCCATGGAGTTGTTGGGGTCCCACGTCACGACGAACTCGTACTGCCCGTCGCCGGTGGCGTCCCCGACGGAGACGTCATTGGCGAGGTACTCATACTCCTCCCCGGCCGGGGTGGACGCCGACTCGGGCTTCTGCAGCGGCAGGTCATAGTGACCCTCCGCCCAGACCTCCGCCTACCCGTCGGGCCCGTTGTGCGGAGCGTTGCCCACCGGGGCGACGGCGTAGGTGGCGTCAGCGTCACCGGCGGCGTCGAGATAGTTCGTGGAGTCGTTGACCGTGGCGATGCGCTCACCGTCCCGCAGGACATGGAAGGTCGGACCCCTCATACCATGATCGGTGGCACCGGAGGTCTCCTCGCCCAGCAGCCGCCAACTGAGGGAGACGCCGTCGTCGGTGCCGACGGCGACCAGCCCGCGGTCCAGGGCCTCCAGCTGGTGGCCGGGCCGGGCGTCCTGCGCGGGGGTGATCGGCCCTGCGGACACGGATCCGGCGGTCAGGCTCAGCGCCGCGGTGCCCGCCAGCACAGCGGCGGCGGTGCGGGCTGTTCGTCGTCGACAGGGCACAGGCTCAGCTCCTCGTTCATCGCTCTCCGGCCATCCAACGTTGCAAGGTAGGTCACCCTAGAGCGAAGAGGCGCCCCCGGACAACGGTGAGGAAAAAACGTTTCAATAGCGGTGGGGACAGCGTTGTCGTGACATGACGGCCGACGGCGCACCGGCCCTCAAGCTCGACCTCCGCCTGTTGCCCGCCTCACAGCGCACGATAAGGTCAGCCCATCATGACTATGGATTCACTGCTCCAGATCATCGGAGACATCGAGGAGACCGCATGGTCCTGGCTCGGCGTCTGGGTCATCATCGGTGTCGGCATCTACATGACCATCCGCACCGGGGTGGTCCAGCTGCGACACCTGCCCGCGATGTTCACCGCCATCGTGGAGAAGGCCCGACGGGACGAGACCGGACGCACCAAGTCCCTCTCGGCATTCCAAGCCTTCACCATCACCGCCTCCGCCCGCGTGGGCACCGGAAACATCGCCGGTGTGGCTGTGGCGATCACCCTGGGCGGCCCGGGCGCGATCTTCTGGATGTGGATGATGGCCATCCTGAACTCTGCGACCTCCTTCGTGGAATCCACGCTGGCCCAGCTCTACAAGACCCGCCGCTTCGACACCTTCAAGGGCGGACCCGCCTACTACATCCAGCGCGGACTGGGCTCCCGCAGCGCCGGCATCGTCTTCGCCGTGATCTTCATCTTCTGCTTCGCCCTGTCCTTCACCTCCCTGCAGGCCAACACCGTCGTCGACGCCATCACCGGTGCCGCAGGCGCCACCGGGATGGCGGACACCACCACGCTGACCTGGGTGCTGGCCGTGGTGCTCACCGTGCTGACCGGACTGATCGTCGTCGCCGGCCTACGCAGCGTCGCCCGGGTGGCCCAGAACGTGGTGCCGCTGATGGCCTCGCTCTACATCATCCTCGGGCTCGTGGTGATCCTCCTGAACCTCGATGAGGTGCCCCGGGTCTTCTCCCACATCCTCGGCGACGCCTTCGACTTCCGCGCAGCCGCCGGCGGCGCCTTCGGCGCGATGATCATGGCGGGCGTGCAGCGCGGCATGTTCTCCAACGAGGCCGGCATGGGTTCGGTGCCGAACGTCGCGGCCACCGCCGACGTCTCCCACCCCGCCAAGCAGGGTCTGGTCCAGACCCTCGGCGTCTACCTGGACACGATCATCATCTGCTCGGTGACCGCGTTCATCATCCTCTTCACCTTCGAGGACCCGCTGGGAGCGGACGCCGACCTCGGCGTCGAGCTCACCCAAGGCGCGCTCGAGGCCAACTTCGGGGCATTCGGTGCCATCGCCTTGGCCGTGATCATCACCCTGGTCGCCTTCACCTCGGTGCTGGGGAACTACTCCTACGGCGAGGCGAACATCCTGTTCATCACCCCCTCGGAGAAGGTGCGGAAGATCTTCGCCCTGGTGCTCACCGGCGTGGTGTTCCTCGGGTCCATCATGAGCGTGGACCTCGCCTGGACCATCGCCGGGGTCACGATGGTGATCATCGCGCTGTTCAACCTGGTGGTGATCTGCCTGCTCGGAGACAAGGCGTTCCGCCTGCTCAAGCACTTCGACTCCCAGCGCAAGCAGGGCCTGGACCCGGTCTTCGTGGCCGAGGACATGCCGGACCTGAAGAACGTCGAATGCTGGGACCGCGAGGACGTCAGCGACTACCTGCAGCAGCGAGACGCGCCGCCAGCTCCGCGGGGCGGGTGAACTGCGGCCAGTGGCCGGAGTCGATGTCGACCAGCTCGACATCGTCCCCGGCCGCCAGCTCCGGCATGACCCCCGCCGCCATCCAGCCCCGGGCGTCCTCCACCGAGAACTCCGGGCACACCAGCGTGACCGGGACCTGGTGCCGCCGCCGATCCCGGTAGGTCACTATCGCCTCCAGCACCCCGGCCGGGCTGGGACGCATCATCTCCTCCAGCCGCGCGCGGGCGTCGTCATCCAGGTCCCGGACATCAGCGGGCTCGAAGCCCTCCCAGCCGGGGAAGGGGACGTCGTCGCCGTCGGCGGCGAAGCCCTCCAGAAAGGGCCGCCCCTCCGTGGCCGGCATCCCACCGATCATCACCGTGCGGGCCACCGAGTCCGGCCGGGCGTCCGCGGCCAGATACGCCAAAGTGGCCGCGGCCGAATGACCCACGACGACGGCGGGCTCCGGGCCTTCCTCCACGGCGGCGAGCACAGCGCCCAGATGGTCGTCCAGGCCGAGGCCCGCTCGGCGGGCGTCGCAGGACTCCAAGCCGGGAAGGGTCAGCGCGTGGACCTCGTGGCCGGACTCCCGCAGCAGGTCAGGGACGGTCCCCCAGGAGTCGGCGGCCAGCCAGAGGCCGGGGATCAGAATGAATCGCATGGGGTGAACCCTCAGCGCAGACCGGGGCAGAGTCAAGAGTCGGCGCCTGACCCCCTACCCCAGTAGGGGGCGGAGTTGGCTCCAGCGGGTGACGCCGTCGGACCGAGCTGCCGCTTACGCTGACGCCATGAGCATCGCCAGCATCGACACCCCGAGCACCGAGCGGGGACGCACCGAGAGCACCGTGGAAGACACCGTCTCGCGGATCCCCCGCAACTCCCTGACCAAAGACTTCGCGGCCCTGGCCGCCGAGGTCAAAGAGGCCGGCCTCATGGACCGCCGGGCCGAACGGTACATCCTGCGCCTGGTGCTCCTCGGCCTGGCGACCATCGGCTCCGTGGCCCTGATGCTCACCCTCGGACAGAGCCTGTGGCAGCTCGCGGTGGCCGCCGTCTTCGGCATCCTGTTCACGCAGCTGGCCTTCCTCTCCCACGACAGCGCCCACCAGCAGGTCTTCGCCTCCGGGCACCGGAACGAATGGTTCTCGCGCATCGTCGGCAATCTCGGTGTGGGGCTGAGCTACGCCTGGTGGTCCCGGAAGCACGGGCGTCACCACGCCAGCCCCAACACCATCGGGCGCGACGGCGACATCGCCACCGGCGCCCTGGTGTTCGTCCCCGGGGAGAACGAGGGCCGCACCGGCTTCATGGGGTGGATCACCCGCCGCCAGGGATGGCTGTTCTTCCCGCTGCTGACGCTCTTCGCCTTCGCCCTGCACTACAACGCCGTGCGCACCATCATCCTCGAGAAGAAGGTCAAGCACCGCGCCGTCGAGGCCGTGCTGATCACCATCCGCCTGATGGGCTTCCCCGCCCTGGTCCTGCTCACCCTGGGCCTGCCGCTGGGACTGGCGTTCCTGGCCGTGCAGCTGGTGGTCTTCGGCGTCTACATGGGCGGCAGCTTCGCTCCGAACCACAAGGGCATGCCGCTGATCCCCAAGAACGAGCGGGTCGACTTCCTGCGGCGCCAGGTGCTGACCTCGCGCAACATCCGGGGCGGACTGCTCATGGACTGGGCGATGGGCGGTCTGAACCTGCAGATCGAGCACCACCTGTTCCCGCGCATGCCCAGCATGAACCTGCGCAAGGTCCGTCCGATCGTGAAACGCTTCTGCGAGGAGCGGGGCGTCACCTACACCGAGGCCGGGCTCGTCGAGTCCTACGGCATCGTGCTCCGCTACCTGAACCGGGTGGGGCTGGGCTACGCCGACCCGATGGACTGCCCGCTGATCACCCAGTACCGCGGACGCTGAGGCCAGCCGCGCGGGGGCGCGGGTGGCCGGAGCAGGTGCCCTCCCCGGCTCCTCCCCGGTTCGCTCCGACACCCCCTCCCCTGCTCGAGGGGCCACTATCCCGTACAGCTTCTCCGATCTGACACGCGTCAGGTCAGGACGATCCGCGGGACTCTGACTCCTCGACGCCATCGATCTCTCAACGAGACCTCAGGGCCGCCAGCCGCGGGCGAGCAGCGCCTCGGCCACCTTCTCCACAGCAGGGCCCCATGCGCGCACCTGATGCCGCCGAGTGATGCGCACTTCGACCCATCCCAGCGCCGCAGCGAGCTCCGCCCGCCAGACATCGCGCTCCACCTGGTGAGGGCTCGAGTGATGAGCCCCCTCATACTGGACCGCAACCTTCCACTCCCGGAACATCAGATCCGGTTGGAACGCCGGTCGGCCATACTCGTCGAACACCCACGCGTTGACCTCCGGATCCGGAAGGCCCGCCCGGTGCAGCGCCAGCCGCAGACGGGTCTCCTGCGGCGAGTCCACCCGCTCCCGGGCCAGGGCAACAGCCTGCCGAAGCATGGCAACGCCACGCCCTCCGCTCCTCGAGTCCACGGCCGCCTGCAGCTCCTGGCGCGTCGCAGCGGCCCCCCCTGGGCCTTCGAACTCCATTCGCGGGGTGCGGAGGACGACGTCTGCGGCGATCAGTGCATCGTCCAAGGACCCTCCTGCGAACTGGTCCGCCCAGGTCCTCGCCGCGGTGGTGACCTGGACATCCCCGATCCGTGTGATGTGATCGCTCGAAATGTCAGCACGATGCCCCACGACGCCCTCCCGTCGAATCCGGGTGCGGGACCGGGGCACCGTGAGGTGGAGGGGTTCCTGCAGCTCCTCGCCCCACAGTCCCAGCAGCGCGGCGGCCGTGCGATGGGTGGCGACGTCGGCGTCGGCGGTGAGCACCTGCAGTGCGGCCATCAGAGGAGACAGCTGGTGCCCACCGGCGTCGTAGATCCCGTGCCCCAGCCTCACCAGGGTCCTGTGCCGCAGGGCGCGCTCCAGATCGGCGTTAGAGCACGCAGACAGGTCGCGCCGTCGCACAGGACCCTCTGGCACCGACGGCGGAGGGCGGCGACGGCCATCCGTCGCCGAGTCGTCGAAGGGATTCATGGCATCCATCCCACCGGATTCCGGAGCGGCTCGCAGGCGTTGTCCACAGGGCTGTGGATGATGTGACGCGCGCCAGGCCGACCAGACAGCCTGGGCGGGAGCAACACGCCTCGCTCACCACGGATCCAAGAGTCATTCTCCCGGACGCCATCCAGAGGTGAAGCGCTTCACGAGTGGTCCGATGCGCCGGAAAATGACTCCTCGTCGGGGCAGGGCGCACGGGGCAGGGCGCACGGGGCAGCGCCTGCGGGAGGCAGGACGCACGAGGCAGGGCGCACGAGGCAGGGCGCGCGGGCCGCACCGCGACGAACCAGCCCGGGACCATCACTGCAGCGGCAGGCGAGCCTCCACTCGGAAGCCACCCTCCGGCGTCGGGCCGGTCTCCACCTCTCCGCCGACTGCGCTGACCCGCTCCTCGATGCCCTCGAGCCCCAGCCCGGCACCCGGCGAGGGCTCGACCTCACCCTCCGGAGAGGCGGTGTTGACCACCGCCAGCAGCAGCCCGACCGGTGTGGCCCGTGCCGTGACCTCCACCGTGGATCCCGGAGCGTGGCGCAGCGCGTTGCTCAGCGCCTCCTGGACCAGCCGATAAGCCGCCAGGCCGGCACTGACAGGAACCCTCGGCAGATCCCCCAGGCCATGGGCATGAATCGTCACCCCTGCAGCACGAGTGGACTCCACCAACTGACCGATGTCCCCGAGCCCCGGAGTGGTACCGGTGGGGGCGTCATCCTCGCCCCGCAGGATCCCCAGCAGGTTCCGCATCTCCCCCAGCGCCTGCCGCGAGGAGCGGGCGATCTCCTCGAACTCCCGCCGGGCGTCGTCGCTGATTCCTGGCACACGGTAGGTGGCGGTGGCCGCCTGCACGCTGATCACCGACATGCTGTGGGCCACCACATCATGCAGCTCACGAGCGATGCGGTTGCGCTCCTCCAACTCCCGACGGCGCCGCGCCTGCTGGGCGCTGTCCTGCTCAGAGGCCTGCAGCCGCCCGGCGTTGAAGATCCACTGGCGGATCAGCACCCCGAGGACCACCACCGCCGCACTGACAGCAGTGAAGACGATCGCGGTGCTCAACGCCCCCTCGCCGAGGTCCGGGGTGGTCGCGACGACGGCCGAGACGGTCAGCAGCGCGCTGGTCGCCCAGCCGCTGGCCGCCACATACCAGCGGTCGCGCAACGCGACCACCAAGAGCACCCCGCACTGGGTCAGCATCGCAGGCACCGGCCAGGGCCAGATGCCCACCCCCGACTCTGCGGTGACGCCCATCGTGGCCGCCGCGGCGACGAGCGAGAGCCCGATCCCGGACCAGGCATGGCGCAGGGTCAGCACCAGCGCCCCACAGTGGGCGAGTGTGACCACCATCGCCGCGACGACGCTGACCTGGTACGCCACGACGATCACCGGCCAGCCGACCGCCAGGAGCACGACGGCGGCGAACACCGCCCCCAGCCAGGACCACGCTCGGGCGCTGAACGAGGCCCCGGCGGAGGCCCGCTCTGCCGCGGAACCAGGAGTGACCTGCGGCTCGCTCACCGGGGCGACGCTGCCGTCACCGGGGAGCCGTCCGCGTCCACCGGCGCCGAGCAGACTGGTGGCGAGCACCGCGTCCAGCCAGGCCAGCCCGTGCATCACCGCTGGCAACGTGGCCAGGAAGACCACCCCAAGAGTGAAGAACACCGCCGAGTCCAGCAGGTAGCGCCCCGTGGGATCAGCCGGCAGCAGGGCGGGGGCGGCGATCTCCAGCAGCTGGATCAGCCCCCGCTGACCCGGGATGAACCGCGACCAGAAGAAGTAGGTGAGCCCGGCAGGACCCATCGCGATCCACACCACTGCGATCACGAACGTCACCAGCCTAGCCGGCAGAGCCACCAGAGACTCGAAGATCAGATCGAGCCACCGCCGCGGATCTCCCAGCAGACGCAGCAGCCCCGCCAGGCCCGCTCCCCGCCGGCGGTACAGCACCGGCTCCGGCATGGCACCCCAGATCCGCAACCGACGGCGAGAGAGCTCGGCGAACTCGGAGGCGATGATCAGCGTCAGCGGCAGCAGCAGCGCCCCCGCCCCCAGCGGAGCGGTGGCGATGGAGGCCGCAGTGAGGCTGATCAGCAGACTGAACCCGAAGACCGCGATGGGCAGTCCGGGCAGCACGTAGGCGCTGTCACGCAGGAGACGGCGGATCATTGGGGGATCCTCGAAGGTGGGCTCTGATGATCACATCACATCACAGAGCGCTGTGCAGGGCATACCAGAGGGGTACCGTAGGACCATGTCTGAGACCCCCTCCGACGCGGTGCGCGTGCTGATCGTCGATGACCAGTCGATGATCCGCGCCGGATTCGCCGCACTGCTCGACGCCCAGGAAGACCTCACCGTGGTGGGCACCTCGGAGGACGGGCAGGGGATCGTCGACGTCGTGCACAGCGCCCGGCCCGATGTAGTGCTCATGGACATCCGGATGCCCCTGGTCAACGGCCTGGAGGCGACCCGCCTGATCGCTCAGATGCCCGGTGCTCCGCCCCGGATCCTCATGCTGACCACCTTCGATGCGGACGAATACGTCTTCGACGCGCTGCGCGCCGGGGCCAGCGGCTTCCTGCTCAAGGACGCCACTCCGGAGGAACTGGTGCACGCGGTGCGCGTGGTCGCCGCCGGTGAGGCGCTGCTCTCCCCCAAGGTCACACGCACCCTCATCGCCGATTACGCCGACCGGCCGACGTCGAAACCCCAGACCCACCTGATCGCCGAGCTGACCGACCGCGAGCGCGAGGTGATGACCGCTGTGGCCCGCGGCCGGGCGAACGGGGAGATCGCCGGAGACCTGCACCTGGCGGAGCAGACGGTGAAGACCCACGTCTCCAGGATCCTGACCAAGCTCGGGCTGCGGGACCGCACCCAGATCGTCGTCACCGCCTACGAGTCGGGGCTGGTGCGCGCCGGAGAGTGAGCGGACAGGACGGCGGGGGTGCCCCGGTCGTCGGCGCACCCCCGCCGTTCAGAGCCCCTCGGCTCTCAGTCCAGCGCCGTTCAGTCCAGCGCCGCGCAGGGAGAGTCGAAGGTGTAGGCCTCTGCCGTGGCGCCGACGGTGAGGTCCTGCTCGGTGACGGTCCCTCCGGGGGCGTCCGGGTCCACCGAGTTGATCACACTGGCCCGGTAGGCGCTCTCGTCAGGGTCGCCGACCTTCGATCCCGCCTCCGGGGGGAGCATCCCCTCGTAGTCGACCTCCTCCAGTTGCTCGGCGGCCAGGACCATGTTCTCCCGGGTGATGCCGCCGTCGAGCTCAGCGGAGTGCTCCAGAGCGGCGAGCATCGGGTAGCTCCAGACCCACCCGGCGACGTAGCCGTCACTGGGTGAGACATCACCCAGCGTCTCCCGCATGGCGTCATGGCCCGGACTCTCCGTGGACCAGTTGCCCCAGGCGCTGGCCTGGAAGTACATGGCTTCCAGAGCATCCGCCGCGGCCGAATCGAGCAGGCCGGGGTTCCACGTGGGGCTGGACCCCACGGCGGTGCCCTCCCACCCCTCGGAGGCGGCTCCGGCCACGATGGCGGCCGTTTCGGTCGGACCGGCGGTGATGACGATGAGGTCCGGGTCCTCCTGCACCACCGTCGACACCGCCTCAGCCTGGTTGTCCTGACCCGGAGGGGTGGTGACCTGATCGAAGTCCAGCCCATGGGCCTCGGCGGCCGTCTCTGCCCCGACGGCGGCGTCGGTGCCGAAGTCCGTGGGGTAGCCGATCGCCAGCACGGAATCGACGTCCCCACGGTTCTCGGTGGCCCAGTCCACGCCGTTCATCGCCTCGAAGCAGTAGTTCGCTCCGGACTGGACGATCATCGGCTCGAAGTTCCAGGCAGAGTTCCAGGAGGCGGGTGCAGCGATGACGCCGTCGTCTCGCATGTCCTCCAGGATCGCCATCACCTGGGAGGATCCCAGCGCCTGCGCCAGTGCGAGGACGTCGGTGCGCATCTCCTGATAGCGCTGGCTGGTCAGCTGGGGGTCGTACTCGGCGTCGGCGACCACCAGCTGCACGTCGTAACCGGCGACGCCGCCGTCCTCGTTGACCCGCTGCCAGAACGCCTCCTGCGCCTCGGTGAGCGGGACCGCCACCGCCGAGAAGGTGTCGGAGAGGTCGGAGATGATGCCCAGGGTGATGCACCCGTTGTCCTCGTTGACGGCATCCGGGCAGGGGTCGGGGCTGACGCCCGGCGAGGCGGCGTCGGCCTCGTCGCCTCCGCCTCCGCGGCAGCCGGTGAGCAGCAGGGCGGCGACGGCCGCGCCTGCCAGTGTGCGGGGGAGCAACGTTCGTGCTGTCCGGGGTGAACGTGTTGTGTGTGAACGTGTCATGAGTGATCCTTGCCTTTCCATGGCTCGTGGGTGATCGCTAGTAGGTGAACGGCCAGCCCTTCCAGTAGTTCCGTATGCGGATCCAGATGCCGTAGAACCCCCGGGGCTCGGCGATCAGGAAGATGATGATCAGCAGCCCGTAGAGGATCCCTTCGAGCTGGAAGACGTTGAGCAGTCCTCCCCCGGTCACCGAGGTGCTGACGAAGGGCACCACATGGGCGATCTCGATGGCGAGCCGGCCCAGCACGGTGATGAACAGGGCGCCCATGATCGACCCGGAGATGGTCGCCACTCCGCCGATGAGCACCATGGCCAGGAACTGCACGCTGAGCAGCAGGTCGAAGGAGCTGGGCTCGATGACCCGGACCACGCAGTAGTACAGCGCCCCGCAGATCCCGGCGTAGAACGAGGACAGGGCGAAGGCCAGCACTTTGTGGGCGGTGAGGTCCACCCCGATGACGGCCGCGGCGACGTCGCGATCACGGATCGCGGCGAAAGCCCGGCCGACCCCGGAGCGGGCGATGTTGCGCGCCGCCACGGCGAAGATGATCAGGAATATCAGGGCCACCACGAACAGCTGCTGGTCCCGGGACCAGTCCAGGCCGGGGAAGCCGCCCGCCTGGGAGGCGTTGATGCCGAAGAGCTCCACGTCCGGGGCGCGACGCCCCACACCGGGGCCGCCGGTGAAGGTCCGTGCCTCCCGGAAGATGTGCAGCCCCAGGAACACCAGCCCCAGGGTGACGATCGCCAGGTAGAGCCCGCGCAGCCGCACGGCCAGCGGCCCGACGAGCAGCCCGGCGGCGGCGGCCGCCAGTCCGGCCGCGGGCAGCCACACGTACATCGGCATCCCGAACCCGAGCAGCCGCCCGTCCGGGTCGCCTCCGATGACGGCGGCAGTGAAGGCGCCGAGGCCGATGAAGAACGCATGCCCCAGGGAGACCTGCCCGGCGTAGCCGGTGACCAGGTTCAGTCCGATGGCGCCGATGGCGGCGAACATTCCCAGGGTGAGGATCTGCAGCAGGTCATCGGTGACCAGCAGCGGTGCGCAGAACCCCACGAGGATCATCACCAAGGTGGATCGACGTTTCGCCGGGGTGTTCAGCAGCGCCATCTCCTGGGCGTAGGAGGTGCGCAGCCGGGGACGTCCCCGCGGCGGTCGGGGGCCGCGGGATGTGTGACCGGTCGAGGTCGTCGTCATACTCGCTCCACCTCCTTGGTGCCGAAGAGTCCATAGGGTCTGATCAGCAGCACCAGGAACATCAGGGCGTAGGGCGCCACCAGGGAGAAGTTGGAGCCGAGGAACGGCATGTAGGTCCCCTGGTAGACGGCGGTGATCTGTTCGACGACTCCGATGAGCAGTCCGCCGATCACCGCTCCCTGGAGACTGTCCAGCCCACCGATGATGATCGCGGGCAGCGCCTTGAGCGCGATGACCCAGGTGTCCTGCTCGATGCCTCCGGAGCCTGTGGCGATGAAGGTGCCGGCGATGGCGGCCAGCCCGCCGGCGATCGCCCAGGCCAGGGCGAAGATCGCGCCGACCCGCACGCCCTGGGCGGAGGCGGTCTCCTGGTCCAGGGCCGTGGCGCGCATCGCCAGTCCTGCCTTCGCGTACCGGAAGAACAGCGCCAGCGAGACCACGGTGATCAGTGTGACCACGATGATGGTGACCTGCCGGTGGCTCAGCGCCACCCCGAGCAGCTCGTAGCGCTCCCCTCCCCCGGGGAACCGCAGGGCCCGGGAATCGGCTCCGATGTACCGGTTGGCCAGCACCCGCAGCACCACGTCCACACCGATGGTGATGATCGCCAGGGTGAACACCGGCTTGCCGACCATCGGTCGCAGCGCCAGCCGCTCGATGAGCATGCCCAGGCCCGCACCCAGCAGAACCGCCACGATCATGGACGGCCAGAAGGGCCAGCCGAGGATGCCCGAGAGGTGATAGCTGAACAGCCCGCCGCACACCATCAGCGCCGGCTGGGCGAAGCTGATCACATGAGTGGCCTTGTAGATGATGACGAATCCTATCGCCAGCAGGGCATAGATCGCGCCCTGGGCGAGGCCCGAGGTGACGGCTTGAGCGAAGAGTGTCATCGTGCCGCCGCCTCGTGGGTCGTCTCCTGGGTCGTCTCCTCGGTCGTCTCGCCGTACATATGGGCGATCTGCGCGGCGAACTGTGCGGTGATCGCTGACCGTTTGACCTTCTGCGTGGCGGTCAGCTCGCCTTCGTCGTGGTCGAGCTCCTTGGGCAGCAGGGTGAAGTGTTTGATGGTCTCCACCTGGGCGAACTTCTGATTGGTCTCATCGACCACTCCCTGGATGAGCTCGCGCACCTCGTCCTTGGCGGAGAGGTCCCGGTAGGTGGTGAAGGCGATCCTGCGCCGCTGGGCCCATTCGCCGACAGTGTCCTGTTCGATGCCGATCAGTGCGGTGAGGTACTTGCGACCGTCGCCGATGATGATCGCCTCCTTCACGTAGGGCGAGCTCTTGAGGCTGTTCTCGATCTCCGAGGGGGAGATGTTCTTCCCCCCGGCGGTGATGATGATGTCCTTGATCCGATCGGTGATCTTCAGATGGGTGCCATCGACCCACTCGCCGACGTCGCCGGTGTGCAGCCAGCCGTCGTCGTCGATGGTCTCTGCGGTGGCGTCCGGGCGGTTCCAGTAGCCGGCGAAGGTGCCGCGATGCCGGGTGAGGATCTCGCCGGTGTGTTCATCGATGCGCATCTCCACGCCGGGTTGGGGCTCTCCGACCGTGCCCAGCACGACCCTGCCGGGCATGTTGGCCGAAGCCATGGCCGCGTTCTCCGTCATCCCGTACACCTCGTGCATCGGCACTCCGATGCCCATGAAGAACTTCAGCACCTCAGGGGCGATGGGCGCGGCACCGGAGGCGGCGTACCGGGCGTGGCGCAGGCCGAGCCGTTCCCTCAGGGCGCGGAAGCAGGCGACCCAGCAGACCAGGTAGACCAACCGGGTGAGCACCGTGTGGCGGCCCCGGTTCTCCACCAGGGTGTCGCCGATCCAACCAGCGATCCGCATGAACATCGCGAAGGAGGTGCGCTTGAACCAGGTGGCCCCGCTCATGCGGATGTGGATGCCGGCGACGCTCTTCTCCCAGATGCGGGGGACCCCGAACACCACAGTGGGCTGGACCTCGCGCAGCGCGGTGGTGACGGTCTCGATGGACTCGGCGAAATTCACCTGGGTGCCGGATCCGGCGTTGAGCCATGTGGTGAAGCACCGTTCGGCGACGTGGCACAGCGGCAGATAGGAGACCAGCAGATCGTGGCTGTCCGCCGGTTCTCCCAGGAAGGCTCCCTCCTCGCTGGCCCGTTCGATGACGAACTCGATGTTGTCGATCGTCAGCATCGCGCCCTTGGGCTTGCCGGTGGTGCCGGAGGTGTAGATCAGGGTGGCCAGGTCCTCGGGCTCCGCAGACTCGGCGAGCGCGGTGAGCGCCTCCGGGTGCTGCGTGAGGTGCTCAGCACCCAGGGCGAGGAACGACTCCCAGCTGATCAGCCGCTCGTCGGTGTACTGTCCGGCGATGCCTCGGGGCTCGATGTAGACGATGTGCCGCAGCTCGGGCAGCTCGTCGACGATCTCCAGCGTCTTGTCCACCTGTTCCTGGTCCTCGGCGATGAGCACGCAGGATCCCGAGTCCTTCAGCAGGTGGAGCACCTCGGGGGTGGGATTGGTGGGGTAGAGCCCGACGGTCGCGGCACGGACGGCCACCGTGCCGATGTCCGAGAAGAGCCATTCCCGGCGGTTCTCACTGTGGACCGCCACCCGATCGCCGATGCCGACGTCGAGGGCGAGCAGGGCATGGCCGACGAGCACTGAGGTCTCCCAGTACTCACGCCAGGTGGTCTGTTCCCAGATGCCGAAGTTCTTCTCGCGCATGGCGACGGCGTCGGGGGTCTCCTGAGCCCGCTGACGGATGCGCAGGGGCAGCGTGCGGGTGGTGTTCATGGGGCCTCCTGCGGGTGTCTGCCGGCAGCGTCGTCAGCAGCGCCAGCAGCATCGTCGGTGCGGTCCACGTCGTCGGTGCGGTCCGCATCGTCGGTGCGGTCCGCGTCGTCGGTGCCCAGGTAGGCGCGGATGACCTCGGGGTGGGCCTGGACCTCCTCGGGGGTGCCGGTGACCAGTGGGGCGCCGAAGTTCATCGCCATCACCCGGTCAGCGAGGTCCATGACCAGGGCCATATCGTGCTCGACCAGGATCATCGGGATCTTGAGCTCGGAACGGATGTCGAGGATGAACCGGGCCATGTCTTCGGTCTCTTCGCCGTTCATGCCGGCCACCGGTTCGTCGAGCAGCAGCAGCCGCGGCTCCATGGCCAGGGCCCGGCCCAGTTCGATGCGCTTCTGGATCCCGTAGGGCAGCATGCCCACCGGCAGATCCCGGTAGCCTTCGATCTCGAGGAAGTCGATGATCTCCTCGACCTTGCGACGGTTGGCGAGCTCACTGCTGCGGGCCTTGCCCCACCAGATGATCGAGTCCCACCAGCGGTAGTTCAGATGGTGGTGACGCCCGAGCATCAGGTTGTCGGCGACGGTGAGATTCTCGAAGAGCTCGATGTTCTGGAAGGTGCGCGCCATGCCGCGCTGGGCGATGGTGTGGGGGCGGGCTCCGAGCAGAGACTCCCCGCCGAAGCGGACGGTGCCCTTCTGCGGCCGGTAGACCCCGGAGAGCACGTTGAAGATGGAAGTCTTGCCTGCCCCGTTGGGGCCGATGATGGCGAAGAGCTCCGCCTGGCGGATGCTGAAGCTGATCCCGTCCAGTGCTTTGACCTGGCCGAAGCTGAGCTCCACGTCCTGGACCGCACAGATCTCCTGGGTGTTCATGAGAGCCACCTCTTCCGGCGCTTGTAGTGCTTGAGGTCTCGGTAGGAGGTCGCCAGCTCGCCGCGGCCCAGGTAGAAGTCCCGGATGTCGTCGTTCTCCAGCAGCTTCTGGGCGTCGTCGTCCATGACGATCTTTCCCTGCTCCATCACGTAGCCGTGGCTGGCGATGGACAGCGCCATCATGGCGTTCTGCTCCACCAGCAGCACGGTGGTGCCACGTTCCTGGTTGACCTGGACGATCAGGTCCCGGATCTGCTGGATGATCCGTGGCGCCAGCCCGAGGCTGGGTTCGTCGAGCAGGATCACGTCGGGCCGGGCGACCAGGGCGCGGCCCATGGCCAGCATCTGCTGCTCTCCCCCGGAGAGGTAGCCGGCGGTGCGTCGGCGCCGCTCGGCCAGCACCGGGAAGAGCTCGTAGATCTCCTCGATGGAATCGGTGAGGCTACCCCGGCGGGTGTGACCTCCGATGCGCAGGTTCTCCTCCACCGTGAACTCGGCGAAGACGCGGCGACCCTCGAGGACCTGGCCGAGCCCGGCGGAGACGATCCGGGAGGCGTTCCAGTGTTGGACGGCCTGGTCGCCGAGCTGGATCTCCCCTTTGGTGACCTTGCCGTCGTGGATGTCGAGAAGTCCGGAGACGGCACGCAGCAGGGTGGTCTTGCCGGCTCCGTTGGCTCCCAGCAGTGCGGTGATCTTCCCCAGTTCGGCGGTGAGGCTGACTCCTCGAAGGACTTGGATGACGTCGTTGTAGACGACGTCGACGTTCGTGACGGTCAGCACTCGGCCTCCCGGCAGTCGAGGCGCCGCAGTATCTGAGTGATCATGTGTCCCCTCTCGTGCACTGATCATGTGGGAGCTGAACATAGCACCTCGATGTGAGCCCCGTCACAGATGTTACCGAGACGTAATCTACTTTTCAGTATCTGGTCAGGAATGCATCGGACACTTACCCGCGGAAGCTGTAGGGTTCGGGCACACCACCACACACGACGACGGCGGGCAGGCGACCTCCTTCGGTCACCCACCCGCCGTCGTCGTGTACGTCCTCCGGGACGCTCAGTCCACCGCGACGAACACGTCGTCGGCGAACATCCCCGGCGACACCTTCAGCACGCCGTCCTCCACGCCGTCAGTCGGCACGTGGAGTGCGATGTTGCCGGTGGTGGAGGCGCCCTCGTACAGCGTGCTCATGGAGTCGAAGCTGTCCGGCTCCACTGCGCTGCGGTCATGGGAGGCGAACGTGTTCCCTTCCGGAGACACGTAGCTGACGCTGACCATCGGCATGTCTCCCTCGGGGTCGTCACCGATGTACTGGACGCTGAGGTTGACCAGGATGTAGGTGTGCCCCTCCTCGGGGTCCTCGTTGAACTGGTTCTCCTCCAGCACGGCGGCGGTGGCGTCCAGGTCCACGCTGTTGACCGTCACCGCCCAGTCGGAGGTGGTGATCTCCGAGCCCAGCGGGTAGGGGTTCGCGCGGGTGCCCTGCTCGGCGTCGTCGTCGGCACCTGCTGCGGGGGCCTCGTCCTCCTCATCAGATGCCGCGGCGGCGTCTGCCTCCTCCTCGGAGGTCGCCGCGTCCTCAGTCTCAGAGGCGGGCTCGCCGTCGTCGCCCTCATCCTCCTCCGGCGCGGAGACGGTGGTCTCATCGGTGAAGGCGTCGTCGAAGGCGTCGGCCACCACGGCGAAGAAGACGATGACCCCGATGACGGTGCCCACCACGGAGACGATCAGCCCGGCGATCCCGGCTCCACGCTTCTTCCCCTTCAGGAACAGGGACACCAGCGCCAGGACGAAGGCGATGGGCAGCAGCACCCATCCCAGGATCAGCGCGCCCGGCACACAGGCGAAGATCGTCCCGAGGATCGCGGTGACCAGTGCGATGATCCCGACGATGTTCCGGCTCGGCCCAGCCTCGACGGCTGCGGGTCCGGGTTCGGCTCCGGCTCCGGGTCCGGCTCCGGGTCCGTGTCCGGGATGGATGGAAGTCATGGCTCAAACCTGCTTTCTTCAGGGAACTGCGAGTGCTGCACGATGTGCTGATTCGAGCCTGTCGAAATCCGCACCCCCTCGGCACCGCTGATCAGGCAGACCGCGCTGCCCGATCGGGCACACTGACCTGCCGGATCCGCCGTGTCCACATGTCAGAGCGCCTCCGTACACTGGCGGCATGTTCCCCCGAACCTGGCCCCGGATCGTGCGCCTCGCCCTCTCCGGCATCGTCGTGCTGGTGATGATCGGCACCGGGCTGCTGGTGACGGTGGCGACGGCGATGACGAACCCGGGGTACACCGACCCGGCGACGGACGAGCCGACCACTCTCGGCGCCATCATGGCCGGACTGGGGATGCTGGCGCTGCTCACGCTGCCCGTCTACCGTCGGCTCCCGCTGGTGCCGATGATCACCGGCACCGTCGTCGCACTGCTGCTGCGCCTGGACCCGTTCGTGCTCGCCGTCGGGCTGACCGTGTGGATCGTGCGGGCCGAACGCCGCTGGCACTGGGCGGTCGCCGCCGCCGGATTCGCCGTCATCCTGATCTGCGCGGGCCTGCACCTGCACGCCCTGTCCGGCTGGCCGGACCCGGACTACCGACGCACCGGGCAGATCCTGGTCGCCGTCGTCACGGTCCTGTGCCTGGGGCTGGTGCTGGGGATCTCCCTGGGCGTGCGGCAGCGCCGCACCGCCCGGGCGGCCGAGGCCCACGCCCGGGCCGCCGAACACAGCAACGAGCAGCTCACCGAGCAGCTCACCCGTCAGCAGGAGCGGCAGCTTCTGGCCCGTGAGGTCCACGACACCTTGGCCTCCGACCTCTCCGGGCTCTCCCTGCATGTGGGCGGCCTGGAGAAGGCCGCGCAGAGCACCGGCGACCCACGGCTCGGTGACGAGCTGCGCACCACCCGCCACTATGCCGACCGAGCCCTGACCAACCTCCGCGCCCTGCTCACCTCCCTGCGGGAGGGCGGAGCCGGCGACGACGCCCCAGCACCCTCCCCTCAGGGTGTGGCCGATCTGCAGGCCCTGTTCGCCGAGGCCGCGGCCGGCGGCGTCGACGTCCGCCCCTTCGTGCTCGTCGATGGTTTCTCCACAGCCCCAGACGCCCTGCAGCACGCGGTCCGCCGCATCCTCCAGGAAGCCCTGACCAACGTGCTGCGGCACAGCAGCGACCGCACCGCGGAGATCAGCCTGACCGGCGGTGAAGGCCAGGGGATCGAGCTGCGGGTCACCAACCGGCTCCCGGAGCAGCCCCGCTTCACTGCCGGCTCCGGCACCGGCCTGGTCGGCCTCGAGGAACGGGCCCGGGCGCTCGGCGGCACAGTGGAGACTCATCAGCACGAGGGCCGCTTCATCCTCACCGTCCAGCTGCCCTGGCCTCCGCCCGAGGCCGCCCAGCCACCCGGCTGAGCCCCAGCCCGTCCCCCGCCTCTGACCTGGGGATCCCCCGTCGTGTCAGACCCCAGTTGGTAGACTTCCGGCGTGATGCTCTCCGTGGTGATGGTCGACGACGACGCCCTGGTCCTGGGCTCGTTGCAGAACATCCTGAGCGGCGAGGAGGACATCGCCGTCGTCAGCACCGCCCCATCCGGCGCGGAGGCGATCGACGCCGTCCGCACCCACCGTCCCGACGTCGTCGTCATGGACCTGCACCTGGGCGCAGGCATGGACGGCGTCGAGGCCATCCGGCGGATCCGCGAGCAGCTGGCCCCTCCTGCCGTCCTGGCGGTGACCGCCTTCGGCACGGACACCCACCTGCATGGCGCCCTCGACGCCGGGGCCACCGGCTTCCTGCTGAAGGACGACGCCACCGAGTTCCTCGCCACCGCCCTCCGCATGGCCCACGAGGGCGACCCGATGATCTCCCCGGCGATGACCTCCCGGCTGGTCGCCAGCTACGTCGGCCCGCAGACGGAGCCGGTCTGCGAGGCGGCCCGTCGACGCGTCAGCGGACTCGCCGAGCGCGAGATCGCCGTCGCCCGGCTGATCGGTGACGGCAAGACTTATGAGGACATCGCAGGTGAGCTGTTCATCTCGCCGAGCACCGTCAAGAGCACCCTGGCCAGCGCGCGGGCCAAGATCGGGGCGGACACCAGCGCCCAGCTGGCCGTCATCGTCGCCCAGGCCCGGCTGGATCTGAACGGACTGGCCTGACGACACAGCCATGACACCGCCCTCTGGTTGAATGGTGCCCATGTCTGAGACCACCACGATTCCCGCTCCCCCGCAGGCGAAGAAGGTTCCCACCACTCGCACCCACCACGGGGACACTGTCACCGATCCCTACGAGTGGCTGCGGGACAAGGAGTCCCCGGAGGTCATCGATCACCTCACCGCGGAGAACCGCTACACCGAGGCCGTCGCCGCGGGCCAGGAGACGTTGAGGGAGGCGATCTTCGCCGAGATCAAGCACCGCACGGTGGAGACCGACCTGACCGTGCCCTCCCGGCGCGGCGGGTTCTGGTACTTCACCCGCACCATCGAGGGCGAGCAGCACCCGGTGTACTGCAGGATCCCAGTCGGCGCCGTGCCCGCGGGCGACGATTCAGACTCCCTGGCGGCGTGGACCCCGCCCGAGGTGGAGCCCGGCGTCGCCCTCGACGGTGAGGTCACCTACTTCGACACCAACGCCGAGGCGAAAGCGCATGCCTTCTACCAGCTCGGCGGGATGAGCATCGACGAGTCCGGCCGGCTGCTCGCCTACTGCGAGGACACCACCGGCGACGAGCGGCACACCCTGCACTTCCGGGACCTCACCACCGGGAAGAACCTTCCGGAGACCGTCGCGGACGTCCACGGCGCCGCCGTCCTGGATCCCACCGGGTCGCGGGCCTACTACATGGTGGCTGATGAGACCTGGCGCCCCTGGCGACTCTATGTCCACACCCTGGGCACCGAGTCCTCCGACGACCGGCTGCTGCTGGAGATCACCGATGAGCAGCTGTGGACCGGGTTCGGCCTCTCCTCGGACAAGCGGGAGCTGATCATCGTCTCCGGCAACTCGGAATACGACGAGACCCGCCTGTTGGACCTCACCGACCCCGACGCCGAGCCGGTCCTGCTGATCTCCGCCGAGCGCCGGCTGCTGCACAGCGTGGACCCGATCGAGCTCGACGGCGAGCGGAAGCTACTGGTCACCCACAACGCACACGGTCCCAACAATGCGCTGAGCCTGACCACCGCGGAGGCGCTGGCCGCCCAGGACTCCGACGACGAGCTGGACCTGGGCCGCACGGTCCTCCCCCACGAGGACACCGTGAAGCTGGAAGGTGTGGCCGTCACCGCCGCGCAGGTGCTGGTCAGCGCCCGACGCGACACCGTGGAGTCCGTGCAGATGCTCTCCCTGGACACGCTGCGCAGCGTCCGCGACGGCGGCGCGGCGGTGCCGACGTCGTCGCTGCCCGGCCCGCGGTTCGAGGAGGAGCTGTTCACCTGCGCGGTGACCTCCGCCGAGCACGAGGCCCCGCTGTTCCGGGTGCTCTACACCTCCTGGTTCACTCCGCCGCGGATCTATGACATCCCCCATCCCGCCGCCTCCGACGACGGCGGGGACACCGCCGCCCCCACTCCGATCCTGCGCCGCGAGACCCCCGTCAACGACGTCGACCTCTCCGCCTACCGGGCCACTCGGATCTGGGCCCCCGGGGAGGGCACCGCGCCGGACGGTTCGCCGGTGCAGATCCCGGTGACGGTGATGCACCACCGCGACGTCGCCCCGGACGGCACCAACCCCACCCTGGTGTACGGCTACGGCTCCTATGAGATGAGCATGGATCCGTTCTTCGGAATCCCTCGGCTCTCCCTGCTCGACCGCGGGATCGTCTTCGCCGTCGCCCATGTGCGCGGCGGCGGGGAGCTGGGCCGCTGGTGGTACGAGGACGGCAAGAAGCTGGCCAAGACGAACACCTTCACCGACTTCCTCTCCGCGACCGACCGGCTGGTGGAGGCCGGCTGGGCGGACCCGGCGCGCATCGCCGCCTTGGGCGGCTCCGCCGGCGGGCTGCTGATGGGCGCGATCGCGAACATGGCGCCGCAGAAGTACACGGCGATCGTCGCGCAGGTGCCGTTCGTGGACAACCTGACCTCCATCCTGGACCCTGACCTGCCGCTGTCCGCCCTGGAGTGGGAGGAGTGGGGCAACCCGATCGAGGACCCCGAGGTCTACGCGTGCATGAAGTCCTACTCCCCCTATGAGAACGTCCGGAACACCCGCTACCCGGCGATCGCCGCAGTCACCAGCCTGCATGACACCCGGGTGCTCTACGTGGAGCCGGCCAAATGGGTCCAGCGGTTGCGCGAGTATCAGCAGGGTGAGGACCCGGTGCTGTTGAAGATCGAGATGGACGGCGGCCACGGCGGCGCCTCCGGCCGCTACGAATCCTGGAAGGAGCGCGCCTGGGACTACGCCTTCCTGGCACACCACCTGGGCGCGGCCGAGCGGCGGTTCTGATGGGCGAGGTCATCACCGTCGAAGGGCCGTGGACGGAGCATCCCCCGATGGTCCGGGTCTACGACGTCGAGAACTCCGGCGGGTGGGATCACGAGTTCTACACCGCGCTCATCGAGGAGACGGGCGCCCGGAGGATCAGCGACATCGGCTGCGGCACCGGGGTGCTCGGCGTCGAGCTGGCCCGCCGGGGCTTCGAGGTCACCGGGGTGGACCCCGCGGCGGCGATGATCGAGGCCGCCCGCACCCGCCCCGGGGGTGAGGCCGTCACCTGGATCCACGGCACGGCGGAGCAGCTGCCGAGCGGCTGGGCGGACTTCGCGCTCATGGAGGGCCACGTGGCCCAGTACTTCCTGCCCCGATCGGCCTGGGACGAAGTGCTGCGCCATGCCCACCGGACCCTGGTGCCCGGCGGCTGGCTGGCCTTCGAGTCCCGGAACCCGGAGGCGATGGAGCTGGACGCCTGGGACCCCGAACACACCCGAGAGACCCAGCCGCACCCCGACGGCGGCGAGTTCACCTCCTGGGTGGAGCTCGCCGGGGTGGACACCACCTCCGCCGACGCCGTGACCGACGGACCGCTGATCACCCACCGCGGCCACACGGTGCTGCCCGACGGTCAGCACCTGGTGGTCCACGAGACCCTGCGCTACCGGAGCCTGCCCACCCTCGTCGAGTCCCTGGGGCAGGCCGGCTTCGTGGCGGTCGAGGTATGGGGCGACTGGGACCGGGAGGAGCTCACCCCGGACTCCCCCGAGATCATCGTGCTGGCGCAGAAGCTGCCGGACCCGCCGAGTGAGGAGCCGCCGGCAGCCGGATGACGAACCGGGTGCGGCCCGGACGGGACTCGCAGCGGATCGTCCCCCGGTGGGCATGGACGATCGCCGCGCAGATCGCCATCCCCAGGCCGGTGTTGCCCTGGCCGGCGTCGGCATCGCCGCGGCTGCGAGCGCCGTCGCCGCGCACGAACCGGTCGAAGATGCGTGGCCGCAGCTCCGGCGGGATGCCGGGGCCGTCGTCCTCGACGGCCACCTCCACGGCCTCAGGCCCGTCCGCGCGCAGTCTCAGGGTCACCGCGGTGCCCTCCGGGGTGTGGTCCTTCGCATTGTTGACCAGGTTGGACACCACCTGGTGCAGCCGGGCGGCATCGCCGCGCACCGTCAGGTCCGCAGCGCCCTCGGGCAGGTCGATGTGCCACTGATGCCCTGGGGCGGTCAGCTGGGCGTCGGCGGAGACGTCCACCAGGATGCGGGCCAGCTCCACGGGTTCGTCGGCCAGCGGCACCCCGGAGTCCAGGCGGGCCAACAGCAGCAGGTCCTCCACCAGCAGCCCCATGCGCTGCGATTCGGAGCGGATCCGCTGGGAGGAATGCCCCAGCTCCTCCGGCATCTCCGCCCGCCGGCGCTCCATCAGTTGGGCGTGGGCGCTGATCGCCGCCAGCGGGGTGCGCAGCTCGTGGCCGGCGTCGGCGATGAACCGGCGCAGCTGGTCCTCGCTGCGCTGCCTCCGGCCGATGGCGTCCTCCACATGGTCGAGCATCCGGTTCAGCGCCGCACCCACCTGCCCCACCTCAGTGCCCGGGGACGTGTCCTGGTCCTGTACCCGGCTCGGCATGGAGACGGTGCCCTCGGCCAGCGGGGTCTGCGACACCTGGGAGGCCGTACGGGCCAGCCGCTCCAGCGGGCGCAGCCCCAGCCGGATGATCCATCGCCCGCCCAGGGCCGCCAGCGTGACCCCCAGCAGCCCCACCACGGTGAAGGACAGGGTCATGTCCCGGATGGTCTGATCCACCTCGGACAGCGACTGCCCCACCACCACCTGTCCGCCGTCGTCGAGCGCGGCCGAGGTGACCCGGTAGGAGCCGTGCTCGCTCAGCTGGATCGTCTCAGCGTCGGGCTCCAGTCCGGCACCGTCACGCAGCTCTCCGCGCTCCGCGTCCGAGAGTGGGGAGACCACGCCGGACTCGTCGGTCAGCTCCGCGACGTCGTCGACGCCGTCGGCCTCGATGATCACCACCGAGCGGGCCCGCATCCGCGGGATCTCCTGGCTCTCGTCCTCCACCGCGGAGCGCTGCGCCTCCAGCACCGTCTCCAGCTGGTCGTCCACCCGGTCCAGCACGGTGTGCCGCTGCACCGCGACCGTCACCACGCCGATCACGCCGGTGGCCACCACCAGCAGCATCACGATCCCCGCCACCAGCTGGCGGCGCAGCGGCCACCGGCTCAGCCGGCGCTGGGTCCGCTCACTCATCGGCGGCCCGGATGGAGTAACCGACCCCGCGCAGCGTGTGGATCATCGGCGAGCCGAGCGCGTCGATCTTGCGCCGCAGGTAGGAGATGTAGAGCTCCACCACCGACGAGCGGCCGCCGACGTCGTACTGCCACACCGCGTCCAGGATCTGGGCCTTGGACAGCACCTTGCGCTGGTTCTCCATCAGGTACCGCAGCAGGGAGAACTCAGTGGCGGTGAGCTCCACCGGCTGGCCGGCCCGGGCGACCTCATAGGTGTCCTCGTCCAGGACGAGGTCTCCGACCACCAGCACCGAGGACTCCTCCGCCACGTGCCGCATGTGCCGGCGCACCATGCCCCGCAGCCGCACCACCACCTCCTCCACGGAGAACGGCTTGGTGACGTAGTCGTCCCCGCCGGAGGTCAGCCCGGCGATCCGATCGGCGACATCGTCCTTGGCGGTGAGGAACAGCACCGGCACGTCCTCTCCGGAGGCGCGCAGCCGACGGACCACCTCGAAGCCGTCGATGCCCGGCATCATGACGTCCAGCACGACGACGTCGGGGCGAAGCTCCCGCACCGCGGCGAGTGCGGCCTGGCCGTCCCCCACCCGGCGGGGCTCCCATCCCTCGGCGCTGAGCGCCATGGCCAGGACCTCACTGAGCATCGGGTCGTCGTCCACCACCAGCGCACGGATCGGGCTGCCGTCCAGGCGGGTCATCGCATGCTCCTGACTCCCCATGGGAGCACCCTACCGGCTGGACAGGCTCTCACCATGGTGGATCCCGGAGGAGAAGTGCCGGCGCAGCGTGCGCTTCCAGGGGGTCGCCGGAAGCTCCGGACACAGCGCCGCCAGGCCGGTGCAGTACTTGGACAGCCGGGTCGGACGCACCCCCAGCTGCCACAGCATCCGGTCCGCCTGGCCCGCGCCGGAGGCCGACTTGGTCTCGACGACGGCGAGGCGCGGGGTGGTCAGGGACTCGGTGCGCGCGAGGGCGCGGGCGGCGGGATCAGCGACGTCGACGGCGTCAGCGGCGACGTCAGCGGCGACGTCAGCGGCGTCCCCCTGTCGGGTCCAGCGCAGGTCGGTGTCGATCGTCATCCGCGACGGCGGCTCCCCCGGCTCGGCGGGCGGCAGCAGCAGTGTGGTGCGCCGGTAGGCGGTGCCCAGCGACGGCACCAGCTCCTCGATCCGCGCCGGGTCCACCCCGGTGGAGGACAGGGCGGAGGCGACGTCGTCGTCGGCGGTGCCGCGGAAGCGGTCCAGTTGGACGGAGGGGTGGCTGGTGCGCTCCTTGACGGTCTCCCCGCGGGCTCCCGAGCGCTTGATCTCCAGGTAGGCCTGACCGGTGTCCACATACTGGCGGGTGCGCAGCTTGAAGCGGCGCCGGCGTCGCAGCGTGGACTGCAGATAGGAGACCCGGTCCGGGGTGTCGAAGTACAGGGACCGGTAGCGCATGGCTCGCGTCCCGGAGACCTCCAGCACCCGTGATGGGCCGTCCTGGAGGGAGCGCAGCAGCTCCTCCAGCTGGGTACCGGGGACCACGTATTTGCGGTCCACCCGGGTCTGCAGCGCGGCCTGGGCGTTGAGCTCCTCCAGAGCGATGGGGGCGAATCCGGCGGCGAGGGCGTCGATGAGCAGGCCGGGATGGGCGGCGCGGGCGAGGCTCATGCCCGGCGCTCCATCTGCGCGGCCACGGACTGCTCAGGCACGGACTGCTCGGCCACAGGCTGCTCGCTCACGAGCTGGGATGCCCCGGCCTGGACTGCCCCGGCCTGGGCTGCCCGGAGGTCGCGCGGGCGAGGGTCGGCCCAGCGCACGTTGACGGTCATGGTGTCGTCCACGAGATCGACACGCGTGATGCTCACCGAGCGGACCGGCGCGCCGATGAGCGGCTCCAGGCGGGCGCGCACTGTGTCCAGGTCGAGGTCCGCACCGTCGAGGCGCAGGGTCTGCTGGCGGGAGCGGCCCAGGACCAGCGGCGAGTCCACCAGGGCCACGGCCAGCAGGATCAGGGCGATCAGCGCGATGCCCAGCACGGGATAGATGCCGTCGAAGCCGGCGATCAGGCCGATGGCGAGGGAGGCGAAGTAGTAGGCGACCTCATGCTGGGAGATCTCGGAGGAACGCAGCCGGATGATGGACAGCACGCCGAAGAGGCCGAGACCCACCCCGATACCGATCTCCAGGGAAGACAGCACGGCGGCCACGGCGAAGACGCCGATGTTGACCACGACGAAGGCGGTGACCAGATCACGGCGGTGGTGCCGGCGGAAGTACAGGCCGAAGGTCAGCAGCAGGATCGCGGCGGCGTCGACCATGACCATCCAGAGGTGTTCCATGGGGTTCTCCTGGGATTCTCGATGACGTGTCGAGTCCCCATGGAAGGGCACGATCTTATGAACGCCCTATGAATCGGCGATGTCTGGGTCAAGAATCCATAGGGCACGCTCCTGACCCCCTGCTACCGTGTGGCCATGCCATGGTTCGCCTGGATCGTCCTCACCGCCATCATCGTCGGTGGCATCGTCGCCGTGGTCACCACACGGTCGGAGCGCGGCATCGGGGCCCCGGGCGACCGGGAGGAGCTCGAGCAGCTCAAGAAGCGCCTCGCGGAGCTGGAGAGGCGACCCGCCGCCCCGGAGGTGGAGGAGCCGCACATCCCCACCCGTGCGGAGGAGAACCTCACCGCCGAGGACCGGTGGCGCCTGGACATGCTGGAGGCCCGGCTGGAGAGCCTCGAGGGAAGCACAGGACGGACGTCGGCCGACGCCGACGACGAGCGGAACAGCGGCAAGCCGAATGACGGCGACTCCGGCGAGCCCGACGGCCTCAGCGGCGACACCAGGCACTGACGACGTCGTCGTCCAGAAGGGCCGCATAGGGGTCGCCCGAGATGCCCAACGCCTGGGCGAAGGCAGGTTCCGTCTTCATGCCGTGAGACTTCAACCCCCGCACCCGATCCCGAAGCCGTTCACCGTGTGCCTCCAACAGGCGGCGCTCTGCCACCATGTGCCGGTGCGCCCGGTGCTGAGCCACCGGCAGCGCCTGGACGAAGAGCTCCACCAGATGACCCGCCCGGCGGAAGGCCACGCACCAGGCCGCTTCTCGACTGTGCCGCCAGGCACTGAACCCCAGCTCATCGGCGAACCGATCATGCAGTCTCTCGTAAACGATGTCGATATCGTGCGCGTGGATGAGCACGTCCAGGTCAGAGCCCTCGATGTCAACACCGATCGGCAGCGTGCCCGCCAGCGCCCAGTCTTCGACGCCCGCGATGCCATCGAGCCCGAGCCCGTCCACCAACCGCTGCGCCTCCGCCAGCCGCCTACGGCTCCCCTGAGTCACAGTGCCTGGGCGTACTGCCCGTGGGGGCCCGTGCGGGCGATCGGCTCGCCGTCGAGGGCCAGCACGAAGTCCGGGGTGTCGCCGCCCTGGGGCAGCTTTTCGGTGATCTCCGGCAGCACCCGGGCGCCCTCGTTGGAGATCCACCGGGCGTGGGAGGCCCGCACCTGTCGGACGAACGACTCCCGGTCCTCCAGCGGCAGATAGGCCAGCACCGCCGAGTGAAAGACCACCGGGGTGACACCGTAGGGGACCTGGGAGAGCAGCTGGGGCAGCATCCCGTTGAGGTCGCCGCGCACCAGCGACGGCGGCTGGGACGCCACCAGCAGAGCCCCGGCGTGGATGCGGTCCAGGCGGTACTCCATGCCCGGCCACACCAGGGTCTCCAACCATTCGCGGTCTTCCTCGTGGCGCAGGTCCAACGGGTTGAGGTCCACCCCGGCCCGCCAGGCGATCTCCGGCAACGACGACGGCGCCTCGACCCCCTCCAGTCCGCAGTCCAGCTCCACCTCTGCCCGGATGGGGCCGGTCGGCTCCAGAGTGACGGGCCCGGCCGCGGTGCCATAGCGGATCGTCCAGCAGTCCGGGTAAAGCAGCAGGCCGGCCGAGGCCCCCACCTCGATGAGCGCCACCGGCCCCTCGATCTGTGCGAGCGCGAGGTTCAGCACCGCACTGCGTCCGGGCTCGTTGGTCTGGGTGCGGCGCTGCCGCATCGTCTCGGCGATGTCCTCCCAGTGGGTGATGACCTGCGGGCGGGCGTCCTCCCAAGACTTCAGCGGAGTGCCGTGGAGGCGCGCAGCGGCGAAGAGCAGGTTCGGCTGGCGCTTCTCCGGCGGCAGGCCGAGCAGGCGGTCGAGCACTTCGGTGTCCTCGGCGACCCCCAGGGCCCAGTCCTCGTACAGCACTGACACCGGGGCCGCCTCGACGTGCCCGAAGTGCCGGTAGAACTCGCGCAGATGGTCCAGGTCGCCGTCGTGTGTGATCTCCCGCATACCCACACCCTACGGCCAGCTCAGCATCCGGGGAAGGACCCTCCGGTACGGTGACCACATGGAGCGCACCCCGGACTCTGAAGCGCCCTCAGGTACCGAGCGCCGCACCGGTTTCTCCCTGCGTCGGCAGGCCTTCCGGTTCCCCAACCGGTTCGTCGACGTGCTCTTCTCCTGCCGACTGCCACCGATCGTGGGCCGAAGGGTCACCTGGACCGGACGCGGGCGATGCGGCGGCATGGCGTTCTCCGCGCTGGACCACTTCCACGCCGGAGCGGAGGTGCCGGCGTCGACGGCTGAGGACTTCCGCACGGCGGACGGGACCTGTCCGGACGTCCCACCGGATGGGCATCCGCTGGCCGACCACATCCGCACCCGTCAGCGCCACAGCATGCTCACCGGTTGGGGCGGGGCCCGCAATGGGCTCCGGTATCTGACGTGGAGCGCACTGCCCACCGGGTGGCTGATCCGGCTCACCCGGCGGGAGCTCCGGCGCGCCCTGGCCTCACTCGACGACGGCGTCCCCGTGGTCATCGGCCTGGTGAGCGTCCACTCGCTGCGCCCGTCGGCGCTGGGCCGCAACCACCAGGCGGTCTGCCACGGGTATCGACGCACCCCGGCGGGCGAACTGGAGCTGCTGGTCTACGACCCCAACCACCCCTACGATCCGGACGTCCCGGCCCGCAGCGCAGTGGTGCTCCGGCGGTCCGTGGGGGACGCGCCGTCGTCGCCGTATCAGTCCGGCGCCCCAGACTCTGGGCCCCGGCCCTGGCGCGGCTTCTTCATGGCGCGGTACCGGCCCCGTCGGTTGCCGACCGCGCTGCGCTGAGGAGCTGGCGTCCGGGTCCGCTGTCTGGCCCGGGAACCCGACCTGGTCCAGGGCAGCGTCATCAGCGCCCACACCGCAGCGACGAGCACGATCTCCCAGAGGATGTAGATCGGCCAGGGTCCCAGCAGATCCAGAATCGAGTCGCCCGGGGGAAGCGCGTTGAGAAATCCGTAGTTGGTGCCCAGCCAGGAGTTGAGGACCATCACGAGCCCCGCCCACGCCAGCACCGCCCCGTAGGCGATGCCGAAGTCCCGCCACGTCGGCCGGTGGCCCAACCCCCAGACGACCAGCAGCGCCACCAGCAGCACCACGATGTGCAGCCCCCAGTAGAAGGGGAACTCCACCGGGGAGAGCCGCAGCTGGCTGGGATGCGGAGTCAGCAGCGCCTGGGTGTTGAGCGTCAGCCCCCAATACCAGGTGATGGCCACCGCCCAGCGGGCGCGGCGGATGAGCGCGACCGCGGCGATGATGCGCAGCACGTCGGAGTAATGCAACGGCAGCGAGCGCCCGATGTGCCAGTTCTCCGGCAGCATCCACCAACCCATCCAGGCCAGCGATGCCGCCAACAGGATCCACCCCGCGAGCACTGTCACGCGCTGCTCCACCGGGTGACCGCGCAGGCGCCTCCCACCCCAGATCACGACGGCGCCCAGGACGGCCGCCAGCCCGAGCAGGGCCAGGTGCCGGGCGCCGAAGACCTCCGGGAGGGCGGCCGCGATCGCAGGGGTCACCTCTCCACTCTACGTGTGAGCGGGGCACCGACCCCACAGCCCAGAGCGCCGCACAGCTTCGCCCGCTCCCTGCGGAGGGAAGTGCACCCCGGAATCACGATCGCCCCGCCATGTCTGGTGAGGCAGACGTGATTCCGGGGTGCAGAACGGCCGGAGCTCCCGACGGCGACAGCGGTATCGTGAGCTTCATGACCGCGGAGGAGAGACCCGAGACCCGGTGGGATGAGCTGCTGACCCGTCTCGCACAGGATGAGTCGATCCTCGAGCAGACCATCCGCGAGCTGCGCGCCACTGTGCCTGGCTACGACGACGTCCCCACCGCCGCGCTGCAAGCCTCAGTGCGGCGGAACATCAACCTGAGCATCCGGGCCATCCGTGCCGGCTTCGACCCTTCCCGTGACGACGTCGCCGAGGCCGACGCCCTGGCCTCCGAGCGCCACGCCCAAGGCGTGCCCGTCGGCAGCGTGCTCGCCGGATTCCGCGTCTGCATGTCGGTGATCCTGCACCGACTGCTGGACCACGCCCCGGCCCACGGCATCCCCGCCGATCAGGTGCTGGACTCCTCCACTCTGCTCTGGGAGCTGGGAGACGCGTTCTCCGCCCGGGCCGTCCTCGTCTACCAGGACAGAGACGTCGCCCGCGCCCTGGCGGACTCCACCCGGCGGGCCGCCTGGATCGGTGACGCCGTCACCACCCGGATGGACCCCGCCGAGCTGGCCCGCGGCGCCGCGCTCTACGACATCCCCACCGCCGGCCCGCTGCGCGCGCTGGCCGCCGACGCCGACCCGGCGGAGGACATGGAGCACCAGCACCGCCTCCAGGACTGGGCCGAACGGGCCGACGTCCGGCTGCTCACCGCCGTCCGCGGCAGCTCATTGGTGGGGCTGATCATCGGCGAACCCCGAGCCGCCATCCGCCTGGACCAGGTCACCGCAGGAATCGGCGCCGCGGGGACGCTGGAGGAGCTTTCCGAGTCCTTCACATCCGCCTCCACGGCGCTGCGCGCCGCCGCCGCCGTGGGACAGCGCGGGCTGGTGGACCTCGAGAGCCTGTCCTGGCGGGCCGGGGTGCATGCCAGCCCCGAGGTGACCGCCATGCTCCGCGAGCGCTACCTGCAGCCGCTGGCGGATGCGGGAAGCTTCGGCGCGCATGTGCTCGAAGCCGTGGAGGCCTACCTGGCCCACCGGATGAACATCCCTCTGGCGGCCCGCAGCATCCCGGTGCACGTCAACACCCTGCGCTACCGACTCCAGCGCTTCGGGGAGATCGCCGGAGCGGATCTGGGCGATCTGGACACGCTGATCGAGGTCTCGTGGGCACTGGCCTCCCGGCGGGCCGACCCTCCGCGGAGCGGCGTTTCGTAGCTGGGCACAAGATCACCGCCCCAGCGTTGAACATGCCGATGTAGCCCAGGTCACAGCCCGCGGAGCATGCTGGTCCACGGCGACGAGATCGCGTCGTCCGACCACCACCTCCGAAGAGGAGACCTCATGATCCTGGGCATCATCGGCATCATCGTGTCCCTGCTGCTGCTGATCACGCTCGCCTACCGGGGCGTGCCGGTCATCCTGGCCGCACCCATCTCCGCGGTCGTCTGCCTGGTGTTCTCCGGGGCCCCGATCCTGGCTTCCTACACCGAGGTGTTCATGCCCGCGATGGCCGGATTCGTGGGCAGCTGGTTCCCGATCTTCCTGGTCGGGGCCATCTTCGGAATCCTGATGACCGTCACCGGATACGCGGAGTCCATCGCCCGCACGGTGACCGGCTGGATCGGCAGCCGCAGCGCCATCGCCGCCACCGTGATCACCTCCGCCCTGATGACCTACGGCGGGATCAGCCTGTTCGTGGTCGCCTTCGTGATGTACCCGCTGGCCCGCGAGCTGTTCCGCGTGGCGGACATCCCCCGTCGCCTCATCCCGGGCACCATCGCGCTGGGCATCTTCACCTTCACCATGACCGCTCTGCCGGGCTCCCCGCAGGTGCAGAACATCATCCCCGGGCAGTTCTTCGACACCGGAGCCTATGCAGGCCCCGGCGTCGGCATCCTCGGCGGTGTGCTGATCTTCGGCCTGGGCCTGCTGTGGCTGGAGCACCGGCGTCGCAGCCTCATCACCAAGGGTGAGCACTTCGAATCCCCGGAGTCCAAGAAGGTCATCGGAGGCTCCGCCGACGACGGTTCCCAGGTCACCACCGCGCTGACCCCGCCGAACCGGATCGTCCCCTTCCTTCCGCTGCTGACCGTATTCGTCGTGAACTTCGCCTGCACCCTGGTCATCTTCCCCGCCCTGGACTGGTCCTACCTGCAGGAGGAGACCTTCGGGTCCATCGCCTACGACTCCCGGGCCGGCCTGTGGGCCGTGATGGTCGCCATCGTCGCCGCCATCGGGCTGATCGTCGCCATGAACTTCGGCCGGTGGAGCACCTTGAAGATCGGATTCCACGACGGAGTCAAACGTTCCATGCTGCCGATCTTCTCCACCGCCTCCGAGGTCGGCTACGGCGCCGTCGTCGCCTCCGTGGCCGCCTTCGCCGTGGTGCGCGACTCGGTGTTCGGCATGGGCGCCAACGCCCTGGTCACCTCGGTGGTCACCACCTCCATCACCGCGGGCCTCACCGGCTCCTCCTCCGGCGGCATGACGATCGCGCTCAACGCCCTCGGCGGGGACCTGCGCGCCATGGCCGAGGCGGAGGGGATGAGCCTGGAGATGATGCACCGGCTGACCGCCATGGCCGCCGGCGGGCTGGACACCCTGCCGCACTCCGGCGCAGTGGTCACCCTGCTGATCGTGTGCGGGCTCACCCATCGCCAGTCGTACAAGGACATCGGTATGGTGACGCTTGTCATCCCGGTGCTGGTCGTGGCCGCGCTGATCGCCCTGGTCTCCGCCGTCGGCGGCTTCTGATCCGCACCCCACCGGTCTCGACGTCCGCCAGTCCCGACACCTGCCCGCCCCGATCCTCACCGTCATCCCCCAGGAGGAGATCCATGGACCCCCAGCCCACCCGCACCCCGCCGATCCCGGCCGATGCGCTGGCCGGACGTCGCGCCGTCGTCACCGGAGGCGCCTCCGGCATCGGGGCGGCCTGCGTGCGGGCCTTCGCCGCCGCCGGGGCCCATGTGACGGTCTGCGACCGTGACGGCGACGCCGCCGAGTCGCTGGCCGACGAGCTGGGCGGCCGGGCCTGGACCGTGGACCTGGCCGAGACCTCCGTGCTCGAGGATCTGGGCGAGGAGTCCGGAGTGCCGGACACCGACATCCTGGTCAACAACGCCGGCATCCAGCGGGTGTCTCCGCTGCACGAGTTCGACCCCGAGGCCTGGCGGTTCATGCACCGGCTCATGGTGGAGTCGCCGTTCCTGCTCATCCGCGCCGCGCTGCCCGGAATGTACGAGCGCGGGTTCGGCCGGATCCTCAACATCTCCTCGGTCCACGGGCTGCGCGCCAGCGCCTACAAATCTGCCTACGTGGCCGCCAAGCACGCACTGGAGGGGCTCTCCAAAGTCACCGCCCTGGAGGGCGCCGCCCACGGGGTGACCTCCAACTGCCTCAACCCGGCCTATGTGCGCACCCCGCTGGTGGAGCAGCAGATCGCCGACCAGGCCCGCCTCCACGGCATCGGTGAGGACGAGGTGGTGGAGCGCATCATGCTCACCGAGTCCGCAGTGAAGCGGCTGGTGGAGCCGGAGGAGGTCGCCTCCCTGGCCACCTGGCTGGCCTCCGACGCCGCCGGCATGGTGACCGGCACGTCCTACGCCGTCGACGGCGGCTGGTCGGCCAGCTGAGCCCTGCCCGCCCGATCGCAGATCACAGCAGAGAGCACGAGTCCCCGTCCACGAGTTCCTGAGGAGGACCCATGACCATCGACAAGACCGTGGCGACCGCCGCCGAGGCCGTCGCCGACATCCCCGACGGAGCCTCGCTCGCCGTCGGCGGCTTCGGCCTCTCCGGCAACCCCATCCAGCTCATCGAGGCCCTGCTGGAGCAGGGAGCCTCCGGGCTCTCGGTGGCCTCCAACAACTGCGGCGTGGACGACTGGGGCCTGGGCATCCTCCTGTCGGCCGGGCGCATCGTGAAGATGACGTCGTCGTACGTGGGCGAGAACAAGGAGTTCGCCCGCCAGTACCTGGAGGGCGAACTGGAACTGGAGCTGGTCCCGCAGGGCACCCTGGCGGAGAAGATGCGCGCCGGCGGCGCCGGGATCCCGGCCTTCTACACCCGCTCCGGCGTCGGCACCCAAGTGGCCGAGGGCGGCATCCCGATGACCTACGACGGCGCCGGCGGGGTCGCGCAGGCGTCCGCCCCGAAGGAGGTACGCCCCTTCCCCGTCCACGACGGGCGCGAGCTGGAGTTCGTGCTGGAGGAGTCAATCGTCACCGACTTCTCCCTGGTGCACGCCAAACGCGGAGACCGGCACGGCAATCTGGTGTTCAACAAGGCGGCCCGCCAGTTCAGCCCGGATGCAGCTATGGCCGGCCGCCTCTGCATCGCTCAGGTGGAGGAGCTGGTGGAGCCCGGGGAGATCGACCCCGATGCCGTCCATCTGCCCGGGGTCTTCGTGCACCGGATCGTGGAGGTCGGTCCGGAGATCGAGAAGCCCATCGAGAAGCGCACCGTCCGCAGCGACGAGAAGGAGTGATCCTGCCATGAGCAGCGACGTCAGCACCGAGTCCCGCGCGGGCTGGACCCGCGACCAGATGGCCGCCCGCGCCGCCGAGGAGCTGCCCGACGGCTCCTATGTGAATCTGGGCATCGGGATGCCCACGCTGATCCCGAACCACATCCCCGCCGAACGCACCGTGGTGCTGCAGTCGGAGAACGGGATCCTCGGAGTGGGCCCCTATCCCGCCGAGGACGCCGTGGATCCGGATCTGATCAACGCCGGCAAGGAGACCGTCACCGTGCTGCCGGGCGCGGCGTTCTTCGACTCTTCCACCAGCTTCGGAATGATCCGCGGCGGCAAGATCGACGTCGCCGTGCTGGGCGGCATGCAGGTGGCCGCCACCGGGGACCTCGCCAACTGGATGGTCCCCGGCAAGATGGTCAAGGGCATGGGCGGAGCCATGGACCTGGTCCACGGGGCCGAGCGGGTCATCTGCCTGATGGACCACGTGGCCAAGGACGGCTCCCCGAAGATCCTGCCCGCCTGCACCCTGCCGCTGACCGGCAAGGGCGTGGTGGACCGGATCATCACCGACCTGGCGGTGATCGACGTCGTCGGCACCGAGGCCGAGCCGCGCCTGCAGCTGGTGGAGACCGCGCCAGGCGTGAGCGAGGAGCAGGTGCGCGAGGAGACCGGCGTCGAGCTGGACTGACGCGTTCCGCCCCCGACGGCGCCGAAAGAGCGTACGATTCCGCCCCACCGGTCCTTCGCGCCGTCGTCTGCGCTGGTCGGTAGACTCTGCACGTGACCGACGCACAGAACACTGACACATCCCTCGCTCAGGCGCCGCCGCTCCCCGAGAAGGTCTCCGACGTCTTCGACCCCTGGCAGTGGCGCCCGGTGGAGGGCTTCGAGCTGACCGACATCACCTATCACCGGCGGGTGGAGCGCGACGTCGAGGGACGGATCCTGCGTGATCTGCCGGCGGTGCGCATCGCCTTCGACCGCCCGGAGGTGCGCAACGCCTTCCGCCCCGGCACGGTGGACGAGCTGTTCCGCACCCTGGACCACGCGCGGATGACCCCCGACGTCGGCGCGGTGATCCTCACCGGCAACGGCCCCTCGCCGAAGGACGGCGGGCATTCCTTCTGCTCCGGCGGGGATCAGCGCATCCGCGGCCGGGACGGCTACCGCTACGCCTCGGGCGAGACGGCCGAGACGGTGGACCCCGCCCAGGCGGGCCGGCTGCACATCCTGGAGGTGCAGCGGCTGATCCGCACCATGCCGAAGGTCGTCATCGCCGTGGTCAACGGCTGGGCCGCCGGCGGCGGGCACTCCCTGCACGTGGTGGCCGACCTGACGCTGGCCTCACGGGAGCACGGGAAGTTCAAGCAGACCGACGCCACGGTGGGCTCCTTCGACGCCGGATACGGCTCCGCCCTGCTGGCTCGCCAGGTGGGTCAGAAGAAGGCCCGGGAGATCTTCTTCCTGGCCCGGGAGCACTCCGCCGAGGACATGGTCACCGCCGGGGCGGTCAACGAGGCGGTGGACCACGGGCGGCTCGAGGAGGTGGCCCTGGAGTGGTGCTCCGACATCGCCGCCCAGTCCCCGCAGGCGGTGCGGATGCTGAAGTTCGCGTTCAACGCCGTGGACGACGGGCTCGCCGGCCAGCAGGTCTTCGCCGGGGAGGCCACCCGCATGGGGTACATGACCGACGAGGCCGTCGAGGGCCGCGACGCGTTTCTGCAGAAGCGTGACCCGGACTGGTCCAGCTACCCGTACTACTTCTAAAAGGGCCCTCCTTCCCTGTCATTCCGCGGGTACATGCTTCTACCGTGCACGCACCGTGCACAGGATTCGGAGGACAACACTTCTGTGCACGGTGCGGTGACGTGGCGAAAAGACCCCTCCCGTCGTGATCGCGTTCCCGTGCGGCCTTCGCACCGGGGATTGAAGTGACCCGAGGCGCTCATCTCGACGCGCGATGCCTTGTACCGATCAAGGCGCTGCTGGCGCTCGGCCTGTGCCTGGCCCACGGTGACGACACCCCGCCCTCCACACGTCATAGCCGCCCAGCAGCTGCAGGACCGTCGCCTCATCGAAGCAGCTCGGGGGCCCCGCTCACAGAGCATCTTCAGGAACTATGAGCAGGCCAGTCGCTACGGAGAGGGAATCCCGGGTGTTGTGTTCGCACTGACACACAGGACGTGGAACACCTGAGGGCACCCGGTCGCCCTCAGTGACAGGATCGAATACGCGCAAATGCCTAGGCCCATCCGATGCTGCAGTACGAACGCCATTTGCTACAGGGGCTACGGCTCAACAGGGCTGCCCGGGAGCGTGCTCGCATGTTCCCGGGCACTGGACAACTGGCAACTCGAAACACCACCAGGAGGGATTCGCCATGGACGCCATCATTGGGTTCTTGAATAGCATCAGCGCGGATGCATGGACGGCCGTATTCACCGGCGGTCTCTTCGTCACAGCCCTGGCGACAGCCATCTACGCCCATCAGCAGTGGAAGAGCTCCCGGGAGCACCATGAGGCGCAGGTACAAGCCCAGGCTGAAGCCATCCGTCCCTACGTACTTGTGACGGTGGAGACCAGCCGGGCTGCCTTCAACCTGTTCGACTTGGTCATCCGCAACATCGGCAAACGCCCGGCTGTCGACGTGGAGATCTCCCTGGACCCTGCACCCGTTCGCGCACGCGAGATGGATGATCCTGAGATCCAGATGCAGAACATGAAAATGCTGAACGAACCCATGTCTCTGCTGGCACCAGATCAAGAGATCCGCGCGTTCTACGACAACCACATCGAGCGCAGAGGCAGAGACGACCTGCCAGACGAGCATCTGGCCACAGTCACCTACAAAGACATGTCCGGCACCACGTACACGACAGAGTTCACTCTCGACATCTTGGCCCTGAAGGGAATGTCTCATACATCGGTAGGCACGATCCATGAGGTCTCCAAAAGCCTCGAGAAAATCACCAAGATCCTGTCAAGCGCGCGGATTCTCCAGCGCTCCCCTGATCTAGTCGTGCATGCCGTCACCGAACCTCGGTCACGGCACGAGTTCCGCGATCTCCAGGACCGCCAGGACTCAGCTCGACGAAGCCTGAACCTCGTGCAACAACTCACTCGAGGCCGAGAGAAGGGTCAATTCGAGCGGGATCTCATACGACGCGCCCAGGAAGAACAGGAGAGGCTCGTTGTTGAACCGCTCCAGCACGCGATTCTCCGATGCCGGAGCGGCCTCCGCTTTGCGTGGCGTTCGGCCAAGAGGCACGTGAGGCAGCCCGTCCGCCGCGGAGGATGATCCAGCCGTAGCCGAGAAGGGGTTCGCAGAGAGGCAACGTAACGCGAATCGGGGATATTTCGGCAATACTCTGCGTCCAGAAAGAATACTTCTATCACGCGAGCGTGGATATCCGCCGAAGCAACGGATCACTGGTTACACTCAGTCTTCATGACAACAATTTATGCCACTCAGGAGTGGTCTGGACACGGTAAGCAGAACTATTACTGGTACGAGTACCGGAGGGAAGCAGAAACCGTGGTCAAGTACAAGTGCCATCGACAGAAAATCTTCGACGGGGATGAGAACACCTGGCACACGGACGAGACCCAAGAGGAGTCCTGGTCAGTTGACGACTCGAGCCTTCCTGACTGGCTGAGGCAATATTTGTGATCGATCCCCTCCCACGTAGTCATTGATTTGAGTCTGGGAACACCGAGTGTCACCCGTGGACTGTACGTTGGTAGACATGGAGTACAGCCTGGACGCCATCGATGTGGAGTTCGACGTCCGCTCGGACACTCCCCCAGGCAAGGATCCCGACAGCCACAGTCCGACCCTGCGCCGGTATCACCAGATCCTGTGGAGCAAGCCGTTGCCGAATGGGGACCCCTTCACGCTCTCCACCGCCCGCCGCTATGCCTACCTCCACCACGAGTCGCACCGCGGCAGCTTCGTGCTCGCCAGCGACCGGATCACTCAAGGCCGCTCGTGGCGTCCTGCCGAGGCCGAGGAATACTTCACCGCTGAGCAGGCTGAGGCCTTCCGTGCCCTGGCCAATTCGGTGGCCGGGGTGATGATCTGGCCCGGCAACCGGATCGAACGCAAGATGACGATCAATGGAGCCCGAGGCTTCACCCGCAAGATCGCCGACCGCATGGACCTCACCCTGGAATGCGTGCGCCGCCACTACCGCAGCGAGCACAGCCCACTAACGCAGACCCTGGCCAGGTATTCCGACTTCTTCGACCTGTTCGAGACCTTCGACGGGTTCGTCGACTTCTTCCACTTCCAGGACCTGCTCACCGACACCGGCGAGGACGTCGCCTTCTTCACCGACTTCGACGACTTCCGCTCCAGCGGCAAAGTCACGGACCCCGAGGCCTACCCAGCCTTCCACCGGAGGAACGAACAGTTCCTGCAGGCCCGTCGAGAACGCATCAGAGCATCACTGCGCCACCAGTGAGATGCACCGGCCAGCACGTCGTATAACAGCCGTGAAGCGCCCTGTTTCTCAGTACCGGCGCTGCGCGTCGCTCCACGTGCCGGCGACTACGATCAGGGCATGCTGATCGCCCGCATCAACTTCCGCGTACGCTCCCAGGACGCTCGCGCGTGGGTCCTGACGGGTCTGACCGAGGAGCTCCGGCACTGCATGCCGGAGAGCGTCCTCGCCGCCATGACAGAGCACTGTCGCGGCGGGGGCCTCAGTGCCCGCCCAGGCGGACACAAACGCCTCCAGGCCCTCCCACTCGCCGACCTCCAGGCAGTCGGGATGGCAGTACGGGTCAGGTATGCCCCTCACCGCCCCAGCCGAAACCGGCGAGCATGAGGGTCTTCTCGCACAGAGAAGCAATACGAGGATAATACTTGTATACAGTGATTTAATCCCGTAGACTTGCTTCTTGTACGACTTGGTATTTATTAACGACCCCTCAATGCCCGTCGCCGTTGGCACGAACATCGCATCAGGAGGGGCCGACGTTTGGAGGTTGGCATGAACGACTCTCTTACCATCGACCTGGCGGGACTGACCACTGCGCAGGTCGGGCAGATCGTCGAAACGGTCCGGGGAATGCGATCCAGCACCTCTGCCCACGAGTTGGAGCCCGAGCTCCCCGACTGGCACACCGCCGAGTCGACGGGCTGGACGATCGAGCACGTCGAGTACCTGCGCGGCGAGCTGGCGGCGCGGGGCAAGCGCGTCCAGCTCGCCGCGTTCGAGGCGGCCCTTGAGAACGACGGTTACATCAGCCGCGGTGACCTGTACGCCCTGGCGGGCTACGGTCCGGACCGCAAGCTCAATAAATGGACCAGCCCGTTCCGGAGTATCACTGCCGAGCTGGTCGACGAACGCGGCCTGCCCGAGGGCGCGGCGCTGCCGATGGAGGCTGGCTACACCGACGCGCCGAGCTACCAGCAGACCCATGGTTTCGTGGTCGCGCCCGAGATCGTGAAGCTCGTCCACGAGCAGGGCTAGCGGCAACCGCGCACCAGAGGGCCAGGACCCCGAGACTCACCCCGCATGACGTCGCGGTCAGCAGCACTCGTTGAGCGCCCTGTTTCTCAGTACCGGCGGTGCGCGTCGCTCCACGTGCTGGCGACTACGATCAGGGCATGCTGATCGCCCGCATCAACTTCCGCGTACGCGCCCAGGACGCTCACGTGTGGGTCCTGACGGGTCTGGCCGAGGAGCTCCGGCGCTGCTTGCCGGAGAACGTCTTCGCCGCTCGATTCAACGAGACAGCGGTCGCCACGATCCTCGAGCTGGAGCTGCACATCGCCACTGAGTCCTTCGCGGAGGCTGAGACAGTCGCCCAGGCGTTCATCAGCTCCGCGGAACCCTTGCAGAGCAGCCGCTTCCGCGCCGAAGCCACGCAGATGAGCACCGGCATCAGCCCAGGCTGAGCCCCGGTGAAGGGGGACTTGCCTCACCGCCACGTGTCAGAGCCGCGGGAAGGCCTTGATCGCTTCGAACCGGCTATCGCCTCCGGCGTGCGCCATCGACAAGCAGTAGGTGGTCTGGAGAGGTTCATCCAGAACTGCTCTGTGGTCTGGAAGTACCGGGCAAGGCGTATGGCGGTGTTCGCGGAGATACCTCGCTCACCGTCGGTGATCCTGCAGATCCGGGTCTTGTCCACTCCGATGTCTTGTGCCAGCTGGTATGCCGTGATGCCCAGCGGCTCCAAGAACTCCTCGCGGAGGATCGCGCCAGGGTGAATGAGATGCGTCGTGCTCACAGCCCTCCCTTCACTGTCGTGGCCCGCTGCGGATTCACTCTGACCAGTTCGCCCGCGCCTGGGACTGCTCCCACAGGACAACGTTGACCTCGTCCTGGGACTGCCCGAGGTCGTTCAGCGTTGAAGTCTCGATTCCCTCCCAGGCGGACGTGAAGGCCTCCAGGTCCTCCCACTCGCCGACCTCCAGGTAGTCGGGGTGGCAGTACGGGTCAGGCATGGCTCCCTCACCGTCCCAGTCCTGGGGCCATCCCGCCGGCTGGCTCTCTCCATTGTGCTGCGCCTTCTCGGCCAACGCGTCCGCATCCTCACAGTGCAGGTGATGGACCTCGACGCCGGCACCCTCTTCGCCGTCGAGATACAGGATCTCAACCTCATCGCCGAGGAAGAGCATCTGACTCGGCCGGAAGACACGGTCCTCGGCAGACTCACGAGGACAGAACAAGACGACAACGTCATTCTCAGTGAAGACGGACCCGCCCTCAACGCGGTGGTCGTGACCGTCTTCCAGACAGTCGGGCATCTCTTCGCCTTCGGCGAGGTGCTCCTCAGACAAGGGCATACTGGCCGGCTCTGCCACGTCGATGTCGTCAGTCTGCGTTTCATCCTCGGCGCTGGTCTCCGGCACAGGTTCTTCCGCGGCCTCTCCCAAGGATGAGGCGTCTGTCGAGCAGGACGCGTCCATCAGGGCCACGCCCACAGCGGGGATCAACGGTGCCAGGGTTGTGATGCGCATGGACTCACCCTATGCCGGTAGCGCGTAAGTCTGCACAGGTGGAATGCCTGTCTGGTCCCGTCGTGGTCTCTGATAAGTGCCCTTATCAAGGCATGGAAAGCCGGGCCCGTCGCGTGAGTCGGTGAAACGACCATCGCCCACGCTACCCCACCCTGGGGTGAAGTAAATCTTCACCCTCTAACCTCATTGCTATGGACTAAAGCGCACCAGATGCTGGAACCAGTATCAATCGGAGGTCCAACCGCAGTCCGGGGGAGCAAAGCATGCTTAGAGGAGTAGACGAACGGGGCACACCTGATGCTGGCGCAGTGGAGGAGATTGCGCTCTTCAGCCCAGCATCTACCAAGCATCACTCTCCAGGAGCGCGGACGCACGCGACTGCCGCCGAGATCGCTGAAACCCTGTGCTCACGATGGTGCGACTTTCTCGGACGTCAACACAAGGAAGCCCTCAGGGATCTCACACGCCTTGGGCCTGAGTTACGCCAACAGCAGCCGGTCTTGACCCTCATACATATGCACTTGCGGAGAATGCCCGCCGACGACACCGATCCCAGTGCCACAACCCTTCTCGCAGCTCTCGATGAGGCTCATGCAGAGCTCAATACGTACTTGGGAGCTGAGCGCGATCTACTCGACCATGCCTCAGGATCGCCCAATCAGCTGGCTGTACTGGCGGGCTACCTGAGTCGTGGGTTGTGCCTGCAACGTGAATACGAACGGGCTCAACTCATCTGCGAGTACACGGAGCGCCAGCTCAGGAGTATCCCAACCCCGCATCGCCCGCTTCATAGCCAGGCTTCGATGTATTTTCACTATCAGTATGCTGTGGTTGCCGCCTCCATGAACGACCTTTCGGAGGCCCAACGCCAGAACTCCTTGGCCCAGAGTCCAGTGCACCCGGAGGCCCCAATCCCGTCGCTGGCACTGGCCGCTCAAGCGAACCACCAGCTGATCAGTGCAATTACGGGTGACGGCGAGGCAACGATGGCCGTTCGCGGGTCCGCTGCAGTCCTGCACGCAGCTGACGGACTCAATCTCGACCAGCTGCGGCAACTACCTGGGGAGCGCCCCTCATCAGACAGCGATAGCTTCCTCCAACCCCTAGACACGCTTGCGGAGCTCTTCGGAAGACTACTCAGGGGGCTGCCTCCCAGACCTGCCGGGATGCGGAGGCTGGAGAGCCCCCTCGAACACGATGTTACTGAACAGTCGCAGGTGATCCTCCTGCTCTCGGCAGGCCAGCTCGACCGTGCTGAGGAACTCCTCGAGTCGTGCTCCAAATCCCGCCCCCACACGGCGGCAAACACCGCACGCCTGGCGTTGATGCGAAATCAGCCGCACTCTGCCCTCCAGGAATTGCACCCGTCTGCGGAAAGCCTTCAGCTGACTCCACGCCAACACGCAGACCTCCAGGCGTTAAGGTGCGCGGCACTTATCACCATTGACTCTCGCCAGCCCCACGAGGATGCCCTGGCCGCCCTCGCGGAAGCTTGTGTCGAAGCGCGCACCGTGTTGCCACTCGCCCTGATTCCAGGCAACGCACGCCGACTCGTCGCCCAGCGACTCGCTTCCCACTGTCTGGCTCAAAGGATGGGGCGGCACCGGCTTGGCCTCCCTGACGATGCCTTGGAACGTGCCGCCTCAGTTCACACCGTTTTCGAGGCACAGAACTCTACAACTGCCCTATCCACCCGCGAGCGTGAGGTCCTGGCCCGCATGGCCGACGGTCTATCCCTGGCCGAGATTGCGATGGAACAGTACCGGTCTCTATCAACGATCAAGAAGCAAGCAATGTCTACCTACCGGAAGCTGGACGTCCGCACGAGGGAAGGAGCCGTCACACGCGCCCACCAGCTAGGCCTCTTGGGCAGCCATCTTGCGGCTGAGCAGACGACCCACGTCTGAGATCATCACTGGACTTCGAGGTCCATCTGAGGCCCAATTGCAGGACCATTATCTGCCACATTGCTCTCCAATTCACATTTGATATGCCCGCGAGTAGTAGTGTTTATTCATGCAGGACTCAGGACCAGTCATAAGCGCTACTGGAAAGCCCAGGTCCTGCAAGGAACCGTGTTGCGCTTTGCACGGATTCCGTCAACGGCCATTGGCGACGAATGGGAACGTCTCGACCGGTCGTTGCACAACTGAATAACGAGTCATGCTACGCCAGCGGTGGCCTGCACGGCTCATTCCTCACAGGCGGGGCCCGCATCTGCCAAGCACTACTGCTTGGGATTGTCACCGATGCGGGCCTCGCCATATCCAATAGAACGGCTCACTACGATACGCGAACGGAAGCGATGACGGTGCTGATGATGGCTCAGTCCTCGAGAGTGGAGCTGCTGAATAGATGGATGACATCTGAGTATGACATGCCCGCGGGGCGCGCCTGGAAGGATGGCAACATGCCCGCCCCATCCCTAACCGAAGGATTTCCGCTATGACGTCATTCGCGGTACTGAGAACCGTGAGCCCGGCGTGACGATCGAGCAGATCGCCAAGAGGACTTCGGCGTTCATTCCAAGACGCTTTAGAAGTGGCTCCATCATACCCGCGTCGAATGCGACGATAATGCAACATCCAACGCGATGCCGTCATTAGCCCAGGCCGATCAGCTGCGTGAAGCGAACCGACGGATCCGTCTGCGCGAACCACAGAACGAAGTCCCACAGCCTCGCGGCGGCGCATCTCTGGCAGGCGCACCTGCCGCCAAAGAGGATCTTCCCGCTCGTGACAGAACTCGCCGATGATGGTCCCCGTCACGGTGACGTGCCGGTGTTGAAGCACTCCCGTCAACCCTATTGCCGCTGGCTGGCCAGTCTTGTCACCACTGCGGAGCTGGCCCAGGCGTATCGCGCGAACGCGCTGCTCGACGCACCTCTTGACGATCCCGAGTCCGGGCATCGCTTCCTCACCGACGAGACCTTCAGCAGACCCTGACGTGAGTGAGGCGATCTCGGCCCGGACGGCGTGAAGGATCACATTTGAGAATGGCTGGCGGTCGGCGTTCGGGAACAGGAGTGCCCGCGCGAAGGGCATCGAACCCGGCCCGCCGGTCCATGACAACCTGGTCGAGTGCGAGCTCACGGCAGAAGTGTCTAACCGGCCGTGGCTTACCGATATCACCGCGCACACCAGGGGCGAGGGCAAGCTCTACCGCGCGATCAAGGACGCTTTCTCGGGCCGGATCGACGGGTACTCGATCGACGCTTCTGAGCGACGCGGGAGGATCTACGCATCGCGATCCTCACTTGGATCGAGCGCACATAACCGGCGTCGGCGGCAGGCACGGCTGGGGAGGTAGACCCTGGGCGAGCTCGGGGTCACGACGAGACCGCCTATGGCCCACGCCAATTGGCCGCTGCCTCCCATCCGTACAGGAACCCCGTCCGGGAGGGCTCTCCGTTGAGGGTAAAGACTTCGGCGTGGCGGATGCCTCAAGCCCCATAGCTCCTGTGGCGATCAGTCGCCAGCCACCCTGGCCCCGGTGAAGTTCAACAACGTCATACCTTCTTACACCAGGATGGCGAACCGCGGCCGACGTCGCTGAACGCCGTCGACCGCGGCCCAAACCTCGACAGGCGAAGCCTCAGAGGGAATCACCTCTGATCTGCCAGGCCCCTGTTCCCGGAACGCCCGCCACGGCCTGGGAATGATGTATTCCCGACGGGACGCCCGTTGAAGGTCATCCTGAGCTTGTGCTCAGATCCACCAGCGTCGGTAGTACCGAATCGAATAGGTTCCACGGCCACCCGTCCCATCAGGCGGCTCACTGCAAGCAATGTCGTCCCGGCTATGACAGCGAGCAACGCGACCACGAGACTCTGAGTCGCGGTGCCGGCAAGCGCACCTGATGCTCCCGTGGTAGCGAGCGCTTCATTACTAGGAGGAGTGTATCCCATATTTTTCCTTTCATTTCATGTTGAATACCATTCTCCGCGTCTCCTGCGGATATGGTCGAAGAGAGCGCGCGAATATACGGCCACGAGAAGGACCGAATATGCAAGCTCTGGAATATATAGTGATGCAATGACTCTATAATGCCAACCCATCGACCATACTGTCGCAACTCTCTCGAATATATGAATTACAAGAACAAGGACGATAAGTTGCATAAACAGGGTCCACTGGGGGTTGAATCCGAGGATGCTGATAGCTGCAACATTGACGATGAGGACAAGCGCGAGGACCAGGAGAGACGAAAGAAGACCGGCCTGCTGCCTCCAGTACGTCCAACGCATGTGCCAGGGCATCAGCAGGCCATAGTTCCTGACATTATCCAATGCGCCGAGATACCATCTGTGCCGCTGCCGGTAGAGATCACGGATGCTCTCCATGACATCGGTCGTGCTCGTGACCCCAGGAGCCAGGCATGTCCAACCCAGGGTCTTCAATGCCAAGGTCAGCTCATTGTCTTCAGTCAGGGAAGCAGTGTCGTAGTAGCTCTCACCGCGCGGCAGGAGGGCCCCGTCCAGCCTCTCGTTCCTGACTTCTTGGATCGCCTGCCACCGAATCATCGACGCCGTGCCGCTCAAGACGAGCGCGTTATTGTCCCGCTGATGGATTTCACGCCGATAGCGGTGAAACTCCATCTGCTGCATCCGGCCGAGCAATGTGCTGGCAGGGCGTCCAAGGAAGACCGTTCCGACCGCCCCAACTTCTTCGCGGGCAGCCAAGGTCTCCAGTGCCACCGTGGCAAATCGCCTTTCGACCAGCGTGTCGGCATCCATGATCATCAATGCGTCTTGACTGCGCAGCGACGGCTCGAGGAGCTCGATGCCGAAGTTGAGCGCTCCGGCCTTCTTGTCGCGGTTCTCCTCCATGATGACGACTTGCGCACCGGCGCTTCGGGCCTCTTCTGCGGTCGAGTCCGTCGTGTTATTGACAACCACCAGCACCAGTGAGGGTCGAGGAACCATCTGCTGAGCGCTTCGTATGGTGGCGGCTACGCCCTGCTCCTCGTTCCTTGCCGCGATGAGGACCACATAGCGCATCGGACGCATCGTTGATGATTGACCCTGGCTCCGCTCCGGCCCATGAGCCTGCCCGGAATCCCCTGGGCAGACTAATGGCGTCTGCTCCTCCACTATTCACCCGCTCTTACTGTGACCAGAATCGACGCTTTACCCCACCAGACTCAGTGCCTGCGCAGTTGATTATCAAGCTATTTCTGACAATCTCACCCCAGATTGTTATGAGTTCACCCCCGGACTAGTACCTGTCATGTGCTAGCTTGCGATCGAGGAGTTTATGCTGGCACTCTCAAGCAGGACAGATCACTGTGTAGTGAATTACGAGTAGATTCAGAAATGGTTGCACGTTTTGACTTATACCTTGCCTCGATCCCAGGGTTGGTCATGAGCCGCTCTACACAGGAAGCCGATGTCGTTGCCGGTATCCTGAAGCGGCCTCGCCTCCTCGACCAACTAACGACTCGAGACATACGCCTCTGTGTGCTGCAGGGGCCCATTGGCAGTGGAAAGTCTGCGTTGCTGGACAGCTGGTTCCACGAGCACTCTGCTCCTCAGTCCGTGGCCTGGGTGACGCTCGGCAGGGATGCATCAACGCGTGAGGCGTTCTGGGCAATGGTGCAGGACGCGGCCAGCCAAGGAATCTCCTCCCTGACGGCAAAAACTGACTGGGGTGGCGATAATGGCCGAACGAATTCACCTGTGAACGCGGCAAGGACGCTCAGGAGCGCCCGAATCGACACGCTTGTCATCGACGCCTACGAGCACCTTGGCTCGTCCATCCCCCAGGTCGATCGCGAGTTGTGCCAGCTACTGGAGCTCCTGCCCCCGCTTCGGGTCATCATTGCAGCAAGGTGTACGACCACGCTTCAGAGGCACGAAGCCGACCAGCCGGATCGCGTGAGGGTTTCCGGACCCAGTGAGCTGCAGTTCACCCTGGATGAAGTTCGGCAACTGCTCGGTCATTGCGGCATCTCGACCTCAGAGGAGACGGCCCGCACTGTCCTCCGAGCATCCGGGGGTCTTCCATTGGCCGTCGACTCCCTCATACAGGTTCTGTCGCAACTCGAAACCGCGCACCAGGTGCACACCGGAGAGTGGATGGACGTCATCGCCAAGCGCCTCGAAGCTCAACTCCCCCCAAGTGTCACGCCACAACTCCTCGCCGACGCCTGCATCCCTCCGTATCTAGACAACGACCTGGCAGCTCGCATATTCGGCAGCAGCACGGCAAGACTCTTGATGGACTCCCTCGAGCCCAACGGTTTCGGCAGCTGGGTGACACACGCCCATCATCGGCAGGTTTTTCGTTTCGTTAAGGTAATTCGTGATGCCTTTTACCAGAGGGCACAGCGAGATCCAAGGCGACACAGGAGAGTTTCTTCGATCGCCGCCACCTGGGTTCTCGACACCGAACCGGTCATAGATCACGCGCTGTCGCTGGCGATCGATGGAGGAGACTATGAACTCGCCGACAAGATATTCGCATCTCTGATCATTAGAGACTCCGAAACGTACACGACCGACCGATTCTTGCCGACACTTCAGCGCGTGCCGCGGAAACTGCTGCCTGACTATCCCATGCTTGCCTTCGGGCTAGCACTGTCCCTGAACTCCAACCCGCTACTGCGTGGCGAGGCTTCAACAGCCTTTGCGATCGCGGCCGACGCTTCAGTCAGCAGAGTGTATTTCAATGCAGAAGTAGATTCCGTCTCGCTGGCAGGCATGCGGGCAGTCTCCAAGCGACTGGGCGGCGATTATGACGCCTCTGGAAGGGAAAGCCTCAGTGCGCTTGACCTCTACTACAGGTTGACGCCTTCCGCTATGGAAGGGTACGAGGATCACCTGAGCATAGTTCTGCGTGAACTCGGATACTCGTTGCTGCAGGCGGGCATGACTGATGACGCCCTCTCTGCATTTGCACAATCTGTAAGCCTCAGTCGGGCACCTGAATCCAGGAACAGCGCAACCGCACATACCGCCGGCGCGCTTGCCTTTGTGGGCAACATGCGCCTTGCGGCAGCCATGGAAGAGCCCGACCAACGTGGAGCATGGTCTACAGATCACCAGCCAAGGCGGACAGAGGCCATGGGAGTGCTCGCCAGGGCCTTCACTCACCTCGATAGCTTCAGGTTCGACGCGGCGCTGGACGAGCTTCAGAAGGCAGCCGATGACATTGCAGTTGCAGAATCGTGGCCGTTTCTAGCTCAAGCCTCGCTGATCGCGCACCAAGGTCTTGGGCAGGGCGAAGCGGAGGCTGCGCGCATCTCCAGGGACCTACTGCGACCATCGGCATCCCCCGGCGTGGGCAGCAACAGTGCCACTGAGGCGCTTAGGGCCACACTGGCCAGCGCGTGGCTCAGCGTCGGCAACACACGCGCAGCCAGGGAAGCTCTGGAGCCTGTACACACTAAGAGCCCCCACACATCTGCGGCCCGAGTTCTCCTGGGACTCTCTGAGCAGCAGCGGCCGCCGAGCATGGAGCATATCGAAACGCTCGTAGAGTTGCCGGGGCACACGATCCGTACTCTGGCACATGCCAAGCTTGCGTCCGCGTGCGCGTCCCTGCACTCCGGGGACGGAATGAGAACCTGGAAGTGGCTCAGCGCTGCCGCCGTGGACTGGGCAGCCCATGGGGTGCGTTCCAATGTCATTTTCATCCCCCCGAGGGACCGACTTGAACTACTGAGCCTCGCGCACGATCGCAAGGCGAAGTCAGTGATTGAGTTTCTGGAGTTTGACACCCCATATAGCAATCGTAACGATCACAATACTTTCATCACCCAACGTGAACAAGACGTACTAGAATCATTGGTTTCGACCGACCAGGTTCAAGAGATCGCAAGGGAACTTTATATATCGCGCAACACCGTCAAGACGCACCTTCAGAACATATACCGAAAGCTCGGAGCCACGACGCGCGAGTCGGCACTACGTAACGCAGCCTCACTCGGTATCCTCCCTCCCCCTGAATGAACGCCACAGTGAACTGCAATGTCACAGAACATCACCGATAGTGGTGTCTCGCCCCATCCTGACTCACGGGACGCCGCCAAGCAGAAGCGTCCCGGAAACGCTCGCAGCCTCCGATCTCAGGATTCAAGGCTCTAGGAACAGCACGTGCGGAGTGCGCGTCCGGGGCTGCAGAAATCAATGCCGTGGATGAGGGGCCGTCCCTCACCTCCTCGCTAACGCGTCACCGCCCTGTGAGACTGGAATCCATGAGTCGCCGCGACCGGACGCCAGGGACCACCAAGCCTGTCGAATCTCCGTCAGATCAACCTCCTGAACCGTCGGATGAGCTCAGCACCTCGCCAGAGGCGCTGCTGGCCAGCCTCGGGGCTTCAGACAATGTGGTAACCATTGCGGATCCCACCCCGTCCGTGCGGGCTGCTTGCCGTAGGACGATCCACCGAACGAACGCAGAGCGCCTCGTTCCCGAGGGATTCACTCTTCGGTACACCGGGCGGGATCACGGAGACATGACCATCCAGCTGGTCCCTCAGGCGGAGGACTCAGCTGCCGCTAATGAGACTGAACCTATCGCTGTGCCCTCAGTACTGGGGGAGCCCCATCCGGCAGTCGCCGAGCTGCGTGATCATCGGCCCGAACTGCTCGACGTCAGCGAAGCCGAGCGTGATCGCGCGCTCTTGATCCTGCAGGCCATCGCATCAGAGTGTGAGTGAAGCGCCCCAGGTTTGATGCCGCATCTTTTCAAGCTGAAAGGATGTAGCCATGCCTCGTCGAATCGATCCCGCTCTGAAGGAGCGCGCTGTCCGTCTGGTGCTGGACCACCAGTCCGAATACTCCTCCCGCACCGCGGCCATCAAGGCT
>NZ_BAAGRN010000008.1:0-40848 GCF_054782935.1 Nesterenkonia suensis | reverse complement strand
CTGACCCCCCCCACCCTGAATCCCTCACACTGCACCCCCAACACTGAATCTTCAGCACTGAATCTTCAGCACTGTCACGAAGCGAGGCGTTCCACTCCATGGCACTGTCCGGTCTGCGCACGGCACTGGCGGCACACTCCTCCTACGGGAGGGTCGCCGCGGCGGCCTCGCATCCGGCCGGGGAACGCACCGCGGAGCTGCAGATCGCCGCGACCTCGGGGCTGCGCCCGGCCTTGGTGGCCGAGATCGCCGAGACGCTGCGCGGCCCCGAGGCGGCAGGGGTGCTGCTGGCCGTCACCGCCACCGACCGGGAGGCCGACGATCTGGCCACCTCGTTGCGCAGCTATGCGCCCGGCATCGCGGTGGACCACTTCCCGTCCTGGGAGACCCTGCCGCATGAGCGGCTCTCCCCTCGCTCGGACACTGTGGGCCGTCGGTTGGGCGTGCTGCGCCGGCTCGCCCATCCGGAGGAGGCCGGCAGGCTCGACGTCGTCGTCGCGCCGGTCCGTGCGGTGGTCCAGCCGCTGGTGCCCGGGCTGGGCGACCTCGCCCCAGTCCGCCTGGAGACCGGCCATGAACGGGACTTCGACGAGGTCGTCTCCGCCCTGGCCGCCGCCGCCTACTCCCGGGTCGACATGGTCACCCGGCGCGGAGAGTTCGCCGTGCGTGGGGGGATCCTGGACGTCTTCCCGCCCACCGAGCCCCATCCGGTCCGGGTGGAGTTCTTCGGCGACGAGGTCGAGCAGATGCGGCACTTCTCGGTGGCCGACCAGCGCTCCCTCGACGAGGAGGAGCACCCCACGGTGCTCGACGCCGCCCCCTGCCGTGAGCTGCTCATCACCGAGGCGGTGCAGGCCCGGGCCAAGGAGCTGCTGCCGCAGATGCCGCACGCTCAGGATCTGCTGACCAAGATCGCCGACGGCATCGCCGCCGAGGGCATGGAGTCCCTGGCCCCGGTGCTGGTGGAGAAGATGGTCCCGTTGGTCAGCCAGCTGCCCTCCGGCTCCCTGACCATGGTGATCGAGCCGGAGCGCACCCGGGGCCGGGCCCAGGACCTCGCGGCCACCAACGAGGAGTTCCTCGCTGCGGCCTGGGCCGCCGCCCCCGACGGCGCGGCCGCACCGTTGGACATCACCGCCGCCGAGCAGGAGGGGCTGGCCGCCGGGTCCTTCGCCACTCTCGCCGAGACGCGTGAGGCCTCCCTGGAGCAGGGGGCCGGGTGGTGGTCCATCACCTCGCTGGGGCTGGATGAGGAGCTCGAGCAGGACGCCGACATCGTCTCCTTGGACTCCCGGGAACCCATCGGCTACCGGGGCAGCGTGGACGAGGTCATGCAGTTCCTCGCCGAACGCGCCCGGGACCGCTGGTCGGTGGTGGTCACCACCGCCGGGCACGGATCCGCCCAGCGTGTGACCGAGCTGCTCGCCGAGCACCAGGTGCCCGCCGAGCTCGTGGAGACCCTCGACGGTGCCCCTGCGGCGGGGCGGATCACGGTCACCACTGCGGAGGTCTCGCAGGGCTTCGCGGTCGATGCGCTGCAGCTGGCCCTGCTGACCGAATCGGAGATGCTGGGCCGTTCGATGCGCTCCGGCACCTCCGGGGGACGCCGCATGCCGGCGCGACGGCGCCGCAACGCGGTCGACCCTTTGGCGCTGAAGAAGGGTGACTTCGTCGTCCACGAGCAGCACGGCATCGGCCGGTTCGTGGAGCTGGTGCAGCGCCCTGTCGGCTCGCCGCAGGCGGTGAGGGCCGGCACTGCGGGCGTGCGTGAGTACCTGGTCCTGGAGTACGCCCCCTCCAAGCGCGGAGGCCCGAAGGATCGCCTCATGGTCCCCACGGACCAGCTGGACCAGGTGTCCCAGTATGTGGGAGGGGACGCCCCGAGCCTGTCGAAGATGGGCGGGAGCGACTGGGCGCAGACCAAGAAGAAGGCCAAGCGCGCGGTGAAGGAGATCGCCGGCGAGCTGATCCGCCTCTATGCGGCCCGGATGGCCTCCCGCGGCCATGCCTTCGCTCCGGACACTCCGTGGCAGGCCGAACTCGAAGATGCCTTCCCCCATCCCGAAACCCCTGACCAGCTGACCACTATGGAGGAGGTCAAGCGGGACATGGAGCGGGAAGTGCCCATGGACCGGCTGATCTCCGGCGACGTCGGCTACGGCAAGACGGAGATCGCGATCCGTGCCGCCTTCAAAGCGGTCCAGGACGGCAAGCAGGTCAGTGTGCTGGTGCCCACCACGCTGCTGGCCTCCCAGCACCTGGAGACCTTCACCGAACGATTCGCCGGCTTCCCGGTCACTGTGCGGGCGCTGTCGCGCTTCCAGACGGCCAAGGAGTCTCGAGAGGTGATCTCCGGGCTGGCCGAGGGCAGCATCGACGTCGTCATCGGCACCCACCGGCTGCTCTCCAAGGAGGTCCAGTTCAACGACCTCGGCCTGGTGATCATCGACGAGGAACAGCGTTTCGGCGTCGAGCACAAGGAGGCACTGAAGAAGCTGCGCACCAATGTGGACGTGCTGGCCATGTCTGCGACCCCGATCCCGCGCACCCTGGAGATGTCCATGGCCGGCATCCGCGAGACCTCCACCCTGGCCACCCCGCCGGAGGAGCGGCACCCGGTGCTCACCTATGTGGGACCTTTCACGGATAAGCAGGTCTCGGCGGCCGTCCGCCGTGAGCTCATGCGGGAGGGGCAGGTGTTCGTCGTGCACAACCGGGTCTCCTCGATCGAGGCGACCGCGGCGAAGATCCGCGAGCTGGTCCCTGAAGCACGGGTCGAGGTCGCCCACGGGCAGATGAGCGAGTCCCGGCTGGAGCAGATCATCCAGGACTTCTGGGAGAAGCGCTTCGACGTGCTGGTCTCCACCACGATCATCGAGACCGGCCTGGACATCTCCAACGCCAACACGCTGATCGTGGACCGCGCCTCCACCTACGGGCTCTCGCAGCTGCACCAGCTGCGCGGCCGGGTGGGCCGTTCCCGGGAGCGCGCCTACGCCTACTTCCTCTACCCGGCGGAGAAGCCGCTGGGAGAGGTGGCCCTGGAACGCCTGAAGGCGGTGGCGGCGAACAATGAGCTCGGCGCCGGCCTGCAGCTGGCCATGAAGGATCTGGAGATCCGCGGGGCGGGCAACCTGCTCGGCGGTGAGCAGTCCGGGCACATCGCCGGTGTCGGCTTCGACCTCTACCTGCGCCTGGTGGGGGAGGCCGTGGCGGACTACCGCGGCGACACCGAGGAGAAGATCACCGAGGTGAAGATCGAGCTGCCCATCAATGCGCACCTTCCCGCCGAGTACGTGCCGGGGGAGAGGCTGCGCCTGGAGGGCTACCGGAAGATGGCGGCCGCCGACACCGAGGAGAGGATCGACGAGGTCGTCACCGAGTGGCAGGACCGCTACGGGGAGCTGCCCGAGGCGGTGCAGAACCTGGTGGAGGTGGCCCGGCTGCGCAACCGGGCGCGTGCTGTGGGGATCTCGGACATCGGGGTGCAGGGGAAGTTCATCCGCTTCGCCCCGGTCGAAGAGCTGCCGGAGTCTCGGCAGATGCGCCTGGAGCGGATGTACCCGGGCTCGCAGATCAAGTCCTCGATGAGCGCGGTGCTGATCCCCCGGCCGGCGACCTCCCGGATCGGCGGGCAGGACCTCACCGACGGGCCGCTGCTGGAGTGGCTGGGGCAGGTGTTCGAGGCGATCTTCGCGCCGGCAGCCCTGTCAGGTACGGGGACAGCGGCGTCCGGTTGACCAGCACGCCCAGCGCCCAGCACAGCAGCAGCGCCAGCAACGTGCGGGTGATGGGCTCTTCGATGCCCAGCCAGCGCAGCGCCAGGTAGAGCACCAGGGCGTGGGCGAATACCACCAGAGTTCCGGTGCGCACCAGCTCGGAGAGCACGGTCACCGCAATGGCGGAACGGCGCAGCACCGCATCGATGCGGGTGGCGAAGAGCAGCACCATCCCGCAGCAGAGGAGGATCGCCACCGCCGGGGAGAGCAGGTAGGTGCCGAAGCCCGACCACTTCATGTTCATCGTCTCGGCACCGAGGGCGACGCTGCCGAAGCCGATCACCAGACAGGCCAGTCCGACCGGCACGGGCCGGGGGATCCTCCAGAAGTGGCGGCGGAACCAGTACCCGGCGAGCATGTAGGTCACGCAGGCCGGCACCAGGCCGATGCCGAGCAGAGTGTAGGCCATGCGGGACTCGGGGATCTCGGCCAGGGTCAGCCCCACCAGTGCGACGACGACGCCCACCCACCAGGGCAGCGACACCAGTAGGCGCAGCAGCAGGGCGGCGAAGAACATCACGGAGATGAACCAGAACGCCAGAAACGGCATGTCGGTGGAGGCGCCGCCGGCCAGGGCACCGGAGATCACATAGTCGCCGAAGGGCCATGGGCTGTGCTCCATGGCCCAGACGGCGCCCAGCAGGATCAGGAACCAGCTGACGTAGGGGGTGGCTAGGGTCTTCCAGCGCACCGCGAACTCTCCGCCGAAGGTCCGGGAGGTGGAGAAGAAGAATCCGGCGAGGAAGAAGAACAGCGGCATCCGCCAGATCTGCAGATACTCCTCGCCGGGCATGCCCGGGTAGGCGTGTCCGATGACCACCGCGGCCACCGAGATCACCCGCAGCAGGTCCACCCCGATGTTGCGCCCGGGGGCGAGGTCGGGGCCTGCGGGGCGCGTGCGCGGCGTGTGCGGTGTCGTCAGGGTCTCAGCGGGCTTCCCGTGCGGGGAGGTGCTCAGTGGGCCTTCGGCTCGTGGGCCGGCGCCTGGGACTCGGCTGCGCGGGAGGCCATGGCGTCCAGCGGCTCGCCGTGCTCACCGTGGAGATCCTGGTGCTCCAACGAGTCCGAGCGTCCTACGACTTCCTTGGCCACGAAGAAGGCCAGGGTCCACAGCGCCATGAAGGCCATGCCCGGGAGCCACACGTTCTCCAGGGACCAGAACGCGATGGCCGCGACGGATCCGAGGAGCAGGACGAACACGAAGATGAACGCGATGAGGTTGCCGACGAGGTTGCCCTGGCCGGAGAAGGCCTTGACCTGGCCGTTGCTGATCATGTGGTGGTTCCCCCTGAGGAAGTGTGCTCGGGCGCGGTGCTCAGCAGCTGAGTCAGTAGCTGTCTGCGGCGCCTGCCGCGGATGTCGTCTCGTCTGCTTCCACGATACCAAGAGAGGAGCTCGCACCGACGCGTGTTGCCCCTGCTGACACCATCGCGACGGCGTCGGCATAGCTGCGGACCCCGCCGGAGGCCTTGATGCCCAGTCGGCCTCCCACGAGCCGGTGCATCAGGGCGATGTCCTCCACTGTGGCGCCCCCGCCGGCGAAACCGGTGGAGGTCTTCACGAAGTCGGCCCCGGCCGCCTCGGCGGCCCGGCAGACCAGCTCCTTGGCGTCCTGGCTGAGCAGCGCGGTCTCCAGGATGACCTTCAGGATCGCGCCGCCGGCATGGGCGGCCTCGGCGAGGGCGAAGATCTGGGCCTGGACGGACTCCGCCTCACCGGCGTTGGCGGCGGCGATGTCGACGACCATGTCGATCTCCTCGGCGCCGGCGGCGACCGCCTCCCGGGTCTCGGCCACCTTGGAGGCGGTGGTGGTCGCACCCAGCGGGAAGCCGACCACCGTGCAGGTCCTCACCGGGGTGCCCGCCAGTTCGGCGGCCACGAGCGGGACCCATCGAGGGTTCACGCAGACGGCGGCGAACCCCTGCTCGCGGGCTTCGGCGACCACACGGCGCACTGCGGCCTCGTCCGTGTCCGGCTTCAGGACGGTGTGGTCGATCAGGCCGGCCATGTCACGGGGGGAGGGGACGGGGGCGCCCTCGGGCGTGGTGCTCATGGATCTCTCCTGCGCAGGTGTTGCTGAGGTGGTGAGGCGCTCATCGGCCACGGGTCAGCCGAGGAGCCGCTCCATGCTCTCATGGAGCTCGGTCAGGCGCGCGGCGGCACGCTGTCGGGCCTGACCGAGGGCCTCGGCGGAGGCGTCGACTCCCGGAGTGTCGGCCACGGCCTCCAGATAGCACTTGACCTTGGGCTCGGTGCCGGAGGGTCGGACGATGACCCGGTCACCCTGCTCGGTGAGGTAGATCAGCGCATCAGTGGTGGTGGCCTCGTTCAGCTCGGCACCCGGCAGCGCGTCCTGGGTCAGGTCCAGAGCCTCGACGACGGCGGAGCCGGCGATCTCGGCCGGGGGCTGGGCGCGCAGACCCGAGGTGACCTGCCCGAGCTGGCTGAGGTCGTCGACCCGGATGGTCACCTGGCCGGTGACGAAGATCCCGGCCTCCGCGGCGATCTCGTCGAGCGCGTCGATCGCGCTCTTCCCGGCGGCCTTCAGGTCGGCGACGAGCTCGGCGAAGATCAGCGCGGCCGAGACTCCGTCCTTGTCCTTGACGTGGGTCGGATCGACGTTGAAGCCGATGGCCTCCTCATACCCGAAGCTCATCCCTTCCACCCGGGCGAGCCACTTGAAGCCGGTCAGCGTGGCCGCGTGGCCGACTCCGCGGACCTCGCAGAGCCGCTCCAGCAGCCGGGAGGAGACGATCGAGTTCGCCATCACCGGCGGCACGCCTTCCGTGGTCCCGCGCAGCGGACCACGGCGTAGCACGTGCGCGCCGAGCAGGGCGCCCATCTCATCGCCGGAGAGCTGCCGCCACTGGCCGGTGGCGGGGTCGACGACGGCGGCGGAGAGCCGATCGGCATCCGGGTCGTTGGCGAGCACCAGGTCGGCGTCGTGGTCTGCGGCGGCCTGCAGCGCCAGGTCCAGGGCTCCGGGCTCCTCCGGGTTCGGGAAGTCTGCGGTCGGGAAGTCCGGATCCGGAGCGAACTGCTCGGCCACCGGCACCACGCGGGCGAAGCCGCCCTTGCCGAGCAGCTCGGTGGCCATCTCACCGCCCACGCCGTGCATGGCCGTGTAGACCACGGTGAGGTCCCGGTGGGGGAACTCTGCCGGATCCAGCAGCTCCAGAGCCTCCTCCCGGTAGGCGGCCCGGGCGTCGTCGCCGATGGGCTGAGTTTCAGCGGGCATCTGCGGCGCGGCCGAGGGGCGGACCTCCTCAGCCGAGGCGAAGTCCTCGGTGGCGGCCTCCTGGATGGTCGCGGCGATCTGTTGGTCCACCGGCGCGGTGATCTGGGCGCCGGCGCCGAGGCCGTTCGGCTCCAGCAGCCGGGAGAGGGCTCCGCCGAGATAGACCTTGTAGCCGTTGTCCCGCGGCGGGTTGTGGCTGGCGGTGACCATCACGCCCACCGAGGCGTCGCGTACCAGCACCTGCCGTGCCAGCAGGGGAGTGGGACCCGGGCGGTCGAAGGCGTGGACCTCCCATCCGGCGGAGGAGAAGATCTGCGCAGTCTCGGCGGCGAACTCGTCGGACTGGTGCCGGGCGTCATAGCCGATGACGATGCGTCGGGCGTCGCCGGCGTCGCCGTCGAGCGCGGCCAGCTTCTCCTCGGCGTAGCGCAGCAGTCCGGCGGCGGTCTGCCGGACCACCAGTCGATTCATCCGCAGCGGGCCAGGGCCCAGCTCGGCACGCAGACCTGCGGTGCCGAACGCCAGCCGGCCCGTGAAGAGCCGCCCGAGCAGCCCAGCGGCCTCGGGGTCCTCTGCGGTACGGGAGAGGAGGGACTCCAGCTCCCCGCGGGTGGCGGGATCCGGGTCCCGCTGGATCCATCGACGGACAGTGCTCAGCAGCTCGTCCTGGACGGTGACGTCTGTGTTCTCCGACACGCGTCTCAACTCCTCGGTCGCGGGCTCGTACGGTCTGGCTGACTGTGGGTCAGGCAGTGGGTCAAGCCTAGCCCGGTGCGGGCCCGGGCGGGAGGGGCACCGTCGGCTCAGCCCTCCAGGGAGCCGGCGATGATCCGCGCCAGCAGCGAGGCGATGCGTGGGGCGGCCTCGCGTCCGGCGTCGAGGACCTCCTGGTGGCTCAGCGGCTCGGCGGAGATCCCGGCCGCCAGGTTGGTGACCAGGGAGATCCCGAAGACCTCCATGCCGGCGGCTCGCGCGGCGATCGACTCCAGCGCGGTGGACATGCCGACCAGGTCGGCACCGATGATGCCGACGTGACGGACCTCCGCAGGGGTCTCATAGTGCGGGCCGGGAAGCTGAGCATAGACGCCCTCCGGCAGCTGGGGGTCGATCTCCTGGGCGATGCGGCGGATGCGCGGGGAGTACAGGTCGGTCATGTCCACGAAGTGCGCACCGCGCAGCGGGGAGGTGCCGGTGAGGTTGATGTGGTCCTTGATCAGCACCGGGGTGCCCGGTGCCCAGCCCGGGTCGAGCCCGCCGCAGCCGTTGGTCAGCACCATGGTCTTCGCCCCGGCCGCGGCGGCCGTGCGCACCCCATGGGCGACGGCGTCGACGCCGCGGCCTTCGTAGTAGTGGGTCCGGGCTCCCACCACCAGGATGGTGCGGCCGTTCTCGGTGCGGATCGCGCGCAGGGTGCCGGTGTGCCCGGAGACGCCGGAGACGTGGAAGCCGGGGACCTCGTCGGCGCTGATCTCGGCGATCAGTTCGCCGAGCTGCCCGGCGGCCTCGCCCCAGCCGGAGCCGAGGGTGCAGGCCAGGTCGAAGGCGTCGACGCCGGCGCGCTCGAGGAGCACCGCCGCGGCCTGCTCGGCGAGCTTGTTCGCCGGGGCGGTGGGGTCGTTCGTGGGTGTCAGGGCGGGCTCATGGGCCACGTGCTGCGTGTTCTCACTCATCGGCACCAATCTACCTCCAAGGCCCGCCGGCCAGCTATGAAAACCCCTGTCGAGTGGGCACAATGGTCACCGTGACTTCACCTGACTTCCGCAAGCAGTTCGCCCCTGACCGTGTTGCGATCCTGGGCGGCGGGCCCGGCGGCTACGAGGCCGCGCTCGTCGCCGCCGATGCGGGGGCCGATGTCACCATCGTGGAAGAGAAGGGTCTGGGCGGCTCGGCGGTGCTGACCGATGTGGTGCCGTCGAAGACGCTGATCGCCACGGCGGACGCGATGCGTCGGGTCAACGCCTCGACCAGCTTCGGCGTCCGCTTCGGAGACCACAGCAGCGACGCCTATGAGGCCGAGGCCTGGGCGGACATCTCCAAGGTCAACGAGCGGCTGCTGAGGCTGGCGCATGACCAGTCGCGGGACATCCGGGCGTCCCTGGAAGCGATCGGAGTCACCATCGTCACCGGCCGCGGGCGCCTCGTGCCCCCGCACCACATCGACGTCACCACCGCCGACGGGGAGACCCAGCTGATCGAGGCCGACGCCGTCATCGTCGCCACCGGTGCCCATCCGCGGGAGCTGCCCAGCGCGGTCCCCGACGGCGAGCGGATCCTGAACTGGACGCAGGCCTACAACCTCACCGAGGTGCCCGAACACATGATCGTGGTCGGCTCCGGGGTCACCGGTGCGGAGTTCGCCTCCGCCTACCGGCGCCTGGGCGCCGGGGTCACCCTGGTCTCGTCCCGAGACCACGTGCTGCCCGGTGAGGACGCCGACGCCGCCCGCGTGCTGGAGAACGCCTTCGCCCGCGTGGGGGTGAAGGTCGCCTCCCAGACCCGCGCCGAGGCCGTGGAACGCACCGAAGACGGCGTCCGGGTCACCCTGAGCGGCGGATCCGTGCTGGAAGGCTCCCACTGCCTGATGGCGGTCGGCGGCATCCCCAACACCGAGGGGATCGGACTGGCGGAGTGCGGCGTCGAGACCGCCGACTCGGGACACATCCTGGTGGATCACGTCTCCCGCACCACGGCGAACAACATCTACGCCGCCGGCGACTGCACCGGCATGATGCCGCTGGCTTCGGTGGCCGCGATGCAGGGGCGGGTGGCCGTCTCCCACATGCAGGGAGATGCGGTCAAGCCGCTGAAGCTGCACCACGTGGCCTCCAACGTGTTCACCTCCCCGGAGATCGCCACCGTCGGCGTCACCCAGGAGCAGGTCGACTCCGGCAAGTACCAGGCCGACGTCATCAAGCTCGACCTGGCCACGAATCCGCGCGCGAAGATGACCAACGTCAAGGACGGCTTCGTCAAGATCTTCTCCCGCAAGGGTTCCGGCACCGTCATCGGCGCCGTGGTCGTCGCGCCGCGGGCCTCCGAGCTGATCTTCCCGCTCGCCCTGGCGGTGACCCAGAAGATCCACGTCGACGACGTCGCCGCCACCTTCACCGTGTATCCCTCGCTGTCCGGGTCGCTGGCCGAGGCGGCCCGCCGCCTGCACGTGCACCTGTAGGTCGTCCCCTCACCGGGGGCCCGCCGCGCTCAGCGCCGCCTGATCAGCGCGCGATAGCATGCGGAGATGACCTCCCGCGAACCCACTGCCGTCGACGCCCACGCCGAGGACCACTTCGAGAGACTCGTGGCGCTCAGCCCGGAGGAGGCCACCCTCCTCGGTCGCCCGGGAGCGGAGACCGAGTACTCGGACCTCTCCCCGGCCGGCCGCGAGGAGGTCGCCGCCGAGCACCGGCGCGCGCTCGCCGGACTTGACGGCCTCACCGCTGCAGACCACACCGACGAGGTGACCCTGCACGCGATGCGGGAGCGGCTCGGTCTGCAGATCGCCGTGCACGAGTCCGGACGCACCGAGCTGAACAACCTGGCCTCGCCCGCCCAGGAGGTCCGGATGGTCCTGGAGCTGATGCCCCAGGGCACGGCGGAGGACTTCGCTCACATCGCCGGTCGGCTGCACAATCTCCCCGGGGCGTTGGAGGGGCATTGGGAGTCGCTGCGGCACTCCCGGCGCCTCGGCCATGTCCCGGCTCGCCGTCAGGTGCTCGCCGTGGCTGAGCAGTGCCGTGACTATGCCCGCGCCGACGGGGCGCTGGGCTCTCTGGTCGAGGCCGCCCGGCAGGCCGGGCTCGACAGTGGCGACGTCGGCCGGGTCACCGCGGGCGTCACCGTCGCGGCTGAGGGGTACCAGCGGCTGGCCGAGCGCCTCACCGAGGAGCTGCTGCCGGCGGCCCCGGCGGAGGACGCCGTGGGAACCGACCACTACCGGCTGGCCTCCCAGGTGTTCACCGGCACGGTGCTGGACCTCGACGAGACCTACCAGTGGGGGCTCGAGGAGCTCGCCCGGCTCGTCGCCGCCCAGCAGCAGGTCGCTGAGCGGATCCGCCCGGGCGCGAGCATCGCCGAGGCGAAGCAGATCCTCGACGCCGCCCCCGCCCGTCAGCTGCACGGCACCGAGGCGCTGCAGGGGTGGATGCAGCGGCTCTCCGATGAGGCTGTCGCCGCGCTGAAGGACACCCACTTCGACATCCCCGCCCCGATGGACGTCCTGGAATGTCGCATCGCCCCGACCCAGGACGGCGGGGTCTACTACACCGGCCCCAGCGACGACTTCTCCCGCCCGGGCCGGATGTGGTGGTCCGTGCCGCCGTCGGACACCAGCTTCACCACCTGGGCGGAGACCACCACCGTCTATCACGAAGGCGTGCCGGGACATCACCTGCAGATCGCCACGGCCACGCTGGTGAAGGATCGGCTGAACTCCTGGCGCCGCCACGGATGCTTCGTCTCCGGATATGCCGAGGGGTGGGCGCTCTACGCCGAAGAGCTCATGGGAGAGCTCGGTTTCCTCGCGGATCCGGGCGACCTGATGGGCATGCTGGACATGCAGCGCATGCGGGCCGCCCGGGTGGTGTTCGACATCGGCGTCCACTGCCGCATGCCAGCTCCCGAGTCCTTCGGCGGCGGGACCTGGACCCCGGAGGCCGGACGGATCTTCCTGCGGGAGCATCTGCCGATCTCTGAGGCGCAGCTGGACTTCGAGTTCGTCCGCTACCTGGGCTGGCCGGGGCAGGCTCCCTCCTACAAGATCGGTCAGCGGGTCTTCGAGCAGGTGCACGCCGCACGTGAGGCCGCCGACGGGGCGGCCTTCGATCTGCGGGCCTTCCACACCGAGGTCCTGCAGCTGGGCATGCTCGGGCTGGACACTCTGCGCTTCGCGCTGGCGCGGGACTGACCCTGATGCCGAGACTCCTCCGGGGATCCGGCCGACCGGTGACGCTGACGGCGGCGACCCCGGCCGGCGAGATCCAGCTGCGGGCCTGCACGCTGAAGGACGAGCACCGGTACCTGTCGCTGCGCCTGGCCAACCAGGACTGGCTGGCGCCCTGGGAGCCGACCACGCCGGAGAATCCTGTGGTCACGCGGGCGACTCCGCAGGGGTTCCGGACGATGGTCCGCACCATGGCGCGCCAGACCCGGGCCGGCACGCATCTGCCCTGGCTGCTCTGGTTCCGGCAGGCCGACGACCCCGGCGCTGACCGGATGGTCGGGCAGGTGACGGCCGGTCCGATCATCGGCGGCTCCGCCCGCACCGCCTCGCTCGGGTACTGGATGGATCAGGGCCATGCGGGGCGGGGACTGATGCCCGCGGCCGTCGCGCTGGCCTGTGACCACCTCTTCTTCGTGCGCGGTCTGCACCGGGTCGAGATCTCCATCCGCCCGGAGAACTCCGCGAGCCTGCGGGTGGTGGAGAAGCTCGGCTTCCGGGAGGAGGGGCTGCGCGAACGGTTCCTGCACATCTCCGGCTCCTGGGCAGACCATCGCAGTTTCGCCCTCACCTCCGAGGAGATCGGTGACGGACTGCTGGCGCGGCTGATGTGACACGCCCCGGGGCGGCCCGTCCAGATCGCCGGGACACAGCGGCGGATCCGCTACGCTGGGCATGAGTACCTCATGATCGGCGAAACCCCCGGTGTGCAGGACGACAGGTGCTGAAGAAGGGCAGGTGGAGTCACGGTGACGCTGGGCATCGATCGCCTCGAGACGGCGATCATCAACGTGATCCCCAGCCTGCCCATCCACTCTTCGGTGCTGTTCGCCCTGATCGCCGGGCTCTTCCTGGCGGCGCTGATCATCCGGGCCCAGCGACTGCCGAGCCGACCCTCGGAGACCTCCCGACGAAGGGTAAGCATGTCTGCGACCACTCCCCGCGGCGGAGCCAGCGCCGCATCGACGACAGGAGCGCCTGCGGCCGAGTCAGCGGGCCGTTTCACCGTCCACTGGGGCAGGGCCCTGGTGGCGCTCGTCGGCCTGCTCGCACTGCTGACCGCGCTGGTCACCGGTGTGCTGGCCGCCGCCACTGCGCTCACTGTCGTCACCCCGCTGATCTGTGGCGGCATCTTCCTCGCGAGCCTGGTCACGTTGCGCACGATGGCCGGCATCCGGCGGCGGCGCCGTCGTCGGCGGCGGCTGGACGCCGCGCTGCGCGAGGCGATGAACCCCGACGTCGACGCGCACGGGCTGCGTCGCCCCACGGTGCCGAGCACCGCGGCGGCGGTCGAGGACCGGCAGGTCCGCACGACCCCGTTCGACGCACTGAGCTCTGATGACCGCGGTGCCGGCGGGCCCCGCTCGTTGCAGGAGATCGACGCCGACGGGCTGCCGGTGGACCTGGAGGAGACCTTCCCCGCCGGTCAGGAGCCCGTCGCTGAGGCGGTGACGGCCGCCTCCCCGGCAGAGCCCTGGGAGCCCCGCGAGCTGCCGAAGCCGAAGTACCTCGAGGTGGAGAAGGCCGAACGTCCGGTGCCCGAGCCGCTCACCCCCGAGGCGCCCAAGCCCTCCGGGGATGTGAAGATCGGCGGTTCGGCGACCAGCCCGGCGGCGGCACCTCCGGGCCCGGCGCGTCCGCAGACCGCCGTCCAGGAGTCCCTCGACCTCGATGCCGTGCTGAAGCGCCGGCGAGCCTGAGCCCACCCACCTCTATGGCAGTCGACCTCCCACCCCAGGCCCCGCGGGCCGCCCCCTCGCCGAGCACTGCCCAGCTGGAGGCCAAGCAGCTGGCGTTCATGGAGTCCTATGACGCCCATTCGCCGATCTCGGTGGCCGTCCAGCACACCGGGGTCTACCCGACCTCCATCCACCTGGAGTCTCTGCAGCACCGGCCCGGCGCGGGAGTGACAGGCATCTACCGGGTGGCCACGGCGCGTCCGGTGGTGCCGCGTCATTGGCCCGCCGGGGTGTACACCGAGACCTCCGATCATGTGGACGAGCTCTATGTCGGGATGACCACCGAGACGGTGCCCGCCGACGCGGAGGGGATCATCTACTCCCACAGCCCCCATGGGCGGCTGGCGATCTGGCAGCACCCCCTGGACCCGTCGCTGCCGGGTCTGCGGCTGGCCACCGACCCGACCTCTGTGGCCCAGCAGTGGGGCGCGGGCCGACGCCTGATCGCCCTGGAGACCATCAGCTACCGTCCGCTGCGCCGGGCGGTGATCGCCGCGGAGTTCGACGACGGCACGCGCCTGTACCTGAAGGTGCTGCGTGCCGGCCGGGCCGCCGACCTCGACGCCCGACACCGGATGCTGCTCGACGCCGGGATCCCTGCCCCCCGGCCGGTCCGTGAGCCGGTCGCCGACGTGGTCGCCCTGCAGGAGGGCAGCGGCGAGTCCCTGGCCGAGCAGCTGCTCGCCGACGGCGGGGCCGCCGTGGACCCGGCACAGTTCCTCCTCCTGCTGGACACCATGCCGGTCTCGGTGATGACCTTGCCAGCGCGGGACGCCTGGACCGACCGCCTGCCCGCCTATGCCTCAGCCGCCGTCTCCGCCCTGCCGCAGTGCGCCGAGCGGATCCGTCGCCTGGAGCGTGCGGTGCTGACCGGTCTGCCGCGCACCGACCGCGGACCGGTGGTGCCCACCCATGGGGATTTCTACGAGGCCAATGTGCTCATGGCCGAGGACACGGTCTCCTGTCTGCTCGACGTCGACTCGCTGGGGCCGGGGCATCGGGTCGACGATCTGGCCTGCTTCCTGGGGCACATCGCCGTGCTGCCGGCGGTCGACTCCCGCTATGTGCATGCCCCGGCGGCGCTGGACCGCTTCGCCCGGGCCTTCGCCCAGGGGGTGGACCCCGAGGCGCTGCGGCTGCGGGCGGCCTCTGTGGCGCTGTCCCTGGTGGCCGGGGCCCGTGATTCGCGCCGGGATGGCTGGGAGGCTCAGGCGGAGCACCGACTGACCTGTGCGGAGTCGCTGATGGGTTTCGTCCGCGCCGGTCCTGCCCTGCCGCAGTGGCCCGAGGACCTCACCGGCTACCGCTAGGGTTCGCGGCGCGCTAGGGCTCACGGGGCGCTAGGGCTTCATGCGCCGCTTGAGCCGGGTGAGCTCGCGGCGCAGCTCGGCGGCCTCGTCAGCCTTGCCCTGACGCATCAGTGCGTCGATGCGTCCCTCCAACGCCTCGGCGACCAGATCCTGTTCGGACTGACGGTCACCGACGGCCATGCGCAGGATCGCCTCGGCCTCGTCGGCGCGGCCCATCTCCAGCAGCACCTTCCCGGCGAAGATCTCCGCCCCGCCGGCGGAGCGATCGTCATCGGCGGCGAGGAACAGGTCGGCGGCGTCCAGAGCTCGGGCGACGGCGGCAGATCCGTCGCCCAGGGCGACGTAGCCGCGGGCCAGGGAGTCGGTGATGTCGGCGACCTGCCAGTCGGAGCCGTGCTCCTGGGCGACGTCGAGGGCCTCCTGCAGGAGGGCGACGCCGTCGGCGTTCTCACGACGGGTGAGCAGGTGGCCCAGCGCGTGCAGCGCCTGCACCAGGATCGCCGGGTCGTCCTCCTGGATCGCACGGGCCAGTTGGAGAGCCTGACGGTGGTGGGTCTCCGCGCTTTCGAACCGTTCCAGCGAGGCGGCCAGGGCACCTGCGGCCAGATGCGCGCGAGCCGACTCCTCCTGCTCTTCGGCGGTGAGGAAGAGCTCGGCGGCCTCCTCCCAGTGCGCCATGGCCTCCAGGGGCCGTTTCTGCTGGGTGACGGAATGACCGAGCCCCATCAGGGAGCGGGCGCGCACCGAGACGTCGTCCTCGGAGCTGGCCAATCGGACGGAGAGCGCGTCGAGGACCTTCTCCGCCTCGTCGAAGCGTTCCAGCTCGAGCAGCTGCTGGCCGAGGGCGAGGGTCAGCATCCTCGACTCCGGGAACTCACCCAGCTCGGCCTGCTGCACGGCGACCCGCCAGGCCAGCACCGAGACCTCGCCCTGCTCGACGGCGGCGGTCATCCCGGCCAGCAGCGCCGCGGCGGAGGCCGCACCCTTCCGGACGCCGCAGGCGGCGTAGAGCTCCACGGAGCTGATCGCATCGGCGATCGCCTCCTGGGGCTTGTCGTCGTGGTGGTGGATGGTGGCCCGCAGCATCGCCATGGCCCCGCGCACCGCCCGGTTCGCCGGGGCGGCCATGACCTCATCGGTCACGTGCAGCGCCCGGGAGGACTCCCCGCTGAGGAGTAGTGTGTGGGCGAGGAACATGCGGGCTCCGGCCAGCGCCTCCGGGCGGTCCAGCCGGTTGAGGATGTCGACGGCCTCCTCGACGACCGGCAGGGCGGCCTCCGGGCCTTCGTCATGCAGGACCCGCACCGCCTGGGAGGAGAGCACGTCGGCCAGCTCCAGGCTGGGCCGTCCGGCCGCGGCATCCTCCTCCCGCAGCTGCTCGGCGACCCGGGCGAGGATCTCCCCTTCGACGTGGTCGGGTTCGCGCAGCAGCATCGGCCCCAGGTCCTCCTCGATCTGCGCCTGACGGGTGCGACCCAGGCGGCGCAGGAGGGCCACCCGCTGGGCGACATAGGGGGAGGAGGCTTCCGTGTCACCGCGCATCTCATGGACCCCGGAGAGGATCCGCAGCAGCATCAGCCGGTTCTCCGGGTCGTCGGCGCCGGGGGCGTCCAGCCCGGCGCGGGCGGCCTCCGCCGCGGCCCGGTAGCGTTCCCCGTAGGCCGCCTCGTAGGCGAGGTCCAGCCAGCCCCGGGCGGTCTCGGCGCGCGGTTCGGTCGTCTGCGGTCCGTGCAGCAGGGACTGCAGACGGGTGATCAGCGGAGCGGCGCCCGGCAGCTCCACGTCGACATCGGCAGGATCACTGGTCATCACCTCCAGCCTAAGCGCTCGGGGACGGTGACGTGCACTGTCGACGTCATCGGGCCGCCTCCTGCCTAGAATGGCAGCCATGACTTCTCCGGCCGTCCGCTGCACCCTGACGCCCGCGGCGCCTCTGCTGGGGGTGATCGCCCTGGTGTCGGCCTGCGCCGGTCCACCGCCTGCCGAGGAGCCCACCGGGGACGCCGCCGAGCGGGCCTGGACCATCGTGGTGCCGGATGAGCCGCTGGATCGCTCCGTCGCGCACATCTATTCCCTGGCGTTGAACTCCCGCGAGACGCCGGCGCTGGTGGACACCCGTGAGGGGGGCGTCGGGTCGCTGGCGGCGGCCCTGACTGAGGACGAGGATCCCGGCTATGACATGGTGCTGGCCCGGACGCTGCCGCTGGTCGAGGAGCTGGACGCGCTCGAGGAGGCAGCGGACCAGGCAGCGGACGAGGCGGATGACGAGGCGGATGACGAGGCGGATGACGCCGACGTCGGCGTGGCACCCAGCCCGTCCGCACAGGAGCTGATCGAGGCGGCCTCCTCCGAGCTGGAGGGGGCCGAGCTGCTGGAGCCTTCGGCGGCGGTGCTGTCCAACGCGCTGGTCATCACCACGGTCACGGCCGAGCAGCACGAGATCGAGCTCAGCGCCGAGGCGGACGACCCGGCCTTCGCCGCGGCCTGCGACGAACTGCGCATCGGAGTGCGCCAGGACCTCCCGGACCCGGAGCCGCTGCTGGACGATCTCTATGACTGCGAGCCGGAGGAGGTCCTCACCGGCACGGAGACGGAGCTGCTGCACCAGGTGATCACCGCCGACGTCGATGCGGCGATCATCACCGATTCGCACCCGGGGATCCGTGAGCATGCCCTGGTGGCGCTCACTGACACGGAGCAGGCCTTCGGTGAGGACCAGTACGTGCCGGTGGTGCCGACCGGGCTCTCCGAGGAGATGCCGGAGATCGTCGAGGAGGTTGCCCGACGGCTGGACGACGAGGCCATGGTCACCCTGCGGCAGCTCATCGACGGCGAGGACGGGCTGAGTCCGCAGGAGGCGGCCGAGTACTGGCTGGTGGAGGAGAACCTCATCGCGCAGCCGGATCACTGGGGCTGACCAGGGCCTTGAGGATCGTGAAGGTCTTGACGCATGAGGCAGTATTGCTTCATGGAGGAGTTCGAGGAGTTCACCCAGTCGCACAAGCTGCGCGGCGTCCGCTATGACGTGCGTGGTCCCATCGCGGTGGAGGCGGCCCGCCTCGAAGCCGCTGGGCACCGGATCACCAAGCTGAACATCGGCAATCTCGCACCGTTCGGCTTCGAAGCCCCTGATTCCATCCTGGTCGACATGATCAAGAACCTGCCGACCGCGCAGGGCTACTCCGAGTCGCAGGGCATCTACTCGGCCCGCACGGCCGTGGCGCAGTACTACCAGACCCGGGGGATGAGGGACGCCGAGGTCGAGGACGTCATCCTGGGCAACGGGGTCTCCGAGCTGATCACCATGGTGCTGCAGGCGATGCTCGACCCCGGCGACGAGGTGCTCATCCCGGCGCCGGACTACCCGCTGTGGACGGCCGTGACCACCTTGTGCGCGGGGCGGCCGGTCCACTACATCTGTGATGAGCAGAACCACTGGTGGCCGGATCCCGAGGAGATCGAGTCGAAGGTCACCGACCGCACCAAGGCGCTGGTGATCATCAATCCGAACAATCCCACCGGGGCGGTGTACCCGAAGGAGACCCTGGAGGCGATGGTCGACATCGCCCGGCGGCACAATCTGATCCTGCTGGCGGATGAGATCTACGAGAAGATCACCTATGACGATGTCGAGATGGTCAACGCCTGCACGCTCTCCGACGATGTCTTCACGATCACCTTCTCCGGGCTGTCGAAGACCTGGCGGGTGGCGGGCTTCCGCTCCGGCTGGATCTACATCTCCGGGCCGAAGCACCGGGCGAAGAACTACCTCGAGGGCCTGACCCTGATGTCCAATCTGCGGATGTGCCCCAATGTGCCGGCCCAGCACGCCATCCAGACCGCATTGGGCGGGTACCAGTCCATCAACGAGTTCATCGAGCCGGGAGGCCGGCTCTACGAGCAGCGCCAGGTGGCCTACGAGCTGATGCGCCAGATCGAAGGGGTCACCGTGGAGCAGGCCGACGGGGCGCTGTACCTGTTTCCCCGGCTGGATCCGGAGATCTACCCGATCGAGAGCGACGAGGCGTTCGTCATCGAGCTGCTGCGGCAGCAGAAGATCCTGGTCTCCCACGGTCGGGCCTTCAACTGGATCGATGACAACCACTTCCGCCTGGTCACCCTGCCTGCCGTGGAGGAGCTCGAGGAAGCCATCGGCGGCATCGCCGACTTCCTGGCGGGGTATCGCGATGCCGTGGCCGCCAGCAGGGTGCTCTGAGGGTGCGGTGTCATCTGCACCGCCGGGGCCTCCGGTGAGGCAAGATAGGGGGATGCAGGAGTTCGAGGAGTTCACCCAGTCGCCCAAGCTCCGCGACGTCCGCTACGACGTCCGGGGCCCCATCGCCCAGGAGGCGGCGCGGCTGGAACGTGAAGGCCATAAGATCACCCGGCTGAACATCGGCAACCCGGCACCGTTCGGCTTCGAGGCACCGGACTCGATCCGGATGACGATGATCAACAACCTCGCCGACGCACAGGGGTACTCCGACTCGCAGGGGATCTACTCAGCCCGCATCGCCGTGGCGCAGTACTACCAGTCCCGCGGCATGACCGACACCGACCCGGGCGACATCTACCTGGGCAACGGGGTCTCCGAGCTGATCACCATGGTGCTGCAGGCGATGCTGGGCCCGGGCGACGAGGTGCTCATCCCGGCGCCGGACTATCCGCTGTGGACCGGCGCCACCACGCTGGCCGGCGGTCGGGCGGTCCACTACATCTGTGATGAGCAGAACCACTGGTGGCCGGATCCCGAGGAGATCGAGTCGAAGGTCACCGACCGCACCAAGGCGCTGGTGATCATCAATCCGAACAATCCCACCGGGGCGGTGTACCCGAAGAAGGTCCTCGAGGCGATGGTCGACATCGCCCGGCGGCACAATCTGATCCTGCTGGCGGACGAGATCTACGAGAACATCACCTTCGACGACGCTGAGATGGTCAACGTCTGCACGCTCTCCGACGATGTCTTCACGATCACGTTCTCGGGGCTGTCGAAGACCTGGCGGGTGGCGGGCTTCCGTTCCGGCTGGATCTATGTCTCGGGGCCGAAGCATCGGGCGAAGAACTACCTCGAGGGTCTGACCCTGCTGATGAACATGCGCATGTGCGCCAATGTGCCGGCCCAGCACGCCATCCAGGCGGCCTTGGGCGGGCACCAGTCCATCGAGGATCTGATTGCCCCCGGGGGACGGCTGCATGAGCAGCGCACCACCGCGCACCGTCTGCTCTCTCAGATCGAAGGGGTCACTGTGGAGCAGGCTGACGGGGCGCTGTATCTGTTCCCGCGGCTGGATCCGGAGATCTACCCGATCGAGGATGACGAGGCCTTCGTCATCGAGCTGTTGCGCCAGCAGAAGATCCTGGTCTCCCACGGCCGGGCCTTCAACTGGATCGACGACAACCACTTCCGCCTGGTCACCCTGCCCGGGGTGGAGGAGCTGGAGGCCGCCATCGGCGGCATCGCCGATTTCCTGGAGACCTACCGCGCCGTGGCCGCGCGCGGCTGAGAGGTCTCGGTGACTGCTCAGCCCTTCGACGCTGATCCCCGCGGCATCTGGCGCGTCCCGGGCGGGGACGGCCCGCTGAGGCTGGAGCAGCTCCCGACGCGGCGTCGCCTAGAGTTCTCCGGAAAAAAGAAGCGCGGGCGGCGTGAGCTGTCCGCACGGGCCGCGGCCCTGGCCGAGGCTCAGGAGCGGTTCTGGGCCCATCAGGCGGCCGCCGCCGAGCAGACCCGCCAGGACCTCATGGCTCGACTGGCGCGCCGCACGCCCGAGACCTCCCCGAGCCAGCGGCGTCGCCGCGAGAAGATGCTCACCGAGGAGGTCCTGGAGGCGCTGGAGGAGCTGCCTCACGGCCCGCGGGTATTGCTGGTGCTCCAAGGCATGGATGCCTCAGGCAAGGGCGGCATGGTCAAGCACGTGGCCGGCTCGATGGATCCGCTGGGGCTTGCGGTGACCGGCTTCGGCCGCCCCACGGAGGCCGAACGTCGGGAGCACTATCTGCGGCGGATCATCCGCCGGCTCCCCGCCCCCGGCCGCGTCGGGGTTTTCGACCGTTCGCATTATGAGGACGTGCTGGTCCCCGCGGTCACCGGGGCGTTGGATCCCGAAGAGCTGGCCGCGCGCACGGAGACGCTGCGGCTCTTCGAGGAGGAGCTGGTGGACCGGGGCTTCGTGCTGGTGAAGGTGTTCCTCCACGTGTCCGCCGAGGAGCAGCTCGAGCGTCTGCTCTCCCGGCTGGACCGACGAGACAAGCACTGGAAGTACGACCCCTCCGATGCCGACGCGCGCACCGACTTCGAGGTGTTCCGCACCGTCTATGCGGGGCTGCTGCAGGCGACCGACGCGGACTGGGCCCCGTGGCACATCGTCGGAGCGGACCGGAAGTGGTACTCCCGGCTGGCGGTCCAGGAGCTGCTCATCGCGGCGTTGGAGGACCTGGACCTGGAATGGCCCCAGGCCGACTACGACATCGAGGCGGAGCGGGCTCGCCTACTGGCGAGCTGACCGCTCTCAGGCCTCCTGGGCACCCTCCAGGCTGCGGCGAACCTCCTCCAGCCGGGCGGAGGCGCCGTCGAGCCACCGCTCACAGCGGTCGGCCAGCGCTTCGCCGCGCTGCCACAGCGCCAAAGACTCCTCCAGCGGGGCCCCGCCGGTCTCCAGCTTGGTGACCACGGCGATCAGCTCCTCCCGGGCCTGCTCGTAGGTCATCGCCTCGATGTCCTCCAGCTGGGCGCCGGAGAAGCCCTCCTCAGGGTTCTGTGCCATGTGCGCTCCTCTTCCTCTCAGTCCTGATCCTCGTCGGTGGTGTCTGCGGAGCCTGCGGTGTCAGTGGCCTCAGCGCCGGCCATCACGTGCACGGTCCGCGCGGTCAGCTCACCACGGGCCACCATGACGCGCAGCGGCGAGCCGGGTCCGACCTCGGTGGCCTCGCGCACGATCTGCCACCCGCTGCGGGTGGTGGGGAGGCCGGCGTCGTCCAGGGCCTGCGCCTGCGAATGTGCCTGCACGACGGCGTAGCCACGATCCAGCGTCGACTGCGGAGACAGCCCCGTGACACGGGCTCGGGCCTGACCGACCCAGTCCCGGGCACGGGCCACCGAGGCCTCTACCGAGACCAGGGCGCGACGGCGCAGGCCGTCCAGCTCCTCGGCGCGGACTGTGACCATGGTCTGCGGCTGGGCCAGCACGGGCCGAGAACGCATCGCCTGCAGCCATTCGGCCTCCCGCGCCACCAGACGCTGGACACCGGTGGACATCCGGGCACGAGCCTGGGCGATGTTCTCCCGCTCCAGGGCCGCGTCGACCACCAGTAGCTTCGCCGAGCCGGTGGGGGTCGAGGCTCGGACATCGGCGACCTCGTCGAGCAGCGGACGGTCCGCCTCGTGGCCGATGGCCGAGACCACCGGTGTCTGGGCGGCCGCCACGGCCCGGATGAGGCGTTCGTCGGAGAACGGCAGCACGACCTCCTCCAGGGCGCCGCCGCCGCGGGCGATGACGATGACGTCCACCTCCGCGAGAGCATCGAGCTCGGTCAGGGCGGCGGTCACCTCGACCGGGGCGGCCGTGCCCTGGGTGGCGACCTCGCGGATCTCGAACTGGGCCGCGGCCCACCGGGCATGGGTGTTGCGCAGGATGTCCTTCTTCGCATCGGAGTCCCGGCCGGTGATCAGGCCGATGCGGCGGGGGAGCAGCGGCAGCGGCTTCTTCCGCTCGGCGGCGAACAGTCCCTCGGCGGCCAGCTGCTTCTTCAGCTGCTCCACCCGGGCCAGCAGGTCGCCCAGTCCGACGGGCCGCATCTGGTGGGTCACCAGGGAGAGCCGACCGGTCTTCGCATAGAGGTTCGGACGCACCTGGGCGACCACGCGGGAGCCGGGTTGGACGACGCCGTCCAGGCCGGAGGCCACCTGACGCCACGCCACCGCGTTGAAGGAGACCTCCTGCTCGAGATCTCGCAGCGTCATCCAGGCGTTGCCGTTGCGCAGGGTGAACTCGACCAGCTGCCCCTCCACCCAGGTGGGCGCGACCTTGTCGATGTGGGCCTTCAGCTTGCCGGAGAAGTGGCTCAGCGGCCACGGCGTCTCCGGGGAGGTCTCGCGGCTCGTCGCCGGCATCACGGACCGCTCCAGGTGGTCATCGGAATGTGCCTGGCTCACAGTTCCTCCTTGGACGCCGGTACGATCGATGCTGCCAGACACTCTACTCATCTGCGCCGACACGTTCCTCCCCGCAGGTCAGGGTGTGGAGAACCCTCCGCTGACCCGGACACTGTGGAGGAACAGCACCCGGTGGAGGACAGGAGCCGACGTGCGTCACCTGCTCAGCACACTGTGCACCCTGCTGGCGGCCCTGCTCGCCGCCGCCGCACTGGCCGGAGCGCAGATCGACCAGCTGCTCCGCGATCAGGAGCCGGTGCAGCAGATCGCGGGGGACCTGCCCGCCCAGGAACGCTTCAGCGAGGCCATGGTCGCGCTGATGGTCGACGAGCTCACCGACCAGGACCCCGACGCCCTCCCCTCGGGGGTCCAGGCGACGATCTCCGACATAGCCTCCTCGATGCTCGAGGACGAGCGGATCCTGGAGGCCTGGGACGACTCCCTGCAGGCCACCCGGCAGGACCTCGAGGCCGAGCTCGAGCGGCTCTTCCACGACGGCGGGACCGGCTCGCCCGAGGACCTCACCGTGGCGCTGGACCTCAGCCCAGTGGCCGCGGCGATGACCGAGCCGCTGCGTGAGAGCCTCGACGGCCTGCTGGGCTGGCTGCCGTTCCTCGACGACTCCAGCTTCGACGCGCTCGCCCCGGAGGTCATCGTGGACCTCGACGCCGTCGCCGAAGACGGTGTGGACCCCTACCAGTGGGCGGCAGCGGCCGAGGCCTCGCGGCACTGGCCGGTGCTGGCCGGCGCCGCCGGCGTGCTGGCCCTGGCCGGAGTGCTGATCGGGCTCGGCCGCGGCCGATGGGCCGCGCTGTCGCTGGGCGGACTCCTCGGCGTCGTCCTGGGCGCAGGGGTCGCGCTGACCGCCGCGTCGCCGGATCTGACCCCGCATCAGCCGGTGCCTCAGGCCGTGGGTGCACTGCTGGAGCACGTCCAGGTCGGCTTCACCGACTGGGCCCAGCCTGCCTGGTGGATCTTCACCGGAGCCTGCGGCGCCGTCGTCGTGCTGGGGCTGCTGGGTGCGACCCTCACCCGGCACCGGACGGCGGACCGCGGCAGAGGTCAGGCCGGTCACGATGAGCTGCTCCGAGTCTGAGGAGAGCCGGCCTGGCCGGTAGACTGACCGGCATGACTACGCGTGCGACTCCGGAAGCTCCCTCGCGCACCCAGCACATCTCCGTGCCGACGCCGATGGTGCCGCGCCAGCGCAGAAGCCCTGAGGAGGTGGCGGCCGCCTCGTCGTTCTCCGGGGACCGGAAGGTGCTGCTCGCTGCGCCGCGCGGCTACTGCGCCGGAGTCGACCGGGCCGTGATCGCTGTGGAGAAGGCTCTCGAGCGGTACGGTCCTCCGGTGTATGTGCGCAAGGAGATCGTGCACAACCGCCACGTGGTCGACACGCTCACCGAGAAGGGCGTGATCTTCGTCGAAGAGGCCGACGAGGTCCCCGAAGGCGAGCTGCTGATCTTCTCCGCCCACGGGGTCTCCCCGGCGGTGAAGCAGACCGCGGCCGAGCGCAACCTGCAGACCATCGACGCGACCTGCCCGCTGGTGACGAAGGTCCACCGTGAGGCGGTCCGCTTCACCTCCAAGGACGACTTCCACATCCTGCTCATCGGCCATGACGGCCACGAGGAGGTCGAAGGGACTTTCGGGCACGCCCCGGAGAACACCACGATCGTCAACGGCCCCTGGGAGGTCGACCAGATCGAGGTCCCGGATCCGGACAAGCTCATCTGGCTCTCGCAGACGACGCTCTCGGTGGATGAGGCCATGGAGACCGTCCAGAAACTCAAGGAGCGGTTCCCCCACCTGCAGGACCCGCCCAGCGATGACATCTGCTACGCGACCTCCAACCGGCAGGCCGCGATCAAGAAGGTCGCTCCGCAGGTGGATCTGGTCATCGTGGTCGGGTCGGCGAACTCCTCGAACTCCGTGCGGCTCAAGGAGGTGGCCCAGGAGTACGGGGCCAGGCGCGCCGAACGGGTGGACTTCGCCAACCAGGTCGACGAGGCCTGGTTCGAGGACGCCCAGACCATCGGCGTCACCTCAGGCGCCTCGGTCCCGGAGGTCCTGGTCCAGGACGTGCTGCGGCTGCTGGCCGATTACGGCTACGACGACGTCGAGGAAGTCGTCACTGCCGAGGAGGACATCATGTTCAGCCTGCCCAAGGAGATCCGCAAGGCTCTCCAGGAGGTCGGGGACGACTCCAACACGCGCGGCGGTCGCAAGCGCGACTGAGTGAGCCGCGTCACGGGTAGCATCTGTGCTGCTCGTCACGTCCTGTGGGTCGTGACGCCCTGACCACTGCAGACCAGGAGCACAGATCGATGATGACCCCGGGTTCCCGCGTCGCCGGTGAGCACCTCACAAACTACGATCCCCGGAAGTCAGCCGGAGAGCAGCACCAGCTGCACTCTGTCGGAGCCAGGGCCGAGGCTCTGCCCCGGCCGACGTTCCTGCGGCGGCTCATCGGACTCTTCGCGGGTCTGGCCGGCGCCGGGCTGATCTACCTGATCATGCCCGGGGACATGGACGTCTGGCCCCGGCTGACCGCCGCCACCGCGGTGCTGATGGCGGTGTGGTGGATGACGGAGGCCATCCCGATCCCGGCCACCGCCCTGCTGCCGCTGGTGGTGTTCCCCGTGCTGGTGCCCGCTGCGGAGGCCGGAGACGAGCCGGTGACCGTCGATGTGATCGGTGCGAACTACGGCCACAACATCATCTTCCTGTTCATGGGCGGCTTCATGCTGGCCCTGGCGATGCAGCGATGGAACCTGCATCGGCGCATCGCGCTGCTGACCCTGCGTGCCATGGGCTCGAAGCCGGTGAATCTGATCGGTGGCTTCATGATCGCCACCGCGTTCCTGTCGATGTGGGTCTCCAACACCGCCACGGCGGTGATGATGCTGCCCATCGGCATCTCGGTGCTGATGCTGGTCCAGCGCATCGCCACGGGGCAGGACCCCGGCGCGGTCCCGGAGGAGGGCGCCGACCCGGCCGAACAGGCCCAGGCGGTGAAGTCCAACTTCGGCACGGCGCTGATGCTGGGCATCGCCTACGCCGCCTCTGTGGGGTCGGTCTCCACGATCATCGGGACCCCGCCGAACGCCCTGCTGGTGGGACATATGAGCACCAACCACGACGTCACCATCGGCTTCGGCCAGTGGATGCTGGTGGGAGTGCCCATCGCGATCGTGATGCTCGTGCTCGTCTGGGTGGTGCTCACCCGGTTGCTGTTCCGTCCGGAGCTCTCGACGATCCCCGGCGGCTCGGATCTGATCCGCAGTGAGCTGGCGAAGCTGGGGCCGATGAGCGCCGGTGAGCTGCGGGTGCTGCTGATCTTCATCGCCGCGGCGGTCAGCTGGGTATCGATCCCGCTGGTCTCTGACCAGCTGCTCGGCATGGATGACCCGTTCATCTCTGACGCCGGCATCGCTATGGTGGTCGGGCTGCTGCTGTTCCTGCTGCCCGGTGGGGCGAACCGTGGGGTCCGCCTGCTGGACTGGGAGTACGCGGCGAAGCTGCCCTGGGGCGTGCTGCTGCTCTTCGGAGGCGGGCTCGCGCTCTCCTCCCAGTTCTCGGCCTCAGGGCTGAGCTCCTGGATGGGTGAACAGATGGAGGGCCTGACCACGGTGCCGGTGTGGGTGCTGGTGCTGCTCGCCGCGGCCGGGGTGCTGATCCTGACCGAGATGACGTCCAACACCGCGACGGCGGCCACGTTCCTGCCGGTGGCCTCTGGTGTGGCCATGGGCACCGGAGTGGATCCGCTGGTGCTGGCCGCTCCGGTGGCGCTGGCCGCGACCTGCGCCTTCATGCTGCCGGTGGCGACCCCGCCGAACGCGATCGCCTACGGCTCCGGCTATGTGACCATCGGCCAGATGGTCAAGGGTGGCGTCTGGCTCAACGTGGCCGCCGTCGTGGTGATCACCCTGGTGTCGATGACACTGCTGCTGTGGGTCTTCGGCCTGAGCGTCTGACCCGCAGCGGTGACCCGAGGGCGGGTCACGTCCAGCGGATCGCTTTGAGCCCCTGGGTGCCCTTGGTGATGACCAGGATCAGGTCGATGAGCTGCCAGATGCCGAAGGTGAGCCAGCTGAGCAGCAGCTTGGCGATGCCCAGGCCGATGTGGCCGAGGTAGAAACGGTCGATGCCAAGGGTCCCGAGGAACAGGGAGAGGATGATCGCCGCGGCGTGGCTCTTCACCGGGGCGGCGACCGGCGGGACCTGTCCCGGCTGCGGCGCGTAGGGCTGCTGCTGGAACTGATGAGGGTCAGAGGGCTGGTACTGGTTGCTCATGTCGTCCTTCACAGGTGGTGGTGATCGTGGTCCGAGCCTACTACGGAGGATGGCGCGTCATGCGGTGCCGCGGGACAGGCGCGGGCCGAGATCGTTGACCTCCGCGTCCACTGGCTGCAGAGACAGCGTCTCCCCGAGATCCTCCAGGGCGGTGTGCTCGTCGGACTCGTCTCCCTCGGCCTGCGGGGCCAGCTGCAGGCGGCTGATGGTCTCCACCTTCGGCAGTACCTGCCTCTCGATGTTGCCGATGAGCTGGTTGTAGGCCTGCACGGCTTGCCGCAGCTTCTCGCCCGTCTTGCCGAGGTGGTCGCTCATCTTCGCCAGACGTCGATACAGCTCACGGGAATGGTCGACGATCTCCCGGATGTTCTGGGCGAGGCGCTCCTGCCGCCAAGAGGTCTCCACGGCCTTCAGCGCGGCCAGCAGCGAGGTGGGGGAGACCAGGGAGACTCCGCGGTCCAGGGCGTGGTCCAGCAGCCCGGGGTCCGCCTCCAGCGCGGAGGACAGCAGCGATTCCGCCGGCACGAAGCAGAAGATCACCTCCGGGGAGTTCTCCACGGTGGCCGCGTAGTCCTTCGAGGCGAGCACCCCGATGTGGTGCTTCAGCGCCTTCGCCTGCGCGGCGCCGTCCTGCGGGCTCAACGGAGCCTTCGCATCGATGACCAGCTGCCGGGCCCCGGGCAGTTGGACGACTATGTCCGGACGCAACGCGGCACCGTCCCCTCCGGTGCCGGAGTGCTGCTCGACGAAGTCCACGTGCGGGATCATCCCCGCGGCCTCCACGATGCGGCGCAGCTGCACCTCACCCCAGTAGCCGCGAGCCGAGGTCGAATGCAGGCTGCCCATCAGCGCCTGGGTGGAGTCATAGAGCCGCTGGTCGTTCTGTGCGGCCTCGGTGAGCTGCCGGCTCAGCGCGGCATGCTGGGCGGCCCGCTCCTTCTCCAGTTCCTGGACCCGCTGCTGCATCTCCGTCACCCCGCGCCGGACCGGGTGGAGCATCTCCACCAGCGTCTCCCGCTCCCGGGCCGCTTCGGCGTCGTCCTGGTGCCGCTGTTCCAGGGCCTGCAACCGAGCCGACGCGGCGCTGGCCTCCAGCTGGGCGGCGTGAAGCTGCTCGCGCAAGGAGGCGCCGTCGTCCTGTTCAGCATCGCGCAGGCGACGCAGCAGCACCATGGCACCGGCGGCGCCGAGGATCAGACCGAGCAGCAGACCAAGGGGAAACAACGTCCATTCCATGCTTCCCAGCATCCCATCCACCACTGACACGGCGTCGCCGCCGCGCGAGGTCATCAGGTGCGGTGACCACGCGATGGCATAAGGTGTCCTCGTCAGGAATCCCTACCGGTAGGAGACCCTTCATGATCCGCGTGCTGCTCTGCCGCCACGGTGAGACCGACTGGAACCGTGCGCATCGGCTGCAGGGCCGCTCGGACATCTCGCTGGCCGTCACCGGGGAACGGCAGGCGGCCATCACCGGTGGGTTCGTCCGGGCACAGAATCCTCAGCAGGGGCATGTCTCCTCCCTGGTGCGCACCCAGCAGACCTTCGCGCAGTTCGGCCTGGACCTGACCCCGCGCGTGTGGGACGAGCTCATGGAGCAGAATCTCGGCGAGTGGGAGGGCGCCTACGCCGCGGACATCCGCGATCGTGAACCTGAGGAGTTCTCCGCCTGGCGGGCAGGGACGTATACCCCTGCCGGCGGGGAGACCCACCAGCAGCTGGCGGAGAGGATGCTCACGGTCTTCTGCGGGGTCGTGCGGGGCACCGCGCAGATCGAGCCCACCGCGTCTCCGGATCTGAGCTTCGCGGTGCGCACTGCGGTCGCCGTCAGCCACGGGGCTGCCCTGCGCGTGCTGCTGGAACACCTGGAGCTGATCGACCGCGCCCAGTCCATCCCGTTGACCCCGGCCTCGGTGACGGTGGTGGACGTGCCGCTGACCCTCGGCCCGGTGAGCAGCTCACTGCCGCGCGGCGGGCTTGACGACGCGCTCACCCCGGAGGATGAGGCTGCGCACATCGCAGGCCTCACCGATGAGCAGATCATCGCCCAGTCCCGACTGCGCGTGCTGAACCTCTCTCCGGAGCTGCTGAACCCGGCGGCGAGGTCGCTTGCCGTATGAGATGGTGAACTATGATTGAGAGTCTCCTCAAGGACACAGTTGCATCACTCTCTACATCGGTCCTGGATATCTATCGGCGTTCTGAGTGGTCTTGGCCGAGGATTATCGGGGGAGTATTTGTTGCTCTTTTGGGAATCGCTGGGATTGCCGTTTATTTGAAGTCCGAACCGCCGACTGATCCTCTGGTGCTGAGTGATGCTATGCCATTCGTGCTCTACATCGCCGGTATTGGGGCTATTCCAGGCGGAATTAAACTACTTCTCTCTGGGCTTAATCATAAATCGATGGAGAATGTTGCTCGGTGTATCGACGCAATCCAGCGGTGGTTCCCTTGGGTGCTTACATCGTTCAGCATCGCTGTGTCGATTCTCCTATTAGTGTGCTTGAGTCTCACGGTCGTCTCTCAAGCGAATGACGTTGTATACGTCCTTGGTGGGCTGTTTGCGGCGGTCAGTCTCCTCGTGGGCATGCTCGCCGGAGCAAGTAGCGGCCCGATTCTCCACTCCCGTCGCGTGGAGAAAGGATCCGCAATACACAATGTGTCGAGAATTGCGTGGGCTGTCGTATGCGTGGGCTGTCGTAGCTGTAGCCCTCGCTGCGGTAGTCCTCATGTGGTACATCTGGGCGACTGCACTGCGGCTCACTGAGGGCGATGCGCTGTCCCTCGCCACTGTGATCTCCCTCAGCCTCGGTCTGGTGGGGTGGGTCTACAGTCGTTGGCGGGTTTTGGAACGAGCTCGCCGGGAGATTCTGGCGCAAGCCGCGCACCTTCGCCGTGCCTTGCTGGCTTCTCCAGAATTACAGGCTGCGGAGGTTGCTGTGGATGAGTTCGACGACGTGTTGGTCGGAGAAGCCGTGGCCCGACCGACGGTAGTTAGCTGGCGACGGGCTGGCATGGAGATTCGACTGATAGTCTTGTATGTGCGTTGGAGAATATCTCAGGGAACTGTATCTGGCCGTTGGGAGAATGCGCCGCCGGATCTCCTCGGATACGAATCTGAGCTCCAGAAGCTCGACGCATTGCCCACCGCGACATTGGTGGCTCAGTTCGATGTTCTGGTCCAGGACTGGGCCGATGCCCTTCGGCCCGCCGTCCTCGACCGGAGTGCCCGGAAGAAGATCTCGCGAAGGCGCACCGAGGAGGTTCACCCGATAGTACCTTCATGAGTGGGCCCATCTGCGCAGGCTGTACGGCCAGGCGGCTGAGGACCGGAACCTGATCATCGGCAAGCAGGGTTCGCCTGGCCTCCGCCTCCAGGCAGTCGCGGGCGCCCTCAGCGCCGGGAGGTCCGGCGGCGCTGCAGCGCCAGGCAGGCGGTCCCGAAGATGACCGTCCAAGCGATGATGTTCAGCAGCACGGCCCACAGCGGGTCGGTCTCACCCGTCGCCCCCATGGAGATCAGATCTCCGTCGGTGAGCGGATAGCGTGCCAGGGCGACCACCCCGTACATCGGGGTGAATCGGCCGATGTCCAGCAGGATGCCGTCCAGGGGCATGAACGCGTTGCCCATGAAGCTGAAGATCACCAGCAGTCCGGTGGCGGCGCCGACGGCGGCGTCGGAGCGGAAGCTCAGGCCGATCGCCAGTCCGTAGAGCGCGAAAGGCAGAGACCCCAGCACGGTGAGCGTCGCGGTGGCCAGCCAGACACCCGCCGGCATGTCTGCCACAGTGAGGATGCCGACCACGTTGAGCACGACGACGGGGAGCACGGCGATCCCGACGGCGACCACCGACTTCGCCAGCACGAAGGCGTGATGCGGCATGGCGGTCAGTGCCAGCTGGCGCCCCCACCCCTGCTGAATCTCCAGTGCGGCCGCTCCTGCCATGGACGTGGTGGCCATCGCCGCGCCGTAGCTGGCGATCGCGATCATCGTCCAGGCGCTGACATTGCCTTCACCCACGGGGTTGTCGGACCAGTCCATCGTGGTGCCGAAGAACAGAAATAGCGCGGTGGGCAGCACGATCACGAAGAAGCTGTTGCCGACGTTGCGCAGATTCCGCCAGAAGTCCAGGGCGATGTACCGGCCCAGCTGATAGCCGCGGCTCACGGGCGCACCTCCGTGGTCTCCTCGGTGGGGGTCTCGGTCAGCAGTCGGAAGGCCTCCTCGAGACTGGCCGGCCGGACGGTGAGCCCGTGCGCGTCGGTGCAGGTGAGCAGATGCTGAGCCAGGGTGTCGGCGTCGTCGGTGCGGAATATGGTGCGTGGGCCCTCGGAGGCCACCGAGAGTACAGGGGGGAGCGCCAGCAGCTGCTCTTCGGTGGGTGTCCAGGTCACCGACACATGGGCGGCCCCGGCCCGGGAGCGGACCTCCTCGGTGGGGCCCTCGGCGAGAACCCGGCCGCGGTCCATCAGCACGGTGCGGCGGGCGAACTGCTCGGCCTCCTCCAGATAGTGGGTGGCGAAAAGGACGGTGGTTCCGGCGTCGGCCTGGGCACGCATCCGGTCCCAGAACTCGTGCCGGGCGGTGACGTCCATGCCGGCGGTGGGTTCGTCCAGGATGAGGATCTCCGGGCGGGGGAGCAGCGCCAGGGCGAAGCGCAGCCGCTGCTGCTGGCCGCCGGAGCATTTGCCCACCGGACGTGAGGCGAAGCTGCGCACCCCCGCGATGTCGATGACCTCGTCGACGTCCGCCGGGTCGCGGTGCAGGGCGGCGATCATCCGCACGGTCTCGACCGCCGTGAGGTCGGGCAGCAGGCCACCGGACTGCAGCAGCGCGGAGAGCCGGCCGGCCTGCACCGCAGCCTGCGGGGTGCCGCCGTCGATGAGCACTTCGCCCGCTTCAGGGGTGGTGAGCCCCAGGAGGATGTCCAGCAGGGTGGTCTTGCCCGCCCCGTTGGGGCCCAGCAGGGCGAGGACCTCGCCGCGGCTCACGGTCAGGTCGACGCCGTCGAGCGCCTGAGTGCGGCCCCCGGCGCCGTCGGGGAATGACATGGAGACGCCCCGGGCGGAGATGATGGCGGTGTTCATGCCATCAGTCTCGCCCGGGGCGTCCACAATGTCACCTGAGCAGGGTCAGCGGGCCGCCTTGACCAGGTCGGCGCAGCGCTCACCGATCATCATTGTGGTGATGTTCGGATTGACGGTGGTCAGCTCCGGCATCGCCGAGGCGTCGGCCACGCGCAGCCCGGAGATGCCCTTGACCCGCAGCTCGGGGTCCAGCGGGGACATCTCGTCCTGCTCCGCGCCCATCCGGACGGTGCCGGCGGGGTGGTAGACCGTGTTGTGGGTGCGAGAGACGTAGTCGGCGATCTCTTCGTCGGTCTGCACGTCTTTGCCGGGGTAGAGCTCCTCACCGGCCCACTCGGCCATCGCCGGCTGCGAGACGATCTGCCGGGCCAGCTTGATGCCCTCCACGGCCACGCGCATGTCGTGGCCCTCCGGGTCGGTGAAGTACCGCGGGTCCACCTTCGGCTTGTCCCGGAAGTCGCGGGAGCGCAGCCGCACCGTGCCTCGGGACTTCGCGTGGGTGATGTTCGGGGTCAGGCAGAAGGTGTTCTCGCTGGTGGGGTAGCCCTGACGCAGCGTGTGCATGTCGAAGGGCACCGCCCCGTAGTGCATCATCAGGTCCGGGCGGCCGGGCTTGTCGGACGGCGTCTCGGTACCCTCACGGGTGTCGGCGAAGATGCCGATCTCCCACCACTGGTAGCCCTCGGTGATCATCGGCTTCTTCGCATCCCAACCGATGACGGCCTCCGGGTGGTCCTGCAGGTTCTCACCCACGCCCGGAGCGTCGACCACAGCTTCGATGCCGTGCTCGGCCAGATGGGAGGCCGGGCCGATGCCGGAGAGCATCAGCAGCTTCGGGGAGTCGATCGCCCCGGCGGAGATGATGACCTCACGGGTGGCGGTGACGGTCTCACCGTGGCCGAAGGCGTTCTTGACGACCTCCACGCCGGTGGCCCGGCGGTCCTCATCGATGAGGATCTTGCGCACCCAGCTGTCGGTGAGGATCGTCAGGTTCTCGCGGTCCAGGATCGGGTGGAGGTAGGACACCGACGACGACGACCGGGTCCCGTCCTGCTGACGGTTGACCTGGAAGAAGTTCGCTCCCCTGACCACCGTCTCGCCGGAGTTGAACTCGACGCGGGGGATGCCGGCCTGCTCACAGGCGTCGAGCAGGGAGACGCCGCAGGGGTCGTGCGGGGGGATGGTCATCAGGTGCACCGGGCCGGAGCGGCCGTGGTGCTCCCCGGCGGCGTCGTTGGTCTCCAACCGCTGGAACAGCGGGTAGGTGGACTCGGCGTTCCACCCGGCGGCGCCCAGCTGCTCCCATTCGTCCATGTCCTCCTTCGGCGCCCAGAAGGCGATGCAGGAGTTATGGGAGGAGCAGCCGCCGAGGACCTTGGCGCGGGCGTGCCGCATGAAGGAGTTGCCCTTGGCCTGCTCTTCGATGGGGTAGTCCCAGTCGTAGCCGGATTCCAGCAGCTCCATCCAGCGGTTCAGCTGCAGCACCACATCCTTGTCGGCGTCGGTGGGGCCGGCCTCCAGCAGGGCCACGGTCACCTCGGCGTCCTCGCTGAGGCGGGCGGCGACGGCGGCGCCGGCGGACCCGCCGCCGACGACGACGTAGTCGAAGGTCTTCTCAGTCACGTTGTGCTCCTCACTCACTTCTCGGGCATCGAGAACCAGCCAGAGACAGCCGGTTCAGTGTTCTGGTAGATGTGCTTGGCCTCGCGGTACTCCTCCAGGCCGGCGTGGCCGAGCTCACGGCCCACCCCGGACTGCTTGAAGCCGCCCCACTCGGCCTGCGGCAGGTAGGGGTGGTAGTCGTTGATCCAGATGGTGCCGTGGCGCAGCCGGGAGGAGACCCGGTGCGCCCGGCCGGCGTCGGAGGTCCACACCGCACCGGCGAGGCCGTAGTTGGTGTCGTTCGCGGTGGTGATGGCCTCCTCCTCGCTGGTGAAGGTCTCCACGGTGATGACCGGACCGAAGGCCTCTTCCCGGACCACGCTCATGCCGCGCTGGACGCCGGTGAGCACTGTGGGGGCGTAGAAGTACCCGTCCTTGTGCTCCTCGCCGCCCCAGTGCCCGCCGGTGCGCAGGGTCGCACCCTCCTCCACGCCGCGGGTGACGTAGTCGGTGACCTTGTCCCGGTGCTCGGCGGAGATCAGCGGACCGGTCTCGGCCTGCTCGTCGAACGGGCCTCCCATGCGGATGTTCTCCGCCCGGCGGACCAGTTCGTCCACGAACTTCTCGGCGATGGACTCCTCGACGATGAGGCGGCTGCCGGCGGAGCAGACCAGCCCGGAGTCCAGGAAACCGGCGTTGAGAGCGTTGTCGACGGCGGCGTCGAAGTCGGCGTCGGCGAAGACCACGTTCGGGTTCTTCCCACCCAGCTCCAGGGCCACCTTCTTGACGGTCTCCGCGGCGGCGGCCGCGATCTTCCGGCCGGTGACCAGACCACCGGTGAAGGAGATGAGGTCCACGTCCGGGTGCGAGGCCAACGGGGCGCCGGCGGAGGCGCCGGCGCCGGTGACCAGGTTGGCCACACCGGCCGGCAGGCCGAGCTTGTCGAGGACGTCCATGATGAGGATCCCGGTGTGCGGGGTCAGCTCGGCGGGCTTGAGCACGAAGCTGTTGCCGGCGGCCAGGGCGGGGGCGATCTTCCAGGCGGCCTGCAGCAGCGGGAAGTTCCACGGAGTGATCATCCCGCAGACGCCGACCGGCTCGTAGACGACCTTGGAGATCACCGTCGGGTCCCCGGCGTCGACCAGACGGCCCGGATCGGCGTCGGCCAGCTTCCCGAAGTGCTTGAAGCAACCGATGATGTCGTCCATGTCGATCTGGGCCTCGACGAACCGCTTACCGGTGTCCAGAGCCTCGGCCCGGGCGAACTCGTCCTTGCGCTGGGTGATCGCCTCGGCGACGTCGAAGAGCAGCTCCCCGCGCGTCGCGGCGGCGGTGTCGGCCCACTCACGGGAGTCGAAGGCCCGCCGGGCCGCCGCGATGGCGGCGAGGGTGTCGGTCTCGCCCGCTTCAGAGACGACAGCCACCTCGGAGCCGTCCGCGGGACAGTGGATCGTGCGGGTCTCACCGGAGGCCGCCGGGACCCACGCTCCGTCGATGAACAGTGTGGCAGTGGTCATGGTGCTCCTTCTCAGGTTCTCAGGTCGTGCGGTCGTGGTCCCACTCGTCCGGGATGTGGCCCCCGGTGCCGAGTGCCTGCGTGTTGACGTCCTCGCTCATGGTGAGGAAGGTCAGGTGCCTCTCGTAGGCGTCCAGGATGTCGGTGATGACCTGATCCTTGGTGTAGCCCATGATGTCGTGGCCCTGTGACCCGGTGGCGGAGAAGATCTCCACCCGGTAGTAGACGTCCTCCACGGCCTTCATGTTCTGGGCGAAGTTCGGCGCGGAGTAGGCGATCGGATAGACCTGGTACTTGAACTCGTTCTGGTCGCCGAACATGACGTGCAGGTCGACCTGCGGCAGGTCGGTGTGAGGCAGGGTCCCGCGGGTGCAGGTCACCTCGGCGCCCTGGGACTTCAGCTCGGCGGCCACCTCTTCCACCGCAGGGATGGCGGTCTCTTCGAGATACCGGGTGACCTGCTTGGCGGTCGGGAAGGTCATGTGGCGGGCCAGTCGGCGTCGCCACCCCCCGCCGCGGTCGGAGGCGTCCCGGATGCGTCCGGAGAGCATCCACGGCAGGGAAGCCTCCTGGGAGGCCTGGTTGTAGTGCTCCACGCGCAGGGCGCGCCAGATGCCCAGCATGAGGATGTACATCACCACGGAGAACGGCAGGCCGATGATGACCGTGGCCATCTGCAGCGTGTAGACGCCGTCGAGCATCAGGATCGCCAGGGTGAGGGCACCGGTGGCGACCGCCCAGAAGATCCGCAGCCACGGGGCGCCGTCGTCGGTGCTGTTGATCGCCTTCGAGGTGAAGTTGGACATCACCAGCGCGCCGGAGTCTGCCGAGGTGATGTAGAACAGCAGACCGGTCAGCACCGAGAGCCCGATGGTGAAGGTGGCTCCGGGGTACTGCTCGAGCAGCATGTAGTAGCCCGACTCGGGGGTCTCCACCGCTGCGGTGAGGAATTCAGTGTTGCCGGAGAGGAACTCCCAAATGGCGCCGTTGCCGAAGATGGAGATCCACAGCAGGATGAAGCCGAACGGGATGATCAGGGTGCCGACGACGAACTGCCGCAGGGTGCGGCCGCGCGAGATGCGTGCCAGGAAGAGCCCCACGAACGGTGCCCAGGCGATCCACCAGGCCCAGAAGAACAGCGTCCACCACTCGAGCCACTGGCCCTCGGGCGGGTCATAGGCGAAGGTGTTCAGCAGCATGGAGGGGAAGTAGGCGGTGAAGTCACCGATGTTCTTCACCAGCGCGTTGAGCAGGTGCGTGGTCTGGCCGGCGATGAGCACGTAGAGCAGCAGGATCACGGCGAAGATGACGTTCAGCTCGGCCAGGCGACGGATGCCCTTGTCCACACCGGAGACGGTGGAGAAGGTGACCACCACGGCGGCCAGGACGATCAGCCCGACCTGCGCGGCGGTGCCCTGCGGGATGCCGAAGAGCAGCTCGAGGCCGTAGTTCAGGAAGACCACGCCGATGCCGAGGCTGGTGGCGATGCCGAAGATGGTGCCGATCACGGCGGCGATCTCGATGCCGTGGCCGGTCGCGCCCTGGGCTCGCTTACCGATGATCGGGTACAGCGCGCTGCGGATGCTCAGCGGCAGGTGGTACCGGTAGGCGAAGAGCCCGAAAGCCATACCCATCAGTGCGTACATGGCCCACCCGGGGATCCCGTAATGGAACAGGGTCCAGAGCACGGCCATCTCAGTGGCCTGGACGGACCCCTCCTCCGCACCGGGAGCGGTGGTGAGGTTCGTGGCCGGCCCGGAGATGGCGAAGAACATGAGGTCCACACCGATGCCCGCGGCGAACAGCATCGCCGTCCAGGTGAACAGGTTGTACTTCGGTGTGGAGTGGTCCGGACCCATCTTGGTGCGCCCCACTCGGGAGAAGGCGACGATGAGCACGAACAGGACGACGATTCCTGCAGTGAGGATGTAGTACCAGCCGAGGTTCTCCCCGATCCAGAGGAAGATGGCCTCGAGTGTGACGTAGGCGGTCTCTGGTGCCAGCCAGGCCCAGAGGGTGAATGCGATGATGATCGCCGCTGCGCCGAAGAAGACAGGAGGGTTGAGCTTGGAGTTCTTCGGGCGCCCCCCAGCGCCTGTCTCCCCCTCCTTCTCCGCATCGGCAGGCGAGTGATCCGTGGCGGATGCCATGACGTGTCCTTCCCTCGTTGGCAGGAGCTTCAGTGCGTGTCGGCGTCTCATCCGGTGTCCGACGTGGTGTGATCCTATCGAGGCTACGCGAGCTTGTCGCTGACTTTCCCTTAAGTCCTGAGACAGGACCAGAAGGAGGCATTCCGAGTCGCATCCGCGTGACTGCCCGCGATAGGTTAGGTGACCGTGGCACTGACTATCGGAATCGTGGGACTCCCCAACGTGGGCAAGTCGACACTCTTCAACGCGCTCACCCGTCAGACGATCCTCGCGGCGAACTATCCGTTCGCGACGATCGAACCGAACGTCGGGGTGGTGAACCTGCCTGACGAGCGGCTGAACACTCTTGCGGAGATCTTCGGCTCCGAGCGGATCCTCCCGGCGACCGTCTCCTTCGTCGACATCGCCGGCATCGTCAAGGGCGCCTCGGAGGGGGAGGGGCTGGGCAACCAGTTCCTGGCCAACATCCGCGAGGCCCATGCGATCGCCCAGGTGGTGCGGGTCTTCGAGGATGACAACGTCATCCATGTGGACGGCAAGGTGGACCCCACCTCTGACATGGAGATCATCAATACTGAGCTGGTGCTGGCGGATCTGCAGACCTTGGAGAACGCGGTCCCGAAGCTGGAGAAACAGGTCAAGCAGAAGAAGGCCGAGCAGGCACAGCTCGATGCCTACCTGGCGGCCCAGAAGGTGCTGGAGCGCGGCGACACGATCTTCTCCGCCATCGAGTCGGAGAAGCTGGACATGGAGAACCTGGCTCAGCTGTCCCTGCTGACCGCCAAGCCGTTCATCTATGTGTTCAATGCGGACGAGGCGGTGCTGAGCTCCGCTGAGCGTCAGCAGGAGCTCACCGATCTGGTGGCACCGGCCCAGGCGGTGTTCCTGGACGCCAAGCTGGAAGCGGATCTGGTGGAACTCTCCGAGGACGAGGCCCGCGAGATGCTGGAACTCAACGGTCAGGAGGAGTCCGGCCTGGATCAGCTGGCCCGCGTCGGATTCGACACCCTCGGCCTGCAGACCTACCTCACCGCCGGGCCCAAGGAGGCCCGGGCCTGGACGATCACCAAGGGCGACACCGCCCCGGAAGCGGCAGGTGTGATCCACACCGACTTCCAGAAGGGCTTCATCAAGGCCGAGATCGTCTCCTTCGACGACCTGGTGGCCGCCGGCTCCATGAACGACGCCAAGTCCGCCGGCAAGGTGCGCATGGAGGGCAAGGACTACGTGATGAAGGACGGCGACGTGGTGGAGTTCCGTAGCGGACTAACCTCTGGTGGGAAGAAGTAGCCCGATGTTGCCCGACGTTTCGAGACTCCGCCTGAGGGAACTGCTCCAAGTGGAAGCCGCCGTCGTCGCCGAGCTTCGCCAGCGGGGCTTGGTTCGCACTAACAACAAGCCACTAGGGGACATCGCTGAGCAGGTGGTTCTTGCTGCTCGTGGCGGCGTGCTCGAGCCGAACTCGACGAAGTCGCATGATGTCACCGATCCCGAAGGGCACAGGATCCAGGTCAAGGCAATGAGCGGGAGGCTGGCTGGCAAGTCTGGCAAGTTCAGTCCGTTCCGCAGCTTCGACTTTGACACTGCAGTGTTCCTCGTTTTTGAGGCCCAGACCTTCGAGTTGGGCATCGCACGTGAGGTTAGCGCGAAAGACGTTGAAGCAGTCGCCCGATACAGTGCCCACACGAACGGGCGACAGCCAACGCTGAGACAGATCGAGAGTGCGGGGGTCGACGTGACAGGCGAGATGCGGGCTGCATATGCGACGCTTGACGGCGACATGGTGGAGTTCCGGTTCAACGTGTAACTAGGCGCACCTTTTTGGTTCATGAGGATCTTCATGAGGGGGCGGGGTCGATCGGTGGTTGCACCGGCTAGTTCATCAGGAGCTGCAGTAAAGCCCACTGGAACTAGTCCTCGAGTGAATCGCCTGTAAGTCTCTTGGTGGCTGGCCTGGGGCTGGCTAGGGTGGCGTTGGTCCTTCTGCTCGGGCGTGACTCCTGAATCGTCTGGCCCTCGTTCACGGGGTGCTCTGCCCGGGATCTGCCCGTTCGGGCGGGAGGCCGGCGACGCCCCGGCCCACCACGATGGCTTGATCAGAAGCCTGCCCGACCTGCGGGTCGTGGCCTCCTACGGGCATGCCTCGTAGTGATCTCTACCCGGGTCGACGCCGACTATCAGCGACGTCGCCCCCTCCTGGAGAGGAGATCAGTCACCATGGCCATCGTGGCAAGCGCCTATGCCTTCGTCATCGGTGTCGACACCCATGCTCGCGCCAATAGCTTCGCCGTCTTGGAGTCCAGGACCGGCGCTGTGTTGGGAGCCTCGTCGTTCCCGACTAGGGATGCCGGCCTGCGCTGTGCGCTGACCTTGGATCGGCAGGCGCCCGAGTGGAGATGTGGACACCGTGGTCGTCATCCAGGGGATCGGATCTTACGGCGCACAAGTCGCCCGAGCGGTGACGCAGACCGGATACTCCATCGCGGAACCGGCAGCTGTAGTGANGCTGTGCAGCCTCTGGTGGTTCCACCAGTCGACCCATCCGGCGGTGGCGAACTCCACGTCTGCCAGCTTCCGGAAGGGACCTTCGTGGAAGACGTCAGTGCGGATCGCTTCAGTCTTGAACAGCCCGATCACTGACTCCATCAGCGCGTTGACGCTCCTATAACTGTCAAGTAGTTGGCACCACCGCGTCTGCGCCTGCTGGTGATGCTTTGATGAGGTGGTAGACCTCGCGGATCACGTAGCGTTTCAGGCAACGGATGATGTCGCGCTTGCTCTTTCCTTCCGCGGTTCGTCGAGCGACATAGGCCTTGGTCGGTTCGTGGAACTGCATCCTCACGATCACAGTCCTGTAGATCGCCGCGTTGAGCTGCCGGTGCCCGCCATGGTTGATCCGGTGTTTGCCGCTGGTCATGCCAGAGCCCGTAGGTACAGGACTGATCCCGGCGAGCTTAGCGAATGCGGCCTCGGAGCGGATCCGCTCGGGGTTGTCTCCCGCCACAATGAGAATCTCCGCGGCGGTATCCGTCCCAACTC
>NZ_BAAGRN010000007.1:0-143099 GCF_054782935.1 Nesterenkonia suensis | reverse complement strand
GCTTGCCGAGCAGGACCAGGTCGATGCTTCGCTGGCGCAGCACGCGATGGAGAAGTATCGGCTTGCTGATGTCACGGCCGGGACTTCGGGGACCACTGGCGGAGACGCCTGACCCCAACAGCCGGCCACCCCGCCAGAGTCTCGGGGCGGTCCATCGGCTCTGCCGCACAGCAAAGAGGGGGCGGCGTCCTGAACCAGGACGCCGCCCCCTCTTTGCTGGGTGACCCGCCGGGGCTACCGGCACTGGGGCAAACGGCTGCCGATCCCAGGAATCCTGCAGATCAGACGCGTCGCCTCGCCGGGGCGCGCCGGGAGGAAGAAGTCGGGGTCGTCCCCACCTTCGTGGTCCCACGTGAGGTCGTCCTCGACGGGAGTCGGCGTGAGGCGGACGGGCTGGGCGTCGTCCGCTGGTCGATGAGCATTCATGACACGCTCCTTATGTTCTGAGAGCCCCCCGATATCCATAATATGGAAGCTAAGTTCCGGGAAGTGGTATCAGTATCGCCAAGATGGCGTGTCCCGTCAAGGCGTGATCCGTCGGAAGAGCTCCTCTCGGCCGGTGATCGAGGGTTGCTGCCACCTCACGGCGCAGAGTGCGCGTTCAACCGAGCGCTGAGGGCTTCCAGGTCCCAGCCCATCCGCGGCACGCTGGCTCGCAGCAGCTGCGTATAGGGGTCCTGCGGAGCATCGAGGGCCTGGTCGGTCGGACCGGACTCGACGATCCGGCCGTTCTTCATCACCACGATGCTGTCGGTGATCTGCCGGGTGACGGCGAGATCATAGCTGATGAACAGGTAGGACATCCCCAGCCTCTCGCGGAGGTCGGCCAACAGATTCAGCACCTGGGCCTGCACGGAGACGTCGAGGGCGGAGACGGACTCGTCGAGGATGACGACCTGCGGCGCCGCGGCCAGTGCCCGGGCGATGCCGGCCCGCTGCCGCTGGCCGCCGGAGAGCTCGGAAGGGTGGGCGCGGCCATGCCGATCGCCCAGGTCGACCATGTCCAGCAGTTCTCCGACATGCTCCCTGCGCGTCGAGGGGCCCATGTCGCGGTGGTGGATCAGCAGCACCTCCTCCAGCATGTCCCCGATCGACTGCCGGGGGGGCCAGGCTCGAGTAGGGGTCCTGGAAGACGGTCTGGACCTCCCGTCCCCGCCGGCGCCGCTCGCGCGTGCCCCGTGGGGGCTGCGAGCGGTCGCGTCCGCAGGCGACGATGCGCCCGGCGGTCGGGCGCTCCATGCCGATGATCATCTTCGCGGTCGTGCTCTTCTCGGATCCGGACTCCCCGACGATCGCGAGCGATCCTCCTGGTTCCAGCTGGAAGGACACGTCGTCGACCGCGGCGAGGTGGCCGAACTCCTTGCGGAGGTCCGCCACCTCGAGCACGGGCTCCGGACGAGGATCCTGCCTGTTCATGCTCATCCCCTCTCCTCGCCGGTGTCGCGCGAGGCTCGCCACTGGTCGTGCCGTTCACTGGTGTAGCTGAGCACCGGAAGTCGGTCGACGCGCTGCTCGATGTCCGGGCGGGCCGCCATCAGCTCGATCGTGTACGGATGCCTCGGGTCGTCGTAGACATGAGCCCCCCCCGCTCGACGATCTCTCCGGCGTACATGACCGCGATGTGATCACAGAACGCCCCGGCTAGCTCCAGATCATGGGTGATGAAGACGACCGCCAGTCCCAGATCGTGCCGCAGCTCATCGAGGATCATCATGACCTCGGCCTGCGAGGAGACGTCCAGGGCGGTGGTCGGCTCATCGGCCAGCAGCAGGTCCGGATCCGTCAGCAGGGCGCTGGCGATCACCACGCGCTGCAGCAGCCCCCCCGGAGAGCTCGTGCGGGTGCTGCTTCAGGCGGCGCTCCCCGTCCGGGATCTTCACCCGGCCCAGCATCTCGACCGCTCGTCGGCGGGCCTCGCGAGGAGGGACTCCTTCATTGGTGACGAGACCTTCGATCACGTAGTCGCCGATCGAGCGAATCGGATTCACCGCGACCCGCGGATCCTGGAAGATCATCGCGACGTCCTTGGGGAACTGTCGCAGTCCTCCGCGATCCAGGGAGCCGATCTCCTGTCCCCGGACGCGGATGGCGCCGGTGCGTCCCGCCGTGGGCGGCAGGATGCGGTCGATCGCCTTCAGGGCCATGGACTTGCCCGACCCGGACTCTCCGACCAGGCCCAGGGCCTCGCCAGCCCGCACCTGGAAGGAGACGCCGTGCAGGATCCGCTGGGTGCCCTGCCCGCCGTCGATGTCGACGGTCAGGCCGTCCACCTCGAGGAGCGGTTCGATGGTCTGTGTCGAGTTCGTCATCGGCGGCCTCTCTTCCGGTTGAGCAGCGCCTCGCCGAGCACGTTCATCGAGATGACGACCGCCACGATGCAGGCGCCCGCCGCCAGGGAGGGCAGGGCATGGGTCTGCATGATGCCCCTCTGGTTCTCTGCGACCATCACACCCCAGTCCGGCGCCGGCGGCTGCACGCCGAGCCCCAGGTGGCTCAGGATCGCGATGTCGAGCATGGTGGAGCCGAACAGCAGCGTCGCCTGCGCGACGATGAGGGGCAGGACGTTCGGATTCAGGTGCCGGATCCAGATCGAGGTGACGCTGGCGCCCTGCACCTCGAGCGCGGCGATGTAGGGCTGACTTCGTGCCTGGAGGATGGCTCCGCGCAGCAGGCGGGCGACATAGGGCACATAGGCGATGGTCAGTGCCACGACCACCGGGAGCAGTCCCGCGCCGAACACCACGGTCGCCAGGGCGGCGAGCAGAATGGCAGGGAAGGAGGACACCACGTTCAGGGCGCTCGAGATCGCCGAGTCGACGATCCCACCGAACCAGGCGGCGATCAGCGCTAAGAGCGTGCCGATGGTCACCGCGACCACGACGACGATCATCGGGTCGAGCATCGTCGATCGGGCACCGGCCAGGATGCGGGAGAGCACGTCCCGTCCCTGGACGTCATAGCCGAGCAGATGCGTGGCATCGGGCCTGACCCAGGCGAGGCTGATGTTCGGCTGGGTGGGCGAGTGCGGCGCGACCCAGGGGCCGAAGATCGCCAAGACGGCGGCCAGGGCGACGACGCCCAGGGCGATGCTGCCTCCGATTCCCAGGCCCAGGATCCCGCGGGCTCGGCGAGCTGTCGACATCTCGACAGGCGGCGGTGCGCTGGCGGTCATGTGGCACTCGCTCCCAGCTTCACTCGGGGGTCCAGCACGGCATAGAGCAGGTCGACGACCAGGTTCGTCAGCACGAAGGCCAGGACCAGGATCAGCGAGATGCCCTGCACCACGGCCAGGTCCTTCGACTGGGCGGCTCTCGCCAGCTCCTGGCCCAGGCTGCCGAGGCTGGACGCCGTGTCGACCACGGCGGAGAGGGCGATGAGCGCGGCGATGATCGTGCCCGAGACGGTGGTGATCGGGATGGCCGCATTGCGCAGCACATGGCGGGAGACGATCAGCCGGGAGGGGATGCCGCGGCTCACGGCCGTCTGCGCGTGCTCGGAGCCGGCCTCTTGGCGAATCGACGCCCGCGTCACACGCGTGACCACGGCCAGTGCCGACAGCGCCAGAGCGATCGCCGGCAGCGTCAGATGGCGCAGTGCGTCTCCCGGGCCTGAGCCGGCTCCCATCACGGGGAACCAGGCGAGGCTGACCGAGAAGATCAGCATGAGCAGGATCGCGGTGACGAAAGGCGGGATCGCCGTCGCCGTCGCCGAGGCGACCACGATGACGTTGTCGACCCACCCCGGCCGGAGTCCGGCCAGCAGACCCAGGCTCACCCCGATGACGATGATGAGCAGCGCCGCGTAGCCCACTAAGGAGAACGTGATCCAGGCCCGCTGCGCGATCAGCTCCGAGACCGGCTGTCCCATCAGGATCGAGGTGCCGAGATCGCCCTGCAACGCGTTCGTCAGCCAGGTCCAGTACTGGACCAGGAAGGGCTGGTCCAGGTTGTACCGGGTCTCGAGCGCGGTCATCGCCTCCGGCGAGATGGTCCGACCCCCGGTCAGCGCCGCCAAGGGGCTGCCGGGCGTCAGGTGCATCGCGGCGAAGATCACGAAGCTCGCGATCACGAGCGTGACGACCAGCATCACAGCTCAGGAGAGGACGAATCGCCAGATCAAGGCGTCACTTCCCGCCGAGATCTTCGGCCCAGGAGGCACGAGTATTGGCGAAGGAAGCCACAGCGCCGCTGAGCTCACTGTTCATGATCACCACGTTGGTCGGCTGGACCGTGGGGATCCACGGCAGCACCTCGTTGTAGCGCTCCTGGGCGTGGATCACCAGCTGCGCCCGCTCCTGCGGATCGGCGGTCTCGCGCGACTGCAGCAGGAGCTCGCTCAGTTCGTCGTCCTCGAAGCCGGAGTAGTTCTGACTGCCGGTCGGCAGGGCGATGCTCTCCATCAGAGCCGCGGGGTCGGCGAAGTTGCCCATGTTCATCGTCGGGAAGGCGTCGACCTCTTCGCGTGCCTGGGGGGTCGATGAAGAAGTTGATGAAGTTGTCCGGAGAGGCCGGGTGGAGCTCGACGGACATGCCGATCGCCTCGGCGGCGGCCTGGTAGGCGGCGGCGTCACCGGCGGTCACCGCGATGGGGCTGGACATGCCGATGCGGATCGTCCCCCCCCCCGTTAGGCGGTGCGCAGCTCCCGGGAGATGTCCTGGGCCACCCGGCGCAGCAGCGGCACGGCGCGGTCGGCGAAGGCGGCGTCCACTCGGCTGGTGGGCCCGGAGACGGAGATGGCCAGCGGTGCGGGGGCGTCCGGTACGGCGACGGCGAAGCAGCGGACGCCGAGCTCCTGCTCCTGCTCGTCCACGGAGTACCCCCGCTCGCGGATGGTGCGCAGCTCCTCCTCGAGAGCTTCGGGGGTGGTGATGCTGTATTCGGTGTGGGCGGGCATGCCTGCGGTGGTCACGATCCGTCGCGCCTGGTCGGCGTCGAGGGTGGCCAGGATGGCCTTCCCGACGCCGGTGTCATGGGTATGGGCGCGCCGACCGACCTCGGTGAACATCCGCATCTGGTGTGGGGAGGGGACCTGGTCGACGTAGACGACCATGTCGCCGTCGAGGGTGGCCACGTTCGCGGACTCGCCGAGCTCATCCACCAGGGTGCGCAGGTGCGGGCGCGCCACTGCGCCCAGTTGGCGGCTCGCCAGATCGCCCAGCCGGATCAGGCCCGGCCCCAGGGCGTAGCCTCGATCGGGGAGCTGACGGACGATGCCCAGCCCGAGCAGGGTCTTCAGGAGTCGGTGGATCGTTGGCATCGGCAGGTTCACGGCCGCGGCGAGTTCGCTGAGGGTCGTCTGGCCGCCAGCGGCTGCGATGACCGACAGGAGGTCGAAGGTGCGCTCCACGGACTGGACGCCTCCCTTGGTGGGCCGGCGGGCGGTCCCGTCCTGTGCGACGGCGTCCTGGGCCTCCACGGGGTCGGTGGTCATGGTCTCGGGGCCTTCCTGGTCGTGGGCAGTCCTCCTCTGGCCGCGGCGTCACCCGGCGACCCTCTCGCCCCTGAGTGTAGTCGGCCCCGCGCTGGTCAGGGGCGCGGGCGACGGCAGGTGGCTCCGATGTCGACGCACAGCCCGAAATTTCGTATAGTAGATAGTGAAGTCCGTATTGCGGAATATCGATCGAAAGGCAGAGTCATGGCCACACCCAGTCCCGGGTACTCCATCACGTACCGCGTCTCCGCGCCCGCCACCTTCACCGCGTCCACCGACCTGGCCGCCGTCGTCGCCCAGCACGGTGCCGCCCTGACGGCACTCGACGTCATCGAATCCACTCGTGGGGCACTCGTCGTCGACGTCTCCTGCGACACTCGCGGGGTCGACCATGCCGCAGAGATCGAGTCGGCGCTGACCGCGCTCGACGGCGTCGAGGTGCAGAAGAGCTCCGACCGCACCTTCCTGCTGCACCTGGGCGGCAAGCTCGAATCCGTCTCCAAAGTGACGCTGAAGAACCGCGACGACCTCTCCCGGGCCTACACCCCCGGAGTGGCGCGCGTCTGCCAGGCCATCGCCGAGCGCCCCGAAGACGCCCGCCGGCTGACCATCAAGCGCAACACCGTCGCCGTGGTCACCGACGGCTCCGCCGTGCTGGGCTTGGGCAACATCGGCCCCGAGGCCTCCATGCCGGTCATGGAGGGCAAAGCGGTGCTGTTCAAGCAGTTCGCCGACGTCGACGCCTGGCCCGTCGCCCTGGACACCCAGGACACCGAGGAGATCATCTCCGTCTGCAAAGCCATCGCCCCGGCCTACGGCGGCATCAACCTCGAAGACATCTCCGCTCCGCGCTGCTTCGAGATCGAGGCCCGGCTGCGCGAGGAGCTCGACATCCCCGTCTTCCACGACGACCAGCACGGCACCGCGATCGTCACCCTGGCCGCGCTGACCAACGCCCTGAAGGTGGTCCGGAAGTCCCTGGGCCAGACGCGGATCGTGGTCTCCGGCGCCGGTGCCGCCGGCCACGCCATCGTGAAGCTGCTGCTGGCGGCCGGAGCCCACGACGTCGTCGTCTGCGGCCGGGAGGGCGCGCTCGGCGCCGCTACGACCCACAGCGACCCGCACCGGGCCTGGCTCGCCGAGCACACCAACCCGCGCGGGGTCACCGGAACCCTCAAAGAGGCGGTGGTGGACGCCGACGTCTTCATCGGGGTCTCCGCGCCGAACCTCCTCGACGAAGAAGACATCGCAGCCATGGCGGAGCAGGCGATCGTGTTCGCCATGTCGAATCCTGACCCCGAGGTGGACCCGGCGGCCGCCAGCCGCCACGCGGCCGTCATCGCCACCGGCCGCAGCGACTACCCCAACCAGATCAACAACGTGCTGGCGTTCCCCGGCTTCTTCCGCGGCCTGCTCGACGCCCAGTGCCACGACATCACCGATGAGATGCTCCGCGTCGCCGCCGAGGCGATCGCGGGGACCCTCGGCGACGACGAGCTCAACGCCGGATACATCATCCCCTCGGTGTTCGACGCCCGCGTGGCGACCAATGTCGCCGGGGCCGTCGCGGCGGCCGCCGCCGGGCCGGTCGCCGCCCAGAACGGCGCCCCGGAGGCCCTCGCCGCCGCGGAGGCGGCCCGATGAGCCCGACCACGGTGCTCGGTGCCGGGCTGCACGCCGCCGTCGACGAGCTCCTGCACACCACCGACCAGATGCTCGAGAAGCTCTACCCCGGGGACAAGGGGGTGCGCCAGCCGGTGCACACCGTCTATGTCCCGGCAGACACCTGGGACCCTGCCCTGGCGGCGGACTGGGGCTCGAAGGCGCTGCAGGTCGTGGAGGACCACGGCGGCATGCAGCAGCTGGCCGAGCGGGTGATCCTCCACGCGGGCGGAACCGTCGGAGAAGGACTCGCCGGGGACGCCGCCGGGCTGGCGGCGGCGGTCACCGCCAAGCTGCAGACCGAGCCCATCGAGGATCTCCGGCTCGACTTCGAGGACGGCTTCGGCCTCCGCGACGACGTGGAGGAGGACGCCTGGGCTGTCCAGGCGGCCCAGCAGGTGGCCCGCGCGCTCGCCGACGGCGTCGCCCCCACCTGGATCGGCATCCGGTTCCGCTGCCTGGAGGTGGACTCCCGGCGTCGCGGGCTCCGCACCCTGGACCTGTTCCTCACCGCGCTGCACGAGGCCGCCGGCGACCTGCCCGAGGGGTTGGTGCTGACCCTGCCGAAGGTGACCTCAGCGGACCAGGTCCGGGCCATGGTGCTGGCGGCCCGGGCCGTCGAAGAGGGTCTGGACCTGCCGCGGGGCCGCATCGGCTTCGAAGTGCAGGTGGAGACGCCGCAGCTGATCCTCGGACCCGATGGGACGGTCCCGCTGGCCGCCGCCGTCCATGCCGGCGAGGGCCGAGTGACCTCTCTGCACTACGGCACCTATGACTACTCGGCCTCGTTGGGCATCGCCGCTGCGCACCAGTCCATGGACCACCCGGCCGCCGACTTCGCCAAGCAGCAGATGCTGCTGGCCGCGGCCGAGACCGGCGTCCACGTCTCGGACGGGTCCACCAACATCCTCCCCGTGGGGGATGTCGAGCGTGTGTTCGCGGCCTGGGACCTGCACAGCCGGCTCGTGCGGCGGCACCTTCAGCGCGGTATCTACCAAGGCTGGGACCTCCATCCTCACCAGCTGCCGACGCGTTTCCTGGCGACCTTCCTGTTCTACCGGGAGGGATTCGACGCGGCGGCCGCTCGTCTGAGGAACTACGTCAGCGGAGAGTCCGGGGCGGTGCTCGACGAGCCGGCGACGGCGAAGGCTCTGGCCGGCTACCTGCAGCGCGGGCTGGCCTGCGGAGCCGTCACCGAGGACGACGTCGCCACCGCCACCGGCGTCGACGCCGCAGGCCTGGCGAACCTCGCCCGCACCGGGCGAGCCGCGTGAGACGCGACCGGTGCATCATGGAGATACGTCCAGACGAGCCCAGAGGAGTGCAACGATGACCACCAGCAGGACTCCCTACTATGCACCGCACGGCGGGCATCCGCCGCAGACCGATCTGCTCACTGACCGAGCGATGGTCACCGAGGCCTATACGGTGATCCCGCGGGGAGTGCTGCGCGACATCGTCACCACGGTGCTGCCCGAGTGGCGGGACACCCGCTCCTGGGTGCTGAACCGACCGGTGGCCGGCGGCGCGGTGACCTTCTCACAGACGATCCTCGAGGTGGCCCCGGGCGGCGGCTCGCAGGCTCCTGAGCCGCAGCCGGAGGTGGAAGGCTTCCTGTTCCTCATGGAGGGGGAGGTGGAGCTCGACGTCGACGGCGCAACCCACCGGCTCACCCCCGGCGGGTTCGCGTTCGTCCCGGCGGGGGAGCCGTGGTCCCTGCGGTCGGTCGGGGACGAGGCCGCGCGACTGCACTGGATCCGCAAGCGCCACCAGCCGCTTGAGGGGCACCGCCCTCGGCCGGTGGTGGGCCAGGAGCAAGACATCGAGCCCAGTCCCATGCCGGGCACGGAGGGCCGCTGGCGCACCACCCGCATGCTCGATCCACAGGATCTGGCGTATGACATGCACGTCAACATCGTCACCTTCGAACCGGGCGCCTCGATCCCCTTCGCGGAGACCCACGAGATGGAGCACGGGCTCTACGTGCTCGAGGGCAAGGCCGTCTACCGGCTCAACACCGACTGGGTGGAGGTCCAGGAGGGTGACTACATGTCGCTGCGTGCCTTCTGCCCGCAGGCCTGCTATGCCGGCGGGCCCGGGCCCTTCCGCTACCTGCTTTACAAGGACGTCAACCGCCAGGTGGTGCTCTGAGCATGGACGGTTGAGCCGTCGGCGGTCGGACTGCTGAGACGCAGGAAGGTCACCCGCTGGCCGCCGACGACTGGCCGCCGACGACTGGCCGCCGACGACTGACCCACGACGACGCCGTCACGGACCTGGATCCGTGGCGGCGTCGTCGTGCTGTGTCGGCGGTGTTCGTGAGGTCCATGGTGCGGTCCACAGCAGGGCGGGGTTCTGGAGTTGAGGGTGCCGGGGCGCGGGCTTGTCGGCCGTGGGTTCTGGGACGAGGGCTTGTGGGCTGTGGGCTGTGGGCTCTGGGGCGAGGGCTGTGCAGTGATGTCTCCGGGTGTCGATGATGATGCGACGTTCGGCCGATTCCTTCGTCCCGGGTGCTCGGAGGGCGTATGCCCGGGGGAAGCTTCGGCCGAACAGGGGGTGGCGTCCCGGGTGCAGGTGGTGCGGTGTCTCAGGCGGAGGGGCTGCGGCCGCACAGAAGGGAGGGCCCCTCGACGCTTCCGCGGAAGCGTCGAGGGGCCCTCCCTTCTGTGCCCGTGCCCCGGGGTCCCTCGGAGTGGCCGTCCGGCTGGCAGGTCACCGTGGGGCGGTCACCGGGGTGGGGTTCCGTTGTGGACACCTGCCGGTGTCTTCGGGTCACCGGGACTCTCGGGCTCCGCATCGTCGTGGGGCTCCCGCTCACGGGGAACGGAGGCCTCGCGCGGATCCCTGCCGTCGATGATCATCTGTACCTGGCTGGTATCGGTCACCTCGCCTCGATCGATGGCCTCCCGGACCTCCTCGACCTTCTCCTCAGGCACCAGCGGGATCTCCTCGCCGTCGCAGTCCACGAACTTCCCGTCGATGAACACGTCGCCCTCTCTCAGGTCACGCAGGTCGGTGGGGGAGAGGATGCGGACGGGCTTGGCGGCGAACACCGAGGGGTTCTTCGAGTTTCCGAAGGACAGCTCGTTGAAGAGGATGTTCAGCAGCACGGCCATGATGGCGGCCGAGGAGATGCCGGAGTGGAAGATGGTCTGGAACCAGGCCGGGAATGCGTGGTAGAAGTCCTCGCGCACCACCGGGATCATCGCGAAGCCCAGGGAGGCGGAGACGATGATCAGGTTCATATTGCCCTGATAGTCCACGCCCTTGAGGTTGCGGATGCCGGAGCCGGCCACGGTTCCGAAGAGCACGATGCCGGCACCGCCGAGGACCGGCATCGGGATCGCAGCGATGACCTGGCCCAGGATGGGCAGTGCCCCCAGCGCGACCATGATGGCGCCGCCGCCGGCGACGACGTAGCGGCTGCGCACCCCGGTCAGGGCGACCAGCCCGACGTTCTGGGCGAAGGCGGACTGGGTGAAGGAGCCGAAGAGCGGGGCCACGGCGGAGGAGAGCATGTCGGCGCGCAGGCCGTCGGCGATGCGACGGCGGTCCACCGGGGTCTCGATGATCTCGCCGATGGCGATGATGTCGGCGGCGGTCTCGGTCTTGATCACCAGGATCACGATGGTCATGGAGATGATCGCGGCGACGTCGAAAGTCGGCACGCCGAAGCCCATGAAGGAGGGCAGTGCGACCCAGGAGCCGCTGCCCACGGTGGAGAAGTCGGTCATCCCCAGTGCGGCGGCCACCGCGGTGCCGGCGATCAGTCCGAGCAGGATGGACAGCCGGGACAGGGCGGCGGAGCCGACCTTGGAGAACAGCAGAATGATCGCCAAGGTGAGGAAGGCCAGTCCGATGTTGCCCAGGGAGCCGTACTCCGCGGCCTCGGCGTCTCCACCCATCGCCCAGTTGGCGGCCACCGGAATGAGGGTCAGTCCGATGGCGGTGATCACCGTGCCGGTGACCACCGGTGGGAAGAAGCGGATGATCCGGGCGAAGAACGGCGCGATGATGAAGCCGATCACGCTGGCCCCGATGATGGCGCCGAAGACGGTGTTCAGATCACCGCCCGGCCCGGTGAGGATCGCCAGCATGGTGGCGACGGCGGCGAAGGAGACGCCCTGCACGATCGGCAGCTGTGAGCCGAGGAACGGCAGGCCTACTGACTGCAGGATCGTGGCGAGACCACCGATGAACAGGCTGGCCGTCACCAGCAGGGCGGTCTGCTCTGCGGGCAGTCCGGCGGCGCTGCCGATGATCAGGGGTACGGCGATGATGCCGCCGTACATGGTCAACACGTGCTGCAGGCCGAAAGTCATCAGCTTGCCGACTGGCAGCCATTCGTCCTCTGGCCGCGTGGATCCGGCGGGAAGGGCGCGGCGCTTCTGCGCGCCGGCACCAGTCTTCTTCGACATAGTCGAGGTCACCTCATTCTGCCTCTGGGGGGCGGGGTGCGGCCCGGGGTGGTCGCACCCAGGTCTTGGCGGGGCAGTCGTCCGCTGCGCCCGGAGTCCTGTGTGGCTTTCGTCATGCGGAAAAGTTTCGGGATATGGCATCTGCATTCCGCATCGTGAATGAAGTGTAACCCCCGTCACAGATGGTTCGTCAAGTGGATTCTCCAGCATTCGACTGGGGTGTGGCGATGTGTGGAGCGTCGGATCGCCGCGCGATGCCCGCCTACTCCCTTGCCTGCCTGCTCGTCGAGCATGCCTCTCGTCGGTGATCACAGGCGTTGACGCAGCCTTCATCGGCATCGTACGCTGATGTTCCACAACATGGATTCATGTTTCCGTAAGATGGAATCAGGTGTCGTGGTCGAGTCGCGACTCACCGCACGCCCACCCACTGACAGGAGGACCAGATGACTGGCGCATCCGACCACCGTTCCCCGGCGTCCTACGTGCTGAACTGCACCACGCTGCTCGCCGAGCTCCCCATCCTGGACCGCGCCCAGGCTGCGGCGGACCGAGGCTTCACCGATGTCGAATTCTGGTGGCCCTTCGACGGAGACCCCACCCCCTCTGAGTCCGACGTCGACGCCTTCGTCGCCTCCCTGGATGCGGCCGACGTCTCCCTGTCCGGGCTGAACTTCTGGGCAGGGACCATGGCCGGCGGCGACCGAGGCATGGTCTCGGTGATCGGCCGCCAGGACGAGTTTCGCCGCAACGTCGAGATCGTGGTGGAGATCGGCCGCCGCACCGGCTGCCGGGCTTTCAACGCCCTCTACGGACTCCGGCAGGACGGTCAGGACGCCGCGGCCCAGGACGCGCTCGCGGTGGAGAACCTCGTCCACGCCGCACAAGCCGTGCAGGCCATCGGCGGCGTCGTCCTCGTCGAGCCGGTCTCCGGCGCCGAGGACTACCCGCTGAAGACCGCCGCCGACGCGCTCGCCGTCGTCGAGAAGGCCCACGCCGCCGGAGCCTCCAACGTCGCCCTGCTCGCGGACTTCTACCACCTGGCGGTCAACGGCGATGACGTCGCCGCAGTGGTCGAGGCCCACGCCGCCTCCTTCGGCCACATCCAGATCGCCGACGCCCCGGGCCGCGGCGCACCCGGTACCGGAGAGCTGCCCCTGCAGGACTGGATCGCGCGCAGCCGCGAGCTCGGCTACACCGGCCCGGTGGCCCTCGAATACAAGCAGGACACCGAGACCGCCTTCGACTGGCTCACCGTCACCACCGCGAACGCGAGCCGCTGACCAGCCACGCACGACACGCCCACCCCACAGACATCGGTGCGGCCCGCGCAGCCGCCCACAGAGAGGACAGACGACATGAGCACGAAGATCGCATTCATCGGCCTGGGAATCATGGGACTGCCCATGGCCAAGAACCTCGTCGCCGCCGGACACTCGGTGACCGGATACAACCGCTCCCCGCAGAAGAGCCAGGAGCTCGCCCAGGCCGGCGGCGCCGCCGCCTCCACCGTCGCCGAGGCTGTCGAAGGGGCCGAGGTCATCATCACCATGGTGCCCGACTCCCCGGACGTGGAGGCCGTGATGCTCGGTGAGGACGGGGTCCTCGCCCACGCCGAGCCCGGCGCCACCTGGATCGACCACTCCACCATCCGTCCCGATGTCGCCGTGCAGGTGGCGCAGAAGGCTCGCGAGGCGGGTCTGAAACCCCTCGACGCTCCCGTCTCCGGCGGTGAGCAGGGCGCCATCGACGGGGCGCTGTCCATCATGGTCGGCGGCGAGCAGGCCGACTTCGACGCGGTCCGCGATGTCTTCGAGGGCGTGGGCAAGACCATCGTGCTCGTGGGCCCCGCCGGTTCCGGGCAGACGGTCAAGGCCGCCAACCAGCTGATCGTGGCCGGCAACATCGGCCTGCTGGCCGAGGCGGTCCTGTTCCTGGAGGCCTACGGCGTGGACACCGGCTCCGCCCTGCAGGTCCTCGGCGGAGGTCTCGCTGGCTCCAAGGTGCTGGATCAGAAGGGCCAGAAGATGCTGGACCGCTCGTTCGACCCCGGCTTCCGCCTGGAGCTGCACCACAAGGACATGGGGATCGTGACCTCCGCAGCCCGTGAGGCCGGCGTCGTCATCCCCCTGGCCTCCACCGTGGCACAGCTGATCGCCTCCACCGTCCAGCGCGGCGACGGCGGCCTGGACCACTCGGGCCTGTTCACCGTCCTGGAGGAGCTCTCCGGAGGACACGCCGACCGCTCGGCCGAGTGACGTCGCCATCGACACCCGGCGGTCCGGTGCTCGGACCGCCCCACCAGACACGACACACAGAAGGAGAAGCGCCATGACGAAGATGCGCGCTGTTGATGCGGTCGCCCTGATCCTGGAGAAGGAAGGGGCCACCGAAGCCTTCGGGCTCCCCGGAGCGGCGATCAATCCGCTCTACTCCGCCCTGCGGGCCCACGGCGGGATCCGGCACACGCTGGCCCGTCACGTGGAAGGGGCGTCCCACATGGCCGATGGGTACACCCGGGCCGCCGCCGGCAACATCGGCGTCTGCCTGGGCACCTCCGGGCCGGCCGGCACCGACATGATCACCGGGCTCTATGCCGCCCAGGCTGACTCCCAGCCGATCCTGTGCATCACCGGGCAGGCCCCGGTGGCCGTGCTGGACAAGGAGGACTTCCAGGCTGTGGACATCGCCTCCGTCGCCGCACCGCTGACGAAGATGGCCAAGACTGTGCTGGAGGCCGCCCAGGTCCCCGGGGCCTTCCAGCAGGCCTTCCAGCTGATGCGTTCTGCCCGGCCGGGCCCGGTGCTCATCGACCTGCCGGTGGACGTCCAGCAGACCGAGATCGAGTTCGACATCGAGACCTATGAGCCGCTTCCGGTCGCCGTGCCGGCAGCCACCCGCGCCCAGGCGGACCGGGTGCTGGACATGATCGCCGCGGCGGAGCACCCGGTCATCGTCGCCGGCGGGGGTGTGGTCAACGCCGACGCCGCCGACCAGCTGGTCGAGCTGGCCGAACTGCTCGACATCCCGGTCATCCCGACGCTGATGGCCTGGGGCGCGATCCCCGACGACCACCCGCTGATGGCCGGAATGGTCGGCATCCAGACGCATACCCGCTACGGCAATGCCACCTTCCTGGACTCCGACCTGGTCCTCGGGATCGGCAACCGGTGGGCCAACCGGCACACCGGTGATCTGGAGACCTACCGGCGCGGCCGGAAGTTCATCCACATCGATATCGAGCCCACCCAGATCGGGCGGGTCTTCGCCCCGGACTACAGTGTCGTCTCCGACGCCGGGGCGGCGCTCGAGGCGCTGGTGGACGCCGCCCGGGCGCGGAAGGACCAGCTGCCGGACTTCTCCGGATGGGCCCGCGAATGTGCCGCCAGGAAGGGCACGATGCACCGCAAGACGAACTTCGCGGAGCAGCCGATCAAGCCGCAGCGGGTCTACCAGGAGATGAACGCGGCCTTCGGGCGGGACGTCACCTACGTGACCACGATCGGGCTCAGCCAGATCGCCGGCGCGCAGATGCTCCACGCCTACCACCCGCGTTCCTGGATCAACGCCGGTCAGGCCGGTCCGTTGGGCTGGACCGGACCGGCGGCGCTGGGGGTCGTGCGGGCTCGCCCGGACACCACCGTCGTCGCGCTCTCAGGGGACTATGACTTCCAGTTCATGGTCGAGGAGCTCGCTGTCGGCGCGCAGCACCGGCTGCCCTACGTTCACGTGGTGGTCAACAACTCCTACCTGGGGCTGATCCGTCAGGCGCAGCGGCCCTTCGAGATGGACTATGAGGTTTCCCTGGCCTTCGACAACATCAACGCCACCGGCGAGTCCGCCGGCTACGGGGTCGACCATGTGGCCGTCGCCGAGGGGCTGGGCTGCAAGGCCCTCCGCGTGGAGGACCCGGAGCAGATCCGCGGCGCCCTGGAGGACGCCGTCCGTCAGGCCGAGGAGCACCGGGTGCCGGTGGTCGTCGAGATCATCCTCGAGCGGGTCACCAACATCGCCATGGGGGCCGCCCTGGATGCGGTCAACGAGTTCGAACCCCTCGCGGAGAGCCCGGAGGACGCCCCCACGGCGCTGACCCCGTTGACCGTCTCGGAGTGACCCGATGGCCGAGACGTCAGCTGCACGGCAGCGGGTCGTGATCGCACCGGACACGTTCAAGGGGTCGCTCGCGGCCCGCGAGGTGGCCGCAGCTCTGGCGGAGGGGATCAGTGCGGAGGACCCGCGGAGCGTCATCCTCCAGGTGCCGATGGCCGACGGCGGCGAGGGTACGCTCGACGCCGTCGTCCACGGCGGGACGTCGCAGGGATGGGCCGTCGAGGTGCTCGAGGTCACGGGGCCCGATGGGCGGCCGGTGCCCGCACGGCTGGGCATCCGCCCCGGCGACGCGGGCCCGGTGGCCCTGGTCGAGCTGGCCGAGGCCTCCGGGCTGGGGGACATGGACCCCCAGGCGGATCCGATGCGGGCGACCAGTCGTGGGACCGGTGAACTGCTGCGCGCGGCCCTGGACCGCGGGGCCGTCGAGGTGGTCCTCGCCCTGGGTGGTAGTGCCTGCACCGATGCCGGGGCGGGGATGCTCTCCGCGCTCGGCGCCCGCCTGGTGGATCGTGCCGGGCGGCGGATCCCCGAGGGCGCCGCGGGGCTGGCCGGGCTCGCCACCGCCGACCTCAGCGATCTCGACCCCCGGGTGGCCCAGGTGCGCCTGGTCATCGCCGCCGACGTCGACTCCCCGCTGATCGGCGCACAGGGCGCCGCAGAGGTCTTCGGCCCGCAGAAGGGACTGGACCCGCAGCAGGTGCGGCAGGCCTCCGTCGCCGTGCGTGCGGCGGTGCCGATCCTCGCGGAGGCCGCCCATCACATCGGCGGCACCGGCGCCGCGGAGCGCGTGGTCGCAGCCGCGGACCAGCCCGGCTCCGGTGCGGCCGGGGGCGTCGGATTCGCGGCGCTGGGACTGCTCGGGGCGGAGCGTCGCCCCGGGGTTGAGGTGGTGATGGACCTGGTGGGCCTGGAGAGCATGATCGCCGTCGCCGATCTGGTGATCACCGGTGAGGGAAGCCTGGACACCCAGTCCCTGGCCGGCAAGGTCCCCATCGGGGTGGCGTCCGCGGCCGCCCGCCAGGGGGTGCCGGCGCTCGCCGTGTGCGGGCGCAACGGGCTGGACCGGGACCAGTGGCTCGCGGCCGGACTGGAGGGGGTCTGGGCTTTGCGCGATCTGGCCGCCGATGAGAGAGAATCCTTCACGCAGGCACGTGACCTGCTGCACACCGTGGGGAGGCGCCTCGCCGCTGACCCCCGACGACCCAGCCGCCCGGCTGACCGGCCGGTTCGCTGAGGCCAGAGAGGAACGACACAGACATGGTCCATGAACTTGTGGTGACAGCCCAGAGGGCCCTGCTCCCCGACGGGTGGCAGGCCGTGGAGATCGGCGTCGACGACGGCGTGATCACCGCCGTGGCCCCGTACGGAGCCGGACTGCAGGGCAGGATGACACGTGAGCTGGGGGAGGGGCAGGTGCTGCTGCCGGGCCTGGTGGACTCCCATGTCCACGTCAATGAGCCCGGCCGCACCGAGTGGGAGGGTTTCGCCTCGGCGACCCGCGCGGCTGCCGCCGGAGGGGTGACCACGATCGTGGACATGCCGCTGAACTCCATTCCGCCGACGGTGGACCCGGAGGCGCTTGACGTCAAGCGGGCCGCGGCCCAGGCGGCCGCCCATGTGGACATCGGCTTCTGGGGCGGGGCGATCCCCGGCAACGGCGAGCAGCTGCGTCCGCTGCACGAGCAGGGGGTCTTCGGCTTCAAGTGCTTCCTGGAGGACTCCGGTGTGGAGGAGTTCCCGCCGCTGGATCCGGCGGAGATGGAGGCCGACCTGGCCACCCTCGCCGAGCTGGGATCGATGATGATCGTCCACGCCGAGGATCACGGCACGCTGGCCGAGGCTCCGCAGGCCTCCGGCCGCAAGTATGAGGACTTCCTGCGCTCCCGGCCGCGGGAGGCGGAGAATGTGGCGATCCGGACGGTCATCGACGCCGCCCGCCGCACCGGGGCCCGCGCCCACATCCTGCACCTGTCCTCGGCTGAGGCTCTGCCGGAGATCCGCGCGGCCCGGGCCGAGGGCATCCGCCTGACGGTGGAGACCTGCCCGCACTATCTGGTGCTGGCCGCCGAGGAGATCGTCGACGGCGCCACCACGCATAAGTGCTGTCCGCCGATCCGCGAGGCCGCCAACCGGGATCTGCTGTGGGAGGCCCTGGCGGACGGCACCATCGACTGTGTGGTCTCGGACCATTCGCCGTCGACCGCGGAGCTGAAGCTGCTCGACACCGGTGACTTCGGGGCCGCCTGGGGCGGGATCTCCTCGCTGCAGCTGGGCCTGCCGCTGGTGTGGAGCGAGGCCAGGGCTCGCGGGCTGGAGCTGTCCCAGGTGGTGGGGTGGATGTCCTCCGGTCCGGCCGACCAGGTGGGTCTGCAGGGCAAGGGGCGCATCGCCGAGGGGGCCAGTGCGGACCTCGTGGTCTTCGCACCGGAGAAGTCCTGGAGCGTGGAGGCAGAGCACCTCTGGCACCGCAACAAGGTCAGCGCCTATGACGGCCGCGAGCTGGTCGGCGTCGTGGAGTCCACGCTGCTGCGCGGCGAGCCGGTCGACTTCGAGACCCCGCGGGGTCGGCTCATCAGCCGGACCGAGGCCGCGACGCCGCAGCCGCAGAGCTGAGCGCCTCCCGACGACGCCGCCGCACGACGACGCCGCGGGCCCCGACCAGATCAGGTCGGGGCCCGCCGTCGTCTGCGTCTGATGCGGCGCGGAGCGCGGACGGCGCTCAGGCGCCGAGCTCAGACTCCCAGGGTGCGGCGCAGCTCGGCCACGTGGCCGTCGGCGGCCACCTCGTAGGCCACATGGCTCAGCGTGCCCTCGGGGTCGATGACGAAGGTGGAGCGCAGGGTGCCCTCCACGGTGCGGTCCCCGAGGTTCTTGGTGCCGAACGTGGCGTAGGCGCGGGCCACCTGCTGGTCGGCGTCGGAGAGCAGCGGGAAGGTCAGCTGCTGATCCTCGGTGAACTGGCGCAGTGCCTCCGGCGCATCGGGGGAGACCCCGACGACGGCGTAGCCGGCCGCCTGCAGGGAGGCCAGGTTATCCCGGAAGTCGCAGGCTTCGGTGGTGCAGCCCGGGGTGGCGGCCTTGGGGTAGAAGTAGACGATCAGGTGCTGTCCGGCGAAGTCGGCGGTGCTGACCTGGTCGCCGTCGGCGTCAGGCAGGGTGAAGGCGGGGGCCTGTTGGCCCACGTGCAGTCGCGTCATGCGGTCTCCTCGGTGGTGGGATCAGAAGCGGGTCAGGGACGCCATCAGTCTACTGGGATGCGGAATCTGGAATCCATGATGTGGATGTCAGGTGGATGAGTGGGTCGCCTTCTGGTGGATGTGTTCGTAGAGCCCGAAGTCCATCAGCGCATGGACCAGGTCCGCCGTGCTCATCTCGCGGATGGCTTTCATGACGTCGTGGCTGCTGGATTCGTGGGACCAGACGGCGTCCTCGACCGTGCGGTGCAGGGTGGGGGAGACCTGGAAGTCCTCCCGGGTGTTGTGCCGCGCCTGGTCGTGGAGCTGCTGATCCTTGCCTGTCTCGCGGATGAGCGCCTGGATGCCTTGGACCTTGTATTCGTCGTCGACGTCGAGGTCGCCGAAGTACCGGTTGATCTTCTCCACGATAGTGTCCCAGTCGGCACGCGCGGCCGCGTCGCTGCGCGTGATGCCGGCTTCGGTCATGCCACGCAGGCCCTCGGCGCCGTCATCGTGGAGGCGCATGTCCTCCTCGCGGAGCTTCTCCAACCGGTAGTGCGTCAGGACGACGTCCTCCACGTCCACATAGTCCGGGTCGGCGTCCTCCTCGGTGAAGTTGGCCAGCTTCCGGGCCAGCATCTCCGCGTAGGTGGAGAGCTTCTCGTACATCTCGTCGCCGTAGTGGAGGATCTGGCTGAAGAACGCGTAGGTCGTGGTGTACTGGGCCAGGGTCTTGCGGAACTCCCGCAGGGTCTCCAGCCTGTCCGAGTCCTCGGCGAACACGGCCTGTCTCCACTGGTGGGCGAACCGGTCCACCGCCGGGTCCAGCGCGGCGGAGAGCCGGCTGTGCGCCTGGGCCAGGTGCTGGGTATCCCGCCAGACGCTCCAGAAGTGCTCCACCTCGGAGCGGGTGATGATGCCGGCGTTCTCCAGCTTCTGCTTCAGGTCGGCCACCAGGTCCGGGTCGGATTCGGTGACCACCTGCGCGTCCTCGTAGTACTCCTGGAAGGCGGCCTGGATCTGCTCGGGCTCGTTGACGAAGTCGAGGATGTACGTGTTCTGCTTGCCCTTGGCCTGCCGGTTCAGCCGGGAGAGCGTCTGGACCGCGGAGATGCCGGAGAGCTTCTTGTCCACGTACATGCCCACCAGCAGGGGCTCGTCGAATCCGGTCTGGTACTTATTGGCCACGATCAGCACATGCTGGTCAGGCTGGCGGAACACGACGGCGAGGTCGCGGCCCCGCAGGTCGGGGTTCTCGGAGGTCTCGGTCACGGTGGGTCGGTCGACGCCGGCCACGGCCGGCACGTCGGGCGCGTCCGGGTCCTCCACCTCACCGGAGAACGCCACCAGGGCCTTGAGGTCCAGGTCCTGCTCCTCGACGGCCCGTTGGAAGGCTCGGTGGTAGGCGACGGCGGCCTGGCGGGAGGCGGTGACCACCATGGCCTTGGCGCGTCCGCCGAGCTCGGGGCGGACGGTGTGCTGGAAGTGCCGGATGATCTCGTGGACCTTGGAGCTGACGTTGGTGGGGTGCAGCTCCACCTGCCCGATCACCGCGCGGGTGGCGCGGCGGACGTCGATCTCCTCGCCGGTCTCCTCGCCGTCCCGGGCGATGCGTGCGGCGACGTCGTAGGAGGTGTAGTTCTTCAACACGTCCAGGATGAACTCCTCCTGGATGGCCTGCTTCATGGAGTACAGGTCGAAGGGCTGGAGTTCTCCGTGCTCATTGCGCCGTCCGAAGAGCTCCAGGGTCTTGGCCTTCGGGGTGGCGGTGAACGCGAAGAAGCTGATGCGCTGGTCCTCGTCGGTGCGGGCGGCCATCAGGTTCAGGGCGTCCTGGTCATCCTCAAGGGGTACTTGAGCCTGTTCGGACAGCTGAGCCTGTTCCGCCTGCTGCGCCTGGCGCTCCTGGTTGCGGTAGAGCAGCTCTTTCAGCGCGTCGGAGGCGGCGCCGGTCTGGGAGGAGTGGGCTTCATCGGCGACGACGGCGAACCGGCGCCCGGCCAGGGTTCCGCCCTCTTCGCGCATCTTGGCCAGCGCGTGGGGGAAGGTCTGCAGGGTCAGCCCGATGATGGGCACCTCGGCGGCCAGCGCGTCCAGGAACTGGGCGGTCTTGGAGCCTTCCGAGCCGCGGGTGATGGGCTGGAACTTGCCGGTGACGTGGGTGAGCTGGTCGACGGCGTCCTGGAGCTGGCTGTCGAGGATCTGCCGGTCGGAGATGACGATGACGGCGTCGAAGACCTTCTGCCCGTCGGCGTGCTGCAGGTCGGCCAGCCGGTGGGCGGTCCAGGCGATGGAGTCGGTCTTGCCGGAGCCGGCGGAATGCTGGATGAGGTACTTGTGTCCGGGGCCTTCGGTTCGGGCGGCCTGGGTGAGCCGGGTGACGGCTCGCCATTGGTGGTAGCGGGGGAAGCGCAGCTGGCGCTTCTCCTGGACCTCCCCGGTGACGGGGTCGGTGCGGGTCTCGTGGTTGATGTAGATGAACTTGGTGAGGATGGTCAGCCAGGTGTCGCGGTCCAGCACCTCTTCCCACAGGTAGCTGGTGCGGTGCTTGCCCTCCCGCGGAGGGTTGCCCTTGCCGTTGTCATGTCCGGTGTCAAAGGGCAGGAAGAAGGTCTCTTCTCCGGCGAGGGCGGTGGTCATGGCCACGTTCTCCTCGGCGACGGCGAAGTGCACCAACGCGCCCCGGAAGGGGGTGAGCAGCGGTTCTCCCTGGGGCTTGCGGTCCTGCCGGTACTGCTTCTTGGCGGCCTCCAACGGCTGACTGAAGGAGGTCTTGGTCTCGATGGTGGCCACGGGGATGCCGTTGAGGAACAGGACCAGGTCGATGCGGTCCTGCTTGCGGGCGGAGTAGCGGACCTCGCGCACCACGCGGAGCCGGTTCTGAGCGTAACGGCGGGTGGCCTGCGGGTTGAGGGCGGTGGAGACGGGCGCCTGCATCAGGCTGAGGCGCCGCGCGCCGGGGACGTCGATGCCGCCCCGGAGGGTCTTCAGGGTGCCGCCGCCCTGGTCCTCGCTGGTCGCCAGGACTTTGGCCACGCGGTCGAGGATGCGGCGCTGGCCGCGCTCGCGGGTGGCGGGGTCGGCCTCAGGCGGGACGAGGCGGGCGTAGTTGTCCGGGTCGGTGTCCTCGAGCCAGCCCAGCAGGTCCTCGGGCCAGAGGGCGCGCTCGACGTCGTAGCCGTGGGCTTCGGGGGAGTGGAGCCATCCGTGCTGGGCCAGGTGCTCGGCGATCTCCCGTTGGAAGGTGTCCTCATGGTGGATCTGGCTCATGGCAGCTCCTGGATCGACGCTGTGGTGAGCCGTGCCGGGCAGATCCGCATGCCGCGTGCGGATCTGCCAGGTACGGGCGAGGCGGTGCGGGCGGAAAGCGGAGCGTTCATGACAGCTGCTTGACCTCATCCTCGAGCTGCTCGGCGACCGGCCGGTGCTTCTGCGTGACGTCGATCTGGCCGGTGACTGCGGCGGAGATGAGCGCGGCCCGGCGCTCGCGGGCGAGGTCGATGGCTGCGTCAGCATCCCGCATCATGGTCGTGAGCTCAGTGTCTTCCTCTCCGAGGAGCTCCACTATCTCCCGCTGACGTGCCACTGGGGGCACGACGATGCGAAGTCCAGCGGCATCGGCGTGGTAGATGGTCTTGTGTGTCGACCCGCTCATGAGCTCTTTGAACTGCGAGTGCATCGCACGGAACTGGTGCCACAAGTACTCTGGCAGAAGATTGGCTCCGCAGACCCAGTTCCAGTAGTCCTGACTCGTAGCCATGGGGCGAGGCATAATCCCTGTGAAACCGACCGATGCTGTCCGAGAGAGCATGACTGTTCCTGAGGGAAGCAGCTCGGCCGCGGAGTGTGCCAGCCCCAGCTCGCTGATTTTCTCGGCTGTCTCGCGCGGATACTGGCAACCCGCGCGCAGCTGCCATACGTCCGCCAAGGTGAACCAGGGAATCGTGGTGTCCTGCCAATACGCCGGCGTAGAGCGGTTTGGTGTGTGCCCAGTCTTCATCTGGGCTACGCGCCGGATATTTCTGACTGGGTGGGGAGTATGCACGTCAGGAGCCCAGGGGACAGAAGAGCCTGATTGATCGTCTGCAGAGCCATCCGTCAGTGCCCAGACACGTTCTGCATCTCGCCGCTCCTCCATGAGGGACCGCATGGCGGCCAATTCAGCGATGAAGGCGTCGATCTCGGCGGTCTCGTGGTCGAGGTAGTCGGCGACAACTTTTTGAGTCGGTGAGTCCGGAGCGGGAACGGGCAAAGCCTTCAGAGTGTCCCATTCGACCCGCGGCATCTTCGAGCCATACGAATGCGCCGTTGCTTGTTCGATGAACTTCCGGGTCCGTAGCACGTACGACAAGTACTTCGGATGGGTTCCATTTCGCGGGCGCAGGCAAACAAAGTCGCCGATGTAGGTGCCTCTCCTGTCGGCACTCCACACCTTAGCGAGATATGGGCGCAGCTTGCCGAAGAGAACGTCTCCTGCTTCGAACCCGCTTCCGGCCTTCACGCTGTTTATTGAAGCGCCTTCGACGAGTTCTCCTGTCCAGGGCTCAACGTTTTCAAGCCCCACGGCATACTCGCTCATAGAGTCTTTAGGGGGGCGTCTGTCTGCTAGCTCGGCGAGTCGAGACTCGCGAAACGGAGAGTATGGATTCATGACTTCACCTGCTCCAGTCGCGCGCGGATCCTGCCCAGCACTTCGTCCAGATCCCGGTCGATCTCTTCGAGCGGCCGCGGCGGCACGTACTCGTAGAAGTGCCGCGTGAAGGGGATCTCGGTGCCGATCTTCGTCTTAGAGTCATCCACCCAGGCGTCCGGGACGAACGGCTTGATCTCCCGCTCCAGGTACTCGTCGATGTCTTCATCCCACGGCACGTTCTCCGTATCGCGCAGCGCGGTGTTCGGCTCAGGTGAGCCGTCGCGCTTGGTGACCAGCTCGCCGTCGTCGTCATGTTCGCTGAGCTCTGCCAGCAGAGCCTTCAGCTCGGCAGGCTTGAGTGTCACGCCGTCCTCATCGCAACGCTTCTTCAGATCCTTGCGGAACTCGTCCCGGTTCGTCGAGACGTGCCCGTTCCACCCGGCCGAGGCTTCCTGCAGCGCCTTCGCCAGCGCCGCCTGGGCATCGTCGCTGAGCTTGGCGAACATCTTGGAGGCCCGCGCCCGCTCCACGCGATCCGCTGAGTAGGCGTAGTTCAGCCGCAGAGGCCGCTCCACTGTGATGGTCCGGTAGAAGAAGTCCTCATTCCGGAAGATCTTCGAGTGCTTGGACTCCTCGAACCCCTGATACAGCTGCGCGATGCGGGCGATATCCTCAGCTCCGAGCATTTTGCGCTTGGAACCCACGGACTTGCGCATCTTGGTGAACATCTCCGTGGCGTCGATCAGCTGGACCGTGCCGCGCCGGGCCTTCGGCTTCTCCTTGTTGAGCAACCACACGTAGGTGGAGATGCCGGTGTTGTAGAACATGTCCGTCGGCAGGCCCACGATGGTCTCCAGGTAGTCGTTCTCCAGCACCCATTGGCGGATGCTCGACTCCCCGGAGCCCGCCCCGCCGGTGAACAGCGGGGAGCCGTTGAGCACGATCGCGCCTCGGCCGCCGACGTTCTGCGCCTCACCGCCCGGCTCGCGCAGCTTCGAGATCAGGTGCATCAGGAACAGCAGGGAGCCGTCCGAGACGCGGGGGAGCCCCGGGCCGAACCGCCCCGAGTGCCCCTGCACCTCATGCTCGGTCTGCACCCGGGAGCGGTACTGCTTCCAGTCCACACCGAACGGCGGATTCGAGAGCCCATAGTGGAAGGTGCGCCCCGTGAAGGCAGGCTCGGTGAGGGTGTTCCCCAGGACGATGTTGCCGATGTCCTGGCCCTTCACCACCATGTCCGCCTTGCAGATGGCGTAGGAGGCCGGGTTGATCTCCTGGCCCAACAGGTTCACCGAGGCCTGCGGGTTGATGGCCTTGATCTTGTCATCGGCCACCGAGAGCATCCCCCCGGTGCCGGCGGTGGGATCATAGACCTCGCGGACCACGCCCGGGGTGTTCAAGTTCTCCTCATCCTGCAGCAACAGGGTGACCATCAGCTCGATGACCTCGCGCGGGGTGAAATGCTCACCGGCGGTCTCATTGGAGGCCTCCGCGAACTTGCGGATCAGCTCCTCGAAGATGTGGCCCATCTGCTCATTGCTGACCCGCTCCGGATGCAGATCCACCTTCGAGAAGTGCTGAAGGATCTGCAGCAGCAGATCGTGCCGGGCCAGCTCAATGATCGTGTCCTCAAGCTTGTACTGCTCGAAGATGTCCCGCACATTCGCGGAGAAGCCGTTCACATAGCCGCGCAGGTTCTCCTCGATGTTGTCCGCATCGCCGCGCAGGGTCTTCAGGGTGTGCCGGGAGCGGTTGAAGAAGCTGTAGTGGTGCCCTGCCCGGACCCGCAGCATGCCCAGGGGTGGCTCGGCGTCGTCGTCGAAGCCCTCCGAGGCGGCCAGCACGGCGTCCTTGGTGGGTGCGAGCACCGCATCAAGCCGGGCGAGCACGGTGAACGGCAGGATGATGTCCCCATACTGGTGCTGCTTATAGGTGCCGCGGAGGATGTCCGCGGCCTGCCAGAGGAACTGGGCGTGGTTGAGCGACAAGGTGTACCCCTTCAGGTGATCGTGGAGGACCCGACATTCAGGCTAATGCCTTCATCAGACGTTTCCCACATGGTGAAGATACTGTCAGCGGCGCTAATCAGCACTGAGATCAATGTCATAGTGAAGGGCCGTGGCCAAAAGGGTCTGGAGTCGGCGTGCTGAGGCCAGGAGACCGTCCCCGAGGGTTGCGATACGGTCCAGCTGTTCCAGTACCTCAGCGAACTCCGTGGCCTGTGCTCGCGGCATCAGAGGAATCTCGAGGAGCTTCACCGCCCGAGGGCTCAGCCTTTTCATCGCCCCGCCGGACTGGAACCGCGCATTCCACTCGCCTTGGAGGCTCGCGGCGAGGACGCGAGGCGGGAGAGACGCATGATTCAGGCTGCGCACGATCACCACGTGACGGTCTGGCTCATGTCCGCCCGCTTCATCGACCATCGCCGATAGGCGCATTGTTGTCGTGAGTGCAACATCTCCGGGCTCGGTGATGATGTTTCCCGGAGTATGTGGGGTTTCGACTGTGGTGGCGGGAAGCCGTCCGTCGACAACGTGCCGGGTGCGAAGCACATGTCCCGGAACTTGCGACTGCTCTCTTGAGGCTGTCCAACGGCCCGGGTGAACGGTGACGAGTCCGCTGGACATCAGCTCCCCCATGCTCGCGGTGCGAGTCCCCGGTGCCGCCTGCGGAGTGGTTGGCACGTCCAAGTTCTGGAGCTCAGTCAGTGCCGTGCTCGCGGCGGCCATCGCGCTCCGAATCGACCGGGTGGTCGCTTCGGCGTCCGGCTGCTCCGCAGTTATCCAGTGCGCGGGGGACATATCAGAGTCCGCGGCGAGAAGCTGAGTTGCGGGAATCGCAACGAACTGAGACTCGGTGTCAGCTCCCCGTCCGCGCAGAATGGTGCATATGTCCTCAGCGGGTCGGGTTGACGTGGTCGAGTTAACCAACGTGATCGGCTGATCTTCGTCAGGTGTATCGCTTGGCGGCCGGAGAACCCACAGCACCAGCTCGATTGATGTCAGTGAGGACAGCCGTGGAGGCAGCGCGACCACCGCTTCGACGCACCCATGACGCACCAACTCATTTCGGATGCGGCGCTCTGCCGAACGCTCGGTGGTTGAGGCTGGGAGCACCACGTACCCACGGCCGCCCTGGTTGAGGCTGGCGATGGCGACTTGAAGCCATGCCATGTCCAGGCTGTGGCGCGGTGGAGCTCCAAAGCGGTATCGAGCGTCCGTCACGAAAGCGTCTGCGTAATCATTGACGAGTCCGAATGGAGGCTCAGACACGACGGCGTCGGCAGACACGTCCTGCGGAGGCTCGTTGGAAAGCACATTCCGCTTGGCGACTTCCAGAGGGAGTCCAGCGATCTTCCCGCGCAGGCGTGCCACTTCAGCAACCCCAATGTTGATGTCGTGGCCGATCAGCCGGGGTGAGCCGTCGGCGTGTGCGGAAGCATCCAGGAGGGTGGAGCCGATTCCGCATGTGGGGTCGTAGATGCTGTCAGGGCTGTTGGACACGGCGAGATGTCCCAAGAGGGAGGTCACAGGGGAACCCACGGAGGCGAAGTCTGCTCCGGCGTGTCCCAGTGATTTCCCTGCCCGGATGAGCAACGCATCTGCCGCCTCGCGTGCCTCGGTCGGGGACAGGGCAGCTGCCGCTTCTCTGGCAGTTGTCAGATCCAGACCGTCATCCAGATTGACTTCTTCGTCGGAACCATCTGCCTGCGCCACTAGCAGTCTAAGGCCCAGCTGAATCAGTTCGTATGTCGAGAGGCTGTTCTCGAGAGCGAACAGGGCAGAGATGAAGTCTCTGATGCCCTGACCTTCAGCGGGTTCGTAGCCATGCCCGCGAAGCCAGGTGAGGACTTCGGCCTGATCGAACAACGGTTTCGTGTCAGATCCGCCAGCTGGGCGGGGAAAGTCGTCCCGACGTCGCCGCCAGTTGCTGACGGCGGCGCGAGAGACTCCAGCGATCTCTGCGATGTCGCTGGCGGACACAAGCTGGGTGGGGGTCTTGGAGGTCATTGTGGCTCCTATCGATCAGGCCTGCCGAGTGCGGGCGGCGTCGGCTGCCTTGAAGAAGCGTGTGCGGGACGGCCCCTTGAGCTGCCGGAAGCCGAATTCTCTGGCGGCGAGCCGCGCGAGCTGTGTGAGTTCAATGTCGTCGCCGTGCGAATGAAGGATCATCCGTGCGGCGTTCTCAATCTCCCGGAGGGAGATGTCCTCGGCATATCGCTGAAGTCTGTTGTCCGGGCGATATCCGGTCCATGTGTCCGGGGTGACGTCGCATGTCCAGACGAAGTCCGCATCGTCGATGTGAATCTTGCCTTCGTCCGCAAGCTTGGAGACCTGGCGTGTGATTCGAGCACGTCTCTTCTTGCTGGTCTTTTCACTCCGAAAGCACTTCACCGCGCGGTTTACCAGGAGGCGCATCGAAACAGGAGCCTCGTGGTCGGCTATCACGAGAATGGCAGACCGCACGGCGTACCGAGCTTTGTCTCGACGGAGGTTCTCCAGGTCCTCTGGATCTCCAAATGCCACCGGCTCGAAGCGTTCGTACGGCTGACGCTCATCCCCAAGTGCTTGAGCCAGAGCCGGTGATGCGTGTTCATTGGCCCTGCGGTTGATGTGGCGGGATGCGGTCAGGACGTCTTTCTCCTCCGCCGTAAGGTCTTCGTGTGGTTCCGCAGGGGGAGTGCATGTTTCGCGTTCTTCCACGTACCGCTCAATCAGGTTGCTGCTGAGGCCACGACTCTGGCGGAGATCTTCAATGGAGGTGGCATCCTCCACGTCCAGGAGACGCAGAATGCGCTCCGCGTCGTCGAGCACTCGCAGGGCATCGACGGCCGTAAAGTCGCGCTGATTGTGGGCCCAGTCATGCCGAGTGATGCGCAGCATCTGGGCGCGTGCAGAGACCTCGCGCGACTTGGTGTCGAATGGGTAGCCGAGGGCGCCGAGCTTCTCACTGAGCATCCGAAGCTGGCAGTACGGGTCCATGGGGCTGTAGTGGGCAGGATTGATGCGGCGGTACTCGGAGTCCAAGACCTTCAGGATGTCGATCCAGGACTGGCCTTTCTCGAGGTGCGGAGCCATGCGCTCCTGGATAATCCCGTTGAGAGGGGTGGAGAGTGCCTGAAGTGCATCTCCGACGACGCTGTGCCAAGTGTTCACGATAATCCTCCTATGGCTGTTAATCGAATTCACAAAATCATAGTAGGCTCGCACTACGGCGATGTCAAGTGAATCCGGTTAACAGCAGCAGGGGGCGTGCTCGTTAACGGCGTCGGGAGCTCACTCCGGGTCGGCGGCCCAGACGGCGTCGTCCTCCCCGGTGAAGCTGATGCCGTCGTCGTCCTCGTCCCGATCGACGCTCTCGAGCTGCTCGATCACATCGGTGGGCGGGTTGATCATCAGCACGGCCTCGTCGCGGTAGCCGCGCAGGACCTCGTCGATGAAGCTGGGCAGCGCGTCGGCCAGCTCCACATCCCGGCCCTCGCGCTCGGAGAGCTTCCACCGGTGGTCGATCAGCTGGTGCATCAGCTCCGCAGGCTCCAGCTTGTCGCGCAGCTCCCGCGGGATCTGGGAGATCATCGGCTGGAACACCTGCTGGGTCCACATGTGCGCGGCCACGGCCTCGTCCCCATGCGGGTCGGTCTGCGCCCGGTAGGCGTCGATCGCGCCCAGCAACGTGCGAGCCTGGTTCTCCTGGACGTCCAGGCCGGTGAGGTTCATCAGCCGGCGTTGGTGGTGGCCGGGGTCCACCACCTTGGGGCGCAGCAGCAGTTTGCCGTCGGCGCTCGCGGAGCGGATGTCATACTCCTCGACGTCGAAGCCGAGCTCGTTGAGCCGCCGGATCCGCTCCTCGATCAGCCACTGCTGGTCCGGGTTGAAGGCCGTGTCCCCGGTGAGCTCGCTCCACAGGCCCCGGTAGGAGTCGATGAACTGGTGGCTGGTGGCGATGGGGTCGACCTCCTCGTCCACCATGCCGCCCTCCATGAGGTCCATCAGCTCCCCGGCGATGTTCACCTGCGCCAGCTCCAGGTCATACTCGCGCTGCCCGGAGGAGAGCTCCGGGTGGATCTCCCCGGTCTCGGCATCCACCAGGTAGGCGGCGAACTTGCCGGCGTCGCGGCGGAACAGCGTGTTCGACAACGAGACGTCGCCCCAGTAGAAACCGATCAGGTGGAGCTCCACCATCAGCAGCGCCTGGGCATCGATCAGCCGGTGCAGCGTCTCCTTGCGCATCATCTGGTTGAACACCGCACGGTAGGGCAGCGAGAACCGCAGGTGCCGGGTGATCAGCGCCGGGGACAGCTCGGTCCCGTCCTCCCGGGATCGGCCGGTGACCTCCGCCACCGGCTTCACACACGGTGCCCCCATCCGCCCCAGCTTCCGCAGCATGCGGTACTCGTGCCGGGCCGCCCGCTCGGAGGTCTCCTTGATCGCGATGATCGACCCGCCCAGATGCGCGAACCGGACGATGTGCCGGGAGATGCCCCGCGGCAGCGCGGCGATGACATGCTCGGGCCACTCCACCAGGGGCAGATGCCAGGGCAGGTCCAGCAGCTCCTGGGGGATCGTGCCGGAGGCGGTCAGGCTCAGTCCTGGGGCTGGACTCACTGCTGCTCCTCATCCCGGGGCGCGGACCCCGTCTCGGGCCCGGACTGCTCCCGCAGGTCGGCCACCGTGTTCAGCACCTCGGACAGGTCGGCGGGAGCCGGGATCCTGTGCTCGGCGCGTGTCTCACCCTCGCCGACCTTGACCCCGACGTCGCCTGCCGAGAGCACGGCGAAGCCGAACTCGTCGGTGACGTCGTCGCCGGCGAAGAACACCGCATCCGGGCGGACCAGCTCGCGCAGCTCCGCGATGCCCTCCCCCTTGGTGGCCTGCACGACGACGGCCTCGAGCACCATCTTGCCCTCCTTGGGGTGGACCGCGTCCAGGGCGGCGACGGCGGCGCGGCCCTCGGCCAGCACCCGCTCCGCCTCAGCCGGGTCAGGGACCTTCCGCACATGCAGCGCGGCCCCGGCGGGCTTGTGCTCCACCCAGGCGCCCACAGTGCCGGAGGCGATCGACTCGAAGGCCTGGAGCAGCTGCCGCCGAGCGGCCTGCTGGTCGGCAGTCAGCTCCAGGGCAGCGGGCTCCTCGGAGAGGTCGGCCACATCGCGCTCGGCGCCGTGCGAGCCGATCAGCAGGGCGCCGGTCGGCGGGGCGGCCAGCTCTCGCAGCACCTTCAGCGGGCGGCCCGAGACATAGGCGAGCCGGACGCCGTCGAGCCCGGCGAGCCGCTGAATGGCCTCCGCCGTGGCCGGCACCGGCCGGGCGTCGGCGGCGTCGGGCACCAGCTCCGCCACACAGCCGTCGAAGTCCAGGCACACCAGCAGCCGGGGGAGCGCGGCGAAGCGGCGCAGCGCGCCGAGCAGCCCGTCGGCCAGCGCAGGGGCCACAGACGAGTCCGCGGGGACGTGATCAGCGGTCATGGGGCGAGTGTCTCCTGATCAGGGCAGCTCGGCCAGGCGCTTGAGGAAGTCCTCGGCCCAGCGCTGGACATTATGGGAGACCACCTGGCGGCGCAGGCTGCGCATGCGTCGGCGGGCCTCCTCCGGGTCGATCGTGGCGGCCTTGACCATCGCGGCTTTGAGCTCGTCGACGTCATGCGGGTTGATCAGCAGCGCCTGCCGCAGCTGGTCGGCGGCACCGGTGAACTCGGAGAGCACCAGGACGCCGTCCGCGGACTTCTTCGCCGCCACATACTCCTTGGCCACCAGGTTCATCCCGTCGCGCAGTGCGGTGACCAGCATGACGTCGGCGGCGAGGTAGAGCGCCACCATCTCCTCCACCGGATAGGAATGGTGCAGATAGCGGATCGCTGTGTGGGCCAACGTGTCGTACTCGCCATTGATCCGTCCCACGGCGCCCTCGATCTCCTCGCGCAGCCGCCGGTAGGACTCCACTCCCTCGCGGGAGGGGCTGGCCACCTGCACCAGGCAGGCCTGGCCGACGGAGAGGTCGCCGTCGCGCAGCAGTTCCTCGTAGGCCTTCAGCCGGTGGCGGATGCCCTTGGTGTAGTCCAGCCGGTCCACGCCCAGGAAGATGGTCTCCGGTTCGCCCAGCTCGCGGCGGATCTGCTGGGAGCGGGCGATGATGTCCGGGCGCTCCGAGAGTTCGACGATCTTGTCGGTGTCGATCGAGATCGGAAACGCCTTGGCCTCGGCGATCCGGAACCCCTCCGTGGTCGGTGCGGAGAGCTGCCGCGGCGCCGTGCCGCGCGTCGGGTCGGCGTGGAGGCCGTTGGCCGGGGACTCCGCCCCAGGTGCCGGGGCTCCCGGCGGCACGAAGACCTTGTCCGATTTGATGTAGTGGCCCAGCCGGTGGCGGACCACCCGCTGGAAGTTCCGCGCGTCGGACTCCCGCTGGAAGCCGATCAGATCCGCTCCGAGCAGCCCACGCAGCACCGAGTGGCGCCACGGCAGCTGGGAGAACAGCCCCGGGGGCGGGAATGGGATGTGGTTGAAGAAGCCGATCCGCACATCCGGGCGGAGCTCGCGCAGCATCGCCGGAGCCAGCTGCAGCTGATAGTCCTGGATCCACACCGTCGCGCCCTGGGCGGCGACCTCGGCGGCGGCCTGCGCGAAACGCTGGTTGACCCGACGGTAGGCCTCGAACCAGTGGCGGTGGAACTCCGGACGGGCGATCACGTCATGGTAGAGCGGCCACAGGGTGGCGTTGGAGAACCCCTCGTAGTAGTCCTCCACCTCCTGATCGCTCAGCGGCACCGGGACCAGGTGCATGCCCTGATGGTCGAAAGGTTCGAGGGTCTCGTCGGCGGCCCCGTGCCAGCCGACCCAGGCGCCGTCCGACTGTGACATGATCGGAGCCAGGGCGGTGACCAGCCCGCCGGGAGAGCGGCGCCAGCCCGTTCCGCCGTCGTCGGTGGTGACTCGGTCCACGGCCAGGCGATTGGCCACCACCACGAAGTCATAGCCTCTCTTCTGCGTCATCAGCATGAGCCCCTTTCCTCATGGCGACGGCGCCCGTTGCGGCCATGTCCACGGGCGGCGTCCTGTGACGTCCGTCGCATCATTCGTCTCGCCACTCTACCCGGACCGCCGTGCCGACAGGCCGGAATGTGATCAACATCGAACTTCTGGGGCTTCGGCGGGAGGGTTGCGGGGGCGGCGGTGGCCCCCTCCAGGAAATCCCCAGGCCGGAGGGACTACCCTGGAGGCGACTCTGCCCGACGGATCCGCCTGCCGCGGATCCCCGCGATGACATCTTCGGAGAATCGATGGCCCAGAACTCCCAGACCCCGGGTGAAAGCGCCCGCGACAAAGCCCGCCGGATCCAGCAGGAGGAGGAGGCCAAACAGCGCCGAGCCTCCCTGCTGCTGCGCATCGGTGTGGTGGTCGTCGCGCTCGCCGTCGTCCTGGGGCTCACCTTCTTCATCGTCAGCCAGCGCGACGCCGGAGAACGCGTCGCCGCCTCGGAGGGCCCGGCCCCGTCCGTGGCCAACGAGTTCGGCGGCATCACCCTGACCTCGGCGACCGACGTCGCCGCCGGCTCGGACCTGGGGATGATCGACGCCTCGGAGATCTCAGCCTCCGAGGGGGAGCTGCCCAGCGGTGTGGAGCCCGGCGAGGAGGGTGAGCCCCCGCACATGGTCATCTATGCCGACCCGAACTGCCCGGCCTGCGGTGCCTTCGAGACGGAGCACGGCGAGCAGATCAAGGAGTGGGTCGACGCCGGCCAGATCACTCTCGAGTACCGCATGGTCGGCTTCCTGGACCAGAACTCCGCCACCAACTATTCGTCGCGGGCGTCCAACGCCACGGTGTGCATGGCGGATGAGGCCCCGGAGAGCTATCTCGACTACCTGGCCGAAGTGGTCAGCCACCAGGCACTCGGCGAGCTCTCCAACGACGAGCTCGCGGCCCTGGCCCGTGACGGCTACGACGCCGACATCGAGTCCTGCGTCCAGGACGGCACCTACCGTCCGTTCGTCACCTACACCACCCGGCTGTTCTCCGCCGACGAGGTGGGAGGCACACCGGCCGTCTACCTCGACGACGAGGACTGGAGCACCTCCGAGCTGGGCTTCCGTGAGTGGGTCGAGGGGCAGATCGGCGACACTGATGAGACTGCCGATGAGGACGCCGATGAGGACGCCGATGAGGACGAGGGCGACTCGGAGGATGCCGACACGGACGCTGAGGAGGACGGGGACGACTCGGAGGAAGAGGGCGACTCCTGATCCCGCCGCCGGGAGCTGGGGTGACCCCCGCTCCCAGCCTCTTCGGCCATGAACTGGTCACCCAGGGAGGTCCACCGGTAGGATGGACCTCCGGCGCTGCGGCGCCACGCCTCCTTAGCTCAGCTGGTAGAGCAGCTGTCTTGTAAACAGCAGGTCGTCGGTTCGAACCCGGCAGGGGGCTCTCCATCTCACTGCGGCACCGCGTCGCGGCCCAGCTCGTCTCTGTCCGGGATGCCCTGGGCCCGCCTCGGGCGGACGCTCCTCCTTGATTCTTCCTTCTGCGGGAATACTGTGCCCTGTCGCCCCGTTGGCTGAAGCGGACTAGCTCGCAGGTTCCCCGGGGTCGACGTCGTCATCCCAGCGAGCCGCGTCGCCGATCGTCCCCCAGTGCCGCGGGGCGATCCCGCCATCTGCCCACCCCTCTGTCCACCCCCGTCGCCGGTGCTCGCCGAGTCGAATCACGTCCGACTGAGCCGAGTCGAACCGGGGGGTGGCGTCCGGACTGCCATCGGAGGCCCTATGAGTGCACATTCCACACCACCAGCCAGCCAGACGGCGGCAGGAGAGGTGCCGCGGATGCCCCGTGGGGACAAGCTCACCATCGGTGCGCTGCTCGTCGCCGCGTTCATCATGATCCTCAACGAGACCATCATGAACGTGGCCCTGCAGCCGCTGATGGTGGAGTTCCAGGTCAACGAGACGACCATCCAGTGGCTGACCACCGCGTTCATGCTCACGCTGGCCACGATCATCCCCACCACCGGCTACCTGATGCAGCGGTTCAGCCTCCGCGCGGTGTTCACCCTGTCCCTGGTGCTCTTCTGCCTGGGCACGGTGATCGCCGCGGCCGCCTTCGGCTTCCCGATGCTGCTGGTCGGCCGAATCATCCAGGCGGCGGGCACTGCGATGATGCTGCCGCTGCTGATGACCACCACGCTGACTCTGGTGCCGTTGCAGCGCCGCGGCGTGGTCATGGGCAACATCTCCATCGTCATCTCCGTGGCCCCGGCCACCGGGCCTGCGCTGTCCGGGCTCATCCTGCACATCGCCGACTGGCGATTCCTCTTCCTGCTGATCCTGCCCATCGCCCTGGCCGCCCTCGTGCTGGGCCGACCCCGCCTGGACGCCAGCCCCGGGGCCGTCGGCGGCGGGCTCTCCGTGCCGTCGCTGCTGCTCTCCGTGCCCGGCTTCTCCGGCGTGGTCTACGGGATCAGCCAGCTGGGCGGCGGCCACGGCGAAGGGGCCGGAGTGGATGAGGCGGTCGAGGCTGGCATCGACGTCGTGGCCCTGGTGGTCCTGGCGGTGGGAGTCGCCTTCCTCGCGGCCTTCACCTGGCTGCAGGTCCGTCTGCAGAAGAGCGGCAACCCGCTGCTGAACCTGCAGCCGTTCCGCTACACCATGTTCACCCGCTCCCTGCTGATGATGCTGCTGATGATGATCGCCCTCTTCGGCGCGATCATCATGCTGCCGCTGTTCCTCCAGCAGGTCCGTGGGCTCGACACCCTCCAGACCGGACTGCTGATGCTTCCCGGGGGTGTGCTGATGGCACTGCTGGCCCCGATCGTCGGTCGGCTCTACGACCGCGTCGGACCGCGGCCCCTGGTGGTGCCGGGTGCCTCGCTGCTGATCATCGCGCTGTTCCTGATGAGCCTGCTCGGGCCGCAGAGCAGCGTGTGGGCGGTGCTGGGGCTGCACCTGGTGCTCAGCGTCGGGCTCGCCTGTCTCTTCACCCCGGCCTTCACCACGGCGATGAACCCGCTTCCGCAGCCGCTGTACTCGCACGGCTCTGCGGTGCTGAACACCCTCCAGCAGCTGGCCGCCGCCGTGGGCACCGCTCTGCTGGTCACGGTGATGGGCCTCGGAGCCGCAGTGGCGGCCTCGAACGGCCTGGAGCCCGAGGCGGCCGCTGTGGAAGGATTCCGCACAGCCTTCCGTACAGCGGCGGTGATGAGCGTGGGCACCCTGCTGCTGAGCATGACGCTGCGCGCCACCCCTGCGGGCAAATCGACCGGTGGGTCGGCCGGTGGGTCGGCTGGTGGGCCTGTCACTGAGGTGGGGCCCGAGTCCGGGCGTGAGGAGTCTGCCGCTCCCACCGCGCGCTGACCGCGTCGGCACAGAAGCGGCCGGCCGGCACAGAAACGACCGGGAGACACAGAAGCGCCCGGCAGACACAGAGACGCCGGGCTCGGCGGGGATGCACTGATCATCCCTGTCGAGCCCGGCGTCTCTGTGTCTGCGTGAGTCGTCACGGCCGTCTGGCGGGCCGTGTCCTGCGAGATGTGCGGCCCTGGGTGGGAAGCGGGGCCCGCCCGCACCGAGCGGGCCCCTGTCGCACCCAAGTGAGGTTAACCTTATACGGGGAATTTTGATTACGCAATACCGACGTTTCGTAACATGGCCTCGACGGCGTGGATCCGGCATGGTGGGGCTCCAAGAGGCGCCGTTCACCCGATCCCGAAGGCCCGCAGGGCGGCCGCGGCGCCCGCACCCGCCAGCACCATCACCAGGAACGGGGCCCGCAGCCACAGGGCGACGGCGGCGGCCAGCAGGGCGCCGAGGCGGGCATCCAGGACGACGCCGTCATCGCCGGAGGCCGTGTTCATCGCCACCAGGGAGGCCAGCAGCGCCACGGTCATCAGCCCGGAGAGGCGTCCCACCAGCGGATGGCTCAGCCAGGAGCCGGGCACCAGGTAACCGACGATCTTCGTCAGGTACACCGCGGCGCAGGCGAGCAGCACCCAGATCCACAGCGTCATCGGTGGGCCTGCTCGGACTCTGTCGCAGCTGTGACTCGTCCGGCCTGTCCGGTCTGTCCGGCTCCCGGGCGCCGGAGCAGGCCCCAGGCCACCGCGATCCCCGCGGCCAGCAGCACCGGCACTCCCGCGGGCAGCATCGGCATGGTCAGCACGGTCACCAGGGCGGCCAGCACGGCCAGAGCCCACGGTTCACCGGAGCGCAGCCGGGGCCAGAGCAGTCCGAGGAAGGCGGCGACCACAGCGCCGTCGAGTCCCAGCGCCTCCGGCTCGGCCACCACGTCGCCCAGCAGGGCGCCGGAGACTGTGGCCAGATTCCAGCCGACATAGACGCCGATGCCGGTGACCCAGAACCCCCGGCGACGTTCTGCCGGATCGGTCTGGCTCATCGCATTGGCCGCCGACTCGTCGATGGTCAGCTGCGCGCTGACCAGCCGCTTCCAACCGGCCGGATCGAACAACGCCTTCATCTGTACCGCGTAGATCGTGTTGCGGGCGCTGAGCAGCGTCGAGGCGCCCAGGGCGGCGGCCCCGGAGCCCCCGGCCGCCAGGACCCCGATGAACGCGAACTGCGAACCCCCGGAGAACAGCAGCGCCGAGAGTGCCACGGTCTGCCACAGGGTGAGCCCCGAGGCCACGGACAGCGCGCCGAAGGAGATTCCGTACAGCGAGACCGCGGCGGCGATGGAGAGTCCCATGCGCGTGGCCGGGGTCAGCCGGGGGCTTCGGGGCCCACGGTGATCGGTGGAGGCCGTCATCGCTGGCCGCTCCAGCGGTCGTCGGCGGTCGAGTGCTCCATGAGCAGGGTGAACCAGGCGCCGGGGGTCAGCGCCTCATAGGTGTGGGGCACGTCCCCGGGGAAGTCGGCGTAGTCGCCGGTCCCGAGGGTGAAGGGGGCATCGGCCGGGCCCAGGCATACCTGCCCGGAGCCGATGAGCACGTGCTCGGTCGAGCCCCGGGGGTGTGGTTCGGCCTCGCGGACCTCCCCGGGCTCCAGGGTCACCACGTAGAGATCGCGCTGGGCGGCGGACCTCCCGCTGTGCAGGAGGGTGGCATGGAAGTCCGCGGTGGCCGAGGGGACTGCGGCACGCTCCTCGGCGCGGATGATCTGTGGCCGCGGACGGGGCGTGTCCACCAGACGGGCGAAGGGGATGTCCAGCGTGGAGGCGATGGACCACAGGGTCTCCACGCTGGGGTTATTCTGGCCGGCCTCCAGCTGGGACACAGTCGACTTCGAGATGCCCGCCCGGCGGGCGAGTTCGCTGAGCGACAGGCCCGCGCGCAGCCGCTCCTCCCGGACCGCTGCGGCGATCTGTGCCAGCAGTGCCTGATGGTTCTTCGTGGTCACAGGCCCCTCCATTCGTTCGCCACAGAGTACCAGTCGTTCGATTCATCGAACGACACTCGTGTTGCCGACGAGGAATAGCAGGCCTGTGCAGACGTTGTGCCCAGCAGGGTGAAGTGCCCCGGCCCCGTGCCGGGGAGCATCGAGACGAACCGAAGGAGAGGCTCATGGCCGCAGAAACTCAGCAGAAGCGCGTCGTCATCCTAGGTGGCCACGGCAAGGTCGCACTGCTCGCCGCACCTAAGCTGGTCGATGCCGGATGGCGCGTGGACTCGCTCATCCGCAACCCAGAGCATCGTGAGGACGTCGCCGCCACCGGGGCCACGCCGATGCTGCTGGACATCGAGCACGCCGACGTCGACCAGCTCGCCGAGGCCTTCCGCGGCGCCGACGCCGTGGTCTTCTCCGCCGGTGCCGGCGGCGGGGACCCGGCGCGCACCCAGGCCGTGGACCGTCAGGCGGCGGTGCGTTCCATGGACGCCGCGGAGCAGGCTGGGGTGACCCGGTACGTGATGGTCTCCTACGTCCGGGCCGAGACTGATGTGGACACGCTGGACCAGGAGAGCTCGTTCTACCCCTACGCCGAGGCCAAGCACCACGCCGACGCCCACCTGCGGAGCACCGGGCTGGACTGGACGATCCTCGGGCCCGGATCGCTGACCCGGGAGCCGGCCACCCGACAGCTCCAGGTCGTCGACGGCGCCGGGCTGGTCGAGGGGCGTCATCCCGAACGTGAGGAGGTGGGCACCTCGCGGGAGAACGTCGCCGAAGCGATCACCCACGTGCTCACCACCGGATCCGCGGTCCGGACGACGGTGAACTTCTACGACGGGGCGACCCCGCTCGACGAAGCGCTGGCCTGAGCGGGCGCTGGCCTGAGGGAGGGCCTCTGCTGTGCGCCTGTGAAGCACCTCGGGCGCCGGTTTTCCGAAACCGCACCCGAGGTGCTAATCTTTTCTGGCGCTCGCAGGCAGCTTTCACGCCCGCGATGTCGTCAAGGATCCGTAGCTCAGATGGTTAGAGCGCTCGCTTCACACGCGAGAGGTCGATGGTTCGAGTCCATTCGGATCCACCACATCATGCTTCACCGCCCTGTCGGGACGCGGCCCTCATGGCCAGCGGCCGACGGGGCGGATCTGTCGGATCGCCCGGATCTCTCCCCGTGGTGTTCGTCTGTCTCGGTGGCACGGCACGCTGTGGCACGGCACGCTGTGGCACGGGGGCAGGACGAACGAACACCACGGGGACATCTCGCGGTCTGTGCCTGGCGGGACCGTGCCGCGTAGATTGATGCACGAGCCGACGCATCCGGAGGGAGGAGCCGTGTCAGCCGAGGAGACCCGACGCGAAGATCGCACCGGTGAGGACGGCGGCGTCGAGGCCATCGACCCCGTCATCTCCGAGCCGGAGGCCGAGGTCACGCTCATCCCGGTGGTCCGGCCCACCGCCGAGGACGACGGCGAGGACACCTCCACCGGCTTCATGCGGGCTCTGACCGGCAGCATCGCCTCCTCCTGGCAGGCCGCCCGTGAGGCCGAGGCCACCCTGGAATGGGAGGAGTTCGACGCCGAGGCCGCCGAACGTGCCCAGGAGGAGACCGCCCAGGCCGAGGCGGTCCGACACGAGTTCGCCCCCGACGCCTTCTACGACTCCCCGGCGGCCGAGCACCACGACCACAGCCACCCACCCGGGCCCCGCACCGGCGCCCACGACGGCGTCGACGTCACCGGCCAGGTCGGGCCGCCGACCTCGCCGCTGCCCCGCCCGCACACCCACAGCTTCGACGAGATCCGCCCGGATCACGGAGCCGGGGAGTTCGAGGGCCAGTGGACGCCCACCGGCGAGTGGGCCACCGGAGACTGGGGCCAGACCGAGGCCCTGGGCCCGCAGATCCCCACTGATCGCACTCCGGCCGCGGACCCGCACGAGGTCTCCGCCGCCCCGTCCAGCGAGCCGATCCGACGCCGATCCGTGCTGCGCCCCTCCGGGACCAGACTGCCGGGCGTGGTGAAGCGTGCCCCGCTGTTCGACCGATCCGTCTTCGAGCAGAAGGTGCGCCCGCAGGACGTGCTGCGGCGCATCATGCGCTCCGAGACCACCCACACCCAGTCGGTCCCGCTGGTGGACCACCTGGCCGGCACCCCGTACGCGAACCCGCGGCAGGCCGAGCAGCCGGTGGACTCGGATGAGCTGGCCACCATCGCCTTCGTGCTGGACCTCGGGGAGGCGCTGTTCCGCTACGGGGCCGGCGCCCTGGAGGTGGAGACCTCGATCATCGCGGTCACCGCCGCCTTCGGCATGAAGAACACCGATGTCGACATCACCAACCAGTCGATCAGCCTCAACTGGGCCCCCGACGGCAAGATCCCCTACTCCCGGGTGCGGGTGGTGCGATCCTGGTCGCGGAACTACAAGGCGCTCGCCGCAGTGCACGAGCTCGTCACCGACATCATCTCCGGGCGGCTGACCCGTTCGGAGTCGGCCGAACGGCTTCACGAGATCACCCGGGAGCCCAAGCCGTACCCCCGGTGGATGGTGACCCTGGCCGGGGCGGTCTTCGCCAGCCTGTTCGCCAGCTTTCTCGGAGCGCCCCTGTTGGACGCCACGATCGGATTCGCCGCCACGCTGGTGGTGCTGGGGATCAACCGGCAGCTCTCGGAGTGGCGGGTCCCGGAGTTCTTCACCTTGGCCACCGGGGGCTTCGTGGCGACCTTCATCGCCATGGGGGCGTTCATGCTGGGGGTCCCGATCACCCCGTCGATGGTGGTCGCCGGCGGGCTGATGATCCTGCTGCCCTCGGCCCGGGTGGTCTCGGCGATCCAGGATGCGATCAACGGCTTCCCGCTCACCTCAGCGGGGCGACTGGTCTCGGCGATGATCGCCTTCGCCGGCATGACGGCGGGCATCATGGCCGGCGTGGTGCTGGCGGATCTGCTGGGTGCCCCGCAGATCGAGGTGGCGGTGGGCCTGACTCGCATCTATCACCCGGCGGTGCTGGTGGCGCTGGTCTTCGTGGCCGCGATGGCCGCCGCCGTCGTCGAGCAGGCCCGCTGGAAGATGCTGCTGCCCACGGGGCTGGTGTCCGCCCTGGGCTTCCTGCTGTTCTACGCCGGAGAGACGATCGGACTGGGGGAGCGGATGACTCCGATCCTCGGGGCGACGGTGGTGGGTGCGCTGGGCCGCGTGGTGGCGCTGCGCATGGGTGCTCCGCAGCTGGTCATCGCCGTGCCGGGGATGATGTTCATGCTGCCCGGGCTGATGGTCTTCCGTGGGATGTATCAGATCGCGCTCGAGAACCCGGACGCCAATCTGGTCGCCTCCATGATGGGTGGGCTCACCGAGCTGTTCAGCGCCCTGATCATCATCCTGGGCATCGCCTCCGGGATCGTGCTCGGTGATGTGCTGATGCGTCCGATCACTGCGGGGCTGCAGTCCAACGAGCGGTCCCGCGGCCGCCGTCGCTGAGGCTCACGACGGCGCCAGCCGCCAGTCCACCGGCTCCGCACCCAGGCGTTGCAGCGCCTCGTTGGTCCGGGAGAAGGGCCGGGAGCCGAGGAATCCTCGGTGGGCGGACAGCGGGGAGGGGTGCGGGCTGGTCAGCACCGTGGTGTGGGCGCCGGCGTCGCAGAGCGGCTTCATCCGACGGGCGTCGGCGCCCCACAGGATCGAGACCAGTGGGGTGCCGCGGGCCACCAGGGCCCGGACCGCGGCCTCGGTGATCGCCTCCCAGCCGATGTCGCGATGGGAGCCGGGGCTGCCGGCCGTCACGGTGAGCACCCTGTTGAGCATGAGCACCCCCTGCCGGGACCAGGCGGTGAGGTCTCCATGGGCCGCCGGTGCGATGCCGAGGTCGTCCTGCAGCTCGCGGAAGATGTTCTGCAGGCTGCGCGGGATCGGACGCACGTCCGGGGCGACCGCGAAGGACATCCCGATCGGATGCCCGGGCGTGGGGTAGGGATCCTGGCCGAGCACCAGCACCTTGACCTGATCGAAGGGCTGCCGGAAGGCACGCAGCACGTGCTCGGGGGTGGGCAGGATGTGCTCGCCGGCCTGCCGACGGCGGGTCAGTTCCTCGCGGACCCGGGCGAACTCCGACTCCTGTGCGGCCAGGGCGCGCTCCCAGCCGGACTCTAACGGTGCGACGAGGTTCTCGGAGAGCTCCATAGGCCACCACCTTAGAGGGTGCCCGGGAGATGCGTGCTCCATCGTCAGGCGTCCGGATGCGGTCTGCCGCGGAGCCAGGAGTCACTTTCCGGCGCATCTCAGCAAACTTGCGCGCGTCACCCGGCGTGAAATGTCCGGGGAAGTGGCCCCTGGATGGGCGGAGCGCGTCCGTATGGGGAAAGCCGCCGCGTGCCGGGGCGCCCACGGTGGTGCCGAACACACAGCGGGGCGATATGCGCGCTCGGGCGTCCGCCGGGCCGTAGGATGGGCCCAGGAACAACGGTCCGGGCGCGCCGGTCCGAGTCGACATCAGGAGGCATCGATGAGCTCTGCCAGCTCGGCCGAGACCGTCCGGTGTGACGGGGCCGACGCCACGGTGGGGGAGGCCGGGCAGCTGACCGAGCAGGAGAAGCAGATCCTCGCGCTGGAGCGCCAGTGGTGGAAGTACGCCGGGGCGAAGGATCAGGCGATCAGCGACCAGCTGCAGATCTCGGCGGTCACTTATTATCAGCTGCTCAATCAGCTCCTCGATTCCGACGCCGCCCTCATGCACGACCCCATGCTCGTCAAGCGCCTGCGCCGTCAGCGTGAGGCGCGTCAGCGGGCGCGGGCGTCGCGCCGATGAGTCCCGGCAGGGCCTCGCGGCCCGCTCCACCGTCCGTCCGCAGTACGCGCAGAGCCTGAGGATCTCCACACCATGAGCAAGTTCCCCCATGATGAGTTCGACGACGTCCCCCCGTATCAGCAGGGCGAGGCGGGCAAGCACCGTGCCCCGGCGGAGCCGGCCGGCTCCTCCCGGAGCGGAGGCGGGCTGAAGTGGATCGGTCTGCTCGCCGTGGTGGCGCTGCTGGTGGGTGTGGTCAGCTACTTCGTGCTGCCGACTCTGCGCGAGGACTCCCCGGAGGCGACCGACGAGCAGGAGCAGGCCGAGACCGCCGGTGAGGGCGAGGACGCCGTCGGCGAGGATGGTGCTGGCGAGGACGAGGAGGACGCCGGGCAGACCGGGGGTCCCAGCGACCCTGCGGCCGACACCGAGTCCCCGGTGCAGATCCTCAACCACGGAGGGCCGGACGGGCTCGAGGAGGAGCTGGCTGGGCAGCTGCGAGAGCTGGACTACAACGTCACCTACGTCGCCGAGTGGACCTACGACGACGTCGAGACCCCGGTGATCTACTACCCGGCCGGGGCGCAGGAGCATGCCCAGGATTTGGCCGAGAACCTCGGGATCGAGCGGGTCGAGGAGAGTGCGGCCTGGACCAATGTGGCCGTGGTGGTCGGCCCTGATTTCGCCGAATGAGATCACCCCGGAGGCCCACCGGCGGCAGACGCCCGCGATGACGCGGTGCAGAGGTGCTGCGGAGGCACCCGAAGGGTTTGCACTCGCCTGCTCTGAGTGCTAAAAATTGTGCTAGCACTCTCCCCCGGAGACTGCCAGCCCACGTCGTGGGCGCAGCCTTCTGCGGCGGCGAGTGGGATGAACCTGAACAGGTGAGGCCATCAGTACAGGCACCCCCGGTGACGCGGGGGTGCGGCCGTCCGTCGCGGGCACCTCTCAAGGTTCGACCCGATTGACGCGAACACGTCTGAATCATCATCACCCGCAGTCCAGGAAGGACACGTGCCGATATGGCTAAGACCATTGCATTCGACGAAGAGGCCCGCCGCGGCCTCGAGCGGGGCCTGAACAGCCTCGCCGACGCCGTCAAGGTCACCTTGGGCCCCCGCGGCCGCAACGTCGTGCTGGAGAAGCAGTGGGGCGCACCCACCATCACCAACGACGGCGTCTCGATCGCCAAGGAGATCGAGCTGGAGGACCCCTACGAGAAGATCGGCGCCGAGCTGGTCAAGGAGGTCGCCAAGAAGACCGACGACGTCGCCGGTGACGGCACCACCACGGCGACCGTGCTCGCCCAGGCCCTCGTGAAGGAAGGCCTGCGCAACGTGGCCGCCGGTGCCGACCCGATGGGTCTGAAGCGCGGCATCGACAAGGCCGTCGAGGCGGTCACCGAGCAGCTCTTCGCCTCGGCCAAGGAGGTCGAGACCAAGGAGCAGATCGCCGCGACCGCGTCGATCTCCGCCGCCGACACCCAGATCGGTGACCTCATCGCCGAGGCGCTGGACAAGGTCGGCAAGGAAGGTGTCATCACCGTCGAGGAGTCCAACACCTTCGGCCTCGAGCTGGAGCTCACCGAGGGCATGCGCTTCGACAAGGGCTACCTCTCCGGCTACTTCGTCACCGACGCCGATCGTCAGGAAGCGGTCCTGGAGGACCCCTACATCCTGATCGTCAACTCCAAGATCTCCTCCGTCAAGGACGTCATCGGCGTCCTGGAGCAGGTCATGCAGTCCGGCAAGCCGCTGCTGGTCATCGCCGAGGACGTCGAGGGCGAGGCCCTGGCCGCGCTGGTCGTCAACAAGCTCAAGGGCACCTTCAAGTCCGTGGCCGTCAAGGCTCCGGGCTTCGGCGACCGCCGCAAGGCCATGCTGGCCGACATCGCCATCCTCACCGGTGGCCAGGTCATCGCCGAGGAGGTCGGCCTGAAGCTGGAGAACGCCAGCCTCGACCTGCTGGGCACCGCCCGCAAGGTCGTCGTCACCAAGGACGAGACCACCATCGTCGAGGGTGCCGGCGACGCTGACGAGATCGCCGGCCGGGTCTCCCAGATCAAGGCTGAGATCGAGAACAGCGACTCGGACTACGACCGCGAGAAGCTCCAGGAGCGTCTGGCGAAGCTGGCCGGCGGCGTGGCCGTCATCAAGGCCGGCGCCGCCACCGAGGTGGAGCTCAAGGAGCGCAAGCACCGCATCGAGGATGCTGTGCGCAACGCGAAGGCCGCTGTGGACGAGGGCATCGTTGCCGGTGGCGGCGTGGCACTCATCCAGGCCGGCGCCCGCGCCTTCGAGAGCCTGTCCCTGGAGGGCGACGAGGCCACCGGTGCGAACATCGTGAAGTTCGCCGTGGAGGCCCCGCTGAAGCAGATCGCCGTCAACGCCGGCCTCGAAGCCGGCGTGGTGGCCGAGAAGGTCAAGGGCCTGCAGACCGGCCACGGCCTGAACGCCGCCACCGCCGAGTACGAGGACCTGCTGGCCGCCGGCGTCGCCGACCCGGTGAAGGTGACCCGTTCTGCGCTGCAGAACGCGGCCTCCATCGCCAGCCTGTTCCTCACCACTGAGGCCGTCGTCGCCGACAAGCCGGAGAAGAACCCGGCAGGCGCCGGTGCCGAGGGCGGCATGGACCCGATGGGCGGCATGGGAGGCATGGGCGGCATGATGTGATCATGCCAGGCGCATCCCGCTGAGCAGCACGAAGGCCCCGCAGCACAGCTGCGGGGCCTTCGTCATGCTCGGGGTCATGCTCGGGGTCATGCTCGGGGTCATGCTCGGGGTCATGCTCGGCGTCATGGGTGGACCCCATGCTCCGCGATGGTGTGCGGCGGAGGGAGCTCAGCGGCCGAACATGCGGGTGTTCGCCGACTCGGTCTCCTCATACTGCGAGGAGGCCGCGGCCATCGCCTGCCGGACGCTGGCCAACGACTGCTCCACCTGCACCTGGGTGCTGCGCCACTGGGTCAGCACCTCCTGGAACGCGGTGGAGGCCGAACCCTTCCAGGACTCCTGCAGCTGGCGCAGCTGGGACTCCATGGAGTTCACGTCGGTCTGGATACGGGTCAGGGTGGACTCCACGGTCTGGGACTTGGCCATCAGGTCCGCGGTGTCGATCTGCAGCACTGCCATGATCGGCTCTTCCTTCCGTCGATGTGCGGGACGCTGTCCACGCTAGAAGGAGTCACGCTCTGGAAGCGCCCCCGCTCAGCGGTCTGTGGAGGACCCGGGCGTGTCGCCGTCGTCATGGCCCTGTTGTGGAGGAACAGGGTCGTCCTGCAGCTCGGCGAGCTCGTGCTCCTCCACCTCAGACTCGTGGTCGGACTGATCGCTGGGCTCGACCATCGGCAGCCGCAGCGTCATCGTGGCCCCGCCGCCGGGCGTCTGCTGATGCCGGACCGTGCCGCCGTGCTGGGCAGCGATGGCCGCCACGATCGCCAGGCCCAGCCCGGTGCCGCCGGTGCCCCGGTCGCGCGAGTTGTCCGCCCGGTAGAACCGTTCGAAGATCCGGGCGGCGTCCTCCTCGGTGATGCCGTCGCCATGGTCACGGACCTGCAGCACCGAATCGGTCCGCCCGGCGATCAGACTCTCGGTGCCCACCGCCAGCTCGATCGGGGACCCCTCCGGCGTGTAGCGCAACGCATTGGTGACCAGGTTCATCACGATCTGACGGATCCTGCCCTCATCGCCGAGCACCGGTGCCGCAGTCGGGGCGCCGCCGTCGAGGCCCACCACCTGCACGGTGCGGTCCGGAGCATTGACTCCCATGTCCATGGCGGTGTCATGGGCGATGAGATTCAGGTCCACCGGAGCCAGCTGCAACGGGCGCTGCTCGTCCAGCCGGGCGAGGGTGAGCATGTCCTCCACCAGCTGACCCATCCGCTTGGCCTCGGACTCGATGCGGCTCATCGCCGCACCGACCGCCTCCGGATTGTCGCTGACCCCGCCCTGGCGATACAGCTCGGAGAACCCGCGGATGGTCACCAGGGGAGTGCGCAGCTCATGGGAGGCGTCCTGGATGAACTGCCGCATCTTCTGTTCGGAGGCCGTCTTCGCCCGGAAGGCCTCCTCGATGTGCTCCAACATCACGTTCAGCGACCTGGAGAGCCGGCCGATCTCCGTCTCCGGAGGGGCAGAAGTCTCCACGCGCTGGGAGAAGTCGCCGCCCGCGATCGCCGCAGCGGTCTTCTCCACCCGGAACAGCGGCCGGAAGGCGCGGGTCACCACGGCATAGGCGATCGTGGAGGCCCCCAGGGTCGCCAGCAGGCCGATCGTGGCCACCAGGAACGTCGCCCGCTCCACGGAGGTGTCCACGTCCTCCAACGGCAGGGCGATGGCCAGCGAAGCCTCCCCGGACTCCAACCGGTAGACCTGCACCCGCCAGCCCCGCGAACCCTCCGTGGTCCCGGGCACCTCGAAGGACTGTCCCGCCTGGGCGAGAACCTCCTCGGCGCTCAACGGGGGGATCTCCGGCAGGTCCTGGCCCTCGACCCGACGGTGGGTGGCGCTGTACTCCAACGGCTCGCCGTCATTGGTCAGCAGCACGCCGTAGAACCGCAGGATGGCCAGAGCGTTGGCCCGGTCCTCCGGCTCGGTGCCCATCTCGGTGAGGTACATCGAGATGTTGTTCCGGTTGGTGTAGAGGTCCTCATCCAGATTCCGCAGCAGCTCCTGCCGGAAGAGCGAGGCGGAGACGAAGGTCGTCACCGCCAGGGTGAGCAGCAGCAGCCCGGAGATGATGAAGACCAGCTGGGTGCGCAGAGACGCGCTGCGCCACCTGCGGGCGAGGGAACGGACCGGGGTGAACGCCATGCCGGGAGGCTCAGTGGGACAGGCCCTGGGAACGCTGCCTCCGCTCCCAGGTCTGCAGCACGTAGCCGACTCCTCGCTTGGTCTGGATCATCGGGGCGCCGTCGGCGCCCGAATCGATCTTCCGCCGCAGATACGAGATGTAGGACTCCACGATCGAGGCGTCACCGTTGAAGTTGTACTCCCAGACATGGTCCAGGATCTGCTGCTTGGAGAGCACCCGGTTGGGGTTCATCATCAGGTAGCGCAGCAGCTTGAACTCCGTGGGGGAGAGATCCACCATCTCGCCGTCGCGGCGAACCTCATGGGCGTCGTCGTCGAGCTCCAGGTTGTCGATGACGATGACGGCGTCCTCATCCTGGTACGGGGCGGTGCGGCGCAGCACCGCGCGGATGCGCGCGACCACCTCATCCAGGGAGAAGGGCTTGGTGACATAGTCGTCGCCGCCGACGGTCAGTCCGGTGATCTTGTCGTCGGTGTCGTCTCGGGCGGTGAGGAACAGCACCGGGAAGTGCTTGCCTGTCGCCCGCAGGCGACGGGTCACCGTGAAGCCGTCCATGTCCGGCAGCATCACGTCCAGCACGGCGAGGTCCGGGTGGAACTCCTCGGCGGTGTCCAGCGCCTCCCGGCCGTTCGAGGCCGCGGCGACCTCGAATCCGGCGAAGCGCAGGGACGTGGCCAGGAGCTCACGGATGTTCGGCTCGTCGTCGACGACGAGCAGCTTGGCTTCGGGAGTCTTGTCAGTCACGGCGCTAGTGTCTCTCGCTTGTCTGGGAGTCAGCTGGACAACTGCTGTGTGCCCAGTATGGGTTCCCGGGGTCCTGCCTGTCACGACGCGGGAAGCTTCAGACGATATCGGGGTCATCGAGGATCGTGTATCCGTAGCCCTGCTCGGAGAGGAAGCGCTGACGCTTGGCCGCATAGTCCATGTCCACTGTGTCCCGGGCGACGATCGAATAGAAGTGCGCCCGCTTCTGCTCTTCGGGGCCCTGCACACCGGACTCCGGGGAGGGCTGTCCGCCGGGTCGGAGCAGGCGTCCCAGCCGCTGGGCCTCCTCCTGCCGCGAGCCGAAGGTCCCGGAGACCTGGATCGCCACCGAGGCCTGCGGCAGGTCGATGGAGAAGTTCGCGATCTTCGAGACCACCAGCACGTCCACCTCCCCGCGGCGGAACTCGTCGAAGCGGCGCTGCCGCTGCGCCGTCGACGTCGATCCGGTCAGCACCGGAGCTCCCAGGCGTTCGCCGAGGCCTTCCAACTGCTCCACGAACTGCCCGATCACCAGGATGCGTTCGCCATGGTGCCGGTGTCGGGCGACCAGGCGCTCGACGACGGCGTCCTTGGCCCCGGTGCCGGCCGCCAACCGGTGCCGCTCCCGATCCGTGGCCGAGGCGTAGTCCATCCGTTCGCCCCGGGGCAGATCCACCCGGATCTCCACACACTGGGCCGGGGCGATCCACCCCTGGGCCTCCATCTGCTTCCACGGGGTGTCATAGCGTTTCGGCCCGATCAGCGAGAACACCTCCCGCTCGCGGCCGTCCTCGCGGACCAGAGTGGCAGTCAGCCCCAGCCGCCGTCGGGCCTGCAGATCCGCGGTGCGGCGGAAGATCGGCGCGGGCAGCAGGTGGACCTCGTCATAGATGATCAGCCCCCAGTCGTGCTCGTCGAGCAGCTCCAGATGGGGGTAGAGCTCGCCGCGCCGGACCGAGAGCACCTGATAGGTGGCGATGGTGACCGGTCGGACCTCTTTGCGGTCCCCCGAGTACTCGCCGATCTCATGCTCCTGGAGAGTGGTGCGGCGCAGCAGCTCCTCCTTCCACTGTCGGGCCGCCAGCGTGGAGTTGACCAGGATGAGCGTGATCGTCGCCGAGGTGGCCATCACTGCTGCGCCCACCAGGGTCTTGCCCGCGCCGCAGGGCAGCACGACCACGCCGGAGCCCGAGGCCCAGAAGCTCTCCACCGCCTCCTGCTGATACGGGCGCAGGGACCAGCCCTCCTGCACCAGGGCGATCGGGTGCGCCGTGCCGTCGACGAACCCGGCCAGGTCCTCGGCCGGCCAGCCCAGGCGGACCAGCTCCTGCTTCAGCTCCCCGCGGGCCTGTCCGTGCACGGCGACGGTGGTCTCGTCGATCTGTGGCCCCAGCAGAGGGACGACCGTCTTCGCCCCGGAGACCTCCTCCACGATGGCCGGGTCCTGGCCGCGCAGCACCAGTCCGTGCTGGGCGTCCTTCTCCAGACGGATCCGTCCGTAGCGGCCCATCGTCTCGGCGATGTCGACCAGCAGCGCGTGGGGCACGGGGAAGCGGGAGAACTCCAGGAGGGCGTCGACCACGGTCTCTGCGTCGATGCCGGCGGCCCGGGCGTTCCACAGTCCCAACGGGGTGACCCGGTAGGTGTGCACATGTTCCGGGGCGCGCTCCAGGTCGGCGAAGGCCGCCACCGCTCGGCGTGCGGCGTCCGCCTGCTCGTGATCGACCTCCAGCAGGATCGTCTTGTCCGACTGGACGATCAGCGGTCCGCTCATCGGGGCTCTCCTCCATCACTCGTGTCCTCCACCAGACGGACGGCGGTGATCCGATGGACCAGCAGCACCGACTCATCACCTCCTCCGCGACGACGCACCCGCACTCGTCCGGCGTTCAGGGCCGTGGGCAGCCCGGAGAGCTCATGCTCGCGGCCCTCGGCGTCGACCCGGCGCAGCCACACCGGCTGGCCGGCGCGCACCGCGGTGCGCAGCAGACCCATCACATCGGAGCCCGCGACCGTTCCGGACCCCGGGGCGTCACTGACGGCCCCCTCCTGAGCGGCCTCGTCCTCCGGAGCTCCGGCCAGCGCCGCTCCGGCACGGGTCGCCGTCCCGGAGCGCAGTCCGGCCAAGGTGCGGGAGACCAGCTGCGGGTCAGCCTGCTGGGCGGAGAACGTCCGCACCGGGGACTGCTGCCAAGGCGACTGCGGCAGCGTCCAGGCCTCGGCGGACTCGGTGAGGTCATCCTCCAGCCGGGCGGTGGAGCGGGGGCCTGTCGAGGCGGAGATCCCCTGCTCGTCCGCACGGCGGGTCTCCAACCCGACCTCGGTCAGGGCCCGGGCGAGGGTGGCGGCGTCGGCGTCGCAGATCAGGACCTCATCGGTGAGCTCACGCAGCCCCAGCGATTGCAGCCCCGGGTGCCCGAGCAGCTCAGTCCGCCGCTGAGCGTCCCGGGCCAGCAGCCAGCTGCCCGCGGCGCCGATCGTGACCCCGTCCCAGGTGCGGGCGGCGTCATCGATGAGTGTGGACAGTGCCGAGGGCACTTCGGAGAGGCTGTGTGCGGTGAGGAACTCGCGGATCCCCCCGGAGGTCCAGCCTGCTGAGATGCCGCGGCGCAGCGAGGCGGCGGTGAACCGGAAAGTCGGCACCCCGCCGCGGGTCTCCTTCTCCGCGATCGCCTCCAGGCCTGCGGCGACCTCCGGGGCGAGCGCACCCGCGGCCACGGCGGTCAGGTCCGACTGGACGTGGATGCGGTCCACCTGGGCCGGCAGGGCCTCGGCGAGATGCTCCGCGGTCCGTGCCAGCCGCTGCTGCCACGAGCTCGGCTCGGGGGAGCCCTGCGCCGAGCCCTGTCCCGAGCCCTGTCCCGAGCCCTGTCCCGAGCCCTGTCCCGAGCCCTGTCCGGGGCTCTGTCTGGGGCTGACCGGCTCCGTCGGAGCCAGCACCCGGCCGGTCTCGGTGAGCGTGCCGGCGGCGAACAGCCCCAGGCGTTCGGCCTCGCGGACCAGCGGCGGAAGCACGGTGCGGACCCGTGCCATCAGCACGGGGCGGTCCCAGGTCATGCGATCGATCAGAGCCCCGGTGAGCGCCCGCGGGCCGGGCTCCTCGTCGTCGGGAAGGTCCAGGGCGTACAGCGCCGGGGTGGAGGTGCGGTGATCAGCGGCGTCGTGACCGGTGTGGTCGGCCTGGAGCATCGCTGCGGTGCGCAGCACCCGGGCGCGCAGCGCGGGAGCGTCGCCGCGTTGACGCTCCGAGGTCAGCGCCGGGGCGAGCCGGGCGGTGGGGTGCGGACCGCGCAGCAGCAGCGGGGAACGGGGCGCGAGCAGCCAGCCGGAGACCAGCAGCTGGTGCTGCCGGTGCCGCGGGGCCCGGCGCCAGCGGCGTGCGGTCCCGGTCAGCCTCCAGCGGTCGGAGTCCACGTCGAGCTCCACCAGACCGGCTGCCGCGGCGAGCTCCAGCAGCCAGCCGGTCTCGCCGATGTCGGTGTCGCGCGGACGGGCCGCACCGAGGCGGGCCGCGCTGAGACGGCGCAGCTCGCGCATCCCCACTCCGCCGGTGCGCAGGGTCGCCGCCGGTTCCTGATGCACGGCGGTGAGCAGATCGCCGACGTCGGCGAGCAGCTCGGAGACGGCGGCCAGGGAGGCGTTGCGGACCAGCGAGGCCGGACCGGCCTCGGAGACGGCCCGCGGGGGTTCCAGGGTCAGGGAGTCCAGCCCCAGATGCAGCCCGGTGAGCACTCCGGGCAGGCTGCCTGGCACGGCGAAGCGTCGGGATCCTGGGGAGGTGGGGGATGCGGCGTCGTCGTGGGGGAAGATCAGCCCCAGGCGCTGGAGGCGGTCCAACACCTCGTCCAGTGCCTCCTCCAGGGCCGGGTCCGGCGCCGTGGCGGGGGCGTGGAGCGGGCGCCCCGCGGCGAGGGCGCAGAGCACGGAGAGCGCGCCGGCGTCCAGGCGCTGCAGACAGTGCCGCAGGCTCATGTCCGACTGGGCGCGCACCGCCAGCCCGGTGAAGTCCCCGGGGGAAGGGTGGACCAGGTCCGGCCGCTCCTGCAGCATCACGGCCAGCGCGTCGTCGTCACGGGCGGCGAGACGACGGGCCAGAGCGGCGAGGCTGAGCTGTGTGTCAGGCATCCTCAGCGGGCCGCGGCGGCGCGACGACGACGCCGCCCCATGGCCTGCAGCACGGAGGTGATCATCAGGACGAAGCCCAGCGGGAAGCCCCACAGCGCGGTGAAGTACAGTGCAGGGTGCGGGTCGGCCTCGGCGAAATAGAGGCCGAGGATCAGCACGAGCGCCACGAAGGCGGCAGCGGTGATCGCCACGCCCAGGAACAGGACGGCCCGGGCGGACGCCGGGGCGGCAGTGGTGGACATGGAAGCGATTCTATCTCCACCGCGTGCCCCAGGTACTCTGGAAGACAGTCGAGATGACGCGCGCGACCGCGCCGCGGCTCGACCTCAGTGATCCAGAACGAGTCGAGGACGAGGTAGAGGAACGTGCCAACCGGGAAAGTGAAGTGGTTCGACGCCGAGAAGGGCTTCGGATTTCTGACCTCCGAGGACGGGCAGGAGGTGTTCCTGCATTCCTCGGCCCTGCCCGCCGGCGTCTCGAGCGTGAAGGCCGGGACCCGTATGGAGTACGGCATCGCCGACGGCCGCCGCGGGAAGCAGGCACTCTCGGTGCGCATCCTCGACGAGGGTCCCTCGGTGGTGCGGGCCACCCGGAAACCGGCTGAGGAGATGGCGTCGGTGGTCCAGGACCTGGTGAATCTGCTGGACTCCACCACCGGCAACCTGCGCAAGGGTCGGTACCCCCAGTCTGCCCAGTCGAAGAAGATCGCGGCGCTGCTGCGCCGCGTGGCCGACGACTTCGACGCCTGACCTGCACCACCCGTCACCCAGTTCCGGAGGTCATCATGCCGAAGAAGGACGCCGTGCTCAGCGAGGCCGTGGACCTCGCCCGTGAGGCGCTGCGCGAGATCGCCTCGGATGAGCAGGTCGGTCAGCACCTCTCTGTCACCGCGGAGGAGGATCGCCTGCACACCCATCGGTTCGCCGCGATCCGGCCCGGGTATCGAGGCTGGGAATGGTACGTGACGGTGGCTCGCGCCCCGCGGGCGAAGAAGGTCACGGTCTGTGAGGTCGGCCTGCTGCCGGGTGCGGGCGCCCTGCTCGCCCCGCCGTGGATCCCCTGGGCCGAGCGCATGGATGAGCAGGAGAAGAAGGAGCTCGCCGCCGCAGAGGCGGCCGCCGCCGAGTCCGCCGAAGAGTGAGCCCAGGCGCTCCATACGGGAGGGGCCTGGACACCGTCGACACGGTGCCCAGGCCCCTCCCGTATGAGCAGGCCGGTCGCCCGGAGGCTCCGGCGACCTGCGCGGGGGCGTCCCGCTCAGTGGGTGAGCCGCTCCAGCACGAAATCGATCGAGCGCAGCAGCTGAGCGACGTCCTCGGGGTCGATCGCCACGAAGGTGGCGATGCGCAGCTGGTTCCGTCCCAGTTTGCGGTAGGGTTCGACGTCGACCACACCGTGGGCGCGCAGCGTCGCCGCCACCTCGGCGGCGTCCACCGAGTCGTCGAAGTCCACGGTGACGATGACGTTCGAGCGGTCCTCCGGCCGCTGGACGAACGGGGTCGCCAGGCTGTGGGCCTCAGCCCAGGAGTAGACCCGCTGCGCCGAGTCGGCGGTGCGGGCCGCCGCGAAGTCCAGGCCGCCGGCGCCGTTGAGCCAGTCGATCTGCTCGGCCAGCGTCACCAGGGTGGCCAGGGCGGGAGTGTTGTAGGTCTGGTCCTTGCGGGAGTTGTCGATCGCGGTGGTCAGGCTGAGGAAATCTGGGATCCAGCGGTCGGCGGCGATCCGCTCGGCCCGCTCCAGGGCCGCCGACGACATGATCGCCAGCCACAGGCCGCCGTCGGAGGCGAAGTTCTTCTGCGGCCCGAAGTAGTAGGCGTCGGTCTGGGCGACGTCGACGGCGAGCCCGCCGGCCGCCGAGGTGCCGTCGACGAGCACCAGGGAGCCGTCGTCGGCCCCCTCCACGCGGCGCACCGGGGCGGCCACACCGGTGGAGGTCTCATTGTGCGGCCAGGCGTAGACGTCGACGCCGGCCTCGGCCTGCGGCGCCGGTCGGGTGCCGGGCTCGGCGGTGAGGATCGAGGAGGCATCCAGGTGGGGAGCCTTGTCGGTGGCCTTGGCGAACTTGGCCCCGAACTCACCGAAGGACAGGTGCTGAGCGCGGTTCTCCACCAGGCCGAAGCTCGCCACGTCCCAGAAGGCGGTGGAGCCGCCGACGCCGAGGATCACCTCATGGCCCTCAGGGGCCTGGAACAGCTCAGCCAGTCCGGCGCGGACCCGGCCCACCAGGTTCTTCACCGGGGCCTGCCGATGAGAGGTGCCGAGCAGCTCGCGCCCGGCTGCGGAGAGCGCTGCGACCTGCTCGGGGCGCACTTTGGAGGGCCCGGCGCCGAAGCGCCCGTCGGCGGGGAGCAGCTCGGCGGGGATGGTCACGCGCTCAGCGGACATGGGTGATCTCCTCGACTTCTCGGACATGCGACGGTCTGCACAGGTGTGGACGAGCTCACGTCGTCGGCACCTGTGACAGGGCCAGCCACTATGCTGGGGGTGTTGTGGGGATGCCGAGCATCACGTTATCAAGTGTGCGTCCTCCACCTCCGGACGGGCAGAGGAAAGAGAGTCATCGTTGACGGATCTCATCGACACCACTGAGATGTACCTGCGCACCATCCTGGACCTGGAGGAGGAGGGCATCGTGCCGCTGCGTGCGCGCATCGCTGAGCGGCTCGAGCACTCCGGTCCCACGGTCTCCCAGACGGTCGCTCGGTTGGAGCGCGACGGGCTGGTGGTGCTGACCGAGGACCGTCACCTGCAGCTGACCGAGGCCGGCCGGGATCTGGCGGTGGGGGTCATGCGCAAGCACCGGCTCGCCGAGCGGCTGCTCTCCGACGTGATCGGACTGGAGTGGCCCTACATCCACGAGGAGGCCTGCCGCTGGGAACACGTGATGAGTGAGCGTGTGGAGCGGCGCCTGGTGGAGATTCTGCACGATCCGGTGGAGTCGCCTTATGGCAACCCGATCCCCGGGCTGGAGAAGCTGGGCGTCACCCGGCAGGCTGAGTCGTCTCGCGGAGAGCTGATGACTCTGCGCCAGGCGGCGGAGGACCACGCGGACGATGCCCAGGCTCGCGCCTCGTGGCGGGTCCAGCGGCTGGCCGAGTCCATTCAGGTGGAGCCTGAGGTGCTCGAGCAGCTTCTCGAGGCGGGGCTGCGTCCCGGGGCCGACGTCGAGCTGGGCGCAGTGGATCAGGCCTACACCACGCTCTCGGTGACGCATGACGATGTGAAGGATCTGGAGGTGGAGATCCCGCTCGAGGTCGCCCAGCACATCTTCGTCACCCCCCGGTGAGTCGCCGCACCCCGGTGGGCGCCTCCGCAGGCGACCTCCGCGCCTGCGTCGCATCCTTGTGCATCACGGGTGTGTCACAGAACACAGCAGAAGATGTCACGGACCGTGACCTGTCTTCTCCGGCGCCGGAGATTCGGCATCGCATGTCGTTGACCTGTGGTTTTTCGAGGCAAGAGGGCGTCCGGCAGATGCCGTACGGCGGGGCCTCCGGAATCGGGATGACACTCGCCGTGACCTGAGCGTGACATTTATACCGATCTGTTATACCGTCGGTGCTGTGCCCGGGATGAGAGACCGAATGCCCGGTGCGCCTCCGGTCAGATATGACTTCTCTGCCACTGTCCGGAGCCGTTCGACAACTACCGCATGGCAGAGGGCGGGGCACGCGGTCATCTATGGACCTGGAGACGAAGCTTCCCCGGCTTCGGACTCCACGCAGGCAGGCCCCGTCGACACAGGGAGAGGTTTTCAACAAAGTGACTGACAACATGACGAGTGTCTCGCGCCGTGACCGGCGCCGCCAGGCATCCCTGGCGCGAGCCGTGGTCAACAACGCCGGATCCTTCGGCCGTGGCGCAGCAGTTGCCGTCGCAGCCACTGGACTGGTGGTCTCCACCGGTGCCGCCGCCAACGCTGGTGTGGGAAGCGCCTCGGTCTCCGACGGCCGCGAGGTCTCCACTCTGCAGGTGTCCCAGTCGGACCTGGCGGTCGAGCGTGCGAGCAACAGCACAGCCGTCACGGTGACCGCATCGCCCAGCGCAGACCTGACTTTCGACCGTCCGGCCGTCGCCTCCGAGTCGGGGGCCGACGCTCAGGCGGAGACCGAGGTCGAGGAGACCGAGTCGGTGGCCATGAGTCACTCGCTCAGCGACTACCTGCCGGGCACCCGCGGCCTGGTCGAGCAGCTCGCCGAGCTGGAGGGCGTCTCCGCCGAGGCGCTCTTCGATGAGCTCGTCGCCGACGGCACCTTCGTGACCGCCAGCGGCATCCTGGACCACTCCGCGCTGGCCGCCCGCGTGGCCGAGCTGACTCCGGCCCAGGAGCCCACCCCTGAGCCTGAGCCGGCTCCGGAGCCTCAGCCGGAGCCCGAGCCCGCTCCGGAGCCTCAGCCCGAGCCGGAGCCCGAGCCCGAGACCACGCAGGACAGCGGTGCCGACCTCGAGGTGGCCGCCTCCGGGGACGACTCGGACGAGGAGCCCGCCTCGGGCGGCTTCGAGGCAGTCGTCTCCGCCGCCTACGGCGGCGTCGGCAGCCCCTACGTCCTGGGCGGGAAGAGCCCCAGCGGCTGGGACTGCGGCGGCTTCGTCTCCTGGGCCTACGCCCAGGCCGGCATGGGCCACATCAGCGGCAACACCACCGCTCTGCGCAACTCGCCGCACCTGAGCGTGACGAGCAACCCGCAGCCGGGTGACATCGTCGTCCAGAACGGTGGCGGCCACGTGGCCATCTACGTCGGCAACGGCCAGATGATCGGCGCCCAGAATCCCAGCGTCGGCACCATCCTGTACGGCGCTGAGCGCACCGGCAACACGACGAACTACTACCTGACTGCTCGCTGATCGCTTCGGCGATCCGCGCACGAGCCGTGGCCGTGCTCCGAGACTCTCGGAGCACGGCCACGGCTCGTTCTGGCTCGGGGTCACCCTGCTGACCGGGTGTGATTCCCCGCAGATGGTGTCGTTTCGGCGAGACAGCGTCTATATTGAGGGCGTACAGGCGCGGAACAGCGCCCCGCGGCGCTGATCCGTCCCTGCCATCCGAGGTACGGAGGGATCGCCATGCGCACACTGGTGCTCAACGCCGGCTACGAGCCGCTGAGCGTCGTGTCCTCCCGGCGTGCGGCCGTGCTGGTCATGCATGGCAAGGCCAGCATCCTCGCCGAGGACGGCACCCCGATCGTCTCACCCAGCGCCCTGGTGCCCCGGCCGGCGGTGATCCTCCTTCACCGCTACGTGCGAGTGGTCCGACGCCGCCCCAGCGCCCCGTCCCGTCGCAGCATCCTGCGGCGGGATCAGCGGCGCTGTGCCTACTGCTCCCGCCCCGCCGACACCGTGGACCACGTCGTCCCACGTTCCCGGGGCGGCGACTCGAGCTGGGAGAACCTGGTGGCCTGCTGCGGACCCTGCAACGTCCACAAAGGAGATCGCACCCTGGATGAGATGGGATGGACCTTGAGCACCACGCCGTGGGTCCCGGCTCACTACGCCTGGCTCCCCCACGAGCTCGACGCACCGCATGACCTGTGGGTCCCGTTCCTGGATCATGCCTCCTGAGGGGCGGACGACGGCCGCGATCCTGCTCGCGGGCGGACGCGGCAGTCGGCTCGGCGGCGTCGAGAAGGGCATGCTCGCCCGTGCCGGGGTGCCACTGGTCGCCGCCTGGGCCGAGGCGCTGGCGCGACGGGACATCAGAACGGTGGTCGTCGGCCCGCACCGGCTTCGAGCCCAGCTTCCGCTCGGGACTCGGCTCACCCGCGAGGACCCGCCCTACTCGGGGCCGGCCGCCGCCCTGTGCGCGGGAGTGCGCGCCTTGGAAGACGAGGCGGCCGATCAGCAGACAGGATGGCAGGCAGGACAGCCGGAGGGACAGCCGGCAGGACGTCCGACCGGGCTGGCCGCCGAGCGTCCACAGCATCTGCTGCTGCTCGCCGTGGACACTCTGGACCCTTCAGCCGTGCTCGACTGGCTGCTCGCCCGCCTCCCCGAGACCGGGGCCCTGATCCCGCAGGACGCTGCGGGCCGCGCCCAGATGCTGACCGCGGCCGTGGAGGCCGAACCGCTGCGCCGCCGCGTGCTGTCGCTGGTGCCGGGCGAAGAGGTGGGGCGTCCTGTGCGCTGGCTGCTGGAGGGGATGGATGACGCCGGCGCCCCGGCGGTGAGCGGCCCGCGCCTGCCGGAGGGGCTCGGCGCCGACGTCGACACCATCTCCGATGCCCGTCGCCATGGGGTGAGCCTCCCGGAGCTCGGGATCGAGCCGGACTCACAGCTATGAGATGCTGAGGCCATGGCTGAACGATCCGAGCAGGAGATCACCCGTGAGTCCATCGATCTGTGGGCCCAGGAGCTGGCCCACCACCTCGAGATCGAGGGGGTGGAGGTCGACGTCGACGCCGTGCTGAGCCTGGCCGGTCAGGCCGCGCACACGGTGGTCCGCCCCGCGGCTCCGGTCACCACATTCCTCATCGGCTACGTCACCGGACTGGCCGAGGCCTCCGGTCAGGCCGACTTCGCCCGTGCTTCACGGGCCGCCACACGAGTGGCCGAGCAGCTGCTGGAGCGGCGCGCCCGCGCCGAGGGCTGATGGCGCTCACACCACTTGCCGACGCCCGCCGACGCACCGCTGACGCCGCCGAGACGCTGCGTCGGCCTGCCGTCTGGACGTCCCTGCGCTCGGCCCACGGCGCCCTGCTGGCCGGTCCGGTGTCGGCCCGGCAGCCCATTCCGCATGCGGCGACCTCCGCGATGGACGGCTGGGCCGTGCGCGGGGAGGCGCCCTGGAGCCTGCTGCCCGAGGACGCGTCTGCGGACTCCCGGCGAGCAGGGCGGCCCGCGCTGAGCCCGGCCGACCCGCGGCCGCCTCTCGGTGACGGCGAGGCCGTATCCGTCGTGACTGGTTCCCCGATTCCGGACGGCGCCACCTCGGTGCTGCGCAGCGAACACGGCTGGACCGTCTCCGCCGCCGACGGGCGGACGCTGCTGCACCCCGACGCCCACAGCGGTGACGTCGCGCCCGGCCGTCATGTGCGCCCGTCAGGCTCCGAGGCCGCCGCCGACGAGGTCCTGCTGTCCCCGGGCCAGCTGCTGACTCCCGCCCGGGTGGCCATGGCGGCCGTGGCCGGCCATGACCGCCTCCTCGTCCACGCTCTGCCGACTGTGCGGCTGATCTGCACTGGTGAGGAGGTCATCACCTCCGGGATCCCCGGGCCGGGCGAAGTCCGTGACGCCTTCGAGGTCTCCGTGCCCGCCGCCGTCGCCGCCATGGGCGGACACCTGCACGGAGTCGACCGAGTGGATGACGAGGCCAGCACGCTGAGCCGCCGACTCCAGGAGGCGATCGACGACGGCGTCGCACTGGTGCTCACCACCGGCGGCACTGCACGCTCCGACGCCGATGCGCTGCGCCCGGCGCTGCAGGCCCTCGGTGCGGAGCTGCTCCTCGACTCGGTGGACATGCGCCCCGGCCACCCCGTCGTCCTCGCCCGCGTCGGCGGCACCCTCGTGCTCGGACTGCCCGGCAATCCGCTGGCCGGATTCGCGGCCCTCGCCGCCCTCGGCCAGGTGGCCCTCGATGTCCTGCGCGGAGTCGCGGTCGACGATGCAGTCGACCTGCCCCGCCGCGCCGCCGCGCGGCCTCTGGACGGGGCCCGGCGCGGTCTGCGGCTGCTGCCGGTGGAGGTCCACGACGACGGCGTCCGTGCGGTCGGGCATGACAAGCCGCATATGATGCGGGGGCTCGCCTCCGCTGAAGCCTTCGCCCTGGTGCCCCCGGGCGGGCTGACCGCCGGTGCCGCGGCGGAGGTGCTGCCGTTGGCGTGGCAGTCTGGAAGCATCCCGCCCGGCAGAAGGAGCACCTGATGGGACGGCTGACCCAGCGACACCGGATCATGCGCGTGGGACGCGACGGCGCAGTGCGCAGCCGCGGGGACGTCGTCGCCGTGGAGGAGCCGCTGGAGCTGCGGCTCGGCGGCGAGTCCTTCACCGTGACCATGCGCACCCCCGGGCATGACTTCGAGCTGGCGGCCGGCTTCCTCGTCTCCGAGGGGCTGGTGACCCGCGCGGAGGAGCTGCGCGGCCTGCGCTACTGCGCAGGCACCGACGAACGTGGGCAGCAGACCTACAACGTCCTGGACGCGACCCTGGACTCGCGGGCTGCCCGGCTCTCCATCGGTCAGCACCGACAGGTGCTCACCACCTCGGCCTGCGGCATCTGCGGCACCACCAGCATCGACGCCGTCGAGAAGGCGCTGCCTCCACCGCCGGCCGCCGGGCCGATGCTGAGCCTCACCGTGGAGGCGCTGCTCGAACTGCCGCACACCCTGCGGGCCGGTCAACGCATCTTCGACCGCACCGGAGGGGTTCACGCCGCCGGACTCTTCGACGCCGACGGCGACCTGCTCTGCCTACGGGAGGACGTCGGCCGGCACAACGCCGTGGACAAGGTCGTCGGATGGGCCCTGCTCGAGAGTCGGCTCCCCTTGACGGGCACCGCGCTGCAGGTCTCCGGCCGGGCCTCCTTCGAACTCGTGCAGAAGGCCGCACTCGCCGGAGTCGAGCTGCTCTCCGCGGTGGGGGCGCCGTCGTCGATGGCCGTGGATCTCGCCGAACGCGCCGGCCTCACCCTGGCCGGCTTCTCCCGCGGCGACACCATCAATATCTACACCCATCCCGAACGCCTGGAGGACCTGGCCCCCGCCGCGGTCTGACTCCAGGCGCGTCGCCGCGGCGCCCGGTGCGACACCGCCACGAATCGGTGGGGTGAGCGGTGTCACACACCGGCCGGGTTCTGACAGAATGGGATCATGGGAATCTTCACCGGACGCCGGGGCGGCTCCGACCGCGCTGAGCAGGGCGCCGACGGCCAGGTCCACGGGCGTCGCGTCGAGATCGAGGACATCGACGAGAACGACCTCACCGTCACCGATCCGAAGCAGACGGCGGCGGGGCTGAAAGCCGTGACCGTCTCCTTCGAACGGGGTCTGCAGCAGGGCGGAGCCAGCCGCACCGCCCGCTCCTACCTGCGGGTCAACCAGCCCGGTGGCGTGGACTGCCCCGGCTGCGCCTGGCCCGAGTCCACCACCGGGCACCGCAAGAAGCTCGAGTTCTGCGAGAACGGGGCGAAGGCGCTCGCCGAGGAGAACACCCAGCGGGTGGTCACCCCCGAATGGTGGGCGGAGCACTCCATCGCGGAGTTGGAGGAGAAGACCGACTACTGGCTCGGCCAGGCCGGCCGCCTCACCCACCCGATGATCCTCCGCGAGGGGGACACCCACTACCGGCCGATCAGCTGGGACGAGGCCTTCGAGACCATCGGCGACCATGTCCGGGAGAGCTCCCCGGAGCGCTGCGTGTTCTACACCTCCGGGCGCACCGCCAACGAGACCGCGTTCATGTACCAGCTGATGGCCCGGTCACTGGGCACGAACAACCTGCCTGACTGTTCGAACATGTGCCATGAGTCCTCCGGGTCCGCGCTGACCCCCACGATCGGCGTCGGCAAGGGGACCGTCACACTGGAGGACGTGGAGCGGGCGGAGCTGGTCCTCGTCGTCGGGCAGAACCCGGGCTCCAACCACCCGCGGATGCTGGGATCGCTGACGGAGGCGCGGAAGAACGGCGCGAAGGTCGTGGCCGTGAACCCGCTGCCGGAGGCCGGACTGATGAACTTCAAGGACCCGCAGACGCCGCGCGGTCTGGTGGGGGAGGGGGACAAGGTCTCCGACGACTACCTGCAGATCAAGGTCGGAGGAGATCAGGCGCTGTTCCAGGCGCTGGGCCACCTGCTGCTGGTGGCCGAGGAGCAGTCTCCCGGCACAGTGTTGGACCCGAGCTTCATCGAGTCCTCCACCCTCGGCTTCGAGGAGTACCGGGAGGCCCGTGCACAGATCGACTGGGATGAGATCATCCGGGCCACGGGGCTGACCCGTGAGGAGATCGAGCGCGTCGCCCAGATGCTGATCGACTCGAAGGCGACGGTCATCTGCTGGGCGCTGGGGCTGACCCAGCAGCCGCACTCGGTGGACACGATCCGGGAGATCGTCAACGTGCTGCTGCTCCAGGGCAACTTCGGCAAGCCCGGTGCCGGCGCCTGCCCGGTGCGTGGGCATTCGAACGTCCAGGGGGACCGGACCTTCGGCATCTGGGAGCGGATGCCGGAGGACTGGCTGCAGCGTCTGGACGCCGAGTTCGGCATCGAGTCTCCGCGCGAGCACGGCTACGACTCCACGGATGCGATGCAGGCCATGTATGACGGCGAAGTCGACGTCTTCGTCTCGCTGGGCGGGAACCTGGCCCGGGCGAACTCCGACACTGCGATGATGGAGGCCGGGATGCGGCGCACGGGGCTGACCGTGCAGATCTCGACCAAGCCCAACCGCTCCCACGTGGTCCATGGGAGGACGGCGCTGATCCTGCCGACCCTGGGCCGCTCTGACCGCGACGACCAGCACCCCGGCGGTGCCCAGTTCCTCTCGGTGGAGAATTCGATGTCCATCATCAGTTCCACCCAGGGGCGCCTGGCACCGGTCTCGGACCAGCTGCTCGCCGAGCCGGTGATCCTCTCCCGGATGGCTCAGGCCATCCTGGGTGAGGACCATGTGGTCGACTGGCAGGCCATGGCCGAGGACTACGACGTCATCCGGGACCACGCCTCACGGGTGGTGCCGGGCACCGAGGACTTCACTCGCCGCATCCGGCAGAAGTACGGCTTCGTGCTGCCGAATCCTCCGCGGGACAGCCGCAGCTTCGCCACGCCCGGGGGGCGGGCGGAGTTCTCCGTGCGGCAGCTGGAGTACTTGGATCCGCCCGAGGGGCACCTGGTGCTGCAGACGATGCGGTCCCATGACCAGTACAACACCACCATCTACGGCCTGGACGATCGCTACCGCGGCATCTCCGGCGGGCGCCGCGTGATCCTGGTCCATCCTGAGGATCTGGCCGAGATCGGCTTCGCGGATCGGGACCTGGTCGACGTCGTCTCGGTCTTCCAGGGCGAGGAGCGCCGCGCCGCGAAGTTCCGGCTGGTGGCCTACTCGACGGCGCGGGGCTGTGCGGCCGCGTACTACCCGGAGGCCAACGCCCTGGTGCACCGGAACCTGGTCGCCCGGGAGTCCAACACGCCGGGGTTCAAAGCGATGATGGTGCGGTTCGAACCCCATGACGAGGAATCTGTTCCAGAAGAATTGACCGCTGTTGTCGACTCTGCGGTGGCGATGGCGTAGGCTGAAGCCTGTGCGGGTGCTTCGTTGGCTCCCACGTCGAGTCTCGATGCCCCGCTGATGTAAGGACAGCAAGACTTGAGACAGTCCGTGGCCTTCATTGAACTCCGTGCCCGTCCGGCCTGGTCGGGCTCGGGAAACGCATCGTGATACTCGGTGCATCGTAGGAAAGTAAGGGAAACACAATGGCCACTGGCACCGTGAAATGGTTCAACGCTGAGAAGGGCTACGGGTTCATCGCACCCGACGACGGCTCGGACGACGTCTTCGCGCACTTCAGCGCGATCCAGTCCTCCGGGTTCCGCACCCTCGAGGAGAACCAGAAGGTGGAGTTCGAGACGGCTCGCGGCCCCAAGGGTCTGCAGGCTGAGAACATCCGCCCCGTCTGATCCCCAGCTCTCATCTCTGCCCATGACGCGCTCTGCGCGCTGGCGGTGAGCTGAACCATCAGAAGCACCGGCCCTCCGGAGTCGCCTCGCGCGACACCGGAGGGCCGGTGTTGTTTCTGTCTCCAGGTGGGGTCGCCGCTGCTGGTCTCTCACGCCGTGCGGCGGTCCACCCCGCCAAGATTCTGGGACCCCGCCGATATCGACGGGGTCCCAGAATCTTCAGGGGGTCATGCGGCGCGGAGCGCGGTCCGTCTGCTGGGCCCTTCGGGGTCAGGCCTTGTCGGCGCGGCGTGCTTGGGCCCTGCTGCGCTCCGTGTCACCGCGGAGCATGAGGAACACCGTGGCGGCTGCGGCGACGACGATGGCCACCGCGATCCCGCTGGTCAGGTGCACCCCGCCGACGAAGGCCTCACGTGCGGCCTCCATCAGCGCCGCTCCGGCGGACCCGCCGAGCTGTTCGGAGGCGGCGTGCGCCGCCCCGAGTGTCTGCGAGGCCGCGTCCATGGCGCTGGCGGGGACGTCGTCGACGTGCTCGATGCCGCCGCGGTAGCCGGAGGCCAGGACGCTGCCCAGCACGGCCACGCCCAGCGCGCCGCCGAGCTCGTAGGAGGTCTCGGAGACCGCCGACGCCGCCCCGGCCCGGTGCGGGGGAGCGGAACTGAGCACAGCGTCGTTGGTCATCGTCTCCGCCAGGCCCACGCCCAGTCCGATGAGGAAGAACGAGACCATCACGAAGGCCCACCCGGCCTCGACCGGTGCGAGCATCAGCACTGCGTAGCCGGAGGCGGCGATGAGGATGCCGCCGACGATCACGGCGCGCAGCGAGGTGGCGCGGGCGATCGGGATCACCAGGAAGCTCGCGATCACCGAGACCACCAGGCCGGGGACCAGGATCACCGAGGCCTGCAGCGGTGTCATCCCGTAGCCGAGCTGCAGCAGCTGGGGCAGGAAGAACATCGAGCCGACCATGGCGAAGACGAGCATGAAGTTTGCACTCACGCCGGCGCGGAAGCGGCGGCTGGAGAACAGCTCGAGGTCCAGCAGCGGGTCCTCCAGCGTGCGCTGGCGCCGCACGAAGATCACCAGCAGCGCGACGCCGACGAGCAGTGCCGTGATCGGCAGCACCTCGAGGTGGCCCTCGGCAAGCTTCTTGACACCGTAGACGGCACTGATCATGCCGGTCAGCGAGAGCAGCACGCTCACCAGGTCCAGGCGCCCGGGGTTCGGGTCTCGGGACTCGGTGACCAGCAACGGCATGGCGATGAGGATCAGCGTCACCACGGGCAGGTTGATCAGGAAGACCGAACCCCAGAAGAAGTGCTCCAGCAGGATCCCGCCGATGATCGGGCCCAGGGCTGCACCCGCGGAGAACGCCGAGGCCCAGATGGCGATCGCCAGCGTGCGCTGCCGCGCATCCGGGAACAGGTTCCGGATCAGTGACAGGGTGGAGGGCATCAGCGTCGCACCGGCCACGCCCAGCAGGGCGCGGGCGGCGATCAGCATCTCGGCGCTGACGCTGAAGGCGGCGAAGGCGGACGCCAGTCCGAAGCCGGCGGTGCCGATCATCAGGAGCCGACGCCGGCCGATGCGGTCGCCGACCGAGCCCATGGTGATGAGCAGTCCGGCCAGCATGAAGGCGTAGATGTCGACGATCCACAGCAGCTGGCCGCTGGTGGGTGCCAGATCCTCGCTCAGATGCGGGACGGCGAAGCCGAGCACGGTCATGTCGACAGAGATGAGCACCACGGGCAGCACGAGTGTGGCCAGTCCGAGCCAGCTGCGGGCGCCGGCCCGTGGGGCGGAGTTCTGGGTCTGGACGCTCGCGGTCAGTTGCGAGGACATCGTCCCTCACCTTTCGTTCGCTGCGCGGGACGGCTGGCGCAGCGGTATCAGTTCTGGTTGGTGCCGCCTGGGGCAGATCGGCGGCGTGGAGCACAAGGCCGTCCTGTCGAGCCGTGGGCGGCGCCCGGTGCGGTTCGACGTGTCCCAGCCTACCACGAAACATTACAGATGTAATGTTTGCTGGTGCGAGGGTCTCGGTCGCCACCCATCTTCCCGTCGGGTGTGGCCCGAGACGGCAGATCTTCCCTCGGTCCAATCCGTCAGGGCATCCATTCCGAATCCCCAGTGACGGTCGGGCCGACGAGGGTCCGGTCGGCAGGCCGAGGAGGTTCCTCGGTGAGACGCATGATGACGAGGAGACCCGCCATGAAGACTCAGATGAAGTCCACCGCCTCAGCCGCCCTGGGCATCAGCGCGATCGCGGTGCTCGGGCTCACCGCCTGCGCCGGTGGCGCCGCCGAAGAGGAGGCCCCGGTCGACGAGCAGGAGGAAGCGACCCAGGATGACGCCGTCGCCGACGGCGGCGAGGACACGGGCGAGGACACAGATGAAGGTGCCGGTTCCGACGAGGAGGCGGATCAGGGGATGGATCCGGCCGCGTGGTTGGTCGGGGCCTCCTGCGCCGACTACGCCGAGCAGGTGCCCGAGGGTGAGGGATCGGTGGAGGGCATGGCCCAGGACCCGGTGGCCACCGCCGCCTCCAACAATCCGATGCTCACCACGCTCACAGCTGCCGTCTCCGGTGACCTCAACCCGGATGTCGACCTGGTCGACACTCTCAACGGTGACGAGTTCACCGTCCTGGCACCTGTCGACGACGCCTTCGCCGATGTGCCCGAGGACGATCTGAACGCCCTCGCCGAGGACGCCGATGCCCTGACTTCTGTGCTGACCTATCACGTCATCGCCGGTCAGCTCGCTCCGGATGAGATCGCCGGTGAGCACGAGACCGTCAACGGCGACGTCGTCGAGATCAGTGGCGAAGGAGACGACCTCCTGTTCGACGAGGCCGGGTTGGTCTGCGGCGGAGTGCAGACCGCCAACGCCACTGTGTACATGATCGACGGAGTCCTCATGCCGGAGGCGTCCGAGCAGTGAGGGCAGGCCTCCGCCGCGGGATCTGACGGTCCTTCATTCGGCTTCGAGGCCGCCGCGGCGCCCGAGCAGACGGCCCCGAGGGGCTCTGCCCGGGCGCCGCACTCGTGTCAGGAGTGCAGGGCAGGCCGACATGGGTGAGAAACGGGAGCGAGGCGAGCATGACATGGACAGGATGCGCCTGTGAGACGGGCTGCACTCCGGCAGAAGTACCCGACGGCGGACGGACCTGGCATGCTAGTGACATGGTCGCATCCGAGGGCAGTCCGACAGGTAGGGGATCTGTGCCTCCTGCGGGCGGACCGGATCCCTGCGGCCAGCTGCTCGTCCGCACGGCGGGCGGCGACTCTGCGGCGTTCGAAGAGCTCTTCCGGCTCCAGGGCTCTGTGTTGCTGTCCGTCATCGTCCGGATCGTGCGCAGCCGCGCGCTCGCCGAAGAGATCCTGCAGGACGTCTTCGCCGAGGTGTGGGAGGACTGCTCCCGCTTCGACCCTGCCCGCGGCAGCGGCCGGGCGTGGCTGGTGACCATCTGCCGTCGGCGGGCGATCGACCGCGTGCGTTCGGTCAGCGCCCAGCGGGAGCGCGACACCGCCCACGGGGAGCATCAGCTGCGGCAGACGGCCCCGGACGTGCAGCACGAGGCGCTGGAGAACATCGAGTCAGCCCGGGCGGCACGAGCGGTGGAGAGACTGCCGGAGGACCAGGCGCGGGCGATCGCGCTCGCCTACTATCGCGGCATGACGCACGTCGAGATCGCAGACCATCTCGGCGTTCCTCTGGGCACTGTGAAGACCAGGATCAGGGACGGCATGCGACGGCTACGGAGTTCATTGGGGGTGACCGATGCGCGCTGATCGAGAATATCTCGCGGCGGGCTACGTGCTCGGTGGCCTGAGTGCTGAGGAGACCGCCGAGGCAGAGCGGCTCCTCCACGAGGACGCAGAGTTCGCCCGTGAGGTGGCGGACTTCGATGAGACCATGGCGCTCGTCGCCGAAGACGACGAGCCGGTGGCCCCCTCGGACGAGACGGCGCGTGCCATCCTGTCCATCCCTGGCCAGACGGCCGAGGCCGCGCCCCCTGAGACCGCCGCATCGGAGCACGCTCCGGAGTCGGAGGCGCGCCCGGTGCCGGACCGCTCCCGTCCGCGCCGGAACCGTCCGGCGCTCTACTTCGCTCTGGCAGCCTCTCTGCTCCTGCTGCTGTGTGCGGTGCTGGGAGGCACGGCGCTGCGTATCCACGCGGAGAACGAGCAGCTGCGCGAGACCGTCGCCGCGCTCGACGGCGAGCAGCAGGAGGCCCAGCGTCTCCTGGGCGCGGCGGATCTGGCCGCACAGCATGTCGAGGTCGGCGACGGGTCCAGTGTGACCGTGTCCTACTCGGTCGCCGAGCAGCTGATCCTGGTCACCCCGCATGACATGGCCGACCCCGATGAGGGCCAGGACCTGCAGATGTGGATCATCGACCAGGACGGAGCCCATGATGCCGGTCTGATGACCGCCGAATCGCCCGCGGTCATCACGGAACCGTCCTTCTCCGCCGATGCGGCCTTCGGCATCACCGTCGAACCCGAAGGAGGCTCGGAGCAGCCGACTTCAGAGCCGCTGGTCGTCGCCGAACTGTGAGGGGCTGACCGCTCCGCACCGGGAGGGCCGCACGCCCCATCCGACCGGTGGTCGGCTCCGAACACAGGTCATGGACACAGAACCATGGAGAAGGATCTGGGCGCACCGGCGGCATGCCGCCGCCGGAGTGCTCGCCGCCGCCGTGCTCCTGGGTGTCGGAGATGTGATCGCCCGGGCCTTCCAGCCGACTGCTTCGCCGCTGGTCGCGCTCGGGTCCACGGTCATCGAGTTCTCACCTCCTGCGGTCCAGGAGATGGCGATCTCTGTGCTGGGGCCGTGGAACAAGCCCGTGCTGTTCCTGGGCATGGGGCTGGTCGGCGCGGCGATGGCCGCCGGCATCGGTGCCCTCGGCCGGCGCCGTCGTCGGCTCGCCTCCGGGGCGTTCCTCATGGTGGCGATGATCATCGGCGTCGCGGTGGCACATCGGCCTGAGACCACGGCCGCTGACCTGGTCCCCAGCATCCTGGGCGCCGTCGTCGGACTCGGAGTCCTGCTCGGCCTCTGGAGGCTCGCCGAAGCGTCGCCCCGCGATCGGCGCTTCGGGTCTGCCGTCCGCCCGGACCCCGATCGTGTGCGAGACCCGTCCTCTCGTGAGGACTCCGGCTCACGACGAGCCTTCCTGGCGGCGGCCTCGGGGGCGACGGCGCTGGCGATCACCTGCTTCGCCGTCGGACGATCGATCGGGGCCTTCGGCCGCGAGACGGGTCAACGACTGGTCGAGCTGGTCCTGCCGCGGCCCGCCCACCCGGCGTCGCCGGTTCCCGCCGCCGCGTCGGTCGACGTTGCAGGTGTGCCCCCGTTCATCACGCCCAATGACGACTTCTACCGCATCGACACCGCCTTGGTCGTTCCGGAGCTGGAGCCCGGTGAGTGGACCCTGCGGATCACCGGCATGGTGGAGCAGGAGGTCAGCCTCGACATGAGCGAGCTGCTGGAGCTGCCGCTGGAGGAGCACCACGTCACCCTGACGTGCGTGTCCAACCCTGTCGGCGGCGATCTGCTGGGTACCGCCACCTGGTTGGGGTTCCCCGTGCGAGAGCTGCTGGCCCGGGCGCGCCCCCTGCCCGAGGCGGACATGGTGCTCTCCCGGTCAGTCGACGGCTTCACCGCCTCGACGCCGCTGGAGGTGCTCACCGATGAGCGGGCCTCGCTGCTGGCGGTGGGGATGAACGGCGAGCCGCTGCCCCGACAGCACGGGTATCCCGCCCGGCTCGTCGTCCCGGGGCTCTACGGGTACGTCTCGGCGACGAAATGGGTAGTGGAGCTCCGACTGACCCGCTTCGATCAGGACACCGCCTACTGGACGGACCGGGGGTGGGACGAGAGAGGCCCGGTCCTGGTCTCCTCACGCATCGATGTGCCCCGTCCGCTGGCCACGGTGCCCCGGGACGAGGCCGTCGTCGCCGGGGCCGCCTGGGCGCAGCATGACGGCATCGCCGCAGTGGAGGTCATGCTCGACGACGGCGACTGGCAGGAGGCCGAACTGGGCGCCGAGGTCACCGTGGACACCTGGCGGCAGTGGCGGCTGCCCCTCGAAGGGGTGGAGCCGGGCAGGCATGCGGTGACCGTCCGTGCGATCACCGCGTCCGGGCAGGTGCAGACCGGTGAGCGCCGTGACCCGATCCCGAATGCCGCCACCGGGCGTCACCGCATCGAGTTTCAGGTCGAATGAGGCTTCGCGTCGGCCCCGGGTCGGTCCCGGGTCGGCCTCGGGCAGGCTCTGGGTCTGCTGCGTCACTGCCACCTGTGTGACTGCCAGCTGTGTCACGCAACGCGCTCACCCGCGTTGTACGGTGGTCTCAGACCGGTCCCAGGAGGGCTGAGCAGGTCCCAGGAGGGAGCACGAGGGAGCATATGGCCGTCACACTGCGCGACGTCGCCCAGCGCGCCGGAGTTTCGATCAAGACGGTCTCCAATGTGGTGCACCAGCGGCAGTACGTGAAGGACTCCACCCGTCAGGTGGTGCAGGAGGCCATCGACGAGTTGGGGTACCGCCCCAACCTGTCGGCCCGCAGTCTGCGCAGCGGACGCTCCGGGGTCATCGGGCTCGCGCTGCCGGAGGTGCGGCTGCCGTATTTCGCCGAGCTCGCCGATTCGGTGATCACCGAGGCCAAGGAGCGCGGGCATACGGTGCTGATCGAGCAGACCGGCGCCGAGGTCTCGTCGGAGCGGGAGCTGCTGCGCAGCCCGCGCCTGCAGCTCACCGATGGTCTGATCTTCAGCCCGCTGGCGCTCTCCCAGGCGGATGTGGACCTTCTCGACGTCGACTACCCGCTGGTGCTGCTGGGGGAGCGGATCTTCGACGGCCCCTGCGACCACGTCGTGATGGACAACGTCGCGGCCGCGCGGGCTGCCACGGAGCACCTTCTTGAGGCCGGATGCCGGCGGATTGCTGTGATTGGTGCCCACCGGGACGAAGATCAGGGCTCGGCGGCGCTGCGGCTGAGCGGGTACGTACAGGCGCTGCAGGCGGCGGGGCTGCCGGTGGAGGAGGAGCTGGTCTCCTATGTGGGGCGGTGGCATCGGCACGACGGTGCGGAGGCGATGCGCGAGCTGCTCGCCTCCGGTGTCGAGGTGGACGGGGTCTTCGGGATGAATGACACGCTCGCCCTGGGGGCGATGAGGGCCCTGCAGGACGCCGGCCGTCGAGTGCCGGAGGACGTCCGGATCATCGGCTTCGACGACCTCGAAGAGACGCGGTACACCGCTCCGACGTTGTCCTCGGTGGATCCCGGGCGGATGGCGATCGCGCAGACGGCGGTCCATGTGCTGCTCGAGCGCATTGAGGAGCGGCTCACCGGAGCCGAGTCTGCGCCTCCTCGGCAGTACACGACCACCTACCGGGTGGTGCCCCGGGAGTCCACGGCCTGAGTGCAGGATCCGGCATGTCGGGGTCCTGGCGGCGCCCGAGCTGGGGCTGCCGTCGGCCCCCGCACGGAGGTCTCTGCCGTCCGCGGCCTTGACGCCCGGGGGTGAGTGGGGCCACCATAGCAGAAGCCACGTTTTCAACGTTGTAATATATTCCAACGATGTAACGCGCTGACCAGACCCTCAGGAAGGACCCCATGACCTCCGCCAGCATCCGCATCGACCCTGACGCCGTCGTCGCCCCTCTGGACCGCCGCATCTTCGGCGGTTTCGTCGAGCATCTCGGCCGTCACGTCTACGACGGCATCTACGAGCCCGGCCACGCCGAGGCCGACGAGCTCGGCTTTCGCCAGGACGTCACCGCCCTGGTCAAGGAGCTGGGGGTCAGCACCATCCGGTACCCCGGGGGCAACTTCGTCTCCGGCTACCGCTGGGAGGACGGCGTCGGGCCCCGCGAGCAGCGCCCGGTCCGCCGAGACCTGGCCTGGCACGCGCTGGAGACCAACCAGGTGGGCCTCAACGAGTTCGCCACCTGGCTGCAGCAGCTGGACAGCGAGCTGATGCTCGCGGTCAACCTCGGCACCCGCGGCATCCAGGAGGCCCTGGACCTGCTGGAGTACACCAACCACCCCTCCGGCACCGCGCTGAGCGACCTGCGTGCCGAGCACGGCTATCCGGACCCGTGGAACGTGACCATGTGGTGCCTGGGCAATGAGATGGACGGCCCCTGGCAGACCGGGTTCATGACCGCCGAGGACTACGGCAAGCTCGCCGCGCGAACGGGTCAGGCCATGAAGGCCGCCCAGCGGGACCTGCAGCTGGTGGCCTGCGGCTCTTCCGGCTCCTCCATGCCGACCTTCGGCGAGTGGGAGCGCACGGTGCTGGAGCACGCCTATGACCACGTGGACTTCATCTCCGCCCACGCCTACTACCAGGAGCGCCGCGGGGACCTGGACTCCTACCTGGCCTCGGCGGTCGACATGCGGTACTTCATCGACACGGTGGTGGCCACCGCCGACCATGTGAAGCATCGCCGCAAGTCGGAGAAGACCATCATGATCTCCTTCGACGAGTGGAACATCTGGTACCTCGACGAGCATCAGGCCTCTGACGAGGTCAACGAGGAGTGGCGCATCGCCCCGCGTCAGCTGGAGGACGTCTACTCGGTGGCCGACGCCGTCGTCTTCGGCTCCCTGCTGATGACCCTGCTGGAGCGCCACGACCGCGTCCGCTCCGCCTCTCTGGCGCAGCTGGTCAACGTGATCGCTCCCATCATGACCGAGCCGGGCGGCCCGGCCTGGAAACAGACCACGTTCTTCCCCTTCTCGGTGACCTCCCGGCTGGCGCAGGGCCGCGTGCTGCGCCCCGAGGTCCACGCCCAGACGGTGGAGTCGACGGTCTACGGGGCCAACTCGGCGGTGGACTGCGTGGCCACCGACGGCGAGGACGGCTCAGCGATCTTCCTGCTCAACCGCAGCCGCGAGGCCGTGGACGTCACCGTGGACATCGCCGCGCTGGAGCGTTCCGGCATCTCGGAGGCCGTGACCCTCTGGGACGAGGACGTCTACGCGAAGAACACGCTGGAGCAGCCGGAGAGGGTCGGCCTGCGGGACGCCGAGGCGGACCTGACCGACGGCGCCCTGACTATCCGCCTGGAGCCGGTCTCCTGGACGGCGGTCGGGCTGCAGTGAGCTGACCCCTGTTGAGCTGGTGCGTTTCGGCCGGAATGGCGCGTCCTGGAGCCTCTTTCGGGCCGAAACGCACCAGCCCAACGGAAAGGATTGAGGAGAGTCGAGATGGACAGCACGACGACGGCGTGGGCGCGTCCGGTCCCCGGCGTCCACTTGGCACCCCACAGTTGGCTGGGGGAGTGGGAGCGGACGAACCGCACCGCGACCCTGCCCCGCTGCCTCGAGTAGCTCGAACGCCGCGGGGCGCTGAACAACCTGCGCCGGGTCACCGGAGAGCACTCCGGACCCCGGGAAGGGTTCCTGTTCTTCGACTCGGATGTGCACAAGGTGCTCGAAGCGATCGGCGGGGAGGCGCAGCGGGCCGCCGAGCGGGGTGAGACGCTCGCGGCCGAGCTGCGGGACTTCACCGTCGACGCCGTCGCCCTGCTGGGCCGCGCCCAGCGCGAGGACGGCTATCTGAACTCCTTCTGCCAGACCGACGGGCGCACTCCCTGGGAGAACATACGCTGACACCACGAGCTGTACTGCCTGGGGCATCTGGCCCAGGCGGCGGTGGCCTGGGCGCTGGTGGATCCGGGGTCCGAGGCGATCGCCCGCGACGCCGCCCTGTCCGCGGCCCGTGACGAGCTCATCGCGCTCACCAGGAGGTTCGCGGACCTGGTGGTGCGGCGATGGCGGGACGGTGAGCCCATCGTCTGCGGGCACGCCGAGGCGGAGTCTGCCCTGGTGGACCTGCATCGGGTGCTGGGCGGCCCGGAGCATCTGGCGCTGGCCGCCGCGATGGTGGAGGCCCGTGGGCATGACACCCTCGGGCCCGACGGCCTCGGGGCCGCCGACTTCCAGGACCATCAGCCGGTGCGCGAGGCTGACGACGCCGCCGGCCACGCGGTGCGCCAGCTGTACCTGCTGACCGGGGCCGTCGACGTCGCCGTGGAGCTCCAGGACGCCGAGCTGCTGGAGGCCGTGGTGCGGCTCTGGGAGTCCGCGCATCGGAGCAAGGCCCATATCACCGGAGGCATGGGCTCCCGGCACCGGGATGAGGCCTTCGGCGATCCCTATGAGATCCCGCCGGACCGCGGCTACGCGGAGACCTGCGCGGCGATCGCCGATTGGATGCTCAGCCGACGGCTGCTGCTGACCACCGGGGACGCCCGCTACGGGGCCGCGATGGACCGCGTGCTCTACAACGCGGTCCGTGCCGCCGTCGATGAGACCGGAACCCGGTTCTTCTACTCCTGCCCGCTGCAGATGCGCACCCACCGCACCGGGGTCCATGAGCAGGCCCCCAGCGGACGGGCCGAGTGGTACGAATGCGCCTGCTGTCCGCCGAACCTGGCCCGGCTGCTCGCCTCGCTGCGCCATGCGGTGGCGGCGCGCACAGCCGAGGGCCGGCTGGCCGTGATCATGCCGGTCTCCGCAGAGGTCCCCGTCGTCGACGACGGCGGCTCCGGATTGCTGACCGTGGACTCGGACCTCCCGTGGGGCGGAGCGCTGCGGCTGCGCTTCACCGGCGACGGCGGGCAGGGTTGCCCGGTCCCGGTGCAGGTGCGGATGCCCGAGGGCGCGGTGCTGGCGCAGGAGGCGGAGCTTCCTGCGGGCGCCGAGGTCGCTGAGGGGTGGCTGCATCTGCCGGCGGGGCTGACCTCAGCGGCAGTGGATGTCGAGCTGCCCGTGGTGCTGCGTCGTCCCCATCACCGGGCCGACGCCCTGCGTGGGCAGCGCGCCGTGACGCGCGGGCCGGCCGTCTATGCGCTGGAGTCGCGGGACCTGCCGCCGACGGTCCTGGAGGTAGGGTTCCAGCTGGAGGACGTCGAACTGGAGGCCCCGAGGAGGGCGGCATGCTCCCCGCGGTGAGCGGCGAGATCCTCGGCGTGCCCGCCGTCGTCGTGCCGCTCCGAGCCCGGCGGGAGGCGGAGGGGGAGCTGTACCCGCCGGTGACGGACGCCGTCGGGGTCGGCGAGCGGTTCACCGCTCGGCTGGTGCCCTTCGGGCTGTGGGGCAACCGGGGCGACGGCGCCATGCGTGTCTGGGTTCCGGCGCCAGATCCCCGTTGAGCTGGTGCGTTTTGGCCGCAATGAGCGGATCTGAGGCCGCATTCGGGCTGAAACGCACCAGCTCAACCGGGACGGCTCCGCTGTGAACTCCGGCACCTGCAGGAATCAATGCCTTCTGGCCGTGGTTGCTCGCCACCGGAACGTCCCGTCTCGGTGAAAGGACCGTGCTGATGACCATCGCCGTCCAGGAGAAGCTCTTCTCCGCCCTGTCCCTCGGCTCCCTCGAGCTGCGCAGCCGCCTCGCCATGGCTCCGCTGACCCGGCTCCGCGCCGACGACGACGGCGTGCCCACCGACCTGCAGGTCGAGCACTACGCCCAGCGCGCTTCCCTGGGCATGATCATCACCGAAGGCACCTGGCCGGTGCGTGAGGGCCGCACCTGGACCGGCCAGCCCGGCATCGAGACCCAGGCGCACATCGACGGCTGGAAGAAGGTCACCGAGGCCGTCCACGCCGCCGGCGGCACCATCGTCCTGCAGATCATGCACGGCGGCCGGATCTCGCATGAGCTGTTCACCGGCACGGGGCGCATCGTGGCCCCGAGCGCGCTCGCCGCCCCCGGAGAGATCCGCACCCCCGAGGGCAAGAAGGACCATCCGGTTCCGCACGCCCTGACCGCCGACGAGATCCCGGACATCATCGACGCGTTCGTCCAGGGGGCGCGCCACGCCGTCGCCGCCGGGTTCGACGGCGTCCAGATCCACGGCGCCAACGGCTATCTGCTCCATCAGTTCACCTCTCCGACCTCGAACCTGCGCGAGGACACCTACGGCGGCAGTCCGGAGAACCGGGCGCGGCTGTCCGTGGAGGTCACCCGTGCCGTGGCCGAGGCCATCGGGGCCGAGCGCACCAGTATCCGGCTCTCCCCGCAGCACGACATCCAGGGAGCCCTCGAGAGCGATGACGCCGACGCACTGGCCACCTACACCGCCCTCGCCGAAGGGCTCGCGCCGCTGGGCCTGTCCTTCGTGGACGTGCTCTCCGCCGACCTGCCCGGTGAGCTCGTCCAGACCATCCGGCGGATCACCGGCGCCCCGCTGGTGGGCAACAGCGGCTTCGCGGTGCCCACCACGCGCGAGGAGGCGCTGCGGCTGCTCGCCGAGGAGACGGTCGACGTCGTCGCGGTCGGCCGGGCTGCCATCGCCAATCCGGACCTGCTGCGCCGTTGGGAGGAGGGCCTCGGAGAGAACGAGACCCGCCCGGAGACCTTCTACGCCGGAGGCGCCCGCGGGTACACCGACTACCCCGCCTGGCAGGGCTGATCTCCTCTCGTGGTTGAGCTGGTGCGTTTCGGCCGGAATGGGCGCTTATTCATCGGCTTTCCGGCCGAAACGCACCAGCTCAACCCGACGGGTGGAAGAGACCAGGTGTTGACGCGGGCACCCTCCCCAGCGGTGTGATGGAGACATGCCCATCACCGAGTTCCTCGAGAAGCCGCTTCCGGAGCTGCGTCTGGCCGCCCGCACCGCCACGGTGTCTGACCAGGCTCAGGTCGGCGGGCACATCGGTCCCTCGTTCGCCGCTGTCGCGGAGGTCATCGGTGACTCTCCTGGTGCCCTGGACACGCCGGTCGCCTGTTACACCTCCGAGACTGACGGCCTGAGGATCGTGGTCGGCTATGCCTATGACGGCGAGCCGCACGAGGCCTTCAGCATCGTGCACCTGGCCGGGCAGGAGCATGCGCTGTGCACGGCGCACCACGGCCCGGTCACCGGCATCCATGAGAGCTGGCAGGCGCTGCATGCCGAGATGGTGTCCCGCGGGCTGGAGCCTTCCGGGCCGTGCCGGGAGCTGTACGTCCGTGCCGAGTCCGAGGACCAGCACGACTGGATCACCGAGCTGCAGCAGCCGGTGCGCGACGCCGGCTGAGCAGAGCGGTCGAGGACCGGCGTCGTCGGAGGTCCCACATGTGACCGATCACACACTGTTCTGGCAGACTGGCGGAATGACCTCGCTGTTCACGCCGCCTGCGCCCGGGCGCACCTCCGATCCAACCCTCGCTCACCGCCGTGCTCAGGTGACGGTGACACTGACAGGCGACGACGGCGCCCCGCTGGCTGGCCGCGACGTCACCATCCGGCAGGCCTCCCAGGACTTCGGATTCGGGTGCATCGGCTTTGAGCTGCTGGACCACATCATCGGCGAATCCCAGGACCCTGACTACGATGCCGGGCTGGCCGAGCACTGGCTGGCGGTGTTCAACCGCGCCACCCTGCCCTTCTACTGGGGCATGTTCGAGCCCGAGCGGGGCAGGCCTCGTACCGAGCGGCTGCTGGCTGGGGCGCGGTGGTTCGCCCAGCGCGGCATCGAGGTCAGGGGCCACCCGCTGGTCTGGCACACGGTGGCCGCCCCGTGGCTGCTGGACCTGGAGGTGGACGAGATCGAGCGCGCCCAGCGGGACCGTATCCGCCGCGACGTCTCCGAGTTCGCCGGGCTCATCGACACCTGGGACGCCATCAACGAGGTGGTCATCATGCCGGTGTTCACCGCCGAGGACAACGGCATCACCCGGTTGGCGCATGAGCGTGGCCGCCTCGAGATGGTCCGCCTCGCCTTCGAGGAGGCTCGGGCCGCGAACCCGGACGCCACGCTGCTGCTCAACGACTTCGACATGTCCACCGCCTACGAGTGCCTCATCGAGGGCGTGCTGGAGGCCGGCGTCCGCATCGACAGGCTGGGCCTGCAGTCCCATATGCACCAGGGTGCCTGGGGCGAGGAGAAGACTCTCGAGGTGCTGGACCGGTTCTCCCGCTACGGGATCCCGATCCACTTCACGGAGACCACGATCCTCTCCGGGGACCTGATGCTCGGCCACATCCGCGACCTCAACGACTGGCAGGTGGACCACTGGCCCACCACCGACGACGGCGAGCAGCGGCAGGCCGAGGACCTCGAGCAGCACTACAGGACGCTCTACTCCCACCCCTCAGTGGAGTCCATCACCTACTGGGGGCTGCCGGACCGCGGCATGTGGCTCGGCGCGCCGGGTGGGCTGCTGCGTTCCGACGGCTCGCCCAAACCTGCCTATCACCGGCTCAAGACGCTCGTCACCGAAGAGTGGCGGACTCCTGAGTCCACGGTCCGCACCGACGACGCCGGCCGCCTGCGCTTCGAAGCTTTCCTCGGGGAGCATGAGCTCACTATCGGCAGGGCCAGTGTGGCCGTCGACGTGGACGCCTCGGGGGAGGCGGCCGCCGACGTCGTGGTGCGTTGAGGACGGGTCTGGTTCCGTGGTGAGTTCCTCCCCACTCGACGGTGGGAGCGGGCGCCGTCAGGCAGTCAGCTGAGCTCCTTGGCGAAGAACACCTCGGCGTCGGGACTATCGTTGTAGCGATCGATGCGTCGGTACCCGGCTCGCTCGTAGAAGGCGATCGCCTCACCGAGTGCGCTGTGGGTGTCCAGGAGCACCCTGCGGTGCCCGGCGACTCCAGCCATCTCCTCGAGTCGACGGACCAGCTGAGAGGCGAGGCCGACGCCTCGCCTCTGCGGGGCGACCCACAGCCGCTTGATCTCTGCGGCGCCGTCGATGATCGCCCCGGCGCGGCCGACGGCGGGCCGGATCCCTCCATAGGCCACCGACCGGTTCTCACACACCGCCACCAGATACCGGGAGCCGGGCTCCGGGGCGTCCAGCGGGCCAGGGGCGAAGCCGAACCGGTCGTGCAGCTCGGTCACATAGGCCCGCTGCGCCTCTCGGGCCAGCGGGTCGTCCACGCTGACCTCCCGCAGCTCCACCGGAGAGAGCGGCTTCTTGAACCCCACATGCGAGGGCGTGTACCCGATGCGCTCGTAGAAGCGGTGGGCGTCCTCGCGGACGGCGTCGGAGGTCAGCTGCGCCAGCCCGCAGCCGCGGGTGAGGCCGCGCTCCTCGGCATATCTCACCATCTGCTCCCCGATGCGCTGGCCGCGCAGACTCCGGTCCACTCGGACGGCCTCCACGTGCAGGCGGGTGATGCCGTGGCGCGCAATGCCGGGGATGAAGGTCAGCTGCATGACGCCGACGACGTCGCCGTCGATCTCCGCGACGATCAGCTCGTCGTTCGGGCTCGCGGCGACGGCGTCGAACCCTCGCTCATGCGCCTGAGAGTATGTGCCGGTGCGGTCGGCGGCCACGGCGTCGTCCCGGATCAGCTCGACGATCCGGGGCAGATCCTCCCGGGTCGCCTCGCGGAAGCGCAGTGTGGGGTGCGCGGCAGCATTCGTCACGTGACGACGATAGACCGCCGACGTCGAGCCGGCAACGGCGGAGCCGGTGAGCTGCGGCCGAGGTCGGTGCTACCGTGAGCCATCAGCTGGTCAGAGACCGGAGGAGGACGTCCATGGCGCTGATCGCCGTCACAGGAGCGACCGGATACATCGGTGGCCGACTCGTGCCTCAGCTGCTCGCAGCCGGCCATACGGTGCGGGTGCTGACCCGGCGAGCGGAATCATTGCGGGACGTGCCCTGGCGTGACGAGGTGGAGGTCGTGCAGGGTGATCTCTCCGAGGCCGATCCGGCCCGGAGGCTGTGCGCCGATGCTGACGTGGTCTACTTCCTGGTCCATTCCATGACCGGCGGGAAGGACTTCGCCGCCACGGACAAGCAGTGCGCCGACACCGTGGGGGAGGCCGCAGTCCAGGCGGGTGTCCGTCTGGTGGTCTACCTCTCGGGCCTGCACCCGGACGGTGAGCTCAGCCCCCACCTGCGGTCGCGTGTCGAGGTCGGCGAGATCCTGGAAGCCAGTGGAGTTCCGACCCTCACGCTGCAGGCGGGGCTGGTCATCGGTTCGGGCTCGGCCAGTTTCGAGATGATCCGGCACCTGACTGACGTACTGCCCGTCATGCCTTCGCCTCGCTGGGTGATGAACCGCATCCAACCCATCGCAGTCCGTGACGCGCTCCACTATCTGACCCGTGCCGCCGACGTCGACCTGTCGGCCAGCCGACGGTGCGACATCGGAGGTCCCGATGTGCACACCTATGCCGACCTGATGAAGACCTATGCTCGCGCCGCCGGGCTCCGCGAGCCCACCGTGCTGCCGCTGCCGGTGCTGACCCCCTGGCTGGCGGCGCAGTGGGTCAACCTCGTCACGCCTATCCCGCGCTCCCTGGCGATCCCGCTGGTCCAGTCGCTCCAACACGACTGCGTGGTCCAGGAGCGGGGGATCGACGAGCTCATCGCACCCCCGGAGGCTGGGCTGACCCGCTACCGGGTCGCTGTGGACCTCGCGTTGGAGAAGATGACCGCCGACCGGGTGGAGACCACGTGGGCGGCCGCACATCCGTTGGAGGCGCCCTCCGAGCCGCTGCCGTCCGATCCCGAGTGGTCCGGGCGCACCGTGCTCAGTGATGAACGGGCGGTCCGGACCACAGCCCCACCACAGGAGGTCTTCGCTGTGGTGCAGGGGATCGGCGGCGAGAAGGGGTACTTCTCGCTGTCGAAGGCCTGGCGGCTGCGCGGCTACGCCGACAAGATCATCGGGGGTGTGGGTCTGGGGCGAGGGCGCCGCAGCAGAGAGACTCTGCAGCTGGGCGACGTGGTCGACTGGTGGCGAGTGGAGCGGCTGGACCCCGGGCGTCTGCTGCGCCTGCGTGCGGAGATGAAGGTCCCCGGCCAGGCGTGGCTGGAGTTCACGGTCGAGCCGGAGGCCGACGGCGGATCCACGTACACGCAGCGCGCGATCTTCTTCCCGTCCGGGTTGGCCGGGCGACTCTACTGGTTGGCGCTGACCCCGTTCCATGCGGTGATCTTCCGGAACATGGCCGCGCGGCTCACTGCTGAGGCGGAGGCTCGGTCGCGCACAGAGCGTCGAGGAACCTGATCACGACCTCTCGCTCGTCAGGGGAGAGTGCCGCCGCGGCGTGGAACCGGCCGGCGTGGCTGCGCCCGACAGACTCGCGGGCGACGCGCTGGGTCTGCTCGGTGACTTCGATGGCGGTGCTGCGCCGATCCTCCGGATGGGGCAGTCGGCGGATGTGATCGTGGCCGGCCAGCCGATCCAGCATCTTCGTCACCGATGCTGTGGAGACGCCCAGGTGCCGGGCGAGGTCGCTCGGAGTGGCGAGTCGGTCGTGCCGCTGGGCGGCGATGATGTAACGCAGGGCTCGCATGTCGGTCTCGCCCAGCTTCATGTACTTCCGTGAGGCTTCGCTCATCCTGCGCTCCACAGCGCGCCAGCGGCGCATGGCCTCCAGCACCGCGACGATCTGGTCCATCTCCTCCTCGTCGACGTGCGCATGGGGCACGATCTCCCCGTCAGGGTCCATCACGCGGGGGTCGATCATGGAGGAGTCCTCGGGGCGGTCGGAGGGGTCGGTGGGGTGCGTCATGGAGATACCTCGGTTATGATTAGCCAAGTTAGATACTAGATAGGCTAGATGATTGGCGTGACGTATGGATGACCATCGAGCAGAGCACGTGGTGCTCGTCGCTCCGGACGGGCGACCCCTCGGGACGGCCCTGAAGAGTGCAGTGCACACGACGGACACGCCGCTGCACAGAGGCTTCTCCTGCCATCTCACGGATCCTCTCGGTCAGGTGCTGGTCACACGACGTGCGCTGACCAAACGTACCTGGCCCGGCGTCTGGACCAACTCCTTCTGCGGCCACCCCGCCCCGGGAGAGACCCTGGAGGAGGCCGTGGTGCGCCACGCACGCCACGAGCTGAACGTCGAGGTGACGGACACGACGTCGGTGCTGCCCGACTTCTCCTATCGTGCCGTCGACGCCTCCGGCGTGGTGGAGCACGAGATCTGTCCCGTCGTCACCGCCACCCTGCACGGAGACCCGGCGCCGAACCCGGACGAGGTCCTCGACTGGAGATGGACTTCCACCGATCAGCTGCGCGCCGCTGTCGACTCCGCGCCATGGGCCTTCAGCCCGTGGTTGGTCCTGCAGGTGCCTCAGATGGCGCTCTACGCGAGTGCCGGCGAGTCCCCGTACGCCCCAGAGGACTCGCCATGAGTGCAGACTCCGGGGTGAGCGGACTGACCCTGTACACGCAGGCGGCGCAGAGCGCGGCATCGCGTGTCATCGACGAGTACTCCACGTCCTTCGGCACCGCGACACGCCTGTTGCCGGCCAGCACCCGTGCCGGCATCCGCAGCATCTACTCGCTGGTCCGCGTGGCCGATGAGATCGTCGACGGCACCGCCGAAGAAGCCGGGCTCGACGCTGGCCGCCGAGGCGAGGTGCTCAACACCCTCGAGGCCGAAACGATCTCCGCCATGGGCACCGGCTTCAGCAGCAACCTCATTGTGCACGCCTTCGCCTCCGCGGCCCGTGCCGCCGGCGTCGAGAAGGCTCTGGTGCAGGCCTTCTTCCGGTCCATGCGGCGCGACCTGGAGCCGGTCCACTCGCTGAGCCAGGAGCAGTACCGACGGTATGTCCACGGCTCGGCCGAGGCAGTGGGACTGATGTGCCTGCGGGTCTTCCTGCAGGACGCGGCCCCGCCCGCGGACCAGATGACCCAGCTTGAGACGGGTGCGGTCCGGCTGGGTGCCGCCTTCCAGAAGATCAACTTCCTCCGAGATCTGCACGAGGACGCTGAACAGCTCGGCAGGGCCTACTTCCCCGGTGCCGTGCCGGGTGAGCTCAGCGAAGCCCGCAAGATCGAGATCCTCGCGGACATCGAGGCCGACCTCGGGGCGGCCCGTCGCGCGATCCCCCTGCTGCCCCCGGGAGCGCGTCGTGCCACCGATCTTGCCACGCGGCTCTTCGAAGAGGTCGCCGCACGGCTGCGGCGCACGTCCGTCGCTGAGCTGCAGCGGCGGCGGGTCTCCGTGCCGCGGCGAGTCAGGATGCAGCTGCTTCTGCAGGCCCTGCTCCCCGCGGTACGGGGAGGACTTCGGTGAGCCCGGCCCGCGGCCAGCGGGCCGAGGGGGCGCGCACCGCCGTCGTCATCGGCGGAGGCTTCGCGGGTCTGGCCACCGCCGCCCTGTTGGCTCGCGACGGCCTGGACGTGACGCTGGTCGAGGCGCATGCCGAGCTCGGAGGTCGAGCGGGGCAATGGCATCACGAGGGCTTCCGCTTCGAGACCGGCCCCTCGTGGTTCCTGATGCCCGAGATCTTCGACCGCTTCTTCGCGGAGCTGGGGACCTCCACCGAGGAGCAGCTCGAACTGCTTCCGTTGGACCCCGCCTACCGGGTCTTCTTCGAGGACGACCCGGTCCCCTTCGACCTGCCGGCCGACGACTCGCTGCAGGCGCTGCAGGCCTTGGAAACGCCCCCTGGACGTGTGCCCGAGTACCTGAGTTCGGCCGCACGGATCAGTCGCCTGGCCACGGAGCGCCTGCTCTACTCCAGCTACGAGCGACCGTCCGACTTCGTGGATCCGGCGCTGCTCGGCCGGCTGCCGACTCTGCTGCGGATGCTCACCGAGCCGCTCGAGTCGTTCATCGCCCGTCATACCGACGACCCTCGGGTGCGACAGATCCTGGGCTACCCCGCGGTGTTCCTCGGAACCTCGCCGCGCTCCGCACCGAGCCTGTACCACCTGATGAGTCACCTCGACATCAACCAGCAGGTGCTGCACCCCCGTGGCGGGTTCAGCGCGGTGGTGCGGGCGGTGGCGGGACTCGCCGAGGCTCAGCGAGCCCGGCTGCGGACCCGTTGCCGGGTGCGGCACATCGCCGCCGCACGGGGGCATGTGACGGGGGTCCATATCAGCCGATCCGATGGGCGGCCCGAGTTCCTCCCGGCAGACGTGGTGGTCTCCACGGCCGACATGCACCACACCGAGACCGCCCTGCTGTCTCCGGAGCACCGCACCCGATCGCCCAGGTCCTGGCGACGCCGGGACCCGGGCCCCGGGGCAGTGCTGGCCCTGCTCGGCGTGCGGGGCGCCCTGCCCGAACTGGCCCATCACTCGTTGTTCTTCACCCGGGACTGGCAGAGAGGATTCGACGAGATCTCCGGCGCGCGGCCCGCTGGCGGACCACCGCGCTCCCTGTATGTGTGCCGGCCCAGTGCGACCGACGACGTCGCCCCGCCCGACCACGAGAACCTCTTCGTGCTGCTGCCGACCCGTGCTGACCCGGCCCTGGGTGCCGGAGGTGTCGACGGCGCCGGAGACCTCCCCGTGGAGCAGATGGTCGACGAGTCCATCCGGCAGATCGCGGACTGGGCCGGAATCGACGACCTCGCCTCCCGCATCGTAGTGCGACGCTCCATCGGACCGGCCGACTTCGCCCGCGACTTCGGAGCCTGGCGCGGCGGAGCGCTGGGTCCCGCCCACACGCTGCGGCAGAGCGCCTTCCTCCGAGGCCCCGTCCGCTCTCGGAAGTTGAACGGCCTCTTCTACGGAGGAGCCACGACCATGCCTGGCATCGGCGTGCCGATGTGCCTGATCAGCGCTGAGCTCGTGCGCAGCTCCCTGCGGGGTGGGCGCCCGGCTCGCCCGGAGGCGCTCACCGGGGGTGTCCATGCCTGAGACGCTGATGAGCATGGCCTACCTGATCGCTCTGCTGGTCTCCTGGGGCTGCATCCTCCTGGTGGATGCCCGCTTCAGGCTGTTCCTCTTCCGGAACCCCCTGCGGGCCGGAGCCGTCCTGGCCCTCGGAACGGTGTTCTTCCTGGCCTGGGACCTGGCCGGGATCGCCCTGGGCGTGTTCCTCCACGGGCCCGCCCCCTTCATGACCGGCGTCATGCTGGCCCCCGAGCTGCCACTGGAGGAGCTCATCTTTCTGCTGTTCCTGTGCCACCTGGCCATGGTGGTCACCCTGGGGTCTCAGCAGCTGCTGACCGGGAGGGAGCGCTCATGACCGAATGGACGTACCTTCTGCTGTGCCTGGTGTTCCTGGGGGTCGCCGTCACGGTTGCGTCAGCGGCCGCCGGAGTGCGGTCCCGGCGGGGGCGCCCTGCGGCCGACGGCACGGGTCGGCTCATGCCGGCGGCCGCGCTCGGCGGACTCGTGCTGGTGCTGCTGACGGCGGTCTTCGACAACCTCATGATCGCTGTGGGGCTGTTCAGCTATGCGGAGGAGAGCATCTCTGGACTGCGTCTCGGGCTGGCACCGATCGAGGACTTCGCCTACCCGGTGGCCGCCGTGATCCTGCTGCCTGCGCTCTGGGCCCTGCTCGAGCCGCGCCGGAGCCAGAAGGAGGCCGCATGACAGCTGATCTGCTGCGGGCCTCCCGTCCGCTGAGCTGGATCAACACGGCCTACCCCTTCGCCGCCGCCTGGCTGCTCGCCGGCGGAGGCCTGGAACCCGCGCTGATCGTCGGCACCGTGTTCTTCCTGGTGCCGTACAACCTCGCGCTCTACGGCATCAACGACGTCTACGACTACGCCTCAGATCAGGCCAACCCACGCAAGGGCGGCGCGGAGGGAGCCCTGCTGGACGTCCGGCACCACCGGCCCCTGCTGGTGATCAGTGCGGCCGCGGTTCTGCCGTTCGTGGTCGTGCTGGTGCTCCTCGGCGACCCCGTCTCCTGGGCGGTGCTGGGCGTGAGCCTGGCGGCGCTGGTGGCGTACTCGGCTCCGCCGCTGCGCACCAAAGAGATCCCGGTGCTCGACTCGTTGACCTCCAGTCTGCACTTCGTCACGCCTGCCGCCTACGGTCTTGCCCTGGTCGGCGCGGACCTCGACGTCGTGGTGGTCTGCGCGCTGGGGGCCTTCCTGCTCTGGGGGATGGCCAGCCACGCCTTCGGCGCGGTCCAGGACATCGGGCCGGACCGCGCCGCGGGAATCAGTTCGATCGGCACGGTGTTCGGCGCCCGTCGGACCGTCAGGTTCGCGCTGGCGCTCTGGGCCGCCGCCGGAGTGATCGTGATCGGGACGGGATGGCCCGGTGCGCTCGCCGGACTGCTGGTGCTGCCCTATGTGGCCCTGGCCCTGCCCCACCGGTCGCTCACCGATGCCGAGGCTGCTCAGGCGCACCGGGGCTGGAGGCATTTCCTCCGGCTGAACTATGCCGCCGGCGCGGCGCTGACCATCCTGCTCATCCAGGCCGCATGACCGCCACATCGAACTCATCACCTTGACACGTCCCGACACGTCCCGAGACGTCTGAGACACCCGAGAGAAGGAGCACCATCATGTCTGACACGCACCCCAGCTCCCCGCAGCCGGGGGAGACCTCGTCTGCCGCGGTCCGTCCCGGCGAAGTCCCCTTCGCCACCGAAGCGTCGGCTGACGGGCCACCGCATGTGACCACGGCCCAGGACTACGACGCCGTCCTGCTCGCCGGCTTCGGCGGCCCGGAAGGTCAGGAGGACGTCATCCCGTTCCTGCGCAATGTGACCCGCGGCCGGGGCATCCCCGATGAGCGGCTGGAGGAGGTCGCCACGCACTACCGGCACTTCGGCGGGGTGAGTCCCATCAACGAGCACAACCGCCAGCTGCGTCAGGCCATCGAGGAGGAGATGCGCGCCCGCGGCCTGCAGCTGCCCGTCTACTGGGGCAACCGCAACTGGGCGCCCTACCTGGAGGACACGGTGAAACAGGCCGCCGAGGCCGGCCACACCCGTCTGCTGGCGGTGGCCACCAGCGCCTACAGCTCCTACTCCTCCTGCCGCCAGTACCGCGAGGACTTCGCCCGTGCTGTGCTGGACACCGGCCTGGCCGGCGTCGTGCGCATCGACAAGGTGCGGCAGTTCTTCGACGTGCCCGGCTTCGTCCAGCCCTTCGCCGAGGGCGTGGCCGAGGCCGTCCGCGGCTTCGCCGCCGAAGGCCTCACCGGCGGGCAGGTCCGGGTGCTGTTCGCCACCCACTCCATCCCGACCGCCGATGCGGAGCGCTCCGGACCCCGTGAGCTGGGGCTCGGCGACGGCGGGGCCTACGCCGCCCAGCACCGCGCCGTGGGCCGGCAGATCATGGAGCAGCTGCGCGAGGAGGGAGCCGCGGAGGAGACCACCGCCTGGGAGCTGGTGTACCAGTCCCGCTCCGGCCCGCCCTCGCAGCCATGGCTGGAGCCGGACGTCTGCGACCGGATCGCCGAGCTCCCGGGCGAGGGTGTGCGGGCCGTCATCGTGGTCCCGCTGGGATTCCTCAGCGACCACATGGAGGTCCTGTGGGACCTGGACGAAGAAGCCATGGAGGCCGCCGAGCAGGCCGGTCTGCGTGCCGTACGCACCCCCACCCCGGGCGTCCATGAGGCCTTCGTCGCCAGCCTGGTGGACCTGCTCGAGGAGCGCATGCAGGCTGTCCCGACAGCCGACCGGCCGCATGTCACGGACCTCGGGCCCTGGTACGACGTCTGCCGGCCCGAGTGCTGCGAGAACGTCCGCCGGGGGTTCAGCCCCGCCGCGGCTGGGGTGGCGCCGTAGTCATGCGGCTCTGGTCACTGCATCCCCGCCTGCTGGACCGGCAGGGTCTCATCGCCTGCTGGCGGGAGGCCCTGCTGGCCCAGGCCGTGCTGCTCGGACGCACCCGCGGCTATACCCGCCACCCGCAGTTGGAACGGTTCCGCGCCCACGACGATCCTGAGGCGGCCGTCGGGGCCTACCTGACCGGCCTCCACCAGGAGGCCGAGGCGCGCGGATACCGGTTCGACGCCGACCGCATCCTCCACCCATCGGCGGGCTCCGCCGAGCGCGTGACGACGCCGATCCCCGTCACCTCCGGCCAACTCGGCTTCGAAGCCGACCACCTCCGGGCCAAACTGGCCCGCCGCTCCCCGGAGCTGCTGGCCGACTTCGACGCGTTCGACGCGGCGTCCCCGGACGGCGCCGGACGATGGCCGGTGCACCCGCTGTTCATCGAGGTCCCCGGCGCGGTGGAGAGCTGGGAGCGCCCCTGATGCGCTGGGGGCGCCCCCGTGGTCGGTTCCCTGACGCCGTCGGCTGCTCCTCGGCGTCGAATGGGAATCTGGGCACGGGCAACCGGGGTCGAGAGGCAGTCAGGCAGGGGTGAATCCCCGCTCGACGGCGCAGGCGGGCGCAGGGGCGCCCAGTATCGTAGTGCTATGCGGATCGATCACGGGCCGGAGCACGGCACACTCACGCTGCGCAGCAGCACCAAGGGGTTCGGCGCCTGGCTGGGGCTGGCCATCGGAGTGTTCGGGGCGAGCATCGGCATCGCCGTCATCGGAATGGCGCTGGCCGGTGGGGCGTCGGCGGAGATCGGCCGCCTGGCGTGGTTGTTCCTGCTCCATCCGATGATCTTCCTGACCGTGGGGTTCGGCATCTTCGGTGCGAGCAAGAAGGTCTCGGCCACGCTGCGCCCCTATGGGGAGTCCGAGGCACATTTCCGCCGCTGGTGCGGGATTCAGCGGCGCGACGAGACCTTCCGGACCCAGCAGGTGCGGGTGGTCCGGCTGCACACCGAGGTGCGGACCAACCGCACCAACAGCGCTTCCCGGCGCGATCTGGTGACCTTCCTGAGCCTCGGCCTGCAGGACGGCGGGGAGATCCTCATCGGGGTCAACCGACGGGGCAGCGTCTTCCAGCGCGAACAGGCGCTGGTCGCCGAGGCCGGGCAGATCTCCGAGTTCTTGGGCGTGCCGTTGGAGCGCAGCGGCCACGGGGCGCCCCAGGGCTGGGAACCCGGGGGAGTGGCCGGTCCGCCAGGGCTGGGGTCCGGCTGGACGGACGGCCAGCCGGGGCATCGGGGCTGGCCGCAGGCACAGCGTCAGGGCTGGCATGCTGGGCAGGACCCGCCGCAGCCGCCCGAGGGATATCACGGCCCCGACGACCTCGGCCGCTGATCCTCCCTAAGGTGGGTGCGGCGCCGCTCAGTCGCGCCGTCGCAGATGCCGCAGCTGGTCAGCCCCGGAGACCAGCAGCACCGCGGCGCCGAGCCACACGGCGGCCGCCGGGCCCACCGGCCCGGCCAGGGCGCCGGCCGCGGCTGGCATGGCCACCTGGCCCAACCGGTTGCCGATCAGCCGCAGCGCGAGGGTCGGGGTGCTCCAGCCTTCGGGGACGGCGGCGGTGACCATCGTCATCGTCAGCGGCTGACCGAGTCCCAGGAAGAACCCGCCCACCGCCATCAGGGCACCGGCCATGGCGATGGTCCCGGTGGTGAAGGGCATGGCGGCGAAGCTGACGGCGGAGAGCAGCAGGGACAGCACCAGCAGCACTTCCCGGGAGATTCGGCGCACCAGTCCGCCGAGCAGGACGCGCGAGGCCAGGGAGCCCAGCCCGCGCAGCGCCAGGAGCAGTCCCACTTCCGACGGGCTCAGCCCGGCCTGCTGACCCAGCAGGGGAAGGAATGCCACCAGGACGTCAGTCAGCGCGAGCAGTCCGGCGGAGGCGGCGATGTGCGAGCCCACCCTCGGGGTGCGCAGGATCGCCCCGGGGGAGGCCTTCGGCTCGCTGTCGCGGGCCGCCGGCGTCGTGCCGGTCACCGGTCCTTCGTGGGAGGGCCGGCGCATCCGCCACAGGGCGAGGAACAGCAGCAGCGCGCCGGGAAGCGCTGCCGCGCCACCGGCGAGGATCGACAGATCGACGCCGGTCTCCACGTCCTCGGGCGCGCTGATGATCCATCCGGCCACAGGCGGCCCCAGCATCTGACCGGCGGAGACAGCGGCGGTGAACCAGCCGAAGGCCGCATCGCGCGTCGCCGGACCGGCCGCTCGGGTCACCCCGCTCTGCCCGCCGATGGCGAACACCAGCTGCCCCAGGCCCAGTGCCGCACTGCCGACGATGACACCCCACACCGTGGAGGAGAGAGCGATCGCGGCCGCTCCGGCGGCCATCACGCACAGGCCGCCGCCGATCAGCCCGGCCACGGTCCCCGTGCGTTGGATGAGCCGGCCGACCGGCATCGCGATCACCAACGGGACGATCGCGTAGGAGGCCGCCACCAGGCCGACCATCGCCGCGTCGCCGCCGAGCGCATCCACCTTGTAGGTGGTGGCCGGGCGGATCATGTTGACCGAGAACTGGCCCAGCATGGACGTGACCACCAGCAGGATCAGCCACAGATGAGGGGAACGACGCACGGGACCATCTTCGCTCATCGGAGCATCTCAGCGGGCCGTGTTGATCATCGGTGCGGCGACGGCGTGGCTCACCTGACGTCGCTGAGCGGTGCAGCCGGCCGGGGAGGCGAGGGGGTGCGCCGCCTCGCCTCCCCGGCCGGCTGCACCGGGGGAGGGCGGAGGTCATCCCCAGCTCAGCACGCCCTGGGCGATCAGCACCGAGGCCAGGAACGTCCCGGTGAACACCGCCAGACCCACGGGGATGATCTTCCATCCGACGCTGCGCAGCATCCGGGCGTCACGGCCCAGCCCCAGACCGGCCAGCACCAGCACCGGGGTGGTCATCGGCAGGAAGCTGACCGGGTCGACGAGGGTCAGCAGCGGCTCCGCGATCGGGGACCACGGGGTGGAGGCCAGCATGGCCAGGGTCATCGAGGTCACGATCGCGGAGATGCGCAGGTACCGACGGGCCAGCAGCCCGAGGACCACGAAGATCACGATGACGCCCATCCCGGGCAGGACCGAGGCGGTCACTGTGCCGCCGGCGGCCCACAGGGCGATGACGGTCAGCACCGTGGACAGCGCCAGCAGCGCGATCGGGGAGACCGGCCGGCCCTGGGCCGGAGCCTTCTGCTGGGACACCTCGACTCCGGAGAGGTACTGTTCGGCGTCCTCGGAGAAGTCCCGACGGCGGCGGGCCAGGGCCCGGTAGAACCGGTCGGCCAGCGGCAGCGCCACGTAGACGCCGATGTAGAGGCCCAGGGCGGAGCTGAGCAGGTTGCTCATGGCGGCCAGGGCGAGGATCTCGCCCTCCATGGCCGGGAACTGGGCGACGACGGCGTTGGAGGCGGCGGCCATCATCGAGCCGGATCCCACGCCGGAGCCCATCGCCAGGGCCAGCGGGTTGAACCAGCCGGTCCCGGCCATCATGGAGGCCAGCAGCCCCACCCACAGGGCGCCGAAGACGGTGCCGAAGATGTAGATGGCCAGCACCCCGCGGATCTCCGGGGACTCGGTGCCGTAGCGCTCACCCACCATGGCGAAGGAGCCCTCACGGCCGATGGAGAAGGTCGCGCCCACGGAGGCCCGGCGCATTCCCAGCAGCACGGCCAGTGGAAGTGCGACCAGTATGGTGGCCAGGTTCCCGATCTCCTGCAGCACCAGTGCGGGGCCGACCTCCACGACCACGCCCAGGTTCTCCCCGACCATGAAGGCCAGTCGGGTGACCAGCAGCAGCACCCCGATCTGCATGGCGACCGAGGCGATCTTCTGGGATCCCTCAGGGAACGGGCGGACCTTCTGCAGGCTGACGGCGGCCCCCAGCAGCAGTCCCCAGATGAGGGGAAGCAGGGTCAGGGTGCCGATGCCGAGGCTGATCTCTTGGGCCCCGATGAGCTCCGCGCCGATGGTGACCAGCGCCCCGGCGATCAGCAGCGGCAGCCACAGGCGCATCTGGGCGCGCATGGTCGTCTTCTCGGAGGGCACCGCGGGGCGGTGTGTGGGGGACTTCATGCCTGGTCCTCCTGGGTGAACGGTGTCCGGGTCGCCTGCTCGGCGAGGAGCTCGGCCCGGACCTCGGGAGCGGAGGCCACCTCGATGATCGTCTGTGCCATGGCGATGGCACCGTCGAGGGCGGCGGAGTCACCTCCGGGGGCGACGGCGTCGTCGGCGAATCCGCGGGTGTGTGGGGGCGCGCCGGAGCCCTCCACGGAGATCATCGGGTGGATCGAGGGGACGTGCTGGGAGACGTTGCCCATGTCGGTGGAGCCGCCGGTCAGTCCGCCGGTGTCGGTCAGAGTGCGTCCGAGGGCGGTCACCGCCCGGCTGTACGGGCCGGCCAGGCGCGGATCCTGGCGCAGGGGCGCGTACTCCGGCTCGGTCTCCTCGAAGTCCACCTGACAGCCGGCCGCCAGCGCCCCGGCTTCGAAACAGTCACGGACCCGGTCCCGCAGGTCGCGCAGCTGGTCGAGGTCGAACTCGCGGACCTCGAAGTCGACCACAGTGCGCTCCGGGATGATGTTGGTGGCCTGACCGCCGTCGCGGACGAACAGGCCGATGCGAGCGGTGGAGGGGATCTGCTGGCGGAGCAGGCCCACGGCGACCTGGGCGACGACGGCGGCGTCGGCGGCGTTCACACCGTCGGTCGGGGCGGCCGCGGCGTGGGCGGCACGCCCGGTGAAGGTCGCGGCATGCCGGGACACGCCCTGGGAGGCGGTGTCGACCGGGTCGGCGTCGGCGGTGCCGGGGTGGACCATCAGGGCGACGGTGTGGTGGTCGAAGCAGCCCTTCTCGAGCATGAGGACCTTGCCGCCGCCATGTTCCTCGGCCGGGGTGCCGACCACCTCGACGGTCAGGTCGAGCTCGTCGGTGACCGGGGCCAGGGCCAGGGCCGCCCCGACGGCGGCGGTGGCGATGATGTTGTGGCCGCAGGCGTGGCCGATCTCCGGCAGGGCGTCGTACTCGGCACAGATGCCGACGACGAAGTCGCCGCTGCCGTATCGGGCGGTGAATGCGGTCGGCAGATCCGCCACAGGGGTGGTGACGGTGAAGCCGGCCGCGGCGAGCTCATCCTGCAGGCGGACGGCGCTGCGGTGCTCGTCGAAGGCGGTCTCGGCCAGCCCGTGGATGTCATGGCTGAGTCGGGCGAGGCGCTCGCGCACGTCGTAGACGGTGTGGGTGGCGCGCTGATGAAGGGGGGAGGTCATCGGCGGAGCCTCTCGTGTTGGTGATCTCTGTCACTGTTAAGGTTGAGCTATACGCCAATGGAGGGGTTCAGATTGCACGATTCGGTCACAGAGCCTGAAGTGATGAAGTATTCCATCACCTTGGGTGAGGATGATCTCCGTCTCCTCCAGGCTCTGCAGATGAGCCCCCGTGCGAGCTGGGCGGAGCTCGGCCGCGTGCTGGGCATGGGCCCCACCACGGTGGCGCGGCGATGGGCCCGGCTGGAGGAGGCCGGCGCGGCCTGGGTGTCCTGCCAGCCGCTGGTCGAGCGGAACGCCGCGGTGGCGGTGCTCGAGATCACCTGCCGGGCCGGAGACATCATGACGGCGGCGCAGACGCTGGCCGAGGACTCTGCGGCGATGACCATCGATGTGACCTCCGGGTCCCGTGATCTGTTGGTGACTGTGACCTGCCCGGACCAGCTGTGGCTCAGCAGCTACCTGCTGGAGCGGGTCGCGCAGATCCCGGAGGTCGAGTCGGTCCGCAGCCACGTGGTCACCCACATGTACTCGGATGCGAGCCGGTGGCGGCTGCGGAGCCTGTCGAAGCGCGAGGAGGAGAAGCTCGCCTCCGCCGCCCGGGGGGCCGCTCCCGGTGGCTCTGCGCTGGGAGGTCTGGAGCGGCGGATCGTCGAGCTCCTCTCAGTGGACGGGCGCCGCCCGGCGGGGCTGCTGGCCGAGGAACTCGGGGTCTCGGAGAGCACGGTGCGGCGGCGCCTGCACAGCCTGGTGGCCTCCGGTGCTCTGCGCCTGCGCTGTGAGGTGGCCCGGGGGCTCACCGAGTGGCACGTGCTGGAGTGGTTCTTCCTGCGGGTGCCGCCGGCGCACATCGACGAGGCCGGCCAGGCGCTCGCGGGCATCGCCGAGCTGCGGGCCTCGCTGTCGACGACAGGTCCGGCCAATCTGGTCGCCGCAGCCTGGCTGCGCACAGTGGCCGACGGGCAGCGCCTCGAGAAGCGTCTGACCCAGCGGCTGCCCTGGATGGAGGTCCTCGACCGCAGCGTGGTGCTGCGCCCGGTCAAGCTGGTGGGCCGGCTGTTGGACGCCCGGGGTCTGGCGGTGGGCACAGTGCCGCTGCGCCAGGGCGGCGGCCACCGGGGCGGGTGGTGAGCACGGTGCGGGCCGCGCCGCCGTGACGGCGGCGCTCAGCCCCGTGCAGCCCATGACGATCAGCCCATGACGATCAGCCCGATTCCGGCGCAGACGACGGCGGCCCCCACAGTTCGCCGCACCGGGTCCGGCTCCCTGAGCAGCCACCAGGCCAGCAGCGCACCGATCACGAGGGACGACTCCCGCACCGGGGCGACCAGCGCGACCGGCGTCGTCGTCATCGCGTAGAGCACCAGGATGTAGGCCAGCGGGGAGAGTGCGGCCACGATGATCACCGGTCGCCGGTCGGCATGCCAGGTGGGGCGGACCAGGCCGCGCCTGCGCAGCACCCAGGGGAGCATCACTGCGGACTGCAGCACGCTGCTCAGCGCGAAGTACAGGATGGGTTCCAACCCCAGGGCGGTCACGGCGAAGCTGTCCCACAGCGTGTAGGCGGCGATGGCAGCCCCGGTGGCGCTGCCGTAGAGCAGGCCGGCCGTCAGGCGCTCGTGGCGGTGGAGCAGGCGCCGGCCGGTGACGATCAGGATCCCGCTGATCACCACCGCCCCGCCGGCGAGGGCGGCGGGTCCCGGGCGTTCGCCGAGCAGGCCGACGGCGACCGCCATGGTCAGCACGGGGCCCACTCCGCGGGCCACCGGGTAGACCACGCCCAGATCGGCTCGGCGGTACCCGGTCTGCAGCAGTGTGGCGTACCCGATGTGGATCACCGCGCTGACCAGGGCGGCGGCGGCCAGCCCCCAGCCGTAGGCGGCGTCGGTGCGCAGCATCTGGATCAGGCCCACCGGAAGGCAGAGCAGCCCGCCGAGGGTGAAGTAGCACCACACGAACACCGTGGTGTCCCCGCGGGCAGTCTTGGCGGCGAGGTTCCACACCGCGTGGAACACGGCCGCGGTCAGGATGAGCGCCAGGGCCCCGGTGCTCACCGTGGTCCCCCGGGCCATGGGTCGAGAGGAGCCGGGATCCTGGAGTCGGCGGTCACAGTCGAGAGGCTACCTGAGGGTCGCCAGCTGACCTGCGCGGCGCCGGCGCGACCCAGCCGGCGGTCCTCGGGTGGGCCCAGGAGTGGGTGCCCCCCCTGCCGGGCGGCCTCTGCTGCGGCGCAGTCCGGTGAGGTGCGCCGCACCGCAGACCGTGGCGCGGGCTTCGATGCCTGGTGGGACCGGCCGAGGGCTGATCGGCACTGCGTGCGAGCGGGGTTCACAGTTTGCACAGGACATGCTTCCCTGGTGTAATTCAGACGCATTCGCAATAGAGGGGGAAGCTGTTGCTGGTCCTCCCGCCGTCGCGCCTGAGACCAAGGAGCACCAGCTCATGTCCGTGCACTCCGCCTCGTCTCCCCTCGTCCACCTCCAGGACGTCGAGGTCGTCACGCGGCGCACCCGACAGACCCTGTTGCGTGTCCCGGACCTGCCGATCGCCCCGGCGTCTCGGGTGGCGATCATGGGGCCCTCCGGGGCGGGGAAGTCGATGCTGCTCTCGGCGCTCACCAGCCGCCTGCCCGGCGGCGTGGAGATGACGGGCCGTCGGCAGGCCCCCGTCGATCTGCGCATCGGATTCGTCCCCCAGCGGGGAGCCGATGCTGTGCACCCGCTCATGCCGATCGGGCGCCAGCTGCGGTCCGTCACCGGAGCCGACGCCTCGCGCACCCGGGAGGTGCTGGCAGCGGTGGGACTCGATCTCCAGCTGCTGGGCCGACGCCGCCCGGCAGAGCTCTCCGGCGGCCAACTTCAGCGTGTGGCCATCTCCTTGGCGTTCCTCGGATCCCCTGCCCTGGTCATCGCGGACGAGCCGACCAGCGCACTGGACGGCGCCTCTCGTGACGAGACCCTGGCCGTCCTGAGCGATCTCACGGAGACCACGGGCAGCGCGCTGGTGGTCGCCACCCATGACCCGCAGGTCCGCGATCGGCTCGACGCCCGGCTGATCCGCGTCTCCTCCGGCCAGGTGGACCTGGGTGACGCCACGAGTCAGGAGGCGGCGTGAGCACCGCGATCCTCGAAGCGCACGGCATCGGTGCCGTCTACGGCACGCGACGCCGCCCCCTGACGGTCCTGCATCCCACCGACGTCGCCCTCCACGCGGGGGAGTCCGTGGCGGTGATCGGCCGATCCGGGGCCGGCAAGTCCATGCTGGCGGAGATCATCCTCGGGCTGCGCCTGGCCAGCACCGGTCATGTCACGGTCCACGGCGAGCCCTTCTGCGGTGTGGGCAGTGCACCGCGGCCCCACCGGCGTCGCCTGGTCCAAGGAATACCTCAGGATGCGGGAGCCTCCCTGCCGCCACGCGTGGCGGTCCGCGCCTCGATCGAACGGGCGCTGGCCAGGCTCGGTGTCGAGGGGGACCCCGGTGGGCGGATCGCGGCCGCCGCCGAGATCGCCCGGCTCGAGCCGGAGCTCCTCGACCGCACACCCCGCGAGCTCTCCGGAGGGCAGGCGCAGCGTGCGGCGATCGCCCGTGCCGTCGCGGTTGGCCCCGATGTCATCGTCGCCGACGAGCCCACCAGCGCCCTGGACCCGTCCACCTCTGCCGGTCTCACCGACGCGCTGCTCGCGCTGCCGACCCGCACCGGTGGGGCGCTGCTGGTCGTCACGCACGACGACGCCCTGGCCGCCGGCTGCGACCGCATGCTGACCGTCCGCGACGGCGTCGTGGAGCATGCCCGATGACCGCTGGCGTATCGCTGCGCTCAGTGCTGCTGCTGCAGCTGCTGTTCATGCTGGGCTTCTCCGCAGTGGTCCCGTTCGTTGCGGCCATCGGGCAGCACCGGTTCGCCCTGGACGCCTCCGCCGTCGGCCTCCTGGTGGGCGCGCGGGTCCTGGCACAGCAGGGCCTGTTCATCGTCGGCGGGATCCTGACCGACCGCTTCGGACCCCGGAGCCTGCTGCTCACCGGCTGCCTGCTGCGCGCCCTGGCGTTCGGGATCATCGCGTGGGCGCCGCACGCGCCGGCGTTCGTCGTCGGCGTCGTGCTCGTCGGCATGGCCGGAGCGCTGTTCTCCCCTGCCGTGGACGCCCTCGTCGGGCACCTCGACGCCCAACAGCGCGGCGTGGTGCACGGTGGCGGCAGTATCTCCGGTGTCTCCGGTGTCTCCGGTGTCTCCGGTGTCGCCGGTGTAGGCGGTGTCGGCGGCCGGCGGGGCCCCACTCCTTTCGCGGCGCTGCTGATGGTCAGTGAGCTCGGAGGCGTGCTGGCCGCCCTCGGTGCCGCCAGAGTCATGCCCGAGCATTCGCCGGCCGTCGCAGCCGGCTCGGCGGTCATCTTCCTCGGGGCGGCCGCCGCCGTCCTCCGGCTGAGCGCGGCCGCAGGGGAGACGGAGCCCGGGCCGCGGAGCCGCGCTCAGGATGCCCCGGGATCGTCAGCGGGGGCACCAGCAGGGGCACCAACGGGCATGTCCGCCCCGCAGCTCGGTGTGCGCGTGCTCCCGCTGGCGATCGCCTGCTCGGCCCTGTTGGCGGTCTACGCCCAGCTGTTCTCCACCGTGCCGCTGGCCCTGGCCGAACACGGCCTCGCGGCGGGACAGATGGGCGTGGTGGCGGCCTCCCTGTCGGCGGCCACGCTGGTGCTGCAGTGGCCGCTGTCCCGCGCCGCCGAGCGGCTTGGCCGGGGCACCGCCGTGATGCTGGCGCTCGGTCTCTCGGCCACGGCGTGTCTGTGCGCGTTCGCCGGTCAGCTGCTCCTTCCTCCGCGGGCGCTGACCGGGGTGCTCTGCGTCGTGGCCGTGCTGGTGGGCGTGTCCCTGATGCTCGGCAGCCCGAGCGCCCAGTCGCTCATCGCCGAAGGACCGGGCCGGCGGAGGGCCACACGCCTGGCGCTGCTGCCGACCGCCGGAGGAGCGGCCGCCTTCCTGAGCACCACATTCACCGGTGTGGTCTCCGGCAGCGCCAGCACCTTGGCCGCATGGCCGCTCGCCGCCGTCCTGCCCGCCGTGATGATGCCGCTGGCCTGGTATGCGCTGGGCCTGGGCTCCCGCCAACACCGCCATCACCGTCATCACCGTCATCACCGTCACCCCGCACAGTTCTCATCCTCGGCACCATCCGTGCCTGCAGCGCCGGCTTCCGCCGACACTCCGACCACCAACACCTCGACCACCAACACCTCGATCATCAAGGAGCACACGCAGTGAACCGTCCTCTCCGCGCCCGCGCGATCACCGTCGGAGCCCTCGCTCTGGCCCTTCCTCTGACCGGCTGCTTCTCCGCCGAATCGGCCGAGACCTCCGGCTCCGGGGACGACGCCCGTCTGACCCTGGCCATGATGCAGCCTCCGCGATCCGGGCTGAGCCCGCTGAGCGACGACGCGTTCAAGCTCTCGCGCTGGAGCACCGCCGAGACCCTCGTCGCACTCGACGACGACGGCGGTCCGCTGCCGCTGCTGGCCACCGAATGGGATCAGACCGACGATCACACCTGGCACTTCAGCATCCGCGAGGACGTGACATTCCATGACGGGTCGCCCCTGACGCCGGAGGCGGTCGCCAACTCTCTGCGCGTCGCCTCCGAGGCGTCCCCGCTTCCGCGCATCCTCGACGGCGTGGAGCTGGAGGTCGACGTCGACGACGAGCAGGTGGTGCTGACCACCGGTGAGCCGGACCCGCTGCTGCCGAACAGGCTGTCGAGCCCTCAGCTGTCCATCCTGTCCAAGGACGCCTACACGGGGAGCACGGTCAGCCCGATCGGCACCGGGACCGGCCCCTTCGAACTGGTCGCCGTCGACGGGACCTCCAGCGCCACCCTGGACCGGTACGACGACTACTGGGGCACACCGGCGGCGGCCGCCGGCATCGACGCCGACTTCGTGCCCGACGGCACGGCGCGCGCCGCCGCGCTGCGCACCGGGACCGCGCACCTGGTGGAGACCGTCCCCGCCGGCCAGGCCGCCTCGATCGACGAGGACCTGCTGCATGAGGTGCCCATGCCGCGCACCAACACTCTGTACCTGAACGCCGACTCCGGTCCGTTCGAGGACCCCGCAGTCCGGGCGGCGGCCCGCGAGGCGGTCGACCGGGCGGAGATCATCGTCTCCACCTACGAGGACCGGGCCGACGAGGCCGTCGGCCTGCTCGGGCCGGCGCTTCCCTGGACCCTTGAGGAACGGGGCGGCGAGGAGTACGAGGAGATCCTGGAGGATCGCGCCGAGCCGGCCGACGTCGACGGCGTGCAGATCAGCCTGGGGACCTTCACGGACCGGGCCGAGCTGCCCGAGGTCGCGGTGCTGCTCGAACAACAGCTGGAGGCCGCCGGGTTCGAGGTGGTCCAGGACGTGCGCGAGTACCAGTTCATCGAGTCCGACGCCCTCGACGGGGCCTTCGACGCGTTCATCCTCTCACGTGCCACGATCCTGGACTCCGGTGACCCCGTGGCGTACTTCAGCGCGGACTTCACCTGCGCCGGAGGGTTCAACATCTCGCAGCTGTGCGACGAGGACGTGGACGCCGCCGTGCAGGCGGCCTCCCAGATTCCGGCTGGGGATGAGCGCCGCGAGGCCATCATGCTCGCCGAGGCCGAGATCCTGGCCACCGACACGGCGATCCCGCTGCTGCACGAGCGGGTCATCCAGGGGGAGACCAGTGACGTGCACGACGCGATCCGGGACCCCCGTGAGCGTGCCCTGGTGGACGAGCTGACCGGCCGCGATGAGGACCGGTGACCGCCGGGCCCTGATCTCGCGGGTCCTGGCGGGGCTGGGCCTGCTCGTGGTGGTCGGGGCCCTGCCCTGGCTCTCGCAGCGTGACCCGGCGCTGTCCGTGCTGCGGGCGCGCTATGCGGAGCTGGAGCCGACGCCGGAGGCTGTCGCCTCGGTGCGTGCCGAGCTCGGCCTGGACGGTGGGCCGTTCGCGATCAGCGCCCGCTGGTGGCTGGGCGTGCTGCGCGGCGACCTGGGGGAGTCCTGGGTCTCGGGGAACCCGGTGGGTCCGGGAGTGTGGGAGGCCGTGGGCGTCTCCGCCACGCTGACCCTGTTGGCTGTGGTGGTCTGCCTGCTCGTCGCCGCCGCCCTGGTGGCCCCGGTGCTGCGGGCCGTCGCCCGGGATCGGCCCGTGCGGGGTGCCGGGCCGATGGGTGTGGCGCTCACGGCGCTTCCTGAGTTCCTGCTGGCCAGCGGGTTCCTCGTCGTGCTCGCGGTACACCTACGCTGGTTCCCGCCGTACGGCTGGGCGGGACTGGAGACCATGATCCTGCCCGCGGCGGCGCTCGGCATTCCGGCCGGCGGCCTGTTCGGCCGTCTGCTGGGCGACGCGCTCGCCGGATCCTCCCGGGAGCCCTGGGTGACCGTCTGGCGGCTCGCCGGAGCGCCGCGTCGGGTGATCGTGCCCGCGGTGATGCGTCGGGCCGCCGCCTCGGTGGTGGACCAGATGGGCCTGATCGTGATCGGTCTGCTCGGTGGAGCGGTCGCGGTGGAGCAGATCTTCGCCGTCCCCGGACTGGGCCGGTACCTGCTGGGTGCGGCCAACGCTCAGGACCTGCCGGCCCTGCAGGCCGGGGTGCTCGCCATGGCGGGCGCGGCCGTGCTGATCGGTGCGGGGGCGGGAGTGGGTCGGCTGTGGCTGCTGGGCGGGTCGCTGCCGGCCGGTGCGGTGTCGGCGCCGCCGGAACGGCCGCATGGCGACCGGCTCGCGCAGTGGACGTTCGGGGTCGGCTGTGTGCTGCTGGGGCTGCTGCTGGTCGCCGGTCTGCCGCGAGACCCGTACGGGATCGTCCACGACAGGCTCGCCGCGCCGTCGTGGGACCTGCCGTTCGGCGCGGACGCCAGCGGCCGCGATCTGCTGGCCCGGGTGGCCCATGGGGCGCTGGGCACTCTGGTGCCGGCGCTGGTGATCGTGGTGCTGGCGATCGCCATCGGGCTGGTGCTCGCGTTCATCCCGCACGCCGTGCGGGGGCCGATCGAGGTCGCCAACGCGACCCCGCCGGTGATCGCCGGAGTGGTGATCGCCGCGCTGATGGGCCCCACGATGGGCGGGGCCGCGGCCGCGGTGCTCTGGGTGAGTTGGCCGCCGCTGGCCTCTCACGCGGTGGCACTGGTGGACGAGGCCAAGGCGATGCCACATGTGACGTGGTTGCCGCTGGCCGGGGTGCGGCCCTTCGAGATCATGGTCCGCTACGTGGTGCCTGTGGTGGCCCCCGCGTTGGCCCGGCACGGCATGCTGCGGCTGCCCGGTGTGGCGCTGGCGCTGGCCTCGCTGGGGTTCCTGGGGCTCGGCGCGCAGCCCCCGACGCCGGACTGGGGCCGGCTGCTGGCCGAGGGGATCGACTACGTGGAGCGCGGACCGTGGGCGACCGCCGCCCCGGCGGCGGCTCTGGTGCTCGTCTCGGTGATCGCGGTGGCCGCGGCCTCGCTGCAGGGTTCGCGGGTGCGCTGGCCCCGCCGTCGTCGAGCGCAGGCCAGGCTGGCGACCGAGGCCGGGTCGACGAGGGGATGAGCCGGGGCGCCGGGACATGGCGCCGATGGCCTGAGCGACGACGCTCTGGTGCCCCCGGCAGGATTCGAACCTGCGACACCCGCTTTAGGAGAGCGGTGCTCTATCCCCTGAGCTACGGAGGCTGGGACCCGACCATCCTACCGGTTGCCCAGCGGGCGCGCGGTCCGTTCCACGGAGCGTCGCACCATCGCCATGATCACCGCGATGATCAGCAGCGAGCCCACCACGGCGAAGAACAGCCAGCTGCTCACGGTCAGCGCGGAGGCGGTGGTGACGGTGCCGACGTCGAGGGTCTCAGCGGAGAGGAGGTCGTCGATCAGGAAGTTCTCGGCGATATCCATGGCGCTGAACAGGCCCGCAGCGGCCAGCAGCAGCCAGCGCACCACGGACTCGCGCATCATCAGCCCCACCACGGCCCAGGCGGTGAAGAAGAAGGAGACGGGGAACAGGATCCCGGCGGTCTTGTGCACGAAGTTCAGCTGGCCGATGGCGTCGTCGTCCATCACGGAGCGCAGGCGCTCGATGTCGGAGACGTCGTAGCCGGTCAGTCGCGCGTCGGGCATGGCGAACCCGCCGGTGAACTGGGTCATCTGCGGCAGGGCGATCAGGTGCAGGTAGATGAAGAGGAACACTGTGGTGCCCAGCAGTGCGTAGACCAGCAGCGTCGGGTTGGCCTGGGAGTCGTCGGCGGCCCGCTGGTTCGCCTCGGCGATGATGCCCCCTCCGCCCATGGAGCGGGGGCGGGGTCGGCGCGGCCGGTCGGCGCGTGGCTCGCCCGACGTCGACTCGGAACCTGCCGCGGGATTGCCGCGGGTGGTCTTCCGTCGTCTGGACATCGTCCTCCTCCGGGATCGTGGGTATGGGGCCCAGCATGGCGCCCAACATGGCGTCCCTGCGTGGATGCTCCGACGGGCGCACCCGGTGTCCATTGTCGCAGAGCCTGCTGGCCGCCCCGGGGGACGCGGGTCACCGGCCGCGCTTAGACTGGGAGCACCATGGAGTTCCTCTTCACCCCGCCGTCAGAACGCCCGTCCGAGACCGCCCGCGCCGCGAAGGCCCCCGCCGACGACGGCGCCGCGGCCGTGTTGCCGGAGGCCCCCTCTTCGGGAGGGCCCGAAGGTGCCGCACCGGCCCCGGCCGACCCGACGATCGGGCTGAACCCGCAGCAGCGGCAGGCGGTGCTGCACACCGGGTCCCCGCTGCTGATCGTCGCCGGCGCCGGCTCCGGCAAGACGAGCGTGCTCACCCGGCGGATCGCGCATCTGCTCCAGACCGGAGCGGCCCGTCCGCACGAGATCCTGGCGATCACCTTCACCAACAAGGCCGCCCGGGAGATGAAGGAACGCGTGGTGAGCCTGGTCGGCCCCGCGGCGGAGCGCATGTGGATCTCCACCTTCCACTCGACCTGCGTGCGGATCCTGCGCGCCGAGGCGGCGAACCTGGGCCGGAAGTCCAGCTTCACCATCTACGACGCCGCCGACTCCCTGCGGCTGATCACCACCATCGCCAAGCTCCACGACCTGGACCCCAAGCGGTTCGCCCCGCGGGCGATCAAGAACCGGATCTCCACACTGAAGAACGAGCTGGTCGACGCCGAGGAGTTCACCGCCACCGCGCCGAACGAGCCCTTCTCCGAGGCTGTGGCCACCGTGTATCGGGAGTACACCCAGCGGCTGCGTCAGGCCAATGCCTATGACTTCGACGACCTGCTGGCCGAGACCGTCTATATGTTCGACGCCTTCCCCGGCATCCTGGACGGCTATCGGCGGCGCTTCCGCCATGTGCTGGTGGACGAGTACCAGGACACCAACCACGCCCAGTACCGGCTGGTCCGCCAGCTGACCGGCGGACCCGGCGACGGTGTGCAGACCCCGGGGGCCGAGCTGACCGTGGTCGGCGACTCGGACCAGTCCATCTATGCCTTCCGCGGCGCGGACATCCGCAACATCATCGAGTTCGGGCGGGACTACCCGGACGCCACCACCATCAAGCTGGAGCAGAACTATCGCTCCACCCAGACGATCCTCGACGCCGCCAATGCGGTCATCTCCCAGAATCCGGGTCGCACGGAGAAGCAACTGTGGACCGAGGAGGGCTCCGGGGAGCCGGTGACTCTGCACGTGGCGCCCTCCGAGTCCGACGAGGCCGAATGGATCGCCCGGACCATCGATGATCTCGGCGACCGGGAAGGCATCCGGCCGGCCGACGTCGCGGTGTTCTACCGCACCAACGCACAGTCCCGCTCCCTGGAGGAGCGCCTGGTCAGCCGCGGCATCCCCTACCGGGTGGTCGGCGGAACCCGGTTCTATGACCGCAAGGAGATCAAGGACGCCCTGGCCTATCTGCGGGTCCTCAGCAACCCGGACGACGACGTCAACCTCCGCCGCATCCTCAACGAGCCCAAGCGGGGCATCGGGGATCGGGCGGAAGGAGCCGTGGCCGCGCTGGCCCAGCGGGACCGGACCACGTTCTTCGAGGGGCTGCGCCGGGCCGAGGAGGCCCCGGCCATGGCGACGCGTTCGCTGAAGGCCGTGGACTCCTTCGTGCGGATGATGGACGACCTCGCCTCCCTGCTGGAGTCCGAGAAGCCCTCGGTGGTGCTGGAGGCGGTGCTCGAGCAGACCGGGATGCTCGAGGCGCTGCGGCAGTCCAAGGACCTGCAGGACGAGTCCCGGGCGGACAACCTCGGCGAACTGGTGGCCGTGGTCAAGGAATATGAGGCCTCCACCGAGGGCGGGACTCTCGCAGACTTCCTGGAGCAGGTCTCGTTGGTCGCCGACGCCGATGCGATCCCCGCGGCCGATGACGCCGAGTCCGAGAAGCTCGCCCAGGAGCAGGGCCAGGTCACCCTGATGACGCTGCACACCGCCAAGGGGCTCGAATTTCCTGTGGTCTTCCTCACAGGCATGGAGCACGGCATCTTCCCGCACGCCCGCTCCATGTCTGACGGCGAGCAGCTGGCCGAGGAGCGTCGCCTGGCCTATGTGGGGCTCACCCGGGCGAGGCAGCGGCTCTACCTGAGCCGCGCGGAGTCCCGCCACCTGTGGGGCCAGCACCAGTACAACCCGCCCAGCCAGTTCCTCGGTGAGATCCCCGAAGACCTGCTCCATGTCGATGCGGCCTCGTCATCAGGTTTCGGCGGAGGGCACTCCGGGGGTCTGCGCGGCCACCACTACGGGACGCCCAGCTTCGGTGGTGGCCCGTCCTCACGCGGATCCGCGGGCGGATCCGGCTGGTCCTTCAGCGATGGTTCCGCCGGGGGCTCACGGACTGGCCGCTCCGGCGGTGCCGACAGAGGAGGGCGTGCGGAGCCCACTGTCTACGGGGCGGCGAACAGTGAGAAGACGTCATCTTCGCTGCCTGGGGCGACCGGCGGCGTCGCGCCCCGCCAGGTGGACCCCAGCCGGAAGATCCCCTCCCTGGCCCCCGGTGACAAGGTCTCTCACCAGAAGTTCGGGCGCGGCGAGGTCCTGACCGTGGAAGGCACGGGGGACAAGACTGTGGCCAAGGTCAGCTTCTCAGGAAGCGAGAAGCGTCTGCTCCTGCGATATGCTCCCCTGGAGAAGGCCGACTGAGCCTTCAGGCTCAGCGTTGCGCCAGGTGCGCAGCGTGGCCGCTCAGCCCGTGCCGGCGGGTCCCGCCGTCGACGTCGGGCTGAGGTTGTCAGAAACGACTTCGACGCAGAAGGACACCACCCGTGGACCTGTATGAGTACCAGGCGCGCGATCTGTTCGAGGCACACGGAGTTCCCGTGCTGGCCGGAATCGTGGCGCAGACCCCGGAAGAAGCGAAGGCTGCTGCTGAGCAGATCGGCGGCGTCGTCGTCGTCAAGGCTCAGGTGAAGGTCGGAGGCCGCGGCAAGGCCGGCGGTGTGAAGCTCGCGAAGACCGCGGACGAGGCCTACGAGCACGCCAAGGCGATCCTGGGCATGGACATCAAGGGGCACACCGTGCACCGCGTGATGATCGCGCAGGGTGCCGAGATCGCGGAGGAGTACTACTTCTCCATCCTTCTGGACCGCGCCAACCGCGACTACCTGGCCATGTGCTCCAAGGAGGGCGGCGTCGAGATCGAGCAGCTCGCCGAGGAGCGGCCCGAGGCGCTGGCGCGGGTGAACGTCGATCCCAACGTCGGCATCGATGCCGCGAAGGCCGCCGAGATCGCTGAGAAGGGAGGCTTCTCCGCCGAGGAGGTCCCCGCGCTGGCCGAGGTGTTCCAGCAGCTGTGGACCGTGTTCTCCCAGGAGGACGCGACCCTGGTCGAGGTGAACCCGCTGGTCAAGACCGGTGAGGGCGCGATCATCGCTCTGGACGGCAAGGTCACCGTGGACGAGAACGCCGAGTTCCGCCAGGCCGGCCACTCCGAGCTCGTGGACGAGCAGGCCGAGGACCCGCTGGAGGCCAAGGCCAAGGCCAATGACCTCAACTACGTCAAGCTCGACGGCGAGGTGGGGATCATCGGCAACGGCGCCGGGCTGGTCATGTCCACCCTCGACGTCGTCGCCTATGCGGGCGAGGCCCACAACGGTGTGAAGCCCGCCAACTTCCTGGACATCGGCGGCGGCGCCTCGGCCGAGGTGATGGCCAACGGCCTCGACGTCATCCTCGGCGACGACCAGGTCAAGGCCGTGTTCGTCAACGTCTTCGGCGGCATCACGTCGTGTGACGCGGTCGCCAACGGTATCGTCAAGGCCCTGGAGATCCTCGGTGACGCCGCCACCAAGCCGCTGGTCGTCCGTCTGGACGGCAACAACGTGGATGAGGGTCGCCGCATCCTGCGGGAGGCGGACCACCCGCTAGTCACCCTGGCGACCACCATGGACGAAGGCGCCGACAAGGCCGCCGAGCTGGCGAACAAGTAAGGACTGAGGATCGAGCATGGCTATCTTTCTGAACAAGGACTCCAAGGTCATCGTCCAGGGCATCACCGGCGGCGAGGGCTCGAAGCACACGGCCCGCATGCTGCTGGCCGGGACGAACATCGTCGGCGGCGTCAACGCCCGCAAGGCCGGCACCACGGTGGCCCACACCGACCAGCACGGCGCTGAGGTCGAGCTGCCCGTGTTCGGCTCGGTCTCCGAGGCGATGGAGAAGACCGGTGCCGACGTCTCGGTGGTCTTCGTGCCGCCGAAGTTCGCCAAGGACGCCGCCGTCGAGGCCATCGACGCCGGCATCGGCCTGCTGGTGGTCATCACCGAGGGCATCCCGGTCCAGGACTCCGCCGAGTTCTACAACTACTCGCTGACCAAGACCGGCGCCGACGGCAAGCCCGTCACCCGGATCCTGGGCCCGAACTGCCCCGGCATCATCACCCCCGGCGAGTCCCTGGCCGGCATCACCCCGGCCAACATCACCGGCAAGGGCGGCGTCGGACTGGTCTCCAAGTCCGGGACCCTGACCTACCAGATGATGTACGAGCTGCGTGACCTCGGCTTCTCCACCTCCATCGGCATCGGTGGTGACCCGGTCATCGGCACCACGCACATCGACGCGCTGGAGGCCTTCGAGAACGACCCGGAGACCAAGGCGATCGTGATGATCGGTGAGATCGGCGGTGACGCCGAGGAGCGCGCGGCCGAGTACATCAAGGCCAACGTCACCAAGCCGGTGGTCGGCTACGTGGCCGGCTTCACCGCTCCGGAGGGTAAGACCATGGGCCACGCCGGCGCCATCGTCTCAGGCTCCTCCGGCACCGCAGAGGCCAAGAAGGAGGCCCTCGAGGCCGCGGGTGTGAAGGTCGGCAAGACCCCGTCCGAGACCGCGCACCTGCTGCGTGAGGTCTACCCGGTCGCGGTGGAACCCTCCGCGCTCTGAGGTTTCCTGCACACAGCTGAGGCTCGCACCCACGGAGTTCGCTCCTGGGTGTGAGCCTCAGCTGTTTGTCAGGCGTGCCGACGCTCCGACGCCGTCCTGTGTCGGCCCGGGGTCGAGATGCCGACCGTGCGTCGGCGGCTCAGCCGGTCTCTGATCCTTCGCCGAGCTCGCGTTCCGGTTGGAGGCCGAATCGGAAGTGGCGCCCGCTGATGGCTGTGGGAGTGATCCTGACGTAGTTCTCCTTGAGCGTGGGCACCCACGAGCGCAGGCCCAGAGCCTGGACAGCTTCCCGCTCGTGGGCGCTCTCCAGACGCTGAGCGCGTCCGCGGAGCACTACGGACCAGGCCTGGTCGGATAGGATCCCGTCCGACTCGAAGACGACCTCCTCGTTGACCGCTATCTCGGCGAGTTTGGTCCCGGGGGCGGTTCGCAGGACCAACGTGCGTTCCTGGACCGCGTGGTTCACTGGGAAGATGTCGGCTCGCCCTGCCACCACGGTGACGAGTCTTCCATGCTGGGTGTTCTCCAACAGTCTCCAGCTGTCGTCCTCGGAGAGGACCAGCACCGGATCGTCGTCTTCGTGCTCGAACATGTTGCGCCCCTTTCCGCCGAGTGGCGCAGGCATTTGTGGGTGAGATGGAGTGTAGCCACGCCGGTGCTCCAGTTGTCAGCTGCGCCGGCCGCCCCTGCGCTGGGGCGGTCCCGAGGCAGTCACGTTTCGTCGTCGTGCTCTCCGCTGACCCAGGCGATGTACCGCTGGGCGGAGCGTGCCACGGCGGCGGCGGCGTCGACGGGGATGTGCCGGGCGAAGTTGCCGTAGAGCCTGTCATAGTCATGCTGCGCGGCATGGTCGGCGAGGCGACGCACCACAGCAGGGGAGAGCGGGATCATATTGGGGTAGGAGCGCATGAACGTGACCCACCCCTGGTCCGCCACGGGGAAGATGGCGTCACCGCTGAACAGCACGCCACGCCCATCTGGAGCCCGCCAGCGGGCCACCATGGACCCGGGGAAGTGTCCGCCGATCTGGGTGGCGACCAGATCCTCGGCGATCTGCGCTCTGCCTTCCCAGACCACGGTGCGGGCAGGGTGCAGCGCCAGCCAGTGCTCATCAGCCGCGGAGACGTACACGGTCGCGTCCCCGAACGCCTCAGCCCAGAGGGACTGCACCCCGTACATATGCGGATGCGAGGCCAGGATCGCGGCCAGCCCTCCCACCGAGGCGACGGCGGCGACCGCGTCGTCGTCGATGTGCGCCGGGGGCTCGATCATCACATTGCCGATCTGCGTCCGCACGATGCTGGTCACCTGTCCGATGCCCGGGCCGTCATGGAGCACCAGGCCGTGCACCCCGGGTTCTCTGTCGATCAGCTCGAGGCGCGCACCGGCGGCCCGTGACTGGCGCGGGGAGGTCCACTGCTGCCCTTGGGGCGGCACGTGTTGGCGTTCGTCGGCGCAGATCGGGCAGCGCTCGGGACAGTCGTGGAGGGGGCGCTCCACCCCACAGGTGCGGCACTGCAGCACGTCACGGTCCGGCATGGTGGGCGTCGGCGAGGTGCGGGTGGACGGCTCGGCGGCAGGGTCTTCGGTGGGCATGGCCCATCCTTGGCGGTGCCGCCTCCTGGGGGTCAAGGCCGCCTGGCCGGCTCAGTCGAGCACGACGCCGAACGCTGAGCCCAGCGCGTAGGTGATGGCCGCAGCTCCCATGCCGATGCCCAGCTGGCGGAGGCCCCGCAGCAGCGGGGAGGCGCCGGAGAGCAGGCCCACGATCGCACCGGTGCACAGCAGTGCCACCCCCACCAGTGAGAGGGAGAGCACGACGGCGGAGAGCCCGGCCATGCCGAACAGGTAGGGCAGCACCGGGATCAGCGCGCCGGCCGCGAAGCAGCCGAAGCTGGAGAACGCGGCCGTCCACGCGTTGCCGACGACGTCATGGTCGTCCTGGGTGCCCTGCTCCACGGGCTGCCACGACTTGGAGGGGTTGCAGTCGCAGTCGAAGACCCCCAGGCGTTCCATAGCGCGGTGTTCGGCGTCCTCCCGACTGAGCCCTCGGGCCCGGTACACCAACACCAGCTCGTTCTGATCGAAGTCCAGGTCTGGGGCCGCCTTCAGGGTGACCTGGGTGGGGCGGGTGGCGGCGAGCAGCTCCCGCTGGCTGCGCACCGAGACGTACTCGCCGGCAGCCATGGACAGCGCGCCGGCGAGCAGGCCGGCGATGCCGGTGGCCAGGATGATCGAGGCGCCGACTCCGGTGCCGCCCATGCCCATGATGAGGGCCAGGTTGGAGACCAGTCCGTCGTTGGCGCCGAACACGGCCGCGCGGAAGCCGCCCGAGAGCTTCTCCCGGCCTCGGGTGGCCAGCCCCCGGACGACCTCCTCGTGGATGGCTTCGTCGGCGGCCATGCCGGCGGTGGCGTCCGAGTCCTTCGCGTACGGGGAGTCCGACTCGGCCCGCTGGGCCAGGGCCAGGATGAACACGGAGCCGAAGATCCGGGCCATCCAGCCCAGCAGCACCCGGTGGGCGGAAGGGGCGGGCAGCTTCTCGGCCTGCGGGCCCAGCAGCTGCCGCCAGTGGTCGGCGTGCCGTTGCTCCGCCTCGGCGAGCCCCCGCAGGATCAGTCGCTCCTCGCCCTCCTTGCGTTCGGCCAGATCGGCATAGAGCTTCCCCTCGGCGATCTCGTCGGCGAGATGCTTCCGCCACCGGCGGATCTGCCGACTCGTCGGCGCGGCGGACCTGGCCTTCGTCCCGGAAGGAGCGGGGTCCGGCTGGGCAGGCGGGCGCGGGGCGCCGTCGTCGGTGGTCACACCCCCCATTGTCGCCAGCCGCGCCCCGGCCTGACAGGTGCCCGACGACTGTGACGATTCTTAGGGATCCCTGAATCTGCAGGCCGTCCGCATCGTCGCCCAGGCCGGGGCCGGACGCCGGGCGGCGGCGAGTTTTCGGCATGCCTGAACTGTGATGCCTGAACTGTGATGCCGGTGATGTGGGTGATGTCGAGCGGTGCGGGGTCAGCGGGCGCGCCGCTCCACGATCCCGCCCACGAGCCGCCGGGCCGTGGGGGAGTCCACACCTGGGGCGAAGGCCAAGTAGTGCGGGGCCAGATGGTCGCCCGGAGTGCCGGCCCCGGGCACGAGGTCGGCGCCCAGGCCCCAGTAGGTCCCGCCCGACCGGCGCAGGATCAGCATGCCGGCGGCCACGTCCCAGGGGCAGGTGTCCACCCCGAAGACGACGTCGGCCCAGCCGGCCGCCGCGTGGCACAGCTCCAACGCCCCGGAGACCACCCGGCGCACAGTGGAGAATGTGCGGACCGTCTCCGCGAACGTCTCCAGGGCAGCCGGTCCGTCGATCTCCAGCGCCTCCGCCGAGGGGTAGCTGGTCACCAGGTTCAGGCGGTGCTCCGGGGTTCGGGAGGCCTCGGCCCGGCCGGACAGGGGACGCTCGACGCCGTCCGGGCCGCCCTCACGCAGCCAGGCGCCGGCGTCGTCGGCGGAGAAGGTCAGGCCGTTGACCGGGTCATGGACCACCCCGGCGACCACCTCGCCGTCGACGGCGGCGGCGAGGGAGACCGAGAACATGGCGAAGCCGTGGGCGAAGTTGGAGGTCCCGTCGATCGGGTCCACGATCCATTCCACCGCGCCGGATCCCTGCGTCCCGCCCTCTTCGCCGGTGATGCGCGAGTCCGGCACCGCGGCGCTGAGCAGCTGAGCCAGCCGCTCCTCGGTGGCGGAGTCGTGCCAGGTCACCAGGTCATGGGCGTTGGCCTTCTCCTGGGTCTTCACGGCGGTGCGGAAGGCCGCGGCCAGGGTGGGGCCGACGTCGTCGGCGGCGGCCAGCGCAATGCGGCGCAGCTGTGCAGGTGGGGGCAGCTGTGCTGATGGCGGCAGAGGAGCCGTGGGGCGGTCGGCAGGACGGGAGGCGTGGTTCTCAGTCACGATTCCAGACTAGACCGCGACGACGGCGGCGTCTGCCCGCTGAACGGGGCGCGTGGGCCTCCATTGGCGATTCTGCCCCCGGACGGCTAATCTCGTTCTCGGATGCAACTAAGACGTGAAGGTGCCCCCGTTCGCCGTCCGCCGCAGGTCACGCCGGAAGGCATGACGCGGCGCGATGTCAGCTGGGCGATCGCCGGGATCCTCATCGTGTTCTTCGCCGCCATGCTGGCGATGAACATCGTGGTCACCGCGCTGCCGGTCATCGTCGGTGATCTCGACGGCAGCCAGATCCAGTACAGCTGGGTGGTCGCCGCGACCCTGCTGGCCAACGCCTCCTCCACTCCGGTGTGGGGGAAGCTCGCCGACATGGTCTCCAAGAAGCGGCTCTTCCAGCTGAGCAACATCATCTTCTTCCTGAGCTCTCTGGCCGCCGGATTCGCCGTCTCCATGGAGATGCTCATCGCCGCCCGCTTCGTGCAGGGCATCGGTCTGGGCGGGCTCGGCGCGCTCGCCATGGCCATCATGGCCTCGATCGTCTCTCCGCGGGAACGGGGCCGCTACGCCGGCTACATCGGGGCCATCCTCACCACCGCCACGGCGGCCGGGCCGCTCATCGGGGGCCTGACCGTCGACACTCTGGGCTGGCGCTGGTGCTTCTTCGTGGGCGTGCCGCTCTCGCTGGTGGCCCTGGTGCTGGTGCACCGGACCCTGCACCTGCCGCACGTCCGGCGCGAGGTCCGCATGGACTACGCCGGGGCGCTGCTGCTGGTCACCGTCTCCTCGCTGCTGCTGATGTGGCTCTCCTTCGCCGGCACCCCGGAGCTCTTCGCCTGGGTGTCCTGGGAGTCCGGACTGATCCTCGGCAGTGTCGTGATCCTGCTGGCGGTCTTCATGGTGGTGGAGCGGCGCAGCGGCGAACCCGTGGTGGCGCTGCGCATGCTGATCAGCCGCACCACTCTGTTGGCGGTGATCTCCTCGGCCTCCATCGCGGTGTGCCTGTTCGGCATGCCGGCCTTCCTGGGGCAGTACTTCCAGATCGGCCGAGGATTCAGCCCCACCGCCTCCGGAATGATGATCCTTCCGCTGGTGGTAGGGAACCTCATCGGCTCGCTGACCACCGGGCGGCTCATCACCCGCTACGGGCGCTGGAAGATCTACCTCGTCATCGGGTCGATGCTGCTGTCGGCGGCGATGTTCGGGCTCTCCACAGTGGACTCGCACACCGATCTGCGCTTCGTGATGGCCGTCATCTTCGTGGTCGGGCTGGGTTTCGGCGCCCAGATGCAGAACCTGATGCTGGCGGTGCAGAACACCGTCGCCGTCACGCAGGTGGGACAGGCCAGTGCGCTGGTCGCCTTCTTCCGTGTCTTCGGCGGGGCGGCGGGCACCGCCGTGCTGGGCTCGGTGATGGCCCTGCAGGTCGCCGGAGTCTCCGCCGGTCAGGTCAACGGGGCGACGTCGACCCCGTCTCCGGCCTTCGCCGACGGCTCAGGGACGATGTTCCTGGTGGCCGCCTGCATGACGCTGCCGGCGATCCTGGCGAATCTGCTGATCCGCGAGACTCCGCTGCGCACCACGATCTGAGAATCGTCCCCGGACAGCGCGCTTCAGCGCCGGAGGCCCTCGTTCGCCAGGTGCAGAAGTGCGACGCCGCCCGCCTCTCCCCGCGCCGCAGCCATGGCAGGATGGAGCTGTGACCGAGGTGGCCCAGAACGACGAAGCCCTGCGCCGGCAGTACTCCGATCCTGATCGGAACACGGCGATGAAGGTCGAGGACCGGTGGCACCGCTTCCGTCTCGACCTGGCACGGCGACGCCGCCAGCACGTCACCGTCCTCGCGCTCACCGGCTACGGCACCCAGCAGTGGGTGCGCGTCTTCTCTCGGGTGGTCATGGCCCCGGACTCGCACTTCGAGAACGGCCGTCGCGTGGCCAAAGTCATCGCCGACGGCGTGCGCGGCTGGCGGAACTTCGTCTCCGCCCCGGTGCCGTTCGCCGAGGTCAGCATCACTGTGGGAGACCGCACCGTCGACGTCGTCGCGGACCGCGGCGGCGTGGTGGACGCCGTCATCGCCGTCGACCTCGAACCGGGCTGGCAGGAGGTCACCCTGCGCGCCCCCGGTGCGCAGGCCACCCGGGTGGCGGTGCAGATCATCGCCGAGGACACCCGCACCGGGGTGGTCTGCGACATCGACGACACCGTGGTGGTCACCAAGCTGCCCCGACCGGTGCTGGCCGCCTGGAACTCCTTCGTCCTCGACGAGCACGCCCGCACGCCGACCCCCGGCATGGCGGTGATGATGGAACGGCTGCTGCACCGCCACTCCGGCGCGCCGGTCATCTACATCTCCACCGGCGCGTGGAACGTGGCGCAGACGTTGACCCGCTTCCTCACCCGCAACCTCTACCCGCACGGCCCGCTGCTGCTCACCGACTGGGGGCCTACCGAGGAGCGCTGGTTCCGCTCCGGCCGGCAGCACAAGGAGGAGCAGCTCGAACGCCTCGCCCAGGACTTCCCGGAGATGTCCTGGGTGCTCATCGGCGACGACGGCCAGCACGATCCGGCCATCTACGCGGACTTCGCCCGCCGGCACCCGCAGGCGGTCACCGCGGTCATCATCCGTCAGCTGACCTACTCCGAGGCGCTGCTGGCCGGTGGACGCTCCAACGATCCGGACAGCGAGTTCCTCCTCGGCTCCGGCGACGGCGCCCGCCCCCCGACCGGATACCAGGAGGTCGAGGGGCGCAGCATCCCGTGGATCTACGGCCCCGACGGCAAGGACATCGTCGCGAAGCTCAAGGCCCACGGCCTGCTGGACTGAGCCGGCGAATCCGTGACCTCAGGCGTGGGATCAGTCCTCGAGGGCTTCGGCGATGAGGGGGACGAGATGGTCCAGGGCGTAGTGGGTCGCCAGCGGTGTCCCGGTGGAGATGGCCCAGCGTTCGTCTGCCGTCGGGACGACCATCGCGGCGTCGAAGTCGGCGAACAGCTGGTTGTACTCCTCAGGGACGAAGTTCACATCCTCGGTGAGGAACATGATGAGGTCACCGTCGAAGACCTCCACCTCCTCTGCGGAGACCTCCACGCTGAACTGATCGTCGTTGATCAGCTCGAGCACCCCCTGCGGGGTCTGCATGCCGATCGTCTCGACGAACTGGCCACGGCTGTCTCTCGGGTGGAAACCCCAGTAGGTGGTCTCGTCGGAGACCAGCACCGCCGTGCCGACCTTGTCTTGCAGCTGCGGGTGCTCGTTCCGGGTGTCGGCGATGTGCTGGTCCAGTTCGTTGAGCAGCTGCTCACCGGCCTCCTGCTGTCCGAGGGCATGGGCGATCTGACGAGTCCCCTCTGCCCGGTTCACCCGCCACGGATCCGACCCTTCCGGGCGGGTCACGGTCGGGGCGATCGAGCTCAGGCGCTCGAACCGCTGCTCGTCGGTCTGATGCTGGACTTCGATGATCAGGTCGGGTTCCAGAGCGGCGATCTCCTCAAAGTCGCCATCGAGGGACGGGCCCAGGTCGACGGCGTCGTCGTCCCCGGTGATCTCCTCCGACCATGGCTGCAGACCCGGCGCGCCGTGAGTGCTCGTGTACCCCACTGGGGTGATGCCTAGTGCGAGGACGTTGTCGACGTCACCCCAGCCGAGTGTGACGACGCGTTCGGGGGCGTAGTCGATCGTGGTCTCACCGAAGGCATGCTCGACAGTGACCGGGAAGGTGGAGGCGTCAGCGGTGGCCTGGGAGGCGTCAGCGGTGTCCTGGGTGGTCGGGGCCTCCGGCGTGGTCTGCTCGGTCGTCGCTGGGCCGCATCCGGTCAGCGCCGCGGCGGCTGACAGGGCTGCTGCGGTCAGGGTGGTCAGCCTCCGGGCCGCGGTACGGGTCCGGTGGGTGGCCCGGTCAGTGGTGTGGCCCCGGAAGGCGGTCGGTGTGCTCATGTGAACGTCCTCTGTGATCAGGCGAGTGTGGTGGTCAGTGATGGCAAGGGATCCGGAACGGTTGCAGGAGCCTCTGTGTGCCGACGTCGGCGCTCGCGTCCCAGCGGCACTACCTGAGGGGTCCCGGCGACGGGATCGGGCAGGATCCGGCAGCGCAGCCCGAAGACCTCCTCCACGAGCGTCTCGGTCATGACATCGGCGGGATCCCCGGCGGCGACCACCTCGCCGTCCTTCATCGCGATCAGATGGGTCGCATACCGCGCCGCCTGGTTGAGGTCGTGCAGCACGGCCACGAGCGTGCGGCCCTGCAGGTGCAGATCGGTGAACAGCTCCATCAGGTCGATCTGATGCGCGATGTCGAGGAAGGTGGTGGGCTCGTCGAGCAGCAGCAGCGGGGTCTCCTGAGCCAGGGCGAGCGCCACCCAGACGCGTTGCCGCTGACCCCCGGAGAGCTCGTCGACCAGACGGGGGGAGAGTTCGGTGGTGCCTGTGGCGGCCAGTGCCTCCCCCACGGCCCGTTCGTCGTCGGCTGACCACTGGCGCAGCATCCCCTGGTGGGGGGAGCGCCCGCGGGCGACCAGTTCGGCGACACTGATCCCGTCGGGTGCCAAGGAGGACTGCGGAAGCAGCCCGAGCCGCCGGCTGACCTCCTTGGTCCGGTAACTGGTGATGGCCTTCCCATCGAGGAGGACTTCTCCAGCCGAGGTCTTCAACAATCGGGAGAGCGCCCGCAGCATGGTGGACTTCCCGCAGGCGTTGGGCCCGATGATGACGGTGAAGGAGTCCGGCGGTATCTCGACGCTCAGTCCTTCGGAGATCGTCCTCTCGTCGTAGCCGATGGACACGGCCTCGGCGCGCAGCCGCGACTCGTTCATGCGTGTCTCCTCATCTCGTGGATCAGCAGCCAGATCAGGTAGCCGCCGCCGATGATCACCGTGACGACGCCGACCGGCAGAGGGTGCGGCAGGGCGTGCTGGGCGACGGCGTCGGCGGCCAGAAGCAGGGCCGCGCCGGTGAAGGCCGCCGGGGTCAGGGTGATCCCCGGGGTGCGGGCGAGGCGGCGGGCGATCTGCGGGGCGGCCAGCGCGACGAACGCGATGGGTCCGGCGGCCGCGGTCACCGCGGCGGTGAGAGCCACCCCGGACAGCACGAGTCCCAGGCGGGACGGTTCGAGGCGCACTCCGAGGGCTCGGGCCGCATCGTCTCCGAGCTGCATCTGGCGCAGCGAGGGGCCCAGCCCCCCGGTCAGCAGGCACAGCATGAGGATGACCCCGGTGGCGATGCCGGTCTGTTCCCAGATGATGCCGTTCAACGAGCCGGCGCCCCAGGTCGCGGCGCTCATCGCGACTTCGAGGTCGGCACGCAGCAGCAGCCACGTGTTCAGTGCGCTGAGCATGGCGGCGACGCCGATGCCGACGATGATGAGCCGGAATCCAGTGATCCCGCCTCGGTAGGCGAGCAGGTAGACCGCCGCCGCCGTCGCGATCCCGCCGATCAATGCGCCGGAGGCGACAGAGGCGTAGCCTCCGCCGAGCACGATGATCACGATCAACGCGCCGGTGTATGACCCGGCGGCGAAGCCGATGACGTCCGGGCTGGCCAACGGGTTGTTCGTCAGCCCCTGGAACACTGCTCCTGACATGCCCAGAGCAGCGCCGAACACGACCGCGGCGAGGGCGCGCGGGGCGCGCCACTCCAGGACCACAGTGCGGGCGAATGAGTCGTCGACCCCGCGCAGCACATCCGCCAGCTGCGGCAGGCTCACGGCATAGCTGCCCAGGGCCAGGGCCGCCACGAGGCCGATCGTGCAGAGGACCGCCAGCATGGTGCAGACCACAGCGGCCCGCGCGCTGAGACGCAGCGAAAGGCCCCGCCAGCGCAGCACGTGCTGGGTCCGGCCGAAATCCACGGCCTGCGCTGTTCGAGTCATACTCATAGGGCGCTGGCCTTTCGCCGTCGGGCCAACAGGATCAGCAGCGGGGCGCCCACGAAGGCGGTCACGATCCCGACCGGCAGCTCACCGGGGCGCATCACGACCCGACCCAGGATGTCTGCCACCAGGACCAGCAACGGCCCCCATCACGACACTGACCGCCAGGATCCACCGCTGTTCCGGACCGGTGATCCAGCGGGCGAGGTGTGGGACCATCAGACCCACGAACAGAATGGGGCCGGCGATGGCCGTCGCGCCCCCAGCGAGCAGGGTCACGGCCGCGATCACGGCGACCCGCACCAGACCGATGCGGGTGCCCAAGGCCGCGGCGAGATCCTCGCCCAGAGATATCGAATTCAGCGGAGATGCGACGGCGGCCGCCAGCAACAGGCCCAGCAGCAGGAAGCCCAGCACCGGCAGGAGGACGTCATAGCCCCGTCCAGCGATGGTGCCGGCGTTCCATTGCCGCATCTGGTCGAAGGCCACCGGGTTCAGCAGCACCATCGCCGTGGTGATGCCGGCCAGCACCGCTCCCAACGCGACCCCGGCGAGGGTGAGTCGCAAAGGATCAGGCGTGCCTCCGCCCGACGAGCCGATCAGGTAGACGGCCACGGTGACGACCAGCGCACCGGCAAAGGCGAACCACACGTACCCCAGCACGGCGGTGACCCCGAAGAAGGCCACCCCCAGGGCGACGAAGAAGGCGGCGCCGGAGCTCACACCGAGGATCCCGGGGTCTGCCAACGGGTTACGTGTGAGCGCCTGGATGAGCGCCCCCGCGACAGCCAGGGCGGTCCCCACCGCGACGGCTGCCGCGGCCCGAGGCAGGCGCATCTGGCGGATGATGAAATGTTCGTCCAGGCTCGGATCATAGGACCAGAAGGATTCCAGCACCGTGCTCAGCGCGATCTCCTTGGATCCGATGGCAACGCTGGCCAGCAGGGTGACCACCAGGGCCGCCGTCAAGGCCACGACCGCCGTGACCCGCCGTGCTATGAGGGTCCGGTCGCCCCGTGCGGACTCCGCATGAGGCGAGGTGGCCGGGGCGATGACTGGCGGCTCTGGAGAGCGGGTCGAGGGGAGGGTCGAGGTCATGGTCAGCCCCTGGCCTCCCCAAGACGCCAGTAGCCGCTGAAGGTGATCCGTTCGCGGGGTACCACGGCCTCGCGGATCAGCAGGCGTCGAGCCTGTTTGACCATCTCGGCCTCAGCGCAGACCCACGCGTAGTCGACGGGGTCGTGGGTGCTGCCGCCGTCGACGACGGCGTCGCGCAGCAGCGGGATGGAGAATCCGGCGGGCTGAGTGCCCCGAACGTGCCAGTGGACGGTGGCTTCCGTGGTGATCGGGGTGATGTCCTCGGCCGTCGGCACCTCGATGTGGGCGATCGTGTCGCGGTCGGGCCGCGGTCGTCCTGGTGCGGGCGTGGCGGACTCCAGGATCGCGCACAGAGCTGGCACTGCGGTGATGTCGGCGAAGAACAGCTGACGTCGTGCACCCGCCGGAGGGTTGTACATGCCGTTGCCTTCGGCGAAGCCCACAGTGTCGCCGGGCTGTGCCGCCTCGGCCCACCTGCTGCCCGGTCCGCTCTCCGGGCCCGAGCCGTGCAGGACGATGTCGACGTCGATCTCTCCGTCGTCAGGCCGGTGGTCACGGATCGTGTACCAGCGCAGCTCGGGGCGGTCCGCCTCGGACAGCGCGGAGACGATGCCGCGCGGAGTGGTGCCGGTCATTCCCCGCTCGGGTACGTGGAGCGCGTCGCCGCGGGGCAGCAGGAGCCCGAAGAACTCGTCCGGCCGAGTGCGGCGGTGGGTCGTGAACTGTGGTGACCGGAGGGTGAACCGACGCATGCGCGGGGTCAGTTCGGTCACCGCATGGACGGTGGTGGGGAACGCCCGGTAGGTCTCGCGGCGGGGCGGCGGTGTGGCCCGCTTCGGGGCGGGCAGGATCTGGGCGAGGCGACTCATGAGTCCTCCACGAAGGCTTCCAGCTCGCGTGCGATGGCGCGGGCAGCTCGGGCCAGGCCCTGGTTCACGGTCAGGTCCACGGAGCGCACCTGGTCCTGTTCGGCCGCCGGCAGACGACTGAAGGCGGCGGAGTCGCCCAAGGCGGGGCGATCATCGAAGGCGTGGACGGCCAGGGCGTCCACATCGGCGACGACGTCGAGGTTCTCCTCGGAGATCTCGAAGTGGCCGTCCTCGTCCTCGGGGTCATAGTGAGGCAGTGTGATGCCGAGGTCCTCCGCGACGGCGTTGCCCAGGGAGTTGGTGATCACGAACATCCCCGGCTCGTCCAAGGCGGTGCCCCAGGCCAGGGACAGTTTGGAGAGCTCCTCACCGGAGCGTGCGGTGATCTCGTCGACCAGCTCGGTGTACCGGCCGATCTCCTCCTCGACGGCGTCCTCGCGTCCGAGGATCTCGGCCTGATCACGCAGCACCTGCTGCCAGTCGGCCACTCCGGTCTCGACGGCGAGGATCGGAGCGATCTCCTCGAGGCGGTCCAGCCCGTAGAAGTCGCCGGTGTAGGCGTTCTGCCTCATGACGATCAGATCCGGCTCCAGGGAGGCGACCACTTCGTAGTCCGGTTCGTGGCTGTCGGCGAAGTCGAACGTGTCGAGAGCCTCGGGGACCAGCTCGTCGAGCTCATCGAACAGTGCACCGTCGCGGCCGAAGAAGAACCCCGAGGCGATGACCGGGTAGCCGACGGTGAGGGCGAACTCCAGGTCGGCGCGGCCTTCGATGACGACGACGCGTTCTGGCTCTGCGGGGATCTCCCCGGTGAACTCGCCATAGTCGACGGTGATCGTCTCGGCCGGTGCCTGGGCCTCTCCTCGCGCGGGAGTTTCTTCGTTGGCCGCGCTCGACTCCCCACAGGCGGCGAGTGCCACCAGGGGTGTCAGAGCGAGCATGCGGAGCAGTCGGCGGGGTGCGACGCCAACAGATGGGGTCGGTGAAGTCATGGCGGTCTCTCCCCGTGGGGCGAGCGATCAGGCGAGGTCGGTCTCCCCATGGGGACAGGCGGTGACCGTGGTCCTCCGTTCCGGGACCCCATGGGTGTATAAGGTTCACCTTAGGTGATTACATCACAACAGCGTTTTCTCATATGGGTCACCAGATGTCGCGTATCGGTCACTTGCCACGGAGCCGGGAGTGCGTCCCGTCATCTCCTTGAAGGCGGCGATGAAGGCGCTTGTGGAGTGGAAGCCCACCTGCCAGGCCGCGCCGGTCACGGACTCCCCGGACGCCAAGAGCAGCTGCGCTTCGTGGATGCGCAGGTGTCGCCGCCACTGGGTGAAGCTCATCCCCGTCTCGGCGCGTAAGACTCGAGCGACGGTGCGCGCACTGAGCTTCACCTGGGCGGCCCACTCCTGCAGTGTCCGCGGGTCAGCGCAGTCGTCGAGCAGTCCGTGGACCAGGGGCTCAAGGCGGGGATCCTGTGGGAGCGCCAGGGTGGGGCGTCGTCGTTCCGGCGGGTCCATCAGGTCGAGGCAGGCGCGCTGCAGGCGCAGGAGTGTGTCGAGGCCGAGGTGCACCTGATTCATGTGGATGAGCAGCTCCCGCAGGGCTGGGCGCACCGTGGTCAGGCCTGTGGCCGAGGGGGTGGTCGATGCGTCGGTCCGCAGATACGTGGCGCCGAAGCGGGTGGCCCGCGGCACGGAGGCCTCATGGATCACTCCCGCGGGCAGCCAGATTCCCTGTCCGGGCAGGGCGGTGACCGTGTCATCCTCGACGGCGACATGCAGCGGTCCGTCCAGGGGCCAGAGGAGTTCGTGCTCACACAGGTGGGCGTGGGCGTTCCACGACATCGGGGACGCAGTTTCGAGCATCATGCTGCCGAAGAGGAACGGTGCCGGTATGAGTTGCCTGCACGGTTCGGGGAGGTTCTGCCGGGCGGTGTGCGGGCCTGGATCCAGTCGGCGGGTCACCGTGCCGGGCGGCCTGGGCCCGAGGGTGTTCTTCTCGTGCATGCGGTTCTCCTCCTGGGCTGGATCGTCTGGGCGGTGCCAGACGATGGTCGTCCTCCGTCGTGATAGCCTCCCACTTGATTAGGTTAACCTTATTCGATTAGGCGTTATATTTCTGATCAATTGGCGCGCCACTGGGGGTGTCCCAGTGGTCGTTCACGGGCGTCGCCCCCACGACTCGCACAGGAGGATCTGCCATGACCACCACTCTTCTGCGTCGGCGCGCGTCGCTGGCACTGGCCGCGACAGCGGCGCTGACCGCGCTGGCGGCCTGCGGCCCGCCAGGGACGGCCGACGAGACCCCCGCTGAGGAGGATGCCGCGGAGACCTGGAGCATCACCGATTCTGGATACGGCAACACCATCACCCTCGACGCGCGACCTGAGTCCCTCGTCGTCGACGGCTATTCCGCGGCCGCGCTCTGGGAGTACGGCATACGCCCCGACGGAGTCTTCGGCTACGGCGTCACCGACGAGGACTCTGTGGCTCTCGGCACGGCGGATGTGTCCGAGATGGCGGTGGTCGGACGGGAGGGCGAGCTGGATCTCGAAGCGCTGGGCGCCCTCGAGCCGAACCTGATCGTCGGATTCGGAGACGACGATGGGGCGGGCTGGACCTGGTGGGATGAGCAGGTCAAGGACGAAGCGACCCGAGTCGCGCCGTTCCTGGGGGTGCAGTTCGGCGGACGTCCAGTGCAGGAGGTCATCGAGGACTACGTCTCGCTGGCGGAGGCCCTCGGCGGCGACGTCGAATCCGCCGACGCTCAGCAGGCTCAGCAGGGCTTCGAGGATCGGCTGCAGCGTCTGCGTGACATCGCCGAGGAGGCCCCTGACCTGAGGCTCATCGCCCTCAACGGGTATGACGAGCTCTACGTCGGCCAGCCCACCCTAGGCCAGCTGGCTCTGCTGGAGGATCTGGGATATACCCTCGTCGGACCGGAGGCCGAGTCCGCGTGGGCGTCGCTGAGCTGGGAGAACGTGGCGGACTATCCGGCCGATGTGGTGCTGAGCTACGCCGGCTCCGCCGATCAGGTCGACGGCGTCCCTGCCTACCAGCGCCTGCCGGCGGTCGAGGCCGGACAGGTGGTGGTCTGGGACGACAAACGCCCTTTCACCTACACCAGCTACAACGCGTGGCTGGACGATCTCATCGACGTCCTGGAGGACGCTGAGGTCGTCTCCTCCTGAACGCACGGGGGGGGGGGAACATCAGTCACCCCCGCAAGATTTCGGAACCCCACGAATATCCGTGAGGTTCCGAAATCTTGCGGGGGTGCTGCGGGGCGAGGTGTGCCCCCGGCGCTCAGCCGCGGTTCTTCGGCGGGTCCAGCGACGGCGGCGTCGCGGCCGGAGTCTGCTCCAGCCGGGCGAAGGCCTCGGCCACGGCCCGGTCCAGCTGCGGGTCCTCCGCGCTGAACCACACGGACGGATCATGGACGACCTCGATGTCCGGCTCTGCGCCGTGGTTCTCCACGCCCCAGCCATAGCCGGCGATCCAGAAGGCGTACTTCGGCTGGGTCACCACGGTCCCGTCCACCAGGGAGTAGCGGCCGTCGATGCCGATGACCCCGCCCCAGGTGCGCTCGCCGACCACCGGACCCAGCCCCATGGCCTGGGCGGCGGCGTTGACGATGTCCCCGTCGGAGCCGGACCACCGGTTGGCGACCAGCACCACCGGGCCCCGGGGTGCGGACGAGGGATACGGCTCCACTCCGGACTCCCCGCGGGCGGTCGCCCAGGCCACCAGCTGCTTGGAGAGCCGCTGCAGCACCATCTGGGAGGTGTGCCCGCCGCGGTTGTAGCGGACGTCGACGATGATCCCTTCGCAGTCGGCGGCCAGCCGCAGGTCACGGTGCAGCTGCGCCCAGCCGGTCGAGGTCATGTCCGGCACGTGCACATAGCCCAGCCGACCGGACGAGGCGCGCTTCACATATTCCCGGCGTGAGCGCACCCAGTCCTGATACCGCAGCTCCTCCTCACTGGCCAGCGGCACGACGACGACCCGGCGGGTCTCCTCCTCAGTCTCCTGCTCAGGCGTCTCCGGTCGGCGCAGCGTGAGCTCCACCGGTTTGTCCGCCGCTCCTGCCAGCTGGGTGTTCGGCCCGGCCACCGGGTCCACCGGCTGCCCGTCGACGGCGATGATCACATCACCGGCCCGGGCGTCCACACCGGCGGAGCGCAGCGGGGAACGTGCCTCCGGGGCGCTGGACTCCGCCGGGAGGATGCGGGTGATCCTCCAGCCGGACTCGCCGGTCTCCAGCCCGGCAGGCTCCAGATCGGCGCCGAGCAGGCCGAGCCGATGCTCGACGTCGGGGTCCTGGTGCGGCATCACGTAGGCGTGGGAGGTGTTGAGCTCCCCGACCGTCTCCCAGAGGACGTCGACGAGGTCGTCGTGGCTGCGGACCTTGTCCACCACGGGCCGCCAGCGTGCCACCACGGCATCCCAGTCCACTCCGTCCATGTCCTCGCGCCAGAACTGCTGGCGCATCAGCCGACACGTCTCCTCGAACATCTGGGCCCACTCGGCCGGCCGGTCCACTGTGCGCCGCAGCCGGGTGAGATCCACGGCGACGCGGGCGGCGTCGTCGTCCTTCTCCGTGGGTCGGGTGGCCGGCACGGCGGTCACCTCCTCACCGGAGCGGACCACCAGCCGGGAGCCGTCGCCGGAGACCGCGTAGGAGTCCAGCTTCTCCACCAGGGTGGTGGCCTTCCGCGCGGCGAGGTCCCAGCGGATGAGGGCATCGGCCGGCTTCTCCCCGCTCACCCCGGCGCGCCGGGTGCCCAGCTCTCCGGTCTCCTGAGCCTGCCGGATCCACAGCAGTCCACCCTGGGCCGCCCGCAGATCCCGGTACCGGGCCGAGGGGACGGGGAAGGCCACGAGCCGCTGATCGGCGTGTTCGGTGTCCAGGTCCGGGCTGCGGGGTGCGGATCCGCCCGCGGATGCGGCTGCCGTGTCCTCCGCGGAGGCCTCCCCGTCACTGGTTCCCGCGCTGGTTCCGGCACCGGTTTCGGCACCTGCGCCGGCGGAGGTCGGCCAGCCGTCCACGCGGGGGCCGAAGGGCGCCGGCTCCGCGGCGGAGAGCGGCAGCAGCCACGGGCGGACGGAGCCGGCGAAGGAGAGGTTGAACTCGTGATCGTCGTAGTGCGGGTCCAGGGTGCGGGTGGACAGGAACGCGACGTGCTTCCCGTCGTCGGTGAACGCCGGGGAACTGTCATGGAAGGTGCCGTCGGTCAGCGGGATCGGCGTGATCTCCGCGCTGGTGGTGTCGGCGATCATCAGCTGATGCATCTGGGACTCGGTCACGGTCGGAGCAGACCACAGCAGGTAGCGGCCGTCCGGGGAGAACGACGGCGAGAGCATCTCCCCATGCTCGGAGCGGTGGATCTCACGCACCTCGGGGCTGGCCCCGTCCCGCAGGGTCACCAGCCGCAGCCAGCCGTCATGGGAGATCACGGCCAGGCGCTCTCCGGCGGGGTCGGCGGCCAGATGCAGCACGCGTCCGAGCTCGCCGCCCAGCACGCGCTGCGCCGGGGAGGAGCCGTCCAGGTGATGGATCTCCAGGGCATCCTCGCCCTCGGCATCGGTGGCCACCGCGACCCGGCCGGTCTGCCCCAGCACAACGGGTTCGCGGGTGCGGACCCCCGGCTCGGCGGCCAGGGCGCTGGCGGGACCCTCCCGGTGGGTCAGCCACCAGGTGGTGCCCCGCCAGGAGACCACCGAGGCGTCTCCGGTCTGATCCGGCACCAGTGTGTCGAGGTTCTGTGTGGGCTTCAGCCGCAACGGCGCCGGAGCAGACCCGGGCAGGGTGACCTCCAGTCGGCGGGGCGTCGCGTCCAGGGAGTCGAGGATGTGGATCTCCCCGCGCGAGTGCCAGGTGATCCGGGTCCCGTCAGTGGTGGCGTCGCGGACGTATCCGGTCTCCTCCCCCTGGAAGGTCAGCTGGCGGGGCACGACGTCGGGCGCATCGGCCGTGCCGCCGTCGTCGCCGAGGCCGTCGCCGACGCCGTCGAGGATCCACAGGTTCGCCTGCTCACGGGTCCGTTCCGGGAAGGTGGCCGCCCGGTCCGAGGAGACGACCAGCTGCCCCTCCACCCACATCGGGTCCAGCAGGCCGGCGTCGTCGTCCGGGAGGAGACGCGTCCAGCGCCCGGCGGTGCCGGGGCCGTCGACGCCGTCGGTGCCCAGCCACAGCTGCCCGGCCACTCCGCCGCGATAGCGCTTCCAGTGCCCGGCGGGACGGGTCGGCGGGGTGGTCAGCGCCACGGCGCCGGAGGTGCTGATCGCCAAGCCGCCGGCTGAGCCGTAGCGCAGACGCTCGGTGCCGCCGTCGAGCGAGACGGCGTGGACCACCTGCTCGCGGATCACCGACTCCACCGCGTGGGTGGCCACCAGCAGCCGCCCGTCCGGAGCCCAGCCGATGATGGCCGCCTTGGAGGCGCCCCACCAGGTCAGCCGCCGGACCTCGCCGGTGTCGATCGTGGCCGCGTACACCTCGGGGTGTCCGTCGCGGGTGGAGATGAAGGCCACCTGGGAGCCGCCGGGGGAGATCCGCGGAGTGCGCACGGTGACGCCGTCGCGGGTCAGCCGCCAGGCGCGGCCTCCTTGGGTGGGAGCCAGCCAGACGTCGTCGGCGGCGATGAAGGTGACCAGGTCGCCGCGCAGATGCGGCTGCCGGAGATATGGAGTGATGAGGGTCATTCTCCCAGCCTAGGGATGTTGCTTCGGGCAAGCATCAGCGTGGAATCGGCTGTGAGCGTAATCTCTCGGCCGTCAGCGCAGCTCGAAGGGATCGGTGATCCCGCTCAGCCACGCCTGCTGGCGGATGAAGTCCTTGGCCTGTATGCGCAGGATCCGCTCGTTGACGTCGATGGCGCGCGCATAGTGGCCGGTCAGCTGGTGGCAGATCGCCTCCCAGGTGCGCCCCTGCACCGCCTCGGCGGCATTCTGCGCGAATCGGCGGCGGGCGTCGTCGTCGCCCACCAGATGCTCCACCGCTGACCGCATCCGCCCCAGATCCCCGGGCCGATAGAGCCACCCGGTGCGTCCCTCGTCCACCAGGTCCAGCGGGCCGCCGCGCCCGACGGCGACCACCGGCACCGCGGCGGCCATCGCCTCCTGGATGGTCTGGCAGAAGGTCTCCGCCTGACCGGGATGCACGAAGACGTCCAGGCTGGCCACATGCCGGCCCAGATCCTCACCGCCGCGGAACCCGGCGAAGTGGGCGCCCGGCAGACGACGGCGCAGCTGCTCCTCCGCAGGTCCGTTGCCGATGATCACCAGGCGGCTGCCCGGCAGGTCATCCAGCGCGGCCAGATCCTCGACCTGCTTCTCCGCGGCCAGACGGCCCACGAACCCGATCAGCTTCTCCCCGGCCGGAGCCAGTTCGCGGCGCAGCGCCTCATCCCGGCGCCCTGGGGAGAAGCGCCGGAGGTCGACGCCGCGCCGCCACGTCTTCAGCCGCCGGATGCCGCGCCGGCGCAGCTGATCCTTGCAGAAGCGGGACGGGACCAGGGTCAGCGTGGAGGCCAGATGGATCCGGTCCACGTGCTGCCAGAGCAGCTCCTCCGCCCATGGCAGCCGATACCGGGCAGCGTAGCTGGGGACCTCGGTCTGGTAGACGGAGACGGTCGGCAGGCCCAGTGAACGGGCCGCCTGGATGGCGCGCCAGCCCAGCACGAACGGGGAGGCCAGGTGGACGACGTCGGGCCGCAGTTCCTCCAGCAGATGCCGGATCCGCGGCACGAACCCGGCGGCCACCCGAACCTTCGGATACTCCGGGAACGGCAGGGACGGCACACGCACCACTGGGAACCCCTCACAGCGCTCCGGGGCCTGTCGGGTCGACTCCCGCACCGCAGAGGCCGGGGCGATGACGGTGACCTCGTCTCCCCGGCGACGCAGATGGGCCAGCACATGGACCACGGAGTTCGTCACTCCGTTCATGTGCGGAAGGAAGGACTCTGCCACCACGACGACTCTCACCCCTTCAGGATGAGGGGACGAAATGCCCTGCCGGCGACGTCGTCGGGACGGGCAGATGAACCCACGGGGAATCCTGCCGCGGGAGGCTCGGCGCGGGAGGCTCGGCGCGGGAGGCCCGGCGCAGGGGCCCGGGGCTGGAAGCCCCGGGGCGTCAGCCCGCGCCGTGAGATTCCCGTCACGGCATTCTGAATCGATGTGACGCCAGGAGTAGAGTCACCTGCAGGCCTGTCCGCCCTGGGACGGCATCAGGAGGAGGAGCACGCGTGGGCATCACGATGGCGATCGCAGTGGTGGCGTTCGTCCTGCTGGCCGCCACTATCCAGCGGATCGCCGGACTCGGCTTCGGGATGATCCTGGCGCCGTTCCTGGTGGTGATGATCGGCGCCCATGAGGGCGTGATGCTGGTGAACTTCCTCTCCATCATCGCCCCGATCCTGGTGCTGCCACGCATCTGGGACGACATCGAGTGGCGCAAGGTCCTCTGGCTCGGGATCCCCGCGGTGCTGGTGATGCCCGCGGCCGCCTGGGTCTCGGTGATCTCACCGCCCGGTCCGCTCTATGTGCTGGTCGCCGGGCTGGTGCTCTTCGGACTGCTGACCTCGATGCTGCTGAGCCGGATCAGCAGCGCCGTGGACGGCGACGGCCGGACCGCACAGATCCTCACCGGCATCGGCTCCGGGCTCGGCACCGTGCTCGGCGGCGTCGGCGGACCGGCCATGACGATCTACGCGGTGCTCTCCCGCTGGCCGATCATGCGCATGGTGGCCACGCTGCAGCCGTTGTGGATCCTCATCTCCGCCTTCTCCTTCGGCATCAAGTGGGCCTTCGACGACGGCCAGATGCCGGACATGCCCTGGTGGGCCTGGGCCGGATGCGTGGTGGTGATCGTGCTCGGCATCTGGGTCGGCGAATGGATCCAGCGTCGAGTCGACGACGCCACGGTGCGGAAGTTCGTGGTGTTCCTCGCCCTGGTGGGATCCCTGCTGGCCATGGGCACCGGTATCCGACTGCTGCTCTGAACCTGAGAGTTCGGTGGATGCCGGACTGTTGCGTCCCTGATCCGGGGCCGGTGCTGGCACGATGGTCACGATGAGCCGCTCAGAGAACGACTCCCGCGCCGGAGATGCCCGGGACGCCGGAGACGCCCGGAATGCCGGAGATGCCGGAGAGGCCGTGGCGCCCCGCCGTCCCCGCCTCCGCCTGCCGGCGCCGCCGCTGTGGCTGCTCGGCCTGCTGGAAGCCGTGCAGGTGCTGCTGGCCACAGCCCTGCTGGTGGCGCTCCCGGTGCTCGCCGTCGGACTGGCCGGCGGGTTCGCCGAGATCGACCTGGAGTTCATGGCGGCCTTCTCCGCGCAGATCTGGCTGGTCCTCCACGGGACTCCCGTCGAAGTGGCGGTGCCGGTCGCCGGCGATGTGCTCGGCGGCGGGGTCACCCTCGCCGAAGGGTGGCTGCACCTGCTGCCCATGGGGTTCACCCTGGTGCCGCTCGCCCTGGGCTGGCGGGCCGGCGGCCGACTGGCACGCGGGGCCTACTCGGATCAGCTGTGGCAGGGCCTGCTCACCCTGGTGCTCGGCTACGCCGCCGCCGCGGTCGGGATCGCGCACCTGGCGGAGGCCGACGGTTTCGCCGTGCAGCTGCACTGGGCCGCACTGTGCGCGGCCGGAGTGATGGCCGTCGGCGCGCTCGCCGGCAGCTACGCGGAGGCCCGCTCCTGGACCCGCCTGATCGGCATCGACCTGGAGGACCGGGTGGAGCGGCTCTCCCAGCGGCTGAAATGGGCCGGCCACTACGCCTGGGCGGTGATCCGTGGCGGACTGCTCGCCGTCGTCGTCGCCGTCGGGCTCTCGGCGCTGCTGCTCGCCGTGCAGCTGGGCCTGACCTGGATGGAGATCGCCAACACCTACCAGCGTCTGGACCCGGGAGTCTGGGGCGTGGTCGGGCTGACGCTGCTGCATCTGGGCCTGCTGCCGAATCTGGTGCTGTGGACGCTGTCCTACACCACCGGGGCCGGATTCGCCCTCGGCTCGGGCAGCACTGTGGCGCCGCATGCAGTGGAGCTGGGACCGGTGCCCGCCCTGCCGGTGCTCGGCGCGCTGCCTTCGTCCGGCGGGGACGCGATGTTGGCGGTGCTCGCGCTGCCGCTGATCGCCGGGATGCTCGCCGGGTGGTGGCTCATGCGGGAAGGGGAGAACCACCTCGACGACTGGTGCGCGCTGCGGATCTCCTGGCGCCCGGTCTCCTGGACGCTGTCCACCCTGGCCCTGGGGGTGCTGACCGGGGCGGTCGCCGCCGTCGTGGCCGTGCTTCCGCTGTGGCTCTCGCACATCTCGCTGGGGATCGGGCGGCTCACCGACGTCGGCCCGCACGCTCTGCTGGCGGCCGGTCTGCTGGGTGTCTGGGTGGGCGTGGGGACGATCCTGGGCTATCTGATCGCCCCGGCCGCGCACACGGTGCGTCGCCGGCGGGTGCAGGGCGCGGAGACCCTCGAGGACTGAGGGTCCGGGGTGGGCGGCGGGTAGGGCCCGCACGCCCCGCGTCGCGCCCGCCCGCACGCTTTGCCCGCCCGCACGGCCCGGATCGCGCCCGCCCGCGTCGAGGGGTCACTTTCCCCCGCATCGACTGGAACTGATGCGCGTTACCAGGGGGGGGGAGATGTGCCGGAGAATGACTCCCCGATGCGGGAATCACGCGGCAGGGACGACGTCCAGAGGACTCCGCTCAGGAAGACCGCAGCTCTGCCAGCTCGGCGCTGAGGTTCGCCCGGGCGGTGTCTTCCCAGAGCTGCTGGCCCGTGGCGGTGCGGTAGAGGTGGGGCCGCTCCAGCAGGCGGGCCAGCACCTGGGCCCGGCCCTGACGGAACAGGTGCTCCGGCACCTGCGCGTAGTCCTCACGGACCTGCTCGGTGTAGCGCCGGTAGGCCGCCGGGGCTCGGCCCAGCACCTCCAAGTCGGCGTCCACCAGCACCGCACCGGCGACGTCGCCGCTCGACGGGTCGTGGCTGGCGGTCAGCCGCACCAGCCGGGACACCTGCGCGACCTCCTCGGCGGGAAGCAGCCCCTGCAGCCGGTCCTCGGCGAGCCGGGCGCTGTACTCCTCGTCCTGGCCGGCGGCGCCCGCGTAGACGGCGTCGTGGAACCAGGCGCCCAGCAGCACGCGTCGGCGCAGCGCTCCCGGCAGTTCGCCGGCGCGCTCCAGGATCCCGACGGCGGTGAGCACCGCTGCCAGATGGGTCAGCGAGTGGTAGTTCCGGTGCGGCTCGGCCCAGCGGTCCAGCAGCTCCTCGCCGATCGCCGTCGCCTCGACGGGCAGCAGCCGCCGCCAGGCGCGGGCCAGCCGCCTCCGGACCTGCGCGGGTCGTTCGATGCTCCGGACCCGAAGCCCGCAGTCGGCGAGGATCCGGGCCAGTTCCCGTCCGCTGACCGGGGTGGCACCGGAGGCGATCAGGTCTCGATGCCGGTGTGCCGGGACGTCATAATGGTCCTCGTCGAAGGCTCGCGGGCTGATCCCGGTCCGGGCGGCGAAGGTATGCAGCTCCTCCAACGAGGCGTCGGAGATCACGTGCGAGAACACCGTTCCGTGGGCGGGCCACAGCGGCGGATCGATGTAGATCGTCATTCGGTGGCGTTCACGAGTCGGGAAAGCTGATCCGGCCCTCGGCGATGCCTGCGATCGTCTCCACCAGGAGGCGGCGCTCGGCGACCTTGATCCGCTCATGGAGGGTCTCGACATCGTCTTCCGGCAGCACCTGCACTGCCTCCTGGGCGAGGATCGGGCCGGTGTCCACGCCGGCATCCGCCTGGTGGACGGTGCAGCCGGTGACCTTCACCCCGTGGGCGACGGCGTCTCGGACCGCGTGCGCCCCGGGGAAGCTGGGCAACAGAGCCGGGTGGGTGTTGATGATCGGGGCGCCCACGCCGTCGAGAAACTCCGGACCCAGGATGCGCATGAAGCCGCTGGAGACCACCAGATCCGGCTCGAAGCGGCGGACCTCGTCCCGCAGGCGGCTGTTCCATGCCGAGCGGTCGCCGCCGCGGGCCAGCGGCACCGAGAAGGTGTCGATGCCGGCCGCTGCGGCACGCTCGAGCCCGCCGCAGCCGGGGATGTCGGAGCCGACGGCGGCGAGCTCCGCGGGCAGAGTGCCGGCGGAGGCGGCGTCGATGACGGCCTGGAGATTCGTCCCCGAGCCGGAGACCAGAACCACGATGCGCATGGTCTCCACCCTACTTCCCCGCATCGGCGGCGCGCCGCGGAGGCTTGTGCGCCGCGTAGGCTGGTGTGCCATGAGCGTCACGCCACCGCAGCAGGAGCAGCCCCGGCCTGGATCCGAGAACGGCCCGCCGGACGGGGGGAAGCCCGGTCGCCGTCGGGCAGTGGACCTGGACCAGGAGACCTTCCGCCGGTACGCCCGCTTCACCGGGTGGCTGGTGCTGGCGCTGATCGTCTCCTACATCGGGCTGCAGGTCCCGCTGCCGTACCGGCTGCTGGCCGTGGTGGCCGGGTTGGTCGGCCTCATCGGCGGGGTGGTGCTCCTGGTGCAGGCGATCCGTCGGCGCCTGCCGATGCTGATGCACGTCAGTGGGCTGGTCGCGATCGTGTGCTGCGGCATGTTCGCCGCCACCGCCTCAGCCCAGGCGATTTTCTGGGGCGCCACCGTCGAATTCGACCAGTGCCGGGAGAACGCTGTGACCGAACGGTCGATGGCGCAGTGCTATCTGGACTACGAGGAGCAGATGCTCACCACGATCCCCGGCATGCCCGGCGGCCGCTGACGGTCACGGAGTCGTGGACAGCGACCGCGTCACAGCCCCGGGGGCTGCTGGATGGTCTGTCCCAGATTGCTCGAGGGCACACGCGGGGAGAGCATCGCATTGGCGGGGATGCCGCCGTCGTGTCGCTGGGTGTGATGCCGTCGCACATGGTCCGAGGATTCGTGGGTCCACATCAGCCCCAGTGCCAGCAGGCTCGGAGCCGTCACCAGCAGCCCGGCCCACGGGGACGCCAGCAGTGCCAGCAGGCTCAGCGGCAGCACGGCAGTGGCCACACCGCGGCCGAACCGGGAGCCTGAGGTGGTGCGCCAAGCCAGCAGCAGGGACAACAGCCCGGCGGCGACGACGAGCACCATGAGCATCGTGGAGAAGGTGGCCAGCGCCTCGGTCCGGTTGCGCGTGGATCCGCCGACCGAGCGCAACAGGGCCGGAGGCAGGATGGCTGTGGGATCGGCGCTGCGCGTGGACAGCGCCACGGCGATGCCGCCGCCGAGGACGGTGCCGGAGGTGACCTGCAGAAGGGCCCGGCTGGCCTGCAGGGATCAGGGAGGGGCTGACATCTCTCTCACCTCATCGACGGTGCCCAGATGAACCTATGTCGCACCGACACTGACGCGCGTAGGCTTCAGGCTACGTGCAGTCCTCAGCAGGGGCAAGGGTGCGTCGACGGGCGAGGTGTTCGCTGGCTCCCCGGCCGCACAGGCACAGTCGGCACAGACGACGACGGCCGGCCCGGACCGCGCAGAGGGGTTTCGGGCCGGCCGTGGTGCCGTGGGGTCAGCCGCCGACGAGGGTGCCGGTCGGGTGTCCGGAGGGTGCCAGGAGGGTCGGGCGGAATGCTGTCAGGAGGAGTAGGGGGAACCTGGCTGGCCGCCAGGGCCGCCGTATCCGCCGTGCGGCGGCGTGCCGTAGGGGTTCTGCGGTTGAGCCGACGGGCCGCTGTATCCTCCCTGGCCGTATCCTGCAGGAGCCTGCCCGCCCGGGGTGTACCCTCCCGGGGCGCCGGGCCCACCAGGTCCACCGGGTCCGCCCGGTCCGGTGGGTCGCTTGGACTCGCGGACCTGTCGGACGTAGGCGTTGCTCGCCGGAAGCCACAGCAGTACCAGGGCCACGAGACTGGGCAGGAACACCAGCAGCAGGTTCCACGGCCCGAAGAGCACCGAGAAGATGCTCAACGCCAGATAGATGGTCGCGAAGATGCGGCCGACGTTCGAACCGCGTGTGCTGACGACGGCGAAGATGAGGTACGGAACGGCCAAGACCACTGCGCCCACGAGGATGACGATGCCGAGGACCGCCATGACGTCCTGAGCCTCGGACACGCTCAGCTCGAAGAGGATCCGCCAGTCCTGCTCCGGCAGCAGCTGCGTCGGGTGAGCGCCCATGATCCGCACTCCGGAGACGATGCCGGCGATCGCGAGGACGACACCGGTCAGCAGCTGCAGGATCATCGAGAGGGTGAGGGTCAGGGGGCGCGTCAGCGTCCCGGACGAGTCCAGGGGGCCGCCGGAGGGCGACACCGAGGACTGAGGAGACTGCTGTCCCTCGTCCGGCTGGCCATAGGACCCCGGCTGGACATAGGGGCCCTGCTGTCCGTAGGGGTTCTGCTGACCGTAGGCGGGCTGACCGTAGGGGCTCGGCTGGCCATGGGGGCTCGGGTGGCCAAAGGCGGGCTGGCCGTACTGCGGCTGCTCCCCCTGCTGCCCGTAGCCGGAGGCGCTCTGCGCCGAACCGGCTGAGGCGGCCGATCCCGGCGTCCCGTACGGGGACCGCTCGCCCTGCTGATCGCCGTGCTGCCCACTGTGCTGATCGCCCTGCTGGTCACCGTGTGGGGGCTGCTCTCCGTGGGGGGGCCTCTCGGGGCTCCCGGGTTCTCATCGCCGGTGGTGCTCATGCTCCTCGATCCTCCGTACTGTGCGTCAACCATGCTCTGGGTCACCACTGTTCAGACCGCGATCGGTCCTTCAGCCCTCGTGAACAGCACCCTATCCCTCTGAACTGGACACAGGCAGGGTATGTCGCCGTCACCGCGGCAGGCCGCCGGGTCCGGCGGATTCTGCGACACTGGTGCCCATGGCTTCCCGCATCACCGGTCCGACGACGGCCACCGTCCACCTCGTGCGCCACGGCGAGGTCCACAACCCCGAGAAGATCCTCTATGGTCGACTGCCCGGCTACGGGCTCTCCGAGCTCGGTCATCGCATGGCTGAGGGGATCGCGGAACACTTCGCCGCCCGCGCCGAGGCCGGCCGCCCCGTCCATCTGCTGGCCGCCTCCCCGCTGCAACGTGCCCAGGAGACCGTCGCCCCGCTGGCCGAGCGCCTGGAGCTGCCGGTCACCACGGAGGAGCGGGTGCTGGAGGCGGAGAACTCCTTCGAAGGGCTCTCCCGGGTGAAGCGGCAGCTGCGCAATCCGCGGTGGTGGCCGCTGCTGCTCAACCCCTTCCGCCCCTCCTGGGGCGAGCCCTACGCGCAGCAGGTCACCCGGATGCTCGCAGCGGTCAAGGACCTCTCCGAGCAGGCCGTGGCCGAGCATGGGGACGGGGCTGAGGTCGTCGTCGTCTCCCACCAGCTGCCGATCTGGGTGACTCGACTCTGGGCGGAGGACCGGCCGCTGTGGCACGACCCGCGCCAGCGGGAATGCTCCCTGACCTCGATCACCAGCCTGCACGTCGGCCCGGACGGTGTGGAGTCGGTCAGCTATGCCGAACCGAACCACGAGCTGCTGAAGGACGCCACCGCCCTGCCCGGTGCATGAGCGGCCGATGCTGGCTCGGCCAGCACGCGCCTAGGTTCAGTTGATACCTTCTGGCCCGCAGCGAGTCGAGGCCGAAGGTGAGGTCATATGACATGCCCACCCCCTGCCCCTTACTACTACACGCTGTAGAATTATGCGGGCGCCCAGATCAGCAGATCGGCGTCCCCGTACAGTCAACAGGCCAGCCCCCTGCCACGCCACCCCGCAAGGACCGCCCCATGAGCTCCCCCGACGCCACCGCGCAGCAGCCGGCCCCTCGCCGGTCCGCGATCGGCCGACGTGCCCTGCTCAGCGCCTCCGGGCTGATGGTCGGCCTGCTCACGCTCACCGCCTGCAGCTCGGAGAACGACCGGCTCGCCGAACAGGCGGCCAACGACGGCAGCAACTACGTCGCCGGAGACGGCTCCGTCCAGGAGTTCGCCCCCGAGGAGCGCGGCGAGCCCGTGCACTTCGAATCCACCCTCTTCGATGGCTCCACAGTGGGTCCGTCCCGCTGGGAGGGTGAAGTCGTGGTCATCAACTTCTGGTACGCCGCCTGCGCCCCCTGCCGGGTCGAGGCCCCCGACCTCGCCGCCCTGCACGAGGAGTTCGCCGACGAGGGCGTCCAGTTCTACGGGGTCAACACCCGCGACACCCAGCCCACCGCCGAGGCCTTCGAACGCCGCTTCGGCGTCGGCTACCCCTCCATGGAAGACCGTGACGGCCAGGTCATGCTCGCGATGACCGACTACGTGCCGCCCTCGGCCGTCCCCACCACTCTGGTGCTCGACACCGAGGGCCGAGTCTCGGCACGGATCCTCGGCATCGCTGAGCCGGGCACGCTGCGCGCTCTGATCACCACCGCGCTCGAGGAGTCTTCACAGGCATGAGCGCCGACGTCGGGCTCGCGACCCTCAGCGCTGCCACCCTCGGTGCGGCCAACAACCGGTTCGCAGAGATCGTCTTCGACGGTTCGCTGCTGATCTCCGCCCCGGTGGCGCTGCTCGCCGGACTCGTCTCCTTCCTCTCGCCCTGCGTGCTGCCGCTGGTGCCCGGTTACCTGGGCTACGTCACCGGGCTCTCCGGCGTGGACCTCGCCCAGCGACGCCGCTGGCGGATGGTGCTCGGCGCCAGCCTCTTCGTGCTCGGCTTCTCCGTGATCTTCGTGGCCATCGGCTTCATGTTCACCCAGGCCACCGTCTGGCTGCGCGTGGAGGGCGGGTGGCTGACCCAGCTGCTCGGCGCCGTCGTCGTGCTCATGGGCCTGGTGTTCATGGGGGCGTTCAGCGTCTTCCAGCGCGAGCGCAAGATCGAGCGCCGCCCGCCCGACGGCCTGCTCGGCGCCCCGCTGCTGGGAGCGACCTTCGGCATCGGCTGGGCCCCCTGCATGGGCCCCACCCTGGCCGCCGTGCTCGCCCTGTCCACCCCCATGGGCGGCGACCCCGGGCGGGGGGCGGTGCTGATGTTCATCTACTGCCTCGGACTGGGCATCCCGTTCATCCTCATCAGCCTCGGCTTCCAGCGCGGGATGAAAGCGATGTCCTTCTTCCGGACGCACCGTGTGGCCGTGACCCGGTTCGGCGGAGGGGTGCTGATCCTCGTCGGACTGCTGATGCTCTCCGGACTGTGGAACATCTGGGTCTACGCACTCCAGGACTGGTTCGCCAATGAGGTGAGGATGCCGATCTGATGACCCAGCCATCTCAGCCGTCCCAGCCGTCTGCGCACCGGGACAACGCCCGAGAGGACGCGCTCCACGCGGCCACCGGAGACACCCCGCGCCAGGAGGTCACCCCTCCTGTGCTCGGGCTCACCGGCATGCTGCGCTGGGCCTGGACCCAGTTGACCAGCATGCGCACCGCCCTGATGCTGCTGCTCCTGCTGGCCGTGGCCGCAGTGCCCGGCTCGCTGTTCCCCCAGCGGGTCCAGGACGCCTTCGCGGTGCAGACCTGGATCGAGGACAACCCCACCGTGGGCCCGATTCTGGACACCCTGCAGTTCTTCGACGTGTACTCCTCGGTGTGGTTCTCGGCGATCTACCTGCTGCTGTTCATCTCGCTGATCGGCTGCATCATCCCGCGAGCCCGCAAGCACCTGCGCCAGATGCGCTCGGCCCCGCCGCGCACCCCCGCCCGGCTTCAGCGGCTGCCCGAGTACGGTGCCCTGGAGCTCGACGACGACGGGCCCACCTCCGAACAGGCCCTCGAGGAGGCCGCCGAGGAGCTGAAGAAGCGCCGTTACCGGGTGGACGTCCGCCCCGGGGGCGAGGATGCCCGCGGCAGGAGACGGCCGCCGTCGATCGGTGCGGAGAAGGGCTACCTCAAGGAGATCGGGAACCTGGTGTTCCATATCGCGCTGGTGGGCGTGCTGATCTGTGTGGCGGCCGGCTCCATGATGAGCTACCGCGGGCAGAAGGTGATAATCGAGGACGAGGGCTTCGTCAACGCGCTGGTCGCCTATGACAACTTCTACCCGGGCGCCTGGTTCGACGAGTCCCACCTGCATCCGTTCTCGCTGCGCCTCGACGGGTTCGAGCGCGTCTTCGACCGTGACTCCACCACTCACTACGGTCAGGCGCTGGACTTCACCGCCACGGTGACCACCCAGGACGGCACCGACGGGGAGCCGCAGACCGAGGAGCTGAAGGTCAACCACCCGCTCACCCTCGGTGGGGCCCGGGTGTTCCTGGTCGGCAACGGCTACGCCCCGGTGGTCACCGTCCGCGACGGCGAGGGCGAGGTCGCCTTCTCCGGGCCGGTGATCTCGCGGCCGGACGATCAGGTCTACACGTCGATGTCGGTGATCAAGGCTCCCGACGCCCAGCCTGAGCAGCTGGGCTTCGTCGGGCTGTTCCTGCCCACCGCCCATGAGGCGGAGGAGGGCGGCCCGGCGATCTCCGTGGACCCGGAGCTGCACAACCCGCAGCTGCAGCTCAACTCCTACGCCGGGGACCTGGGGCTTGACGAGGGCATCCCGCAGAACGTCTACGTCCTGGACACTGAGGACCTCCAGACGCTGAACTCCCGCGAGGTCGACGCCGGCGGCATCGTCCTCGAACCGGGAGAGACCCAGCAGCTGCCGGAGGAGATGGGGTCCATCACCTTCGAAGAGGTCCAGGACTACATCGCCATCGACATCCACTACAATCCCGCGCAGGGCGGGGTGCTCGTCTTCGCGCTGACCGCGCTGGGCGGGCTGATCCTGTCCCTGTTCCTGCGCCGCCGTCGTGCCTGGGTGACCGTGGAGACCACTGAGGCCGGACGCACGCTGGTGCGCTACGGCCTGCTGTCCCGAGGCGAGGACTTCCGCCTGCGGGACGAGAACATCGCCCTGCGCGCCCAGCTGGAGAAGCGGTGGCCGGTGCGGGCCCCCGAGAAGGAGGACTGATGGATCCCGTCAACGAGGAGCTGGCGCAGTACAGCGACCTGTTCATGCTCATCGCCGCGCTGATCTATACGGCGGCGTTCATCGTCTTCGCGGTGGACATGGTCCGCAGTTCGGCGACGATCCGCCGTCTGGAGGCTGAGCTCGCCGAGGAGGCCGAGGCGGAGCTCGCCCGCGCCCGACGCGACTCCCTGGTCAGCGCCGGCAGTGCCGACTCCGGGGACGCCGACTCCGGGGACGCCGACTCCGGGGACGCCGACTCCGGGGATGCCATCGACGCGGACCGGGTGACCGCGGAGGCGGAGGACCTCGTCGACGAGGACATGGCCTATGTGGGCACCCGGCGGCCCTTCGCCAACGTGGCGGTGGCGCTGACCATCCTGGCCACGGGTGCGCACGCCTTCGCCGTCACCGCCCGTGGGGTGGCCGCCGGCCGCGCCCCCTGGGCGAACATGTACGAGTTCCTCACCACCGGCGCGCTGATCGTCTCGGCGGTGTTCCTGCTGACCCTGATCCGCAAGGATCTGCGCTTCCTGGGCACCTTCGCCATCGGCCTGGTGGTGGTGATGATGTCGGGGGCCACGATCGGTTTCCCGACCCCGGTGGCGCATGTCCAGCCGGCCCTGCAGTCTCCGTGGCTGGCGGTGCACGTCACCCTCGCGGTGCTCGCGATGGGGCTGTTCACTCTGACGTTCGCGATGAACATCCTGCAGCTGGTCCAGCACCGTCGGGAGCTGAAGGTGGCCTCCGGGCAGCTGCGCGGCACCGGCGGGTGGCAGTTCATGCGGATGGTGCCGTCGTCGACGTCGCTGGAGAACTGGGCCTATCGGATGAACGCGGTCGGGTTCGTCTTCTGGACGCTCGGTCCGCTGATCACCGGTGCGATCTGGGCCGAGGAGGCCTGGGGCCGCTATTGGGGCTGGGACGTCAAGGAAGTCTGGACCTTCGTGATCTGGGTGGTCTACGCCGGTTACCTGCACGCCCGGGCCACCCGTGGCTGGACCGGCAACCGGGCCGCCTGGCTGTCGATCATCGGCTTCGGCTGCATCATCTTCAACTATGCGGTGGTCAACGTCTACTTCCCGGGCCTGCACTCCTACGCCGGCCTGCCGGAGTAGCTCCCCGTTCTCGTCGCGTGGCCACGTATCACGGCTTCTCCCCGGTGACACGCCGTATCCGGGGGTGAGGTTGCCGCGATGGGTGGCCACTCGAGGAGAAAGAAAGGTCAGGGGCGGGCGTCGTGGTCGGGTTCGTCGTCCTCGCCGGGTTCGTGCCGCCCCGGCTGCTCAGCGCCTGATGCCCGACCCTCTCGGCGCTCCTGCTCGCGCTGGGCGTGATAGTCCTCGGCCAACGCGTCCTCGGCGGCGTTGTCCTCCAGCTCGGAGGCCCCGAGTCGGCGGGCACCGCCGAACCGCCGGGCGAGCGCCTCCCCGGCCTCCACACGCAGCTGATTGAAGAACAGGTAGCCCACGGCCCAGGAGCCGAGCAGACCCACGATCAGCGCGAAGATCATGCCCAGCCCCAGCAGCAGGCAGGCGGCGAAGAGGATGAAGAACGTCGCCAGGCGGAGCAGGGAGTACTTGAGAACGGCCATCACTCGATTCTACGTGCTGTAGAGGCCGCCATGTCCGCGGTGAGCTGACCAGGCGGTCTCAGCGTGAACCGCAGGGGACCGATGAACTACCCTGGAAGATATGTTGAAGGTGATCGTCCCGCTGGGAATCGTGGGTGTCGGGCTGATGATCTACAGCCTGATCGAATGCTTCCGCACCCCACGGCACCGCGTGCGTGTCCTGGGAAAGGGCGCATGGCTCGCGGTGATCCTGCTCGTGCCGATTCTCGGAGCCGGGCTGTGGCTGGGTCTGGGCCGGCCCCGGTCTGGCCCCTCCGGCCCCGCGCCTCGGCGCCAGGCCGCTCCGGACGACGATCCCAACTTCTTGCAGAACTTGGAGATCCAGCGCCGCCAGAAGCAGCGGGAGGAGGAGCTCCGCCGCAAGGAGGCCGAGCTCGAGGCCAAGCAGAAGCGTGAGGCCCAGAAGGACCAGCCCCAGAAGACGCAGGATCCGAAGAAGCCCGACGACGCGCCGCCACCTGAGCGCGGCGCCGCAGGTCAGGGTCCCGGCACCGCGGAGGAGCACCCTGGGAACGGCCGCCCGCCGAAGCGGTCTGAGGACCCCGCGCCAGACCCCGCGCCAGACGCCGCGGAGGACACCGACGTGGAGGACCCGCGCAACAACTGAACGGGCGCACCCGTCTGGCCCACGCTCACAGGTGAGCAGTCAGCTCAGCAGCATCGCCGCGGCCATCGTCACGGCGAACGCCAGGCTCACCTGACTCGTCAGCTGCAGGACTTTGATCAGCGCGCTGCCGGTGTGCCGGCTGGAGAGCATGATCCGCACCGGCCCGGCGCACAGCGGCCAGACCAGCGCCACCAGCAGGAACCAGGGATTCTCCACCGTCAGAATCAGCGGCAGCAGCACCGCGCCGCCGGTCATCGCCACGTAGCTGTACCGGGCCCGGCGGTCTCCCAGCCGCACCGCCAGGGTGAGCTTCCCGGACTCGGTATCCGTGGGAATGTCCCGCACGTTGTTGGCCATCAGCAGCGCGGCGGCGATCAGCCCGGCTCCCACTGCCCCCACCACGGCGGCGGCGCTGAGCTGCGCGGCCATCACCCAGGTGGTGCCCAGCGTGGCGACGAGCCCGAAGAACACGAACACCATCACCTCTCCCAGGCCCAGATACCCGTACGGTCGGGAGCCTCCGGTGTACCACCAGGCGGCCAGCACACAGACCGCCCCGACCGCGACCATCCACCACATCCCGGTCAGCGCCACGATCGCCAATCCGGCGACCCCCGCGACGCCGAAGGAGAGGAAGGCCGCGGCCTTCACGGTCGGCGGGGCGGCGGCTCCGCTGGCGGTGAGGCGCATCGGTCCCAGGCGGGCGTCGTCGGTGCCGCGCACCCCGTCGGAGTAGTCGTTGGCGTAGTTCACCCCGATCTGCAGGGCCAGGGCGACCAGCATCGCCAGGGCCGCGATCAGCAGGTCGAAGGAGCCGAGTCCGGCGGCCGCGGCGGCGCCGATCACCACCGGAGCCACCGCCATGGGGAGGGTGCGGGGACGGGCTCCGGCGATCCAGTCCTGAGTGGTGGCCACGGGTCTCCTTCAGTGGTGCGGTCGGTCGAGGTGGGGCATCCGGCGTTCAGCCGGCGAACATCCTGAGCAGCTCTTGGCGGTCCGGCTTCCCGGAGGGCAGCAGCGGCAGGGCGGCCAGCACATGCAGCTGCTTGGGCACGGCAGCGGGGCCCAGGGTCTCACGGACTGCCCCCCGCAGCGCCTCCAGGGTGTCCCCGGTCCGGGAGACGGCGGCCAGCACCACGGCGGCGCAGACCTGTTCGCCCCAGTCAGCATCCGGGGTCGCGCCGACGAACGCGTCGCGGACGGTGTCCTGTTCCAGCAGTGCGGCACGGACCTGCTCGGCGGAGACTTTCACTCCGCCGGTGTTGATGACGTCGTCGACGCGGCCGGAGATGCTCAGCGTGTCCTGGGCGGTGTCCTGGGCGGTGTCCTGGGCGGTGTCCTGGGCGGGGTCTGGGGCCGCGCCGTTGGTGAGCGTCCCCAGGTCGTCGGTGAGGAAGCGCCGGTGCCCGGTGAAGGGATCGACGTCGAAATGCGCGGCGGACAGTGGGGGGTCGCCCAGGTAACCGAGGGCGACCATGGGCCCGCCCAGGCGGACTCGCCCGCCGTCGTCGGTGTCCACGGTGACACCGGGCAGCGGGTGGCCGTCGTAGACGCAGCCGCCGCAGGTCTCACTCATCCCGTAGGTGCGCACCACCTGCAGTCCGGCCGCCTCGGCGCGGGCCAGCAGCGGCGCGGGGGAGGCCCCGCCGCCGAGCAGGATGGTGTCGAATCGCCGCAGCGCCTTCAGGGTGCGGGGCTCGCCGCTGTCCAGCAGCCGGCTCAGCTGGGTGGGGACCAGGGAGACGAAGCGCCGCGGCGCCGTCAGCTGCTCGGCGGCTGCGGCGAAGAGGTCGGGATCGGTGGTCTCGCGCAGCAGCGGGACGGGGACGGTGCCGGCCACCAGGCTTCGGGAGAGCACGGCCAGGCCTGCCACATAGCTGGGCTGCAGGGTCAGCAGCCATTGGCCGTGGCCGCCGAGCGCCTGCGCGGTGGCCTCCGCCGAGGCCACCAGCGCCGCGGCGGAGAGCAGAGTCTGCTTCGCGGTGCCGGTGCTGCCGGAGGTGCGCACGACGACGGCGGCCCCCGGGCCGGCGTCGTGGCTTCCGCGGGGCGGCGGGTCTGTCTGCGCCGCGTCCGGGCGGCTGACCCAGCGCGGGGCGCCGTCGCCGTCTGCGGGCAGGAACTCGATCGGGGGAGTCTCCCCGCGCAGGGCGTGGTCGAGCGCCTCCAGCGCGGGGGAGAGCCAGGAGTCGGCGGATGCGGAGTCAGCAGAGTTCATACGTTCTTCCGGGTGTTGTCTCCGGGTGTGGGCCCTGAGGAGACGAGAATCCGCCGGACGAGGGCCCACACGCCGGAGGCAACGGGGACACAGGGGCTCAGAAGTAGTACGGGAACTATGACAGCAGGGCTATTATCCGTTGGCATACGCTGTCAGTGCTTGATGAGTAGTCATTATTCTCCATGAGAATGTTGGCTAGGATCGGTTCGATGCGGTCTGAATCAGCTCTTCTGTGCACGGTGCGTGCATAGTAAGAGCCTCCTGTGCGAGCTTACTCGCTGCGATGCGGGTCTTCTCCTCTGCAGACGACCAGAGATGCAGGTAGGTCTTATGGGTCGTCGACGTCGAGGCGTGGCCGAGGGCCTTGGATACCGACACGACGTCGCACCCTGCTGCGATCAGACCGGAGGCATAGAAGTGCCTGAGGTCGTGAAGTTTCGTCTCGACACCGGCATCCTTCTTCGCCCCGCGGAAGTGAAGCGCCCCAGGTTCTCTGCCGCTTTCATATGAGGTGGGGCTCCGCTTCCAAGGCGGCGTAGTGGAGCTGTTCGTACTCTATCGGGGTCAGGTTCTCGATGCTGCTGTGCAGCCTCTGGTGGTTCCACCAGTCGACCCATCCGGCGGTGGCGAACTCCACGTCTGCCAGCTTCCGGAAGGGACCTTCGTGGAAGACGTCAGTGCGGATCGCTTCAGTCTTGAACAGCCCGATCACTGACTCCATCAGCGCGTTGACGCTCCTATAGCTGTCAAGTAGCTGGCACCACCGCGTCTGCGCCTGCTGGTGATGCTTTGATGAGGTGGTAGACCTCGCGGATCACGTAGCGTTTCAGGCAACGGATGATGTCGCGCTTGCTCTTTCCTTCCGCAGTTCGTCGAGCGACATAGGCCTTGGTCGGTTCGTGGAACTGCATCCTCACGATCACAGTCCTGTAGATCGCCGCGTTGAGCTGCCGGTGCCCGCCATGGTTGATCCGGTGTTTGCCACTTGTCATGCCAGAGCCCGTAGGTACAGGACTGATCCCGGCGAGCTTAGCGAATGCGGCCTCGGAGCGGATCCGCTCGGGGTTGTCTCCCGCCACAATGAGAATCTCCGCGGCGGTATCCGTCCCAACTC
>NZ_BAAGRN010000006.1:0-46433 GCF_054782935.1 Nesterenkonia suensis | reverse complement strand
AACAACGCTTCGAACGAGGTGAAGAGCATCATCGCTCTGGTGCGTCAGACGCTGTCCAGCAATGACCAGACGGCGACGACGACGCAGTCGAAGACGCGCAGCGCGATCTCGAACATCGGCTGAGGCCGCTGCCGGTCAGCTGTGGTTGGCTGGCCGGCGGGGGATCTCAGGGATGGGCTCTGGGTTTCGACGGGTGCCTGCCCCTGAGCCGCGTGACGTCACCTCAGCGGTGCCGCACGGCTCACGCCAGGACATCAGCAGTGAGAATCAGTGGGGAGACAGATGGCGCGATGGGACATTCAGGTGGCCAGCAGCCGTGAGGCGATCAGCGGGGCACGGGCCGAGATCCAGAGCCTGGACGACCAGGACCCGAACCTGTACGCGCGGATCACGGCCGCAGTGGAGGCCGCACACTCCGCAGAGATCACGGCGGCGCTGGAGCAGGTGTACCAGGACAAGCTGAGTCCGCTGCTTTCCGACGCGGAGTCGACGGCGCTCAATGCCTGTGACCGCACGGATGAGGTCATCGAGCACCACATCGATGGTGACGACCAGCAGCGCCAGGAGGCGGAAGATGCTGCCACCAAGGCCGAGAACGTGAAGGGATTCTGACGTGGACGTCTGCTACGTGCCTGCCGTGAGCTTGGAGGCTCTCCCGGCCGAGCTGCCGGCCGAGTCTGCGGTCTCGGACGCCGCCAGTCGCATCGGCAGTCATGCCACGACTGTCAGGTCCCGTTACGACGACGCCGCGACGTCCTGGGGCAAACTCGCTGACGGGCGATTCGACACTCCACAGGCCGAAGAGGTCCACAGTGCGTTTCAGCGGCTCGTGCTACCAGACGTGGAGAACTACGAGACCGCGGCGGAATCGGTGAAGAACGCGCTCGTGAGTTTCCAGGACGCGGTGGATCTTCTCCGGTCAAGCATCGTCGACGTGCGCAGCCAGGCTGCTGCGGAGAATGCTGTTCCGCCCGAGGACCGAGACGACGCCTACTGGATCCGCGTCAATGACCTGCAGGTCCGTATCAACGGGTTGGGCGAGCAGTATGACCAAGCAGTCGCCGATTGCGTCAACGCCTTGCAGGGCAGCCACGGGTCGAGTGGGCCGCCTGCGTGGCCGGGCATGATGTCGAAGGGCTTCGACGGCTTGAGCGGGGCGAATCGGGGGCTGACCAATACCTTGGGCGATGCCGCGCTGATGAAGCCGTACTGGAAGGACGGGCGGCTGATGTCCTTCTTCGGCGGAGATGGGCTCTCGGGCGCGTCGGCCGCGTCTGCCGCATGGTTGGCTCGGCGGGCGGGGGTCCCGGACAGCTACATCCAGCGCTTCTCAGAGGCCGCGGGTGGTGGACGCCGGGTCAGCAACAACGAGACCAGCGCCATGCTTCGCGACGCTGCAAAGGGATCTTCGGTGCTGGGGTTTGCGCTGCGGAGAGTCCCCGGGTTGAAGAACATGAAGCTGAACTTCAACGGGGACAAGGTCAACATGCGGCTGCAGCTGTCCGAATCCTCAGGGCCGCCGCGAGACACGGGGAAGTCCTCGACCGCGATGCGAAACGCGGTCAACCGGTTGGAGGACATCTCCAACAGCAAGGCCATGAGGGGGCTGGGCGTGGCTGGCCTCGGTTTTGGAGCCTATGGAAACTACAACCAGGGGTACAACGACAGCCTGAAGCGGAACCCCGGAGCTTCGGAGGCCGAGCACCGACAGGCAGCAGCGGTGGACGCTGGTGTGAAGACCTCAGCTGAGGCAGTTGGAGCAGCTGCGGGCGCAAAATTCGGTGCTGTCGGTGGAGCTGCAGTCGGGCAAGTCTTGATCCCGATCCCAGGGGTAGGCGCGGCTATCGGTGGAGTCGTCGGTGGTGTAGCGGGGAGCGCCGTCGGAGGATGGCTCGGGGGAGCATTCGGCGAAGGAATGAATGATTCACGTCACAACGGTGGTCATATTGGTGAGCAGATTATTGAAGGGGGAAAGAATGTTCTCGATTCACTCAACCCATTCTCTTGAGGTTGTGAGGTACTGATGGGCTCAGTCGCATCGTTCATCATTCTTTCAGTCCTGCCGACGATTGGGACGTGGGTGTTTGCATGCTTGGCATGGTCGGGTAGATATCGACGGTGGGTTCGCGCTCCACGCACCGTGGGAATTCCACCGGTCTTTTCCTGGCATAAGAGGAATTATTGGCCATTCGTTGTTGGTGTAATTGGTTCAGGGTGGCTCTGTTACGGAGTCTTCAGTACGATTGAATACCTATTTCCTGCGTATCAGGGGATCGCAGTGGCGTTCTTGGCTCTCGGCGTGGCGCTAGTCCTCGTCTTCTTGTGCTGGTGGCCGGAGTTCTTGCGTCCTCAGTGGCATAAGGACTGGGTTGCTCGTGGTGGCGACCGGGATCGGAAGAATACGCCTCTCTACTCTGATGATGAGCTGCGGGCTCGAGGGGAGTTCCCCGCCGGCATCTCGGAGAAGGCTCGTCGTCGCGAACGCCGTGCGGGGCGGTGACCGTGTCCTCGGGTGACGTCGGGTTCTTCCTCGTTGCCGGCTTGATAGGCCTGGCTCCCGCCATCCCGGCGTGGATCTATGCATGGCAGGCGTGGACAGGGCGTCGAAGGAAATGGGCAGCGGGGCCGAGTTCGAGCTTTCATAATCGAAACTATTGGCCACTGTTGCAAGGATTATATGGAGTCTGGTGGTTCAGTACCTGGATATCCTAGGCATTGATGCGGCATTCCAAGCGCCCTTTGGCATTCATTCTATTGTTTTTTGGCTTTCCTGTATTGGTGTGATTGTCTCGAGAGTCTGGTGGCCGGATTTCCTTCGTCCTCGATGGCATAAGGACTGGGTTGCCCGCGGTGGGGACCGGGGTCGGAAGAATACGCCTCTCTACTCTGATGATGAGCTGCGGGCTCGAGGGGAGTTTCCCGTCGGCATCTCAGAGAAGGCTCGTCGTCGTGAGCGCCGTGCGGGACGTGCCTCGTGACCGTCCCCGCAGTGAAGCATTGCTGTGAACCTATCCCCAGGAGAAGGAGTCATGACTGAGCCCGCTGAGACCTGTACCGGCTTCACCGGCGTGTTGAGCTTCACGCCGGAGGAGGGGTGGCAGCCCCAGCATGCCCGCGAGGAGGTCGAGCTCCTGGCCGTCTTGCCGGACGAGCCCGTCGCCCCGAATCTGGTCGCCACGGTGAATCCCTTCGCCGGAGACATCCGCGACTTTGCGCAGCGAGCCATCGCTGGGCTGCGCAGCGCCTTGGACGACTTCAGGCTCATCGACGTCTCCGGGTGGGAGCCGGCTCCATTGGCACCTGAGCCTGATGAACCTATCGGAGAACTGGAGAACTCTGATTCGCTGACTCGTCGACGCATCGAGTACGTGCACAGGGTTCCTGGCGGGAAGCTGGTCTCGGGGGCGGAGTACCTCTTCATCCAAGACGACTGGGCGGTACAGGTGACCACCACCTGCAGCATCCAGGACCGACTGATGCACCACGAGGCCTTCGAGCGTATGGTGCGCAGCACCGAGGTGCTGAAGTCCGCTGATCCGGTGCTGGCTGCGGAAGCGGCCCAGCATCCAAGCCCTTCGGAACTGGACGACGTCGCCTCGGACGCCTTCGGTTCAGAGGTCGAGTCGCTCGTCCCCTGGGCGGACCAGCCCCCGCTGCTCCGCGAGGGCGAGTTCATCCACGCCGCGACCTTGATGCAGGTCGGCCACCTCAACCCGACGAACCCGGTGAACCTGAAGCGGAAGCTGTTCCGACCTCGCGGACTCACCGATGAGGTCATCGCGGACATGACACGCCTGCACCTGCTCGACGCCGAGCGGCGCCCCACCCGTCTCGGCGCATTCTTCTGCCGGGCGATGGAGCAGGGTGACATCAACATCCAGGTGATCGCCCGGCTCAAGGATGGGCAGGAGTCCCTCCTGCAGATCGCGGTCTCCGGTGATACTGCCCTGGTGGTCGCCCAACCCGGCTTCGCCGAGCACCACGGACGCAGCGCGTGGCGGACCCCCGGGCCGGATCACTACTGGGTCGAGGTGCTGCCTGCGGACGAGGTCAGTCACAGGATCCTCGAGTGGACCGGGGCAGCGCCGTCGTGGAATCTCCACGCCCTTCCTGTGCTCGTTCCCACCAACACCTTCGCCGCCCGCGCAGAAGGAAGCCTGGTACCGGTGCCGCACGAGGCCAACCCGGCAATGGGGAGGCTGTGGGGGCAGCCCTGGTGGCACTGGACAGTGAGGATGGAGTCCCAGGGCTGGCATGTGGAGCCCACGGAGTACGTCTGCGCTGGGACAGCTGGCCCCTACGCCGTCATGCCGTTGGGTCATGAAGGGCAGGCTCCGGAGTATCAGGTTCTCTCCCGGACCCCCGCCCACCTGGTGTTCTGGCAGCTGGAGGACCGTCTCCAAGCTGTGGCGAACCAGCGAGACACCAACATCTGACCGGCACGGCGAGAGGATTGATCCAGGACATGGGTACGCGGCGGGCGACACAGGGCGCTGTGCACGGTCGTCATGCGGGCCGGGTTCGGTGGTTGACTGCTGGTCTGTTGGTCGCGGTCCTAGTTGTAAGAGGGCGTGACGTTGTTGACACGGGACGGGACCAGTGAGGCCGGGGGCATCTCGCCACAGGCGGTATGGGGTCGATGATAGTTGTAGTGATTGATCCACACTGCCAACGCGTCCCGGCGAGCCTGCTCTGAGGCATAGATCTGGGTGTAGAGCACCTCATCGATCATCAGCCGGTTGAACCGCTCGACCTTGCCGTTATGCCGTGGGGTGTAGGGCCGGATCCGCTGATGCCTACCGGCCAGGGCTTCTACTGTGCGGGTGAAGTCCGCGGCCCGGTAGTTGTTCCCGTTGTCGGTGACCACCCGATCCAGCCGATCGATCCCGTGAGCGGCGAAGAAGGCCCGGGCCCGGGAGAAGAAGCCGATCGTGGTGGCTGCGGTCTCATCATCGAGGGCCTCGGTGTAGGCCAGTCGGGAGTACCCGTCCACTGCGGAGTGCAGGTAGGTATAACCGGCTCTTCGGAGTTCAGGTGGGGAGATACCCATCGAGGCCTCCTCCGATCAGCAGCATCCGTAGCCGGTAGTTGTCCCGGTTCCGGAACCCACGAGCGATCCTGCGAGCCAGCTCGATGAGTCCGTTGACCGCCTCGGTGCCGCCGTTGTTCGACCGGTCGGTGGTGAAGTAGGCCAAGAACTCTCTACGCCACCGACGCAGGGTCCGGCCCAGCTTCGCGATCTCGGCCACCGGAGAGGACCGGAAGGACTCGAGGACCTTGAGCGCGATGCGCCGTCCGGCGCGTATGTCATGGTGCTGATAGGCCGAGCGGAGTTCCTGGGCGCACTGGAAGGCGATGAAGACCTGTTCATGGCGGGGATCCGTGGTGATGACCTTCTCGATCCGCCGGCACTGGGCCTGGCTGAGGTGCTCGATCCCGGCCTGCAGCAGCCGCCGGATCCCATAGAGCGGATCGCCTTTCCGGCCTCGGTGGCCCAGAGNCACATGGAAAGCGTCCAGCACCGCGGCGGCTTCGTCGAGGTGGGCATCGATCGCGTTCTTGTACCCGGCGAAGGGATCCAGCGGGGCGATCCGGATCCCGGTGCGGAAGCCGGGGCTGCGGGCGGTGAGCCAGTCGGCGTAGACGGTGCCGGAGCGGTCGGGCACCAGGTCCAGCAACTGCGCCTGCACCCGCCCCTGGCGGTTCCTGGTGAGGTCGACCATGCCGGTGAGCTCCTTCCGCCCGCGTCGACGCCGATCGACGTGGTGCCAGATATGCTCATCCACGCCCAGAGTGACCACCCCGGCGAAGCGACGCTCATCATCAGCAGCGGCCTGCAACAGTGCGGCGATCGCGTTCCAGACGGTATGCCAGTCCACCCCCAGCTGACGGGCCAAGCCCGCCACCGAGACGTTCTCCCGGCGCATCTGGGCCACACCCCAGCTGATGCACCGGCGGGTCAGCAGCGCCCGCGGGGCGGCCACCGCCGGATTCTGCTCGGTGAAGACTCCGCGGTCGCAGTCAGGATCGGCGCAGCGCCATCGGCGCTTGCGCCAGCGTAGCCTCGCCGGGATGCCATAGACCGGAGCATCGATGAGCTCGACGTTCTTGCGGCCGGCACTGGTGGCGATCACGCCGCAGTCCGGGCAACCCTCCGGTTCTGGTGCTGATTCGACGACCACGCGCAGCAGCCCCGCAGTGGATGGGCGTTCCACGGCGATGACGTGGAGGCCATCGAGGTCAGCGAAGAGGTCGCAGTTGTGGCAGTAGGCGTGCTGGCCAGCTGGGCAGGCCGGGGCCGGGCGCGTATTCTCGGACATCGGGGTCGGGGCTTCCTAGATGTGTTTGCTTGGTCGCTACACATCATCAGGGGCTCCGACCCCTTCTTCGTCCCGTGCTCAGCTCACCGGCGAGTCGTCTGCCCCCACCTCAACTCCGAAGAGCCGCTTTTCATGATCAGGCAGCTCAAGCCAGGTGCTGGCATCAGAGCGGTCTTCGCGACCCGGCACTCTGATGATGAGTCGATGTATGAGGCTCACGAGGCCAACTGGGACGACTGAGCTGCGCGGGGAGACCCGGTGCATCCGGGCGCTGGCTCACCTGGTGAGGACACTGGTCCCGGCTGTCAGCGGCGCGGATCCGCATGCATCCTGTCGGAGACGACCATCCGATGACCCGTCCGATGCGGCGAAGCCGACGAGTCACTCCTCGTCGTCGTTCCCATTTCCGTTGCCGTTGCCGTTCCCATTTCCGTCGGAGTCGTCCTCAGAGTCGTCCTCGTCGTCGGCAGACTCCTCATCCGAGTCTTCGGCGTCCTCGTCGTCATCGCCGCCGTTGCCGTTGCCATTCCCGTTGTCCTCCGAGTCGTCCTCATCCTCGGTCGGCTCGTCGGTGGGCGACTCCTCGTCCTCCGGCTCGTCCTCCTCCTCGTCCTCGGGATCGCGAGGCTCCTCGGGCTCCGGGGTGTCCTCCGGCTCAGGGGCGGTGGCGATGGAGATCGACACCGTGGACCCCTGAGGGATCGGGGTGCCAGGGGCCATCAGACTGCCGTCGTAGAACGTGCCGCCCACGGTGCCGGCGTCGTACTCAGAGGTGTCCCAGTCGACCGTGGAGGAGGTGACGGTGAAGCCCGCCTCCTCCAGGGCGGTCCTGGCCTCGGACTCGGACAGCAATGCCACATCAGGTACCGGGTACTGCCCGGTGGCCAGCACCAGGTCCACTGCCGAGCCCAGCTCCACCGAGGTCCCGCCCTGCGGATCCGTGGAGATCAGCTCCCCGGCGCCCACGGTCGGATGGTCCTCCTCGGTGACCTCGCCGACCTCCAGCCCCACTGACTCGAGCTCGGCGCGCACAGAGGCCTCCGACTCACCCTGCAGACCGTCCGGGACCATCACCTGATCCTGACCGGCCGAGATGAAGAGGGTCAGCTCCTCGTCCTCACCGAGCCGCTGGCCCGCCTCCGGATCCGTGCCGATGGCATGGTCGGCCTCGATCTCCTCATGCGGAACCGTCTCGATCTCCGCCGGGTCGATGTTCGCATCGGCCAGCACCGCCAGGGCCTCCGCCCGAGGCAGATCCTCCACCTCTGGGACGGCGACGGCGTCGGCGTCCAGCGTGCGCACCAGGGCCCATGCCCCTCCCGCCACCAGAGCGATCAGTACGACCACCCACAGCCAGGCGAGACGACGCCGGCCGCGCGGCTTCTCCGCGACCTCCTCATACTCCTCATACAGGTCCGGGTCCTCCGGGGTGCGCGCCGACAACGGGGTTCCGAGCCCGGCCGCTCCAGCACTGACCAGCTGATCGAAGTCCTGCCCGGCAACAACTGCCGGCATCGTCTGGGTCGCGTCCCCCACCGGCACCCCGTGCAGGGCGTCCTTCACCGCACCGGCGAACTCCTCGGCGTTCTGAAACCGCTCCGCCGGATCCTTCACCAGAGCCTTGGCCACCACGGACTCCATCGCCGGGGAGACCCGCGGGTTCAGGTCAGAGACCAGCGGCGGATCCTCCCGCACATGCTGGTACGCCACCGAGACCGGGGACTCCCCCTGGAACGGCGGCCGGTTGGTCAGCAGCTCGAAGAGCACACAGCCGGCCGAATACAGGTCGCTGCGGTGGTCGACCACCTCGCCGCGGGCCTGCTCCGGAGAGAGATACTGGGCGGTGCCGACCACAGCGGAGGTCTGCGTCATCGTCGAGGCCGAGTCCGCCAGCGCGCGGGCGATGCCGAAGTCCATCACCTTCACCGCGCCGTTCTGCGCCACCATCACGTTTGAGGGTTTGATGTCCCGGTGGACGATGCCCTTCTCGTGGCTGTAGCTCAGCGCGCCGAGGATGCCGTCCAGATACTCGGCGGCCTCCGACTCGGGCAGCGGCTTGCCCAGGGCGTCATCGATCTTGCGGCGCAACGGCCCGCCGACGTCGGCGGCCGGGCCATGCTCCTGGGCTTCGGTCCGTCCGGTGTCGCCCAGAGCCAGCACGTCAGGGTCCGAGCCCTCGGCGGCCGGGGCGCCGTCGGCGACTGTGCGGTCCTCCGCCGCGGACTGCAGCTGAGTGGCCTCCTCCTCCGGGCCGTCGTCGTCAGCACCCTCGTGGGAGGGGGTGCCGTGCATGATGTGGCGCAGAGTGACGCCGTCCACGTACTCCATGACGATGTAGGGCGTCTTGACCTCGGAGTGCTGGGTGTCCTCGACGTCGGCGCGGCCGGTGTCATAGACCCCGACGATGTTGTGATGGTTCAACGAGGCCGAAGACTGCGCCTCACGTCGGAACCGGCCCTGGAACTGCGGGTCCCGGGCGAGGTCCGGACGGAGCATCTTCACCGCCACCTGGCGGTCCAGAGACAGGTCATGACCGAGGTACACGTCGGCCATCCCGCCCCGCCCGATGAGGGCCTCGATGCGATACCGGCCGTTGAGTACGCGGTGTCCGTTCTCCGTCATCATGCCTGTCCAGTTCGTGTCGTGTCCTCGGCCTGGTCAGACTGCGGCTCTGATCCATCAGTCTCACCGGACTCCGAGTCCTCGGTCTGCTGGCCGGTGGTGGACTCCGGCGCCGCCTCGGCCTCGTCATCCTCCGGCTCGTCCTCGGTGGGGCTCGGAGCCGTCTCCTCGTCGGCCTCGTCCTCCGGCTCGTCCGCGCCATCCTCCTCGGTGGGACTCGGGGACGTCGGTGCCGGGGAGTCAGTGTCGGGCTGCGTCTCGCCGTCGCCCGGCGGGGCTCCGTCCGCGTCGCCTCCGGGCTGTCCCGAATCCTGACCCGGACCCTGGTCGTCCTGCCGGCCGCCCTCCCGGTCGGTGTCCTCGGCACCCTGGCCCTGCTCATCGGCGCCCGGATCGGCCGGAGCCGGGACGGTCTCGAGACCTCCGGAGTAGGACAGCCGCACAGTGGCGCCCATCGGCACCTGCCCGGTGGGCGCGACGCCGACGACGGTCCCGGCCTGCTGGGTGGACTCCACCGCCTCGGACTCCACCTCCAACCCCATCTCGGTCAGCTGCGCTGTGGCGGCCTCGACGGTCAGACCCAGAAAGTCCGTCTCATCGACCTGCACGGTCTCCGCCTCTGCGGTGAAGGTCTCAGTCACTGTGGGCTGCGGCTCCGGTTCGGTGCTGGTGAGTCGCGGCAGGACCCAGGATCCGAACAGCGCCAACAGCACCAGGGCGACGAGCGCCACCAGTGGCCACCGCCAGCGGGTCAGCCCACCTGTGGACCCCCGGGAACCCGCAGAACCCTCGGCGGCTCCTCGGGAATGCGCCGCCGCGTCGGCGGTGCCGACGTCCTCGGGCGGCTGCTCCGGAGTGCGGGCGGAGAGCGCCGGAGTCGGCACAGAGGCCCCAGAGGCCCCGGCGACGCCCGCGGCCCCGGCAGTGGGCACCACCGCGGTGGGCTTGGTGGCCGCCGCCATCACCTGGGTTGCCTCGTCCTCGGCCCCGGGGCGGCTCATATGGTTCAGCATGGTCGGCACCGCCGTGATCGCGGCCTCCGGATCATGGCGCAGCAGGGCGTCGGAGGCTTCGGCGAGCTTTGTGGCGTTCATCGGCCGATCGCCGGCGTCCTTGGCCAGCATGGACATGATCAGGGCCCGCACCGGCTCCGGGACGGAGTCCGGCAGCGGCGGCGGGGCATCGTTGACCTGCTTCAGCGCGATCGCGATCTGCGACTCCCCGGTGAACGGGCGGTGCCCCACCAGGGCCTCGTAGCCGATGATCCCCAGCGCGTAGATGTCTGAGGACCCGGTGGCGTGCTGACCGGTGGCCTGCTCCGGAGACAGGTATTGGACCGTCCCCATCACCTGGCCGGTGGCGGTCAGCGGGACCTGGTCGGCGAGCCGGGCGATGCCGAAGTCGGTGATCTTCACCCGTCGGGTCGGGGTGATCAGCAGGTTCCCCGGCTTCACGTCCCGGTGCACCAGCCCCTGATCGTGGGCGACCTGCAGGGCGCGCGCGGTCTGGGCGATGATCGACAGCGTCTTCTCCCAGGACAGCGTCCGGTCCTTCTCCAGCAGCACAGACAGCGGCCGCCCCGGGACCAGCTCCATGACCAGATACCCGGACCCGGCCTGCTCGCCGTAGTCGTAGATGTCGGCGATGCCGGGGTGGTTCAGCAGAGCGGTGTGCCGAGCCTCTGCCCGGAAGCGGCGCAGGAAGGCCTCGTCACCGGTGTACTCCTCCTTGAGGATCTTGATGGCCACCGTCCGGCCCAGGATCTCGTCGGAGGCCTTCCACACTTCGCCCATGCCACCGATGGCGATCCGCTCGGTGAGTTTGTAGCGGTCGCCCATGAGGATGCCCACAGCAGGTCTCATTCCTCGATCACCGCCTCCAGCATCGTGCGAAGGTTCGGCGCTGTCAGGGAGGAGCCGGTGCTGTAGTCGATGCGCTCATAGACCACGGTCACCGCGTACTGCGGATCGTCCGCTGGGGCGAAGCCGGTGATCCAGGAGTTCACCAGCTCAGTGCCGTCCTCCCTCACGTGGCCGGTCTGTGCGGTGCCGGTCTTCGCGGCGATGTCGAACCGCTGGCTCTGCGCACCCATCGCGGTCCCGGACTCCACCGGGCCGAGCATCAGGTCGGTGAGCTCTTCGGCGATGCCCTCCGAGATCGGCTCCGCGAAGACCTCCGGCTCGGGCCGTTCGATCACCTGCAGGTCGGCTCCGCGCACTGACTGGATCAGGTTGGGCGCCATCAGCGTGCCCTCGTTGGCGATGGCCATGGCCACCATGTTCATCTGCAGCGGCGTCGCGGTCACCGACTGCTGACCGATCGCGGCCCGGGCCAGTTCGGCGTCATTGGCGGTCTCCGGGAAGCTCGAGGCCGAGACCGAGAGCGGAATCTGCAGGCTCTGGTTCCAGCCGAAGGCCTCGGCGGCCTCACGGATCGGCTCCTCGCCCATCTCCATGGCGATCTCGGCGAAAGGGGTGTTGCAGGACTGGGCGGTGATGAAACGCAGGTCCGCCTCGGACTGCTGGTCACAGATGCCGCCGAAGAAGTTGCGCAGCGTCCGGGTGGTCTGCGGCAGCTCGAGCTCGGCGGGGTTGTCCAGCGTGGAGTCCGCGTCATAGTCCCCGGACTCCAGCATGGCGACCAGGTCGATCAGTTTGAACGTGGAGCCGGGGGCGATGGCCTCGGCGGTGGGCCGGAACCGGTAGGGGCTGAGCCCGTCCACCTCCAGGAGCTCATCCATCGTCTCCTGGAACCGGCTGGTGGAGTGCACGGCGAGGTCGTTGGTGTCATAGCTCGGTTTGGTCGCCATCGCACGGATCGCCCCGGTGCGGACATCGGTGACGATGATCGATCCGCGGGTGCCGTCCGGGATGGTGTCATAGGCCAGCCGCTGCAGCTCAGCGTCCAGGGTGAGCTCCACCTGGGCGCCTTCGAGTGTCTCTCCGGTAAACAGCGAGGTGATCCGGTCGAAGAACTGGCTGTCCGACTGCCCGGTGAGATACTCGTTCATCGCATTCTCCAGGCCGGTGGACTGGGCGGCGATGGAGTAGAACCCGGTGATGCCGGCGTAGAGCTCCGGATCGTGGTAGACGCGCTGGTAGTCGAAGGGCGTCCCCTCGGAGGGCACGGATTCGGCGATCGCGCTGCCGTCGACGGTGATCGCGCCGCGCGGGGCGCCGCGTTCGGTGTAGACCTGGCGCGTGTTCTTCGAGTCGGCGTTCAGCTCCTCGGTCAGGCCCACCTGGATGAGGCTCAGGGCGGCGAAGAGCACCACGAACAGGGCGACGCTGACCATCCAGGTGTGGCGGATCGCGTTGTTCACCGGGCACCTCCTGCAGGCTCGTCCGAGGGCCCTGACTCCTCGACAGGATGCCCATGGGCCGGCGCGTGCCGCTGGGTGCGTTCGGAGGGGGAGAGCGGCTTGGGCACCGGGCGCCGCGGCTCGGCGGCTCCCGGACCTTCCGCATGGGTGGGGTTCTCCGTGCCGGCGGCCTCGGTGCCGGTGACGTTGACCATCGGGCCGACGATGATGGGTCGCCGAGCGGCATGGGAGATCATCAGCACCAGCGCGAGGATCAGCCAGTTCGCGAGCAGCGAGGAGCCGCCGGCGGCGAGGAAGGGTGTGGTCAGACCGGTCATCGGGATGACCCGGGTGATCCCGCCGACCACCACGAAGATCTGCAGCACCAGCACCACGGCGAAGCCCACGGCGAGCAGCTTGCCGAAGGCGTCACGGGTGCCCAGTCCGGCGCGCATGAAGCGGCTGAACAGCAGCAGGTAGAGCATCAGCATCGCCGAGAGCCCGATGAACCCGAGCTCCTCGCCGAAGGAGGCGATGATCATGTCCGAGTTCGACAGCGGCACATGCTGAGGCAGTCCGGAGCCGAACCCGGTGCCGGTCAGGCCTCCGTTGGAGAGCCCGAACAGCCCTTGGACGATCTGGTGCGACCCGCCGAACTGCCGCGAGTAGATGTCGTCGTCGAAGGCGAAGAGCCAGATCTCCACCCGCTGGGTGACGTGCGGGACGAACAGGTAGGCCAGCACCCCGCCGACGGCGACCAGGCCGATGCCGATGATGATCCAGGACAGCCGGGAGGTGGCCACATAGATCATGCCCATGAAGAGTCCGAAGAACATGATCGAGGTGCCCAGGTCGTTCTGCACGACCAGCACCCCGATGGCGACGATCCACGCGATGAACATCGGACCCAGGTCCCGGGCGCGGGGCAGCTGCAGCGGCCCGATGCGCCGGCCGGCCAGCAGGATGAGGTCCCGGTTGTTGGCCAGGAACCCGGCGAAGAAGATCGCCAGGGTGATCTTCGCGATCTCCGCGGGCTGGAAGGAGGCGAAGCCGAGGTTGACCCAGATCCTGGCCCCGTTGATCGTCATCCCCAGCCCAGGGATCAACGGCAGAAACAGCAGCACCACGCTGACCAGCAGGGAGATGTAGGTCAGCTGGCGCAGCCGCCGGTGGTCCTGCAGGAACCACAGCAGCGCCATCGCCGCGAGCATCGAGACCAGCGTCCACATCAGCTGACGGTCCTCTGCAGGCGGACCCCCGCTGACCAGGTCCAGGCGGTGGATCATCGCCATGCCCAGGCCGTTGAGCGCCACCACGATGGGCAGGATGAACGGGTCCGCATACTTGGCCCGCAGGCGCAGCACGAGGTGGAAGGCGAAGGTGATGCCGATGAACAGCGCCGCCTCGGTGTAGTACGTCCGGTCCCAGGGCTCGTCCATCGCGACGGCGACGAGGAACTTCGCACCGATGCCGATGGTCAGCGCGAGCAGCAGCAGCACGAGCTCCACGTTGCGCCGCGGTCTGGGCGCGGTCTCCAGCTGAGTCACTGCTCATCACCTCCGTCCTCGTCATCAGCGGCGTCCCCGGTGGGGTCGTCGGTCGTCTCGTCGTCCTCGCCCGGTTCCTCGGTGTCCTCCTCGGCGTCCCCGTCATCGTCCTCGTCATCGTCCTCGTCATCGTCCTCGTTGAGGTCTGCTGAGGAGGTGGTCGCGCGCAACTGTTCCACGATCGTCTCGGCATGGCTGCGGTCATCGGCGGGGATGCCGCGCAGCACACGCTCGCGGTGATAGGGCGAGAGCTCCTCGACGTCGAAGCCGGCATGCTCGTCGACTCCGGAGAGCGGGATCGGGCCCAGGGACTGGGAGACGCCGTTGTAGATGGCCACCTCGCCCTCGTCCTGGCCCACGTAGTACTGCGTCTGGGTCCAGATGTAGCCCAGGAACATCACCGTGCCCAGCAGCAGCGCCAGCAGCGTGACGAAGGTCGGCAGGAACCAGCGGCGACGCCGTGAGGCACGGCCGGCGATCGCCACCTCCTCCACGTCGAGCTCCGGGTCGCCGAGGTCGGCCGTGGTCAGTGCCGGATCGGAGAGGTCCGGGTCCTCCTCGTCCTCCCGCGGGGAGGCCGCACCGGCGTCTGCCGGGGCCTTCGTCTCCGGGGTGGCCGGGGGCTTCGCACGGTCGGCGCGGTCGGCGCGGTCGGGACGGTCGGCGCGGTCAGCGTCGTCCGGGTCACCCTCGGCGGAGGGAGCGGATGCGGTGGGCTCCTGGGAGCGGGGGCTCTCCTCCTCGGAGGAGCCACGGTGCTCACCGAGCATCTCCGAGTAGGTGTGGCGCACCGGGATCAGCGGCTGGCCGGTGAGCAGCACCGCCATCGGGTGTTCGTCCACATTGCGGGCCACCACGGGGATCATCCCGGTTTCAGTGGCCTTGTCCGCGGCCCCCACCAGCAGGTGCGGGCGGGTCTCCAGCTCCTGGCCCAGCATTGAGGCGGTCAGCGGGGAGAGCTCGTCGTCCTCCTCCGGGGGATGCTCCGAGAGGGCGTCGACGTTGACCACGGGTACCAGCTCCATGGTCTCCTCAGCGTCCCCGGGGGACGCGCCCTCGACCGGCTGGTCGGTGGGCGGCTGGTAGCCCTCCGCGGCGGCCTCCACCGCGGCAGGGGTCAGCGGCAGACGGCGGCTCGGGGTGAGGTCCTGTTTGTCGGCCTCCACGACCTCCAGGCAGATCACGGTGACGTTGTCCGGGGCCCCACCTTCCAGGGTGAGGTCGACCAGCTCCTCGACGATGGACTCCAGCGACTGCTCCGAGCGCAGCTTCTGCTCCACGAGCCGGTCCGAGACCACGGCGTTGAGCCCGTCGGAGCACAGCAGCCAGCGTTCCCCGGCCTCCAGCGGGAAGGAGGTGATGTCGAGTTCGGGTGAGGCGTCGACGTCGCCGAGGACCCGCATGAGCACGTTCTTGTGCGGGTGGAATTCGGCCTCGTGGGGATCCAGGCGGCCCTCGTCGACGAGCCGCTGGACGAAGGTGTGGTCCTTGCTGACCTGTCGGAACCGGCCCTTCTTCAACCGATAGGCCCGGGAGTCGCCGATGTGGGCGAACTGCAGGCGGTCCCCGGTGATCAGCAGGGAGGTGATGGTGGTGCCCATCCCGGAGAGCTTCGGGTTGGCCTTCACCAGCTTGTTGAGGAATGCGTTGGCGGTCTGGATCTCATCGGCCAGCACGGTGTCCGGCTCGGCGAAGCCTCGAGTGTCCAGATGGGCCAGATCCAGCACTGTGGAGGCGCTGGCGACGTCGCCGCCGGCATGGCCGCCCATCCCGTCGGCGACCACGGCGAAATAGCGCCCTGCATAGCCGGAGTCGTCGTTCTTGGAACGGACGACTCCGGTGTCAGAGCGGGCGGCGAAGCGGAAGACCAGGGCCACGGGTCAGGTCCTCAGCTCCAGGACGGTCTTGCCGATGCGGATGCGCTCCCCGGGCTCCACCGTGGAGGCCCGGGTCAGCTGCTCCTCACCGAGCCAGGTGCCGTTGGTGGAGCCGAGATCCTCGAGGAACCAGCGTGAGCCCTGCGGGAAGAGCCGGGCGTGCTTGCCGGAGGCGTAGTCGTCCTCCAGCACCAGAGTGCATTCCTGGGCGCGGCCGAGCATGATCGGCGCGGAGCCGAGGTCCAGCTGGGTGCCGGCGAGCGGCCCCTCGGTGACGGCGAGCTTCTTGGGTCTGGGGCGGGGGGTCTGACCTGTGCTGGGGGCCGAGGAGCCCGCCTGGGCGCGGGACGCGCCGCCGTCGTTCCTGCGGGTCGCTGAGGCGTGGACACGAGTCCGGGACTTCTTCGAGACCATCAGATCCCGCCCCTGGGCGGCGATGATCGAGAGGATCAGGATCCACAGCAGCAGCAGGAGCCCGAACTGCAGGACGGTGATGGCCAGTTCGCTCATCACACCTCCTCGGTCGCCAGCCGGAAGCGCAGTCGGGCGTTGCCCAGCGAGAGGAGCGCTCCGTCGACGAGCTCGGCCGGGTCGTGGGAACCGGTGAGCTGCTCGCCGTCGATGTAGGAGCCGTTGGTCGACCCCAGGTCCCGGGCGATCCAGCGCTGGCCGTCGTGGAAGATCTCCAGATGCCGACGGGAGATGCCGGTGTCCGAGATGGTGAGGTCTGCCGAGGTGGAGCGGCCGATCACAGTGCCGGCCTCGCGCAGCGTGTGCTGGCGCCCCTCGTGCTCGAGCCGGGCGACTTCCTGCGGCGCCGGTACCGCCGGCTGTGCCACTGTGGGGGCGACCTCGTCTCGGGGAGCCGGAGCCGGAGCGGGCGACGGCGCGCGAGGTGCCGAGGGAGCCGCTGGGGGAGGGGAGGCCGGGGCCTGCGAGGCGTCCTTCTCGGTGAGTGACTCGATGCCCAGCTGGCCGCGCTTGAGATCCGTGTTCTTCACGAAGGTCGCCTTGACCGGGCCCAGCAGCGTGTACCCCTGGGAGTCGGCGTGGCGGATGATCTCCTCGCACAGTTCCTCGGCGAGGGCCACGCCATACTTCTTCGCGGAGGTGAAGTCCTCCTCGGAGAGGCGGATCCGGTAGACGTTGGGGACGAAGCTGCGTCCCTGGGACATGGTGAAGGACTCACGGTCCATGTGCCGACGTACGGCGGTGGCGATCTCCACGGGCCCGAGGCTCCCTCCGCGTCCAGAGAAGGCGCCGCGGACGACTTTCTCGATGCCGCGCTCGACATTGTCCAGCAGGCCCATCGGCACCTCCTTCTCCGTCATCATGACTGCCCCTGCACCGGGCAGTCTCTCGAAGAGTCTACTGTCTCACCTGGTGATGAGCGCTTCAAACGCGCCTCGACGAACTACCGTGGGGTGTGAGCGGAGAGATGCGCGGCCGACGTGGCCCCACGGGGCCGCACCTCCTCGAGTTCTTCAGTTTTGAAATAAATGGGGACGGGTCACGGTTGGACCTCCATGAGTCGGCACCGCCGACCCCGGCCAGGCCGACCACTGACCTGACCACTCCATGTGACCAACCCACGTGACCAACCCACGTGACCAACCCAAGGAGCGCATCACCTATGGCAACTCTGACCCCAGGTACCTGGAAGCTCGACGCCGCCCACTCCGAGATCGGCATGACTGTCCGTCACGCCGGCATCTCCAAAGTGCGCGCCGTCTTCACCGACGCTGAGGCGACCCTGACTGTGGCCGAGGACGGCACCTCGGCCGTCGAGGCGGCCGTGAAGGTGGGGTCCTTCGACTCCAAGAACGCCGACCGCGACGCCCACGTCCGCGGCGAAGACTTCCTCGACGCCGAGACCCACCCCGAGCTGACCTTCGTCGCCCGCGACTTCACCCCCGCCGGCGAAGAGTTCGAGGTCACCGGCGACCTGACCATCCGCGGCGAGACCCGCCCGGTGACCTTCGAGGTCGAGTTCGGCGGCCAGGCGGTCGACCCCTTCGGCGCCACCCGTGCCGGGCTCTCCGCCAGTTCGGTCATCTCCCGGAAGGACTTCGGGCTGACCTGGAACGCCACCCTGGAGGCGGGGGGCGTGCTGGTCGGGGACAAGGTCACCCTCGACCTCGAAGTCGCCTTCGTCCTCGAACAGGGCGAGTGAGCGAGCTTCCTGCCAACTGAATCTCCAGTGAGCTGAGCACAGCGCCGCAGAGACCAGGCCCGCACCACCCGGACCCCCGCACCACCCGGCGCGGGGGTCCGGTCGTCTGCGGAGTACAGTGACTCCCGTGTCCATGACGGTCCTCGCGCCCCTGCTGATCATCGCTGGCGCCGTCCTCATCGGCACCGTGCTGCAGCGGGTCTCCGGCTCCGGCGTGGGTCTCGTGGTGGCACCCGTGCTCTCCATCCTGCTGGGGCCGGGCCTCGGCGTGCTGATCACCAATATGACCACCATGGTCTCGGGGTTCCTGATCATGCTCGCCGTGTGGCCGCGCATCGACTGGGCCCGCTACCGGGTGCTCGGCCCGGTGACCGTGATCGGCGCGATCCCCGGCGCCTGGCTGGTAGGACAGCTCTCCGCCGGATGGCTGTCCATCATCCTGGGCGCCATCGTGCTCTGCGCGCTGCTGTTCACCGTCACCCTGCCGCAGCTGCCGCGCTGGGAGGGGCGTGCCACCGGCGTCGTCGGAGGGATCCTCGGCGGGTTCTTCAACACCACCTCCGGGGTCGCCGCGCCCGTGATGGTCATCTACTCACGGCTCTCCCGCTGGGACCAGCAGGCCTTCGCTGCGACCATGCAGCCGCTGTTCCTGACCATGGGCACCGCCTCGGTGGTCACCAAGCTGCTCGTCGGCTCCGTGGAGGAGGTCGGGCAGACCGGTGCGCTGCACCTCGGTGTCCTGTTCCCCGGCATCGTGGTCACCGTGCTGCTGGGAATCCTGCTGGGCGGGCGGCTGGCCCGGATCGTCTCCCCGGCTCAGGCCCGCACCGTGGCCCTGGCGCTCGCCGGCCTCGGGGCGCTGGGGGCGCTGGCCCGCGGGACCGTGCAGGTGCTGGGCGGCTGAGGCCCAGCGCTCGCTCCCCCTCAGATCACGCCCTCAGATCACGCCCTGGGCGATCATCGCGTCGGCCACGCGGAGGAACCCGGCGATGTTCGCCCCGGCCACATAGTCCCCCGCGACGCCGTACTCCTCCGCGGTGGAGGCGCACAGGGTGTGGATGTGCTCCATCGTCTCGGCCAGGCGCTCGTCGGTGTACTCGGCGGTCCACGAGTCTCGGCTGGCGTTCTGCTGCATCTCCAGTGCGGACACGGCCACCCCGCCGGCATTGGCGGCCTTGCCGGGAGCGAAGAGCACCCCGGCCTCCTGGAAGACGTCCACCGCCTCCGGAGTGCAGGGCATGTTGGCGCCCTCGGCGACCGCACGGATCCCTGCCTCGGCCAGGGCGCGCGCGGCGTCGCCGTCGATCTCGTTCTGCGTGGCGCAGGGCAGCGCGATGTCCGCCGATTCCTCCGCCGCCAGCGACCAGACCGCGCCGTCGATGTGCCGCGCCCGGGGCCGAGCCTCCGCATAGGCGGAGATTCGCTCCCGCCGGTGCTCCTTGACCTGCCGCAGCAGCTCCAGATCGATGCCGTCGGGGTCATGGACGCAGCCTGCCGAGTCGGAGGCCGCGATGACCGTGCCGCCGAGCTCCTGGACCTTCTCGATCGCGTGGATCGCCACGTTCCCCGACCCGGAGACGATGACCCGCCGCCCGTCGACGCTCTCCCCGCGGCTGCGGAGCATGTGCTCGGTGAAGTACACGGTGCCGTACCCGGTCGCCTCCGGGCGCAGCAGCGACCCGCCCCACGTGGTGCCCTTGCCGGTGATGACACCGGCCTCATAGCGGTTGGTGATGCGCTTGTGCTGGCCGAACAGGAAGCCGATCTCCCGGCGGCCCACGCCGATGTCGCCGGCGGGGACGTCGACCGTGTCCCCGAGATGCCGGTACGCCTCCGTCATGAAGGACTGGCAGAACCGCATGATCTCCGTCTCGCTGCGGCCCTTGGGGTCGAAGTCGCTGCCCCCTTTGCCGCCGCCGATCGGCAGACCTGTCAGGCTGTTCTTGAACACCTGCTCGAAGCTCAGGAACTTCATGGTGCCCAGCAGCACGTCGGGGTGGAACCGCAGCCCGCCCTTATACGGGCCCAGTGCGGAGTTGAACTGGACCCGGAATCCGCGGTTGATGTGGACGGTGCCGTCGTCGGCGGTCCACGGCACGCGGAAGATGATCTGCCGCTCCGGCTCGCACATGCGCTCCAGCACGGAGCCGTCCATGTACTCGGGGCGCTTCTCCAGCACCAGATGGAGCGACTCGAAGACCTCCTCGACTGCCTGGTGGAACTCCCGCTCCCCGGGGTTCCTGGCGATGATCTGGTCATAGACCTGGGCGATGTGTGCGCTGTGCGGGCTCATCGTCCTCCTTCCTCCTGTGCTGTCGGTGCGGACTCTACCGGTGCAGTGCCCCGGTGAGCTCCACCAGCCGGTCCCAGAGCTCCTCGGGACGCAGAGACTCCGCCACCGTGTGGATCTCCACCCACCCGTGGTGGTGGCCGGAGTCCTCGCGGACCTCATCTTCGCCGGTGACGACGGCCTGCACCAGGGCTCCCGGCATGAGGTTCATCAGCAGCAGGGCGATCTCCCGGCGGGCCCCCGGAGGTAGGCGCAGCGGCGCCCGCACGACCGTCGGGCGGACCGCCGAGCGCGGACCCAGGGCGCGCAGCGAGACGTCGACCCCTCCGACGACCATCTGCCGGAGGAACCACACCCCGAGCCGCACCACCGCCGCCGCCCGTCGGGGCAGGCTTCCTCCGGCCACCGCCGGGCCGGGGGGCAGCAGCCAGAGGCTCACCCCGACCCCGACGACGACGGCCACCGCCCCATAGGCCAATTTCTCCGGGGCGGCCTGGGTCAGGCTCGTCCACAGCAGGCCGATGACGAGGCCGCGCAGCAGCACGGCCGACACCCAGCGCACGATCATCCGCCGCCACCTCCTGAACCGAGCAGCACCAGCAGGGCACCGGCGGCGAGCAGCGCCAGCAGGGCCGCTCCGGAGCGGACCCAGTCCTCCAGACCGGAGTCGGTGCGCTGCCCGAGAGCGCGCGCAGCCGCGGCCGCCCGGGACCAGCCCTGCCGCCACCCCTCCGCGGCGGAGTCTCCCGCGCGTTCCAGCACTGTCAGCCCCCGAGTGGCAGCGCCGGCGACCTGAGCCACCGCAGCCTCCGCCGGCACCACGAGGTCACCGGCGGGCACGGTCGGCGGCGAGATCCGGTTCCACTCCAGGCGCCCCGCCAGGCGCCCCACTAGGCGCCCCACCAGGATCGCCACCAGGCTCAGTACGGCGGCGACTGCCAGCGGCCACAGGCCCTCGCCCACCGCGGCGGCTTCGAACCCTGGGGTCGAGGCCTCAGGCGAGCCGGCGGCGATCCACCACGGCACGGTGGCACCGGCCAGCACGACGACGGTCCATGCGCCCAGCGGACCTGCTCCCAGTGGACCTGCTCTCCGAGCCCCTGCTGCGGGCAGCACCCGGACCAGCCGCACCATCAGCAGCGCCGAGCCGAGGGCGAAGAACGGAAGCACCGCCTCCAGGGCGGGCGCGTCGGCGTCGACCGCCTCCTTGGCCGCATACTTGGCGGCCCACCCCGTGGTCAGCGGGGCGCCGACCAGCGACAGCCCGGCCAGCAGGGTCCCAGCGGCCACTGCGCCCCGGACCAGTCGAGATCCTCCGGCGTCGATGAGCGGCACGGCCAGGAACAGGGCGCCCTTGACCAGTCCGTGGTGCACCGCGTACAGGACCACGGCCGCTGTGACCTCCCCGGCGACGGAGGGCTCGACCACCGCCACTGCCGCGACGGCCGTCATCAGACCCATCTGCGAGACCGTGGAGTAGGCGAGCACGACCTTCGGGTCGGTCTGCAGCACGCCCACGGCGACGGCGAGCAGTCCACCGGCGGCGGCCACGACCATCAGGGCGGCCCCGGCCCCCGGCTCGGCGAGCTCCGGGCTGAACCGCAGGAACCCCAGCAGCCCAGCGGTGACCAGCGCCCCGGACAGCACCGCCGAGGCCGCCGGGGGAGCGGCGGGATGGGCCAGCGGCAGCCACAGGTGCAGCGGCACCACGCCGGCCTTGATCCCCAAGCCGAAGCCCAGCAGAGCCAGGATCAGCCCCGTGTGGTCCGACCCGACGACGGCGGCGGGCGCCTCGGCCAGGCGCATGCCGCCGGCGGCCCCGACCATCAGCACAGCCGCCAGCAGAGCCGTCTCGCTGAGCACGGAGAGCACCAGATACACCCGGGTGGCCCGGACAGCGGCCCCGTCCAGGTGATGGATCACCAGCCCCGCCGCGGCGAAGCTCATCACGGCGAAGGCCCCATAGAACGTGACCAGGTCGGCCGCCAGGAAGACGCCCAGCGTGCCGCCCAGGCACAGCAGCAGGAAGGCGCTGAGCACCGGCATGGGCAGCGAGCGGTCCCGCGGCCCCGGGGGCGGCCGCCAGGCGATCGTCGCCAGGGCGGCCGCGTGGAGCAGCGCGGTCAGCACCACCAGCGGCCTGCTCGTCTCGTCCAGGACCAGGCTGGTGCCGAGCAGCAGACCGGGGACCTCCACCGCGGGAGGCTCCGGGCCGCCTCGGGCGGTGACCGGAAGGATCAGGGCCGGCAGTGCGGCGAACGGCGCGAGCCGCGCCGTCGTCGTCGTCACCCGGTCACGAGGCGGCTCCGGCAGGGCCCGGCCCGCCAGCAGGAGACCGCCCAGCAGCAGCGGCAGCGCACAGCACAGCAGCAGGAGCATCAGCCGAACACCCCCTCGGCGATGAACTCCGCCACGCGCAGCGGCGCGAACGGCAGGGACGCCCCCAGACCCACCAGGGCCGTGAACGCCGCCGTGGTCACCGCGGGGACCATCAGCATCCGCGGCTCCCGCACCGGTGAGCCCGGCTGCTCGGCGTCGACGGGCGCCCACAGACGGATCACCACCGGGAGGAAATAGGCGGCGTTCAGCAGCGAGGACAGCACCAGGACGCCGAGCACCCAGGAATGCTCCGAGGCCAGAGCGCCCTGCCCCAGCTGCCATTTGGAGATGAACCCCGCCGTCGGCGGCAGGCCGATCATGCCGACGGCGCCGACGGTGAACGCCGCGGAGGTCAGCGGCATCCGCCGCCCCAGCCCGCGGGTGTCCTCCACCCGGTGCACTCCCAGGGTCTCGGCGAACAGCCCGGCGCAGAAGAACAGGGTGATCTTCATGATCCCCTGATGGACCAGGTGCACCACCCCGCCGGCGGTCGCCGTGATGTCCAGCATGCTGATGCCCAGCACCACGTAGCTGACCTGCGAGACCGTCGAGTACGCCAGGCGCCGCTTGAGGTCGGACTGGCGCAGCGCACGCAGCGAACCGTAGACCACGGTCACCGCGGCCACCACCAGCAGCGGAGTCAGCACCCCCAGCTGGTCGGCGACCTCGATCCCGTAGACGTCATCGACCATCCGGACGATGCCGAACACCCCGGCTTTCACCACGGCCACCGCATGCAGCAGGGCGGAGACCGGAGCCGGGGCGATCATCGCCAGGGGCAGCCACCCGTGCAGCGGCACCAGCGCGGCCTTGACCCCGAGTCCGCCGATCAGCAGCCCGAAGATCAGCGTGGCGACCTGCGGGGAGGCCTGCGCCAGCTCGGCGACGGACTCGGCCCCGCCCTCGGCGAAGTCGACAGGGCCGGCCAGCATGGTCAGCCAGACGACGCCGGTGAGCAGCACCAGCCCGCCGGTCAGCGTGTAGCGGAGGTAGATCCGGGCGGCATGCAGGGCTTTCGGCGTGCCCCGGTGGGCGACGAGCGGATACGTGGCCACGGTGAGCAGCTCGTAGAAGACCAGGAAGGTGATGAGGTTCCCGGAGAACGAGATGCCCACGGTGGCGGTGACGCACAGGCTGAAGAAGCCGAAGAATCGGCTCCGGTGCGGGCTGCCCTCCAGGTAGCCGATCGCGTAGATGGTGGTCAGCAGCCACAGGATCGCTGAGAGCCCGGCGAAGAACAGGGCGAGCGGGTCGACCCGCAGCACCAGGTCGATGCCGGGCAAGAACGGCATCGAGACCTCCGGTCGGATGCCGTCGGCCACCACCGGGGGGACCAGCGCGGCCACCAGCGCGACCTTCACCGCAGCCGCCGTGATGTTGATCGCCGACCGCGTGCCCACGCGTCCTTCGGCCAGCGGGAAGATCGCCGCCGCCGCGACCAGCGAGATCAGGACCATCACCAGCGGCAGCCACGAGATGATGCCCCCGAGGGTCTGGTGGAGGGGCTCCTGCAGCGTCCCCAGCCGTGTCCCCAACAGCGTCTCCACCGGCGTCTCCACCGGCGTCTCCTTCGCCGTCACCATGGCGCCCCCACCCCCAGCACGGCGTCGGTCCAGGCCCCGAGCAGCCCGGCGCCGACTGTCAGCAGGCCCAGTGCCAGAGGGACGCCCTGCGCGGTGCGCGGCACTGTGCCGAGCCCGCCCCGGGCAGGACCGACCGGCTGCTCGTCATCCTCGGCCTCCACCAGCAGAGGCCCCACCGCCCGCAGCAGGTAGGCGGCCGAGAGCAGCGTCCCCACGACGAGCGCCAGCACGATCACCGGCTGGGCGACGGCGACCGCCGAGGTGGCCAGCTGCCACTTGCCCAGGAAGCCCAGCGAGATCGGCAGACCGATGAGGCTCAGCGCCGCCAGTCCCATGGTGAGCACCAGCACCGGATGGTCCCGTCCGGCGCCCCGGAGCGCGGAGATCTCATCGGTGCCGTGGATCTCCTTCAACGTGCCCACGGCCAGGAACAGCGACGCCTTGGCCAGGGCATGGCTCAGCGCCAGGGCGACGGCGCCGCCCACCGCGCCGGCGGCCACGTCGCCGGCGTCAGGGTCGGTGATGATCGGCAGCAGCAGCATCCAGTAGCCCACCTGGGCCACCGTGGAGCAGGCGACCAGTGGCTTGAGGTGGGTCTGCCGCAGGGCCGCCGCGCCGCCGACCAGAAGCGCGGCCGCACCCAGCACGGCCAGGCCCCAGGACAGGACCCGCAGGGCCGCCTCGCCGTCGGCCGCGACCTCCGGGGCGATCCACAGCCAGCAGCGCAGCAGCACGAACAGGGCCGCCTTGATCACCAGCCCGGACAGCAGCGGCGAGACCGCCCCCGGGGCGCCGGCATGGGCGGGGACCAGCCAGCGGTGCAGCGGCACCAGCGCCGTCTTCAGCGCCAGCCCCACGCTGATCAGCACCATCGCCAGCACCACAGGGGCGCCGTCGACGTCGGCGGCCGCCTCGGCCACACGCAGCACGTCCAGATGGCCGGTGGCGGCCAGCAGCAGCCCCACGCCCAGCAGGAACAGCAGGGAACCGGCGACGGCGATGAACAGGTATCGCAGGGACGCGGCCAGGGCGTCCCGGCCGCCCAGGGCCACCAGACCGATCGCGGTGAGTCCCACCAGCTCCAGCCCCACGTAGGAGTTGAACAGATCCCCGGACACGAAGACCGCGTTCAGCCCGGACCAGCAGCCCAGCCACAGCGGCCAGAACGCCGGATGGCCGGCGCGCGCGTCGTCGCCCGTCACCCCGGTGGCCCACGGCAGCACGGCCGCATACAGCGTGGTCAGCGCCCCGACCGCGGCGGCTGCTGTCAGGAACAGGGCGCTCAGGCCGTCCGCCCGCAGCATGATGCCCAGCGGAGGGCCGTGCCCCGAGAGCGCCAGCTCCTGCACCTGGCCTGCGGCGACGGCCGTGACCACCGCTGCCGTAGCCAGTACCGTGCCCGCGGCCGAGGCCAGCCCGACCCAGCGGCGCACCGCATGAGGAAGAGTCAGGGACAGGGCGGCGGCGAGCAGCGGGAGCAGGACCACCGAGCCCAGGGCAAGCTCGGGTAGCGTCATGGGAGCTCGTCCTCCTCCCCGCCGCCGTCGGGCCCTTCCAGCCGACGGATCAGCACAGCCCCGAGACCGGTGAACGCGACGGTGATCACCAGCCCGGTGATGACCAAGGCGGAGAGCAGCGGATCCACTTCGGCGCCACGGGACGCCACCGCCATGAGCAGCAGCAGCGACCCGACGCCCATGACATTGAGGGAGACGAGCCGGGCGACCAGATCCTGGACCGTCACCAGACGCACCAGCCCGGCGACGGCGACGGCGATCCCGATCAGCCCGTACCACTGGTCGGCGGCGAGCGGCATCATGCCACCACCTCCCGCCGGGCGCGGACACCCAGGTAGAGCAGATGCAGCGCCGCGGCGATGCCCACGGTCAGGGCGATCTCGACGGTGAGGATCACCGGGAATCCCCAGGAGGGCTCCCAGTCGAGCCACCCGCGGCCCGTCATCGGCCCCAGTGCGGCGGCGGTCAGGAACACGAGCACCCCGGCCGCGAGCCCCCACGGCAGGATCCGCCGCAGCTCAGGCAGCGACCGTGCTCCGGCGGCGTCGGCGAGCATCAGCAGGCCCGCCAGCACGGCACCCGCCTGGAACGCCCCGCCGGACCCGGAGCTCCCGGCGAACAGCAGCCACAGGCCCACCACCACCAGGGCCGGGGCGCTGAGTCTGGTCCACCAGCTCATCGTGGTCCCCGGCGAGGCCGTGCGGCCGCCGAGCTCCGTGCCGGTCACGGCCAGCACGGCCGCCCCGGCCAGCATCAGCACCGCGGATTCGAGCAGCGTGTCATAGGACCGAAACGTCAGCAGCACGGCGGTGACCTCGTGCTCGACACCGGTCGGCCCCATGGCCGCTGGCAGCGGCTCCTCCCAGGTGGGCAGGAGGCGCTCCACCTCGAGCCACACCCTCATGAAGACTCCCGTGACCACGGCCCAGGTGAGGACCGGGGCGCCGATCCGGGCGAGACGGCGCAGCCACCGGCCGGCTGGGCCGTCGTCGCACGGGGGCTCCTGGGGCTGCTGGGATGCCTGGGGCTCCTGGGCTGCGCGGCCGCCACGGGCCAGCAGCACGAGGATGGCGCTGAGCAGCCCTGTGCCCAGGGCGGTCTCTGCCAGGGCGACGTCCACGCTGCCCAGCCGCAGCCAGACCAGCGCCATGATCACCGCCATGACCAGGAAGCCCATGACCATGGTCATCCGTCGGCGGGGCAGCAGGGCCGCCCCCGCGGTGACGACGACGGCGAGGCCCAGGGCGAGGTCGACCACCGTCATGAGGCCCCCTCCCGCTGCTCCCGCTCCAGGCGGGCCAGCACGTGGGCGCTGGCCGATGCCGCCCCGAGGGCGAGGATCCAGGTGGCCAGCAGGACCACGCCCGCCGTCCAGCTGCCCAGCAGCACGCCGACGCCCAGCAGTACCAGTCCCAGTCCGAGGGTGTCCGCCTTGGCCAGTGCGTGCAGGCGGCTCCGCACGTCGGGGAAGCGGATCAGCCCCACTGTGCCGGCGGTGAAGAAGAACGCGCCGGCGACCAGCAGCAGCGCCCCGCCGATCTCACACAGCAGCTCAAGGGGCACCATCGGCGGACCCCCGTCCTGCCTGTGGAGAGCTGCGGCGCAGCCCTACGGTGCGGACCGCGGCGGTCAACGCCGCCAGGGCCGTGAGGATCAGCCCGACCTCGAGCATCCGCAGATCTGAGGGAGAGACGGACAGCGCCAGCACTGCGGTCAGCACAGCGGTCAGTGCGGCACCGGTGGTGCCGCTGAGCAGCACGATGAGCAGCCAGCTGTCCCGGCTCCGTTGACGCGTGCCCACCAGGGCCGCGACGACCAGATTGACGAGCAGGACCAGGAAGACGGCGATCAGGATCAGATCGAGCATCGGACTCCTCGGCGGGGTGCGCTCCTGCAGGTCAGACTCTCCGTGCCCACAGTACTCAACACGCACTACTCAACACGCACTACTCAACACGGGGATGACATGATCGGACCATGGATTCCCACATCATCGTCCGTGCCCCGCGGCCTGAGGAGGCCTCCGCCGTCGCCGTCGTGCAGAACACCAGTTGGCGAGAGACCTACTCCGGGCTGCTCAGCGAACAGTTCTACGACGACGCGGCCCTGGCTGGGCGGGTGCGCATGTGGGAGCGGGTGCTGGCGGACGGTCGGCAGAGCGTCCGCGTGGCGGATGACTCGGGGGAGCTGATCGGTGTGGCGCTCGCCGGTCCGGCGCTCGACCCGGGGCTGGGCGAGGATCCTGTCCGCGAGGAGCAGCTGTTCATCCTCTACGTGCTGCAGGACTGGCACGGCAGCGGGGCCGGGTCCGCCCTGCTGGAGGCGGTGCTCGCCGACCGTCCCGCCCAGCTGTGGGTGGCCGCGGAGAACCCGCGGGCGCGCCGGTTCTACGAGCGTCAGGGCTTTCGGCCCGACGGCGCGGAGGTCGTCGACGACGAGGCCGAGGGCCTGCGCGAGATCCGCATGCTCCGCTGACTTCCTCCCCTGCCCAGAAGATCGTCTCTCGGTGAGAGATCGTCCCCAGATTCAGGGGCGATCTCTCACGGAGTGACGATCTTTCGCGGGGCAGGTGCTGAGGCCCGCACCCTCGACGGGTGTCGCCGCCGTCGATCGTTCATCCTGGATTCACGGATTCGAGGGATTCACGACTCCTGAGTGGTTAGGATGAACCAGGTTTGCGCATCGACGTCGAGGGAACCTGCTCGGTGCGTGGACCTGTTCGCACCGAGGCAGAAAGGGATCACCGATGACCGCATCAGGCGGATCAGGATCCACGTCTCTCGGGACCGTGAGGAGCGCCATGCCCTCCGCCGATGACGACGGACGAGCTGATCAGCAGATTCCCGGGCCCACGGAGGCCGAGCTGGACGCCAACCGGAAGCGGGCCCGGCGTCGGAGGAAGTCCCGCAACTGGGCGCTGTTCCTGCTCTTCGCCGGACCCAACATCCTGCTGATCCTGGCGTTCATCTATTACCCGCTGCTGTCCAACATGTACTACTCCACGCTGGACTGGCGGCTTGGTTCGGCCACCGCGACGCCGGTGGGGCTGCAGAACTACATGGATTTCTTCACCTCGCCCTCCGGCATCGAAGTCTGGCGGGTCACCGGCATCTTCACCGCCGGCGCCGTGCTCGGCTCGATGATCCTGGGGCTGCTCATCGCCCTGGTGATCAACAAGAAGATCCCCGGGCGCACCGCCGCCCGCACTGCAGTCTTCTCGCCCTATGTGCTCTCCGGAGTCGGCGTCGCCTTGGTGTGGAACTTCATCTTCGACCCCCATCGCGGCGGACTCGCTCACATCCTCGGCGCCTTCGGGATCAGTTCCCCGCAGTGGTACCTGGACGAGGACTGGGCCCTGTTCATGGTCATCATCGTCTACGTGTGGAAGAACCTCGGCTACTGCGCCGTCGTCTTCCTGGCCGGGCTGCAGTCCATCCCCAAGGACCTGCTGGAATCGGCCACCATCGACCGTGCGGGGTCTGTGCGCCGGTTCTTCTCTATCGTGCTGCCGCTGCTCACCCCGACGGTGTTCTTCCTGTTCGTCACCAACATCATCTTCTCGATGACGAACGCCTTCGACATCCTGCGGATCATGACACCGACCGGCCATGGCACCAACACGATCATCTTCGAGATCTATCTGCAGTCCTTCGGCGCCTACCAGCGTGCCGGCTACTCCGCCTCGATCGCCGTAGTGCTGTTCCTGACCCTGTTCCTGATCACGGCGGTCCAGCTGCGCTTCGTCGAGAGGAAGGTGCACTATGCCTGAGCTGATCTCCCGACAGCAGCTGACCCGTCAGGAGCGTCGCCAGCGGCGGCGGGGTTCCTGGTCGGACGCCTTCCGGCGCGAGAACCTCCTGGACACGCTGCTGACCGGCTACCTGCCGATCCTGGTGGCGCTGCTGATCATCGTGCTGCCGCTGGCCTGGATGATCCTCTCCAGCTTCAAACCCCCCGGCGAGATCGTCACCCTGAACCCGACGCTGCTGCCCCAGGACCCCACCCTGGAGAACTACAGTGACGTCGCCCGCCGGGTCCCGCTGCTGACCGTGCTGGGCAACAGCATCTACGTCACCGTCATCGGCTCCACCATCAAGGTGATGCTCGCCATCACCACCGCCTACGCGCTCGTCTTCATCCGCGTGCCGGGGGCGAACCTGATCTTCCTCGGCATTCTGGTGGCGCTGATGGTGCCGCCGGAGGTCTCCATGCTGCCCAACTTCCTGACGATCTCCGCCCTGGGCGGCCGGGACACCCTGTGGGGGATCATCCTGCCCGGCCTGGGCACCGCTTTCGGCACGTTCCTGCTGCGCCAGCACTTCAAAGCACTGCCGAAGGAGCTCTTCGAGGCGGCGGAGCTCGACGGGGCCGGTCACATCCGGAAGCTCTTCCAGATCGCCATGCCGGTGTCGCTGCCGGCGATCGCCACCGTCGCGCTGGTGACTGTGGTCAACGAATGGAACAGCTTCCTGTGGCCGCTGATCATCATCGACTCCCCGGAGAAGATGACCCTGCCGGTGGGGCTGAACCTGCTGCAGTCCATCGAGGCTCAGACCGGCAGCTACGGCATCCTGATGGCCGGCGCGGTGCTGGTGATCGTCCCGATGCTGATCGTCTTCGCCGCCCTGCAGCGCTACATCGTCGCCGGCCTGACCCAGGGCGCCGTGAAATGACCGTACCCACTCCATCACCTATCCCTGCATCCACGAGGAGCGCATCATGAGGATCACCACACCCCGTGCAGTTCGCGGCACCGCCGTCCTCGGCGTCGCCGCCCTGGCCCTGACCGGCTGCGGCCCGGACACCACCGGAGGTGACACCGAGGCCGAGACCGAAAGCGTCGACTGGTCCGAGGTCGAGCCGGCCGAGGAGATCACCTTCTGGACCAACCATCCTGGAGGCTCCGCCGACATCGAGAACGAGCTCATCGACGAGTTCACCGAGGAGACCGGCATCGCGGTCAACGTGGTCACCTCCGGGGCCAACTATGAGGAGACCTCCCAGCGGTTCCAGACCGCCCAGGGCACCGGCGACGTCGGCGACGTCGTCGTCCTCTCCGACGCCACCTGGTTCCCCAACTACCTCAACGATTCAGTGGTGCCGCTGGACGAGCTGCTGGAGGCCGCCGACGTCGAGACCTCCGGCTATGTGGACGCCCTCTTCGAGGACTACCTGTACGAGGGCAGCCACTATGGAGTCCCCTACGCCCGGTCGACCCCGCTGTTCTACTACAACATGGACCACTATGAGGAGGCCGGCATCGAGAATCCGCCGGAGACCTGGGAGGAGGTCGCCGAGGTCTCCGAGCAGCTCATGGAGGCGGGTGTCGCCTCCTCCGCCTTCGCCTTCCCACCGCAGGACGAGTACCCCGCCTGGACCATGGCCAACCTGGTGTGGGGCTACGGCGGCGGCTGGTCCGAGGAATGGGACTTCTCCACGGTCTCTTCCGAGGAGACGGTGGAAGCGATCGAGTTCGCCCAGGAGGCGGCACAGGACTGGGCCTCAGTGGCCTCCGGGGACCAGGGGGACGACTTCGGCTCGGGGGTGGCCAGCCAGGTCATCCAGTCCACCGGGTCGCTGAACGGGATCCTGGAGATCGCCGACTTCGAGGTGGGAACCGCCTTCCTGCCGGGCGGGCCTGCGGCGGAGGGACAGACTCCCACCGGCGGAGCGGGACTGATGATCGCGTCCGACTCCGAGCCGGAGCGCCAGCTGGCTGCGGCGATGTTCCTCGGCCACATGACCGACGCGGACTCCACCGCCCGGTTCTCCGCGGCCACCGGTTACGTCCCCGTGCAGCAGGATGCGGACATGTCCGAGGTCTACGCGGAGAGTCCGCAGTTCGAGACGGCTGTGGAGCAGCTCGAGCGGGCCCGGGTGCAGGACTACGCCCGGGTGTTCCTCCCCGGCGGCGACCTGGCCCTGGCGCAGACCCTGCAGCGCATCCTCACCCAGGACGTCGACGTCGCCGACGAGCTGGAGTCCCTGGAGGAGGAGTTCCAGGAGCTCTACGACCGCGACCTCGCCGCCGAGCTGGACGGCTGACCCCCGGCCCCCGCGTTGACTAGGGTGGGGACTGCACGTCGGCCCCGTACAGGAGGTTCCCACCATGGCTGAGAAGACACCCCATCAGAACACCACCTTCCCCACGGAGGGCGGCACCGCCCACGGTTACTTGGCGCTGCCGCCCTCCGGGACGGGTCCGGGGGTCCTCGTGATCCAGGAGTGGTGGGGGCTCACCGACCACATCAAGGACGTCGCGGACCGGCTCGCCGCCGCGGGCTTCGTGGCCCTGGCCCCCGACCTCTACGGAGGATGGATCACCCACGACGGCGACGAGGCCGGAGAGATGATGGCGAAGCTGCCTGCCGAGGAGGGTGCGAAGCAGCTGGCCGGGGCCACGGACTTCCTGCTGGAGCACGAGGCCGTGACTTCCACGACGGTCGGCGCCATCGGCTTCTGCATGGGTGGCGGCTTCGTGCTGGCCCTGGCCGCCCAGCAGGGCGCGAAGATCTCCGTGGCCGTGCCGTTCTACGGGGTGGGTCAGGCCGTCCCGGACACCTATACCGGGGTCAAAGCGGCCGTGCAGGGGCACTACGCGGAGCAGGATGCCATGTACCCGGTTGAGCAGGCCAAGGCCCAGGAGGAGCAGATCCGCTCCGAGTCCGGTGCCGAGGTGGAGTTCCACTACTACGACGCCGGCCACGCCTTCCACAACGACGAGAACCTGATCGGCACCTATGATGCCGAGAAGGCCAAGCTGGCCTGGGGCCGTGCGGTGGACTTCCTCGCAGCGAAGGTGGTCTGACCGGTGTCCTCGGCCTATCGATGGTCCACGATCGTTGCCGACGACGTCGAGGCCTGGGCTGATCTGGTCAACCACCTGGCCGAGGTCGACGGCACCGAAGAGTTCTACGCCGCCGAGGACCTGGCCGAGGAGCTTGACTCCTCCCAGCTCGACCCGGCGCGCGACACGATCGCCGTCTGGGCGGACGGCCAGCTGGTGGCCTTCGGGAAGGTCGCGGTGAAGAGCACCCCGGACCGGGACGGCCTGGTGGGTGCGCAGCTTGACGGAGGGGTGCACGACGGCCACCGCCGTCGGGGCCTCGGCACGGAGCTCATGGCCCGCCTCGAGGCGCGCGCCGCGGAGAAGGCGGGTCGGCAGCACGGCCAGGTGGAGGGCTACTTCGGCGTCGGCGGAGCCCGCGCCGGATCCAGCACGCAGGCCTTCCACGAGTCCCGTGGCTACGACGTGGCCCGCTGGTTCAACCTCATGGCCCGGCCCCTCACTGCCGGGGAGACTGCCGCCGACGTCCTGGACGGGCGCGCCGCCCCTCCAGGGGTGAGGTTCCGTCGTCCCGGGCCGGACGATGAGGCCGCGGTCCGTGAGGCCCATGCCGCCGCCTTCGCCGACCACTGGGGCTCCGCACCCCCGGACCCCGCGAGGTGGCAGGAGAGCTGGACGGCCCGCAGTACTCGGCATGAGGTCTCTCGCCTCGCCGTCGACGACGACGGGGCGGTGCTCGCCTATGCGCTGGCCAGCCAGTGGGAGGACCGTGCCGCCTACCTCGAGCTGGTCGGCACCGTCCCCTCCGCGCGCGGGACAGGGATGGCCAGTGCGGTGCTGGCCGAGAGCATCGCCGCTGCGGCCGCCACCGGGGACTACGACCTCATCGAGCTCGACGTCGATTCCGACTCCCTGACCGGAGCCACCCGGATCTACGAACGCCTGGGTTTCGCACTGAAGTTCGCCACCTCGGCGATGCGCCGTCCGGTGACCTTCGGAGGGACCGCGTGACGCTGCGCCTGGCCGCGATCCCGGGTGCCACGCCGGACAAGTGGCTGCAGCGCTGGCATCAGCGGTTCCCGCAGGTCCGCATCTCCGTGGACTACTACGACGACGGCGCTCCTGACGGCTCCGATCAGCTGCACCGGGTGGCCGCCGGGCTGGCCGACCTCGGCTACCTGCGGCTGCCGGCTGGGGAGGCGCTCACCGACGAGCGCTTCCACCGGGTGCGCCTCTACGAGGAGCTGCCCGTGGTCTGCGCGGCCGCCGAGCATTGGATTGCCGCCGCCGAGGACACGGTGAGCTGGGAGGACATCGCCGAGGAGGCCTTCCTGGATCCGGCGCAGATGCGTCTGGACGGCGAGGGCCGGCCGGCGGAGAGTGCGCCCCACGAGCCCAAGACCGGGGCGGAGCTGGCCTCCGCGGAACGCATGGCACTCCAGGTGGTCGCTTCCGGTGCTGGTTTGCTGGTGCTGCCGAACTCGGTGGCCCGTGCCCTGTCCCGCAAGGATGTGGTGATCCGCGCTGTGGAGGGTCTGCCCGGCTATGAGGTGGGGCTGTGTTGGATGAAGGATCGGGATGACGAGGTCATCCAGGAGTTCATCGGCCTCGCGCGGGGGAGGAAGGCCGGTTCCGGGCGTTCGGAGCTCGAGGGCTCGACGTCGGGACGGTCGTCGGGTCGGCTGCCTGGGGGACGGCGGCAGTCCGCCGGCCCGGGCGGCGGTACGGGCGGCGGTACGGGCGGCGGGGGCTCTCGGGTCAGGCCGGGAGCCGGTCGCGCAGGGCGCGGGCGGCCGCCGCGACGTCGTCGGCCTCGGTGACCGCACGGACCACCACGGCCCGGTAGGCGCCGGTCTCGGTGACCTGTCCGATGTTCTCGGCATTGATGCCGCCGATGGCGAAGAACGGCTTCGGGGTCTCCAGCTGGGCGGCATAGCGCGGCAGGTCCAGCCCGACGGCGGCCCGGCCGGGCTTGGTGGGGGTCTCCCAGATGGGTCCGGTGCACCAGTAGTCGAGGCCGGGGTCGTTGGCGGCCTCCCACACCTGGTCCTCCGTGCGGCAGGAGCGGCCGATGATGACGTCGTCGCCGAGGATCAGCCGCGCCTCCTCGGTGGAGAGGTCCTCCTGGCCGACGTGGAAGACGTCGACGCCGGTGATCCGCGCGACGTCGGCGCGGTCGTTGGCGGCGGAGAGGCCGGCGTACTCGTCGGCGACCTGCCGCAGCAGCGTGAGCGCGGCGATCTCGGTCTGCACGGTGACGTGCTTGTCCCGGACCTGGATGATGTCCACTCCGCCGGAGTAGGCGGCCACGAAGAAGTCGCGCAGCGCGTCGAAGTCCAGCTCGTCCACCGGGCCGGCCTCCGGGTCGGTGATGAACCGCTGCAGGTCCGTGCAGACGTAGAGCCGCGAGGCCGTGAGCCGCTGGCGGCGCAGCTGGCCGACGTAGTGCTGCTCGTGGGCGGAGGGCTCGTAGTCATGCGCCGGTGAGTTCATGGTCCCAGCGTACCGAGTCGGGTCCTGACGTCGCGATGGTTGCCCTGATTGACGAATTACGGCTGAGTCTGTAGGTTCGTCGGAGCTTAATCGATAATGTGGAACCTGTATAGTTGAATCGTGAGGGGCTTTTAGAGGATTGTGAAGAGTTTGATAAAATGGTTTTCGTTGTCTTCATGCTGGTGGCTGCGATGTCGGCAACGGGCGCTGCTGTACACCCCGGGGACAGCCACGAAGGAGCTGGGGGTTCGTTGGTGATTCGGGATGGGGTGCCGTCCCACTCACCATCCGGGGAGGTCGGCGACATCGACACTCTGGCGAATGTGCCGGGGACCCCGGTTCTTTCGAACGGCACCTACGCAATCCGTTCTTCCGGCAGAGGGCAGAGCATCTACAACACCTTCGTCTCCAGTATCACCCTGTCCAACTCCGCGACCAGGGCTTACGTGAACAGTGGTTCATTCACGAGTCGCTGGGAGCGTGGCGGCACCGGGGCAGTGACCATGAGCGATCGATACTGGGCGAACGGACTGAGTGTGAGTGCGTCGGTGCCAGCTGGAGTGTCGGCGAACGTCGGCAGCTCGGAGGTGGTGTACACGCACTCTGCCAGTGGGGTCAGTCAGTCGTTCATGTCGGTGCAAGGGGCGACGTTCTCGGGTCTCTTGACGGCGGTGAACCAATCGGTGACGTCTCAGTGGCGGGTCGGTACGTCGAGCTACGTCCTGGAGACTCATTGACAAGGGACGTGTCCGCGACACGCGTCGCCGTGTGGGTGGTGGCGGCCTGTGCTGCGTGCGGGTTGGTGGCGGCTCTCCTGCTGGCTCCGTGGAATGACCGGGACTCACGGGATCACCTGCGCGGTGAGCTTCGCACGATCTTCCAGAGCTACGTCGACCTGACCACGGAGCGTGCCCCTGGGGATTCTGCGCTCACGGCGTACAGCGTTCCCGATCTCTATGGTGAGCCGGACGAGTACGCCACTCTCTGGACGGCGCTGCTGTCCACGCAGTCCCAAGACGAAGAGGCCCTGGACGATGAACGATTCGACCGAACAGAGAAATGGCTGCAGCAGAGTCTGGGCACCATCGTGGAAGATGGTGAGGTATCTGCGGGGCCCTTCTCCAGCGGCGGCGAGCGGCTCTATCTCTATGCGAAGGCCCTGGACGTCCTGGGGCTTCCGTCGTCATCCCAGCAGGCGCTTCAGGTGCTCGGGCGGGAGGCGTGCGACGCGGTGCCGGACGTGACTGCACTGGAGGAGGCCGTGGACCTGCAGTTCAGATGCCTGGCGGCGGCACCGCTGCTCGACGATGATCGGGCCCCGTCTGTGAGCCAGCACCTCGGGGCGGTGGAAGGCCTCACCGGTCACGGCCCCGATCCCGAGAGTGATCGTGCCAAGAGCAGGGCCCTCGCAGGTCTGACCGCGGCGCACTGGGGGCTCGACGATGAGGGTGTCAGGGATGCGCTGGGTCCCTGGATCGACGAGCTCGCGGAGAGTCAGCTCACTCTGGGGAACATCTCAACTGCATTCTTCGTCGGAGAGTACCTGCATACCGCCGGTGAGCAGCCCACGTGGGAGGCAGCTGGCATCAACGCCACCATCGAAGACAAGGGCGAGGGGCGGTTCGGGCTGAAGGAGTCGGATGAGCCGGATCCCCAGCTGACGTACTACCTCAGCGCCCTCGGGGTCACCGACGGACCTGGAGATGTCCGCCGCGGCATGTTGCCGGACGGCGGGTGGATCAACACCCCGGCGTCCCGGTCTGCTGCCGCCACGGCCATCGCCAACCTCGTCGAGACGGAACAGTTGGACCAGGCTGTGCCTGGCCGGGAGAGGGACGCTCAGCGTGCACTGATCGACCGCGGACTGGATGACGGGGTGGACGACGTGGCAAGTCAGGTGGAGCTGAGTGCCCTGGCGCGCTCCGTCGACTACCGTCCGGCGCCGGACAGGCGGGGCGCGCTCGTCGACGCCGGCGTGGAGCAGATCGAGGGTGCCCTCGCTGGGGCTGACCTGGCCACCGCTGCCGCAGCGTCAGCGGCCCTGTCGAACTTCGGCATCGAGCCTCACGAGTACGCCTCGAGGCTGTCAGTGAGGGATGCGCGCATCCAGGGGGATGATGCCTTCATCGGGCACGTTCTTCGACAGCGCTTCGCCACTGCAGCTGAGGGCGGCTCACCACGTCCCTCATCATCTGACCCGGCACATCGTGAGGACTGGGGTATGGCTCCGATCGTCTCCACGGCGGTTCAGCATCAGCAGTCTCCTCTGCCGGATGACGCTCGCGAGGAGCAGCTTCGCAGCTTCGTCTCAGACGGGAGGGTCGCTCCCTGCGGCGAGGCGGAGGTCTGCGAGGAGGACGTGGACCTCGCCGTCATGTGGGCGCTGCTGGTCCTGAGCTCACCGCAGCCCCAGAGCTTGCCGGCGCTGCTCTGAGCCCCTCGTGAAGAGGTTTCCTCACTGACTGGGCACCCAGCCGCAGCCGGCCAGCGGGAGCCCCCGGCGGCCTGCTCCTGCTGGTGCTCGCTGGGGGTGTAGCTGATGAACACCATGTCGTCGCTGACGTCCATCAGGGGGTCCTCGCCGAAGAAGAAGCCGCCCAGCCAGAGATTCACGCCGGGACCGCCGTCGAGGACCTCGCCGTCCGGGTCCGGGGTCAGGGTCACCACCTGATCCCCGCCGGGGAACCATTCGGGGGCGTCCGTGCCGGGGCAGACGCCTCCCCAGGCGCGCACCGGTGCGGTCTGCACCAGCAGCGGCTCGCCGTCGGACTCCCAGTCGGAGTGGTAGTTGACCACATTGCTGACCTCCAGGTGGAGGGCGCCGTCCTCGATGCGGACGTCGGCGACGTCGTTGCCGCACTCCTGCGCGGAGGCCACCGGGAAGGGGTGCTGCTCGGCGACCGGGTCGCCGTCGCCGGGGTCCTCGGTGCCGAACCAGACGTACCAGAGCGTCTCGGAGTCCTCCCCGAAGGTGGCGGTCAGCGGGATGGCGGCATCGGTGACGCCGTCACCGGTGAGGTCCCCCTCGATCGGTTCCCCCATGGCGTAGACGGCGTCGCGCTCGTCGGCGCGGACGGACGGATCCATCTCCTCGCCGAGGTCGGGCCGGTGCCGGTAGGCCACGTAGACGCCCTCGCCCTCGTCGGCGCCGCAGCCGGCGGCGAGCAGCCCCACCGCCGCCAGGATGACGACAGCCCGCGCTGAGTGTGTGGCGGCTGAGTGTCTGGCGACCGATTCTCTGGTGATCATGGCGGCGTCCCCTCCGCTCGGCGAATCCGTGTCGTTCAGAGTGGTCGATCGGACCGGCCGATACTGGAAGCGCTTGCATTACCAGTCGGGAATCCGTAGTGTGCTGTGCGTCACATCCCCGACTGTCTCTGGAAGGATGTCTTGTGCCTCATCCCTGTTCCTGCCCCCTGATCGCCGGAACCTTGTCCGCGGCGTTGCTGCTCACGGCCGCCGCCCCCGCCACGCCCGCCTCCTCAGCGCCTGGTGCCCCCTCGGCGGTCGGCCCGTCCTCAACAGCGCCGGTCGCCGTCGACGCCGAGGCGCAGCGCGCCCACTGGATCGACGCGGAGACAGTCGCCGTCGACGTCGCCCCCGACGTCGACGAGGTTCTGCTGCAGCTCGGCGACGACGAGGCATACGTCCTCGAGCCCGCTGGCGGTATGACCGAGGAGCAGGCCGACGCGCACCGCCGGTACGCTGACTACGCGACCTTCACCGTGCCGCGCCGCGTGAACGTGGCCGAGGCCCTGCGCGGAGAGCTCACCGTCGTGGCCCGCGACGCCGTCGGAGATGTGCTGGAGGCCACGGGCGTGCAGATCGCCGGGGTGCTCGATGACGTCTACGCCGACGCCGCCGACGAGGACCTGGGTCTGACCTGGAAGAACAAGAAGCCGGAGCTGGCCGTGTGGGCCCCGACGGCGCGCAGCGTGGAGCTGGAGCTGCACAGCACGCCCGAGGCTGAGCCGACGGTCCACCGGATGAGGCAGGACAAGAGGACCGGCGTCTGGTCGGTCAGGGGGAAGAAGGACTGGGAGGGGCAGTTCTACCGCTACCGGGTGGAGGTCTGGCACCCCGAGTCGGGCGAGGTGGAGACCCACGCGGTCACGGACCCGTACTCGGTATCCCTGGCGGCCGACTCCACGCACAGTCAGATCATCGACCTCGAAGACCCCGCGCTGATGCCCGAGGGCTGGGAGGATCTCGACAAGCCCGCCGCGGTGGAGCCCGCGGCCGCGCAGATCTGGGAGGTCCACGTGCGAGACTTCTCGGTGGCGGATGAGACTGTGCCCGAGGAGCTGCGCGGCACCTACAGCGCGTTCACTGAAAGCGTTTCCACTTCTGTGGGACACCTGGAGGACCTGGCCGAGGCCGGACTGACCCACGTCCACCTGCTGCCCACGTATGACATCGCCACGATCCCCGAGGTCGACCAGGCTCAGCCGGATTGCGACCTCACCGAGTTCGCCCCCGACTCCCCGGAGCAGCAGGCCTGCATCGGCGAGGTCCGCGGCGACGACGCCTTCAACTGGGGCTACGACCCGCTGCACTTCAACGTCCCCGAAGGGTCCTACGCCACGGATGCCGACGGCACCCAGCGCATCCTGGAATACCGGGAGATGGTCATGACGCTCAACCAGATGGGTCTGCGGGTGGTCAACGACGTCGTCTACAACCACACCTCCGGCTCCGGGCTGTCCGAGAACTCCGTGTTCGACCGCATCGTGCCCGGCTACTACCACCGCCTCGACGCCGAGGGGAACGTGGAGCGCTCCACCTGCTGTGAGAACACCGCCCCGGAGCACACCATGTTCGACAAGTTCATCGTGGAGTCGGCCCAGCTGTGGGCCGAGACCTACCGGATCGACGGGATGCGCTTCGACCTGATGGGCCACCACCCGAAGGACAACATCCTGGCCGTGCAGGAGGCGGTGGAGGAGATCGACCCGGACTTCCTGCTGTACGGCGAAGGCTGGGACTTCGGAGAGGTGGCGGGCAACGCCATGTTCGAGCAGGCCAGCCAGATGACCATGGGCGGCACCGGCATCGGTACGTTCAACGACCGTCTGCGCGACGCCGCCCACGGCGGCGGGCCGTTCGACGAGGACCCGCGCATGCAGGGCTTCGGCACCGGACTGTGGACCCAGGACAACGGCTCCGGGCTCACCGGCGACGAGGGCCAACAGCTCGACCAGCTCCTCCACGCCGCGGACCTGGTGCGCATCGGACTGGTCGGCAACCTGGCGGACTACACGCTGACCACCGCCGACGGGCAGACCGTCCCCGGCTCCGCGCTGGACTACAACGGAGCCCCGGCCGGCTACACCGAGCAGCCCGGCGAGGCGGTCACCTACGTGGACGCCCACGACAACGAGATCCTCTTCGACCTGCTGGCCTACAAGCTGGACCACGACCTCGCCGGGCTCGACCGGGCCCGCATGCAGACGGTGAACCTCTCCCTGGCCACGCTGAGCCAGGGGATCGGCTTCGTCACCGCAGGCTCCGAGCTGATGCGGTCGAAGTCCCTGGACCGGGACTCCTATGACTCGGGGGACTGGTTCAATGCCATCCGCTGGCAGTGCGGGGCCGCCGAGGAGTTCGGCGACTCCACCAACGGGTTCGGCGTCGGACTGCCCCCGGCCTGGACCAGCGAGGCCAAATGGTCGTGGGCGGAGGAGACGATCAACTCCGTCGAGGCGCCCACCTGCGAGGAGATCGAGTTCAGCCGCGACCGTCACCTCGAGCAGCTGCGGATCGCCTCCTCCACCGGGGCGTTCAGCCTGGGCACCTTCGAGGAGGTCGCCGAGCGGGTCGACTTCCCTCTCGAGGGCGGAGGCGAGCCCGGGGTGATCACCATGACCATCGACATGACCGGCTTGGACGATGCCTTCGAGCAGGTCACTGTGATCATCAACCCCACCCCGGAGGTGGTCGAGCAGTCCGTCGAGGAGCGGGCGGGCACTGAGATGGCGCTGCATCCGGTGCTGGCCGACTCTGTGGACGAGGCCTTCACGGAGGCCGGGTTCGACGACGCCACCGGCACCTTCACCGCTCCGGCGCGCGCCACCACTGTGTTCGTGGAGTGAGGCGCCGACCAGGGCCGGGAGCGGGGATCAGCCGGCGGCGTCGATCCAGCCGCAGGCGGCCAGAGTGTTCTCCCCCTGGATGTTCCGCTCCTGATCCTGACTGGGCACGTAGCTGATGAACACCCGGTCCTCGGTGAGGTCCATGAGCGGGTCCTCGCCGAAGAAGAAGCCGCCGACCATCAGGTCGGTGCCGGGGCCGCCGTCGAGGACCTCTGAATCGGGATCCGGCAGCAGGGTGGGTGCGACGTCGTCGAGGTAGCTCCAGTTCGGGGCGTCCGTGCCGGGACAGACGCCGCCCCAGGCGCGGACCGGGGCGGTCTGGACCAGGGCCGGCTCACCGTCGATGGTCTCGACCTCGACGGTTCGCGACTCATACTCATGCTGATGTGGGCCCTGGGCGAAGGGCCCCTCGCACTGCCAGTCGGAGTGGTAGGTCACCACGTTGCTGACCTCGAGATGGATTGCGCCGTCCTCGATCCGCAGGTCGGCGACGTCGTTGCCGCACTCCTGGGCGGCGGCCACCGGGTAGGGGTGCTGTGCGGCCACCGGCTCGCCCTCCTGGGGGTCCTCGGTGCCGAACCAGACATACCAGAGGGTCTCGGTGTCGGAGTCGAATGCCGCGGTCAGCGGGATGACGGCGTCGATGGTGCCGTCGCCGGTGAGGTCTCCCTCGATCGGCTCACCCATGGTGTAGACGGCGTCGTGCTCCGTGGAGCGGACCGAGGGGTCATGCTCCTCGCCCAGCTCAGGGCGGTGTCGGTAGGCCACATAGGTGTCTTCGGCCTCGCCGTCCTGCAGGGTGATCTCCAGCGGGGCGTTGATCCCGCGCGGCGCGAACTGCCAGGCGGCGTCCGCGGCGTGCTCACCGATGCTGGGCGGCTCGTACTCCGGCTCGGGTTCGGGCTCCGGCTCTGGTTCCGGCTCTGGTTCCGGCTCTGGTTCGGGCTCGGGGGTCTCAGCATCTGGGGCTTCGGCCTCCGGCTGCTCCTCGGCCGGAGGGACCTCCTCCTCGGCGGTGGTCTCGCCGTCGTCGGCCCCGCATGCGGCCAGCATCATCCCGATGGCGGCCACCCCCGCCAGAGTCGATCGAGTCCGCGTCGTTCCAGTCCGTGTCGTTCGAGTCCGTGTCGTTCGAGTCCGTGTCGTTCGAGTCCGCGTCGTTCGAGCCAGAGTCTGTGGAGTCGCGCTGCTCATGGGGATACGGTACCCAGTCGATGGGGCCTGCCCACATGCTGGACGGCCGGATCGGCGGCATTGACAGGGTCCCCGGGTGCACGCACCCTGTGAAGCATGTCTGCCTCGCCTTCTGCCCAGCAGGCGCGTCCGGCCGCGGATCAGAGTCCGCGCAGCGCCACCCTGGCCGTCACCGTCTTCCCGCTGCTGATCCTCGGTGGCGCCATGGCTGCCCTGCTGCTGCCGGACGCCTTCGCCCCGCTGGGCGCAGGCGTCGTCCCGGCCCTGATGATCATCATGTTCGGCATGGGTCTCACACTGACCCTGCCGGACTTCGCGCTGGTGGTGAAGCGGCCCGCCCCGGTGCTGCTGGGCGTGGTGTTCCAATACGGCATCATGCCCCTGCTGGCCCTGGGCATTGCGGTGGCCCTGCAGCTGCCGCCGGCACTGGCGGCCGGTCTGATCCTGGTGGGCTGCGTGCCCGGCGGGACGTCGTCGAACGTGGTCACCTACCTGGCCCGCGGGGACGTCGCCCTCTCGGTGACCATGACCTCGATCTCCACGCTGCTCTCCCCGGTGCTCACCCCGCTGCTGACCCTGTGGCTCGCCGGCCAGTACCTGCCGGTGGCTGCGGGGGACATGGCCTCCAGCATCGTGCAGATCGTGCTGATCCCGGTGGTCGGCGGCATCCTGTTGCGCCTGCTGCTGCCGCGGATCGTCGCGCGGATCCAGCCGGTGCTGCCGTGGGTCTCGGTGCTGGGCATCACCTATGTGGTGCTGGCCGTCGTCGCCGGGTCTCACGCGGTGCTCGCCTCCGCCGGGCTGCTGCTGATCCTCGGGGTGATCCTGCACAACTGCTGCGGCTACGGGATCGGCTACCTGGCGGGGAAGCTCACCCGTGGTTCCGTGCCCACCCGGCGGGCGATCGCCGTGGAGGTCGGGATGCAGAATTCCGGGCTCGCCGCGGGTCTGGGTGCCGAGCACATGACCCCGGAGGCCGCCTTGCCCGGTGCGATCTTCTCCGTGTGGCACAACATCTCCGGCGGGCTGCTGGCCTCGGTGTGGGGCCGACGGGGTCTCTCCGCCTGACGTGCCGGCTCAGCAGCGGCTCAGGGCGCCGGGGTCACCAGCGGATCCCGGCGCAGCATCATCACCAGCGACACCGCCAGGGCCAGGATCACGAAGATGAACGGCGCGGCGGAGAGCATCACCACGGTCTGCAGCGCCTGGAGCCCGCCGGCGTAGAGCAGCACCGCCGCCGTCGCGCCGGTCAGCACGCCCCAGACGCCCATCACCGAACGGTGCGGGGTCATCCGGCCGTCGGAGGAGATCACCGAGAGCACATAGGTGTTGGAGTCCGCACCGGTGACGAAGTACAGCACCACGAGCACGACGGCGACCACGGAGGTCAGCATCGTCAGCGGCAGCTGATCGAGCAGGCCGAAGAAGGCGGTGTTCACGTTCGCGACGGCGGCCTCGCCGATGCCGGTGCCGCGTTCCAGATCCATCCACATCGCCGAGCCGCCGAAGACGCTGAACCATAGGGAGAACACCAGAGACGGCACGCCCAGCACCACCAGCACGAACTGGCGGATGGTGCGCCCCCGGGAGATCCGGGCCAGGAAGACGCCGACGAAGGCGCCCCAGGAGATCCACCAGGCCATCATGAAGTAGGTCCACCACTGCATCCATTGCAGGTCATCGGCCTCTGTGGGGAGCATGAGGCTGATCTCCACGAAGCCGCCGGCGTAGGAGCCCAGGGAGCGGAAGAAGATGTTGATCAGCCAGCTGGTGGGTCCGGCGAGCAGCACGAAGACCAGCAGTGCGGCGGCCAGCACCATCGTCGTCTGACTCAGGTAGCGGATGCCGCGGCCGACCCCGCTCATGGCGGAGCCGGTGAAGATCAGGGTGATCAGCGCGATGATCCCGATCTGCACCGACGCGGTGGTCAGCGGCAGCCCGGTGATCTGGCTGAGTCCCTGACTGATCTGCGCCGCACCCAGACCCAGCGACGTCGTCGTGCCGAACAGGGTGGAGAGGATCACCAGCACGTCCACGGTCTTGCCGAGGGCCCCGTCGGCGTGGCGGCCGATCAGCGGCCGCAGAATGGGGGAGACCAGGCCCTTGTTGCCCAGCCGGTGGGTGGAGTAGCCGATGGCGAGGCCGAAGATCGCGAAGACGGCCCAGGCGTGGATGCCCCAGTCCAGGAACGTGAAGCGCAGGGCGTCGATGACGGCCTCCTGGCTGCCCGCCTCAGTGAGGCCATGGGGAGGCTCGAACAGGTGGGAGACCGGCTCGGCCACCCCGTAGGTGATCAGACCGATGCCCATCACCGCGCCCAGCAGCATCGCGATCCACGCATAGGTCGGGTACTCGGGGCGGGAGTCGTCGGGACCGAGCCGGATCCTGCCGAACCGGGTGAACGCCAGCACCAGCAGTAGGGCGATCAGGGCCAGCGGGATGATCAGCAGCGACCAGCCGCTGGTGGCCGTCACCCAGTTCATCGCCGCGCTGGCGGTGGTGTTCATCTGCTCGGGCCAGAAGCCGGCCACCAGGATGAACGCCACGATCAGTGTCACGGAGGTCCAGAAGACCGCGTTCAGGGAGCTGCCGGGGCTCTGGGGGGTTCCGGGGAAGCGTTCGATCTCTTCGGGAAGGAAGGTGGTCTGACCGGCGGGGCGCGGCTCAGCAGGGGTGTCCTGCGGCATGGGACGGTCCGTTCGTCGGGGAAGAGGAGCGCCGCGTCACGGCAGGAACACCGAAGAGTGTCCCGGACCTGCTGCCGGCCGGTCAGCGGGGTGCTGAGCGGCGGGCGGTCCAGACGGGGGTGCGGCGAGAATTCGCACCACCCTACACGAGGATGCTCAGAGGATCTGACTGGCCTGCGTGAACTCGAAGCGGCCGCCGCGGGGGCGCTGGGCGTCGTCGTGCTCCGGGTTAGCGGCATGGCCGACGTTGACGACCGCGATGGTCTTCCACCCGTTCTCCGCGTGCACGGCGGTGTCGACGCCGGCGGGATCCAGGCCTGTCATGGGGCCGACGGCGAGCCCGTGGGCGCGCAGTGCGACCAGCAGGTAACCCAGCTGGATGAGGGCGTTGTCGCGTCCCATGCCGTGGCGGGCCTCGTCTTGGTCGGCGAAGTTCTCGCGCAGGCCGGGCATGCCGGGTGTGAGGAACGGCATGTGCTCGTGCCACTGGGGATCATAGGCGGCCACCAGGGTCAGTGGTGCCGCGAGGGTCTTCTCCTGGTTGCCGGACATCAGGTGCTCGACGACGGCGCGACGGTGCCCCTCGCTGGAGACCACGGTGAGCCGCAGCGGCTGGTTGTTGAACGCGGTGGGCGCCCAGCGCAGGTCCTCGTAGGCCCGACGGATGACCTCCAGGTCCACCGGCTCGTCGGTGAAGTGGTGGGTGGTGCGGGCGCCTTCGAAGAGCTGGTTGAGGGCCTCGCGCTCGATGATCGTGGTCTCGGTGGTGGTCGACGTCATGGGTGCTCCTCAGCTGATCGGGACGTGCAGGATCTCGTTCAAATCTGAACAACGGCGGGGGTAGGGAAGTTCTTCCGATCCGGGACGACATGTGAGCGGAGTCACGATGCGGGAGGGGTGGGGCGGCGGCAGAGACCGAAGGCATGTCAGGGCATGCTCGTAGGGTCAGGAGCACATCGGAGGCCCGAGTGGAATCAGCGCCGGTCCGCGGGTCGGTGCTGGCGGGTCGGTGCTGGCGGGTCGGTGCTGGCGGCAAGATCCCGCCTCTCCGGGACGTGTCAGAGGGTGCAGGAAGACTGAGCAGCACAAGGAGGAACCAGCCGAGAACTCAGCCAGGAAGGGCGCCCCGGCAGGGGCGGCACGCATGTCGGAGGGGGTGGATAGCGTGGAAGACATGGAGGGCGAGCAGCAACGCCCACAGCGGAGCACTGACCCGCAGGGTCAGCCTCCGGTGCCGCCTGGGCGCGTGCGCCTGCCTGATGAGCCCGAGCTCGCGGAGGCCCGGAAACTGGTCCTCACCGCCCGAGTGTCCGAGGCCCAGGCCCTGACCGGCCTGCTGAACTACCAGGACCGCAGAGCCCATCAAGCCGAAGCCGCCGGGCTGGACCACCACGCCCGCCGAGCCATCTGGGACGCTGCCACCAGTGACGCCGCCCGCATCCTCGGGGTCAGTGAACAGGTCGCCTCCGGGATGCTCACCGCCGCCCGCACCGCACGGACCACCCTGCCCGCCACCTGGAGGACCTACACCACCGGAGTCATCGACACCACCCGACTGCGCGCGATCACCA
>NZ_BAAGRN010000005.1:0-234892 GCF_054782935.1 Nesterenkonia suensis | reverse complement strand
TCTCCCCGTTCTCCCCGTTCTCCCCGTTCTCCCCGTTCTCCCCGTTCTCCCCGTTCTCCCCGTTCTCCCCGTTCTCCCCGTTCTCCCCGTTCTCCCCGTTCTCCCCGTTCTCCCCGTTCTCCCCGTTGTCCCCGTTGTCGTAGCAGAAGATGATGTTGCTGATCGCCGGGGGAGCTCCGGTGTCGATCGTGCCCGCGGCGCCGCCCCCGTACGTTCCGGTGCCCTGCCCGGCCTTCACGAGGATCGCGGCCACCACTGGATCGCTCTCATAGTGGAAGACTCCGATGTCGTCCGGGTCCTCCCCCAGCCCCTCGTCGATGGTCACCGAGAGCGAGGTGACGGTCCCGATCTTCGAGGACTCCCAGGGGCCCACGGCATACACATACGTGCCGGCGTCTCCGGTGTCGAGCTTCACTCCCCAGTCGTATCCTGCGGACTGGCATTGGCTGTCCGGGGGCCCTGATTCGCCCTGTCCTGTCGCGTTCGCTGCGAAGGGTACGCTGATCCCTCCGACCAGTCCTACGAGGACTACTGCGGGGAGGTACTTCCTCCTCATGAGAGTTTTCATGACACGGTCCTTCCATCCTTACCGGCTGTGTGCTGATTCGGAGATCAGCTGCGCTGCGGTGCGGATTCCCCGTCCTCTGCTGCGCGTCAAATGACTGTCGCTGCGCGATGACGGTTTCCCCGTGCATAGAGCATTCGGTTGCCTGGGGCCTGGGCCCCAGGGCTTCACTTCTCCAGATGATCGATTCACGCGTGAACCGCGGGCGGATTCCTGTCGTCCTGCGTCTGCGCGTGTCATCGATGCGTCGTGAGGAATCAGATGGCCGGACCGGTCACGGGATTCCCCTGAGTCGCGTCAGTGGGCGCCTACCGGCGCTCAAGCTGTCCTGCGCCTCCCCTTCTCCTCCTTCTTCCCTCCTTCTGTCCTTCTGGCTCGTCGGTGGTCTGTCGTCATGGTGAGATTCGTCCGGACGGTCCTGCGGCTGGGCCAACTGTCGACGTCTCCGGGTCGTCTGCCCGGCGATCCACGATGTCTCTGAGCAGCGGGAGGCCGGCCAGCCGCCTGCCGTCATCCCCCGGGGGGACACCCAGTTCGCGCAGGAGGGCGAGGACCACGACGGCGATCGTCAGCTGGATCAGCAGCCGCAGCTCGCCGGGCCCGCACGAATCCACTCGACCGCTGTGGGTGAAGCTGCTCCGCAGCTTCACCGCCTGCGCCGCCCAGACTGCCGCCGGAACATGAGGAAGCAGGATGTCGTCGAACCGCACCCGCTGCCCGAGGTGTTCGAGTTTCCTGCGCAGGGTCGAGTCCTTCAGCTCCCTGCGAGTCAGGCCTGCCGAGGTGGCGTGCAGCGCCTCTGCGGATCCGAGCAGGATCAGCATCGCCGCTTCGGGGTACTGCTCGACCAGGGCCACACCGGCCAGCAGCATCTCCACTGAGCTCCGGTGCGTGCGGCATGTGGCGTCCCATGCGCCCAGGAGGGCCTGGAGCGGCTGGTCGGCGGCGGTGAACAGCGCCCGGCTCCCGTCCAGGCCGGTGTCCTCGTCACGCACGAGGCGAGTCCCCGGCGCCGTGCAGGTGACCCAGTGGCCACTGCCGGACGTCGACGACGGCAGGTGCGTCCGTGCGCGGAAGGCGATCTCGGGAGTGCCGTGCAGGTGGGTGAAGGCCATCAGGCTCGTCACGGTCCGAAACTGGGCCAGGAGCTCCTCCAGCGAGGCCGGTCGCGAGGGGCTCAGAAGCAGATGAAGCGCAGCATCACCGCTGGCGCGCTCTCCGACCCGTTCGACTGTCAGATGAGAGACCGCCGGCACTCGGGCGGGGCCTGGGGAGGGAGCCTCGTGAGTGTCTGCCCCCAGGGGCAGCACGGCGCCCCATGGGCCGGACCCGAGGCAGAGACAGGTCAGATCAGGAGCCTCGAGCATCATCTCGGCCTCGAGGAACTGGCGGTCACGGGGACCCGGGAACCGTTCGGCCTCCCCGGCGTCCAGAGGGACAGATTCGGCGGCACCTCGGTCATCCGGAGCGGGTGATCGACTCCCCACGGCACCCGGGTGAGTCATGGCGATCCGCAGCAACGATGCGGCAGGAGGTTCCCCATCCATCACGCGATCCTTCCACTGATTCAGCAGTCTGCGGTGATCATCTCCTCTCAACGTAGGCTTGAGCGCGGCCCAGCGGAATCCGTCTTCCTGCGTCGTCTCGATCCTCGGTCTCAGCCTTCCTGCAATGTCCGGCGAGCGACGGCTCCGCAGTGTCCGCGAAGACAGTCTCGGCAGGTCGCGTTCCTTCGCAGAGGGACTCCCCACCGGCTGCGTCATTTCCGCATCTGCGCAGGTCAGCAGGACCTGTCGCAGACACCCCGAAGACCCGGCCGATCCGCAGGCGGCGGCGCTGGATTCAGCAGTGGTGGGGGTCCGCAGAAGGGGCGGGAGGCCCGAGGTGCAGAGCCAGCAGCTCCATCCTGTTCGCGCAGCCGAAACGGCGCAGCATCGTAGAGATCGTGGCCTCCACTGTGCGCGGTGAGATGTTCATCCGCCGCGCGACCTGAGACGTCGTCCATCCTGTGCGCAGGCCATCCAGGACGGCGCACTCCCTGGTGGTGAGGTCGATGTCGAAGGTTCCCAGAAGCGCGCTCGGCTCCTTCCCCTCCCCTGGCCTGGAGTCCAGCACGAGGTTCACCAGCCGAATCCGCAGCGCCCTGTCCATGTCCGCACGACGACCCCACAGACGAGCCAGCAGAGACAGCCCGAACAGGCGAGACCGGGTGGCGATGAGGTGCTCTGCGACGTCGAGCATCCGCTCCGTCGCCTCGGTGCCCTGCGCCTCGGCAAAGAGAGTGGTCAACTGTGGCCTGCCGGGATCCTCTCTCCAGGGGGCCTCCAGCACACGCTGCGCGGCATTCTGCGAGCCGCGCAGCAGCGCGAAGAGCAGCAGGACCTGCTCCTGGACCGTCTCACCCTCGTCGGCGACCCGAGAGACCAGCTCCTCCAGGCGGGCACGGGTGTCCTGCGGTGAACTCTCCTCGGCGAAGAACCGCAGCCCTTCACCGACCTGATGGAGCCAAGGGAAACCCTCGGGGGGCCCGGGAGTCTGCCACGGCTCAGCGGACGGGCTTCCGACACCTGTCAAACACCCGGCCGCGGCCGCCACCAGCATTCGGCTGAACCAGTGCAGGCCGAAGCTGTCTCCGCGGGCATGGATCGTCGCCGCAGAGCGGGCACACTGGTGTGCCAGACGCAGCTGATCATCCTGCAGTGCTGCGATGGCGGCCAGAAGGTCCGCCACACCGGCCAGTGCGGGGCAGCGCAGCCGCCGTTCATTCCACACATCAGTCTCCACCCGAATCATGTCGATCCGCCAGCCCGACGTCGCGGTGATCAGCAGCAGCACCGCCACCGCGCACTCCTCCACGTCGGGATGGCCACCCTCGCGGCGCAGCGCATCGATCAGGCTGGACAACACCTCCCGACCGATGTCGGACTGGTGCCGCAGGCCGAGCAGCGCCCCCGCCCACAACTGACTCAGCAGGGCCTCATCACAGTCCGGGGAGGCTCTGAGGCTCTGAAGCTGGGAGAGGAGTTCCTCTGTGGCGCCAGCATCGAGCGTCGCGGCGCGGATGCTGTCCAGCATCTGTGTCGGAGAGCTGTCGCCGGCGCGGTCTCGCAGACTGGCGAGCAGACCGTGGGTCTTCTCCGGAAGGAAGAGGCGTATCCGTTCGGCCACCAGGATCGCCTCTCGGATCTCCTCGAGACTCGCGTCATCAGGAAGTGCCGCGAGGCGGTCCAGCGCGGCGTCGACGTCGCCGAGCGCATACTCGGCCCGGGCGACGAGTACCTGCAGCCGCGCCGTAGGCGTGCCGCAGAGCGCCACCAGACCGCGCATCATCGTGTACCAGGAGAGCGGCAGCGCCCGACGAGCCAGGTCCTCAGCCACACCGGGCTCAACCCTCTGGTCGACGCGCACACGCCACCAGGTCAGCGCGATGTATGAGGCCTCACCGCCGGAGTCGGCGGGGATATCGCGCCCGCGCTCCTGCCACCAGCGCAGATGGTCGGTCCACCGCATCCGGGTGAGGAGCATGGAGCGCAGCGCTTCGGCGGTGATCCTCAAGTCTGCGTATCCCCGGGGCGCCTGAGCCTCTCGAGCCAGGATCCCCTGGGCCATCAGGCTCCGGCACGCTCCGTCCCCGGAGCGGGTCATCGCATGCTGCTCCGGCAGACGTCCGGCGATCGCAACCAGGGTGAGCAGTTCGCTCTCCTCCTGGGTGAAGCTCATCAAGGACCGGTCCGCCGCGTCCGCGAGCGCCTGGTGCAGGGGGTCCTCATGGCCGTCCCATTCCCAATAGCCAGAGGTCTCCCGGATGACACGGACGTCTTGGGCCAGCGTCAGCAGCCTGTCCGCCAGCACCGGCTGGCCAGCAGAGAGATGGTACAACCGGCGGAGCACCTTCAGGGATATCGCTCCGCCGAGCCGCTGCCGCGTCTGGACGCCGAGCTCCCGGACGCTGAGCGCGCCGGGGATGACGTTGCGCAGTCGGCCGGTGGCCTCGAGATCGAGCAGCCGGGTCGGCAGATCGTGGAAGGATCGCACCACGACGAGCAGACGACGTCTGCGGGCCGTCAGGAGCCCCAGGGCGTCCTCCAACGCCTCAGCAGCGAGGAGTTCCGGCCAGAGCAGCACGACGGGTCCGGCCGCGCGCTGCGGCTCCGGGGTGGGTTCATCGCCATGTTCCGGCGTGACGTCGAAGGTGCCGCCGGTACCGTCGAGGACGCTGGTCGGTCCGGCCCGGTGGAGTTCCTCAACGAGTGCGTCCACGCCCCAATGCCCCGGCAAGTGGAGGATCCACGAGGTTCCGGCGGGGTCGTCGAGGAAAGCGCCGGCCAGCTGATGGGGCAGGCGCAGCTCTGTGGTCCTGATATGGTCGGGCAGCTGGGTCACGCGATCTCCTCCTCAGAACTGAAGAGCCGGGCGCGCAGCCCGGTGCGTGAGCTGACGCCCAGTTTGCGGTAAGTATTGCGCACGTGGCTCTGCACGGTTCGGATGGAGATCCTGAGCACCTCAGAGATCTCGGCGAGCGAGACGCCGTCGAGCACCTGCTCCACGACCTCACGCTCCCTGGTGGAGAGCCCTGCGAGCCGCTGCTCCGCGACGGCCGACAACCCGGTGATCCGCCGGAGTCTGCCGGGGCGATGGTACGTGTGCCAGCCGATTCCACTGCGCGGCCACCAGGCCTCCACCGCCTCGAGCGCCCCACTGAGCCGGACCTCATCATGCCCGCGCCGAGCCCTCAGCAGCTCAAGGATCTCCTCCTCCAGACCGACGGCATGGCCCTGCTCCTCCAATACGGCCAAGGCGTCGTCGCCGAGATCGTGGATCCCCCGCAGGACGACGCATCGGATGACGAAACGTCGCACCACACAGCATGGCGGCGCAGACTCCACGGCCTCCGCGATATGAGCGGCTTCGCCGCGCACGGCCAGACCCAGCACTCGACCCACAGTCATGAGCACGTGCCCCCAATACGTCTCAGCGAAGGCGCCGATCCGCCGCGGAACGAACCCGGTCGGCCCCAGGAGGTCCTCGGTGCGGCCGCCCTCCACGGCGAAATCGAGGGCCTCCAGCAGCGGGCGGCGCACGAATCCCTGTGGGAGCCCCCCGTCATACTGGGCCCAGATATCTTCCATACGGCGACGCAACTCGTCCGTGGGCTCCCCGGACATCATCGCGTGCAGCATCTCGAGCAGCTCGGTGGAGTTGACACGTAGCAGCTTGCGGTCCGGGGATTCGTCGGCGAACCATGCCTCAGGAAGGATGTCTTCCTGAGGCAAGGCGAGCAGCCGGGCCACCCCGAGACTCGAGATCGCCCATGAGGAGACGACGATCGGAGCCCTGCTGAAGGAGACGTCGGAGCAGATCCTCTGGACATGGGCAGCGGCCTCGGCACTTCCGGCGCGCGCCAGCGCGAATGCCTCGACGGCCTGGAGCAGAGTCCGTCCCACCGCCGCGAGGTCGAGTCCGGACACGACCGGCGTCAGTCGAGGCGAGGTGACCGGCCGGTGGGGGTGAGGCATGTCCACGCCGCCGAGTCTCGGCTCCTGCGGATGCTCCGCCTCGGCAGAGTCGTCGGGGCGGAGCGCACCGCGCTGCACCGGATCTGCGCCGCTCCGGTCCTCGTGTCTCCGATGGAACTGCTGGATCCTCTCCAGCGCCCGCAGGAGGTCTTGGGCCTCGGGAGTCTGGCCGACCGCGGCACGGAGAGCCGCCAGGCTCTCGTCACCTGCGATGGGGTCCTCCAGCGAGGTGGTGTGGATGATGGCGATGAGGGCGAGAGCGTTCAGGTCGCCTGTGGCTGCGACCGGTCGGAGCCGACGCAGTGCGTGGCGCGGAGCCCCGGCGACCAGCGCGCAACAGGCTTCGATGGTGATCCGGGAAGCGTCCTGTGCGGGCAACGCCTCGACGACGAACCGGGCTTGGTCCAGCAGGCCGCGCTCGAGCAGCGTCCACCCAGCCTCACGTGCGGAGTCGTCGGGAATCTGGGCGCCCAGGGAGCGGGCATGCAGAACCCCTTCAGACGTGGCACAGGACGTCGGCAGCGGATCCCGGGAGAGGATGAGGCAGTGCCGGTGCACCGGCCTGCTGATCGTGATGCCCTCGGGCCGGATGGTCAGCAGTCCCGCCTCTTCCAAGGGGAAGAGCGCATCCCGCATGATCGGTTCGGCCATCGCCTCGCCCACGGGAATCGTCCCGCGCAGCGCCACCGTACGCAGGACCTCGACGCCGAGTCCACCGAGACGGCTCCGCAGCCGTTGCAGGCAGACCTGAGCGCCGAGGTGGTCCATCCATGGCGGCAAGCGGAGCATGACGCTGCGGGAGTCCACTGAGCCGATCCAGCCTTCCGCGACTCCTCGGCGGGCCAGCCGCATCAGAGTCTCTGGGAGGCCCGCGCTGCAGGCATGGAGGTATCGGGCTACTGCCGACGTCGGCGGCTCTTCGAGCATGTGCGTCAGGCGCTGACGCGTCTCCTCGAGGCTGAGTGGGCCGAGTCCGAGGTGGAGCCCGCGGGGGCTGTTGAGAATCCTGGAGAATCGTCGGGCGAGCTGCGAGGTGGCCGTGCCGGTCATCAGCACTCCTGCCCGCTGTGTGCGTATCAGGGCCTCGAGCGCGATGAGGGAGTCGTCGTCGAGGCGATCGGCTTCGGTGATGACGAGGTAACGCTCCTGGTCCAGCTCGACTCCGCGTCCTTCCAGGAGCGCCGGGACGGCCTCCTGTGCCGATCCCGGGGCGAACCCCAGGGCGTCGAGCCGTCGGGTGAGCGGCAGCCCGGGGACTTCGGAGGAGGCAGAGAACTCCAGGGTGATCCGGGTCTGCGAAGCCGCTTGGGTGAGGAGTCCGACTCGTTCGGTGCCGAGCTGCCCGGAGACCAGAACCACCGGAGCGACAACTTCGGCCCAGTGGTGGAGCAGGGCGGCCTGGGCGAGGGCGAAGGAGCTTCCGCGCCGCGGGCACGGGGCTTCTTCGATGGCGGCGTGGTGGCTGTCGAGCATCACGGGTCCTTCGTCGGCGATCCTCGGACCATCTCATCTCTGAGGTCGGCTCCGTGGCGGAGCGGACCTGTCCTGGTCTCGAGCGCCACGCGCATCCCATCCGAGCCGTCGCTGGACGGAACCTTTCCGCCCAGAAAGTTGGTTCCAGAAACGAAATTATATTCCAAGAATCACTATGACTATACCTTGAAATGAGCACTCATTTCAGGACTGACGCCACTCGACGACCACCGTTGCAGTCCGACGTCCCCGACTCGCCCCTGCGATCACCACCGGCGTGGTGATGTCGAACTATGTCGACACGTCACCGCAGGTCAGCGTGAAGTGACTCGCGAGTTTCGCACCATCACGCCCCACAGTGTTTCAATGAGGCCACTGTGACGGTCGCCCCTGCTCGACGGCTACGCGCGTAAGCTGGAGTCTGGCCAGACTCCCTGACAGGACTGGGACGACCCCTTCCATCCTGACCGCGGCTCCACTCGAAGGAGTCACCCGCAGCGCTGCGGCACACCCATCCGCCCACTGAGGACCATTCACTGTGACGTTGCACAACCCGCTATCGGGCACCTGGTGGCCCGCCACCGGGCCCCGACGGCCCCACCTCGGCACCCTGACGTTCCACACCGCCACCGGAGGACGTCTGGTGCTGGGCCGCACCTCTGCCGACCCGCCCACCTCGACCTCGCCGCCCCCCGACCCGACGGTCGATGATGCGATCTTCCACGGAGCACTCGACTCTGGCACCGAAGGACATGAGGGCGAACCGGTGACGCTGCTGGGCGTCACCGCTCTGGGGCACACGCACCACGCAGGCGAGGAGGCCACCGAGGACCTCGTCGCGGACGTCGTACTGCGGGGCGCCCAGGTGGAGTCAGCTGATGCGCATCACTTTCGGGAGGCCGTCGCCGAGATCCCCGAGCTGGCCCCGTGGATGCATCCGGCACACCAGGACAGCTCCGACCATCCGATACCCAGCACGACCCCTGCGGTGCAGATTTCGGTTCCATGCGTGACCACGAGCAGCCCGGACATGCACGGTTTGCACATCACGGTGGAGACTATGGAGCCCAGCGCCCCTCCCCGGAGCGGTGCTGCGGAGGCCCCCGCCGCGCATCCCCCCGCTCCACCGAGAATGTCAGTTCGCCTGAGCGCCGAGGACTCGGGCCTGTCTGTGAAAGAGATCCGGCGGCATTTCCACGCCTTGCAGGATCTGATCACCTTGGCGACGCTGGCCCCTCCCGCCCCGCTGGAAGTCCGGCTCCAGCCGGGCGACGGCCCCTCTGGGGCGACCCTCTACTGGCGACAGAGCCTCACCAGCGCCGCTCCGAACGCCGCGGGACGATCCCTAGTGTTCTCCTCTGCGGACATTCCCTTCCAGACCGCCCTCCCCCGGTGGTACCCGCTGTACAGGCAGCACCGAGTCGCCGTTGACCTGCTCATGGGGGTGCTGCGCACACCTCACCGCTTCACGGAGATGAACCTGCTGGTGCTCATCGCCTCAGCTGAGGCGCTCTTCGCAACCACTGACGACCGCTCGACACGCCAGCGGAAGGACTCCACACTGCGGATCAAGCTGGCGGCCATGGCCGATCGGGTGTCTCTGGATGGGATCGTCGGCATGAGCCTGCCTTCCCAGGAGTGGGCAGACCGCGCCGCCCGCGCGCGGAACTCCTTCACCCACACGGGGGAGGCCGCCGGATACTCCCCCTCGCAGCTGCGGGAGCTGATCGGCATCTCCGTGACCGTCGTAGTACTCAATCTGCTGCGTGACCTGGGGATTCCCGCCAGCGCCTGGCACCGTGGCCTGTCCCACAACCCCCTGCTGCGCCGTCTCTGCCCTGCCCAGCATGTCCCGAGCTGAGTCCGGCGATCCGCCCGAAGGCCCAGCGACAGGGAGAACTGGCCACGCAGAACAGATGTCTCCGCAAAACTTCTCGCGAACCCTTGCCTGAAAGCAGTTAAGCGCATTACATTCGGCAGGACTGCTGGGGTCGAGTTCATCGATGACTGAGGCCCCGCACATCGCCACGATGAGGGGAACCCCATGACTCAGAACCGCGTTGCCGACCAGAACACCACTCGCCGCCGCAAGGTCCAGGCCGTGCTCGCCGGGGGGCTGGTCCTCGGCGTAGGAGCCGCTGTCACCCTGGCCGCGTGGAACGACTCCGAGTTCGCCGAAGGACTGTTCGGCTCAGCATCGTTCAACTTGGAGGGTTCCACTGACGGGAACACCTACGACGACCACGCCACCACCGCCGAGGCCGCCACACTGAGCTTCGCCGCGGACAACATGACTCCGGGACAGACGGTCTATGCCCCCTTCTGGCTCCGTCTGGACGCGGACACCACGATCGATGGGACCGTGGAGGCCGCCGACGGGATCAGTGTGGTCTCCTCCAGCGGGGAGAACGCGGAGAACCTCTCCTATGAAGTCTTCGCAGACCCTGACACCTGTGACGCCGCGGGGGCCTCCTTGGGGACCTCGGTAGCCTCCGGCGCGGACCTGAGCACCGGCCTCGGCAGCACGACGACCTTCAGTCTCGAGGCCGGCGACGGCACCGCAGGTGACCCGGTGCTGCTGTGCTTCGAGGTCTCGGCCAGCGCCGAGGACTTCGCCCAGGATGACACCACCGAGGTGACCTGGGAGGTCACTGCGACCTCCGCCGACGACGCATGACAGACCGGGCGCTCACCACTCGCCGGGAGCGCCGCCGTCGCCGCAGTCGGCATGTCCTCTCCCGAAGGCTCCGCGCCCTGATGGCCGGAGGGCTGGTCCTCGGCGTCGGCGCCTCAGTCACCCTGGCGGCGTGGAACGACTCCGAGCATGCCGGCGGAGCGGTCTCTGCCGGGCACTTCACCCTGGAGGGCTCCACGGACGGAACGGCCTTCTCGTCCACGACTTCGGAGGCTCCCCACCAGCTGAGCTTCACCACCACGAGCGACCTCATCCCGGGGGCACGCACCTACGCCCTGTTCAGTGTGCGGACCACCTCAGGTTCCATCGGTGGGACCGTCCAGCTGCAGGGCGACGACGGCAACACCGGGACCCTGTCCTCGGCGCTGACCTACGGGGTCCGGGCCGTCACAGGTCCGACCTGCACCGCATCGGCCTTCGGAGAAGGCTCCCCGGTGGTGCCGCGAGGAACTCCCCTGACCGGTGATGCGGACGCGGAGCAGCCGGTGGCCGCGGACCAGGGCTCAGTGGTCCATTACTGCCTGGAGCTGACCATGTCCTCGGAGGCGCCGAACTCCGTCCAAGGCACCACGGCCACCCCGCAGTGGCACGCGGTGGGCGCCAGTTCAAGCGAGTGACCCCGATGGCCAAAGTACGGCATGTGTTGCTGGAGGCCCTCCTGTGGCTCGCCTCATTGGCGGGCCTGGGTGCGATCGTGCTGGTCATCTGCGCGCATCTCTTCAGCGTCTCACTGATCCTGTTCCGCACCGGCTCCATGGATCCGACGATCCCGCAGGGCTCCGCTGCCGTGGTGCGTGAGATTCCGGCCGAGGAGGTCTCAGTGGGCGACGTCGTCACGGTGGACCGGCCCGGTGCGATGCCAGTGACTCACCGAGTGACCTCAGTAGGCCCCGGCGAGACCGACGCCGAGCGGGTGATCACCATGCAGGGCGATGCCAACGACTCCGAGGACCCGCACCCCTACACGGTGACGGAGGTCCGCGAAGTGCTGTGGTCGATGCCAGGGCTGGCCCAGCCTATCCACCGGATGGGCGATCCCTGGATGATGGGCACCATCACGGTGGCCGCAGCCCTGCTCGTGGGCTGGGCGTTCTGGCCGCGGGACGACAGTGCGGTCGCGGGAGCGCACCGCCATAATGCCGAGGCGACCGACGACGCGGCGACCAGCTGCCATCATCGGCCGCGCCACGCCGGCCGAGCCAGCACGGCGGGCGCCTCGATGTTGCTGGCTTCAGCGCTGGGTGTCGGGATGGCCGGTGCGTCTCCGGGAGCGCCTGCCGCCGACGCTGCGGCGGCTGACCAGCAGGAGCCCGTCGTCGAGGTGATCCAGGGGGAACATCTGCGGCTGACCTCTGCCTACCGTCCGGCGTCGTCACGGAATCTGACCCCCGGAGATTCGACGCTGTGGGAGGTGGGCATCTCCGTGGACGCCCCGGATCCGGGGCTGGTGCGGGCCGCGATCAGCGGCTCCGGGGACGTCCCGCTGCACGTGCAGGTGGAGTCCTGCCTCCAGCCCTGGCAGCAGCCTGCCGGTGACGATGCTGCGGATGCCGGCGAGGCTTCCACCTGCGCGGAGGGGCGTCAGATGCTGCGCCCCAGTGGGCCGGTGGTCCACGACGGGTCCATGGAATGGCTGCTGGAGCACAGCACGGACGAGGACCGGTGGCTGCGTCTGGCGGTCTCCCTGCCACCCGACGCTGGCCCGGCGGCTCCGGGGGCGCTGTCCAGACTGCGGGTCCACGCGCAGGCTGAAGGCGAGGAGCTCTCCACTGCTCCCCCGCCTTCCGCGCCGGGCCAGGACCCGGCGACAGGGGAGGTGCGCCCCGTGGAGGAGGGGCTGGCCAGCACCGGGGCCTCCGTCCTGCTGCTGGCGTGTGTGGCACTGCTGGCCATGGTGGTGGGCAGGATGCTGCTGCTTACCCGCGCACGACGGGACCGCCGGGAACAGCTCCTCCGGGACCAGGGGGTGCTCCGGTGAGACGCTCGTCGGCCAGCCTGACGGTGCTCGGTGTGCTCGCCCTCGGGGCGTCGGCAGCCACCGCCCCTGTGGAGCAGACGGAGGCTTCCTGGACCCATGAGCAGCCGGCCCGCTCCGCGGACCTGGTCGCGGCGACAGTGCCCCCGGTGGCGAGCCTGAGCTGCACCGGCTCGCTCCTGCTGGGAAGACTGACGATCAACTGGGCACACCCCTCGGGATCACTTCCCCGCGAGGGCTACCAGATCCAGCGCTTCGCCTCTGCCTCATCCACCACTCCGACCCATACATTCACCGTCGGGCCGAACGCCACCCAGTACGTCAACAGCAACCTGAGCCTGTTGAGCACCTCCCGGTGGGAAGTGCGCACGATGGGCCCTGGTGAGTGGGTATCGGCACCATGGGCGATGCAGGTGACCCAACTGGCCACGGCTCTGAACTGCACACCGGAGTCCGAGCCGCGGAGCTGAGGGACGGGTTGCACGCGGGGAACGCTCAGCCCAGATCTGCGAAAAAACCTGACCAGGAACTGTTGTCTGGGCGAATGAAACCTTGAGAGTATGGCGCTGTTCCCGGAAAACGGGGACATCATGACTCGTCACGGAGGGGGAATCCCGACGTGAAGGAAGGGTGGTGCCCTATGGATGGATTGCTGGAGACGATTCTCGGGCTGGTCGACACGATTCTCGGACTGTTGAGCGGTCTGGGTCTCTGAGCCCCAGCCCGACTGATCACATGCCGCTGGCCCGGAACCGTCCCTCTGGCGAGGGTTCCGGGCCAGCGGTATGTCAGGGGCGGGAGGGGGCGGCCCGCCCCGCATGAGGCTCCCCACTGGGCGGGAGGGGCCCGGTCACGGATGCGGGCAGGCGGCGTCTCACCCGCGTCCTGGAAGCTGCGAGGAGGCGCTCCAGGAACCGGTAGGCACGGTCAGAGACGAAGATCGCGTCGAATGCGAGCATCGCCAGGGAGAACCAGGGAAGCCCCATCATCACCGCGATGCCTCCGTGGAGCAGGACGACCCCGATCAGGACCAGTCGGCGGCTGACCGGGTGCAGCAGTCCGACGGCGAAGAACAGCTGGACGTAGACGGAGAAGTAGGTCATCGCGGTCAGCAGCACGGGGTTTCCGGTGACCAGGCTGTTCAGCCAGGGGAACACTGCGTATTCGTGGAGACTGAGCGGGTAGAACAGGGCTGTGCCGGCCTGCCAGGTGGAGCCCTGGACCTTATACAGGGCGGAGGCCGTGTAGAGGATGAACACCTGGCAGGCCAGGGCGATGAGCGCGACATTGTGGATGAGGTTCGTCCACCAGCTCGGCAGAACCGGCATGGAGTGCCACAGACGCTGTCCGACCGAGAGCTGACTCTGGGTCGCGCGTTGCTCGCCACGGCGCCGTCGTCGGGCGTCGAGGGACCAGTGTTCTGCGGTGCTCATCAGTACCATGAGCAGCAGGCCGATGCGGGCGATGTTGTCACCCTGATCACCCATGGGTGAGGCGCGCTCCACCAGGGCGGCCATGCCGAGGGCGAGCAGCAGAGTCGTCAGCCGGGTGCGCCAGCCGATGATCACGGCGATCGCGAGTCCGATCAGGGCCAGGTAGATCAGCGTGAACAGTGCGGGAGACTCGACGCCGAAGACGTCGACCAGGCCGCCGAACGCGTTAATCTCACGGTACGGTTCGGCCCAGAAGGACCCGACACCCCACACCACGTGGCGGGCCGTGAAGTTGGACAGGAGCAGCCCCAGCATCGCAATGCCGACGAGGATGCGGGTGGCCGAGAGCCCGTATCGGGCGTTCTTGCGCAGCAGCAGCCATCCTTGGCCGCGGAGGATCCATTCCTGGATCGGCGCGTAGACGAGTTCGCGGACCGTGCTCATCTCCAGTCACCGCCCAACTCGAGGTAAGGAGCGAAGTGCTCGATCTGCTGGTCGGTCAGTTCCACAGGGGCACGCCATCCGTAGTCACGGTCAGTGCGAGTCGTGTCATCGATGGTCATGTCGCTGTCCCAGGAAGGCGCGGGGCGGGTACTGGTGCGGTATTGGACGTAGAGGATCTCCGCGCCGTCGCCCCATTCGTTCTCTGCGAAGCCGGTGGCGATGGCCGTGGCCGCTGAGTCGGCGGTCATGTAGCGGTTGATGTCAGAGACACCGACGCCGCCGTCGACCTCGGAGAGTCGCTCTCGGAGCTGCTCGACGGGGGTGTCGACGTAGTCCGCTTCCAACCAGTCTCGCTGTTCGGTGTTCATGCCGCTGATGGCGCTGTGCAGCCGGTCTGCGGTGCGGCGGGAGATCTTGGCAGCCCGGGAGGGGACGGGGTTTCCAGCGACGATGCCGTCTTCGTTGTCGATGAGGTCGACCCAGTCGGTCACCTGCACCTCGCCGGTCTCGTCCTGGATGGTGGCCCGGACCTCGAAGGTCACTGCGGTACGACGGGGATTCGGAGCGAATATGGACCAGTTCTGACCGAACCAGGGCTGCACGTACTCACGGACGCGGTCGACGCCGACCCAGTCCCGTGCGGGGGTGCCGGGAGCGACCCAGAGGCCGATGAGCAGAGTATGGATGAGCACCATCGCCAGCAGAGGCCACGTGAGGCCTCGGACGCCCTCAGGAAGCCTGTTGAGTTCCCGGCGGGTGCGCTCCAAATCTGGGCTGCTCCGATCCGGTTTTTCGGGTGTGCTCACCTGGCCTCGTCATTCTGCACTGTGGAGAAACTTCTTGGAGACAGATCAGCTGGCGACGCCCCCGCCTGTCAAGCGGTGGCGTCGCCAGCTGTCTGTCAATCAGCTGGTCAGCTCATGACTGCTCAGCTGGTGCGGCGCACCTTGGTGAACGCGACCACACCGGAGCCGACCACTACCAGCAGCAGGGCCAGGAGACCCAGGCCGAAGGCGCCGGAGACGCCGGTGGAGGCCAGGTCGTCGCCGGGCTTGCCAACGCCAGGCTTGCCATCGTCACCGGGCTTTCCGGGGTCCTTCGTCCCGGTTCCGTCCTCACCGGCAGCAGCTGGCTTGGCCACGGTCACCGTGTCAGAGGCCGAGTTGCCCTCGTCGTCGGTGGCCGTGACGGTCAGCACGCCGGGATCAGTACCCTCAGGCACGGTCCAGTCCACGGTGAAGCTGCCGTCCGAGTCCACCTCGACGCCCTCGATGGTGTCGATGGTGTCGCCGTCCGAGTCGGTGATGACCACGGTGACCGTGGAGTCCGGCACGAAGCCGTCGCCCTCGACCGTGATGTCGTCACCGGGCTGCACGGTGTCCGGGTCAACGGTGACCGACGGGTCGTAGTCGGTGCCTTCCTCGGTGCCTTCCTCGGTGCCTTCCTCGGTGCCTTCCTCGGTGCCTTCCTCCTCAGTGACGGTCAGAACAGCCTCGTCAGACTCACCAGTGGTGTCATCAGTACCAACAACCGTGAGGTCGCCAGGCTCCGTGCCCTCAGGAACAGTCCACTCCTGAGTGAAGCCACCCTCAGAGTCCGTCTCCACACCAGGGATGCTGTCGATGACAATGCCCTCGGAGTCGGTGATCACGATGTTCACCGTCGAGTCCGGGGTGTACCCCGTACCCTCGATGTCGGTCGACTCGCCCGGAGCAACAGTGTCCGGGTCGACGCTCAGAGCCGGATCAATGTCCGCCTCATCATCAATCACCGTCAGCACTGCCTCAGCAGGCTCACCAGTGGTGTCATCAGTACCAACAACCGTGAGGTCGCCAGGCTCCGTGCCCTCAGGAACAGTCCACTCCTGAGTGAAGCCACCCTCAGAGTCCGTCTCCACACCAGGGATGCTGTCGATGACAATGCCCTCGGAGTCGGTGATCACGATGTTCACCGTCGAGTCCGGGGTGTACCCCGTGCCCACGATGTCCGTCGACTCACCCGGAGCAACAGTGTCCGGATCCACCGACAGAGCCGGATCGATGACCGCCTCATCATCAGTCACCGTCAGAGTCGCCGAAGCATCCTCACCAGTGGTGTCATCCGTACCGACGACCGTCAACTCACCCGGGTCAGTACCCTCAGGAACCGTCCACTCAGTGGTGAAACCACCCTCAGAGTCAGTCTCCACACCAGGGATGGTCTCGATGACCTCGTCCTCAGAGTCAGTGATCTCCACCGTCACCGTCGAGTCCGGGGTGTACCCCGAACCCTCAACCGTGGTCGACCCACCCGGAGCAACCTCCTCCGGGTCAACCGACAGCGCCGGATCGATGACAGCATCATCATCGTCGTCACCCTCGGTCACCGTCAGCACTGCCTCAGCAGCCTCACCAGTGGTGACATCAGTACCGACAACCATCAGGTCGCCAGCCTCGGTACCCTCAGGAACAGTCCACTCAGTGGTGAAACCACCCTCAGAATCCGTCTCAACGCCCTCGATCGTGCCGATGACCTCGTCACCCTCGTCCGTGATCACGATGTCCACCGTCGAGTCCGGGGTGTACCCCGTCCCCACGATGTCCGTCGACCCACCCGGAGCAACAGTGTCCGGATCCACCGACAGAGCCGGATCGATGACCGCAGCCTCAGTACCGCGCACGGTCGAGGACGCCAGGTTCACCTGGGCCAGCGGACCAGCCGCAGGGATCAGGCTGACCTGCAGCGCACGCACCGTGGAAGAGCCCTCGCCGAGGTCGCCGACCTCCGGCTGAGCGTTCACGGTGAAGGAGGCCACCTGGGTGACGATGTCCAGTACGGGACCGACGACCTCAGTCGCCAGCGGTCCAGTGATGCTGTCGATCAACGTCTCCAGGTCAGCAAGTTCGCCGAGGGCATCGCCCACGAGCCCGCCGACGAGGTTCAGCACCAGATCGCCGAGCTCTCCAACACTGTCGATACCGAGCAGCGACAGGATCTGACCGATCGCACCATCAGAGTCCACCGTGAGACCGTCTTCGACGGTGCCGTCAAGGAGGTCGCCGAGGTTGGTGTCTAGTGCAATGGTGACACTGCCGGCCAGCGGGATGCTGAGGCTGACGTCCACCGCGAGAGCAGTGGCCCGAACGGTGTCCTCGATGTTGGTGACGATCTCCGTCACGACGTCGGTCACTGCCTGGGTGATGCCATCTGCGATGGCCGCGACGACCGGGCCGCTGAGCAGCTCGGAGTTCGCCGGCATGTCGTTGAGGTTCGGCAGCTCCGGGTTGGCTGCGAGCAGCGTCTCCAGGTCCACCGTGACCGCACCGTCGGTGAGGTCAACGGTCACACCGCTGCTCTCACCGACCACGTCGGCCGGCAGCAGCTCGGAGAGGTTCGGCGGAGTGAAGTCCACGTCCGTGCTCAGGTTGATGAGCCCCAGGTTCAGCTCCGAGTCCAACAGGTCAGAGATCGAGCCCGAGAGCCCGTCAAGCCCGCCCTGCAGCTCCTCCACAGTCTCCAGCAGGGACGTGTAGATCGCGCCGATGGCGGGGCTCTCGAGGTTCAGCGTCGCGCCAGCGATCTGGTAGTCGGAGACGGGCTCGCTGCCGCCGATCTGCCCGATGTTGGAGGACAGCGCACCCACCGTGAGGCTCAGATCGCTGATCAGATCCTCGGACGCGTCGCCACTGACCCGAGTCAGGAGTTCGCTCAGGTCGATGGAGGCGTCGGACGGGAACTGATCGGAGCCACCGACGGAGATCGCGCCCTGGTCACTGACGGCGCCGGAGGCCGCGCGGGCGTCTCCGTTGTCCTGGGCCTCGGCGTACTGGTTGACGGCACCCACCTGGATGACGCCGTTCGGGCCGAGGAGCTGGAGCGAGTCGCCCAGGTCCACACTGATGGCGTTGAGCACTTCAGCGCCCAGCGGGTTGGTCACGAGCGGGTGGTCACCGCTCGGGTTCTCAGCGAACGCACCGTTGATCTCGGCGATGTCGTCGAGGGTGATCCCTGCCGCCTGGCCTCCGAGGAACTTACCCAATCCCTCGGAGACGTCGCTGGGTGCGGCATTGGCCGGCGCTGCGCCAGTCAATGCCAGTCCTGCGGCCACCATGGTCGCAGTGACTGCCGAAGCACAGCGCTTCAGCAGTCCGCGTGGTGGCGGCCCTTGTCGATGTTCTGGTGCAACTAATGGCTTCCCCATGGAAGTCTCCCTGTTGTGCCTTGTGCTGATCCGCGCTAGCCCCAAGAGGTAACACGTCACCGAAATGTGATGATCGTGGCCGCGCAGTAATTTCAACTTTGTATGGGCATGACGAGAGTCACGCAACCGTCAGCAAACGTAGCACACCCTCCAGGCTACTGCCATAGATTTCCCAGGCGCTGTTCATCTACGCAGGCTCGCGGCGCCCGCCGACTGGAACCAAATCGCGTCACCATCGGCTGACCAGCTGTGATGAAACTCCACGTCACCCACCCAAGGGTCGCCGAGAGCACCTGTTCATCGAGGCTTCACGATTTAGTCGCATCGAACAGAATGTCGACAGATATCTCGAACACCCTGTGAGAAACTTTCACACAATCGCAATAACTACTCGCCAGTAATCACGAGCGAGTCACTCCGTCGTCGCTCCGGACCGCCCCTCGGTCACGAAATCGGCACAGACACGACGACGGCGGCCCCTCGGGAGCCGCCGTCGTCGCACACATCTGACGAGCCCACCCCGGGAACCCGGGGGCCCGGAGAGATCAGTCGATCAGATCCCTGACCGCGATGACCTCATCACGGCCAGGCCCGACTCCCACCCCCGAGATCCGGGTGCCGCTCATCTTCTCCAGCGCCAGCACATAGTCCCGCGCATTGGTCGGCAGCTCGTCCAGGCTCCGTGCACCGGAGATGTCCTCCGTCCAGCCGTCGAAGTGCTCGAAGATCGGCTTCGCATGATGGAACGCCGTCTGAGTCATCGGCATCTCATCATGCCGGACACCATCGACGTCGTAGGCCACACAGACCGGGATCCGCTCGATACCGGTCAACACGTCCAGCTTGGTCAGGAAGTAGTCGGTGAAGCCGTTGATGCGGGAGGCGTGACGCGCCATCACCGCGTCATACCAGCCGCACCGGCGCGGACGGCCGGTGTTCACTCCGAACTCACCGCCGGTCTTCTGCAGGAACTCGCCCCACTCGTCGAACAGCTCCGTGGGGAACGGCCCCGCCCCCACACGGGTGGTGTAGGCCTTGATCACGCCGATCGACCGGTTGATCCGCGTCGGCCCGATGCCGGAGCCCACCGACGCCCCGCCGGCCGTCGGGTTCGACGACGTCACGAACGGGTAGGTGCCGTGGTCGACGTCGAGATAGGTGGCCTGGCCACCCTCCATCAGCACCACGTCACCCTCATCCAGCGCGTCATTGAGCAGAATCGTGGTGTCCACCACCATGGGCCGCAGTCGCTCCGCGAAGGAGAGGAAGTACTCGGCGATCTCATCCACAGTGATGGAGCGCCGGTTGTAGAGCTTGATCAGCAGTTCGTTCTTCTGTCGCAGCGCGCCGTCGATCTTCTGCCGCAGGATCGACTCGTCGAAGATGTCCTGGACCCGGATGCCGAGCCGCCCCACTTTGTCCATGTAGGTCGGGCCGATGCCACGCCCCGTGGTGCCGATCGCACGCTTGCCCAGGAACCTTTCGGTCACCTTGTCCATGGTCTGGTGATAGGGCGCCACCAGATGCGCGTTGGCGGAGATCCGCAACCGGGAGGTGTCCGCACCGCGGGCCTCGAGGCCGTCGATCTCCTCGAACAGCGCCTCCAGGTTCACCACCACGCCGTTGCCGATCACCGGCACCGCATTCGGGGAGAGGATCCCGGCCGGCAGCAGCTTCAGCTCGAACTTCTCCCCACCGACGACCACCGTATGGCCGGCGTTGTTGCCGCCGTTGGGCTTGACCACATAGTCGACGCGTGAGCCGAGCAGGTCAGTCGCCTTGCCCTTCCCCTCGTCTCCCCACTGGGCACCGACGATCACAATGGCTGGCATGTCGCTCCTTCAGCGGTCCCGCGGATACGCGCAGGACGTCTCGACGTCAATGCCGTCTCCTTGCGCCGACGACACCGACGGCAAGTCTATCAACGCCGATGTGACAGACCGGTGACGCCGTCGACGTCAGCTGCGCGGACCAACGGGCGGGCCGCCGTCGTCACCCTCGGCGAAGGGCCGCAGGCTCGACCCGTCCCCCAACTGCCCCTCGGCGATCACCCCGAGGTCACCGTCCTGCTGCAACACCACAGCCGCAACACCCTCCAGCGACCCGGCCCCGGACTTGCGCACCGCGGTGTGCACATCCTCCTCCACCAGCTGGTGTCTGCGCATCGCCCGACGCTGAAACTCCCCCTGATAGTGGATCAGCACCGGCGGAGAGTCCAACAGGCGGCGGACCCGCGGCGAGCGCCCCCGCACCCAGGCGAGCAACCACTGCAGCAGGATCAGCAGCGCAAGAGTCAGCACCGTCTGCGCCAGCGGCACATCCACAGCGGTCAACGTGCGTCCGAAGGCCGACCCGATGGTCACCGCCACGATGAAGTCCAAGGGCGTCATCGACGCCATCGTGCGCGGCCCCGAGAGGCGCAGCATCACCAACAGAGCCAGGTAGCCGGCCACCACCGTCACCAGGGTGTGGACGATCGGCTCCCAGCCGTCCCAGTACTGTGTCAGATCCATGGGCTCAGCCTCGCAGGCGGTCCCGCACCCGTCCAGAGGTGCGGCGATCACTGCACCAGGTGGGCACCGCTGTGGCGCGATCAGCCCAGCCGACCGCCCGAGGCCTCCAGGTAGCAGGCCGCGCACAGTGATTCGTACCAGACGTCCTCACCGTCGATGGCGACCTGGTCGCCGTCGAAGAGGATCCGCTCCCCCGCCCGGCGGGTGTTGAACACCGCCTTGGCACCGCAGCGGCAGATGGTCTTCAGCTCCTCCAACGAATGGGCGATGTCCATCAGCCGGGCCGAGCCGGGGAAGGAACGGGTACGGAAGTCCGTGCGGATCCCATAGGCGAGGACCGGGACCTCGTCGAGCACCGCGATGCGCAGCAGATCGTCGATCTGCTCCTCGGTGAAGAACTGGGCCTCATCCACCAGCAGGCAGGCCACCGGTTTCACTCCGCGGCGCAGCGCCCGGGAGTCCGCGGCGTCGACGCCGTCCAACAACGTCCCCGGGGTGCTGCCCTCGGCGTGCTGGGCGAACAGCTCGCGCAGGTTCGCCTCCGTGGGGACCAGAAAGTCCACCTCACGGGTGACCCCGAGCCGGGAGACGATCTCATCAGCCCCCTTGGTGTCCAGCTCCGGTTTGGCCAGCAGCACACGCTGGCCGCGCTCCTCATAGTTGTAGGCCGCCTGGAGCAGACCGGTGGACTTGCCGGAGTTCATCGCTCCGTAGCGGAAATAGAGCTTGGCCACCCTCGTCCTCTCCACGCGTGTGCGGGCCCCGCTCATTGTAGAGGGCGGAGCCCGCAGGCACGGCGGTTCACCTCAGAGGCGCCAGCAGCTGTTCGCCGTGCTCCACCCGTTCAGCGTCAGCGAGGTGAACAGGGCCACCCCCGGCATTCCGGCCACGTAGCCGCCCACATGGGTCGGTGCGACATTCGATTCGAAGGCCACACGCGCGCCCTCTGCACACCACCGCTGGGCCAGCCCGCGTCCGGTGCGATAGGGGATCACATCATCGAGCAGGCTGTGATTGACCTGCACCGGCACGTCCGGGGATCGTCCCTGACCGATGCGCTGCTCGGCCAGCGCCGAAGCGAACGGCTCGTCCTGGATCAGCTCGGTGAAGCCCCGCCCGTCCACTGTGAGCGTGGAGGTGTCGACGAACATGTGGCTGATCAGCGCGGAGATCGTGCACTGACCTGAGGCCTGCTCCAGGCGTGCCAGCCCCTCATCGTTGAGGAACTCCGCCGGGTCCAGCCCCTCGGACTCCACCAGCCCGCCGAGGGCGAAGAGGAGGAACGCGTTGTAGAGGCTGCTGTCGATCATGTCCGCCACCTCGAACAGGTCGGCGGGGACAGCCCCGGCCGCGCCCGAGATCAGGTTCAGCTCCGGCGCCCACTCCTGGGCGATCTCCAGGGCCGCGGCCGAGGCGCCTCCACCCTGGGAGTAGCCGCGGATGTGGACGGGGTTCTCCTCCCCCAGGTCCACTCCCTCGGCCTGCTGGGCCGCCCGGGCGGCGTCGAGCACGGCGTGGGCCTGGTCCACCCGGTTCATGTAGGTGTGCGCACCTTCGGTGCCCAGCCCGATGTAGTCCGGCACGACGACGGCGTAGCCCGCCTCCAGCGTCGCAGCGATGCCCAGCCCTTCATACTCGGTGCCGGCGGCCAGCTGACGGCTGGGCGCGCACTGGTCCCCCAACCCCTGGGTGCCCGGCGCGTGGACCACCAGCGGCCGCTGCGGATCCTGGCCGCTGCGGCTCGGCTCCAGCACCGTGGCGACGGCGGCCCGCGCCTCCCCGTTGGCATCGGTGGTGCGGTACATGATCCGGGTGACGGCGGCGTCATGCTCGATCAGCCCGACCGGGTCCAGGTAGAAGGTGCTCGGCTCCTGCCGGATCAGCGCTCCGTCCTGCTCGGGCAGGGTGGCCGGGGTGGTGTAGAAGTCCGAGTCCGTGGAGGCGGCCAGCTCCTCGGCGGCCGCGGCGTAGCGCAGATCCTCTGCCGTGAGCTCATCGGAGGCCTCCAGGACTTCCTCCGCTTCCTCGAGCGAGACGTCATCCGGGACATCGGCGGCGTCGAGATCCTCCGGCCCGGCGCCGTCGGTGTGACGTTCCTGCAGCAGCTGCTCCAGCTCGCCCAGCTCCTCCTCCACAGCGAGGTCCGAGGGCTCCTCCGGGGTGGCGGAGGCGGCGGGCATCACTGTCAGCACCAGTGCCGCAGCGGAGACTGCCGCCCCTGCCCCCTGAGCCAGCCGGCGGGAGCGCCTGCCCCGTTTCCCCGTGGCTGGTGGCTCCAGGGGTGCCTGGCTGCAGGTGCCGCTGCGGCGGCAGGGGCCATGGTGACGGGGGCGGTGATCGGGTCTGCGGGGAGTCTCAGGTGGGATCATCGGGCTTCTCTTCGGTGGGTGATCAGTGGAGGGACACTGATTACTCACCGGTGTGACTTACGAGTAATACGTGTCCCGGATCACACCATAGTCTGAGGATCGCGCGCTGGGAAGACCCCTGCGCTCTCGGCCGCCTGCCCCGCCCGACGACGAAGGGGAGGGCGAGCTTGGCGCTCGCCCTCCCCTTCTCCGTCCGGCACCTCAGCTCTGCAGGGCGGCGATCTGCTCCCGGGCAGTGGGATCGCAGTCGTTCAGGAACGTCGAGATGCGGTGGACCTCCTCGGTCTCCCCGATCGCAGCCGCAGCCTGCCCCAAGGCGGCGAGCGCCCGGAGGAAACCCCGGTTGGACTCATGGGACCAGGGCACCGGCCCGGAGCCCCGCCAGCCGGAGCCGCGCAGCGCGTCCAGCCCCCGGTGATACCCCACTCGGGCATAGGCGTAGCCCTCCACGGTGTACCCCTGGGACAGGGCCTCCTCGGCCAAAAGCGCCCACACCAGCGACGACGTAGGGTGCTGCGCCGCGAGATCTACAGGTTCCTGGCCATCCGCGAGGGATTCGGTGACCTCGGGCTCAGCCGGCAGCAACGTGGGCTCCGGCTCCATCAGGTTGCGTCCGACGATACTCATGGCCGCCATCCTACGCGGCTGATCCACCCTCACGCGCGGATGATTCCCCGCGCTGACGCCTCCCGCACCGCGGCTGTCCGATTGTCCGCCCCGAGCTTCTGGTAGATGTGCACCAGATGAGTCTTCACGGTGGCCACCGAGATGAACAGCTGTCGCGCGATCTGCTGGTTGGACAGCCCTGTGGCCAGCAGCTCGAGAAGCTCCACCTCACGTGTGCTCAGCGACGTGCTCTCATCCCGCATTCTGCCCATCAGCCGGGCGGCGACAGCAGGGGCCAGGGCGGTGCGTCCCGCCGCAGCGTCATGGACCGCCCGATGGATCTCCTCCGGAGCGGCGTCCTTGAGCATGTATCCGCTCGCCCCCGCCTCCACTGCGGCAAGGATATCGGCTTCCGTGTCGTAGGTCGTCAGGATCAGCACCGGAACGTTCGGACACTGCTGCCGCAACCGACGAGTCGCCGCGACGCCGTCCATGCCCTCTCCCATCTGAATGTCCATCAGCACCAGGTCGGGTGTGTGCCTCTCCGCGATGAGCCGTGCGACGACGTCGAGGGCCGCCTTCCCGTCCGCCGCTTCAGCCACCACTCGGATCCCGGGATCCTCACCGAGCATCGCGCGCAGGCCGGCTCGGACCACCGGGTGGTCATCGACCAACACAGCTCTGAGTCCCTCACAGAGCTGATCGCCATCCTCGGCACCATGGTTCCGCATCTCCCGACTCATCGCGTCGCCTCCTGCTGAGACTCCTCGGTCTGCTGTTCCAACGGGATGCGAATGGACACCGCCGTCCCCTCCCCGAGGGCAGATTCCACATGCAGTTGGCCACCCTGGATCGCCAGACGGTCTCGCAATGCGGCGAGCCCGACGCCGGTGCCCGCCGGGCCCCCTGGCCCGGCGACGCTGCGCGCCTGAGCCGTCTCCTGCGGATCGAACCCCACGCCGTCGTCGACGACGTCGACGAGCAAGGCGTCCTGCAGGAACGTCAGAGTGACGGCGGCAGTGTCGGCCTGTGCATGCTTCAACACATTGGCCAGGCTCGCCTGCACGGCCCGCAGCACCAGCATCGCCTGGCCTCCCGCGACGGATCGGGGCCCTCCGCTGACGCGTAGTCGACACCGCAAGCCCTGTCCCTGTGCGGCGGCCTGCGCTTCGATCTGTCGGCAGGCACGGCTCAGCTCGTCGAGGAGGCCCGGATCCTGCTGCTCACCGGACTGCAGCACGGCGACGAAGCGTCGAGCCTCATCCAGGTTCTCCCCTGCGGTGCGCACCACCGTGCTCAACTGGTCCCGGGCCTGCGCAACGGAGCCTGAGTCGAGATTGGAACCTGCGGCACGACTCATCAGGACGATGCTCGCCAGCCCCTGGGCGAGCGTGTCATGGATCTCACGGGCCAGCCGCTCCCGCTCAACGAGCGCGCCCGCCTCCCGCTGGGCGGCGACCAGTTCCTGGCGAGCGCGCTGCAGGTCTGCCATCGTCTCCCGAAGCGCGCGGTTCTCCTGATCCATGATTCGGTAGGCCTGCGCCATCAGCCCGGCACAGACGGCTCCGATGATCGGTCCGATCACCGTGGCGGGATGGTCTCCTCCGGGCTGGTTCCAGAGCGCGAGGACGACGGCAGCCGTGAGACCCGCGACGGCGACGACGGCCCATGGGATGCGCAGCAGGTGCAGGTGCAGGAAGAACAGCGGGAAGGCGACCCAGGCGAAGTCTGCGCTGACGGCCAGCAGCCCGCCCCACAGGCCGGTGACCACGAACAGCCACACCAGCGTGCCGCCCTGTCCGAGCGCTGAGGCCGTCCGCAGAGGTCCGGCGCTCGACGACGCCGACATGCTCGACTCCGAGACGCGCCGTTCCACGAGCGTGCCGGCCACATAGACCGCCGCGAACACCAGCGCCAGCGCGGCTCCGGTGATGCGGATTTCGACGGAGTGAGGGCCGTCCAGCAACCGGACGAGCCCGATGAGAAGGAGCACCGCCACGCTGGTGTGCAGACCTACGCGCAGGCTGCGCAGGATCACCACACCACGCTCTGCCCGTGGATGCTCGTCCGACCTCAGCATCCCCCCATCGTATGCGGGCGAAGACATCAGGGCATCAACCGAACGGTTGACCGGCACCTCCACCGTTCGGAGGCTGAGGCTCCACCACCCAGGCGATGGAGAACCCGCACTCGCGAAGGAGAGTGGAGGAAGACACGGCGGATGCGCTCCGCCCCGACCGACCAGCGAGGTCGGAACAACCCTGACGATGATCGGAGATCCTGATGTATCTGGCACTTCGCGAAGTCCGCTTCGCCCGCGGGCGCTTCGCACTGATGGGCACAGTGGTCGCCCTGATCACGCTGCTGCTGGTGATGCTCACTGGGCTGACCTCCGGACTGGCGCGACAGAATGTCGCCGCGATCGACTCGCTGCCGGCGGATCGGATCGCCTTCGGGAATGACGAGCGCGATCCCAGCTACACAGAGTCCTCCGTCGACGCTGAGCAGCTGGAGGCGTGGCAGCAGGCCGAAGGCGTGGCCCACGCGGAGCCGCTGGGTATCAGCCAGACCACGGCCGAGGCCGGGAACGCGGTCTCAGTGGCCGTCTTCGGACTCGCCGAGGACTCCCGAATGACGCCAGACGGCGAGGCGGCGCCGAGTGCGGATCAGACGGTGGTCTCCGAAGAGATCAGCGAGGACCTGGGGCTGACGATCGGCGATCCGGTGACGGTCAACGGCCAGGAGCTCACGGTCAGCGCCGTGACTCCGACCCAGTGGTACAGCCACACCCCGGTGATGTGGACCGCACTGACGCAGTGGCAGGAGCTCTCTCCGCGTGGCGATCCCGATACCGTCGGCACCGTCCTGGCAGTGACCGCGCAGAATGGGACCTCCCCGACCCTCGATGAGCAGGCGGTGGATGACGCCGCCGGCACCTGGAGCATGACCCCCACAGAGAGCTTCGACGCACTGGCGTCCTACTCCTCCGAGAACGGATCCCTGACGCTGATGCAGGTCATGCTCTATCTGATCTCCGGGCTGGTGATCGCAGCGTTCCTCACCGTATGGACCGTCCAGCGCACCCGCGACATCGCGGTGCTGAAGGCTCTCGGCGCCTCCACCGGCTATGTACTGCGCGATGCTCTGGCGCAGGCTGCGGTGGTGCTCACTCTCGGTGCGAGCGTCGGTGGTCTCGCCGGGTGGGCCGGCGGTCTCGCCGCCAGCGGGGCGGCGCCTGTCGAACTCACCATGCTGACGACTCTCGCACCCGCGGCCGGAGTCCTCCTCACCGGGCTCGCCGCCGCCGTTCTCGCTGTCCGCCGGGTCACCCGGGTGGACCCCCTCCTCGCACTCGGCGGCAGCTGATCCGCGCCCGCACTGTCCATCGCCCTTCCACCTCATAGGAGCACCCATGCCCACATCGCCACTCACCTCAGACCAGACGGCATCGGCCGTTCCCTCTGACACCAGCTCCCACACCGTCCCCGCACACGCGCCGACGGCCCTCGAGCTGGACGGTGTGACCCTCACCTACCCGGACGGCGCAGGGACGCTCACCGCTCTGGACCAGATTTCGCTCCGCGTCGGCGCGGGTCAGATGCTCGCCCTCGTCGGTCCCTCCGGCTCCGGAAAGTCCAGTCTGCTCGCCGTCGCGGCCACTCTGGTCCAGCCTCAGCACGGCGTAGTGAGCATCGCCGGACGCGATGCCGCCCAGCTCAGCCGCCGAGGCCGCGACCGGCTGCGGCGCGACGAGATCGGCATGATCTTTCAGCAGCCCAACCTGCTGCCGTCGCTGACGGCGCGTGAGCAGCTCATCATCGCGGAGGACATGAGGGGAGGTGCCCGTCGGTCGGCCGCGGCCAGGGCCGACGCCCTGTTGGAGGAGGTCGGACTGACCGACGCCGCCGGGCGGAGACCTCATGAGCTCTCCGGAGGAATGCGCCAGCGTGTCAACATCGCCCGCGCCCTGATCGGCTCGCCGTCGGTGCTGCTGGTGGACGAACCGACGGCCGCTCTGGACCACGACCGCTCCCTGACCGTGGTGCAGCTGCTCGCGAGGCTGACGGCGGAGCATCAGGTGGCCACCGTGATGGTCACCCACGACACCGAGTACGTGCCGATGGCCGACGCCGTGGCCACGATGCGTGACGGCGCACTGTCCCGCCCCGAACCGACCGACACCGGAGAGACCTCATGGAACTGACCCACACCATCCTGATCCTCGCCCACCTGCTCGGCCTCGCCGTGCTCATCGGCAGCCCGCTCGGCGCCCTACCGGGCGCAGGTGGAACCCCCAGGTCGACCCTCGCCGTGGGAGTTCGCCGCCTGCTGCTCTCCGCGGCGGCCCTGCAGCTCGTCACCGGGCTGGCGCTGACGGCGCTGCTAGAGATCGATGATGCGGCGTCAGCGGACCACACGAAGATCGCCGTGAAGCTGGGCCTGCTGCTCGTCGCGGGCGGCCTCACCGTCCATCTGGCCCGGCGTCCTGATCAGGCACACGTCCGCCTGTGGCTCCTGAGCCTCATCTCCGCAGGAACCGCCGCCGTCGCTGTGCTGTGGTGAACCACCGACGGGGTCTCCGGACCCTCAGGTCGGAGGAACGCCGACCACAGGACCGTCACCGGTGTCATCAGCACACACCGACGCCCTCACCTGCTTCTGCGGCGCCCCGTGGATGACCCGGTGACGGATCCAGGCCGAGATCTGGTCGATGATGATGGTGACCACGATGATCACCACCAGGGTGATGCCGATGCGATCCCAGGCACGCACGTTGAACAGGGCCGAGAGCAGCGAACCGATGCCTCCGGCTCCGAGCACCCCGAGGATGGCCGAGGCCCGGATGTTGACCTCGAAGCGGTAGAGCCAGATGGCGATCACCTCAGGCATCACCTGCGGCAGCACCGCCCAGCGGATCATCTGCAGCTTGGTGGCCCCTGAGGCGCGGGCGGACTCCAGCGGGCCGGGGTCCACCCCTTCGATCGCCTCAGAGATCAGCTTCGACAGCGTACCGATGGAGCTCACGCCCAGCGCGAGCGCCCCGGCCAGCGGGCCGAGTCCGAAGATCGGCAGCATCACCGCGATCGCGAAGACGATCTCCGGGACCGCGCGGATCACCGAGAGGATGAACCGGACCACCACATAGATGGGCAGCGGGGTCATGTTCCGTGCGGCCAGGAACCCCATCGGCAGGGAGAACAGCGCCCCCACCACTGTGCCGATCCAAGCGATCTGCACCGACTCGAGCATGTCGGAGAAGGCGGTGGACCAGGCGGCCTGCACCTCCGGGGTGAGCGGCTGGAACACACCCTGCACCATCAGGGCGGAGTAGGTGACGAAATTGCCCGGGAATTCGGCCAGCCGCGCGAAGTTCGCCCCCGTGGCGGAGACCGAGGCGATGACCAGGATCCCGAAGGCCAGCAGCCCCAGGTTCCACCCGAGCTTGGAGGGCCTCACCGGACGCCGGTCCAGCAGGTCCGGAGTGCGGCGCGGGGCCCCACCGGGCTCGCCTGATGGGCCGACGGCCGGCCGAGACTGTCCTCCAGGTTCGACGGTGTCGTTCATGTCAGCCTCCGGCGGATGGTCAGCGAGAGGAAGTCCACGGCCAGCACCACGACCACCAGGGCGATCATGATCGCGGAGATGTTCTCGTAGGCGAACCGGGAGAGCTGCACGCTGATGGTGGAGCCGATGCCTCCGGCGCCGACGATTCCCAGCACCACCGAGGCGCGGATGTTCAGCTCGAAGACGTAGAGGCTGTAGGAGAGGTAGCCGGGCAGGATCTGCGGGACCACAGCGATCCGGTCCCGCTGCAGCAGGTTCGCTCCGGAGGCGTCGGCGGCTTCGAGCGGCCCCCGATCCACGGCGTCGATGGTCTCACCGGTGAGCTTGGCGATGATGCCGATGTTGAACATCACCAGCGCCATCACCCCGGCCATCGGCCCGGCTCCCCCGGCGGTGCCGCCCAGCAGCGCGACGAAGAGCAGCCCGTAGCCGATGTCCGGGATGGAGCGGATCACCGAATTCATCGCCTTCACGACCTGCGAGACGCCCGTGTTCGGGCTCGAGACCGGCGACGCGAGCATGGCCAGCAGCAGTCCGATGCAGCAGCCCACCGTGGTGGCCACCACGGCCATTGCGATCGTGACCAGCCAGGCGTCCGAGACCCGCCAGATGAACCCCCAGTTCGGGTTCAGGAACCCCTGCAGCACCGGTTCGGCCCGGTGGGCGTCCTCCCACAGCGGGGCCAGAGTGAAGTCGATGCCGGAGCCTCCCCACCAGGTGACCCCGACCACGGCAAGCACCCCCAGCACCGGCAGCGTCCCGGTGCGGGTCCGCCACCCCAGCGCCAGCACACCGGCCAGCACCAGGGCACCGATGCTGGTGGACAACGGCAGCCGGGCGATCCCGAGGTCGAGCACGAGTGTGGACCCGGAGGTCCAGCGGAAGAACAGCACCAGGAGCACCGCGACGGCGGCGAGACCCAGGTAGCCCGCGGTGCTGGGGCGTGGCTTCTCCGGACGTTCGGGGCCGGGTGCGCCGGGCGCGCCGTCCGAGGCGGCAGGGCGAACAGTGGTGGTCAACGGCCCGCACGCTCCACCGGCGACTCGTCTGCGGCAGTGTCACCAACTGTGTCACCAGCTGTGTCCTCAGCAGTGTCCTCAGCAGTGCCTTCGACAGTGTCCTCGGCGGTGAGCGAACGTTGGTAGACCGCTTCGATGGCGGCGTCGGTGGCCTCCCCCACCGGGCCGTCGAAGACGACCTCGCCGCCGCGCATGCCGATCACCCGGTCCGCGTAGCGGCGGGCCATCTCCAGATGGTGCAGGTTCACAATCGTCGTGATGCCCAGCTCCCGGTTGATCCGTCGCAGGTCCTGCAGGACCTTGTGCGCCGTGGGCGGGTCCAGGGAGGCCACCGGCTCATCGGCCAGAATGACCTCGGGATCCTGGGCGAGGACCCTGGCGATGGCGACTCGCTGCTGCTGCCCACCCGAGAGGGCGGAGGCACGATTGTAAGCCTTCTCCACGATCCCCACCCGCTCCAGCGAGCGGAAGGCGATCTCCTTGTCCTCGGCCCGGTACCAGCCCAGCAGCGAGCGCCAGGAAGGGGTCTGTGAGGAGCGGCCCACCAGCACGTTGGCGAGCACCGTGATGCGGGTGACCAGGTTGAAGGACTGGAAGATCATCCCCACCCGGGAGCGCAGGCGGCGCAGTCGACGTCGGGAGCTGGTGTCGACGACGTCGCCACCCACCGTCAGCGTGCCTGAGGTGTAGGGCACCAGCCCATTGATGGTGCGGATGAGGGTGGACTTGCCGGCCCCAGAGAGGCCGACGATGACGACGAACTCCCCTTCCTCCACGGTGAGGCTGACGTCCTTCAGCCCCTGGAATCCGCCAGGATAGACGACGTCGACGTTCTCGAATCTGATCATGGGATGTCCGGACGATGGAGTCGGTCGGGCGGGTGCGTCGGGACTACTCGTCCTCACCGAAGTTCGCAGCCACGTCGCGGGCGGCGTCGAGGGCGTCGATGTTGGCCTCGACCAGGTCATCGATCTCGTAGACGTCGAAGAGGACCTCCTGACCGGCCTCGGACTCAGTCAGCGCCAGGAACCCGTCAGTGATCTGCTGCCTCTCCTCGTCGCTGAGGTCGGCGGCCAGGGCGATGCCGTCATTGGGGATGTCCTCACTCCAGGCGAAGACCACGACCTCCTCGCCGACGTCCTCCTGCTCCTCGACGACCGATTCGCGGGCGTCGTCGAAGCTGACCCCGACGCTGATCTCTCCGCTGTAGACGTTGAGCACGGAGTTCGGGTGGCCGCCGGCGAACTGCGCGTCGATGTCGCTGAAGGGGTCGAACCCGTTGAGCACCTCGAGCTGGGTGGCCGGGTAGTAGTACCCGGAGGCGGACCCTTCGTCCACGAAGGAGATCGTCGCGCCTTCTTCGATGAGCTCCAGGGCTTCCTCGCCGACGGGGCCCTCCGTCGCGGCGTCGGTGCCGTTGCAGAAGAGCATCTCGTAACCCTGGCCGGTCTCGGCCATGACGGGCTCATCCAGACAATAGGTGTCCGGGTCGTTGGTGAACCACTGGGTCACGTAGGTGTCGGAGCCGTAGCGGATCGACTGCAGCACGGCCTCGGCACCGGCCTGGTCGATCGCCTGGACCAGGGCGATGGGGCCGAACATGCCGATGTCGGCCTGCCCGGTCTGCATGGCGGTGACCAGCCCGGCGTAGTTGTCGGTGATGTAGGGCTCCACTTCGCGGTCCAGCTCCTCGGCCAGCAGCTCGGCCAGCGCGTCAGCGTCCTCGACGAGCTGGTCCATGTCCTGAGAGGGGACCAGACCGAGGACGAGTGCCTCACCACCGGCCTCCTCGGCACCGCCGTCATCATCGGTGTCGGCGACGCAGCCGGCCAGGGCGAGCGCGAACACGCCTCCCAGTGCGACAGCGGACGTGGTCTTCATGCGCATAAGCGGATTCCCTCTTCAATCACGGTGCAGGAGGCTGATTCTGGTCACACTCTAGAGTGCGCAGATGGCCCTCACAAGCCATAACAATGAGGTTTGAGGAGTCGTCACACACTGTTCACCCACTCTGCCGCTCCACGTGAGCCATGCCATTTCGCAGACGTGAGACACGTCTCATGACTCCCGAGTAGCCATCAGCCCAGGTCAGCTCGACGTCGGGCGCGCCAGCGTCTGCGCACCCCAGCCACTGTCCCGGTTCTCCTGACGCGCCCAGGTGCGGATGATCTGCGCGGCCTCGATGAAGCTCCCTACGCGGTGGTCCGGGTCCCCCAGTCCGGTGTGGAAGCGATCGATCAGCAGGGTGGTCCCACCGAGATCCCCCACGGGCTCCAGGTCATTGCGCCAGATGTCTCCTACCGAGAGCACCTGGCCCGGGGCGATCGGGGACTCCTGGTTCTCCACTGCGCAGGCCCGCCGCAGCGCATCCGGCATGCCCAACGGCTTGCGGGCGTCATTGATGACGGCATCGAAGGCGCCGACGAGGTCGAGCGCCTCAAGCCAGGGGGCGAAGGCGCCTGCCGGCGCATTGGTCACCAGCACGACGACGGCGGCCCTCCGGACCTCGTCCAGCAGCTCGGCAAGCCCCTCCGGGGCCTGGATGTCGGTGGACGTCAGACCTCGAGCGCGCAGATCCTCGCGCCCTCCGAGGAAGGCCCTGCCGGCCTCCACGTCGCTGAGCCCCGCCTGCCGGGCGAGCAGTTGGACGAGCTGATAGCCGTCCTGCACCGGCCAGGAGACGGGGTGGGCGCTGTGCGCGACCTCCTCGGCCGTGGTCTGCCGTCGCACCTCCTGCTCCACACCGAGGGGCGCGCCGGCGTCGTCGTAGGCGATCTCGTCGACGAGCAGATCATCGGTGGCCAGGGCACGGGTGACGGCATCATGCACCCAGATCGGCTGACCGCGCTCGGCGAGCGTGGCGTCCACCCGGGCGGCATAGGACAGGACGGGATCGTCGCCCAGGCAGACGGTGCCGTCGAAGTCGAGGAGCAGCAGGCGGGTGCGGGGGTCGGAGCTGGTGGTGGTCACAGGATCCAGCTTAGCTCTCAGGGACACCGCTGGACCCGCGCGCGCGGGCGGCCTCGGCGGGGGCCAGAGCCTCGGCGGGGGATCCAGTCTCCTCGGGAGCCGCAGCCTCGGCGGGGTGCCGGGGACCGGGCGCGGCGGGAATCTCGCCGGTCAGGCAGAATCTGCTGAGCGCGGCCACGTGCGCGTCCACGGAGTCCAGCGCGGGCACCGGCGCAGTGGCCGGCGGCACGAGGATCCCGATCTCTGTGCAGCCGAGCACGACGGCCTCGGCGCCACGGTCACGCAGGTCCCTCATCGCGGTGATGAACTCGGCCCGAGTCCTCTCGGCGAAGTCTCCGAGGGTGAGCTCGGAGAAGATGCGTCGATGCAGCAGGGAGCAGGTCTCCGGGTCAGGGATGATGACGTCGATGCCGTGCGCCTCGAGCCGACTGCGATAGAAGGTGTCCTGCATCGTGGGCGCAGTGCCGAGGACGCCGAGGGTCAGGGGGCGGCGCTGGTGGCCCTGGAGCTGTTGGCGGGCCTGCTGGGCGATCGCATCGGCGATGTGCAGCAGCGGGACCTCCACGGCCGCCTCCACGGCAGGGGCGACCTTGTGCATCAGGTTCGTGGCGATGGCCACTGCGTCAGCACCGCCCGCGACGAGACGCCGGGCCGAGTCGGCGAGGGCTTCACCAGCGGCGTCCCAGTCCTCCTCGATCTGCAGGGCCCGAATCGCAGCGAAGTCGACCGAGTCGATGAGCAGCGAGGCGGAGGAGTGCCCACCGCGCGCGTCGGCGACGGCAGTGTTGATCCCACGGTAGTACTGCTCTGTGGAATGCCAGCTCATCCCGCCGAGCAGTCCGATCCTGTGCCTCATGAGAGTCCTCTCTGGGTCTGGAGACCGCGTCTGCGATCGGGCTCGGAGACTGCCTTCCCGGTGGACGAACCGTGCGAACGGTGCGAACCGTTCCAACCGTGCCAACCGTGCCAACCGTGCGAACCGTGCCTGCACTGTCGGGCCGATCTGTCCGCACAACGGTCTCTCCTTCTGCACTGACCATCATGGAATCTATGATCTGTGCGCAGAAGTCCTGATCCTCATGCCCCCTGCCATAAGCTGTGCTTATGAGTGACTCCGAGATGACTGCCGAGGAGAATCTGTACGCAGCCAGAGGAAGCAGACGGCCCCCACATGATGCCCCCGACGGCGACGCCGACAGCGGCCCCGGCGGCGACCCCGGCGGTGACCCCGACGGCGACCCCGGCGGTGACCCCGGCGGTGACCCCGGCGGTGACCCCGACGATCAGTTCACAGACGCTGAGCTCGACCCCCTCACACTGCGCAGAGATCCGAGTCCGGACTATGACCGTCTTCCCGTGTGGGACACCCCGGACTCTGAGGGGTCGGGCGCCGATGCCGCAGTCGTCCCGCCCCGCCGAGGGGAGGAGGAGCAGCTGGATCTGCGCAAGCTCCTGCTCTTCGAGCGCGCCGTGGCCGCCGGCAGCCTCAGCGCCGCGGCCGCCGAACTCGGCTGGTCCCAGCCGGCGGTCTCCCAGCAGCTCTCCACCCTGGAACGCTCGCTCGGCACCCGCCTGCTCACCCGGACCACCCGCGGCGTGGTCCCCACCCCCTCCGGGAGGATCATGCTCAGCCGAGCCGAGGCCATCCGCACCCAGGCCCGCGCCGCGCTCGAGGACCTGCGATCTGCCGTTCCCAGCACAGACCAGACACTGCGCCTGGCCGCTTTCCCCTCACTGGTCGGCGGAGCTCTGGCCGAATCCTTGGAACAGCTCGCCTCCGGCGGTGGCGGCGGGTTCGAAGTCCTGGAGCACGAGCCACCAGAGGCCCTGGACCTGCTGCGCCGCGGCCGGGTCGACGTCGCCCTGATCTTCCGCCACGGAGCCGGCGACCCCATCCCGTCCGGACACCGCGCCGTCCCGCTGGGCGTGGACCGGCACCGCCTCGTGCTGCCCCGACGTTGGGGGCTGGACCGGGATGTCCGCGAACTGGCCGACGCCGCCGACCTCCCCTGGGTGGCCGGATGCGCCCAATGCGCCCAACACCTGACTCGGGTCTGTCACGACGCCGGATTCACCCCCCGCATCCGTCACGTGACTGATGATCCGCAGGCTATCCAGGCCCTGGTCGCCCATGGGCTCGGCGTGGCTCTCATCCCCCGCCTGGCCCTGCGGACCCCGGGCGCGGCCGGCTACGCCGACCGGATCGACGTCGTCGACCTCCCCGATCTGGCCCCGCGCGAGATCACTGCCGTCCACCCCAAGAGCTGGACCGGCACCGCTCGCCTCGATGAGCTCCTCACCGCGCTGCACCGCCGACTCTGAGTCCCTCACCTGCCGACGCGTACGCCCGGGGGCCCGCCACCATGACCGTGACGGGCCCCCGGGCGTACGCCGGGCGGACCCGGCTGTGCTCAGCGCTGCTCAGCGCCTCACTTGATGGACTTGCCGGCCGAACCCAGCCGCTGGGAAGCCTCCACGATGCGGGCGGCCATCGACTCCTCAGCCTTCGCGCCCCAGACGCGCGGGTCATAGGTCTTCTTGTTGCCGACCTCGCCGTCGATCTTCAGCACACCGTCGTAGTTGGCGAACATGTGACCCGCCACCGGGCGGGTGAAGGCGTACTGGGTGTCAGTGTCGATGTTCATCTTGATGACGCCGTAGCTCACCGCATCGGAGATCTCCTGCTCCGTGGAGCCGGAACCGCCATGGAACACCAGGTCGAAGGGGCTCTCCTTGCCGTACTTCTTCGCCGTCTCGTCCTGGATCTCCTTGAGGATCTCCGGACGCAGCTTCACGTTCCCCGGCTTGTACACTCCGTGCACGTTGCCGAAGGTCAGCGCGGTGATGTAACGCCCCTTCTCACCCAGGCCCAGGGCCTCGATCGTGGCGACGGCATCCTCAACGGTGGAGTAGAGCTTCTCGTTGATCTCGTTCTCCACGCCGTCCTCCTCACCGCCGACGGCGCCGATCTCGACCTCGAGGATCTGCTGGGCGGCAGCCGAGCGCGGCAGCAGCTCGGCGGCGATGCGCAGGTTCTCCTCCAGCGTCTCGGCCGAGCCGTCCCACATGTGGGAGTTGAAGATCGGGTCACGCCCGGCCTTCACCTCCGCCTCAGAAGCCTCCAGCAGCGGCAGCACGAAGCTGTCCAGCTTGTCCTTCGGGCAGTGGTCGGTGTGCAGGGCGATGTTCACCCCATAGCTCTTCGCCACCTGCTTGGCAAACGCCGCGAAGCCCAGCGAGCCGGTGACCATGTCCTTGATGCTGGCGCCGGACCAGTAGGCGGCACCACCGGTGGAGACCTGGATGATGCCGTCTGACTCCGCCTCGGCGAACCCGCGGATCGCCGCGTTCAGGGTCTGGGAGCTGGTCACGTTGACCGCAGGGAACGCGTAGCCGCCAGACTTGGCGGCGTCGATCATCTCGTTGTACTTGTCCGGGGTTGCGATGGCCACAGGCGAACTCCTTCGAGTCGGGTGTCGGGAGAGGTCTCTCCCCCATCCTAGCGGCGAGCAGAGGCCTCCCGAGAGGGCCGCCACCATGAGACACCCGAGTTTATCGCTTTACGACCCGACAGAATCGTCCGCTCGAATCCCGCACCATGTCCCGATGCGTCGCCGACCAAGCAACCTCACACGAAACCTGGATAGAGTGAGGCGCATGGCACACCCCCCTCCGGAAGAATCGACCTCTGACACGGGTTTCACGGCCCCGATCACCCGAGGGGAAGCGGTGGCACAACGGCTGCGCCACGAGATCCTCTCCGGCGAGCTCCCCCCGGGGGCGCCTCTGCGAGACGCTGAGCTGGCCGCCCGGCTCGGAGTCAGCATCACCCCGGTGCGAGAATCTGTGGCCACATTGATGGCCGAAGGACTGGTCGAAGCGCTCCCCAACAAGCGACGCCGCGTCGCCGTCCTGACCCAGCGGCAGGCCGAGGAACTCAGCGACCTCCTGGGCATGTTTCTGACCTCAGCTGTGGAACGGCTTCCGCTGAGCCCAGATGACGTGCCGAAACCCGCGGCTCCTCGCCCCGCTGTCGGCGAGGTCTCTGCCGCGGCGCGCCGCATGGCCGAGGCATGCCGCTCACACACCCGCCAGTCGGCCGAGCCGGCCTACCGGATCTTCGCCACCACGCTGTTCCGCGCCACCGGCCACACCGAACTCATCCGGGTCGCCGTCCCCGCTCTGCGCCGCACGCTGAGCATGTTTCGGCAGTACCCGGTGGAGCCCCTGCTGCCCACCTGGGAGGAGGCCCTGGAGGAGGTGGCCCACCACCTGGACGCCCTCCACGCGGCGCCGAACCGTGCCTCGGCACACGACGCCCGTCGGGCGGCCTCCGCGCGGTTCCGCAGACTCACCGAAGACCTCTTGGGCATCATCCGCGAGGCCGACCGCACCCCTGAGGACCCGATCGCCGACTCCCCCGCCTGACGGCCCGGCCACGACCGGGCCGCGATCCGGCCACGACCCGGCCACGACCCGGCCACGACCCGGGCCGGCACACAGACTCAGCACACGGCGACGAGCCCGACAAACGTCGCCGTCCCCACCGCCACGCTCAGCACCGTGCTTCGCCGGCACCCCAGATGCACGCCCACCGTAACCGCGCCGGCGATCAGGGCATGCGGCAGATGCTCCAGAGCCTGCCCCGCGGACTTCTGCAGCGTGACCCCCGCAAGGATCACCATCACCCCGGCAGGCATCCACTGCGCCAGGTCCCCCAGCACCGCCGATTCGCGCAACGGAGTCAGCAGGGCGAATGGCAACGCACGCAGCGCGAACGTGACGACGAAGACCACTCCCACCGCCGCGACGATGTCGCTCGACTCAGGCATGGAGGACCTCCTGCCCGCGCCGGCCCCTGACCATCGCCCGACCGGGGCGCCGTCGCACCAGATGCCGCACACCCAACCCGAGGAGCAGTCCCAGCATCCCCAGCAGCAGCCCATGCTCCGGGAGAAGGACCAGCGCCAGTGCGACGCTCAGGCCACCCAGCAGCAGTGCCGGAACGTCACCCCGGGTCCGGCAGCTGTCCAGGGTCAGCGTGATGAACAGGGCGCAGAGCGCGAACTCCAGGCCCACGATCGGGTGCGGCATCAGCTGGGCCATCGCGACGCCGACCAGCCCGCCGCCGACCCAATAGGCATGGCAGGCCATCTGCAGCGCCAGCAGACTGCGCCCTGACCAGCGCTTCGGCTCCGCCGCCGTGACCGCGTAGGCCTCGTCCACCAACGCATGCATGGCGTAGATCTTCCCCAGCGGGGAGCGCACGGCGCGCAGCGGAAAGCTCACCGCGTAGAAGGCATGGCGGAAGTTCACCAGCAGCGTCGTCAGCGCGATGGTGCCCAGCGGCGTCGCCGCAGCGATCATTCCGACCAGCAGCAGCTCCAATGAACCCGTGAAGACGACCACGGAGAGCAGCGGGGCCACCCACCACGGCAGTCCGGACTGGACCACCAGCATGCCCAGTGCGACGCCGAGGGGGAACAGGCCCAGCCCCACCGCCAGGGAACCGCGCAGGCCGTGGGCGAGCTGGCGACGTCGCACGCTGGAGCGGACCGAACTCGCCACCTGCCTCTCGTCCTCCACAATATCCATGCCTCGATGATTCCACGCATCACCCAGAATATGGTGACCAAAGCTCTACGATGAGGCACCCAGCATGCAATACTTCTCCTATGGAGGCCCTGGATCGCGCAATCATCACAGAGCTGGAGAAGAACGGCCGAATCTCGAACGTCGAGCTCGCCGAGACGATCGGACTCACCCCGGGACCCTGCCTGCGGCGGGTGCAGCGCCTGGAGAACGACGGCGTCATCCTCGGCTACCGGGCCGAGATCAGCCCCGACGCCGTCGGCCGGAACTTCGAGGTGCTGCTGGACGTGGACCTCGAGGGCTTTCGGCGGCCTGTCGTGGTCGAGTTCGAAGAGACCATGGAGTCCTTCGGCGAGGTGCTGGAGCTCCATCGGCTCTTCGGCTCACCCGACTACCACGTCCGCATCGCCGTGGAGAGCCTCGAGGCCTACGAACGTTTCCTCACCGAGAAGGTCATGGCCATCCCCGGCATCGCGAACGTCAACTCCCGCTTCCCGATGAAGATCCTGAAGTCTCTGCGTCCCGGCCGATGACTGCCGCGCGGATCTGCCCACCGGACCCCTGCCCTGCGAGAGGATGCCTCAACGGACGGAGGCGTCGGCGGGCGGAGGCGTCGGCGGGCGGAGGCGTCAGCGGGCGACGCGTTCAGCGGCGGCCAGCCGCCAGTTGACCGCACCGGCACCCAGCACCACCGAGGCCGCGACCACGGGAGCCAGCAGCGCCGCGCCGGTGCCCAGATGCTCACCGACCTGACCCACCAGCGCCGAGGAGGCCGACTGGCCGACCACGATGCCGGTGGTCGCCACCGTCATCGCCGTGGCCGCACGCCCCCGCGGACTGCGCGCCGAGACCAGGCTGAACACCGTCACCAGAGTGGGACCCAGCCCGATGCCCAGCAGTCCGAGCGCAGTGAGCATCCCGCCGAGGCCGGTGACGAACGGCAGCATGAGCGTCCCGGCGACCATCAGCCCGGCGAAGACCATCCAGCGCGCCCGCAGCGAGAAACGCTCGGGGAACAGCCCGGCACCGAGTGCGAAGGCCGCTGACCCGATTCCCATCACCCCATAGACCAGACCGGCGCTCTCACCGTGGCCGGAGTCGGACATGAAGGAGGTCAGCGAGGTCAGCACCGATCCGAAGAACAGCCCGATGCCGAGCGCACCCACCAGCACCGTCAGCAGGGACGGCCGGAACAGCTCACGCGCCGGGGCCACCAGCTCACGATCACCCTGGGCCGGGGCCACCTCCCGGACGCTGCGATGCAGGGCGAAGGAAGTGACGAAGACCAGGGTCAGCAGGGCCGCCCCCACCACAGGGGCCGCCGGGCTGACCAGTGCGGCCAGCAGGCCCACGATCATCGGTCCGAAGACGAAGGTGATCTCATCGGCGGCGGACTCGTAGGCCATAGTGCGGCTCAGAGTGCGGTTCTGCCGGGCCGCCGGAAGCCGCCGCAGGATGATCCCCACCAGGCGCGTCCTCGACATCGGCGGGATCTGCGGGGTGGTCGCGCCGATCAGCAGGGCCGAGACCAGCACGGCCCAGTCCGGCAGCGGGGAGTAGGCCACCCAGGCCATGGCCAGCAGCGTGACGGTGCTGGCCAGCCCCGCGCAGAGCACCACGAGCCGCTGCCCCCAGCGGTCGGCGGCGGCACCGACCAGCGGGGCGCAGAGCACCGTACCCAGGCCCACCATCGCTGAGGTCAGACCGCCCAGGCCCAGTGACCCACGGACGGAGACGACCAGGGTGAGCACCCCGACCACCATCATCGCGTAGGGGAACCGCGCGATCAGGGCGATCGGGAAATAGGACGGACCGGCCGCACGGAGCAGACTGGGACCGTCGTCGTGAGGAAAGGCCGGAGCCGCATGCCCGGGCGCATCAGCCTGGGGGCCGTCCCGGCGGTCAGAGTCGAGAGTCGTCATCGTCGCGCACCTCCTGCAGCGCACACATGGAGCAGTGCCGCCTTGGCGCGCTCCTCGATGAGCGCCGCCAGGTAGATACACAGACTGGTTCAGAGTCGGGCCGACGGTGATTCCCGCGCAGGCCGACAGATCATTCTACAGGATCGCATGCTCCCCTTCAGCTGCGGGGATCAGAGCCGTCGCGCCCCCGGCCCAGGATGTCCAAGGCTGCGAGCAGGTCCGCCCGATGACGGGCGTCGTCGAAATCCACGGGCAGCAGACGAGCGGCCGTGCCGATCACCCGCCGCACGGTGTTGCGGTGGAGTCCCAACTCCCGCGCGGCACCGTCCCATCGTCCGTGGTGGAGCAGCCAGCAGTGCAGCACGTCCAGACATTCCCGACGACGTCGCTCATCGAGGGACTCCAGCGGGCCGAGCATCCTGGCCGCCAACGCCTCCCGGGCCTCCTGCGGCATGGCGGCCGCCCACCGGCCCAGCGCACTCTCCTCGGACGGCTCATCCATGAACTCTGTGGCGGTGACAGAGGCGCCGCGGCTCTGGGCCACGGGCACCAGCGCCACCGCCTCATCCATCGCGACGCCCAGTTGCCCCACGGGCCGGGCGCGGCTGACCGCCACCACCCACCCCTGGTCCTCGCAGAGCCGCAGCCGCCTGCGGCTCGGCGGGGTGGACACCAGGGCGCGCAGCCAGGGCCCGTCCCGGTCAGCCAGCTCCGCCGCGACCAGGTGGGACCACCAGGCCAGCTCCTCCGGCGCGTCGAGAGCCACAGGGGCCGGGCCCTTCCCCGCAGAACCCTCGGCACGGTCCTCCGCCTCATGCCGAGCATCGGGCGGGGCGGTGCGGGGCATGGCGACCACCGCATGGGCGCAGCCGTCGGCACCGACGCCGAGCACCTCACGGAGGAGCTCCGCGCTCTCCTCCGCCGTCCTCTCGACGGCTCCGGGAGAGCGCCGTGCACCGTCCGGGGCCGTGTCGGTCAGGCCCGTGGTGGCCCGCCCGTGCTGCAGGATGAGCCGCATCGTGAGCTGATCGATCGCCGCACTGCGGCGCCCGGGGGCCCGCAGGATCAGCTCCAGGAGGTCGCCCGCCAGCATGAGAAGCGTCAGGTCGTGCTGAGTCAGCGGACGCGCAGCCACCACCAGAATCACCGTCGAGGCCGCCGCCGTCGACCCCCGGCCGCGGAGCCGCAGACGCACCGCTTCAGGGCTCGCTCCCGGCGGAGCGTCATGGGACCGCGCGGACGGTCCCTCAGACAGCGCGGTGAAGCGGAGCCGTTCCCGCCCCGCGTCGGGCCGGGCGGCGCGCTCCAGCTGCTCCTCTCCCACGCCCGGGGGAAGTGCCCCGGCCTGCTCGATCAGGCGTCGTCCACGCAGCTGCACTCCTGTGCCGGTAGCCTCCGCCAACTGCCCCAGGATCTGCCGGACCGGCCGTGAGCTGAAGGCGGAGGTGACCATGGAGACCGCGCTGCGGCTCACTGCGGCGGCCTGGGCCACCCGCTCTGACTCCAGCCACGACGTCAGCGCCACGGTCAGCCGGATGAACGGCACGTCCTCAGGAAGGGCGAGCAGCGGCAGATCGTGGGCTCGGCAGGCCGCGGTCAGCGCCGCGGGGACCTCATCGTGGACGGGCATGACCCCGAAGAGCAGTCCTGCCACGCCGCCCTGGCGCAGCCGAGAGACATACCGGTCCATGCCCGCCGGGTCATCCGGCAGCCCGAGTCCGGTGACCAGCAGCAGCTCGTCGCCGGCCAGATAGCGACGAGGGTCCTCCAGCTCGATCACCGGCGCAGAGGCCACCGGGATGCGCCGGATGCGTCCAGGGTCCTGCGGATGGAGGCACCGGATGCGCAGCTCCTCCTCCTCGAGGAGCTTCCCCAGCTCCACAGTGGCGCGGCCGCGTCGATGCTCCTCAGACCGCAGCTGCTCGATGTAGGGGAGCTCCTCCGAGGGCGCCATCAGGTTATTCTATCTCGACAGTGGACACATCAGGATTTTTCAACCGAACCTTCGTGTGAGATGCCCCACTAGCATGGCGATGACCATGCCGCCGGGGCCTCCCGGCGACGCACAGCCACAAGACGCTGCAGGAGACACCCTCATGATCCTCGACATCGCGGTGATCGCCGTCTACACCGCCGCCATCCTCGGCGTGGGCTGGTGGGGCCTGCGCCGGTCCACCACCAAGAGCGACTACCTGGTGGCCGGGCGCCGCCTGGGGACGTTCATGTACTCCGCGGCGATGTCCGCCATCGTGCTCGGCGGAGCCTCCACCGTAGGCGGCATCGGCCTGGGGTACAGCTTCGGTCTCTCCGGTGCGTGGCTGGTCACCGCCATCGGGCTGGGGATCCTGCTGCTCTCTGCGCTGTTCGCCCGGCACATCGTCAAGCTCCGCGTCTACACCGTGATGGAGATGCTGGACCTGCGCTACGGGCCGTCCTCCCGCGTCGTCCCGGCCGCGGTCATGTTCCTCTACACGTTCATGCTCGCGGTGACCTCCACGCTGGCCTACGCCACCATCTTCCACGTGCTGCTGGGCGTGCCGAACTGGGTGGGGATCCTCATCGGCGGCAGCGTCGTGGTCATCTACTCCACCCTGGGCGGCATGTGGTCGATCACGATGACCGATGTGATCCAGTTCGTGATCAAGACGGTCGGCATCCTGCTGCTGCTCGCCCCGGTGGCGGTCATCCATGCCGGCGGCTTCGCCGAGATCCGCGAACGCGTGGGAGACTCCTTCTTCTCCCCCACCGCGATCGGCGGCGCCACCATCGTTACCTACATCATCACCTACACGCTCGGACTGCTGATCGGCCAGGACATCTGGCAGCGGGTGTTCACCGCCCGCACCCCGCGCATCGCCATGATCGGCGGCAGCCTGACCGGGGTGTACTGCATCGTCTACGGGATAGCCGGTGCCGTGATCGGCATGTCCGCCCGCGCCATCTGGCCAGACCTGCCCAACCCGGACGAGGCCTTCGCCACCATCGTCCAGGACGCGCTGCCCACCGGTCTGCGCGGCCTCGTCCTCGCCGCCGCCCTGGCGGCACTGATGTCCACGGCCTCGGGGGCGCTGATCGCCGCCTCCACCGTGCTGACCACCGACCTCATCCCCTACGCCCGCCACCTGCTGCAACGCGGAGCCGCCCCGGATCCGACCGAGGAGCGGGACCAGGAGGACGTGCGAGGGTACCGCGGCGCCACCCTGCTGCTGGGAGCCGCCGTCATCCTCGTGGCCACCATGGTCAGCACCGTGGTCGGAGCACTGGCTATGGCCTACAACGTGCTGGTCGGCGGTCTGCTCATCGCCATCCTGGGCGGCCTGGTCTGGCGCCGCGGGACCCGGCAGGGCGCCACCTGGTCCATGGTGGTCGGCACTGCGGCGGTCATCGTCACGATGGCCCTCACCGACATCCTCGCCAACGAGCCGATCTACGTGGGCCTCGGATCCAGCCTGGTGACCTATGTGGTGGTCAGCCTGCTGACCCCGCCCACCCCCGAGGAGGTCCACCAGGAGTGGACCCGCCGGCTCAGCCGCAGCGACACCACCACGATGAGCGAGATTCCGCCCTATGACGAAGGAGCACCGACCCGATGACCTCCCTGGACCTTCCCGACGGCGCCGCGGCCGCCCACGACGCCGGCACTCCCGGCACTCCCGGCACTCCCGGCACTCTGGGCACGCTGGGCACTCGCCTCGGGGGCGACGTCGTCCTCGAGTCCCTGCAGGCACTCGGGGCCGAGGGCGTGGTCGGGCTGCCCGGTCAGCACGCCCTGGGGCTCTTCGACGCGCTGCGCCGCTCCGAGCTGCCCTGCCTGGCGGCCCGAGTCGAGAACAACGCCGGGTTCATGGCTGACGGTCTGGCCCGCGTCACGGGGAAGCCCGCACCGCTGCTGCTCTCCACGGGCCCGGGTGCACTGACGTCATTGGCCGCTCTGCAGGAGTCGGCGGCGTCCTCGGTGCCGGTGCTGGCGATCAGCGCCCAGGTCCCGGTCGCGGGCCTGGGCGGCGGGCGCCACGGGTACCTCCACGAGCTGCCGGATCAGTCGGCGTCGTTCCGAGGGGTCGTGAAGAGCACCTTCACGGTCCGGCGGATCTCCCAGATCCCCTCGGCCCTGGCCGAGGCCTGGACGACGGCGGCCTCCGCCCCCCAGGGGCCCGTGCTGGTGGAGATTCCGCAGGACGTCCTGCTGGAGACGGCCAAGCCCTCGGTGCCGCCGGTGGTGGACCTGACCGCGACGCCGACCGCCCCTCCTGCCCGCGATGAACTGGTCCGGCAGGCGGCGAACCTGCTGCGCGGCGCGGAGAACCCGGTGATCCTGGCCGGCGGCGGGGTGGTCCGCACCGACGCCGGTGAGGCGCTGCGCCGTCTCGCCGAGGCGCTGCCGGCCCCGGTGGTCACCACGTTCAGCGGCAAGGAGGCCCTGGCCTGGGATCATCCGCTCCACGCGCGCAGCTGGATGGAGGACATCGCCACCACCGAGTTCCTGGAGGACGCCGACGTGCTGCTGGTGGTCGGCAGCGGCCTCGGGGAGCTCTCCAGCAACTACCACACCTTCGCACCCCGCGGCCGGATCATCCACGTGGAGGCCGACCTCGGCAAGGTCACCGCCAACCACCCGGGGCTCGGCGTCCACGCCGACGCCTCCGCAGCCCTGGCCGGGATGGCCGCCGTCGTCGAGCACTCCGGTGCGCCGGACCCGGGGCGGCGGGCTCGGGCCGAAGAGCGCGTCACCGCCCTGCTGGCGACCGTGGCCCGTCGGCTCGACAGCCAGGGGCTCGAGAGCGAACGGGCACTGCTGTCCGGGCTCCGCCAGGCGACTCCGGAGGGCACCGACACGTTCTGGGACATGACCATCGCCGGGTACTGGGCCTGGTCGGCCTGGGACCCGCGGGGCGGACGCTTCGTCTCCGCGCAGGGCGCCGGCGGCCTGGGCCACGCGCTTCCCGCCGCGGCCGGGGCCTCCTTCGCGCGCCGGCTGCGTGGTGAGCCCTCGGCCGTGCTGGCCGTCTCCGGGGACGGCGGGGCGCTCTACGGCATCGCCGAGCTCGCCGCCCTGGCCCAGCACCAGCTGGACGTCACCTGGCTGATCGTCGACGACGGCGGCTACGGCATCCTGCGGGAGTACATGGAGTCCACCTTCGGGACCGCCACGGCCACCGAGCTGGCCCGCCCGGACTTCTGTGAGCTGGCCGCCTCCTTCGGGATCCCGGCGGAACGGGCCACCACCGACGAGGCGCCGGATGCGGTGGCCCGGGCGCTGACCGCCGGTGGTCCCCGTGTGGTCGTGGTTCCCGCCCGGCTGGGGCTGTTCGCCCCCACACACCTGGACCGGCTCGATGACCGGCGCGATGACCGGCGCGACGCATGAGCGCCCCGCTGGTGCTCTTCACCGATCAGACCGACATCGACCTGACCCCGGCCCGCACCCTTCTTGCGAAGCAGGGGCTGATGAGCCGCATCGCCGGGCCTGAGGGCCCGGTGGAGGCCGCCCGCGCCATCGCTGCGGAGGGGCTGTCCGTGCAGGGCCTGGTGGTGGGTTTCGCCGACGTCGACGCCGTCCTGCTGGACGCGCTGCCGGGGCTGACGATCATCGCGACCACGAGTGCGGGACTCGACATGGTCGACTCTGCGGCGGCACGATCCCGCGGCATCCCAGTGGTGCCCCTGGTGGACGCCTCCACCGACGAGGTCGCCGCACACAGCCTCTCGCTCATGCTGGCTGTGGAGCGTCAGCTGCTGCCGGCCACTCAGGTCGTCGCCGAAGGAGGCTGGACTGCGGACATCACCGGTGGGGCTGAGCGCGTCCCTCGCCGGTTCAGCGAGCTGACCGTCGGCCTGCTGGGATGCGGGCGCATCGCCCAGAGGCTGGCGCAGCTGCTGCGGCCTCTGGTCGGTGCGGTGATCGCCCATGACCCCCATCGCGGCTGCCCCGAGATCGAGCAGGTCAGCCTGGACCAGCTGCTGTGCCGCAGTGACGTGCTCTCCCTGCACGCGCCGCTCACACCGCAGACGCACCACCTGCTCGATGCCGGTCGACTGGCCCAGCTCCCGCCGGGAGCCACTGTGGTCAACTGTTCCCGCGGTGAGCTGGTGGACCCTGACGCCCTGCGGGCCGCCCTCGACTCCGGGCACCTCCGCGGCGCCGGTCTGGACGTCCTGCCCGGGGAGCCGCCGTCGCCGGCGTCGCCGTTGCGCACACACCCACAGGTGGTGTGCACCCCGCATACGGCGTTCTGGTCAGATCGGGCGCTGGAGGCCTATGCGGTGCAGCCAGCACGCACTGTGCTGGAGCACCTCACCTCCGGGAGGCTCCCTGCTCACGCGGTGCTGTGACCCGTTCCGGACCCGCCGGACAACTCGGCCCCGACGGTGCGCGGGAGGTCCGCCCCTCCCGAATGTGGGGCGGAGGACCCTCCTTCAGACCGGCTGAGCCATGGTCAGTCCCCCACATAGTCGGCCAGATGCTGACCGGTGAGAGTGGCCTGGCCGTCCCTGGCGGCGGCCACCAGCTGCGTCGGAGTGCCTTCGAAGACCACCCGCCCGCCGTCGTGGCCCGCCCCGGGCCCGAGGTCGATGATCCAGTCCGCATGCGCCATGACCGCCTGGTGGTGCTCGATGACGATCACACTCCGCCCGGAGTCCACCAGCCGGTCCAGCAGCCCCAGCAGCTGCTCCACATCGGCCAGATGCAGACCGGTGGTGGGCTCGTCCAGGATGTAGGTGCCCCCGTCGTCGGCCATGTGCACCGCCAGCTTCAGCCGCTGCCGCTCACCGCCGGAGAGCGAGTTCAGCGGCTGCCCCAGGGTCAGATAGCCGAGCCCGACGTCGGCCAGGCGCCGCAGGATCTTCTGCGCGGCCGGCAGCCGCGCCTCGCCGTCGCTGAAATGCTCCAGCGCCTCATCCACGGAGAGGTGCAGCACCTCGCTGATGTTCCGCCCGCCCAGCGTGTACTCCAGCACCGCCGCCTGGTACCGGCGGCCCTCGCACTCCTCGCAGGGGGTCTCCACCGTCTCCATGACTCCGAGCTCGGTGAACACCACCCCGGCGCCCTTGCAGCTGGGGCAGGCTCCCTCCGAGTTGGCGCTGAACAGCGCCGGTCTGACCCCGTTGGCCTTGGCGAACGCCTTCCGGATGGGCTCGAGCAGTCCCGTGTAGGTGGCCGGGTTGGAGCGTCGGGAGCCTGTGATCCCCGCCTGATCGACGACGACCACGCCCTCCCGGCCAGCCAGGTTCCCGTGGATCAGGGAGCTCTTGCCGGAGCCGGCCACCCCGGTGACCACGGTGAGGATCCCCGTAGGGACGTCGACGTCGACGCCAGTCAGGTTGTTCTGCTCGGCTCCGCGGATCTCCAGCACGCCGTTCCGCTGCCGGACCGACTCCTTGACCCGGGCGCGGTCGTCCAGGTGACGACCGGTGAGCGTGTCGGAGGCACGCAGCCCCGCCACGTCGCCGGTGTAGACGATCTCGCCGCCAGCAGATCCGGCCCGCGGCCCCAGGTCCACGACGTGGTCGGCCACCGCGATGGTCTCCGGCTTGTGCTCCACCACCAGGACGGTGTTGCCCTTGTCCCGCAGGCGCAGCAGCAGGTCGTTCATCCGGGCGATGTCATGCGGGTGCAGCCCGATGGTGGGCTCGTCGAAGACGTAGGTGACATCGGTCAGGGCGGATCCTAGGTGGCGGATCATCTTGGTCCGCTGGGCCTCACCGCCGGAGAGCGTGCCGGCGGGACGGTCCAGGCTCAGATAGCCGAGTCCGATCTCGACGAAGGAGTCCAGCGTCTCCCCCAGGGTGGTCAGCAGCGGAGCCACTGAGGGCTCATCGAGGCCGCGCACCCAGGCGGCCAGGTCCGAGATCTGCAGGGCGCAGGCATCGGCGATGCTCAGACCGGCGATCGTCGAGGATCGGGCGGCCTCGGTGAGCCGCGTGCCCTCGCAGGACGGGCAGGTGGTGAAGGTGACCACCCGGTCCACGAAGGCCCGGATATGGGGCTGCATGGCCTCACGGTCCTTCGAGAGCATGGATTTGCGCACCTGAGGCACCAGCCCCTGGTAGGTCATGTTGATCCCGTTGATCTTGACCTTCTCCGGCTCCCGGTGCAGGAGGTCGTGACGCTCCTGATCGGTGTAGTCGCGGATCGGCTTGTCCGGGTCGAAGAAGCCGGACTCGGTGTAGAACTTCACCGACCAGCCGCCGACCTTGTACCCGGGTACGGTGATGGCGCCGTCGTGGAGGGACTTCGTCTCATCCACCAGCTGGGTGACGTCGATGTCGCTGACCTGCCCGCGGCCCTCGCACTGCGGGCACATCCCGCCGGTGATCTGGAAGTCGCGGCGTTCCTTGACCTTCTTGCCCTCCTTCTCGAAGGTCACGGCTCCGGCGCCGCTGATGGAGGCCACGTTGAAGGAGAACGCCTGCGGGGAGCCGATGTGGGGCTCGCCGAGCCGGCTGAACAGGATGCGCAGCAGCGTGTTCGCGTCGGTGGCGGTCCCCACGGTGGAGCGCGGGTTGGCACCCATGCGTTCCTGGTCCACGATGATCGCGGTGGTCAGCCCCTCCAGGTGGTCCACGTCGGGTCGCCCCTGGGAGGGCATGAGCCCCTGCAGGAAGGCGCTGTAGGTCTCATTGATGAGCCGCCGGGACTCGGCCGCGATGGTACCGAAGACCAGGGAGCTCTTGCCGGATCCGGAGACCCCGGTGAACACCGTCAGCCGCCGCTTGGGGATCTCCACGGAGACGTCGCGGAGGTTGTTCTCCCGGGCTCCGGTGACCCGGATGATGTCGTGGGTGTCCGACGGCGCAAGCGCGTCAGCTCCTTGGGAGGCGGGCGGGGAGCCGGGCGTGGTGGTGCGGGCGGTGGTGGGCGACGTCGTCGTCATGGGGTCTCCTGGGGAGCACCGGTCGCGCGCGGACCGGATGAACACCGGTGGCGCGCGATCATGGGCAGGTGCACAGCAGTGTAGTGCTCCCATGACGGCTTCATCATGACGGCTTCATCAGGACGGCTTCATCGGTCCGCCCTCGACGTGTGGCCGTGTCCCGCACGGAACTCGCCGGGCGTGTGTCCCGCCTGCCGCCGGAACCATGCCGTGAAGTTGCTGGGGTCCTCGAAACCGATACGGCCTCCGATGCTGTGCACTGGGAGGTCCGTCTGGACGAGGAGCCGCCGTGCCTCCAACAGGAGTCGCTCGTCGATGATCTTCTTGGGGGTGACGCCGCGCGCCTGCCGAGACGCCCGAGCCAGTGTCCGGGGCGACCAGCCCAGCGCGTCGGCATAGTCGGCGACGTCATGCCAGTCGGCGAACCGTCGTTCCACCAGTCTCCGGAAATCCCGGAACGCCGGCGGAAGCTCGGCGAAGTTCTCCTCGCCGCGGTGCCAGGACACCAGCTGGATCAGCAGGGCCGAGAGCATCTGCCGAAGGGCGGCGCGCCTGAGGGGATGAGACATCGCGCTGTCTGAGGCGAGGTCGCTGACCGCAGTGCTGAACGCGGCGAGACGGGCAGGGTCGATGTCCTCCGCGGCCCACCAGTGGGGCCCTTCCGGGGCATCGGCGGAGGTGAGCCTGGCCGTGTCAGGGTCGAGGAGCCCCACAGGGAAGAGCAGCACCGTCCCCTCCAGCAGAGCAGGGTCCTCCCACCGTTGGACCTGCCCCGGACGGACCCAGAGCACCGTCCCGGGCGCGAGGCGGTGCTCGGCGAAATCCACCATGTGCCGGGCGGAGCCGTCTTCGACGAGCATCAGCTGGTGGAATCCCATCCGCTGCGGCCGGGCGAACAGGCCCGGGACGGCACGTCGCGGCAGGTCACCGACGGCGTGGACCTCCACCTCGCCCTCCTGGCCTGCAGGAGGCCGGTAGGCCACGTCTTCGATGGCATCCTGTCCCATATTCACCATGATATGTCGGCTGATCACCGGGACCTCCCATCTCCTGAGGAGTAGATTCACCAGAGTCAGAGCCAGAGACAGAGTTAGAGACACCGACCCGGACAGGAGAACCATGGCTCACATCGCCGTCATCGGAGGCACCGGCCACGCAGGCTCACATATCGCCGCGGAGGCCGCCCGCCGAGGCCACCACGTCACCACCGTGTCCCGCAATGGATCGGACCGGGCCACCCCCACCGACGTCGCGGGCCAGATCCGCCACATCGCCGGCTCCGCCTCCGACACTGAGCTGGTGTCCCGGCTGGCCACCGACCATGACGTCATCGTCTTCGCCCTGCCGGCGGCCGGGAAGCCCGGCCTGTCCGATCACCTGCGCACCGTGCTGCCGGCCGCCGCACGCGGAGGAAGCCGCGTCGCCGTCGTCGGAGGGGCCGGCGGCCTTCGCGTCAGTCCCGACGGGCCGCTCCTGCTGGAGACGGCCGACTTCCCGCCCGAGTACCTTCCCGAGGCGACGGCCCATCGGGAGGCCCTGCAGGTGCTGCAGCAGGACACCTCAGGGACGCGCTGGTTCTATCTCTCCCCCGGGGCGATGTTCGGTGCTGAGCTGCAGATCCCGTCGACGGGTGCGTACCGCACCTCGGACGAGGTCCTCCTGACGGATCCGGAGGGCCGCTCCCAGATCAGCGGGGCCGACTATGCCCTCGCCCTGGTCGACGAGATCGATCGCCCTGCCCATGAGAATCGCCGGTTCCACGCGGCACACTGACCGAGTCCGCCAGCAGAGAGAGGGTCAGCTGCGCACAGGATCCCCGGATCTGAGGCCGACGGCCCTCTCCCCGTGGGCGCCGTTCTCCAGCACGGGCAACACCTGGTGCGTGGACTCCACGACGGTCGGGTCCACGGTGGCGAGGATCAGCTCATTGCCGGTCCCCGCCACAGCCGCTGCGACGCGTCGATCCCGGCGGATGTCACAGATCCACGACGTCCTTCGTCCTCAGAGTGGAGGCCCGCACCCCGGGCCACGGACGAAGGGACACCTCATGGAGATCGCACTGTGGATCGTCACCGGCTTCCTCACCGGGGGATTCCTGGCCGGCGGCCTCGCGCTGCTGACACTGCCGTGTCAGCGTTACCGGGCGCTCGGGAAGAATCAGCACTGGGTGGACATGTTCGGCACCGGCACGCTGAAGGGCATGGCGGTGATCAAGCTGCTGGCCGCCGCGGGACTCGCCCTGCCGACGACTCTCGGCATCGCCGCCTGGGGCTGGGCACTCGGGCCGGGCGCGCAGATCAGCTGCTGAGGCGGACAGATCAGCCGTCGTCGTCGGCAGCTCCGAGGGCCGGCCGCAGCTCGAGCCACTCCCTGACGGGCCGGCCACCCGCACCAGGCGCTTGGGCCAGCTCCGCGGCGACCTCCCGGGCGCGGCGCTCGTCGGCCACGTCGATCAGCATCCACCCGGCGATGAGATCCTTCTCCTCGGACAGCTCGTCACCGAGCACCGGCGCCCCCTGCTCATCGGAGCTGACCCATGTGCCTTCGGGTGCCAGAGCGAGGCTGTTGACGTATTCGCCTGTCTCCTGGAGGCGCTCGGCCAGCCTCTCCATGAACTCGACGTGGTCGGAGACCTCTTGGGGAGTCCACTCCCGCATGGGGACGTCGTTCGCCGCGGCCGGGGCACCCCGATAGTGTTTGATCAGCAGATACTTCATCGTCATCCTCTCTCCAGCCGTGAGGTCACGCGTGACCTCGACACTAGGAGGAGCACCGGCCCCAGGGAACATCTCACGCCCGCCCCACGCCGATCAGCGTGGTCGCCTCAAGCTCAGCAGCCCCTGCTTCCTGCAGGGACACCAGGTACTCCTGGCGGACCCGCTCGATCTGATCCTCACTGAGATGAGTCAGCATGCCGGCGAAGCCGGAGCCGGTGATCACCAGCCATGCGAGATCCGCAGAGAGCGGGAGGCGCAGCTCCGACTCGGTCACCTCGACGTCGCGGAGCCCTCGATCCGCGAGCCAGGGGCCGAAGGTCTCGGAAGTGTTGATCTCGTCCAGGAGATGAGGCGGCCGAGGCGGGAGCTCCTCTCCTGTCACGGCCGTGATCGCCTGCCCCAGGTGGCGACCGGCGGCCTCCATGGAGCCGCGCCGCCAGATGGTGATGGCGGCGCGACCGCCGGGACGGAGCCTCGTCACCAGATGCTCGGTGCCGGCGGTCATGTCCGGGAAGAAGAAGACCCCCAGCACGCACTGCACGAGGTCATATCCGTCCCCGCCCCAGGACGTCGCATCCGCGGCCGCGGCGGTGACGTTCTCCCAGCCGTCGGCCTGCCGTTCGAGGTCGGCCAGCAGCGGAGCGGAGAGGTCGACGGCGTCGACGTGCCCGTCGGGCCCCACGCGCCGTGCCGCTGGCAGCGCAGATGCCCCATTGCCGCAGCACGCATCGAGCACCCGCTCCCCCTCCTGAGGCGCGGAGAGCTCCACCGTGGTGGCGCCGATGGGCCTCCAGAGGTGCTCACCCAGCCGGTCGAAGTCGGAGGTCGAGTCGGCGTCGGAGAAGGCGCGCGTGACACGCTCACGAGGATCCATGCGCTTCATGCTAACCATTCTCAACTGGGGAGTCCCTGCCGGGCGGCCGTCGGGTGGAATCGGACCCACCTGAGCGTTGTTGTTCCCGGCAGCCACCGGAAGCATCGGAGAGCCGGGGAGCACGAGAACCGCCCCGGCCACGGGGACGCGGAGAGAGCGGAGAGAGCGTGACACGACAATTCGACGCCGAGTATTGGGAACAGCACTATCACGCCCTTCCGGAGACGCGCCCGTCCATGGCCGCCGAGGCCCCCGGCCCGGGGGAGCCGAACCCCCATCTGGTGCGCGAGGTCTCGCCGCTGTCACCGGGGAGGGCCCTGGACGCCGGCTGCGGCCACGGGATCGAGGCCGCGTGGCTCGCGGAGCAGGGCTGGCGAGTCACCGGCGTCGACATCTCCCGGACCGCCCTGGACCGAGCCGCGCGGATCCTGCGCGCCCGCGGCATGGAACCGCGCGTCGAGCTCGTCGCCGCGGATCTGACGGCGTGGGCGCCGGAGCAGCCCTACGACCTCGTGACCACCCACTATGCGCACCCCACGATTCCGCAGCTGGACTTCTACCGACGCGTCTCCGGCTGGGTGGCGCCGGGAGGCACACTGCTGATCATCGGCCACCTGCACGGCCACGGCGAGGCTCACTCCCATGACACCCCCGGGCACCGGGGGAACCCACCGCAGGAGGCGCAGGTGCGGGCCGCCGACGTCGTCGCCCTGCTGGACGGGCCCTCGTGGCGGGTCGACGCCGCGGAGGAGGCCAGCCGAACGATGGTGCGCGCCGAGGAGAGCATCACGCTGCACGACGTGATCGTCAGGGCCACCCGGCTGAGCTGAGCCGCTGAGATCCGGTGCGCGTCAGCCCTAAAGGCGGATCCCCTGGGACAGCTGCTCGAAGGCCCGCACGGCAAGCTCGGCGGGCGGCTCGGAGCATCCGGTCTCGGCGGCCCAGTGCTCGAAGCCGATCCGCACGGCGTCGGTGGCTGCTGCGGCCATCAGACGCGCCGCCAGCGGATCCGCGTCCGGCACGAGGCCGGTGATGACCTCCTGGAGACGTGCCTCGGAATCGCGGTTGACGCGGTCCCAGACTGCCAGGAGGGCGCTGTCCTCGGCGGCCGCACGCAGCAGACCTCGCATGATCCGCCGCGAAGAGTCGGGTGCGCCATCGTCGACGTCCAGGAGCTTCCTGATGACCTGCGGGACGGCGGTCCGCGGATCACCTGGCCCCGTGTGCGCGAGGGCCTGGCGCCACTGGTCGGCCCCGACGCTCAGCAGCGGCGCCACCGACTCCTCCTTGGTCCGGAAGTACCGGTAGAAGGTGCGCAGGGAGACCCCCGCACCGTCGGCGATCTTCTCGGCAGTGACCGCCGAGACGCCGTCGGCGGCGAAGAGCCGAGCCGCGGAGCGGGCGATGTCCAGCCGGGTGGATTCCATGCGACGCTGTGTCAGGGTGGTGGAACTGGTCACATCCAGCAGAGTACGGGAATCACCACCACTGTGCACACGTTGCCATGATGGCACGTTGTGCCATTACGGCAGGATGTGCACCCGAGGGCTGGGCGCCCGCCCCGCCCGGAAGAACCGGATCCCCCGGGGACCCACATCCCACCAGCTTTCTGTCGAAGCCCGCGCACCGCGCCGCGGAGAAAGGTTCACCCCATGCCCACAGGATCACCCCTGTCCCCCGCGACCACGACCCCCGGCCCGCGCAGCGCGTTGGCCGCCGGGGCCATGGTGCTGTCACTGCTCGCCACCGGATGCGCCGCCGAAGACGACGCCGCCGTGGACGCCCCCGGTGACGAGGACACCGCGCAGGTCGAGACCCCCGAGGACGAGACCAGCACCGAAGACGACGCTGAGGATGACGCCGAAGCTGAGGCCGAGGAGGCAGAGGCCGACGGCGCCTCCGACGTGTCGGTGGAGACCGTCGGCGAGAGCCCGCACGCCTTCGTGTCCGGCCAGGCTCCGGAGGGCCCCGCAGTGGACGTCTCCGGCGAGCTGATCATCGGCCCGGGCGGCTACATGGCGCTGGCTCAGGACGGTCAGCCCCAGGTGCTGGTGTTCGACGAGGACGCGGAGTTCTCCTTCCGCGACGGGGCACCCTCCGTGACGACGCCGGAGCACGGCACCGTCGAGGTGGGCGAGGAGGTCGACTTCACCGGAGTGGAGCACCCCCTGGACGACATCGACGGGATTCCGTCGCAGCGCCTGGGCGGCGCCGACCAGCAGGTCCTCTTCGTCACCGGCGAGTAGATCCCCACCTCAGCGCATTGAGCTGACGACGACATATGTCGGCCCTGTCGTTGCTTCATTTCAGGAGCTGCGACAGGGCCGACAGGCCTCTCGGGTCATGCCCGCGCGAGGTCATCCTCGACGGCGGCACAGCATCAGCTGCTGCGGCCGGGGCGCCAGCCGAAGAAGTACAGAGTCCAGCCGAGAGCACCGAGCAGGAACAGTCCCACGGTGGCCCATGCACCTGTGGGCACTCCGGCGATCCGTTCCATGGCGCGCGCCTCGCCGGCCTCGGCGTCGTCTGTGGCGTCAGCCTCCTCGGCAGACGCCGCAGACTCTGTCTCGACGGCGGTCGGTGACTGCCCGCCCTCGCCGCGCTCCAGGGCCTCCGCGCCCGCATCGGGGATCTCCGAAGACTCGGCCGGGGATCCAGGGAAGCGGTCCTCAAGGGCCGTGGGAGGCCCCCGGTCCAAGGCGTTCACGGATCCGTCATTCCGGGGAGCGGGTCTGGCGTCGAAGGTCACCGGCTCGTCACCGCGCGCCACCGGGAGCTCACCATCGTCACCCCCGGATGCGCGGGGTGTCTCGGCACGCGCCGTTCCCTCGGAAGCTTCAACGGAGTCGGCGGTCCCCTCAGCCTCCTGGGTCTCTTGGGTCTCTTGGACTTCTTCGGAGACGGGGCTGGCCGAGTCCGGCTCCGGCGTCTCCTCTGATCCCCTCGGAGACGGGTCGGATGTCGGGGCAGGAGTGGCGTCCGGTCGCCCCTGAACCGTGTCTGCGCCGTTCGGCCTCGGCTCGGAGCTGGATCGCTCGATCATGCGGTCCTGTCCTGCACGGCCCGAGCGGTCTGACTGATCTGAGCCGCCGGGCTGGCCTGGTCGGTCGTCGTCACGGTCTCGAGCACCATTGTCGGGCCGCTGATCCTGCTGCCCACCTGACTCGTCAGGGCGAGGTTGTGGATCGGCCGGACGCTCCTCCGGCTGCACCGGGCGCTCTTCCGGGGTACCTTCGGGATCCGCCGGGCGCTCATCAGGTTCGACAGGCCTGGCGTCGTCCTACTCGGAGTCTTCGGAGGTGTCCAGAGAGTCGTGTGGGTCAGACGCGGGCACCGCGTCGGACCTGACCTCCGCAGGCACGTCACGGACCGACTCCTCGGCCTCCGCATGGGCCGGCAGCGCGCTCAGCGGTGCACTGAGGCCCACCACCACGGCGGCTGCAAGTCCTGCACGCACTCCGACAGGCCGATTCACAGGCATCATCAAGCATCCCCTCGGTCTCGGGAGAGCGCCACCACCAAACCATCCGGCTGCCGCACCCACATGCCCCCCCCGGGGGACACCCCGATCACTCTGTCAGTCTCCCTATACACGTGCTGGTCGAGCACGAGGTGGCGCCCGCTCTCGGCCTCGACCACGGCCGCAGGCCCCAACGCCACGCTGAAGTCGGCTCCGTCCCAGGCCGGTGCCTCGGCGGCCGGGGTCGGCGTCTCCAGGACAGCGTGGGCCACGCCCTCCTCGAGATCATGGACCATGTAGTAGCTCTGCTCCTCGGCCGCCCAATGGGACAGCCCGTACCCATACCCCACCGCCAGGTGCTTGCTGAATACGAAACCTTCCTCAGGAGCCGCCAGAGCCGTCGAGTCCTCGTCATCTGTCCATGGAATCCGGACGACCTCAGGCTCGCCGGGCCTGGCCTGGACGACCCCTGACCGGTCCGCCGCCCCAGTGATCAGTTCGGGGTTGACCTCCAGCAGCTCCGGCTCCTCCGAGTCCAGGGCCAACAGGTGGACACCGTTCTGGTCGTGCAGCAGTGGCATCTCTCCCATCGCCGTGACCTCGGCGCCCTCGGGGATCTCCCACCTCTGCTCCTCCCCTGCGGCGGTCACCACTGTGAACGCGTTCTCGGTCCGAACGCCCACGGCGTCGACGGCGTCCTCGGCCTCCCCCAGCAGCCGCAGCTCCGTCGTCCACTGCAGCTCCGAGTCCAGCTGGATCTCCGCCACCTGCTCACCGGTCAGCCCTGCCCTCAGCACCAGTGCGTCGCCCTCCTCATCGATGCTCAGGACCCCTGCCGAGAACTCGGAGAGCTACCTGGCCTCCGATGGCGGAAGATCCCACAGCCGCATGGGGCACTCGTCCCGGAGGTCAGCCCTGGAGTCCACGAGGTCCGGACCCGTCGTCACGGGAGTTTCTCTCGCCGCGTCGTCCTCACCCGTTACGGCGTACCAGGCGACGACGCCGACGAGCACCGCCCCTATCACGCCCAGTACCGCGCCCCTCCGACGGCGTCGTTTCCGCCGTTCTCGGTCCTGCGCGCGGCGCGCGCTGCGGCTGAGCACTTCACACTCGCCGGTATCCAGGGGAGGTTCCCCCTCGGCGGCACCGTGACCAGCAGGCGTGGGCTTCGAGGCGACGTCGGCCGCACCTGACGGATGCTCCCCGTCCCCATGCCCAGCCGCGCCTTCGTCCTCCGCGTCCGTCTGCGGCGGCTCAGCGGTCCGGATGCGCGTCGCCAGCGCCGCAGGCGCGGGGACCGCATGCCCCCTGCGCGTCAAGGGTGAAGACCGTGGGGCGGATGCCCAACAGGTCCCCGACCACCTCGGCAGGACGTCCCGCGGCACGGATCACTGCCGCGAGTTCCTGACGCAGCTCCGCCCCGTCGATGCGGCGCGGTGCCCCTCCCGGGACCGTCAGCGTCCACTCCGTGCAGTTGAGCAGGAAGTCCACCGCCTGACGAGGCGGCCGTTCGCACCGCTCCGGTTCGATGTATTCGAGCGTCCAGCACCCAGGCTCGATGACATCGGCAGCACCCTGCTCAACGTCGAGCCCGATGACCGGGGACAGGCGTCTATGATGTCCGCGTCGCACAGCGGCCAGCGCGGAGGCGAGGTCCGGGTGCGGGGTCTGCAGACCCTCCCGATCAGTGACGTTCACCGCGACGTCGAGGCGCACCGGAATCAGCAAGGGCGAGCTGCTCCCAGCATCCGCCGCGTCCCCCGTCACCCGTCCCGGATCGCCTGCCACCTCAGCCTCTTTCTCGCCGCACCGCAACGGTGATCGTTCGGAAGCCTCACCTGGAGGCTGTGCTCACCGTTCTACCAGCTGGACATACCGAGTCACCAGAGATCCGCACACCTTCTCCCGAGGTGAGACACCGGCGCCCGACGGCGACCACTGACCCTGCCGCTACCCTGACGCCCTGACGGATGATGACATGGGTGCCCGCCCGAAGGTCGCGGACCGGCCTGCCTCACCCCGGCGTGAGCGGGGTGTCCGTGAACTTCATGCGATCCGCACAGACGGGCACGTCCACCACGTGGCCGCGAGGACGCCGTGGCGCCTGTCAGAGGACTGTTGGAGGGCCGGTCACTCGACGACGAGCGTGCCGGTCATATACGGATGAGGCACGCAGTGCAGGCCGTAGTCGCCCGGTTCCTCGGGCGCGACGAAGGAGACGGTCTCCCCAGGGCCCACGTCGACGTCGAAGAGCCCGACCTCGTCGGAGGTGACGGTGTGGGCATCGCTGTCGTGGTTGGTGACAGTGATCTCGGCCCCAGGCGCCACGGGCTCCGGGACGTCGAACTCATGGTCGGTGATGGTCAGGTGGGTCCCTGCTTCGCTGTCAGCTTCCTCACCGTCAGCTTCTTCGACCTCCTCGGCGTCGGTGTCTTCGGTCTCCCGAGGGGCGCCGTAGCCGGTCCGGGGGCTCTCCGCCTCCTCCTCGGCGCCCTGATCATCGGTCGGATCGTCGCCCTGACAGCCGACCAGCAGAAGCCCCGCGGCGGCCAGGACGGCCAGGGGCGTGTTCGCCCGGCGGATCCCGGGCTGTGCAGGAGTTCTCCTCAGGTGTGGTCTCATACCGGAGATACGTCTGGGAGCCGCAGAGGGATTGGTCGGTCACAGGCGCGCGGAGGCCCACCGCTGCCCGTCCTGGTCGACGAGCACGACCTCCACCACACCAGGAGCGTCGTCGGGGACCACCCAGGTGCCGCCGTCCGCGCCCACCGGCCACTCGCCGATCTCCTGCACAGTGCCGTCGGCCAGCCGCACCAGACAGGTGACGGTCGGACTCTCCGAGGGCTCCACCACATCGATGACCAGCAGCGCCCCCGATTCCCCGTAGGCACGCGTGACCTCCCCGACCTGCTCGACGCCCCGTTCGACGTCCTGCTCGATGTCGTGCCCGACGTCCTGCTCGACGTCGGCGGTGACGAGGGGGGTCCGCCCTGAATCCTCCGGGCCCGCCGGCGGCTGTCCTGTGAGCACGCCCCAGGTGATGCCCATCCCGGCGGCCAGGCCCGCCGCCGCGGCCGCGGCCGGCAGCAGGACCCTTCTCAGCCGCCCGCGGCGCCGGCCCCGGAGGTCAGAGTCGGACACGCCAGACGGCGGCTCCATCCCCAGGCTGGCCAGCACCCGTGACTCCAGCCCCGGTGCCGGGGCGGCGCGCGGCGCCGCCGGGAGGACAGCCTCCACACCGTCGAGGAGCTCGTTGACGGAACGGCGGCAGCTCGGACACTGCGCCATGTGCTCCATCAGAGACGCCGTGGACTCGACGTCACCGGTGCCCAGCGCGAGGTCCACCAGCAGGTGCGGATCGGGGTGGGTCTGGGTCATGGCCCGGCCTCCTCTCGGTCCCGCAGGCGACGCAGTCCGTCCCGGATGCGTGTCTTGGCCGTGCCGAGGGGGATCGACTCCCGGTCGGCGACCTCAGCGGCGGTGCATCCGCAGAACACTGCCAGCACCACCGCCCGCGCCTGGGGCGGTGAGAGGCCGTGCAACCTGCGGACAGCCCGCTCCGACTCCATCTGATTGAGCACCGTCTCCTCCTGGTCCGGCGCTGGGTCCAAGGAGTCGTGCACGAGCCGGTCCAGGACCTCGTCCTCCAGAGGAGTGGCACGTCGGGCACGCACGGCGTCGATGGCGGCGTTGCGGGAGATCGCCAACAGCCAGGTCAGCACGGAGGAGCGTCGCAGGTCATAGCTCTCGGCCGCCCGCCAGGCACGCAGGAACACCTCCTGGCTGACGTCCTCGGCGAGGGCCGGGTCGCGGGTGATGCTGACCGCCATCCCGAACACGGCGCGCTGGAATCGGCGCACGAAGGCCGTGGCCGCAGCGGCGTCGCCCACTGCGAGGCCCGCCAACAAGGCGGCGTCATCTGCCCGGTCAGCCCGGGACAACCCTTCCATAGTCCATGGTACGAGTCACGGCCGTCCCGAGATGGTTCGGGTCAGCATCGCCCTGCAGCGGGCCCCGGTTTCGACCCAGCTCGACGCCGGTGTACTCGGCCAGCGCAGCCAGCAGCTGCTCCTGGAACTGATCGTCGTGGACGGGGCCATGGGGCTCTTCGCGACGCCGGTGGTGCCAGTACCCGCCGACGTCGGCGGCGGCGTCGTCGGTGACGGCCATCCACTCCTGGGTCCGAGCTCCCTCCTGGAGGTCGCCGGTGGCTGCGGCGCCGCCCATACGAGTGGGTACCCAACCGAGGTCCACGGCGTGTGAGGCGGTCTCCGACCACAGGCGGTCGACGACGACGGTCAGGGCGGTGACCATCAGCTTGGAGTCCGCATAGGTGGCGGTCTCCTCCGCCCCCGCCCAGTCCAGTCCCTCGAGTGTGGGGTGGCCGCCGTGATGCAGCCCGCTGGAGAGGTGGATCAGCCGTCGAGGTCGGGGCAGCAGCGCCGTGAGGAGGTACGGGGCCACCACATTGACCGGCAGCAGGTGCGCGCCGCGGAGGACTCCGGCGTTGTGGATGACCGCGTCGAAGCCGCCGATCGCCTTCGCCTGCGCGACGATGCCCCGGACCTGGTCCACCTCGGCCAGGTCCCCGACGACCGCGGACGCGCCCTCGTCCACCAGTGGCCGCAGGGAGTCGAGACGGTCGTGGTGACGGGCATGGACTGTGAGGTCGTGGCCGGCCGCCTGCAGATTCTCCGCGGCGATGCGTCCGAGCCCGTCGGCGGCCCCGGTGATGAGGATGCCTGCCACGAAGCTGGTCCTTCCGGTGTGCTCGCAGGATAGTCAGTGGAGCCCCCGCCGCGCGAGGCTTCGGCGTCGTCGACTGCCGCATCCCTCACCGCTCACTCCTGCACCCCGGGCCGCCCTCAGACACGCGCGGACAGCTCCATCAGCGTCCGCAGCGCGCGCTGCACCACGGGACGCGGCTGCGGAGCCCGCCGGGCGTGCACCACGATGCGTCGGCGGACTTCCGGAGCGGTCAGCGCCCGGACCGGGAGCCTCTCCCCCACGCCGGTGAGCGCCAGCCGCGGCAGGACCGTGAGTCCGATTCCGGCCTCGACCAACGCAAGCGCCGCGTGATGATCATCCAGCCGCGCCACATACCCCGGCGCGAACCCCGCCGCACGGCAGGCGGTGCTGATGATCCGGCCCGTGGGGCTGTCGTAGATGTCGTGGTCGATCCAGGGCTCGTCCTGCAGCTCCTGCAGCGGAATGACCTCGCGGTCGGCCAATCGATGTCCCGCGGGCAGCACCACGAAGAAGTCGTCCACCGCCAGCGGATGCCGCTCGTAGCCGTCCAGGTGCAGGCCAGCCCCCTGCTCCGGCGACTCATCGAGAGGCTCGTTGCGGATGTCGAGGTCGGCGTGGCGGCGACCGTGTCCGCCGTAGGGCTCGTTGAGGCTGACCTCCACCGTGACCTGCGGGTGGTGGGTGCGGACCGCCTCGATGACCTCCGGAAGCCAGACCTGAGCGGCCGACGAGAAGCACGCCACCGCCAGGTGCTCCACCGGCGACTCCCGCAGGTCGGCGATGGTGCGGTCCAGCCGACGCAGCTCGGTGAGCACCCCTGAGGAGTGGGCGACGAGTTCCCGGGCCGCCTCGGTGGGCACGATACCCCGGCCCTCCCGGGTGAACAGCTCCAGCCCGGTCTCGTGGGCCAGCTGCTTCATGTGCTGGCTGACGGTCGCCGGCGAGTAATTCAGGTTCCGGGCGGCCGCGTGGATGGAGCCGCTGGCGATCACGGCCTCCAGCATCTGGAGACGGTGTGGATTCTGCATGCCATGACTATACGGTGCTGGCAAACAATCGTTCAAGAACACGTGCTTGTCCCTAACGATGGGAGGAGATGGAATGGTGAGGCTGGACGTTCGCCCCCGAGGAGACATCGTGACCCTGAGCAGCTACCTGGCCTTTCTCGGCGTCGCCGCGATCCTGGCGGTCACGCCGGGCCCGGACACCTTCCTGGCGCTGCGCTACGCCATGGCTGGCCGTCGCCCCGGCCTGCTGGCCGCCACCGGCTCCTCCGTGGCGATCTTCGCCTGGGCCGGGCTGGCGGCGGCCGGCGTGGCGGCCGCGCTGCACAGCTCCACCACCGCCTTCTACGGACTCACGCTGCTCGGCGGCACCTACCTGATCATCCTGGGCGCCCGGGCGCTGCGCGCCGCGCGGGCGGCCTGGGCGTCCCGTCCGGCCGGCTCCGTTCCGATCACGTCTGCCGTCCATGCCCACGGGCCGAGGCTCGACGCCGGGCCAGCCAGGACCGACGACGAGGATGCCGTCGGCCGGTCAGGATCGGTCGCCGTCGCCGCGCCGCCCAGGACCCGGAACCGGACCGCACTGCTGGCCGGGGTGACCACGTGCCTGACGAATCCGAAGACCGGGCTGTTCTTCATCGCCCTGTTCCCGCAGTTCACCTCGGCCGAGATGAGCGTGCCGCAGGTGACCTTCGCCCTGGGCGGGACGGTGGCGCTGTGCATCTTCCTCTATCTGGTGGCCGTCGTGGTGCTGGCCGACGCCGCCCGTCGCTGGCTGGCCCGACCGGCGGTCACCCACGGCATCCAGGCCGTCAGCGGGGCAGTCCTGGGCGGGCTGGGCGTCTACATGGTCGCCACGGCTCTGCCTCAGCTGATCTGAGCCTCAGGCCCCGCCCTCAATACCGGCCAGGGCGGCGGCCAGGTAGCCCTTGCTCCGCGCGCGGACGTCGCCTCCGACGACGAAGGAGAACTCCGTGTCCCTGTTTCAGGGGCCAGGTCCCGCCATGACGCGCGCCCGCCCCAGTGCGGCGTCGTATCCCGGGAACAGGGACAGCGACTGTGCTCGGCCCCTTGTCCGCCCCGGGAATCCTCCTGCAGCGCCGATGGTTCCCCCTGTGGACGTCGCTGCAGCAGTGGACGTCGGCACAGCATCCCACCGATCGCATCGCCCGAGAGGACCCGCCATGACCGAGACGACCCCCGCCACGATCCGCATGTTCGGCGCCCAGTGGTGCGGCGACTGCCGCCGCACCAAGGCGCAGCTGGACGGCCTCGGCATCGCCTACCAGTACATCGACCTGGAGCAGGATGTGGCAGCCGCCGACGTCGCCCGGGAGATCTCCGGGCGCACCAACATCCCCGTGGTGGCCTACCCGGACGGTTCCCACCACGTGGAGCCCAGCAACGACGACGTCGCCGCCAAGCTGCGGGAGCTGCAGATCATCTGAGCGGTCGCAGCGGACTGCCGCGGAGCGCGACCTCCCCTGACGGCCCCACGGCGAGCCCTCAGTCCTGGCCCACGAGATGCTGATGCGCTATACATGGTCGGATGACCACCCGTGCGTCGGCCGTCCGGCGGTGAGCCTGACGGCGTCGGCGGGGTGCGGCGAGGGGGAAGGACGTCACCGGGTGGCCGAGGCCGAGAAGATGACCCAGCACGGAGGTGCGCACGCACCGACCGGGCCGCAGATCGCCCTGCGCCGACTGCCGCCGAGCCTGATCCTCTGGTCCGCCCTGCGGGTGCTCGTCGGCGTGCTCGCGGCCACAGCGGTGATCGCGCAGTTCGTCGCCGCCTGGTACGGCGCCCTCGAACACGGCCGGCCCCTGGGCGCCACCGTGGGGAACTTCTTCAGCTACTTCACGATCCTCTCCAACTCAGCCGCAGCGGTGTTCCTCTCCTGGGCCGGACTGCGCCCGCTGATCCGTCGGCGCGGTTCCCAGGTGGACCCACCGGCGCTCTCCCTGGGGCTGGCCTGCATCACCAGCTGCGTGCTGATCACCGGGGCGGTGTACAACACCCTGCTGCGGCATCTTCCGCTGCCTCCAGGCAGCGATCCCCCGCCGTGGTCGAACGAAGTGCTGCACCTGGTGGTGCCCCTGTTCGTCTTCGCCGACCTGCTGGTGGGGCCGCGTCGTCGGGCGCTGCCCTGGCGTTCCCTGTGGGTGATGGTGGCGTTCCCGCTGCTGTGGGCGATCTACACGATGGTCCGGGGCCCGCTGGTCACCGATCCGGCCACCGGCGCCCCCTTCTGGTACCCGTATCCCTTCATGGATCCGGGCAGCCCGGACCTGGCCCCGGTGGCCGGCTACCCCGGCGTGATCCTGCACCTGGCCGGCATCGCGGTGGCCATGATCGCGGTCAGCGCCGTCGTCGTCTGGTGCGGACGCCGCGGGCCCGGGCTGTAACGGACGGGACGCACCCTGGGCCAGAGGCTGTCGGCCAGGCGTGCCGGACCACCCTCACCCCGGCAGGGCGGACCAGTCTCGACCGTAGGCGCAGAACAGTCGAGACTCCGGGTGCGCCTCCCCGATCTCCGCCAGAGCAGCAGCGGCATCCGTCCCGCGCGCCAGCTGCCGATGGTAGGCCACCATCGCCTCGGCCGAGGTCTCGTCCCGGACCGGAGCGACGGCAGCGATCACTGAGTCGACCCCGCAGGCCAACAGGGCCGCTGTCAGCCCGAGGGGCTCCTCACCCGGCCGGATCACGGCCCGTCCGACGTCGCAGGCCGACAGCACGATGTGTCGGGCGCCGATTCCGGAGCTCTGGAGCTCGTGGGCGAACACCGGCCCGTCCGCCAGAAGGATCGAGGAGAACAGGGGGCTCTGCTCATGATGCGTGCCATGTGCGGCGACGTGGACCAGCCGGCTGCGCTGCAGGGCCTCGATCATCGCCGCCCCGTCTGCCTCCTGGTCGATCATTGTCCGGCCCCGTGGCCACGCCCGCCCCACCGCCTCCACCTCCTCGGTGGCGCGGCAGAGGCCTGGGCCCGCCATCGCGGCGACCTGCAGCGGTTCCACGCCCGGCCGCTCCTGGCCCACCGGGACCGTCTGGTCCGTCTGGTCCGTCTGGTCCGTTCGGCCGGCCGGTCCGGCCCAGAATGTCGCAGACGGGGCGACCGTCACCACCCGGCCGCTCAGCTGGGGCAACATTCCCCACGGCAGCGAGGCGAGAAGACGAGTGGGGAGCACCACGACCCGTGCCGTGCTCGGCGACGCCGGGGCGAGCACCCTGCCCAGATCGGCCAGGGCCGCGTCGACGGCCCGGCGAATCGCCGAACGGAGACGTGGGTCGGTCGCCCGGCCCAGATCCCGGAGGTCTGCAGTGAGGCGGCGCATCAGCCCGGTCACGTCATCGACCGCCGCAAGGTCGGTGAGCCATGCACCCTCACATGTCACCGTGACCGCCCGGAGCCGGTCCCGGTGGACGAACAGGCTCATCAGACCCGTGCTGTGTCGCGCGACGAGCCGTCGCCGAATCGCAGTGACGTCGATCGCAGGCGCCATCGTCCACTCGTCGGCCGGGACGTCAGGAGCGTCAGTGCCCCAATCGCGCCGCTGGATGTGCTCCTCCAGGCGCTCGATCTGATCGCGGAGAGCCTCGGCAGGACCTCGATCCTCGCGCAGCGCCAGGCGGGCCTGCCGCAGTCTGGTCAGCAGCTGCGCCAGTTCGGAGTCTGCGACCGGAGTGACGTTGGGCAGCCGATGGGAGACTCCCCGCCACCTCTCGCAGGCATCGAAGATCTTCGCCGGCGATCCCGACTCCATCGCCAGGTCGATGTCCAGGGCCTGCAGCCGCCGTCCGTGGAGCGCCATCGCGGTCCTGGTGTCGAGCCCGGAGCGACGACCCTGCTCGCGACCCAGTGTCGCCACGCCGGCCAGGACGCTGCCCCGCACGGTGGCGGCGTCACCCTCGGCCGCGGCGATCATGACTCGCACCAGGTGGCGATGCAGGCTGTCCGGCAGACTGAGTCGGCGCGCACGGACTGCCGCAAGGCGCCTCCGTGCCTCCTCGAGGGCGCCGCTGCGGGCGTGCGCCTCGGCCGCCAGCAGCGCCGCCGTCGTGCCGACCCCGCTGGCCTCCGCGGGTCCGTCAGCGAGAACGGAGGCACGGCGCGCGATCTCGTCGGAGGGGAGCTCCGTGGACAGATCGGCCTCGGTCGCCAGGAGCTCCGCCTGGGTCCGCCAGGCCGACTCGTCGTGCTCGACGAAGATCTGCCGCGCTCGTTCGGCTCGACGGCGAGCCAGGGGGTAGTCGCCCTGCAGCATGGCCAGGCGGGCGAACTCCATCGTGATCTCTCCCAGATCGTGCACCAGGTTCTCGTCCTCGGCGATCGCCTCACAGGTGGCCAGGAGGTCGCCGGCGGCATCGAGCAGGCCGGCCTCGAGCAGGACACGGGCTCGGTCGAGATCGGCCTGCGCGGCGCGGACGCCGGCGAGCTCACGGGCCTGGCCCATGAGCTCCAACGCCCGGCTCAGGTGCCCGCGGACGAACTCCAACCGGCCGCGATTATGCAGCGCCGCCGCGGCGACATCGTCGATCCCGTGTCGGCTCGCCAGACGTTCGGCCCGGTCGAGGTCCGCCGCGCTGCCCGCCACATCGCCGAGGAACTGACGCGCGAGTCCGGCGTTGAGGGCGACGACGGCGGCCGCCCGAGGACTCACCTCGACGGCGGAGTCCCCGAGGGACTCCATCGTGGCCAGGGAGGCCGCCCAGTCGCCGAGGCGCCCCTGCAGCCCCGCACGCTGGATCGCCGCAAGGACCCGTACCGCGCTCCCACCGGGCGAGTCCGCCAGCTGGTCCGCCTCGTCCAGCAGGCTGAAGGCCTCCTCACGGTGCCCGGTCTCGAACCGGGTGAGGGCCAGGGTGACCCGGGCACGCCCTGCGACGGTGACGAGGTCGTCGGGCACCGGTCCGGGTCCGATGCGGCTCAGCACCTCACCGATGAGCTCTTCTGCGCGCGTCGGACGCCCATCCGCGTTGGCCGTCACGGCCTGGTCCACCAGAGCGATCAGCTGATCGGGGTCGGCTCCCCTCCTGTCCTCAGGTGGTCGCGGCGGGTCGGCGTGCGCGGGTCGGCCGGAGCGCGCGGGCGACCCGCGGTGAGGTTCGCTGATCGTGGCCTCCCTCCGTGGGTCGGATCTGGGCTCACAGGTCGAAGTAGGGCGTGATGACCGTGTCGTCGCGGTGCCGGAGGATCAGCTGGGCCGGGCCCACCGGGACAGCGTCGACGGTGAAGCGGCCGTCATCGTCGGCCCGAAGGTGGCGCACCGCGCTGGCCCCCGAACGATCTGTGGTGAGGACCCGCAGTTCGATCCTGCACTCCGGCACGGTCACCCATCCGTCGATGCGGACGGCAGCCCCGGTGCGGTCCGCGCCCCTGGCAGCCCCGGCGCCGTGCGGCTCTCCCTCAGGGCTCACCGGCGTGACCGTGATCATCGTGCTGAGGCGATCACAGCTGAAGGTCAGCGTGTCCGTCCGGATCGGAGCACCGTCGCGGAACGCGTCGACGCCGACCAGGACGGGGCCGTCGGCCGTGGGGTCCGCCTGGCTCTCGCCGTACTGCAGCTCGGCGACCTCGGCACGCAGCGCCTGGACGCTCAGCTGAAACCTGATCTCCAGGGCGAGGTCCTCGGGGACGGGATCGGCTGCGGACCACAGCTCGGCGAGATCGGAGAGGATGCGGTCGTCGGTCCCATCCAGCGAGCCGTCGGGGTCCATGTCATCGGCGCTCATGAGCGTCCCTCCCAGGTCGGGTCGGCCAGCAGGGCCGCACGCAGCTTGGCCAGACAGCGGCCCCGGGTCGGGCCGATGCTGCCGACGGGCATCTGCAGCGCGTCGGCGATGGTTGCGTAGTCCGGACGGTCGCTGAAGGCGATCACGCGGAGCAGGGTGCGGCATCGTGCGGAGAGTCGGGTGACGTGGGCCCAGAGTGTGCGCTGTTCGTTGGTCAGGACCGCGTTCTCGGCAGGGTCCGGGGCGGGGTCCGGCAGCCGTTCCTCGGAGCGCAGCTCCTCGCCCGACGTCCGACGGTCGTGACGGACCAAGCGCCAGGATTCCCGGCGGGTGGTGGTGATCAGCCAGCCCAGGACGGCCTGCGGGTCGTCGATCTGGTCAGCGTGCTCAACCAGCCTGAGCCATGCCGTCTGCACCACGTCGCGCGCCGTGTCTTGGTCCAGGCCCTGAGCGCGGGCTGTGTGCCACAGCAGCGGGGTGACCGTCTCGACCAACTCGTCCATCCGGTCCATCTCCCCGGCGCGGAAACCCGCGAACGCCGCGGCGGTCCGCCGAGCCATACTGGGAGCGCCGGCGGTGCCGGTCGGGCCGGCGGTGTGCGTCGGATCGGCCGCGTGGGTCCCGTCTGCGGTGCTCGATGAGCCTGTCACTGCGGGTCATCCTCTCGGTCCGTGCGCCGCCCGGTGGCCGCATGGTGTGCCCGTCGTTCGGCGAGGACCTTCTCCACTGCGTCCGCCACGCTGCCGGATTCTGCGGTCCCCGCCGCGATGTCGCCGGCGACCCATGGTGCGGCGAACGATGTGCCGCTCCACGTGGCGAAGCCCGACCCGAAGTCATCCGGGTCGGCGGTGCCGCGGGTCAGCGGATCGTCACGGTCGACCTCCAGCCATCGGCCACGGCTTCCTGTCAGTGTGACCGGCACGGTGCTGACCACCCCCGCGCCCGGGGCATGGGCGGTCACCCAATCACCGTTGTTGGAGAACGCTGCGACCGTGCGGTCGTCGGGATTGAGGGCACCGACGCTGACCAGCGGTGGCGGGCCGGGCAGCCGCCCGCTCAGCCCCGCCGGGAAGAACGGCGTCGAGGTGGCTCCGTTGCCCGCCGCGGCGACGACGGCCACGCCGGCGTCTGCGAGGGACCTCAGCACCGCCGCCAGCGGCGCTGCGGCGGAAGGATCATCCGGACTCTCGTGGTAGTAGCCCATCGACAGGTTGACGACGTCCAGCGCCTGTTCGACGGACTCGGTCTCCGCCCTGACGGGGATCTCACGGCGGAGGTGCAGGCGCAGCAGCTCACCCAGGGCGAGCAGCACGTCGCTTTCGGCCACCACGCCGTCGGGGCCCATCACCGGCACGTCCAGCAGGTGGGCCTGGGCGCACCGTTGTCGGACGACGCCCGCGACGAAGGTGCCGTGACCGGCCAGTCGGTCGAGCAGCCCGTTGAGCGGGTCGCTCACGACCCCGGTGAACTCAGCCTCAGGGTCATCGAAGCGGGCGAGCACGCGGGGATCGGCTCCGGGGCCGCGATAGCGGCTGAAGCCCTCACCCTCGGAGGCGAACCACGGGTGCGTGCCGACACCGGTGTCCAGGACAGCGACCACCGGCACGTGTCGTGCAGCAGAAGCTGTGAGCCGCGGGTCAGGGGCGCTCCACACCACTGGGGTCCGGCCGCTGCCGCCGCCAGCCGGTCCGGCAGGTCCGCCGACACCGCCCCAGATCCCGCCGACGCCACCCCAGATGCCACCGACGCCACCCCAGATGCCACCGACGCCACCCCAGATCCCGCCGACGCCGCCCCATGTCGTTCCCCCGGCGGGGCCACCAGCGGCCATCAGGTGGTCCAGCGCCACCTGGTTGATCAGCTCGACGTCGTCACGGAAGTCGTAACGAAGCCGCTGGAGCAGGTCCCAGGCGTCCGGAGGGGAAGCAGGCTCGTCGCCCACCGGGGTGATGTCGACCGCGGTATGGAGGGTGCCGTCCAGTCGCTCCCGGTCCCTGCGGTCCCAGGCCTCGGCAGCCTCGGCGTGACGTGGCGCGGCCCTCCAGAACAGGCGCAGGCCCCGTTCGTCGCTCCATGTCTGCAGCGTCTTGATGACACGGTCCGCTGACCCGCCGGGCAGGCCCCGGACCAGAAGCCGTCGCGCGAGGTAGACCGTGGTCCCGAGGTGGGCGCCGGGCGTCTGTACCGCCGTGTCGGGGTCAAGGACTCGGGCACCGTGGCGGGCGAGCTCGGATGGGGGCAGCGCCGGCAACGGCGGTGGGGAGATGTGCCGACGGTTGTCGTGAGTGTCCATCATCGGACCCTTCTCTCGCACGTGGCGGGTGTGATGAGCTTATGTGGAGGGCGTGCCGACCGTCCAGAGGCGCCCGGCGCTCGAGAGGCCTCAGGCGGCCAGGTCTGCGGAGCGCGCCAAACGGGTGAGCAGCTCCCCGGCCTGGATGATCATCGAGGTCGGCGGCGCCTCAGCCTCGAGGAAGGTCAGCACGATCTCGTGGGCTCGGGCGAAGTCCTTCGCAAGCACCGCACGACGGACCCCGACGTCGGCGAGCAGCGGAACCAACGCGCCGCGCTCGTCCGGTTCCGTGGCCGCCAGGACGTCCAGCCACTGGGGTTCCGGGCTGCGCGGCGGCAGCAGGCCGATCAGACGGTCCGCGATCGCGCCCCGTCCCGGTGGTGCCGGCGCTGGCCGCTGGGGCACCGGACGGGCTGTGCGCAGGATCGCCGCCATCAGCAGTCCCCACACATATTCGGTGTGGTAGCTCTCGCGGAAGTAATACCTCGCCTGTGCCGCCGGATCCAGCTCTGCGCAGGTGCTGCTGCGCAGAGTCATCGAGGGGAGGATCCCGAACGCTTCGGTGACGTGGTCGAGCACGCGCAGTGAGAACGTCGCGGTCGGCGACCAGGTGCCGCGGATCAGGGGCCACGTGAGCAGCACTTCGGCCCCGAGATCGAAGTCGTCCTCGTCGAGGCAACGTGCCGTCATCGCGTCGATGTCGGCCAGCAGCTCGGGCTCAGCACGGACCAGGGCCGGTCGGTGCGCCCCGAATCCCGAGGCGTAGATGAGCCCGTGTGTGACGGCGTAGCAGGCCTCCCGCGAGGCGGAGATGACGTCCTGTCCCTGGTTGTAGGCCGTCCGGCGAGTGGCCGCGTCGAGGTCGAGCTCCGGCAGAGGAGCGCCGAGTTCGCGGTGCCAGGCGGCCTCGAGGTCCTTCCACGCCATGCGCTCGGCAGGCCCGACGCTGGTGCTGCTCAGCGCGGCACAGTACTCCTCATGGAACCGCTGATCAGGGTGGCCCAGGGTGGTGAGGCATAGGTGAGCCACACCGAGCTCAGCGGCCATGGCGGGGCGCAGCCGCATCCACAGCGCCGTCTTCTCGTCACGGGCGTGGGGCGCCAGGACTGTGGCGAGTTCGTCGATGCGACTCGTCAGGCGTCTGGGCGGGTTCGGGACCTTGGAGGCGAGGTGCAGCAGCAGGGCTGTCTCGCAGACGAACTTCGCCCGACGGAGGAAGGCCGGGCTGGCGTCGTCGTCGGTGGTGTCCGACTCGGGGGCGGTGAGCAGGTGGGCGGAAGCCTGCTGGGCGAAGTCCAACGTGGCGACGAGGCGGCTGATGAGCTCGCCTCGCCGCCAGTCGGCACCCGGAGTGGGGTGAATCATGACGTCAGCGCCCGGGGCGGCGGAGTCGGTCAGAGAGATCACGCACGTCGGCGGCCTCGTCCAGACCGAGCTGCTCGATGCCGGTCTTCCAGACGTGGATGACAGACGAGTAGCCGGTGGCGATGTAGTCGCCGGAAACGACGTCCGGGTCGAGCACCGTGTCCGGCATGTCTTTGACCATCTCTCCGATGCGTTCGAAGTTCACAGCGCCGTTCTTGCGCAGCGCCTGCAGAACCTCCAGTTCCTTCGCCCCCGCTCTGCGGGGAGTGTTCTCCGGCATGGCAGCCTCCTTGATGTAGCCGAGGATCCACGACCTGTGGATCTGCCCATAAGGAGCACCGACGTGCGCCGGTGATACATCTCGGTGCGAAGAATCTCTCTCGAGCGACATGCAGCCTGGGCAACCCGTGGCACGCCGCGGCGATCTCGAGGACGCGAAGCACAGCTGTGGACGACACACGAGAAAGACCCCCGGACCGATGGTCCGGGGGTCTGCAGTGACTCATCTCGCGACGCATCACATGGGTGGAGCTAAGGGGAGTCGAACCCCTGACCTCGTCGATGCGAACGACGCGCTCTACCAGCTGAGCTATAGCCCCGTATGCAGTTTCTGTCCTGTTCCCCGCGCCGACCCTTCTGCAGATCATCTCCGCAGATCGCCGCGCGCGGCTACACCAGGATATAACCGCGGAGCCGCTCACAGAAATTCCTGGCCGACAGATGACGCCGGGAACCGCCTCTCCCCGCCGTCGTCGCTGGTCACCGGCGCTCAGCGAGCCCCGTCACACGACGTCGACCGGCGTCCCTGCATCCGGGGCGTGAGCACCACCACTGCTGAGCCGGCCTGAATCCCTGATACTGGTGGGATGACCGCCTCCCCCGCGCCCTCCCCCACCGTCGTCGCCGAGCCTGCCTTCGGGCTGCTGCTGGATGTGGACGGCCCCATCGCCTCGCCGGTCTCCCGGACGGTGGCGATCACCTCCATCGGCCGCGACCTGGCCGCCATGGCCAACCGGGGCATCCCGGTCATCTTCAACACCGGGCGCTCCGACGACTTCATCGCCCGTCAGGTGGCCCCGCCGCTGCGCGAGGCAGGCCTGCGCGCGGGCGCCCCGGTCTTCACCATCAGCGAGAAGGGCGCGGTCTGGGCCGAGGTCACCCCGGAGGGCCTCGGCGAGATCCACCTCGACGAGGAGCTGCGCCTGCCCGCCGCCCTGGCCGAGGATGTCCGCACCCTGGTGGCCGAGCGGTTCAGCGGGCACATGTTCTTCGACCAGACCAAGCGGGCGATGATCTCCCTGGAGCAGCGCACCGACGTCGCCAATGAGGACTACCTGGCGGTCCAGCCGGAGTTCGACGCCGCCGTCCCCGCCCTGCTGGAGAAGCACCAGGTCCGTGACGTCCGCGTCGACCCGACCATCATCTCCACCGATATCGAGCACGAGCGCGTCGGCAAGGACCTCGGCGCCGCCCGGGCCCTGGAGCTGCTCCGCGAGCGCGGCATCAGCCCGCAGGCCTGGTACACGATGGGCGACTCCCGCACCGACTACGCGATGGCCTCCTGGCTGCACGAGCACGGCCACCGGGTCAGCCATGTGGACGTCCGCCCCGCCGACGGCATCCCGGAGACCGCGCACCCGGTGCTGACCTCGGACACCGGCGCCATCCATGACGACGCCGGCGCCGAGTTCCTCAGCCGTTGGGCCCGTTCGCTGGGCTGAGGCCAGGACCAGATGCGCCCTGCCACGTCCGTGAACGCCCGCCAGAAGACGCAGGCTCTCCAGAGCCTGCTCGCCGCCGTCGCGCTCAGTCTGCTGGGGCTCGCCCTCGTCTCCGGAGACGTCCCACTCGGCGCACTCACGGTGCCGCAGAGCCCGTTCTTCGGAGCGGTGCTGTTGGCCGCCGGTGTGCTGTTCGCCGTCGCGTCGGGGCTGCGGATCGCGCACCTGCGCTCACGCACGCGCCGCTGACCTCAATCCCGCACCGCTGACGCTGTCGGGGCCTCCTCCCGGCGAGACTGGCGACGACGGTGCACCTGCCAGCACACGTCTCCGAGGACGAACGCCACCAGGCTCACCCCCAACACCGGCAGGAACCAGGCCACCAGCCCCGCTGAGCCGACGGTGAGGCCCACGCCCCACCAGGGAGCTCGGCGCAGCGCCCCGGGAGCAGGCGCCGGACCCATGGCGCGCCCACCATGCCGGGGGCGCCGTTGCCACCACATGAGGTAGCCCCAGATCACCATCACCACCAGGCCGAGGGACAGGGCGAAGAGCATGAGCTGATTCGGCAGTCCGAACAGCGTCCCCATGTGGAGCCAGATGCCCCACTGGGCCAACTGCGCGACGAACGGGTAGTCGTCGAAGCGCAGCGCATCGATGACCTCCATGGACCCGGCGTCCACGGCCACGGCCTGCAGCTCCGGAGCCGGCAGACGCATGGACACGTCCTCCATGCTCCAGGCCTGATCCGCCCCGGTCGGGAGGGTGATCTCCACATGCGTCGAGGTGAATCCGGCCTCCTGAGCGGCGTGGAGGACATGATCGATGGCGGCCGGGTCGACGTCGACCTCCTCCGATGTGCTGTGGTGACCACCGTGGTGCTCATGGCCCGCATGCTCGTCCTCGGCGGGCGCGCCATCACTGAGGTCCGTCTCCACGGCGGGGGTCTGCCAGCTGAGCGCCTGCCGCATATCGGCCACATTGGCCCCGCCGTAGGTGGACCAGGTGATCCCTGTGACGGCCAGGAACAGCCCACCTGCCGCAAACCAGATCCCCAGGGCGGCATGCCAGGAGCGGGTCCGACGGTACCCGGGGCCCGTGCGACCGGGCAGCAGGAGATCCCGCCTCGATCTGCGGGAGGCGCGGAGCGCCCGCCACCGCACCGCCCACAGGCCCACACCGGCCAGCACAACGACGGCGAGCCAGGATGCCGCCAGTTCGCTGTAGATCCGTCCCCAGTCGCCGAGGAAGAGATGCCGATGCGCCTGGGCGATGTCCGTGCGCAGCGGCAGCGAGCCGCTGGTGCCATAGACGTGGTCCTCTCCCAGCACCTCCCCGGTGGCGGGATCGACGAAGACCGCCACGGGCTCGGCCTCATGCCCGTCGGCTCCGTCATCGGCTGCGAACATGACGCGCGTCGTATCACCGAGCTCCGGAGCGGGACGCACGGCGGACGGGACGGCGTCTCCTCCCCGTGCCACCTGGGCGGCGTCCACCTGGTCCTCCAGGGGCAGCCGCTCCTCGCTCGACGACGGCGCCTCCAGCAGATCTGCGTAGACGGCCCGTTCCAGCTGCGGCGAGAAGGCGTAGAGCGCCCCGGTCACGGCGACGACCAGGATGAACGGCCCTACGAGGATCCCTGCGTAGAAATGCAGGCGGCGCAGCATGGCTGGCAGCCAGCCGCGCGTCGCACCGACCGGAGGACGCGCCGTCTCCGGGTTCTCAGTCGTCAAGGTCATGTCTGTCTCCAGGAAGAAAGTCGATCGGGTCAGTCAGACCTGTGGCCGCCTCGTGACAGGGGCTCCTCAGGGCACAGCACGTGAACGCAACGGTGAGCGGGGACTGCTCAATCAGCCGGCGCCCGAGCTGGACCACCGACTGGACGTCCGGTTCAACACGCGCTTGCACCCCGGTCAGGCGGACTCACAGGCTGATGCTGCCGGCTGGCTGGGCACCGTAGACGCGTCAGGCAGCCAGAGCCGGCGGACCGCGCAGGGTCCGTGAGCTGCGGCCCGACCACTGATCCGCCAGCCGCGGACGATCGAAGGTGAGCGGCATGCGCCGCATCGTTCTGACCGGGACGAGAGGTGCGGCGACGACCAGCAGGAGCACCCGCGCGACGTCCAGGAGCTCTCGCAGCGAGGTCACCAGGATCTCGCCTCGGCGCAGGAGCGCATAGGTGATCACGGCCGCCAGCAGATGAGCGACAGCCATCGACGCGTCCGGTACCACCGAGACGTCCGTACCGTGGGTGCTGGTCTGCAGCTCCCCGGCGGCCAGGAGAGTGGAGTGGGCAGGGGACAGTGCGTATAGGCCATGCAGCATTGCGTGGCTCAGCAGCACGGCCGCCGCCAGGCGCACCCGGCTGTGCCGCACCGATGTCAGAGCGACGCCGAGCGGAGTGCTCACCGCGAGCGCGAGGAGGACCACCACCCCATGCGGGGCATGATGCCCGGCGGCCACATGGGCCAGGGCGGCTCCGCCCACTGAGATCAGGGAGGCCCCTGAACCACGGGCCAGGCGGGGTAGCGCGGGCAGCGGGCGCGCAGAGAGCCGGTGGGCTCCCGTGCCTCTCACCGCATGCACCACCAGTGCCTCCCCGTCGACGTGACCGATGCCATCACATCACAGAGGTCAGACCATTGCGAAGCATGACCGCTGGATCTCATGATGTCAGGGTCTCAGCGCGCAGTGACTCACGACTCCACCTGCGCGTGCTGGCGGATCCAGGCGTGCATCGCGATGCCGGCGGCGGTGCCGGCATTGATGGACCGAGTGGAGCCGAACTGGGCGATGGACAGCGTCGCGGCGGCGGCGGCGCGCATCGCCTCACTCAGCCCCGGCCCCTCCTGCCCGAAGACCATCACGCACTCCCGCGGCAGGTCGTAGGTCTCCAGCGGCACGGACTCGGGGAAGAGGTCCACGCCCAGCACCGGCAGCCCTTCCTTCTTCGCCCAGGCGACGAACTCCTCCACGGTGGCGTGGTGACGGACGTGCTGGTACCGGTCGGTGACCATCGCGCCCCGGCGGTTCCAGCGGCGTCGGCCGATGATGTGCACCTCAGCGGCCAGGAAGGCGTTGGCCGTGCGCACCACTGTGCCGATGTTGAAGTCGTGCTGCCAGTTCTCGATGGCCACGTGGAATCCGTGTCGGCGGGTGTCCAGATCGGCGACGATCGCCTCGTGCCGCCAGTACCGGTACCGGTCCACCACGTTGCGCCGGTCACCGTCACGCAGCAGCTCCGGGTCCCAGTGCTCCCCCTCGGGCCAGCGCCCCTCCCAGGGTCCGACGCCGACCTCCCGCTCCGAGGGGGAAAGGGTCTCGTCCTGCTGGGCACCACGCGCTGACTCCATGCGCTCGAGGCTACCGGAGCACCTCCCTCGCCCCCGAGCTGAGGCGTAGGCTCGGGGCCATGGTCGAAAGCACGGACACCCCGCCCTCGTCGGGCCCCGCCCGCTCCACCTCCAACCCCCTGGAGCAGCTCAGCCTGGATGCCCTACGCGGCCGGCGCAGCGCCAAATGGCAGGCCTTCGGCGACGATGTCCTCCCACTCTGGGTGGCGGAGATGGACGTGCCGCTGGCCCAACCGATCGCCGACGCGCTGCGCGGCATCATCGATCGCGGCGACACCGGATACCCCGCCGGCCGCGGCTATGCGGAGGCGCTGGCCGGGTTCGCCGAGCGCCGCTGGGGGTGGAGCCTGGATGTCGCACACACCAGCACGGTCCCGGACGTGATGCGGGGGATCACCGAGGCGCTGAAGCTGATCAGCGCACCCGGCGACGCCGTCGTCGTCGCCTCCCCGGTGTACCCGCCGTTCTACCAGTACCCCGCCGAGGCGGGCCGGCGCGTGGTGCAGACCCCGCTGAACCCGGCGGGACGGCTCGACCCCGCCGCGCTGGAGGAGTCGTTCGCCGAAGCGGCCCGGACCTCGATCTCCCCGGTGTTCCTGCTGTCGAACCCACACAATCCCACCGGGGTGGTGCACACCCGCGCTGAGCTGGAGCAGCTGGCAGAGTCGGCCGACCGGCACGGACTCCGGGTGGTCGCCGATGAGATCCACGCCCCGCTGGTCCTCGGCTCGTCGCAGAGCCCCGGAGATGCCGCAGGCGACGGCGACGACGGCGACGCCCCGGCCCGGTTCACCCCATACCTGACCGTGGACCCCCGCGGCATCAGCCTGATGTCCGCCTCGAAGGGCTGGAACCTGGCCGGGCTGAAGGCCGCGGTGATGATCGCCGGGCCCGACGCCGTCGCCGACCTGCGACGCCTGCCAGGCATCGTCGCGCACGGACCCAGCCACGTGGGCGTGCTGGCCCATACCGCGGCCTTCGCCCACGGGGAGCCGTGGTTGGACGCGCTGTTGGAGGGGCTGCGAACCAACCGGGCGCTGCTGGATGAGCTGCTGGCCGAGCGTGCGCCGCAGGTGCGCTGGACCGCCCCGCAGGCCACCTATCTGGCCTGGCTGGACTTCCGGGCGACCGCGCTGGCCGGGGCCGAGGACGACATCGCGGCCGCAGGCGCCGAGTCACCGATCCGCGGCCCCGCCAAGGCGCTGCTGGCCCGAGCCGGCGTCGCGCTGACCGCGGGAAACCCCTTCGGCGACGGCGGGGCCGGCCACGCCCGGCTGAACATGGCGACGTCGCAGGCGATCCTCACCGAGGCGGTGGCACGCATCGGGCGGGCGTTGAGCTGAGGACCCCGGCGTCGAGTCCGGGTCCGACCGGGCGACGCTCCGTCACCGATCACGGGCGGCGCCGAGCCAGATACAGCCATCCCCGGCCAGGTGCGTACGCCAGGTCCAGCACGTCCACGGTGAAGCCTGCCGTCTTCAGCGATTCCTCGAGCTCCTCCCGGGTGCGGAACCGCAGAGTGGAGCGGGACTCCCACCGGGTGCCGTCGTCGAGCTGGGCGCCTGCCTCGTCATCGAGGAACACCGTGGGCTGATCGAAGGTGACCAGCTCCCCATCGCCGACGACGTCGACCACCTCCACCCAGCGCTCCACCACACCCACCCCCGGCACATCAGCCCGGGTGCGAGTCTGCTCCGGAGTCCAGGCCTCCCAGGCACGGGCCTCACGCCGACGAGCCTCGAAGACCAGCAGCCCTCCGGGAGGCATCGCACGGTGCGCTCCCGCCAGCACCGCGGACCACTCCGCGTCGTCGAGGAACACCTGGGCGACATTGGCGCTCATGGTCACGGCGTCCACCGGGAGCATCGCGGCGGCCTCTGCCGGCAGATCATCCGCCTCCAGGGCGGCCACCGTACCGGTCACCCATTGCACCCGTGCGGCTCCGGGGCGGCTGCGCGCCACCGCGATCGACGCCGCGGCAGGGTCCAGGCCGATCACCTGCATCCCCCGGTGGGCCAGTCGGTGTGCCAGCACTCCGGTGCCGCAGCCGATGTCCAGGACCCGCTGGGCCTCCAGTGCGGCGACGGCGGCCTCATACGCGTCAAGGTCTCCACGGTCCGGGTCGAGCGCGTCATAGACCGCGGCCAGGCGCGGATCAGCGAACAGGGCGTCGGGCTGATCAGGCATGGCACGAGAGTACGGGACCCGCGCTGCCGACGTCAGCGGTTCGGCATGCCGAACGAGACCCGGGCACCACGAGTCGGGGCACTTAGACTGGACCTTCGAAAGCCCCGTCACACGGTGCATCCGGCGGGCCGGCGAGGAGCACGCCGTGACAGGACCTGACAGTTGGCCGGACGGAGACGGATCCCGATGCATGACCGCAGCAGGACACGAGATGGCGCACCACAGGCGGAGGTGCCCGCTGTCGGCACGGGATCATCTGCACCGTCGACGATGCACATCGGTGAGCTGGCGGAGAAGACCGGCCTGTCCCATCGCACCATCCGCCACTACGACGACGTCGGCCTCCTGCCGGCCTCCCGCACCGAGGGTGGCTTCCGGGTCTACACCGCCACCGATCTGGAACGCCTCATCGTGGCGAGAACCTTGAAGCCGCTGGGCTATTCGCTCGACGAGATCACCCGCGTGTTGGAGGCCATCGACGCCGTCGCCGCCTCCCCCGGGGACGACCAGGCCAGAGAACGGCTGACGGCGCTGCAGGAGGAGCTCGCCGAACGCCGGGAGAAGCTGGCCCGGAATCTGCGTCAGGCCGACGAGCTGCTGGAGTCTCTGCGCCAGAGGTGAGACTCGGGGACCAGGGCCCCGGCCGGTCTCCGCCTGATCGGGCGGAGCCTCGTCGGACGCGCGGGCTCGCAGACCCGGCGTCGAGGAGTCACATTCCCGTGCTTCTGCCCCAGCTGAAGCGCGTCACGTCGGGGATGATGCACGGGAAAGTGACTCCTCGGCGAGGCGGCGCCCGAACCTCCCCCCCGTCAGCTCGCGGTACGGCCGTGCGACACTCCTGTGGGGACACCGATCAGCTCCGGCTCGGGCGCCGTCGCCGAGCAGACGCCGGTCGCCGGAAGGGCCAGGTCGCGAGCGGCGGCGTCGTCGCCGGCCAGGTGCGCGGCGATGGAACGGACCTGCTCGTAGCCCGTGGCCAGCAGGAATGTCGGCGCCCGCCCGTAGGACTTCATGCCGGCCAGGAAGAAGCTGTCCTCGGGGTGTGCCAGCACGTCGGCCCCGTGGGCGGGGACCATGCCGCAGGAGTGGATCTCCGGGTCGATGAGCGGCGCCAGGCGCACCGGCGCCTCCACGGCGGGGTCGAGCTCCAGGCGAAGCTCGCGCAGCATGTCCAGCTCGGGGCGGAATCCGGTGGCCGCCACCACGGTGTCGACCGTGAGGCCAGGGGCTGAGGAGTCGGCCCCGAAGGCGACGACGACGCCGCTCGCCTCCCCATCCTCGGCCGGGCGCAGCGCAGAGACCGATGCCTGCGTGTGCAGCTGGACGGCGCCGGACCCCACCGCCCGCTGCAGCCGGGTGCCGAGCATCCCGCGGGCCGGCAGCCCGTCGGCGTCGCGCCCGCCGTAGGTCCGAGCCGGATCCTGCCCGCGGATCGCCCAGTGCACCTCGGTGTCGGGCTCCTCCCGGACGAGCTGGGCGAGGTTCAGCAGCGTGTTGGTCGCACTGTGCCCGGCACCGACCACGAGCGTGCGGCGGCCGGCGAAGCGCTGGCGCTGCGCACCGAGCACGTCGGGCAGAGACCCTGTCAGATGCGGCACGACGGCGGGGGCGCCCTCGCCGAGCGCCGGCAGCCCGGTCGCGCCGAGCGGGTTGGGGGCGCTCCAGGTGCCGCTGGCATCGATGACGGCGCGGGCGCGGAGCTCCTCGATCTGCGGGCCGGCGTCGGTGCGACGCTCCACTCGCAGCAGGAAGGGTTCTCCCTCACGAGCCCGCACATGGGTCTTGTCGCGGAAACCGCGGGTCACTCCCACCACACGGGAGCGTGTGTGCAGACGGTCTCGGATGGCCGGCACCTGGGCCAGCGGCTCGAGGTAGTCCTCCACGATCTCCCGCCCCCGGGGCAGTGCGGTGGGCCGCGGCGACTCCCACCCGGCGGCCTCCAGCAGTCGGGTGGAGGCCGCGTCGAGGTCGTAGCGCCACGGCGAGAACAGTCGGATGTGGCCCCACTGCCGGATGGCCGCGCCGACATCGTCGCCGGACTCCAGGATCACCGGTTCGAGTCCGTGCTCCAGCAGGTGGGCCGCGGCGGCGAGGCCCACAGGGCCGGCCCCGATGACCGCGACCGGCAGGGCGTCCGCAGCGGAGGGAGCGGCGCTGGTCATGTGCTGCATGAGGTCTCCTCAGGGTCGGCGTCACCTGGAGCCGACACGGCACCAGGGTACATAGACACGCTTCGATACGAGAGACTCTAGGACTACCCATCGAAATTCGTCAATACGTGAGCTACGATGGCTTCATGAGTCCTTCGACGCCGGCCGACCGCGCGTGCTGCCTGCCCACCTTCCAGGGCCCACTGACCGCCGAGGAGGCGGAACCCCTCGCGGCCGTATTCAAAGCCGTGGCAGACCCCGTCCGGCTGCGCCTGCTGTCCCTGATCGAACACACCGACGACGGCGAGGCCTGCGTCTGCGACCTCACCGAACCGCTGGGCCTGTCCCAGCCCACGGTGTCCCACCACCTGAAGATCCTCGTCGAGGCCGGGCTGCTCGCCCGCACCCAGCGCGGCCGCTGGGCCTACTACGCCGTGCAGCGCCCTGCACTGGATGAGTTCGGCGCCCTGCTGCGCAGGCGCCAGGAAGCCGCGTGACCCCACCTCCGACCTGTGCCCACCGGCGAGCCTGACCTTCGAGGAGTCACTTTCGGGCACATTACCCCTCGCTGACGCGCGTCACGTCAGGGGCGAAACACGGGGGAATGACCTCTCGATTCGGCGGGACTCGGTTCGCTGGGACTCTTCCGGTTCCGGTCAGCTGAGCGAATCTGCCAGCGCTCGGACCAGCCGCGCGACGGCGGCGGCCCCCGCATCCGGGGAGCCCTGGGTGGCCGAGTCCGGCACATAGGCGGCCCGGCCGGCGCGCGCGGTGAGGCTCGACGTCGCCTCGGTCCCTGATTCGGCCGCCTGAGCCACCGCCGCGGGAGCCACAGTTCCATTCCCCTCGGCGAGCGCCCGCTGGGCGGGGATCAGCGCATCGAGCATGGTCCGGTCCCCTTCGGCCGCGCCGCCGTGGTGCTGCACCGCGGCGATGCCCTCGGCGAGCGCGCCGGACCAGTCCGGCTCGCCCTCCGACTCCAGGCTGCGTCCGGCGGCGGTCGCGAGGATGGCCAGCAGCACCCCGGAGGAGCCGCCCATCGCAGTCTCCAAGGTGCGGGCGATCCGACGCATCGCAGCGGCCGGGTCCGCGAAGCCGAGGTCGCCGGACTCGACCAGCCCACGCACCGCCTGCGCACCGGCGGCGAACGTGGTGCCGGCGTCGGCGTCACCGGCGGCGCGGTCCAGGTCATCGAGCTCGCGCTGCGCGGACTCCAACGCCCGGCATCCCGCTGCCACGGCGTCCTCGAGGCGCCCATCCTGGGTGCGCGGCGTGGACTCGGCGGCCACCGCGACCATCTCACCGGTGGCCACACCCACTCCGGGGGCCCTCCGCGGGGCGCACGGCCTGCTGGGCCGCACCCAGCCGGGCGCCGTCGTCGGGGCGTCCAACGCGGCGACGAGCTCTTCGCTGGCCGGCGCCAGGGTCACGGAGAAGCCGTGCATGTCAAGGGAGGTCATCAGTCGAGCCGGTCCCAGCAGGCGGGTGACGGCGTCACGGCCGAGCCGGTCGAGCAGTTCATGGGTGAGCACCAGACCCTCCTGCGGGGAGCAGCCGCCCAGGTCGTTGAGGACCGCGACGACCCCGTTCTCAGCCGCGCGGACGACCTCGTCGGCATCGAGGGCGTCGAGCACCTGCTGCACTGCACCGGCGGCGCCGTCGACGTCGACCTCTCGGGCGCCCGGCTCATTATGGATGCCCAGCCCCAGTTCAGCCCCGCGGGTGGGCTCAGCGTCCTCGCCGGGCAGCGTCGCCGGAGTGAGTGCCAAGCCGATGGTGCGCAGACCGTCGGCGGTCCGTTGCGCGGCCTCCGCCACCTGCTCCACGGAGGCCCCGGTGGCCGCCAGGTGTCCGGCGACCTTGTGCACCAGCACGGTGCCGGCCAGCCCGCGGGGCTGCTCGATCTCCGGCAGGGAGACGTCGTCGGCCACCAGGACGGTGCGCACGTCCAGGCCCTCCTCGCGCGCCCGCTCGGCGGCCAGTCCGAAGTTGAGCCGGTCGCCGGTGTAGTTCTTGATGATCAGCACGCAGCCGGACGGACCGGTGACCGCCCGGATCGCCTCCAGGACGGCACTGACCGGCGGGGAGGCGAACAGGGCGCCCGGAACGGCGGCGGTGAGCATGCCTTCGCCGAGGAATCCGGCATGGGCCGGCTCGTGCCCGGAGCCGCCGCCGCTGATCACCGCGACGCCGGCCTGCGGATCATGCCCTCGGCGGACGAGCGCTGCGGTGCCGTCCGAGGTGCCGAGCCGATCGATCTCGGCGGTGGACAGCAGGCCGGAGAGCATCTCAGGCACCAGGTGCGCGCGGGAGTTGTAGAAGGCCACGGTCTTCCTCCATCCAGAGTGGTCCGTCAGTTCCTCATGCCTCCCGCGCGTCGCAGCTGGGCCGCGGCCCGTTCACGAGCCGCCGCAGCCGGGGCGTCGTCGGGAGGCGGTCAGTCGAGTCCGAGGTCGGACTTGGAGTAGGCGAAGAGGTAGGGCACCCCGGCGGTGTCCTCAATGTGTTCCCGGGCGCCGGTGTCGCGGTCCACGATGACTGCCACCGCCTGCACCAGGCCGCCGGCGTGGCGCACACCCTCCACGGCGGTCAGCGCGGAGCCGCCGGTGGTGGAGGTGTCCTCCAATACCACGACCTTCCGGCCCTCCACGTTCGGACCCTCCACCTGCCGACCCATGCCATAGGACTTCTGGGCCTTGCGCACCACGAAGGCGTCGACGGCGCGCCCCTGCTCACCGGCGGCGTGCATGATGGCGGTGGCGACCGGGTCCGCACCCATGGTGAGGCCGCCGGCAGCGACGTAGTCGATGCCCGCGTCGTCGAGCAGACGCATCATGACCCGGCCCACCAGCCGGGAGGCCTCGTGGTGGAGGGTGATGCGGCGCAGGTCGATGTAGTAGTCGGCCTCCTTGCCGGAGGAGAGGGTCACCGTCCCGCGGACGACGGCGAGCTCGCTGATGAGCTGCTTGAGCCGACGGCGCTCGGCGCTGGGAGTGGACACATCCGTGCTGCTGCCGGTGGTGCTGGAGATCATGGGGCCATCCTACTGGTGACGGACCTCGGCGGCGTCAGTCCCCCCCGAAAGAATGAAGAGCATGGACCTGATCAACCTGTTCATGCTCGTGGCACCCCTGGTGATGCTGGTCGCCGTCGGAGGTGTGCGAGTGGGGACGAGGTTGGGACTGCCTGCGCTGCTGCTGTTCCTGCTGGCGGGGATCATCCTGGGCGAGTCCGGCTTCGGGCTGGAGTTCGACGACGCCGTCATCGCCCAGGGGCTCGGCTACGCGGCGCTCACCCTGATCCTCGCCGAGGGTGGTCTGAGCACCAGATGGGAGAGCATCCGCCCCACCATCGGCTTCGCCGCCGTGCTGGCCACTGTCGGGATCCTGGTGACCATCGGACTGATGACGGTGATCGGCCACTACGCCCTGGGGCTGCCGCTGGTCCTGGCGCTGCTGATCCTGGGGCAGCTGGTGGGCGGCGTCGTGCTCGGCGTCTCGCTGGGCGCACTGGGCGTGTTCGTGCTGCGTCGCTTCGCTCTTCCGGCCGCCGGCCTCTATCCCGTGGCCGCACCGGCCTGGGCCGTGCTGTCCTACGGCGTCGCCACCCAGATCAACGTCTCCGGGTTCGCCGCCGTCTACATCTGTGCCATGTTCCTGGACAACGGCCGCCTGCCGCACCGGCACGCGACCCAGGCCTTCGCCGAAGGAACCGGGTGGCTGGCCCAGATCGGACTGTTCGTGATGCTGAGCATGCTCGCCAGCCCCAGCCGGATCACCTGGGACGTCGTCCTGCTGGGCCTGGTGGCGGGGCGGTCCCCATCATTATCGCAACAGTGCCGATGGCCGCCCATATGGACGACGCGGACAGGCTCTCCGACGTCGTGCTGGTCTTCGTCATCGCCTACACCGCCATCCAGGCGCCGTCGCTGCCATGGGTCGCCAGACGCCTGGGGCTCATAGACGACACGGCGGCCACTGCGGTGACGTTGGAGCCAGCCCCTCTGGATGAGCAGCGGGCCGACCTCGTGAAGGTGAAGCTGACCGGCCGCTGTGCGCTCGAAGGCCTGCCGCTGAAGCACCTGGACCTGCCTGAGAGCGCCGACATCTCGCTGGTCATCCGCGCGGGCTCGGCCTTCGTCCCCGATGGGCGCACCGCTCTTGAGCTTCATGACGAACTGCTCGTCGTCGCCCCGGCCGAACACCGGTCGACAGTGGAGGCGTAATTCCGTGGACTGCAGGGCACGGACCGCCATCAGGGCGAAGGCCGCAATCAGCGCAAGCACCGCCAGGGCACCGACGCGTGAGCGTCAGCGGGGGTCGCGCTCTCTGACGATGCGCGCCAGCACGGCCAGCAGCGGCAGCTCGATCAACGGCCCGATGATCAGCGCCACGGCGATCAGCGGCCGGTCCGGGAACGCCCCGACGGCCACCGCCAGGGCCAGCGGCGAGTTCCGCGCCACTGTCACCATGGTCAGGGTGACCCGGTGGGAGCCGGGAAGCCGCAGCACCACGGCGGCTCCGGTGGCCAACAGCGGCAGCAGTGTGAACCATATCGCCAGGGGCGGCAGCAGCAGGAGCAGCTCCGCGCCGCTGGTCAGGAGTGCCTCCGCCTGCCCGGCGAACATGGCAACCACCGCCAGGCACAGCAGCGGAATCTGCAGCCGGGAGGCCCAGGCATCGAGGTGCCGCTGACGCCAGGCGATGCCGCAGCACCGGTCGACGACAACCCGCAGTCCGCAGCCGACGCTCAGCGGCAGCACCAGGACCATCAGCACCGCGGCGACCAGGGACGAGGTGGACCCGGCGGCCGCGTCGCCGCCGAGCAACAGGATGTAGACGGGCAGCAGCAGCACCTGCAGCACCAGATTGACCGGCAGCAGCGCGACGGCGAGGCCGGTGTGGCCGCGAGCCATCGCGGTGAAGACCAGGTACCAGTCGGTGCAGGGGGTCACCAGCAGGAGCAGCAGGCCGATCCGCAGGTCCGGCTGGTCGCCGAGCAGCCCCGCGCCCAGGGCCCAAGCCAGCGCGGGGGTGACCAGATAGTTCAGCACCAGGCTCGCGGCGACCAGGGCACGGGCACGGCGGACCTCACCGACCTGGGCGAGGTCGAGCTGGAAGAAGACGGCGGTGAGCATCACCAGCAGAGCGGGCAGCACGAGATGCTCGCCGAGGCGTCCGAGGTCCGTGCTGGCGCCGAGGGCCAGCCCGAGCAGCGCAGCCGCGGCCATCAGGAGACCCTGGAAGCGCTCGATCCTGGTCATCCGAGGTCCTCTCCTGGGGGTCTGCCGCTGTCCGCCTCGGCGCTCCGGGGAACGGCCGGGGCCTTCTGGCCACGATCCTCCGGCCCAGGCTGGTCACGCGGTGGTGGCCCCTGCGGCCGTCGGGGGTGATGCTGACCACGGCCCACCGGACGGAATCGCCGAGGGTCCGGATGGTCGTGCTCGGAGCGTTCCGTTCGGCATCGAGCACACCGCGAACAGCCACCAGCACCAGGATCGCAGAGGTCGCCGAGACGCCGAGGATGGCTGTGTCGTCCTGGGCGCGTCCGGCGCCCCACGGCGGGGCGTTGGCCCCTCCCCTCAGCGGTCACGGCGATCTGGGCCGGCCCTCGAGCACCATCCTCAAGAGCCCCTCCGACACCCCGGAGACCTCCTGCTGGCGTCATATGCCTGTGACACGCGGCTCGGTAGACTCGGCGGCATGCGTGAGCTGCAGAGTTCGATCATCGACGAGATGGGGGTGCGCCCGGAGATCGACCCCGCGGAGGAGGTCGAGCGCCGGGTCAGGTTCCTGGCCGACTATCTGCTCAGCGCCCGGGGACGGTCCCTGGTGCTGGGGATCTCCGGCGGGGTGGATTCCAGCCTGGCCGGGAGGCTGGCCCAGCTGGCTGTGGAACGGCTGCGGGCTGACGGGCAGGAGGCACAGTTCCATGCGGTCCGGCTCCCCCATGGCGTTCAGCATGATGAGGACGACGCCGCCCGCGCGGTGGAGTTCATCGCTCCCGACCACGTGCACACTGTGAACATCGAGCAGGCGGTAGCCGGCCTGGACGCCGCCTACACCGAAGCGCTGGGAGCGCCCATGGCCGATTACCACCGCGGCAACGTGAAGGCTCGGATCCGGATGACCGCCCAGTATGCGATCGCCGGGGAGCACGAAGGGCTGGTCATCGGCACCGACCATGCCGCGGAGTCCGTCACCGGGTTCTTCACCAAGCACGGCGACGGCGGCGCCGATGTGCTGCCGCTGTTCACCTTGGACAAGCGCCAGGTCCGGCAGGTCCTCGAGCACCTGGGCGCGGCGGAGGAGCTGTGGTCCAAGGCGCCGACGGCGGACCTGCTCGATGACACCCCGGGGCAGCTGGACGAGGCCGAGCTGGGCATGAGCTACGACGACATCGACGACTATCTGGAGGGCCGGGAGGTCTCCGCGGAGTTCGCCGAACAGATCGAGCGCCGCTACCTGGCCACCCGGCACAAGCGCGCCCTTCCGGTGACCATCCAGGACACCTGGTGGCGCAGCTGATCCCGTTGAGACAGGCCGCTGGCGCCCGAGTACCCTGGACTCACATCATCCGCACCATAGAGAGGCAGCCATGTTCGGGATGAACGGTGCCGAAGGCGCCATCGTGGGCATCGTCATCGTCGTCGTCGGGCTCGTCGCCCTGGCCGTCTATTTCCTGCCAGCCCTCATCGCCATGATCCGCAGCCATAACGTGGGCGGGGTATTCCTGGTGAATCTGCTGCTCGGATGGTCGTTCATCGGGTGGGTGGTGGCTCTGGTGATGGCATGCGGCTCGAAGCCCCAGCCCGCTCAGGTCTACGTCCAGCACCAGCACGTTCCGCATCCGCCGCAGGGGAGCTGGCGCGGCTGATAGCGTGACCTCCGTGAGAATCGCGACCTGGAATGTGAACTCGATGCGTGCCCGGGCTGACCGGGTGGAGGCCTGGCTGGACCGTACGGACGTGGACGTCCTCGCCATCCAGGAGACCAAGTGCAAGGATGACAACTTCCCCTGGGAGGTCTTCGAGCACAACGGCTATGACGTCGCCCATTTCGGGCTGAACCAGTGGAACGGGGTGGCCATCGCCTCTCGGGTGGGGATGGCCGACGTCGAACGGACCTTCCCGGACCAGCCCGCCTTCGGCAAGGGCGGCAAGGACCCCGTCCAGGAGGCGCGGGCGATCGCCGCCACCTGTGACGGGGTGCGCATCTGGAGCCTCTACGTCCCCAACGGCCGCGCCCTGGAGGACGAGCACATGGTCTACAAGCTCGCGTGGCTTCGGCAGCTGCGTGAGCATGCCGAGACATGGCTGGCTGACGACCCGCAGGCCCAGGTGGCGCTGATGGGCGATTGGAACATCGCCCCGCAGGACGACGACGTCTGGGACATCGACCACTTCCGCGCCGAGGGGCTGACCCATGTCTCCGAGCCTGAGCGTGAGGCGTTCCGCGGCTTCCTGGAGGCCGGCTACGCCGACGTCGTCCGCCCCCACACCCCGGGCCCGGGCGTGTACACCTACTGGGACTACACGAAGCTGCGCTTCCCGAAGAAGGAGGGCATGCGCATCGACTTCGTACTGGCAACCCCGGCGCTGGCCGAGCGTGTGGGCCACGCCTTCATCGACCGCGAGGAACGCAAGGGCAAGGGCGCCTCGGACCACGCCCCCGTGGTGGTGGACCTGAACTGACCAGTCCGGACCCTCAGGGGTCTCTGCCGATCGGCTCTGCGCGCTGCTGCAGACCACATCCTGCAGGCGACGACGGCGCCCGTTCCTCTACACGGAGGAGCGGGCGCCGTCGTCGACCTCAGCGCAGCCGGGTCAGGAGTTCTGCCGCAGCTCGTGGCGCAGCTCCTCGATCTCCACCCGCACCCCGGCGGTGTTCTGCGAGGTGCGGACCATCGCGATGAAGAACTCCAGGCTGATACGGATGAGGATCAGGTAGATCGCCGCGGGAATCCAGCCAAGCAGCAAGGCGATCACCCCGACGAGCGGATCGGCGACGAACCCGGCGATGATGGCGAACAGCCACCCCAGCACCAGGAACGCCAGGAAGATGATGTAGATGAACTTGGCGAACTTCACCGTGACGAAGCTCTGGAAGGTGAAGTCGAAGAGCGCCCCCAGGAAGCCCTTGCCCTCCACTGCGTTGACCGCCGAGTGCCCACCGGGGGCACCGGGGTGCGGCTGCTGGGCGTACTGCTGCTGATACTGCTGCTCGTACTGCTGGCCATAGGCCTGGCCGCCGTAGGGCTGACCCGGGTGTCCGTAGGTCGCCTGCTGCGCGGCATACGGGTCCTGGTGGCCGTACCCATAGGCTGGCTGTGCCGAGCCTGCTGACTGGGCGGAGTAGTCCGCGGGCTGCGGGGCGAAGTACCCCTGCGGCGGCTGTTCGTGCGCGCCGTGGCTCTCCGGCCCTGGCTGGCCCTGCGGGTAACCGGCGGGGTCCTGCTGGTGGGCGGGGTGGGATCCCTGAGCAGGGCCCTGCGCCTGCCCGGGGTGGCCGTACTGACCCTGCTGGGGTGCGCCCCACTCCTGCTGCGCGGCGGGCTGCTGACCATAGGGCTGGCCGAGATCACCGGCCGAGGGGGCGGAGGATCCGGAGGCGGCGTCAGCGAGGGGGTCCGAGTAAGGCTCAGGGGTCGGTGCCTGCGCTCCCGGGAAGCCGCCCCCCGACTCAGACTGGAAGGGCTGGGCCTCCGCAGCGCCGGTTCCGTCCGCGGGGCTCTGAGCCGAAGACTGGTCCATGTTCTCGTGGGTGTGCTCGTCGTCCGGGCCAGGGCCGGGGTGGCCGGGCTGCTGCGTCATGACGCCTCCTGAGGTCTGCGGTCCATCATCACCTCTCAACCTATACGAGGGGGTCCTCAGCAGTCGATGATCCCGACGCCCCGTGGGCTGACGTGCGTCAGTGGAGCGGGCGGTGAAGGTGTGTGCTGCAGCCGATTCACCGCCGTCCCGCACGTTCGGCCGCGCTTCCCCTCAGCGGCTGAGGGGCACGTGTGCCCGCGGGGCGTTTCTGACCTATTGGCCCCCGATTCTGCGGGTTCCCCGCCGACCATCTGACAGGGCGTGGGCAACGGGCTGCTGGGACGATACCTGGGCAGAGACGAAGAAACCCCCGCTGGAAGCGGGGGTTTCTTCAGTGGTGGCTCCGACCGGCGTCGATCCGGTGACCTTTCGATTTTCAGTCGAACGCTCTACCAACTGAGCTACAGAGCCGGGGCGCCATCACATGATGACTCAAGCTGCTCTTGCGAGAGCTTGGAGCGACCCAGACGGGACTTGAACCCGCGACCTCCACCGTGACAGGGTGGCGCGCTAACCAACTGCGCCACTGGGCCTTGCTTTTCAGTTGTCCGTGCCGCTTGGCACGGTTAGAAACTCTAGCAGAGCTTCTCGCTCGGCTCCAAATCGAAGCTGAGCAGTACCCCCAACGGGATTCGAACCCGTGCCGCCGCCGTGAAAGGGCGGTGTCCTAGGCCGCTAGACGATGGGGGCGCGATCCCGTGGTGGACTCTTGAAAGTCTAGGCGCTCATCGTCACCACCAGCAAATCACGCCAGCACCAGCCAGGCGACCGGATCCCTCTCGGGCCCGACCCTTCCCCACCCCAGCGATCGACGGGCGACAGGGGGTCACCTCTAAACTGGTGGGCATGCCGGTTCAGATGAGCGACGAGGACTTCGACGACGCGGCGGCCCGCGCCCTGGAGATGATCCCGGAAGCCCTGCGGAACAAGCTCGACAACGTCGCCGTCTTCGTGGAGGACCGCTATGAGCCGCAGCCGGGCGAACATCCGGACACTGTGCTGCTCGGCCTCTATGAAGGCATCCCGCTCACCGAGCGCGGCGGCGAGCCGTGGTCCATGCCGGACCGGATCACCCTCTACAAGGAGCCGATCCTGCAGATGTGCGAGACCCGCGAAGAGGTCACCCGTCAGGTGACCATCACGGTCGTGCACGAGGTGGCCCATTTCTTCGGCATCGATGACGCCACCCTGCACCGCCTCGGATGGGGCTGAACCGCGACACCTCCACCTCCACAGGGACTCATAACACAACGTCAAGCGGAAGTCACGGAGGCTCAACCTTCAACCTACTTGAAGGTTGAGCGATACCGTTCTGTGACCCTACATCCCTGATATGACAGGGATCGAGGGCTCACAGCTTCATCACAGGAACGACACGACCTGTTGCCAAGGTGACGAAACCGCAACTATCGTGAGCGCTGTAGCGCCACATGGCCGTCATGCGATTCCCATCTCTGACGGTTGTCGGCCCCACTCACACCACGACGGCGGTGACACGCCCGAGCGGACCGGAGCCCCTGACAGGGCCGCCGGAGGAGCTGGAGCCGGGGACCGCCGGTGTCGCCGCTGAAGCCCCTGGGCACTGACTGGACCCTCCCATCGCGGGAGCCCTGCGCACCGTCGCGGTCCGCCGAGCTCCTCGGTCGAGTCAGCCACCCGGAAGGCACAGGCGTCCGCAGACGGCGGCCGGCCCGAGCGCGTGGCGCTGCGTCCGTGAGGAACAAGTGAGGAACTACCGTGAAGAACCGCCGCAATCTCGGCGTGGCAGCTGTGACTGCCGCCGTCGTGACGACTGCGCTGGTCGGGACCACGCTTCCCGACCTGCTGGCTGACCGCGCCGCCAGCTCCGTCCATCAGCAGAATCAGAATGCCGAGGGATCCCCCGACTCCGTCGTGGTGACTGAGCTTCCGGAAGTCCCCTCGGCCAAGGAGATCTCCAGCGCCAAGGAATCCTCCCAGGCCACCGATCAGATGATCGGGGAGATCAACGAACGGCTCTCCCAGGCCAGCCAGCGGGCACTCGAGCTCGAGGCTGCCATGCAGATCGAGCACCAGAACGCCCTGGAGGCCGAGCAGCAGGCCGCCGAAGCGGCTGAGGCCGCTGAAGCTGCCCGCGAAGCCGCCGACACCGCCGACTCCGGCGCCGCCGACCAGTACCAGGCCGGTGAGACCACCGCCGAGGACGTGCTTCTCGCCGAGGACGACAACACCCTCGCCGACGCCGCCACCGAGCAGCAGCTTGAGGAGCAGGCCGAATCCGACGCCGCCGATGCCGAGCAGCAGGCCGCCGAGGCCGAGGCCCTGGCCGACCAGGCCTCCCAGCAGTCCACCGCCGCCGCCGAAGCCCGCGAGACTGCCGAGCGGAACAGCGAGCAGAACAGCTCTGAGGTCACCGAGGTCGGCGAGCGCGCCCTGGAGCTCATCGACGAGCTCGCAGACCTCAAGGGCATGGACGCCTCGATCCTGCGGGCCCAGATCACGGCGAACTCCGACTTCCACGACGCCGACGGCAACGTGGACCCGCAGAAGATCGCGTACCACATCGATCTCCTGCGCGGGCTGATGTCAGAGGACTCTGCGGAGTCTGACGACGATGAGACCCCCGAGGGTTCGTCGGACGATGGAGAAGGGGAAGCTTCATCGTCCGACGAACCTGAGGGCCCTGACGCCGCGGACGCCACGGTGCCGGCCCACAGTCTGGACCAGTACCTCGCCAGCACCCGCGACATGGTCGCGCGCCTGGCTGAGCTGGAGGAGACCGACGTCGAAGCGATGTTCCAGAAGCTCGTCGAGGACGAGGACTTCCTCGACGAGGACGGACTGCTCGACCATGCGGCCCTGCAGTCTCGGGTCTACGAGCTCTCCCCCGGGGACGCGCCCGAGCCCGAGGATGACCAGGAGCAGGACGAGGCTCCCGCCGAGGACGAAGCCACACAGGATGAGGACGAGGCTGACGAGTCTGACGAGTCTGACGAGTCTGACGAGGCCACACAGGACGAGGAGCAGACCGACGCGGGCAGCGTCCACAGCCTGGCCGACTACCTGCCCGGCACCCAGAACCTGGTGGAGCGCCTCGCCGAGCTGGAGGACACCGACACCGAGTCCATGTTCCAGCAGCTCATCGACGACGAGGACTTCCTCGACGAGAACGGCATCCTCGACCACCCCGCCGTCCACGCCCGGGTCTACGAGCTCGAGCCGCAGCCTGAGCCGGAGGAGTCCGACGAGGACGAGGAGCAGAGTTCCTCCGCCACAGAGGACTCCGAGGAGCCAGCCCAGCAGGCCCACCGCCTGGACCACTACCTTCCGGGCACACAGGGCCTGGTGAAGGAGCTCGCCGAGCTGGAGGACGAGTCCCCGGCCGCGATGTTCGAGAAGCTCATCGCCGACTCTGACTTCACCGACTCGGACGGCCTGCTCGACCACGCGGCCCTCCGCGCCCGGGTCAACGAACTCACCCCCGAGCCGGAGCCCGAGCCGGAGCAGAGCAACAGCTCCTCGAGCTCCAGCTCGAACACCAGCTCCGCCTCCAGCTCCGCGCAGCCCTCCGGCCCGACCCTGGACCAGTACCTGCCCGGCACCCGCACGCTGGTCGAGCAGCTGGCCGACCTGGAGGACGAGTCCCCGGCCGCGATGTTCGAGAAGCTCATCGGCGACTCTGACTTCACCGACTCCTCGGGCCTGCTCGACCACGACGCCCTCCGTGCCCGGGTCAACGAACTCACCCCCGAGCCGGAGCCCGAGCCCGAGCCCGAGCAGAGCAGCAGCTCCTCAGAGTCGAACTCCTCAAGCAGCAGCTCCGCTGAGCCCACCGGGCCGCGCCTGGAGCAGTACCTGCCGGGCACCCGCGCGCTGGTCGAGCAGCTCGCCGACCTCCGCGGTGACGGCGTGCAGGAGACCTTCCGCTCCATCCTGGGCGACTCCTCCCTGGTGGGCAGCAACGGCGTCATCGACCACGCCGCTCTGCAGCGCGAGGTCAACCGCCTCACCCCGGAACCGGAGCCTGAACCGGCGCCGAGCACCGGGTCCTCGAGCTCCGGGTCCTCGAGCTCCGGAACGTCGAGCTCCGGGTCCTCGAGCTCAAGCTCCGGCAGCCAGTCGGCTGCGGCCGGCAGCGCCAGTGCCGCGCAGATCGCCGTGAACTTCGCGGTCGGCAAGGTCAACGAGCCGGGCACCCACTACGTGCTCGGAGCCACCGGCCCGAAGGCCTGGGACTGCTCCTCGCTGATGCAGGCCTCCTTCGCTCAGGCGGGCATCTCGCTGCCCCGCACGGCCCACCAGCAGTTCCAGGGCGGCCAGTCGGTCTCGCTGGACAACCTGCAGCCCGGTGACATCGTCTTCTGGGTCAACGGCGGCCGCGCCACGCACAACGCCATCTACATCGGCAACGGTCAGGTGGCCCACGCCCGCAACCCGCAGGCCGGGCTGAGCATCACCTCGGTGTACTACGCCTACCAGGACCCGCACCCGGTGGCGAAGCGCTACTGGTGATCACACGCCGGCACGACGTCCGGTGACGACGGCGGGCCCGGTCGGATCTCCATCCGGCCGGGCCCGCCGTCGTCGTCGGCTCCCCGCCCCTGTGTGGCGCAGAACTCACTCATTGGGCATACTTGCCCTGATGTTCGGGGGAATCCCCCGCTGATCCTGCGGCCCGCGGACAACCCGACGGTCCGCCGCACGTCATCACTCCGCATCTGAGAGGAAGGGCTCTCGTGATCCATATCCTGTGGGGCATCATGGGCATGACCGTGGTGCTCGCCATCGCCATCCTGTTCTCCGTCGACAGGCGCAAGATCAACATCCGCACGGTCGCGATCGCCCTGGCCATCCAGGTGTTCTTCGCTGTCTTCGTGCTCTACCTCCCCTGGGGCCAGGCCGCCCTGGGCGGCGCCACCCGCGTCGTGCAGAGCGTCATCGACGTCTCTGGGGAAGGCATCGACTTCCTCTTCGGGGACCTCGCCGGAGAGGGGATGTTCTCCTTCGCGTTGGCGGTGCTGCCGGTGATCATCTTCTTCGCCTCACTGACCGCGGTGCTCTACCACCTGAAGATCCTTCAGTTCGTGGTCCGCGTCATCGGCGGTGCGCTGCAGAAGCTGCTGGGCACCTCCCGAGCCGAGTCGATGAGCGCCGCAGCGAACATCTTCGTCGGTCAGACCGAGGCCCCGCTGGTCATCCGTCCCTACATCGCGGGGATGACCAAGTCCGAACTCTTCGCTGTCATGGTCGGCGGGCTCTCCACTGTGGCGGGTTCCGTGCTGGTGGGCTACGCGGGCATGGGAGCCAACCTGGAGTACTTGATCGCTGCGAGCTTCATGGCCGCCCCCGGCGCGCTGCTGATGGCCAAGATCATCATCCCCGCCGGCTCATTCGACGAGATCGACGCCGGCAAGTCCGAACGCCAGGCCGGCGACGAGGCCACCCTGGGCGGCACCCGGTACGTCAAGGGCCGCGAGACCGCCGCAGCCGGCGCTGAGTCCGCCGACGACGCCGCCAGCGGCACCACCGGCGGCGCCACCACGCTGACTGAGGAGCGACCCGGCGACGACGTCACCCCCAGCGGCCACGCAGTGAGCTCGTCCTCCGCCGACACGACATCCTCGGGCGACGCCGGGCACCAGAGGGCGTCCGAGGAGAACACCTCTCGCCCCGGACGCTCGGTCGTCGACCCGGCCGCTGCCGCCGCCGGCGCCGAGGAGAAGCCCCGCAACGTCATCGATGCGGCTGCCCGGGGCGCCGGCGACGGCCTGCGGCTGGCCGCGAACGTCGGAGCCATGCTGCTGGCGTTCATCTCACTGATCGCGCTGATCAACCTGGGCATCGGTCAGGTCGGCGGCTGGTTCGGCGCCCCTGACCTGACCTTCGAGCAGATCATGGGCTACGTGTTCGCTCCGCTGATGTGGGCCGTGGGCGTGCCGTGGGAGGACGCTGTGGCCGCCGGCTCGTTCCTGGGCCAGAAGCTCGTGCTCAACGAGTTCGTCGCCTTCGCCGACTTCGCTCCCCAGGCCGAGGCGTTCTCCGTGAAGTCCCAGGCGGTCATCACCTTCGCCCTGACCGGTTTCGCGAACTTCAGCTCCATGGCGATCCTGCTCGGCGGGCTCGGAGGCATCGCGAAGAACCGCCGCTCGGACATCGCCCAGCTGGGCCTGCGCGCCGTGCTGGCCGGCACTCTGGCCAACCTGATGAGCGCCTCCATCGTGGGGATGATGATCTTCTGATCCACCGGGTGAACCCACCGCCTCACCCGTGAGGTCAGGGGTCGACACATCACCTCGACGGATACCCCAGCTCACCGGCTGATCGGCCGGTGAGCTGGGGTGTTCCATCTCTCGTGCCGTGCGATACCTTGGCTGTACCATGGGGTCACCCCACGCGGGATCCGACGTGGCTTGGAGGTCAGGATGAACGTTGCACCAGATCAGAAACCCGGACCGGGCACCTCGGGCCAGGGGCCCGGCGGGCCTCGACCGCGCGGCGTCGTCGTCGGCGTCGACGGCTCCGAACAGTCTCTGCGAGCGGCCCACTGGGCGGCGGCCGAAGCCAACCGTCGGCAGCTGCCTCTGACCGTCGTCACCGCCTATTCCCTGCCGGCCTTCGCGGCCTCCTCCATGGACGGCGGCTACGCGCTGATGGACGAGTCCGCGCTGCGTCAAGGCTCGGAGAAGGTCATCGACCAGGCCAAGGAGTTCCTGCGGGACTACCCCGGTCAGGTCGACTATGCCATCGAGTCCGGAGATCCCGCCGGGGTGCTGCTGGACTACTCGCAGCAGGCCGAGGTCCTGGTGGTCGGCAGCCGCGGCCGGGGAGGATTCCTGGGCCGCCTGCTGGGGTCGGTGTCCGCGGCGCTGCCCGCCCACGCCAAATGCCCCACTGTGGTGGTGCCGCTGAAGTTCTCCTGCCAGGAGTCGAATGCGGTGACCACCGCCACCGGCGCCATCCCGGTCATCACCCCGGGCACGGCGACGCAGGATGCCTCCTCGGAAGGGACACGCAGCGAGGACACCCGCCCCGTAGCGGCCGGCGTCGACGGCTCCGACTACGGACGTGTGGCCGCCCTGATCGCCGCCCGCGAAGCCAGCGAACGGGGGACCTCGCTGCGGATCGTCTGCGCGTTGCCCCCGCTCGGCGCCACGCTGGTGTGGATCCCCACCCACGTGGAGGACGGCCGGGCCGTCGCTGAACTGAAGGAGAAGCTCGACGCCGGACGCCGCTGGCTGCACAGCCACTATCCGAACCTGACGATCGACGCCGAGGTCATCGACGGCACCGCAGTGGACGTACTCGTCGAAGAGACGCGCCACGCCCAGCTGACCGTGCTGGGCACCCGCGGCCGCGGAGGCTTCGCCGGCATGCTGCTCGGCTCCACCTCCCAGGGGGTGCTGCACCACGCGGAGGGACCCCTGATGGTGGTCCCGGAGAAGAAGGACCGGCGCCTGGCCGACCGGCCGGAGTTCGGCCCGGTCCTCGGCGAATGAGGCAGCGCGCACCACGGTGCGGGCACCCTGGGCGTTCGGTCCACCCCGGGCGTTCAGTCCTCGAGTGCGGACTCCAGTCGGGCGACCTTGCCGTCGAGCTCCCCGCTGCGCCCAGGGCGGATGTCCGCCTTGATCACCAGTGAGATGCGGTTGCCGAAGGGCGCCACGGCCTCAGTGGCGCGCTTGACGACGTCGAAGACCTCATCCCATTCACCCTCGATCTCGGTGAACATCGAGCTGGTGCGATTCGGCAACCCGGACTCACGGACCACCGCGACGGCGGCGGCGACCGCCTCGTGGACGGAGCCGTCCCCGGCCTGTCCCTCATGACCAGGTTGCGGAGTGCCGGATGGTGCGACTGAGAATGCCACGATCATGGCACCAGGGTAGGAACTCGCCCCGCCTCCTGGCCAGGGCTGCTCACCGCGGCGATGACTCGGGCAGGGAAGTTCGTGGTCATCTCCTGCACACCCAGGGCCAGCAGCAGCTCCACGTCGGCCAGCTCGTCCACTGTCCATACACGCAGCCCCATGCCGCTGGCCAGCCAGGCGGTGACATCGGCCCGGTGCTCCCTCACATAGCGCATCCCCGGGCCGGCCAGGCCCACCTGCGAGTTCCACACCAGGGCCTCAGCGTCCCGGACGGCACCGCGCACGAGGGCGGAGACCACCGGCTTCACGGCGAAGGAGAAGCGCAGATGCTGCAGCCGACGGGTCATCTGCGCCTCGGTGACCTGGTCGAACAGAGCGCAGAGCTTCTCGGCAGGGACCATGTCCGCCAGATGGAGCAGGGAGCCCGGGTGGAAGCTCATGAAGGAGACCTCCACCTGCGGCGCCCGGACGTGCCGCGCCTGCTGGGTGTGCTGAGCCTGTCGGCTGTGCGGCGGCCGGTGGCCGATCCCGGTGGCCTCCCCGCGGCTCGGCAGAAGCGACGTCTCCGGATCCCAGCCGAGACGCAGCAGGACCTGCAGGACCTTCTCCTCCAGCTGGTGTCCATAGGGCGAGGGGTGCTTCAGCTCGATGGCGAGGCCGAGGTCCCGCCCCGCCTCCATCAGCAGCTCCAGCAGCTCCTGGAGGGTCATCAGCTGCTGACCCGGACGCCCGTACTCCCCAGGCAGCCGGGGGGTCTTCCAGGAGTGGACGTCCAGGCGGCGCATCTGGGCCAGCGTCATCTCGGCGACGGCACCGTGACCGTCCGTGGTGCGGTCCACCAGGGGGTCATGGAAGCAGATGACTTCGCCGTCGCGGGTCAGCTGCACATCGATCTCGATCCCGTCAGCACCTTCGTCCAGGGCTCGCATGTACGCGGCCCGGGTGTGCTCAGGGAACAGCCCGGAGGAACCCCGATGGGCATAGACCTTCGCCGAGCGCATCGGTCCCGCCGGGGGCGTCAGATCCAGGTCTGCGGGCAGGTGGTGCCGCACCGGATCCGCGAGTCGGCCTACCGGCTGGGCGCGTGCGATCCGGCGCTGCGGCCCGACGGAGCCGATGCCCGTGACGGGCCTGTTCTCATCGGTCGTCTCACCATGCACGTTCTCAGCCTATTCCGCGCAGAAGAACCGGAGAAGGCCCGCTGAGGAAGACTCCCTGACAGTTCCGGTGAACAGCAGGCGACGTCGGCCGCCGATCCGCCTGCGGGGCCTTCGGGGTCGTCCTCTCAGCGCGTCTCGTCCTGGGCCTTCTGCAGGTCCTTCTCGGCCCGATCGATGCGCCGACGGGCGCGCTCCCGCTTCAGCTCACGCCGGCGCTCCGCACGATCTCCCCGGTGCTCCTTCTGCGCCGACCGGCGCTCCGCCCGCAGCTCCTTCTTCTTCAGGCGACGCTCTCGACGGTCGGCCCGGTGCTTCTCACGGTCCAACGCGCGGCGCATGTCCTCCACCACGGCTGGCGGGGTGTCCTCCGGGAGCTCACCGAACGTCCGGTGCGCAGTGCGCACGATCTGCTTGGCCAGCACGTGGTTCGCGGCCCCCCCGACCACCGCGCCGATGCCGAAGGGGATCGCCCGGGCCACCATCGTGGTGCCTTGCCGGATGAAGAACCGCTTCACGAACTGCCGCTTGATCTGATCGACCACGAGTCCGCCCACACTGGAGGAGCTCGACAGGGCCCGCATCGGCACCAACGTCGCGAACGGTCCGAGACCACGGCCGTCCACCTGCTCGGAGAGCTCCCCGAGCAGCTGCCGACCCTCCTCCCCGAGCATGATGCCCATGACCAGCAGCTGAGCGCGTTCCGGATCCTCCGTCGAGACTCCGGAGAGTTCGGCCACGGACTGGGCGTAGAGGGCGCTGGTCTCCAGGAATCCGCCGGTGGCGGCGGCAGAGAGTCCCAGCGACGCCACTGTGCCGACCGACGGGATCGCCGCCGTGGCACCGATCGCCGCGCCGGTTCCGGTCATCACCCGGACGAACTCCTTGTCCAGCTGGCGGGCCAGCTGACGGTTGTTCAACGTCGGATGGTTCTTGCGCAGGTGGCGCAGGTTCGCCATGACCAGCGGCCGCTGCACGGTGACGGCACGGGTGAGGAAACTCTCCGCGGCGGGGGTGAGGCGACCGTCGTCGTCGAAGGTCTGCCGGGAGACCAGGCTGAGCGCCTGCCTGCCGAAGAATCCTGCTGCGGCCCCCCGCATCAAGGACCCGCCCGTGCTGCGACGGCTCCGCTTCGCCCCTCGGGCCGGCGCCGGCCGAGGTGGGGCGGCCTGCGGGCCCTCCGTGCGGGACGAGGCTGCCGGCGCGATCGGAGAGGGCAGCGGGCGGTCGACGTCGCCGCCGCGGGGAATCAGCGAGTGAGAGGGCATTCTGCAGCTCCGGGGGTTCGGCGGCTCCCCGCCGTCAGAGGTGCGACGACGCAGGGAGCGGGAAAGACGCGGTCCTCTGGTGAGACTAACGCATTCACCTGACGGAACGGGATCCGGTCACGAGGTCGCCAGGTCCACCCAGACCAGGCGGTCACGCAGTGACGCGCCGTCCTCGGGGTCCACCAGGTTGAAGCCGAACTCGCCCTCGCCCGGCCAGAAGATGCCGCTGTCGGTCACCTCGGCGTCGGCGTCAGGCAGCACCAGGGAGACCCGACGGTCCTCGGCACCGTCGACAGCACGGGTGGCATGCTCATCCGTGGCGTCCGCCTCGCCGGGGCGGGCGCTCAGCGACTGCTCGGTCACAGCTTCGGGGAGCGGATCCTGCACCGCCGGGGAGTCCAGCAGAGACGGCGTCTCCTCGGACTCGCGGTCCTCCTGGGAGCCGAGCGGGCGACTCTCGCCGGGGGCGGAGCCGGGCTCTCCGGCGATCACGAAGGAGGACCCCGGTGTCAGACCACCGGTCTCGCCGTCGTCGTCGTAGATGTACCAGCCGTCCGACGAGTCTGCGGAGACGTAGTCCGCGATCAGCTGGCGCTCGTCGGTCGCCCGTTCGACGTCGAAGCCGCGGGCTTCCTCCTCTGGTGGCTGGCTGTTGGCGATGATGTGCAGGGTCTCGCCCTCGTCACCGACCTCCACGGGGACGTCCCACAGGGAGGTCGAGGCCAGGCGCAGCACCGACTTGTCGAGATCGGTGTAACCGGCATCCGGCAAGGAGTTCTCCGGCATGTCGCTCCAGAGGAAGTCCTGGAAGGTGCGCACCTCATCCTCGACTATCGGGTGCGCAGAGAAGATCGCCATTCCGTACTGACCGGGGAACTCGCCGTAGCCGAGGGCATCGGCAGGGCCGCCGATGCGTCCGTCGCCGTCGAGGTCAGTGCCCGAGTCGATGCCGGAGTTCGTCGGCGCGGTGTAGACGTAGGGGAAGTCGAGGCCTGCAGTGGCCAGGTACCGGGCGTTGAGCGTCTCGGCGATCCTGCCCTCAGCATCGTGGGTGATCCCGGTGAGGACCAGGACGTCCGGGGAGTTCAGGTGCGCGGTGCGGGCCACGACGCGGGCCGGCGCGTTCATCCCCCCGCGCAGCGCCTCCAGCACAGATTCGGCAGAGTCTCCCGTCAGTCCCGCACGCAGGGTCGCGACGCGCAGATCGCCCTCGGCCTTCTCCACAGTGGTGTCCTCAGCGTCGCCGGACTGTGCCGGCTCCGGCACGAGGATCGGCTGTCCCGGCGCCGGATACGACGGCATCGCCGGGGCGGACGCGTCATCGCCGCCCGGATCATGCGTCGCCTGCGCCGGCACGGCTCCTCCGAGGAGGAGTCCCCCCATCAGACCGACGGTGGCGCCGATCGACAGAGCGCGCCGGATCCCGGGCGCGGCCTGATCTGGTCCTGTGGGCATGGTGACCACCGTAGCCGCGGGCACTGCACTAACCAACCCAGATCCCGTCACATCGTGAACAGTTACTGAGGTGTGATCCTCCCGACCTGAATCGATTCATGATTGTGACCTTGGTGTAACGTCGATGCATTCGTGATCAGCCCCACATCGAGGATCCGGTGTGCGTGCTCTGCATCACTGCTGATCAGGGCCCAGCGGCCTCATCTCACTCGGGATCAGGGTTCTTGACCAGATGCACGATCGCCGCGATCAGACCGCCCCAGACGGTGATCAGCGCGACGAGCATCATCAGGATCGCTGCAGTGTCCATCACCGACCCCCTCCTTCCGCGTCAGATGCCGAGCCGGTCTCGCCCGCGCGTCCTGCGCCGTCGGCCCCCACCAGCTCGTCGTAGTTGTCCTCGTCGATCTCAGGATCCTCCGCGTGCATGGCAGACTGCCCACTCCACGGCGTCAGCGTCAGCGCCACCGAGAGCACGATCACCAGCGCCAGAGAGCCCCAGCCGAAGGTCGCGACCACCCAGGTGTCGAAACCGCCGTAGCCTTCGGTGATCTTGTCGTCGATGTCCATGTAGAGCAGCACGCCCAACACGACCGGCAGCACGACGCCGATCAGTCCCTTCCAGACGATGCCCACCTTGAAGGAGCCGTAGGCGTTGAGCCCGGCGGCCAGCACATCCATCTTCCGGAACACCCAGGCCACCAGCAGCACGGCGACGAAGGCACCGCCGACGATGCCGATGTTGTTGGAGAAGGCGTCCACCGTGTCCAGGATGGTCACACCGGAGACCCCGCCGATCAGCACGATCGAGGCGATCGCGCTGGCGCCTCCGACGACGGCGACCGTCACGGGCCGCGACCAGCCGGTCTTGTCCTTCACCGCCGAGATCACGACCTCCAGGATCGAGATCTGCGAGGTGAAGCCTGCGATGGTCAGCGAACCGAAGAACAGCACCCCCACCAGCGCGGAGGCAGGGGCCTGAGAGATGATCGTCGGGAACGCCACGAATGCCAGGCCCAGCCCCGAGGAGACGACTCCGTCCACACCCGTGTTGGCCGCCAGGGCCAGGAAGCCCAGCGCCGCGAAGACACCGATCGCCGCGAGCATCTCGAACGAGGAGTTCGCGAAACCGACCACCAGACCGGAACCTGTCGAGTTCGACCGACGCTTCAGATAGGAGGCGTAGGTGATCATGATGCCGAAGCCGACCGACAGCGTGAAGAAGATCTGCCCGTAGGCCTGGATCCACACCGTGGCATCGGTCAGCGCGCCCCAGTCCGGGGTGAACAGGGCGTTCAGGCCGTCAGCGGCCCCCTCGAGGGTCAGCGAATAGGCCACCAGGATCGCGAACATCACGAACAGCACCGGCATGCCGATCAGCGAGACCGTCGCGATCCCCCGCCGCACACCGACGGCCAGGCAGGCCAGCAGCGCCACCCAGACGGCGATCAGCGGCCACCCCACCTGCGCCACGAAGTCCACCGACAGCCCGGCACCCTCAGCGCCGCCGCCGTCGTACTGCAGGTACTCGGCGAAGAAGAACCCCTCCGGATCATCGCCCCATGCCTGGGAGAGCGAGAACCAGGTGTAGCTGGCCGCCCAGGCGATGATGGCCGCGTAATAGATGGAGATCAGGAAGCAGATGCCCACCTGGAACCAGCCGATGACCTCAGCCCCCGGATGGAGGCGTTTGAAGGCCATCGGTGGCGACCCCCGGAATTTGTGGCCCACGGCGTAGTCGAAGAGCAGGATCGGGATGCCTGCGGTCAGCAGGGCGATCAGATAGGGGATCAGGAAGGCACCGCCGCCGTTCTCATACGTGATGTATGGAAAGCGCCAGATGTTGCCCAACCCGACCGCCGAACCGATGGCGGTGAGGATGAAGGCCTTGCGGCCCGCAAACGATTCCCGGACCCTCACGCCGCCGGCCGAATGTGACGAGCCGACAGAGCTGCTCATGGTCTCTCTCCTGACGAAAGAAGAAATGGATGGATAATCCCCTTATCTTGACAGACGTTCCGGACTATAGTCACCAGTCAGGGCCGGACGGGTTGCTCTGGAGCGATGGCTTAAGGCCTAATGGAGGATGAACGTCAGGAATTCGAGAATGAGCAGCGTCATGACCACGACGGCGCCGACGCCGCTGCGACCTGCTGACCTGACCGCATCCTGTGCGGAAGGCTCGGCGGCAGGCAGGGTTGCGCCGTCGTTTTCTTGTGCGCGCCATGATCGGAGAGGACGACTGACGAGCCCTCGCAGGGGGCCGTTTTCTAGGTATTCACAACCAAGGAGGAGTTCATGGCTTCGCACACCGAAGCGAAAGTGAACGATTGGTCGGTGACGAGCGTCTGGCGAAGTCTCAGCAAGCCAGTGTTCATCCCGGCGGTCCTGATCATCGCCGGGGCGCTGATCTTTGCGACGTGGTACGGCCGCGAGCACGGCGCCGAGGCCTTCGAGGCGCTGAACAGCACCATCGTCAACGGCATCGGATGGTGGTACATCGCCATCGTCACCGGCTTCGTGGTCTTCGCCATCTGGGCCGGACTCTCCAAAGCCGGCAACATCCGCCTCGGCCGGGACGACGAGACGCCGGAGTTCTCTTTGGTCTCCTGGTTCACCATGCTCTTCTCCGCAGGCATGGGCATCGGCCTCGTCTTCTGGGGCGTCGCCGAACCCCTCTGGCACCTGGTGGCCCCTCCGGACATCAGCGGTGAGGTCGGCGTCGACGCCGCCGGGGAGACCATCATGGCCACCCAGGCGGAACTCTCCGGCACCGCCATCGGCCAGTCCCTGTTCCACTGGGGCCTGCACGCCTGGGCGATCTACGTCGTCGTCGGACTGGGCCTGGCCTACATGACCTTCCGCCGCGGCCGTCCGCTGTCGATCCGCTGGCTGCTGGAGCCGGTGTTCGGCCGCAAGCTCATCGAGTCGTGGGTGGGCCACATCATCGACGTCGTCGCCATCGTCGGCACCGTCTTCGGCGTGGTGACCTCCTTGGGCCTCGGCGTCCAGCAGATCGGCGCCGGCCTGGAGTTCATGGGCTGGGCGGAGTCCAACGTCGGACTGCTGACCTGGCTCATCGTCGGCATCACCGCCGTCGCCACGATCTCGGTGATCACCGGCGTGCACAAGGGACTGAAGTGGCTGTCCAACATCAACATGTCCATGGCCGCCGCCCTGGCCCTGTTCGTGCTGCTGGCCGGCCCGACCCTGTTCCTGCTGCAGCAGCTGGTGGCCAACACCGGTGAATACGCCTGGGCCTTCCCGCAGCTGATGTTCGAGACCGCCGCCTCCTACGCCGGCGGCGACGGCGGCGCCTGGTCCGCCGACTGGACCATCTACTACTGGGGCTGGTGGATGAGCTGGGCACCCTTCGTGGGCATGTTCATCGCGCGCATCTCCCGGGGCCGCACCATCCGTGAGTTCGTCTTCGGCGTGCTGCTCGCCCCCACCATCATCGGCATCATCTGGTTCAGCATCTTCGGCTCCTCGGGCATCTACTACCAGCTGACCGAAGGCATCATGGTCGGTGAGGACGGCAGCATCGGCACTGAGGCGGCGCTGTTCACCCTGCTCGAGCAGCTGCCGCTGGCCTCGCTGACCGCTGTGGTGGCGATCCTGGTGATCGCGTTCTTCTTCATCACCTCCTCCGACTCCGGCTCGCTCGTGGTCGACATCCTCTCCCACGGCGGCCGCGCCGAGACCCCGCGCCTGACGCGAGTCTTCTGGGCGCTGGTCGAAGGTGCTGCGGCCATCATCCTGATCGCCGCGGCCGGGGAGGCGGCCGGCGCCGCCCTGCGCGTGCTGCAGGTCAGCTCCATCGCCGCGGCCGCGCCGCTGTCGATCGTGCTGGTGCTCGCCGTGATCGGCATGGTCCGCATGCTGCACTATGAGGGCGCCACGGCGCCGCGGTACGTGAGGATCCGTCCGCAGGCCTCCCCGGCCTCCATGGTGGACACCGCCCGCGAGGTCGCCGGGGCCGAGGAAGGCCCCGCCGTCGAACGGAACCTGCGCAAGATGCTCGCCGGCCAGGGACGTGCCGTCTCCGGCTTCTTCGGCGGCACCTCCTCCACGCTGTCCGGTCTCCCGTCGAAGACCGGTCACGGCACCAAGGAGTCCGTCCCGACGACGACCGACTCGATGGTCTTCGCCCTCCATGATGTGCCGGCCCACGCCACCTCGGTCAACCCCGAGACCGGCACGCTCAACCTGGACGAGGAGGCGTACTACCACGACCCGATCGGCCATGAGCAGTTCAGCACCCCTGAGTTCGCCGAGTCTGCCGAGGGCTGGGAGCAGGAGTCCGAGCACATCTACGACGAGGTGGTCGGCAACGGCGACGACGCCACCAGCGACGACGCCCCCGCCGGCGAGGACGACTCACCCCAGCGGTGAGGCAGTGAGCAGCCTCTGAGAACGCAGCAGGGCCCCGTCCGGTGATCCGGGCGGGGCCCTGCTGCGTCTGCGTCTCAGGAGCCGGGGGTGAACTCGGCCGGGTTCGGGCCGAGGCGCCCCTCCTTCTCGAGGGCGTCGATGGCCTCCAGCTCAGGGTCGGTCAGCGCGAAGCCGAAGACGTCGAAGTTGGCGGCGATGCGCTCGTCGGTGACGGACTTCGGGAACAGGATGCGGCCCTGCTGCAGGTGCCAGCGGATGACCACCTGTGCCGGGGTCACTCCGTGGGCCTCGGCGGCGGCGACCACCGGGGCCTCGCCGAAGACCTGTCCCTGCGCCAGCGGGCTCCAGGACTCGGTGGCGATGCCGTGCTTCTGGTTCGCCGCCACGACCTCGCGCTGCTGCAGGTAGGGGTGGATCTCGATCTGGTTGACCACGGGGGTGCGGCCGCCCAGGGCCACGATCCGGTCCAGATGCTCCTCCAGGTGGTTGGACACACCGATCGAGGTGGAGAGACCGGCGTCGGCGATGTCCTCCAGGCCCTCCCAGGCACGCAGGTACTGGTCGGTGGCCGGCGCGGGCCAGTGGGTCAGGTACAGGTCCACACGGTCCAGGCCGAGCTTCTCCAGGGAGGTCTCCATGGCGGCCTTCGCCTCGGCGCGGCCGAAGTCGGAGACCCAGAGCTTGGTGGTCACGTAGAGCTCGTCACGCGGGATCCCGGAGGCGGCGATGGCGCGTCCGACCCCCTCCTCGTTGCCGTAGATCGCGGCGGTGTCGATGTGCCGGTAGCCGACTTCGAGGGCCTTCGAGACCACACGCTCAGCGTCCTCGGCGGGGACCTGCCAGACGCCGAAGCCGAACTGCGGGATCTCCGTGCCGTCGTGGAGTGTGACAGTGGGTACTGCAGTCATCGCTTCCTTCTCTCTCACGGGTTCACAGGCGAGCCAGAACGCTCACGACAGGTGCGAACCACAGCGAGGGCTTGTCCATTCCACCACCCAATCGCCTTCTTGCATCGATGCAACAAAGGTGTCACGACGGCGGCGCGGAGCCCGAGAGCCATGCCCCTTCGACCATGACCCCGGTGACCTGCAGATCGTCGTCGAGGAGCACCAGATCCGCGCGATGGCCCGGGGCCAGCACCCCCACGCCCTCCAACCCGACCATCCGAGCCGGATGGGCCGTGGCCGCGACCAGCGCTTGCGCCAGCGGGATGTCCGCAGCCTGCACCGTGTGCCGCACCGCGGCCGAGACGGTCAGCGTGGAACCCGCGATCGAGCCCAGCTCGCCGGAGTCCTCGACCACCCGGGCCTCGCCGTCGTCGACCTGGACCTGCAGGTCTCCGAGCCGGTACCGACCGTCCGCCGCCGCAGCCGCCGACATCGCATCCGAGACCAGCACACAGCCCTGCGGCTTCGCCGTGAAGGCGAGCCGCAGCACCGAGGGATGCACGTGGATCCCGTCGGCGATCAGCTCCACCCACGCCCGGGGGTCCTCGAGCAGGGCGGCGATCGGACCGGGCGTCCGGTGATGCAGCGACGGCATCGCGTTGAACAGGTGCGTCCCCACGCTGGCTCCGCCCGCCAGCGCCTGGCCGGTCTGCTCATAGCTGGCCTCCGTGTGTCCCACGGCGGCGACGACGCCGGCGTCGACGATCTGTGCCACGGCCTGCATCCCGCCGTCCAGCTCCGGGGCGAGAGTGACCATCCGCACCAGACCGGAGGCGAGGAACTCCCCCAGCACCTGCAGATCCGGACTCCGCAGATGCTCGTGACGGTGGGCACCCCGTCGCCGGGGATTCAGCCACGGCCCTTCCAGGTGGACCCCGGCCAGCTCGCCGGAGTCGACCAGGGGGCGAAGCCCCTCCAAGGACTCCCACAAGGCGGGGTACGGGTCGGTGACCAGAGAGGCGAGCATCGTGGTCGTCCCGTGATGCAGGTGGGCAGCACGGGCCGTCCGGGCGGCGTCAGCACCGTCGAGGAAGGAGGCCCCTCCCCCGCCGTGGACGTGGACGTCCACAAAACCCGGGGACAGCACCCCGTCGGCGATGGTCAGGTCGGCAGACTCAGGCGGCTCCCCCGGACCCGCATCGACGATCACCTCCCCCTGGAGGCGGAGCCACCAGGGGGAGATGTCGCCGGCGGGGGTCAGGGCCGCCGTCGCGTGGATCAGCGTCATCCGCGCTGCTCCGAGGCGGGGGTGGATTCGGCGTCCTCGTCCTCACGGCCGGGCGTCTTGAGGTTCCAGAGCCTGATCACCGCGCGGAACAGCACGTAGTACAGGACGGCATAGGCCAGACCGATCGGGATCAGCATCCATGGGTCGGTGCCGATGTTCCAGTTCAGCACGAAGTCGAACAGGCCGGCGGAGAATCCGAAGCCCAGTTTGATCTCCAGGAAGTTCACCAGCGCCATGGCCGTGCCGGTCAGGAAGGCGTGCAGCACATAGAGCGGGAACGCCACGAACATGAAGCTGAACTCCAACGGCTCGGTCACTCCGGTCAGGAAGGCGGTCAGCGCCCCAGCGCCCATCAGACCTCCGACGACCTTCTTCTGCGACGGGCGTGCCGCGTGGTAGATCGCCAGCGCTGCGGCCGGAAGGGCGAACATCATGATCGGGAAGAAGCCGGTCATGAAGGCTCCGGCCGTCGGATCCCCGCTGAGGAACCGTGCGATGTCTCCGTGGACGACCGAACCGTCGGCGGTCTCGTAGGAGCCGAGGATGAACCACGGCGGGTTGTTCAGGATGTGGTGCAGACCCAGCGGGATGAGCAGGCGGTTCATCATGCCGTAGACGAATCCGCCGAGCACCGCGTTGGCCGCGACCCACTCGCCCAGCGCCGTGATGCCGGCGTCGAAGAGCGGATAGATGAAGCTCATCAGCACACCGATGATGATCGCCGCCAGGGCGGTGATGATCGGCACGAAACGCCTCCCCCCGAAGAAGGCCAGATACGGAGGCAGTTTGATGCGGTAATAGCGCTGCCACAGCCAGGCGGCGACCAGACCGATGATGATGCCGCCGAGCACATGGAAGTTGATCATCACCTGCTCCTCGCCCTCTGCGGGGGCACCGAGGATCAGTGGTGACATCGCCCCGGTGACGGCGTCGTAGACCAGGTAACCGATCAGTGCGGCGAGCGCGGTGGAGCCGTCCGCCTTCTTGGCCATCCCGATGGCCACACCGAGGGCGAAGAGCAGCGGCAGGTGGGCGAAGAGCGCCTCACCGGCACTGCCGACGACGGTGGCGACCTGGTTCCAGCCCAGCCCCTCGGCACCGAGGAGGTCGGGCTGACCCAGGCGCAGCAGCAATGCCGCGGCGGGCAGGGAGGCGATGGGCAGCAGCAGGCTGCGGCCGAACTTCTGCACTGGGGCGAGATTGATCGTAGGCATCTTCGATCTCTTCGTGGTCTCGGGGCCGCCGTCGGCGGTTTCGGGCGAACTCATCGGAGTGCTCCTTCCGGGGGCGAGTGAATCGGTGGTGGTGGGGTGGTTCTCTGTGGAGTCGGGCAGCTCAGGAGGCCGACATGTCGTCCCGGCTGAGACTCATGTGGACCTGATAACGGTCCCCGCGATAACGGGAGACCACATGTTCCGCCGGTCGGCCGACCGCGCGGGAGACGCGGCGGAAGACCAGCAGCGGGGTGGCGAGGTCGGCATCGAGGAGCCGAGCCGTGGGGCCGTCGGCCGACTCTCCCCAGAGGGTCTGCTCAGCGGAGTCGATGCCGATGCCGTAGTCGGTGGAGAAGATCTCGTAGAGCGAGCCGGTCAGGTTGCGCCGGTCCAGGTCCGGGAAGAGCGCGACCGGATACCAGCCGGTCTCCACCGCGATGGGCTCGTCATCGGCGCATCGTACGCGGGTCAGCGCCCAGACCTTCCCACGCGGACCTTCCCCCTGCATGCCGAGGGAGGCCGCCGCTTCCGGAGGCGGCTCCACCGCTTCGCAGCTGATCAGCCGCGTGGTGGGGCGAAGTCCGCGCCGGCGCATGTCCTGGGTGAAGGAGGCCAGATGAAGTCGACTCTCCAGCCGCGACTGCGCAACGAAGGTCCCCTTGCCCTGCACCCGGCGCAGCAGCCCGTCGACGATGAGCGTGTCCACGGCTTTGCGGACCGTCGCCCGCGAGACCCCATAGGCGCCCATCAGCGCGCGCTCCGAGGGGATCATGACACCCGGACCCAGCTCCTCCGAGGCCATCCGGGCGAGCACCGCGCTGAGCTGGATGTGCTTGGGCTCAGGACCGTCGGTGATGACGGCCTGCTCTGTCCGGGCTTCTGGCTCAGCCACGTGATTCACCTCTCGACAACTCGGTCCGCGATTGATACGGTCTGGTACGTACCAGTTGACTATGGCGGTCATCACACTCATTGTCAAGGCCGCCACAACCGCTCCGGTGCTCCACGCCGGACCGCCCCGAAAGCAGGTGGAGATGACCACACAGATGGCGCAGGAGACCGCTGAACAGCCCGAATCCCTCCGACGCACGATCGATGCACTCCTGGCCGCCCCGGACACCCTGGGCGAGCTCTTCGCCGGTCGGCGGCGCGTGCTCTTCGCCGCCCGCGGCACCAGCGACAACGCCGCCGTCTACGGCCGGTACCTCCTGGAGACCCAGGCCGGGATCCTCGGCGGCCTCGCCTCCCCGAGCGTCGCCACCCACTACCGGGCGGACCTCGACCTCCGAGACACCGTGCTGGTCAGTGCCTCGCAGTCCGGTCGCACCGAGGAGATCGTGGCCACCCAGCGCTGGGGACGCGAACACGGGGCTGCCACCGTCGCCATCACCAACGGGTCCGAGTCGCCGCTGGCGCAGGAGGCCGACGTCGCCCTGATCACCCAGGCCGGCGAGGAGCTCGCCGTGCCGGCCACGAAGTCCTACACCGCCCAGCTGGCCGGCATGACCACCCTCTGCGTCGCCGCCCTGCGGCACAGCGGCGACGTCGTCGCCGCCACCGCGTTGGAGGAGCAGCTGCGCCGCGTGCCCGAGCAGGCCGCCCAGATCCTCCAGGCCCGGGCCGGGGTGGACGACGCCGTCGAGACCCTGCGACGCCACACCACCACCGTCGTCACCGGCCGCGGCCTGCTGATGGGCACCGCCTTGGAGACGGCCCTGAAGATCGAGGAGACCTGCCTGCGCCCGGTGCGCGGATACTCCTATGCCGACCTGCGCCACGGCCCGATCGCCGCCGTCGGGGAGGGTGTCGTCGCCGTCGTCCACGCCGCCGCCGACGGCCCGCTCTGCGAACCCATGGTGCAGCTGGCCCAGGACCTCTCCAACCGCGGGGCGACCGTCATCGGCGTCGGCGGCTCAGCGGCGTTCCAGCAGGCAGTCGGCATCCATGTTCCGGGCGCAGACCTTCCTGAGACACTCTCCCCACTCGTGAACATCATCCCCATGCAGGTCGTCGTCGAGCAGCTCTCCCGCTCCCTGGGGCTCGCCCCGGACGCCCCCCAGGGTCTGGCGAAAGTCACCCGGACCGACACCTGACCACCGCCCCACCGTCTCCACACCACACACCGGCAGAATCACCCACCTATCCACGAAGAACACCCAGTGAAGGAGCCCATCATGGCTGACCGTGCAGAGCAGATCCTCGCCGCACTCGGAGGATCGGACAACATCATCGACCTCGAACCCTGCATCACCCGGCTGCGCACCGAGGTCGAGGACGCTTCCCAGGTCAACGAGGCCGCGCTCAAGGCCGCCGGCGCCCATGGCGTGATGATCAGCGGCAATGTCGTGCAGGTCGTCGTCGGGCCCGAAGCGGACACCATCGCCGAGGACATCGAGGACCTGCGGTGACCCGGGTCGTCGCTCCCTGTCCCGGCCAGGTGCTGCCGCTGGCAGAGGTACCGGACCCGGTGTTCTCCTCCGCCATGGTGGGGCCTGGCCTCGCGCTGGACCCGGCACCGGAGGAGACCACTGTGTGCGCGCCCGTCGCGGGGAAGGTCGTCAAGATCCACCCCCACGCCTTCGTCATCCAGGGCGAGGACGGGGTGGGCATCCTGGTCCACCTGGGGATCAACACCGTCAGGCTCGAAGGAGAGGGCTTCGAGGTCCTGGCCCAGCAGGGCGGCCACGTGGCCCAGGGCGACCCCATGGTGCGGTGGACCCCCGGGGACATCAGCGGCGAGAGCATCTCCACGATCATCCCGATCGTGGCCCTGGACCAGCCTGCCGACTCCGTCACCCCGACCGGGGCCGCGCAGGTCTCTGCCGGTGACGACCTCTTCGTCGTCACCGGCTGAGCGGCCCGTCCTCCCCCACGGCGCACCAGCACCCCCTGGTCAGCGGGCCGCGCCTGCCTTACTCTGACAGTCATGGACCATGTCCGCGAGATGTCGGGCACGGGCAGAGGAGCAGGCACTGAGCAGAGGAGCTGCGATGACCACGACCCCGGATGCGGCGGCCAAGCGCGCTGTCGCTGGACGAGCCCTGCTGATCGTGGCGGCCCTGGCCGCGGCCGCCGCCGCGGGGGCGAGCATCGCTCAGCTGGGAGATGCGGGCTCTGAGCATCTGCTGCATGACGCGTGGCGCGGATTCGGGCTGGTGGTCTTCGCGGGGCTGTTTGCGCTGGTGGCCTGGCGTCCCACCGGCTACCCCGGGGTGCTTGAACTGGCGTTCCTGCACAAGCTCGGCCTGGCCCTGATGGCTTGGAGCCAGCTGGAGACCGCCGCCGGCGCCTGGGCCACACTGATCATCGACGGCCTGCTGGCCTTGGTGTTGCTGGTGGCCTATGTGCTGCTGGGCTCCCACCGCGCCTGGCGGCACGCCCGCCCCACGGACGCCGCAGCTGACATTCCGGCCTCCCAGGGCTCATCGCGCAAGGGGTCGGGCACCCAGGGCGCACCGGCCCAGGGCGCGGCGTCGCAGGAGCAGCTCGAGGCCACCAAGCCCATGCCGGACCCGCTCGCGGGCGATGCTGGACGGCGCGGAGCCCCCGGAACCGGCACCGGCGACGACGGCGACGCGCAGGGGCCCAGTGACTCCCAGGGACCCGGCGGCATTCCTCGGCCGCCGCGCTCCTCCCGCTGACCAGCAGCCCCTCCAGACCAAGTCAGCACGGAGCACGATGACGTCGTCGTCACAGCGATGTCGGATTCCTGCTGGCGCCGACGACCTCACCGGAGCATGCTGGTGCCGTGACCACCTCTCTGCTCCCCGACGCCGAGGCCTGCATCAAGGCCGTGCGCACCCGCGACGCCCGCTTTGACGGGCGGCTCTACGTGGGTGTGACCAGCACGGGGATCTACTGCCGACCCAGCTGCCCGGCCCCGCCGCCGAAGGCCGAGCACCTGACCTTCCACCCGACCGCCGCCGCGGCCCAGCGCGCCGGATTCCGGGCCTGCCGCCGCTGCCGTCCGGAGGCCTCCCCCGGGTCGCCGGAGTGGAACATCCGCCAGGACACGACCGCCCGCGCGATGCGGCTGATCGGCGACGGCGAGGTGGACCGCTCCGGTGTGGAAGGACTCTCCGCCTCCCTGGGCTACAGTGCCCGGCAGGTGGAACGGCTGCTCCGCGCCGAGCTCGGGGCCGGGCCGATCTCCCTGGCGCGGGCCCAGCGGGCCTCCACCGCGCGGACGCTCATCGAAGGCACCGCGCTGAGCTTCACCGAGATCGCCTTCGCCGCCGGGTTCGCCTCGGTGCGGTCCTTCAACGAGACGGTGCGCGCCGTCTTCGCCGCCTCCCCCAGCCAGCTGCGAGCTGCCCGCCGGAACGGACGATCCGTGGCCGTCACCGGACCGGGGCAGGGCGCTGACCGGGCACCCCAGGACGACGGCGGCACCCCGCATCAGCTGAGACTGCGCCTGGCCTACCGGTCCCCGCTGCACGTGCCGAGTCTGTTCGGGCACCTCATCGCCACCGCCGTGCCCGGGGTGGAGACCTGGTCCCCCGCCTCCGGGACCTTCCATCGAGCGCTGCGTCTGCCGCATGGCCTCGGGGTCGCCTCCCTGACCCCGGACGACGGCGAGCGCGGCTGGATCGACACCGAGCTGCGGCTCACCGATCTGCGGGACCTGACCTCGGCGGTGCAGCGCTGCCGCCGTCTGCTGGACCTGGATGCGGATCCGGTCGGCATCGACGAGGCGCTGCGCGCCGATCCGGTCCTCGCCGAGCTGGTGGCCAGCACCCCCGGCTGTCGGCTGCCCGGCACCACCGACCCGGAAGAGCTGGCCTTCCGTGTGGTGCTGGGCCAGCAGGTCTCCACCGCCGCCGCCGGTACCACGGGCGCCCGCCTCGCCCGAGCCGTCGGCGACCCGCTGCCCGATGCCCTGCGTCTGCCCGACGGCCCCACCCATCTGTTCCCCACGGCCGCCGCCCTCACCTCAGCGAGGTCCAGCGCCTCCTCCGACGACGACGGCGGCGCGGCCCCACAGGAAGCGGCCTGGCCGGGCATGCCGGCGTCGCGCCGCGAGACCCTCCAGCGACTGGCGGAGGCTCTGACCTCCGGGCGTCTGCGTCTCGACGTCGGAGCGCCCTGGGCGGACGTCCGCACCCAGCTGGCCTCTCTGCGCGGGATCGGCCCGTGGAGCGTGGAGATGATCGCGCTGCGCGGGCTGGGAGATCCGGACGCCTTCCCCGCCACCGACCTGGGAACCCGCGTGGCCGCGGAGGCGCTCGGTTTGCCCGGTGACCCGCGCCCGCTGACCGCACGCGCCGAGGCCTGGCGACCCTGGCGCTCCTACGCCACCGCCCTGCTGTGGGCGAGCAGCGACCACGCTGTCGCCCGCCTGCCGAAGCCCTCGACCCCCACGAAGGAGAGCAGCCCATGAGCCGGACGACCCCGCAGGCCGCGGAGGCTCCGCCAGCGACGCACGCCACGGAGCATCCGCGGGCGGCACAGACCTCAGACGCTGCACAACGCTCACCCACCGCACAGCGCTCGCTGTCCCACAGCATGATCGACTCCCCGGTGGGTCCGCTGGCCCTGGTGACCGACGGAGAGGCGCTGACCGGCGTCTCCATGGCCGAGCACCGCCACACCACCGCGGAACGCTGGGGCGAGGCGGTGGCCCTTGAGGACGCCGCCGCCGTCGTGCGCCGCGCCGCCGAGCAGCTGGGCGAGTACTTCGCCGGCGACCGCCGGACCTTCGACCTGCGCCTGGCGCCGGAGGGCACCGCGTTCCAGCAGCGGGTGTGGGCGGCGCTGCGGGAGATCCCCTACGGGGAGACCTGGAGCTACGGACAGCTGGCCACGCACCTGGGGAGTCCCGGTGCCTCGCGAGCGGTGGGGCTGGCCAACGGCCGCAACCCGCTCTCGATCATCGTGCCCTGCCACCGAGTGATCGGCGCCGACGGCTCGATGACCGGCTACGGCGGGGGCGTTCCCCGGAAGGAGCATCTGCTGGCCCTGGAGCGCGGGGAACACCCGCTGTTCCCCGCGACCGGGTGAATCTCGAACGGGGCTTCTCGACTGGAGGCTTCTCAGGGGGAGGCTTCTCAGGGGGAGGCTTCTCGGCTGGGAGATCTGTGCCCAGCTGAGCCGCCTCGAAGGGCCCTCAGCTGGACACCGCTCCCCAGTCGAGGGACGAGCCAAGCCGGACGACCTCGGCCAAGGCCAGACAAGGCCAGACTGAGACGTCCGGGGTCAGGCCCAGCGGAATTCGACGCCGCCGCCGAGGTCGTGGCGACGGGCATCGCGTTCGGCCTCCGCGCGGAGCCGATCACGGAGCCGTGCCGTCTGCCGGGCCGTGTCCCGAGCCCTGCGCCGTGAGGTCCGGCAGGCATGGCACGGGGGCGTCTGGTGGGCCGCCGCCGGGCTCACGCCCGGCCCGTCTCCCCTGTCTTGGTCGCCGCGGTCGTCTCCGCCGTCCTCGGCATCGCGCACTCGCTGCTCGGCGGCCTCCACCATCGACTGCCGCACCTGCGTCATGGCCCAGACCACGGCCGCTCCGAGCAGCGCGGCGGCGACGACGAACACCGTCGGCAGGCCGAAGTGCTCGCCGATGAAACCGCCCAGCACCGCGCCCAGCGGCATGAGGCCGAATCCGACAGTGGTGATGGCCCCGGTCATTCGGCCCAGCATTTCGCCGCTGACCAGGCGCTGAAACAGCGTGAAGGCGATGACGTTGCCGGTCATGCTCAGGAAGCCCTGCAGGAGTCCGGCCAGCAGGAGGACGTCGAAGCGGGGGAGGATCACCGGCAGCAGCATGATCGGCGCCTGGGCCAGGAAGGCGCCGAGCATCAGCGGCACCTCGGGAGCGCGCCGCGTCATCCGCTCCACCAGGAAGGACGCGGTGACGGCGCCCACCGCACTGGCCACGGCGAAGAACGGGTACTGCGACTCGGTGAGACCGATGGCCGACCCCTGCCCCACTGCCCAGAGGACGAACACGGACATGAACGCGGTGGAGGCGAGGTTGGCGGCGCAGGACATGATCACCAGCGGCCGCAGCACTGGGTGGCGCCACACCAGACGCAGCCCCTCGAAGACCGCATGCAGTCCGGCGTCCGACGGCGACTCGTCCCCCTCGGCGGGAGCCTTCGGTTCCTCCGCAGCCCGTGGCTGTCCGGTGCGTCCCGCACGGTAGTCCCCACGCAGCCCGAGGATGATCAGCAGCACCGCCGCCGCGCAGACCGCCGCGGAGAAGCCCAGCAGCCAGCCGGCACCGAGCACCACGAGCAGCCCGGCCACGGGGCGGCCGATGAAATCGTTGAAGATCTCCTCGGCGGCCATGGTGCGCCCGTTGGCGGCAGCCAGCCGGGAGCGCGGCGCCACCTGCGGGACCATGGTGCGCCCGGCCAGGTCCGCGAAGACCTGGGTTGCTCCGTAGAGACCCATGAAGAGGATCAGCACCTCGATGCGCAGCGCCCCGGCCAGGACGACCGCGATCAGACCCGTCAGGACGGCGACCCGCAGACTCAGTGCCACGATCCGGACCCTGCGGCGGTCGGAGCGGTCGATCACCACCCCGGCGAACAGGCCGAACAGCAGCCAGGGCAGCCAGAACAGCGCCGAGAGCAGGGAGATCTCCTGCGGAGACCGGGTCAGTGAGACGGCGATCAGCGGAATTCCCGTCATCAGGACGCCGTCGGCGAGATTCGCCAACGCCACGCTGCCCCAGTGAGCCTGGAACCGGCGGCCGAGAGGTTCGGTTCCGGAGGTGACCTCCTCGTTGACGCCGTCGTCGGGCCTCTGCTCCGCTGTGGTGGTGTGCGCCATGGTGATCATCTCCGTAGACTGGTGCCGAGAAAGATTTGCAGAGATTCCTCTGCAACACCTTCTATGCAAAGGTATCTCTGCATATGAGCGAACACAAGACCCCAGCCCCGAAAAACTCGGACAGTCCGGAAAGTTCTGCCCACGCGCCCGACCAGGCCCCGGAGAAGATGCCCGGCGAGGCAGACCTGCAGATGGACGCGAAGACCATGAAGGCCTTCGCCCATCCACTGCGGATGGCGATGTACTCCTACCTGTCCGACCAGGGTTCAGCCACCGCCACCCAGCTGGCCAAGCATCTGGACGAGAGCACCGGGCAGACGAGCTATCACCTGCGGCAGCTGGAGAAGCACGGCCTGGTGGAGGAGGATCCGGAGCGCGGCACCGGGCGCGAGCGGTGGTGGAAGGCCTCCGGGTTCAGCCTGCGGGCCGAACTGGTGCGCCAGGACCCGCACCAGATGCCGGTGGCCCAGACCGTCATCCAGCACCAGATGCAGGAGCGCCTCCAGACCCTGCGCCGGTGGATGACCCACATCGACGAGGAGCCGGAACACTGGATCGAGGCCTCCGTGGACTCGAGCTCGACCGCGACGATGACGGCAGAGGAGATGCGCGCGATGCGCGACGAGCTGATGGAGGTCATCGAACGCCACACCGGCGCCGCCTCCGAACGGGTGAAGGCCTCAGGAGCGAGCGACGACGAGCGCCGCGCCCGGGTCTACCTCAGCGTGCTGCCGCTGCCCTCGCCCGAGGCCTGACACCCTCACGCGCCGGCCGCCTCATACTCCGAGGCGACGGCGCAGCTCGGGCGCATGCCGCCGGGAGACCTCCACCCGGCTACGCTGGCGGTCGTTCATCACCAGCACCAGCGCGCCCCGGAAGTCCGGGACCAGCTCCCGCACATAGCGCAGGTTCACCAGATACGAGCGGTGGACCCGGAAGAAATGACCCTGCAGGCGGCGCTCCAGCTCGTTCAGCGAGAAGGAGACCAGCACCCGCTCATCGCCCAGCTTCAGCGAGGAGTACCCCCGGGCGGCAGAGGCATAGACGATCGAGTCCCCATCCACCAGCATGGTGCGTCCGTCCTTCTGCACGGGGATGCGCACCAGCGGCTCCGGCTCCGCGGCCCGCACCCGGACCGCCTGCCGCGCCGCCTCTCCGGAGGCGGCTGCGCCGTCGTCGTGCCGCTGACCCGACTGGACCTCCTGAGGGCGCTCCACCCCGGTGGAGAGCGCACGCCCCACCGCGCGCTGCAGGCGAGCGGAGTCGAAGGGCTTGACCAGATAGTCGGCCGCGGCGAGGTCGAAGGCCTCCACGGCGTGATCCGGGTAGGCGGTGGTGAAGATGACCTGGGGACGGTGCGGCCTCTCGCGCAGCTGCTCGGCGATCTCCAGGCCGGAGAGCCCCGGCATGCGAATGTCCAGGAAGACGAGGTCGTAGTCCAAAGAGTTCAGCAGCACCAGCGCCTCTTCCCCATTGGTGGCCTCCCCGACCACCTGCACCCGCCCGACCTCTTCGAGCAGATACCGCAGCTCCTCACGGGCGGGGGCTTCGTCGTCCACGATCAGCGCGCGGGGCATCATCCGTTCAGTATAGGCCGGGAAGCCAGGCCCCCATGAGACAGGCCACAGCCCGACGACGGCACCTCAGGTCAGCGGCACCCGCAGGTCCACCACCGTCCCACCCCCGCGCGGGGTCGACAGGGAGAGGTCATAGCGATCACCGAACAGGGTCTGCAGCCGCTCCGTGATGTTGCGCAGCCCCACGCCGGCATGGGCCGCGGAGCCCAGGCCGGCCGGCGGGGCGCCCGCACCCCCAGAGTCATGCTCGCCCGCATCCTCGCCCGCATGCTCGCCCGCATCCTCGCCCGCTTGGTCACCGGTCTCGCCGCGACGGCCCATCAGCCGGGCCATCACCTGCGGATCCATCCCTGCGCCGTCGTCGGAGATCCGGATATGCGTGGTGCGGGTCAGCGGGTCCACCCGGGCCCGCAGCCGCACCGTACCGCCCTCCTTCTTGTCCGCGATGCCGTGCTTGACCGCGTTCTCCACCAGCGGCTGGATGGTCAGCACGGGCACCCGCGAGGTCAGCACCTGCGGGTCGATGTCGTAACGGACCTGCAGCCGGTCCCCGAACCGGGCCTGCTCCAGGGACAGGTAGGTGCGCACGAAGTAGTACTCCTGGGCGAACTCCGCGAAGTGCCCCTCCTGACGGACGGCGTAGCGGAAGAACTCGGAGAGCCGCAGCAGCAGCTCCCGGGCCTCCTCCGGACGGGTGCGGGCCTTGGAGGCGATGGTGTTGAGGATGTTGAACAGGAAGTGCGGGTTGATCTGGGCGCGCAGGGCGTCCAGCCGGGCGTGGGTGGCCAGCCGGCGCTCCCGGTCCAGCTCAGCGAGCTCCAGGTGCAGGGACAGCATGGTGGCCATGTCCTCCACCAGCTGCTTGGGCGGGACCTCAGTCCGCGCCTGGAACACCCCCAGGGAGCCCACCACTCGCGAGCCGATGGCCAGCGGTGCGATCACCGCGGACTGCAGCGGGCAGTCGGGGACCTGGCAGCCCAGTCCGGCCCGATCCCGGACCACGACGGTGCGGCCCTTCTCGATGGCGCGCACCGCCGCCCGGGTCTGCATCTGCCCACCGACCCGATGGTGGTCAGCTCCCGGGCCGACGAAGGCGAGGATGTCCTCCCGGTCCGTGATGGCGATCGCGTCCCCGGAGAGCATCGGGCGCAGCAGCTCGGTGGTGCGGCGGGCCGCTTCAGGGGTCAGCCCCGAACGCAGCGGCACCGAACGCCCGGCGGCGGCCAGATCCCGCACTCCGCGAGCCGCCTCAAGCCGATCCCGCTCGTCGCGGGGCATCGACCGTCCACCGCCGAACCGGCCCAGGCCTGCCCGGCCCCGCCGACGCGGGCCGCGCAGCGCCGAGGGGTAGCCCAGCACGACGGCCACGGTCAGCACCGTCCCCGCGCCGATGGTGGGCAACGTGGTCAGCGGCGGGTCCACCAGCACCTGGGTGACCAGGTACACCGCAGTCCAGATGGCCAGCACTGCTGCGGCCAGGATCGCGCTACCGCGCATCGTGCCTCCTCCGGCTCATCGGGGTGCCCAGCAGAGCGGAGCGGCCACCCCGGCCCCGAGGCCCGGTCCGCCCGCGGCGCCCAGCCCGGTCCCGGCGCTCGGCCCTCCGCGCGGCGATGGTCAGCCGCGCCAGGCGCTCGGCCCGCCGATCGGCGGCGGTGCCGTGCATGATCACCCAGGACTGCTCGACGTCCACGGGCGGGGTGCTGTTCAGGGACACCGCGGCGGCGACGAGCAGGCCCAGCGGGGCGGCCACCAGGGTGGGGGTGACCAGCAGCTCCCGCCACCACACCGGCTCCAGGAAGCTGCCGGTGGTGAACATGACCACGGCGAGCGCCCCACCGGTGAGCATCCCCGCCACCGCGCCACGGGCGGTGAGCCGTCGCCACCAGATGGCCAGCACGATCACCGGGGTCAGGGCCGAGCCCGCGACGGCGAAGGCCCAGGTGACCATCGTCGCCACCAAGGAGGGCATCGCCGGGGTGAAGGCGTCCGGACGCAGGGCGATGGCCAGCCCGGCGGCGGTCGCCGCGGCCACCAGGGTGGTGAGCCGACCCGCCCAGACCGCCTGCCGCTGGGTGGCATACGGGTTGATGTGGCGTTCATAGACGTCATGGCCCCAGGTGGCCGCTGAGGCCAGCAGCAGCCCCGCCACCGTGGACATCGCGGCGATCAGGGCGGCCGCGGCCACCAGCCCCAGCCCGGAGTCCCCGCCGTAGATCCGACCCAGCACCGGCAGAGCGTGCTCGGGGATGCGCAGCACGCCGTCGACGGTGAGCTCCTGCAGCCAGGGGTGCTCACCGACTGCCGAGGGGATGATGTCCCGGGCGGCGGTGCCGAGCATGACCGCCAAGGCGTAGAAGGCGCCGATGAGCATCAGCACCCAGACGGTGGTGGTGCGGGCGGCCTTGCCGGTGGGGGCTGTGAAGTATCGGTTCATCACATGCGGCAGCCCGGCGGTGCCCAGCCCGAGGGTGACCACCAGCGCGACCTGGCCGAGCTGCCCGTAGCGGGCGCCGGGCTCGCCGAAGACGGCCGCCCCGCCGTCGTCGATACGGTTGACCTCCTGCTCCAGCTCCCAGCCTCCCGGACCCTGGGTCGGGTTGCTCAGCGGCTCCGCGCTGAGCTGCTCCACCGCCTGCCCGTAGCGGAACCCGTCCCCGGTGACCACCAGCGCCAGCCAGATCAGCGCGGTGAGCAGCAGCAGGAACTGCACCGCCTGGTTCCAAGTGGTGCCGCGCATCCCGCCGAAGGCCACCACGACCGCGATCACGGCGGTGGAGAGCAGCACCCCGGTGGCATACGGGCTCAGCCCCAACGCCCCGTGGCCGACCAACAGCTCCCAGGTGATGCCCCCGCCCACCGACTGCGGGATCAGGTAGAAGAGGATGACCAGCTGGACGATCCCCACCGCCGAGAGCCGGACGGCGTCCGACCGGAGACGGCGTCCCAGGAAGTCAGCCAGGGAGAACTCGCCGAAGCGGCGCAGCGGGGCGGCGACCAGCAGCAGCACCGGCACGAAGCCTGCGGCGAAGCCCACCGCATACCAGGCGCCGTCGAGTCCGGAGACGTAGACGGCGGCGGCGACGCCGAGGAAGGAGGCCGCCGAGAGGTAGTCGCCGCAGATCGCCCAGGAGTTGGTGATCACCCCGACCCGCTGGCCGGCCAGGTAGAAGTCCACAGTGGAGGAATGCCGGGGCCGGGTGACGAAGGAGACCCCGAGGACGATCACCAGCACGGCGATGAGCGTGATGATGGAGGCTGCGGTCATCGCGGGGCCTCCTCGTCACCGGGGTGGACGTCCGGGTGCGCGTCCGGGTGGAGGAACGGTGCATCGGGCGGGACGTCCGCGTCGAGCAGGATGCGGCCGCCGTCGCCGTGCGTGCCGGTTGCCTCCGCGGCGGCGCCGTCCTCAGCTGTCCTCTCCCCAGCCACGTCCTCCCCCGCATGACTGAGCGTGAGCCCGGCCTGGCCGAGCATGCGGGCCTCCACCGAGGAGCTCAGGGTGGCCGCGGCGATGCCGATGACGGCGAAGAGCACGTAGAGCCCGATCCCAGCGGTGAGGAACCCGGGGCTGAGGTCCCCGACCAGGCGGGCCTCGGACCACCACTCCAGGGCCATGGTCAGCACCGGGAAAGCGGCCACCAGCAGCAGGAAGACCACGAAGTAGGTGCCGGCGATGCGCCGCAGGGTGCGGAAGACCGCATCGACCTCGGCCGGGGTGTCCCGGACCTCCGGAGAACCGCCCCAGGGGTCGCCGAACCCCTGCAGCCCCAGGTCATCGCGTCTCATGCGGCCAGTCTAGGCAGGGTCGACGACGGGGCAGGCGGAACAGGCGAGGCCGGCCGAACAGAGGCTCATGCGGCGGGCCGCATCCTCCACATCCGCACCGCCACGCGGATCAGGATCACCGCACCGCCGGCGGCGAGGATGAGCCCCATACCGGGCAGCAGACCGCCCCAGGAGCCGGTCTGGGCGGAGAGCTGGAGGAGCCGGAACGCCTGGGCGGCGACGATCAGCCCCACCAGCGCCCCGGGGATCAGGGCGTGAGCGATGGCCAGGCCCCGTTTGGGCACGAAGGCTCCGGCGAAGGCGAGGAACCCGACGGCCAAGGCCGCGATGCCGGGCCCGTCGGTGCCGCGCAGCGAGAAGGACTCCCCCGCGATGGGGATGACCACCCACGGCAGGAACGCGGAGATGATGAGCATCAGACCACCGAGGATCATCGCCCCGCTGCCGAGGTGGAACACCCCCCAGCCGGTGGAGCGCCCCTCACGGATGCGGACGGTCAGGCCGCCGAAGATCCCACGGTCGGGGCCGCCGCTGCTCGTCGCTGTGCCGTTCGCCGTCGTCGTCATGCCCTGATTCTACGAGTGGCACCGGTCACACTGGCCAGCCTGTGCCGCAACGGATCGCCCAACGGTGCCGTGGCGGCCATGAGCGGCATGCATGCCTCCGTGAGCGGCGCCCCCGCGGGGCTGATCACCGCTCACGGACCCATACCCGCCGCTGGCGAACACAAGGGCACCGTCTGCGCGAGATCACTTGTGAGCTGACTCACAGTGGGGTTTCTTGGGTCCCACGGCATTCATGACATGCGCGGTCCCAGATGCCGCGCACCCTCTCCGGGCAGCACCGCCCCGGATGACCACACCCGAGGAAGGGAAGGGAGCCTCCCATGGCCGACACGGCGTATGAGAGCACCTCCGGCGGCGCCCCGCCGGATCAGGACACCTCCTGGCGGCAGCGCTACTGGAAGAAGAATCTGCGCCTGATGATCGTCCTGCTGGCGGTCTGGTTCACCGTCTCCTTCGGCTTCGGCGTCCTGCTGATCGAGCCGCTGAACGCCATCGAGATCCTCGGGTTCCCCCTCGGACTCTGGTTTGCCCAGCAGGGATCCATCTACACCTTCGTGCTGATCATCCTGGTCTACGCCCTGTGGATGGACCGGATCGACGACGAGTTCGGCGTCGCCGAGCGCAATGGGGACGGTGAGCGAGCATGAACGACATCCAGTTCTGGACCTTCTTCTTCATCATCCTCACCTTCGGCCTCTACATCTTCATCGCCTGGCGCTCGAGGGTGAAGGAGACCAAGGAGTTCTACGTCGCCTCCCAGGGCGTGCCGACCATCGCCAACGGTGCCGCCGTCGCTGCCGACTGGATGTCCGCGGCCTCCTTCATCGGCATGGCCGGACTCATCGCCTTCCTCGGCTCCGACGGTTCCGTCTACCTGATGGGCTGGACCGGCGGCTATGTGCTGCTGGCCCTGCTGCTCGCCCCCTACCTGCGCAAATGGGGCAAGTTCACCGTCCCGGAGTTCGTCGGCGACCGGTACTCCGAATCCGTGCGGATCGTGGCCGCCGTCGCCGCCATCGTGGTGTCCTTCACCTACGTGGTCGGCCAGATGAACGGCGGCGGCATCGTCTTCAGCCGCTTCCTCGGACTCAACCTCACCTGGGGCGTCATCCTCGCCGCGGCCATCATCTTCTTCTACGCGGTGCTCGGCGGCATGAAGGGCATCACCTACACCCAGGTGGCACAGTACTCGGTGCTGATCACCGCGTACCTGATTCCCGCCGTGGCCGTGGCCCAGCAGACCACCGGCATCCCGGTCCCGCAGATCTCCTACGGGAAGATCCTCGCGGAGCTGGACGCGCTCAGCGTGCAGTTCGGACTGCACGAGTTCACCCAGGCCTTCGCCGGACGCGACGGCGGACAGCTCGACGTGTTCCTGGTGACCGCCTCGCTGATGCTCGGCACCGCCGGACTGCCGCACGTGATCATCCGGTTCTACACCACCAAGACCGTCCGCGGCGCCCGCTATTCGGCATTCTGGGCCCTGTTCTTCATCTCCCTGCTGTATCTGACCGCGCCGGCGGTGGGCGCGTTCACCAAACTGAACCTGCTGCAGGGCGTGCAGGGCACCACAGTGGACCAGCTGCCGAACTGGATCGAGACCTGGGGAGCCACCGGGCTGGTGAGCGTCGCTGAGGGGGTGGACACCATCGAGTCGGTGTCCAACAACGCGGCCTCCGGAGCGGACCTGATCGTCAACAACGACATCCTGGTGCTCGCCTCCCCGGAGATCGGCGGCCTGCCCGCCCCGATCATCGGCCTGATGGCCGCCGGCGGCATGGCGGCGGCCATGTCCACCGCGGCCGGGTTGCTGCTGGTCATCTCCTCGGCCGCCTCCCACGACCTGTACTTCCGGGTCTTCAAGCGGGAGGGCGCCTCGGACAGCCAGCAGATGCTGGTGGGACGTCTGGCGATGGCCGCAGCGATCATCATCGCGATCTTCGCCGGCATCAACCCTCCGGCCTTCGTGGCCCAGGTGGTGGCGTTCGCCTTCGGACTGGCGGCCTCCACGTTCTTCCCGATCCTGATCCTCGGGATCTTCTGGAAGCGGGCCAACGGGATCGGCGCCACCGCCGGCATGCTGTCCGGCCTGGTATTCACCGCCACGTACATGATCTACACCCTGGAGGTGTTCGGCACCGGCGCCAACGACCACATCCTGGGCATCAGCCCCGAGGGCATCGGCGCGGTCGGCGCCCTGGTCAACTTCATCGTCACCCTCGTGGTGTCGAAGCTGACCACCCCGCCGTCGCACGAGGTGCAGGAGATGGTCGAGTCCATCCGCTACCCGCAGCAGCGGAAGGTGGGCGCGGACGTCTGATGCTCCGGATATCGGGCCCAGCTTCGCCCCGTGCCTGAGCCGCACATCCGGACGGCGGCGGCCCCGCTCCGGCGAGTCTTCGGACTCCCGAGCGGGGTCGTCGTCGTGCTACACCTCCCGGAGCCGGTTGAGAGGGTGAGTTTCCGCCCGAATAGCCCGGATTTCCGGCCAGTTCGGGCGGAAACTCACCCTCTCAACTCAAGCGAGGAGTCAGCCGGTGATACTCTCCCACACCCAGTCCAGGTAGCCGGGGGCGCCGTCGATGATCGGCTGGACGATCAGTTCGGGCTCCTCGTAGGGGTGCTCCCGATCCAGCAGCGACTTCAGAGCGGGCACTGCGGCAGCGGTGGTCTTCACGGTGAGCAGCTGCTCAGGATCGTCGTGGACCTCGCCCTTCCAGCGGTAGAAGCTGCGGATGGGGCTGAGCTGCACGCAGGCGCCCAGGCCGGCCTCGAGGAGGACCATGGCAAGATGCTGGGCCTGCTGCTCGTCCTCCACCGTGGTCTGGACGGTGACGAACTCGGAGGCGGTATGCGCTGGGGTGGCCGCTGCCGGCTGAGATGCGATGTCGTCGGTCACGGCACCAGTCTGCCTCATGGGCCACCGCCATGTTGAGAGGGTGAGTTTCCGCCCGAATGGGCCGGATTCTCGACCGGTTCGGGCGAGAACGCACCCTCTCAACGCAGGGACGGGAGCGTCAGTCCAGCTGCTTGGCGGTGGTGTCCGGAGCCAGGCGCATCATCACGACGACGGCGGCCGCCACCCCGAGCAGGCAGACGGTGAAGGCCCCGGCCAGTCCCAGGGCCGGCTGCAGCCACCCGATGAACAGCAGCGGCCCCACCCCGGCCCCGATGCGGGAGACTGTGGACGCCCAGCCGAATCCGGAGCCGCGCAGCTCCGTGGGGTAGAGCTCGGAGACATAGGTGTAGAGCACCGGGATGGAGATCTGGATGATCAGCCCGAAGCCGAGCACCATGACCAGCACCAGGGCAGGCACCTCCATGACCAACGCCAGGCCCACCAGCAGGGCGGTCGCCGTCGGCGCGGAGACGGCCAGCAGCATCCGGCGGCCGGTGACCTCCACCAGGGCCGTGGAGATCAGCACACCCACCAACCCGACGCCGGCCATGCCGGCGGAGGTGATGAAGGCCCGGGACTGCTCATAGCCGGCCTCGATGAGGAAGTGCGGCATCCATTGCAGGGCGATGTAGTAGACGGTCATCACCGACAGGAACATCACCCACGCCACCGTGGTGATGCGCCAGCTGTGCGCCCAGACCCGCCGCAGCTGCACCACCAGCGACCCCAGGGTCAGGCTGGAGGACTCCGTGCCGGGGATGAGCACGTACTCCCGCGGAGCCGCCCCGGTGCGGGCCACCAAGTCATCGATGATCCGCCGAGCCTCCGCGGTCCGGCCTTGTCGGATGAGGTACATGGGAGATTCGGGGACGAAGAGCCGCACGGCGAAGACCAGCAGGGCCGGCAGGATCATGGCCAGCAGGGGCAGCCGCCAGTCACCCCAGATGCCGACCAGCAGGGCGGAGACGAACCCGGCCAGCGCGGCGCCGATGGGCCACCAGCCGTCCATGGCGGTCAGCACTCGGCCGCGGTGCTTCGCCGGGGTGAACTCGCCGACCAGGGCGTAGTCCACCGGCACGCAGCCGCCCAGCCCGATGCCGGCGAGGAAGCGGAACAGCACGAACCAGCTGAGGTCGTTGGTCATGGCCCCGGCGATGGTGAATATCGAGAAGATCAGCAGCGTCCAGGCGAAGGCCTGCTTGCGGCCGATCCGGTCCGCGATGGTTCCCCACATCACCGCGCCGACCGCCATGCCGATCAGGTTGGCGGTGCCGATCCAGGCCGCTTGGGAGGGGGTGAGTCCCCATTCCTCGCTGAGCAGCGGGATGAGGATGCCGTTGAGCGAGACGTCCCAGGCGTCGAACATGAAGCCGAGGCCGCCGATGAGGAAGATCCTCCCCTGGGCGTTCCATCGCCACGGAAGGGACTGGACGATCGCCTCGCCGGTCGGGCGGGCGTCGTCGACTGTGGTGGAGGTGTTCTGCTGCACGAGGAGAGTGTAGAGCAGACGACGGCGGGCCCGGGGGAGAGCCCCCGGGGCCGCCGTCTCAGCCACGAGCGGTCACTCCCAGGTGACCTCCAGCTCTTCGGCCGTCATGTCCACGACCGGGTCGTCGAGCCAGCGCGGATCACCGGTCCACAGTTCGTAGAGGTCCGTGCTGCCGCCGGCGCGTCCCTCGTACTCCACATCGATGGTGATGCTCACGTAATCGGTGGTCACCAGGTTCGGATTGGAGAAGTCCAGACGCGGCTCGATGCTCTCCAGAGCCTGCTGCTCGGAGGAGGGCAGCGACCGTTCGATGGATCCTTCGATGACTTCCGCCCCGGAGATCTCATCCGGCATGTCGAGTCCGCAGCCGGCTTCCTTCTCGTTCGAGGTCACGCAGGCCTCGACCTCGGCGATGATCAGATCGCGCCAGATGTCCTCGGCCTCATCGGTGAGCTCCGGGGAGAGGTTGCTGGTGGAGACGTAGGTCTCGGTCGCGTAGACGATGCTGTCGCCGTCGAAGGTGAAGTTCTCGTGCGCGATGTCCAGCTCGTAGGCCGGCCCGAAGAACACGTAGGCGTCGGAGGTGGCGAACTCCACCCCGTTGACGGTGACGTCCAGCGAACCGGCGGAGGGCTCGCTGATGCGGATCGCGGCATCCAGATGCCAGGAGTCACCCTCATCGTCGGTGGAGGTCCAGAAGCGGTGAGTGACGTCCTCCTCACCCACGGTGAAGCTGGCGGTGACTTCCTCGCTGTAGGCATACTCTCCGACCTCAACCTCATTGACCGAGATGTCGGTGATGTCAGCGATCTGCAGGGAGGCGTCGAGGACCTCCTGAGTCATGTGCGTCGTGTCGGAGGGGGCGTCGATCAGCGAGAGCGCGCCCTCGGCGTCACCCTCGGACAGAGCCGTCAGGTAGGCCTCCACAGCGCCGTGCGGAGTGGAGTCGGCCCCCGGCTCGACAGCCGATCCACCGTTCTCCTCACCCTCACCGCCGGTGCCACCCTCGGCGTCATCTGCGCCACCACGGCCCAGCAGCATGAACAGGACCACGGCGAGGACGATGACCAGGAAGACGACACCACCGATGATCCCGAAGATCAGGCCCTTGCCGGGCCCCTTCCCGCCAGACCCGCCGCCAGGGCCACCGGGGCCTGCCGGCCCGTCAGGAGCCCCAGGTCCCACCGGCTGGCCGGGTCCCCCCGGTCCCCCAGGTCCGGCGGGGCCGCCCGGTCCGTAACCGCCAGACCCATAACCTCCGGCCCCGTAGCCAGCGCCTCCGTGACCGCCGGCTCCGTACTGCGGATCTCCGTAACCCGGCTGGCCCTGGCCATAGCCGGACTGGCCCTGCGCCCCGTAGTTCTGCTGACCGTAGTTCTGCTGACCGTGGTCCTGTGGGCCGTGACTTCCCGCGGCATGCGGGCTCGATGCGCTCTGGTATCCGTAGCCCGACTGCCGCTCACCGGGCTGCTGCGGGTCCTGTCCCGGCTGCCAGCCACCCTGCTGGCCGTATGGATTGTTCTCCGACATGAGTCGCCCCTCTGTCAGTCAGCCGCCGCTGACCCTCGTCATCATCACAGTGCGGTGAACGCCCACGCGCACGACACCGGCCTGCACAGCCCCTCGGCGTGCCGTCGCGGGCGACCTCGGGACCGTCACGCCCGAGCTTCCTCGGGCGCAACCTTACCCTCATCATCCTCGACGACCTGCGTGGTGACAGACTCCATCCCAGAACGTTGTGAAGTCGTGACGTCAGGCCAACGCGTCGACACACAGCTGCCCGACCGACGTGCCCCAACCCCGCAGTCTCACGCCGACCACCTCTGTCGTCCGACGTCGCTCAGTCCAGCGTCCCGGCACGGAATGCCCGGGCGGAGGCCTCCAGCTCCTCGGCCGTGCGCACCAGCTGATCGGCTCGAGTGGTCATCCGGCGGGCGACGTCGGCGGCGGTCCCGTCGTGGCTGTCCGCCCAATGGGCCTCGCCCCGGGCGATGACCCGGCAGAAGGCGGCGGCACGGTCGAAGGCGACGTCGATCTCACCGGTGTACATCCCGGCCAGGACCATGTCAGCAAGCTTGGTCATCTCGTCGGCAGTGGGCGGCTCGGGAACTCCGGCGATCGCGGCCGTGGTGCCGTGGCCCCGGCCAGCGTCGTAGTACTCGGCGAGGCGACGAGGGTTCTCCTGCACGGCGGCACGGATCGCGTAGATCCGCCACAGACTGCCGGCCAGGGAATGGGCCGGTGAATCCGACCAGAGCTCGGCGATGGCTTCGATGCCCTCCGTCTCGGCGAGCTTGATGAAGCGTTCCGTGACCTCCGGATCGTCCGAGTCCCGGCCGTGGTAGACCAGGGCGTGGGCCGTGTCATGCGCGGCCTGCGCGATCGTCGCCGGATCGGCTCCGCCCTCCTGCTGGTCGAATGCCGCAGGATCGATCATCTTCGGTCTGCGATGGCGTGCCGTGCTGCTCATCACGTCTCCTTCCGGTGGGGGCAATTATGCCCCCTATCGTCGCTGGTCACCAGGGTGGCACCGACACCTCCGGCAGACGCGCACCTCCTGGGGCGCGGCGGTTCGCCGGCGGGGCCGACCGTACCCCGGTCCGGCGAGACCTTCCGGGTCGCCGCCCGAGCACGACCTCGACGACCAGACGTCGCCGATGGTCTACGATGGAAGTCGCCTCGGGACGCCGGACAGGCTCCCCGAGAGCCGCATCGCGGGCCTTTAGCTCAGTTGGTAGAGCATCGGACTTTTAATCCGCTGGTCGCGGGTTCGAGCCCCGCAGGGCCCACCAGTGAAGCCGTCTGCGCCGGACACCGGCCTCCCCGGAGGCGACGGGGCCTCACTCCAGGAAGTAGGCGGAGATCTTCGCGTCGGTGTCCAAGACCTCGTCCGGCGCCACACCGAGCTCCACGGCGAGCTCCACCGACCCTTCCAAGGCGACTTCCGGATCCGGGGAGAACGCGCGATCCAGGATGTCGAGGTAGCGCGTCATGGCGGAGTCCAGGACCTCGAGCAGCTGATGGTACTGCGCGGCGTGCTCGGCCGCGAGTCGCCGCCGATGCTGGGCCCTGCGCTCGACCAGAGCCGCTTCTCGGGCGGCCAACGAGGAGGAGGCCGCCCGGTGCATCACCGTTCCCACAGTGTTGCCGATCACCGCCCCCAGAACGGGTACCGGGATGAGTGCCTGCCCTGCGATCGAGGACAGGGCGCTGAGGGAGGCCTCCACAGAGATCAGCTCGGCGTTCTCGAGGAATCGCAGCTCGTCGATCGTCCCGGCACGCAGCTGGTGGGCCTGTTCGGCGATCCCGAAGGCGGCCGTCGCGACCGAGCTGGCCACAGCCGCCGGGGCGGCGGTGACGTTGGTGAGTGCGTAGAGGCTGATCCCACGGAGGGAACCGGTGAGGGCGCCGGCGGCGGTGCCGGAGGTGACATCGATCCAGTCCTGCTCCACCAAGTCATGGAATCTCTTGCCCTCCCGACGCTTGGCGGCCAGAGCCCGGACGAAGGAGAGGCCACCCTCTGTCGCCGCCGCGGCGGCGGCCACCTGTCCTGCTTGGCGCACAGACGGGCGGCTCCTCTGCCGCGCCCCCTCGCGCTCCACCCGGTCTGTGACGCGCAGACCCTCGCGCTCTGACTCCAACGTCGTGTCGTAGACCTCCCGCTGCACCTGGTCGTATCGCAGCGTGGAGGGTTCGATCGCCTCGATGTCGACGACGCCGTCGCTGAAGAAATCGCGGATCCGCTTCCAGTCGGCGAAGGAAGGCCCGTCACCGGCGCGCGAGAGAGTCCTCCCGGCCTCCTCCGCGGGCATCTCATACAGAGCCCGGATCGTCTCGTAGTGGTCCAGAGGCACCTGGTACTTCCCGCCGTGCGCGAGGAAATCGGGATACCTCCGCAGGTGTTCGGCGATCGCGCCGAGCCCGAGGCGCCCTCCGGAGGCGACGAACTTCTGCTGGATGCCGACACCCTCGCGCACCAGGTCCACCGCGCCGTTGTCATCGATCCACTGATACACCGCATGTCGGCCCCGGACCTGGCTGCGAGCATTGCCGACTCCCACCTCGGCGACTTCAGCGATGAATCCGTGCATCCCCTTCACCCCGCCCCGATTCGTGGACACCACATCCTGGGCGATGGTCTCCAACGCGTGATCAATGCTGGCCAGCGCGTCGCGGAGATGCACGTCCTGCTGCTGGAGTTCACTCAGCAAGGCACTCAGACGGCGCCCGTTGACGTGCTCCACCCATGCTGCGACAGCCTGCTTCTGCGTGCTCATCGACTGCCGCTGAGTCTCATCCCTCATCGGTCGCTTCCGACTCGACGCGAGTGCTGAGCAGGACCGCGCAGGCCTTGGCGCTGTTGACCAGCGCCCCCAGGAAGGACTGCTGATCCGGGGTCAGGGCAAGGAAATCGGCGTCGGTGAACCTGACAGCCCGGCGGTAACTCGTCATCAGCTCTGTGCGGATCAGTTCGGTGCGTCGGAGGAGGTCCTCCAGCTGGGTGTCTATCATCCTCACCGCCGCGGTGTTCTGCTCGACCGATGCCAACGCCTCCCGCCTGGCCTCACGGGAAGCGTGTTTCTTCCTGGCGAACAGCGCGATCGATGTCAGCACGGTGGCGCCCGCGACCGTCCACCCGATGGGACCGGCCAGGGCCAACACGGCGCTGCCCGCAGCAGTGCCCCCGCCGCCTGCGGCCACAGCGCCGCCGCCCAACCAGGCCAGGGCCGCGTTGGAGGCCGCCGCACCAGACAGCGTCGAGATGGCGGTGCCCGTCGAGGCGGTGCCGAACGTCGTCACCACCCACATCGCCGCCGTCGGGGCCATGCTGGCCACGGCGGCACCTGCCGCGAATCCGGCTCCTGTGCCGACCGCCGATCGTCGCGCCGACTCCAGGTCGTCCTGGGCGAACTGCTCCGCCGCCACGAAGCTCGCCCGGTGGAACTCCATGGCGTCGACGTCCGCGTGGAAGGACTTCGGAGTGTGGGCGATGCTGTTGACCAGCTCCTCGGTCAGCTGGATCAGATCGGCAGCCCGCTCCCGCTGGCGCAGCAGCGCGACCCCTCTATCGCTCATGGAGGTGAAGGCGCCGTTGTACGCGGCGATGGCCTCCTCGTACGGGTCGGGGGCCTTCTCCATCAGCCGCTCGGCCGACTCGGCGGCCGAGCCGGTGAGCCCGCCGACCTGCCCCACAAGCTGCGCAGAGCTCCCCCGGACCACTCGGCCGATGCTCCCCATGGTCCTGCCGAGCGCGGCCATGGACTGGTCCTGCCCGGCCTGTCCGACCATCGTGACCTTCCCCCCTCATACGTGCGCCTCTCTGCACGAGGATAGTGGTCATCACCGCCAGATGAACCCGTGCGCACCTCACTGCCGAGTCCTCGGATGACGTCCGGCAACATGCCGTTGACATGATGCCACCTATCATCGGAACACGGCCTGCCGACTCTCGGAAGGACACCACCCGATCATGATCAGCAACGGCGCTGACCACCCCGCACCCCCGGAGTCTCCGACCCCCGGCACCGGCTACGCCGACGGCGAGCCCCCGCAGCGCACATCCCCGCGCCGCACGTCTCCGCGCAGCGCCCCGTCCTGGACGCCAGCACTGGAACGTGACCCGGGGATGCCGGCGAGCACCTGGCGGCTGCGCAGCGACGCCTGGGAGTATCTGCGGTTCGCCGTGAAGCGCCTGGCGCTGGGCAGCGACGACGTCGAGGTCCTCGCCTCCGACAGCGAGATCCACCGCTCCCTGCGCGCCCTGGAGACCATCGAGATGTACTGGGCCGGCTTCGGCCAGCGCTATGTGCGCAGCATCGGTGAACTCCTGGAGGAGGGCGACTACCGCACCGCCTTCGACCTGATCGGCCGTGTGGTGCACCGGCTGCGCGGCGACACCGTGCCGGAGGAGCCCCGGGACGAGCACCTGGAGGAGCCGGAGCGGCCCGAGACGGCCGCCGACCCGGACACGCGCCCACGGTTCGAGGTGCTGATCGTCGATGAGACCACCGCCGCCGACCGGGACACGATCCGCTCCGAAGGGCTGCGGCTGCGCTCACCCGCCGACGCGTTCACCTACGAGTTCGTCGTCGTGCCCTCCGCGGACGACGCCGTCGCCGCGGTCCTGACGAATCCGCACATCCTCGCCTGCGTGGTGCGTCCGGGGTTCAGCGAACACACCCACCAGCCGCTCAGCCGCGACCTCCGCGAGACCATCGCCCTGGCCCGCTCCCAGGTCTCGGAGGGGCCGGCGTCGTCGCACAGCCAGCTGGCCTCGGTGCAGCGGGTGCTGCGCCTGGCGGACACGCTGGCCGCGCTGCGCCCGGAGCTGGACCTCTACCTGATGGCCGGCGCCCATCTGGAGGACCTGGCCGGGGCGCTCACCCACCGCTTCCGGCGGGTCTTCTGGCGCGAGGATCAGCTGGAGCTGCACCTGTCCCTGCTGCGCCGGGCCTCCCACCTGTATGACACGCCGTTCTTCACCGCCCTGCAGGACCACGCACGTCGTCCGGTCGGGGTCTTCCACGCGCTGCCGGTGGCCCGCGGCGGCTCCGTGGTGTCCTCCCAGTGGATCAAGGATCTCGCGGAGTTCTACGGGCTGAATCTGCTGCTGGCCGAGACCAGCGCCACCTCCGGCGGGCTGGACTCCCTGCTGGCGCCGACCGGCACGATCAAGAAGGCCCAGGACCTGGCGGCCCGGGCCTTCGGCGCCCGGCAGACGTTCTTCGTCACCAACGGCACCTCCACCGCGAACAAGATCGTCCACCAGGCGCTGACGGCACCGGCCGACGTCGTGCTGGTGGACCGCAACTGCCACAAGTCCCACCACCATGCAGTGGTCCTCACCGGGGCGAAGCCCGCCTACCTGGAGGCGTACCCGCTCAACGACTTCGCCTTCTACGGGGCCGTGCCGCTGGACCGCATCAAGCAGCTGCTGCTCGACTACCGGACCGTCGGCCGGCTCGACGAGGTGCGCATGGTGACCCTGACCAACTGCACCTTCGACGGCATCGTCTACGACCCGGAGCGGGTCATGGCCGAATGCCTGGCCATCAAGCCTGACCTGGTGTTCCTGTGGGACGAGGCGTGGTTCGCCTTCGCCGCGTTCCACCCGGTCACCCGACGTCGCACGGCCATGAACGCGGCGAAGAACCTGGAGGAGCGGCTGAAGTCCCCCGCCCACGCCGCCGCCCACCGGGCCCAGCAGGAACGGCTCCACGACGCCGACGGCGCCCCCGCCCAGGACGAGGTCTGGCTGGCCGAGCAGCTCATCCCCAGCCCGGAGGCCCGCATCCGGGTCTACGCCACCCAGTCCACCCACAAGACGCTGACCGCCCTGCGGCAGGGGTCCATGATCCACGTCTACGACCAGGACTGGGAGCGGGAGGCCGAGGAGGCATTCCATGAGGCGTACATGACCCACACTTCCACCTCACCGAACTATCAGATCCTCTCCACCCTGGACATCGGACGCCGTCAGGTGGAGCTGGAGGGCTACGCCCTGGTGCAGCGCCAACTGGACCTGGCCTCCAGCCTGGCCCAGACGATCGCCCGCCACCCGTTGCTGCGCCGCACCTTCCGAGTGCTCACCGCCCACGACCTCATCCCGGCCGAACACCGGGGCGTCGGCAGACCCATGCCGCTGCGCCATGGACTGGCGCCGATGTGGGAAGCCTGGGCGCACGACGAGTTCGTCGTCGACCCCAGCCGCATCACCATCGAGATCAGCCGCACCGGCGTCGACGGGGACACGTTCAAACACGAGCACCTGATGGACCGGTACGGGATCCAGGTCAACAAGACCAGCGGGAACACGGTGCTGTTCATGACCAACATCGGCACCTCCCGCAGCGCCATCGCCTACCTGATCGAGGTGCTGGTGAAGCTGGCCGAACGCTTCGACGACGCCCTGTCCCGGCGGCATCCCGACGACCGGGCCCCGGCCGAGGAGCCCCTGCCCCCGCTGCCTGACTTCAGCACCTTCTCCCCCGACCATGCCACCGATGCGACGCTTCCCGACGGCGACATGCGCACTGCGTTCTTCGCCGGCCAGCAGCGCCGGAACACCGAGCATGTGTTCCCGGAGGAGCTGCGCGCCCGGGTCGCCGCCGGCGAGCGCCCGGTCTCCGCCGGGTTCGTCACCCCCTACCCGCCCGGCTTCCCGGTGCTGGTCCCCGGGCAGGTCATCACCAGCGACGTGCTGGAGTTCATGGCGGTGCTCAGCACCCGTGAGGTCCACGGCTATGACCCGCACCGGGGCTACCGGATCTTCGCGACGCCGCCGTCGGCCGTGTGACGGGCCTCGTGCCGCCGCGCGGCGCCACTCAGCGGCGGGCTCACCGGCGCGGCAGGGAGGAGGCGCCGTCAGAGACGCGCGCCACCCGCCGCGAGATCGCCGCGGCGAGCGCCGTCGCCGCCTCCGGCACCTTGTGCAGGTTCAGCACCGGCTCGAACAGTTCCGCCTCCAACAGCACGATGCCGTGCTGGGCGGTGGTGACCAGGTCGACTCGGGCATAGAGCGGGGACTCCGCCGGGGAGGCGGCGTCGATGGCGGCCATGACCTGGTGGGCGAAGGACGCCTCGGCGGCGGTGGCCTCCACCGGCTGCGGGTCCTCGGAATACTCGCCGCCGGCCAATCCTCCGCCGCGGGCCAGGATCGCGCCCTTGCTGATGGTGTGGGTGTGCTGCCCGTCGATGAAGTACAGCGCCTTCTCCGCGCCCGCGGAGAGTTCCGGCACCTCCGGTTGGATCATCACGGTGCGTCCTGCCGCCAGGATCTGCTCGCCCAGGCGCCGTGCGTCGTCGCTGGAGGCCTGCAGCAGCCCAGTGTGCAGGGCGCCGGCGGAGACCCTGGGCTTCAGCACGATCCAGTCGTCGTCGTAGGCGGCCAGGGCTGCGTTCAGCTGCTCAGCAGTGTCCGCCCACCGGGTGGGCACGGTGGCCACCCCGTGGGACTCGAGCTCCCGCAGGTAGACCTTGTCCAGATTCCAGTCCACCAGGGCCGGAGCGTTCAGCACCCGCACGTGCCGATGAGTCTCATGCAGCCAGGCGCGGATCTCGTCCTCCCGCCAGGGGTAGTCCCAGGGGCTGCGCAGCACCAGGAGGTCGTAGTCGCCCTCACCCGGGGTGTGCGCGTGCCAGACCACGGGAGTGGCTCGCATCCCGGAAGCGCGCAGCGCGGGCAGCAGCACCTCAGTGTCCGGGTCCTGCACCCCCGGCAGGTACTGATCGGTCACGACGACGCCGACGTGTGCGGTCACGGTCCACCTCCGCTGATCCTCGGGACGCCTCGGCAGGATGACGACGCCGGGCCTCTCGACGATACAACGGCGGGCGGCACCGCCGCCCGCCGAGTCCTGCGCCTCACTCCTCGGCGGCCAGCACAGCGGCGCGAGCGGTGACCGCCCCCTGTGTGGGGTGCGACGGCGATCAGCCCGTCATAGAGCTGCAGGAGCCGGCCCGTGTCCAGCCTCCCGGTGCGCTTCCGATCGCAATGCGCCGACTGGATGGGCGGCCACGGCTTTGAGACACGGGCCGGAGCGCGCGACTGGGGGAAGGTGAGCAGCGCAGCCAGTCCCCACGCCTCGTCAGCCAGCGACTCCCGGACGGCGTCGCACTGGTCGAGCCAGTCACTCGCATACGCCCCGTAGATGGCCTCCAGGACGGCAGCCAGCCGGGCCGGCATGCCCTCACGGGTGGGGATATGGAAGGGGATGCCGACGTCGCGGACGCGCCGCTTGGTGCGCACCAGCCGCTGCGCCATCGTGGCCTCCGAGACGTCGCAGAGCCGTGCGCCCTCTGCGGCGTCGCGGCCGAAAACGACCCGCCGCATCAGCGGAGTGCGCATGGTCTCTCCGATCGCCCGGTGGGCGCAGGCGAACAGCAGCTCCAGACACTTGTCCGGAATCGTCTCGACGTCGTCGCGTGGGTGTCATGCAGGACCTCCAGACCGCGCAGCACGCCGGCCTCCTCGAGCGACGTCACGTAGGCGTCGAACGCGCGCATCCCTTCGCCGAGCTGTTCCTCAGTGAGGACGATCGGGACGGGACCGAATCGACACCTGAACCGTCAGTCGTCCAGCTGGGCCCGCCATACCGGCCAGCCCCAACACAGGCAGAACGGGTGCCCGGCCGGGTCGGCGTACACCTGGAATCCGGTGGCGGCGTCGAGGTCCTCGGCCGCCTCCAGCAACTCCGCTCCGAGCCCCATGACCCGCTCATGCTCGGCCCGGATGTCCTCCACATAGAGGTCCAGGTGGATCTGCTGCGGCTGCCCGTCCGGCCACTCAGGCCTCACATGGCCCGGGGCGTGCTGCACGGCCAGCGGGTAGGCGCCGTCCACCTCCACCTCATACCAGCTGGGATCGGAGGGTCTGACCCGACCCCCGTACACGCCGGCCCAGAAGGAGGCGACTGTGGCGACGTCGTCGGCGTCCAGGACCACGATCTGCTGCGCGAACCTCATGGACGCATCCTGACATCCGCGTACGGGCCGGGTCCCGGGCTGCCGCCCGGTCTCAGCCTCCCGGGCCATCGGTCACCCCACGGGCGCGATGCGGGCCCGAAGCAGGCAGAAGATGTTGCCCTCGGGGTCCTGCAGGACGTGCCAGTTCTCCTCCCCGGACTGCCCGACATCGGCGGGGCGGGCCCCGGCGGCCAGCAGCCGGTCCAACTCGGCCCCCTGGTCCCGGTCGGTGGCGTTGAGGTCGAGGTGCAGCCGTGGCGTGTCCACTGAGGAGAGCTCGTCCCGGGGGCTGAGGATGATGGTGGGCTGGGAGCCGCCGAACCCGTCCCGGGCCCCGATCTCGAGGCTGCCGTCGCCGGGGCGGTCCAGGACCACGAAGTCCAGCACCTCGCACCAGAACTCCGCCAGCCGCTCCGGATCCCGGCATTCCAGCACCAGCTCTCCGATCCTGCACGCCATGGGCAGTCGCTCCTTCGTCTCGTCACGGCCGTCCGGCGCCCCCGGGCGGCCTGGCAGCATCCTGCCACGTCCCGAGAACCCCAGGGAATGGGCCGCCGGCCCTCCTGCGGCAGACGCCGCCCCCGGTAGCCTGGGGATGCGGGCGACGACGACGCAGCGTCCCACCCGTTGCTCAGCTCGTCCGGCACGCTCAGGAAGTGACCCGATGGCTCCCACGGTCGACGACGTCCGCACCCTCGCCCTGTCCCTGCCCGAGGTCGTGGAAGGCACCTTTCGCGGGCATCCCCAGTGGTCGGTGCGGGGCGCGGCCTTCGCCTGGGAGCGACCGTTCACGCAGGCCGACATCCGGCGCTTCGGCGATCAGACGCCGCCGTCGGGCCCGACCCTGGCCGCCCGTGTGGATGACCTCGGGGAGAAGGAAGCCGTCCTCGCCGCCGGCGTCCAGGGACTGTTCAGCACCCCGCACTTCGAGGGGCATCCCTCCGTGCTGATCCAGCTGGACGCGGTCAGCGGCGAGGATCTGCGTGTGGCGCTCGAGGACGCCTGGTTCGCCTGCGCACCGGCCGACGTCGCCGAGGACTTCCTGGCCCGCCGCCGAGAGCCGCGCTGAGCCTCAGAAGAGCCCGATCGCCTGCCCGTCGGCGTCGATGCCGATGCCCTCCGCCGCCGGGGAGGAGCCCAGCCCGGGCATGGTCTGCATGGTCCCACAGATCGGGTAGACGAACCCGGCCCCGGCGGAGAGCCGCACCTCCCGCACCGGCAACCGCCAGCCGCTCGGAGCCCCCACCAGCGTCGGGTCCGAGGACAGCGACAGGTGGGTCTTGGCCACGCACACCGGCAGCCGCCCGTATCCGGCCTCGGTGTAGGCCGCCAGGTCCTTGGCGGCCGTCGGCGAGAGGTCCACGCCGTCGGCCCCGTAGACCTGCGTGGCGATGGTCTCGATCTTCTCCACCAGCGGCGCCTCATCGGAGTACAGGAACCGGAACTCGCTCGGTTCCTCCGCGGCCTCCGCCACCGCATCGGCCAGGTCCGCGGCGCCGGCGCCGCCGTCGGCGAAATGCGTGGACACCGCACACCGCGCGCCCTCCTCGGCGGCCACCTGCGCGATGACCTCGTGCTCGCTGGGGAAGTCCGTGGGGAACGCATTGACCGCCACCACCGGGGTCACCCCGTGGCGGCGGATGATCCGCAGCTGCGCCCGCAGATTCTCCGCGCCGGTGCGCACGTCCTCCGGGCTCTCCTGCAGCATGCCCTCGGGCAGCGGCCGCCCGGCCACCACCCGGTGCTGGCCGGAGTGCACCTTCAGCGCCCGCACCGTGGCCACGACGACGGCGGCATCCGGCGCCAGCCCAGAGATGCGGCACTTGATGTTGAAGAACCGCTCCGCCCCCATGTCCGCGGCGAAGCCGGCCTCGGTGATCAGGTAGTCGGTGGCCCGAGAGCCGATCAGGTCCGCGACCACCGAGGAGTTGCCGGTGGCGATGTTGCCGAAGGGCCCGCAGTGCACCAGCGCGGGCGTGTGCTCCACGGTCTGCAGCAGGTTGGGCCGGATGGCCTCCTTGAGCAGCACCGTCATCGCCCCGGCGGCGTTGATGTCCTCAGCGGTGACCGGCTCGCCGTCACCGGTGGTGCCCACCACGATCCGTCCCAACCGGGCCCGCAGATCCTCCAGTGAGCGCGCCAGGGACAGGGTGGCCATGACCTCGGAAGCCGCGGTGATGTCGAATCCGGTCTGGCGGACCGGACCGTTCGACGTCGGCCCTCCACCCGCGGGCCCCATCCCGGAGACGATCTGCCGCAGGGAGCGGTCGTTGACGTCCAGGACCCGGCGCCAGGTGACCCGCTCCGGGTGCAGGCCCGACGGGCTGCCGCGGTGCAGGTGATTGTCCACCATGGCGGCCAGCTGGTTGTGCGCCGCGGTGACCGCATGGATGTCGCCGGTCAGGTGCAGATTGAGCCGCTCCATGGGCACCACCTGACTCCACCCGCCACCGGTGCCCCCGCCCTTGATCCCCATCGTCGGCCCCAGGGACGGCTGCCGGACGGCGACGGCGGCCCGCCGGCCCGTACGCGCCATCCCCTGGCTGAGGCCCACCGCCGTGGTGGTTTTGCCCTCGCCCAGCGGTGTCGGGGTGATTGCGGTGACCAGGATGTACTTGGCCTGCGACCGATCCGCCAGCCGGTCGATCGCGGCGAGGTCCACCTTCCCGACGCCCCGCCCATACGGCTCGATGAGGTCCTCGTCGAGCCCCAGCTCCGCGCCGATCTGGTGGATGGGCCGCAGCTGCGTCCGCGAAGAGATCCCCAGGCTGTCCTGGGCGGTCAGCGGGGCGGCGGGCGTCTCCTCAGTGTCGTGTCCTCGGCCTGCGGGGTGGTGGGTGGTCGTCATCGATGGTCTCCCTCCTCGAGGCGGGCCAGCAGTCGCCGGCGCCACAGCTCAGTTTCTTCGAGCGCGTTGAAGGTGTAGAGGTGGATGCCCGACACTACGACGTCGCCCTCCTGACCGACCAGACCTGCCGCCAGGTCTGTGGGGTCGTAGTGTCCGAGCGAGGCCAGCCGCAGCGCGACGCCGGCACCGCCGGAGGCCAGGAATCGCAGCGAGTCCCCGACGCCGATCCGGGAGGCGATGCGCATCAGTCGGGCCGAGCCCACGGCCCCGGGAATGCCTGCGTACACCGGGGGCTGCACGCCACGGGTCCGGAGCGTCACGGCCCAGTCGCGCACCGTCTGCGCGTCGAAGCAGAGCTGACCGACCACGCAGCAGGCCCGTTCGGCCTTGCGTTCCAGGGCGGCGTCGAGCGACGTCCGGGGGATCTTCGGGTGTCCCTCCGGGTAGCCCGGCACTCCGAGACGCAGCTGCGGGGCCAGTCGATGCACCGCCGCCAGGAGTGCCTCACCGTCAGAGAACGGAGCGTCGCCCCCGACGGGATCCTCGCCACGGGCGGACCCCCCGACCGCCCCGTCCCCGCCCACGACGAAGACCTCCTCCACCCCCGCTGTCTGGAGCTGTTCCAGAGTGCGAGGCAGAGTGTGTTCCCCATGCTGGGTCGCCGCCAGATGCGGCACAGCTCGGAATCCTCGTCCGGCCAATGCCGTGGCGGTCTCCACGGTGGGGCGTGGCCCCTGGGCCGGGGAGGCGGTCACGGTGACCGTGGCCCCGGCCGGCAGGTGGGCGACGACGTCGTCGACGATCCCGTCGAGCGGAAGCACTTCGAACCGGGGATGACCCAGCAGCTCACCCAGGCCACTCCTCTGTGCCGGACCCCCCAGGGGGTCGGCGCGTGCCTTGCGGACCACCGGCGGGGGCTCTCAGTTCTCCGTGTGCAGCTGGCCGTTTCCCGGGGCGAAGGACTGCTTCGGCGTGTCCTTCGTGGGATCGATGAAGGGCTTGGGGACGACCACGGCTGGCACCGGGCCTGCCGGGGTCTCGATCTCGAGTTCGGTGCCGATCTCGCTGAGCCCGGCGGGCACCATCGCGTAGCCGATGTTGCGCTCCAGACGCGGGGAGAAGCAGGCCGAGGTGACCTCTCCGACACGCTCTCCGCTGCGCCAGACCGGGAAGGCCTCGATCATGGAGCCGTCGTTGAAGGTCCCCAGCGGGGCTCCGCCGATGTCCACGCCGGCGAGTCTGCGGGTGACTCCCTGCTCCTTGATGCGGGTCAGGGCCGCCTTGCCGATGAAGTCGGCCTCCTGGTTCAGGTCCACCATCCAGTCATATCCCATCCCGACCTCGAAGGGGTTGGTGTCGAAGGTGATGTCGCAACCGTGGGCGAGGATCCCGGCTTCGATCCTGCGCATGTGGCATGGGCCGATGACCCTCATTCCGAACGGCTCGCCGGCCGCCCAGACCGTGTCCCAGAGTCGGACGCCGTCACGCGAGGCATTCTTCACATAGATCTCGAAGCCCAGCTCGGCGGTGTACCCGGTGCGGGAGACGATGACCTCCATGCCGTCGAGCACGTACTCCCGCAGCCGGTAGTAGCCGATGTCGAAGACGCTCTCACCGAAGATCGCGGACATGACCTGCCCGGACAGCGGCCCCTGGACCTGCACCGGGCCGACGTCGGCCTCCTCGATGGTGACGTCCATGCCGGAGCCGTGGGCCAGCCCGCGGGCCCAGAGCAGAATGTCGCTGTCCGCCAGGGAGAGCCAGAAGTGGTTCTCCCCGAGCCGCAGCAGGACGGGGTCGTTCAGGATGCCGCCGTCCTCTCCGGTGATGAAGACGTACTTGCACTGCCCGACCTCGCATTTGGAGAGGTCACGGGGGACGAGCATGTTGGTGAAGTCGAAGGCGTCGGGGCCGGTGATCTCGATCTGCCGTTCGACGCCGACGTCCCACAGTGTCACCCCGTTGAGCAGCGCCCAGTACTCGGAGACCGGATCACCGTAGTGGCGCGGGTGGTAGGTGTGGTTGTAGACGCTGTACATCGCGACGCCATGGCGGCGCGACGCCCAGAAGAAGGGGGATTTCCGGAGCCTCGGGTACAGCAGGACCCGGGGGTCCGGGATGACCGCATCAACACCGTCGGAGATGGCGAAAGTACCCTCGTTGAGAGTCATGGGAGCCTCCCTGCTGCCACATCATCGGGACACTTCCAGCATGACACTGTGTCTCGCATCACACAATAGGTTGCGTGATGCGAGACGGCAGACCTTGCCCTGGAGCCCCTCGCCCGGCATGCTCGAGACATCATGAGCACCGAGGCAGCACCCCCGAGGCAGAACGGATCCCCGACCTCTGATCCTCCGGTGAAGTCAGTTGACCGAGCGCTCACAGTCCTGAGCATCCTGGCGCGTGACGGCGAGGCCAGCCTCAGCCAGATGGCCCGGGAGCTCGGAGTGCACAAATCCACCGTGGGCCGCCTGGCCGAGGCCCTCGTGCGTCACGACCTGGTGGAGGCCCCGGACGGATCCGGCGGCTACCGACTCGGCGTCGGCTGCCTGCGTCTGGCCGGCGCGACCGCGTCCCGCCTGGATCTCAGCCTGGAGGCCCAGTCGGTGTGCGACGAGCTCTCCGCGGCCATCGGCGAGACGACCAACGTGGCCATCACCCGCGAGGGCGTGGCGATCAACGTCTGCCAGTCCGAGGCCGACAGCGCCGTCGCCATGCGCAACTGGATCGGCCAGCACACCGCGCTGCACGCCACCTCCAACGGCAAGGTCCTGCTGGCCCACCTGCCGGAGGAGGACCGGCGCGCGGTGCTCCACGCAGGCCTGCAGCCCTTCACCGCACACACCTTGATCCGCCCCGCCGAGCTGGCCGAGGAGCTGCATCGGATCCGCACCCGCGGCTGGACCTTCGCCGTGGAGGAGTTCGAGGAGGGCCTCAACGCCGTGGCCGCACCGGTCTACGACCACAGCGGCGCCGTCGTCGCCGGGATCAGCGTGGCCGGGCCCTCCTACCGCCTGCCCCCGGACCGGCTCCCTGATGTCCGCGAACCGGTCATCCGGGCCGCCGACACGCTGTCGAAGCGCCTGGGCCACTCGGGACGCCGCTGAACGCACCTGCACTCGGCGAGCCCCGCCCCGAAGTCGCACCCACTATGTGAGGTCGCACCCGCAACGTTGCGGGTGCGACCTCACATAGTGGGTGCTCCCTGGGGGTGCGGGGCTCACTCAGCCCTTCAGCTCCTCACCCGACGGTGCTCCGGATCGAAGGGGGCAGTCCGCCCCACCGTCAGCACCTCGGCCGCCAGCCGCACCCCCAGGTACTCCACCCGCAGCTCCGTGCCGACGGCCGCGTGCTCGGGCGGCAGGTAGGCCAGCATCACGTAGCGCCCCAGCGACGGCGTCGGGCCCGCGCTGGTGACGTAGCTGCGCCGACCGATGGCGTCCACCAGAGGTGAGCCGTCGACGTCGAGCACCGGCTCGTTCCCCGTGGGGAACCGCGGCTCAGCGGCCCCGGCGCCGGTGAGGGCGAGAGTGCACAGCAACGCGGCCGACTCCTGCACCCGGGCCGCCAGGTAGGCGTCCTTGCCGAGGAACTCGGCCTGCTTGACCGTCGGCAGCGCGAGCCCGGCCTCCACCGGGTCATGGTCCGGGGTGAGCTCGGCCCCGAAGAGCCGGTGCGCCTTCTCCAACCGGCCGGTGGTGCCATAGACCCCACCTCCGGCGGCGATGAGACCCTGCGGCCGCCCGACCTCCCACAGCGCGTCCCACAGGGCCAGGCCGTGCTCCACCGGCAGATGGATCTCCCAGCCGAGGTCACCCACGTAGGAGATGCGTACCATCAGCGTGGGGATCCCGGCGAGCACCACTGTCCGGGCCGTGCCGAAGCCGAACCCGTCGTCGGAGACGTCGTCCTCGGTCAACCCGGCGACGACGTCACGGGCACGCGGCCCCCAGAGCCCGATCGCGCAGGTCGCCGAGGTCAGGTCCTGGATCACCACCCGGCCGTCGTCGAGTTCAGCGGCCAGGTGGCGGCGAAACCAGGCCAGGTCGCGGGCGCCGTCGGCGGCTCCGGTGATGACGCGGAAGTGTTCCTTCCCCAGCCTCACGATGGTCAGATCGGAGCGGAAGCCGCCGCGGGCATCCAGCAGCGGAGTGTAGATGACCCGACCCACGGCACGATCCACGTTCGCCATCGCGACCCGCTGCACGCCCTCCAGGGCGGCGGGGCCGGTGATGTCGATAACGCTGAAGGCGGTGAGGTCGAACATCGCCGCCCGCTCCCGCATAGCCAGATGCTCCGCCTCGATGATCGGCGACCACCAGCGGGCGTCCCACTCGTGAACCCGGTCATCGATGTGCGCCGCGTACTCCTCCACCAGGGACGCATTGGCCGCGTACCACTGCGGCCGCTCCCAGCCGGAGACCTCGAAGAACTCCCCGCCCAGCGCCTGGGTGCGCGGATGGAAGGGGCTGGTGCGCATCGGGCGGCTGCTGGCCCACTGCTCCCGCGGGTGGACGATCCCGTAGACCTTGGGGAAGCCCTCCGCCGCGCGGGATCGGACATGACGCCGGGTCCGGGCATGCGGCGGCGTCCGGGTGACGTCGGCGGCGTGGACATCCACGTCACAGGCGCCGTCGGTCATCCACTCGGCGATCGCTCGCCCGACGCCGGGACCCTCCTTGATCCAGACCGCGGCCGTGGACCAGAGCCCGCGGACCTCGGCGGTCTCGCCCAGCAGCGGGGCGCCGTCGGCGGTGAGCGAGAGCAGTCCGTTGATGGCGTGGGTGACCTCGACGCCGTCGCGGCCGTGCTGGCCGAGCAGCTGGGGGTAGAGCTGCCGGGCGTGGGCCAGCTGCGGGGCGAAGTCCTGCGCGATGAACGGCATCTGGGTGGGCGAGGCCTGTCCGGGCGCACCCAGCGGCGGAATATCGGACGGCTCGTGGAGGATGGGGCGGTGCGCGTACGATCCGAGCTCCAGGTCCGGCCCACGCTGCCGGGCGTACATGCGGGCGTCCATGTCCCTCACCAGCGGCACTGAGATCCACTCGTCGGCGGCGGCGAGCTCCGGGATGGGACCCAGGTCCATCATCTGGTGCACTGCGGCCACCAGCGGGATGCTGGCCCCGGCCAGTGCGGCGATCTGCGGGCTCCACACGCCGCAGGCGACGACGACGTGGCCCGCCTCCACCCGGCCGCGGCTGGTCTGCACCGCACGGATGCGGCCGGGCACCCCGAGGTGGGGGCCGTCGTCGACCTCCATCCCGGTCACCTCGGTGCGGTCGGCGATCGTCAGCGCGCCGAGCTCCTCTGCCCGGGCGCGCATCAGCTCCCCGGCGCGGACGGCGTCGACGATGGCCCCGGTGGGCGTGTGGAATCCGGCCAGCAGCAGGTCCTGTCGGATCCACGGCATGTGCTCGGCGACCTGCGCCGGGCTGAGCAGTTCGGCGTCGACGCCCCAGGCGGCAGCCGAGCTCATCCTTCGGCGCAGCTCCTGGAGACGCTCCGGGGTGCGCGCCACCTCGATGCCGCCACATTCGGTGAGCACGTCGAGCGCGGCGTACTGCCTCAGCGAGTCCAGGGTGAGTTCGGTGATCTCCCGGGAGTGGTCCACCGGGAACACGAAGTTCGAGGCATGATCGGAGGAGCCGCCGGGTTCGGGCAGGGGGCCTTTGTCGACCAGCAGGATGTCCCGCCAGCCGAGTTCGGCGAGGTGTCGGACGATCGAGCTGCCGACGATTCCGGCCCCGATGACGACGACCTGTGCACGGTCAGGGATGTTCTCCATCGCTCTCACCACCATTGCCCGGCGAAGCCTGTGCCCCTGATGGTACCGCCGCGCTCCGCCGCCTGACCATGGTGGCGGAGGGACCCATGACGACACCCGCAGCAGGCTGGCACCCGCACTGGAAGCCACACCGGAAGGGTCCTCGTCCCTGCGATGAGCGGACTCTCCGCCCGGATCAGAGTTCCTGGTTGACCTCAGGAGAATCCAGGGGGACACTAGGAATGTGTCGGGCTGCAGGTAACCCCCGGGCTCCAACCTTTAGCCGCTTCGAGCGGCCACGCGCCGTGAGGCGTTCCCAGCCCGACACCCTAACGTCACACTGAACGGCGTCTCGGACGTCGTCATCAGGCCTGAACCCGCCCATGCTTCGGCATGCGGCGGGTTCAGCTGTCTGCACCGGCAGGTCCGACGACGGCGCCGGCCCGCCGCACCGCGGCCGAGCAGTTCACCTTCCCGCTATACACTCTCCACGGACACCGTTGCAGGGCAGACCAGATGAGGACCACCGGATGATCACACGACGAGGCCAGCGCCATTCGCAGGCCGTGGAGCTGCTGACCGGCATCGGTCGGGAGGTCCGCACCGGCGTGCACCTGCTCTCTCAGCTGCTCGGCATGCCGCCGGAGGACCGGCGTCCGCTGCGCGAGGAGCTGATCGGGCTGGAGGGCACCGCCATGGACCTCCATTTCAACCTGCTGACCCACATCCGCAGCGTCTTCCTCACTCCGCTGCCCCGCGAGGACATCTACGCGCTCTCCCGGCTGCTGAACCGCACCCTGGAGCACGTCGTCGCCGCCGGCGACCTGATCATCGCCCGAGAGAACCTCGTGCTCCCGCGGCAGAGCTCCGACCAGCTGGAGACCATGGGCCGCCAGGTGGACCTGACCATCGACGCCCTGGCGCGGCTGGACGACTTCGACCACCTCGAGGAGTACTGGATCCAGATCCAGCGGCTCACCAAGCAGGCCAACCGGACCCACCGCGAGTGGCTGACCTCGTCCGACAGCGCATTCCAGCCGAACATCGCCCTGCAGCAGGCCCAGATCGCCACCGCGATGCTGCAGGCGGTCGAGTCCCTGCGGAAGGTCAGCACCACCGCGGGGTCGATCATCGTGCGCGAGTCCTGAGGCCGCCCACGTGGAGATCCTGCTGCTCACCCTCATCCTCGTCGCGCTGCTGCCGAACCTGTTCGTCGCCGGCATGCATGATGTCCCCAACTCGATCGCCATCCCCACCCGCACCCGGGCCCTGACCCCGCGGATCGCCACCCGGCTGGCCGCCGGGGCCAACGCGCTCGGAGTGCTGATCACCATCCCGTTGGGCGTGCACCTGTTCTCCTGGTTCGACTTCCCGCAGATGGAGCCCCAGATGGTCCTCGGGGTGGTGCTGAGCTCGCTGATCGCCCTGTTGGGGTGGAACCTCTACACCTACTTCCGCGGGATCCCGACCTCCACCACCCACGCCCTGCTCGCCGCGCTGCTCGGCGGCGCTCTGGCCTCGATGCTTCTCGCCGGTGCCCAGTCCACCGAGGTGTTCCACCTGCCGTGGGCGGCCCCGCTGGTGGCCCTGCTGCTCTCACCGCTGGTCGCCTTCGGGCTGGCCTACCTACTGGTGTTCCTCGCCGTGCGGGTGGCCCGGGGCGCGGACCCGCACACCGTCAACGAGACCAGTCGCACAGTGCAGGCGGTGTGCGCGGGCCTGACCAGTCTGGGCACCGGACTGCAGCAGGGCCAGCGGTTCTCCTTCGTCCTGCTGCTCGCCCTGCCGGCCGCCGGCGTCGAGGATCCCGCCCTCTGGATGCCGCCAGCCTACGCGGTCTTCGCCGCGCTCATCGGGCTGGGATGCCTCACCGGTGGTTGGCGGATCGGCCACATGCTGGGCCATCGTCTGGTCACCATGGACCCGATGCGCGGCATGGTCTCCACCACGACGACGTCCTCGCTGCTGTTCGTCGGCTCACTGGCGATGACGCTGCCGCTGTCGACGTCGCTGACCGCGGCCTCCTCGGTGATCGGCGCCGGATCCAATCAGCGCTTCGCCACTGTGAACTGGCCGCAGGCCGTGCGGCTCTTCCTCTACTGGGCGGCGACCCCGCTGGTGGCCGGTGCGGCATCCGCCATGCTGCTGCTGATCATCTCGCCGCTGCTGGAGCACTGACCGCACTCCTCCGGGCTCCTCCCCCGGGACTGTGCCCCGGGACCGTGCCCGCAGTCAGCTGCCGGCTCAGCCGAACTTGCCGGAGACATAGTCCTCAGTGGACTTCTCCCGCGGGTTGTTGAAGATGGTGGAGGTGTCGGCGTACTCGACGAGCCGGCCGATGCGGTGGCCTGTACCCTCCTCCACCGCGGCAGTGAAGAACGCCGTCCAGTCGGAGATCCGCGCCGCCTGCTGCATATTGTGGGTGACGATGATCAGGGTGTACTCCTGCTTCAGGTCCGTGATCAGGTCCTCGATCGCGGCCGTCGCGATCGGGTCCAGCGCCGAGCACGGCTCGTCCAGGAGCACCACGTCAGGGGATGTCGCGATCGCCCGAGCGATGCAGAGCCGCTGCTGCTGCCCCCCGGACAGCCCGAAGGCCGACTCCCTGAGCTTGTCCTTGACCTCGTCCCACAAGGCGGCGCGGCGCAGCGACTGCTCCACCAGGTCGTCCATGGAGGAGACCTTCATCTTCGTGACCCGGGGCCCATAGGCGACGTTGTCATAGATGCTCTTCGGGAACGGGTTCGCCTTCTGGAAGACCATGCCGATCCGGCGGCGCACCTCGATGGGGTCGATCTTCGGCTGGTAGATGTCCTGACCGTGGTAGGTGACCTCCCCGTCCACCCGGGCCGAGGGGATGAGGTCGTTCATCCGGTTCAGACAGCGCAGCACCGTCGACTTCCCACAGCCCGAGGGTCCGATCAGCGCCGTGACTTCGCGCCGATGGAAGCTGATGTCGACCGAGTCCACCGCGTGGAAGTTCCCGTAGTGGACGGTGAGACCGCGCGCGGCCATCACCGGAGGGACGTGCCCTCGAGCGGTCGAGGGATCGGCGGTGTCTGTGGCGATGAAGTTCACCTGAGTCTCCTGAGATCGGGGGTGTCTGTGAGCAGCGGCGAGTCGCGAGCCGTCCGGCCGGCACCGCCCTCACCAGTCGCGGGTGTACCGGTTGCGCAGCCATACGGCCACGGAGTTCATCAGCAGCAGCACCACGATCAGCAGGATCACACCTGCTGCGGCCAGCTCACGGAACTCGGGCTGCGGCCGCGTGGCCCATTGGAAGATCTGCACCGGGATCGCGGTGTAGGCCCCGCTGAACGGTCCTTCCGGGTTGAACGTGACGAACGTCGTCGCACCGACCAGCAGCAGCGGCGCGGTCTCACCGATCGCCCGGGACATCGCCAGGATCGTGCCGGTGACCATCCCCGGCACCGCCGACGGCAGCACCTGATGCCAGATCGTCTGCCACTTCGTCGCCCCCATGCCCAGCGACGCCTGACGGATCGAGTCGGGCACCGCCTTCAGCGCCTCCCGGGAGGCCATGATGACGGTCGGAAGCACCAGCATCGCCAGGGTCAACGAGCCGGCGTAGGCCACCGGTCCCAGGGAGAAGCCCTGCCGCACCACGAAGGCGAGCCCCAGGATGCCGAAGACGATGGACGGCACTGCCGCCAGGTTCTGGATGTTCAGTTCGATGAACCGGTTCCACCAGCGCTCCCGGTCCGCGTACTCCTCCAGGTAGACCGCGGCGGAGACTCCCAACGGCACCACGGTGAACAGCACCCCCAGCATGATGATGATCGTGCCCCACAGGGCCGACTGCATCCCCGAGGTCTCCGGGGTCAGCGTCGAGGGCATCTGGGTGATGAGATTCAGGTCCAGCCGTCCGCGGCCCACCCACACCGAGTGGGCGATCAGCGCCAGCAGCGTGACGAAGGCGATCACCAGGCACAGGATCAGCAGGTACTTGAAGACGATCTCCCGCCAGACGCCGGACCGCCGCCCCATGACGATCTGCCGGGTGGTGCTGCGGGCGACGGCGGAGGCATGGGCCGTGCGTGAGTGCATCATTCGTACTTCTCCCGGAAGCGACGGACCAGCGCGATGGAGATCATGTTCATGATGAAGGTCATCAGGAACAGCAGGGCCCCCACCGCGAAGATCGTGTAGTAGACCGTGGTCCCGGTGCCGATGTCACCGGTGGCGGTGCGCCCGATGAACGCCGTCATCGGCAGCACCGACTCGTTGGGCAGCAGGGTGAGATTCGGGTTGGCGCCGGCGGCGATCAGCACCACCATCGTCTCGCCGATCGCCCGGGAGACCCCGAGCACGAAGGCGGCCACGATGCCGGACAGCGCAGCCGGCACCACGACATGGGTCGCCACCTGCATCCGTGTGCTGCCCAGGCCGTAGGCCCCTTCCCGCAGCCCCCTCGGCACCGCGGACATCGCGTCCTCCGAGATCGAGGCGACGGTCGGGATGATCATGATGCCCAGCACGATGCCGGCGGCACCGGCAGAGAAGATCCCCGGAGGGTCCCCGAGCGCGCCGGGGAGCCACGTCGGCCAGTGATCACGGAGCAACGGCGTCACGAAGGTGAACGCGAAGATGCCGTACGCCACCGTCGGCACCCCCTCGAGGACCTCGAGAGCCGGCTTGAGGACCTTCCGGGCGCGACGGCCGGCGAACTCGCTGAGGTAGATGGCCGCCCCCAGTCCGGCGGGGATCGCCACCAGCAGGGCATACATGGTCACGTTCAACGTGCCCACCACGATGTTCCACACGCCGAACGAGGGGTTCGCCAGCGCAGGCGCCCAGGTGTCGGCGGAGAAGAACTCCCCGATGCTGACCCGGCTGAAGAACTCCGGCAGCGGGCTGAACAGCGACAGGACGATACCGGCGGTGATGATCACCGAGGCCAATGCGCACAGAGCCAACCAGCCCTGGATGAGCTTCTCCCCCCAGCGCGAGGACCGACTCACCAGGATCACGCTGGGCCGATCCTCGGTGCCGATGCTGCTCACCTGTTCTCCTTCCACGTCGTCCACGGGGTGCTGCTCGCCGTCCCAGGCGGTCCGGACCCGGTCTGGTCGCCGGACCGCCCGGGACGGTGAGGTCGGATCACTCGGAGAGCGCCTCGACAGCCTCCTGGGCCTCCGCCGCCTGCTCCTCGGTGAGTGCGATCATGTTCGCCGCCTCAGCGATGGCGTCGTTGTTCTCGAAGGCGAACTGCAGGAAGTCGCGGACCTCCTGGCGCTCGACGGCGAGGTCCGAGGGGTACATGAACAGCTCACGCCCCAGCGGGTTGTAGCTGCCGTCCTGGACGGTCTCCGAGGAGGGGGCGACCAGCTCGCCGTCCTCGTTCTCGATCTCCAGGGCGCGGATCGCCTCCCCTTCCGCCTCCAGGACATAGGAGAGCGGCACGAAGGCCATCGCGTAGGGATTGCCGGAGGTTCCGGTGATCGCGGCGAAGTCGTCTTCACCGATGTCGTTGTAGTCGGCCCGGATGTTCCCCTCCTCACCGTTGATGACCTCGGTGAAGAAGTCGAACGTGCCGGAGTCCGTGCCGGGGCCGTAGAGCTCGATCGGCTCCTCCGGGTAGGAGGGGTCCAGGTCAGACCAGTTCTCGACCTCGGAGTCCTGATTCCAGATCTCGGAGAGATCGTCCGGGGAGATCCCGTCCAGCCAGTCGTTGTCCTCATGGACGATGACCGAGAGCGCATCGTTGGCGATGCCGATCTCCGCGAACTCGATGCCCGCATCGGCACAGTTCTGGGACTCGTCGTCGTTGATGTGCCGTGAGGCCTCGGAGATGTCGGTCTCTCCCCGGCAGAACATCTCGAAGCCGCCGCCGGTGCCGGAGGTCCCCACGGTCACCTGGACATCAGGGTTCTCCTGCATGAACATCTCCGCCGCGGCCTCGCCGAGCGGCGCCACCGTCGACGACCCGTCGATCGCCACCTGACCGGAGGCTCCGGCGTCGCCGGTGCCTTCATCGGCGGCTGAGGAATCGTCGGCGGCCGCGTCACAGGCGACCAGGGCCAGCGATGCCGCTGTCAGGACGGCCGTTGCGCGACCGAATCGATATGCCTTCACGTGTCTCCCTCTCACAGGTGGTCATGCCTCATGGTGGACTGTCTCTGTCCGTCGGCCGAGGACGTCACGACGACGGCGCCGCCGAGCATCGCCCGAGCCCTGAGCCACGTTAGGGACACCAGATGACGAGATCCGTCGAGACAGGTGACGACGTCGCACGAATTCGATGAACTGTCCGTGAACTGGCCTGCGCCGCGAGGACCGCCTTCCCCCGGCGCCCGGACGTAGACTGGACCGATGGACTCCAGCGACACCAGCGACTCCAGCGACTCCAGCGACTCCAGCGACGCCATGGGAACCCCCGGCGCCCCGCCGCACCGCCGGGCCCGCGGATCGTTCAGCATCCGCCCCGCGCGCACCCCGGACGTGACATCGATCGTCGAACTCGCCCGCCCACTGGTGGAACGACGAGTCCTGGTCGCCAAGGAGAAGGTCGCCTACTTCGAGTCTCTGCAGGAATTCCAGATCGCCGAATCCGACGACGGGGAGCTCATCGGCTTCGGGGCGTTGCACGTCATGTGGGAGGACCTCGCTGAAGTGCGCACTCTGGCCACCCGGGACGAATGGCGCGGCCACGGCGTCGGCTCCGCGCTGCTGCACCGCCTGCTCGACACCGCCCGCCAGATCGGCGTCAGCCGGGTGTTCTGCCTGACCTTCGAAGAGGAGTTCTTCACCCGACACGGCTTCACCGTGATGGCCAACCAGGATGCCGTGGACCCGGAAGTCTACTCCGAGCTGCTGCGCTCCCAAGATGAAGGCGTGGCCGAGTTCCTCGACCTCGCACGGGTGAAGCCCAACACCCTGGGCAACACCCGCATGATCCTGCAGCTCTGAGGCGGAGGATCAGCGGCCTCCCGGCTCGCTCTCCGGGGGGCCGTCGTCGTCCTCCTCGAAATGCTCGCGGGGCCACTCATCCTGCCGCTCGGCCTTCCGCTCCGCCCGCTCAGCCCGGCGCTCGGCGTTGACGATCCGGATGCGCCCGGTCAGCGTGTCCCGCTGACCCAGCGCAGGAAGCAGCTCCTCGGCCTCCTCATGGGTCAGCCCTGCGGCCTCCATCACGTCGACGATCATGGTGCGCAGCATCAGCACCACCGACTCACCCTCCAGGGTGTGGATCTGCAGGCGCGTGGGATGCAGCCGGGTGGCCACCGCCGAGAGCCCGTGCTGGGCCACCTCCATCCGCTGCGCCGAGGCCGGGCCCGGCTCCGAGACCGCCCGAGAGAGCAGCTGGACGGCGTCGGCGAACTCCTCCAGCAGTGAGGACAGGCTCTCCGTGGCCTCATCGGTCAAGGACGCGTGGTCCACCATCGACACCGCCCGTCGGGTGATCACCCGCATGGAGCGCACCGCCAGGTCCATCTTCTCGGCCAACCGCCCCATCCGCCGCACATAGTGCCGATGCCGACGGTAGGCCGGCGAATACCGAGTCAGCTCCTCCGCGGAGGAGACCGCCGCGAGGGCGTCGTCGAGCTGGGACTGGATGCCCCGGCAGCGGATCAGCGCATGCCAGGCCTCCCGGGACTCCGAGGTGCGGATCGCCGTCGCCGTCTCCCGCAGCGCCCGCGTGAGGTCATCCACCACCCGGCGCAGCTCACGGATCGGCTCCCGGCGCGGGTCCTTCGGGGTCAACAGCGCGATCAGCATGGCCACCGTGCCCCCGAGGACGGCGTCCGCGCTGCGCGAGAACGGCCCCAGCAGGCCGCTCTCCGGGGCGGGGATCAGCACCACCAGCAGCGCCTGCAGGCCCATCTGCATCGCCAGCAGCGACGAGTTGTCCAACAGCCGGGCCAGCATGATCGAGATGAACAGCACGAACGAGGCCGTCAGCAGACCGGCGCCGAAGACATGCAGCACCATGTCCCCGATGAAGATGCCCAGCGTGCACCCCAGGGCGACCTCCACCACTTTGCGCAGCCGAGGCTCCTTGGTGAAACCCAGGGCGATCAGCGCGGCGACCGCGGCGAAGAGCGGCCCGTCATGGCCCAGCAGAGTCTCGGCGAGCGCGAAGGCGCCGACGCCGGCCACGGTCATCTGCAGGGCCGGAACCACGGAACGTCCCGCCCGCAGGCCTCCGGAGCGCGCCCGGTCGGTCGTGACCCGGCGGGCGGTGCGGACCATGTGCCGCAGGTACGCGAACAGGCCCGTCCGGCTGCTGCCGGCGGGGTCCGGGACATCCGAGGCTGTGCTCACCCTTCGAGTCTAGGTGCTGCACGCCAGGTCATCAGCGCAGATGTGGCCACCGCCATGCCAGGCCGGAGCGGCCGGCGGTGAGGACAGCAGGCGGGGACTGTTCGGATCAGCCCGCGGCCAGCGCCGACGCGAGCACGAGCCCGGCGAAGGCCAGGAACGGCAGGAACAGCACCACGTGCAGGAACAAGTGCCCCCGCATCACGGCGATGAACTCGCGTAGGAAGGCGCTGGGCACGTAGTAGCGGGCCGTCGTCGCGCCGGTGACCTCAGCACGGAGCCCCGCCTTGCGGGCCAGCAGCGCCGCACGCAGCACGTGGTAGTTGTTGGTGACCGCCAGCAGCGGGCCCGAACGGCCGGCGTCGTCCTGGATCTGCTGGGCGAACCGCAGGTTCTGTGCCGTGTTCACCGCCCGGTTCTCCGGAATGACGTCCTCGGCGGCCGCCCCCTGGGCGAGCAGATACTCGGCCATCGCCTCGCCCTCGGGGCGGGACTCGTCCGGTCCCTGTCCTCCGGAGGGGATGAGCAGCGGCTTCTGCTCGGACTGCCCGTAGATCTCCAGGGCACGGTCCAGGCGGTCCTTCAGCAGCGGCGGCACCTCGCCATCGATCAGCCGCGAGCCGAGGATCACGACGGCGTCCGGATGGTCCCGGTGGTTCATGTGCCCGTAGGCCACCGCATAGCTGAGGAAGATCACGAAGGCCACGCTCAAATACCCGGTGGACAGGAACAGCAGCACCGCGACGGTCGCCAGATATGGGTCCCCCGTGCCGACCAGCAGCACCGCGATCACCGGCAGCGCCGGGATCGCCAGCCCGGCGAACAGCGAGAGCATGTTGCCCACACGTCGACCTTCGCGGCGCAGCATGGTGATCCCGTTGGCGATGAGGAACCAGCACAGCACCAGCACGCTGAGCGGCAGCAGCAGCACCAGCGCGAGGTTGACCAGGCCGAAGCCCGGCACCACGCGGGAGAAGATCTCCAAGAGGCCGAGCAGCCCACAGCCGAGCGCCGCGACCAGGAACACCCCGTTGCGCAGCATGCGCCGGTCCCGGTTACGGAAGTACACGTAGAGAGCCCCGAAGACGGCGGCCAGGATCAGCAGGAACACGGGCATCAGCCTAGCTGTTGTGGGGCCGAGCAGACCTGGGGGACAACTGCACCACAGAATCACGTCTGCACAGCCAGATCTCGTGGTGCAGACGTGATCTCGGGAGGCAGGACGCACCGACCAGCGATCACCGGGCACGAGGCACTCCGGCCTGCAGCAGCTTCCGACGGAGCCGCTCGGGCCGCAGGATGTCCTCCCAGATGATCCGGACGACGACCAGCCCCAGCGCTCGAAGCCCGTCCTCGCGGTGTTTCTCCGCCTCGAGGGCCTCCACCGGGCCCACTCCGCTGAGCTCGTGGGACCTCCGGTACTTGACCATCCCGTCGAACTCCGCGACGACGCCCTCCCAGGCGAAGTCCACACGGACGCGCCGCCCATCGGGCAGGATGCACTCACGCTGCAGCTCCGGGGATTGGAAGCCCAGTTCCCGGATCAGGGCTCGTACCGCGGACTCTCCCGGGGACTCGGCGGCAGGGTCGGCGAACTCCACGGCCTGAGCCCACCGTCCCCTCCGTCGGCGCGTGCGCAGATAGAGTTCCCACTCCACGAAGTCGTCGAGGACGAGGGTCCGCCCGGACGTGATCCGACCGGCCAGCACGGCGTCCAGGATCACCGCCGCCTCGACCAGGGAGGACTCCGCCACGGTGTCCAGAACGGCGAAGGCAAGCGGCTCGACATCGACCCGCTCGGGAACTCCCCGCAGCCACGGATGCACCACGAAGCCCAGGGAGTCCTGGGGCACCGTGTACTCCCCTGTCCGGATCCTGAGCTGCAGCTCCTCGCGACCGACTCCTTCGGGCAAGGCAGCCCCGAGGCGACGGAGGGGGATCGGCTGCAGGTCACGGTCGCTGAGCGGTCTGCCCAGGGCAGCGGACGGAGTCTGGTGGTCCGCCAGCAGGCGAGCGACGACGACGGCGTCGGCTGTCCCGGTGAGCGGACCCGCCCTGCGGCTCCCCACACGCCCACGACGGGTTTCCCGGGTCGTGATCTCTCCCGGAGTGCGGAGCAGCGGGACACCCCATAGGGCGAGCGCCGAGCTGCGACAGAAGAGCGGTGAGGCTGCGGCCGCCGTCGCACCGAGAGCCATAAGATGCCGCTCCCACGGCGGGGCGTTGAGCCACCGCCCCGGCTCGATGTATACGCCATGGGCCAGGCGCAGCATCTCGCCACGACGCACCGCCGTCGACCACCTGTTGCTCCGATGGGCCCGCTCCTGATCGGGCAGGTCCCCGACGCAGTGCAATCGCACGGGATCGCGTGGCTCGGATCTGACAGCGTGAGTGACCATGCCCACCACTCTGGCCGATTCCGGGTGTCGGTGCGGCCGAGTCCGGGGACCCTGTGGAAAACGCCGGTCTGCACACCCACATCATGTCTGCACAGTCAGATCTCGTGGGGCAGACGTGATACCGAGGTGCAGAACGGACAGGGCGGGCCGGGTCGACGAGCGGTGGCGCCGTAGCACGGGGCCGACGGGGACCGCCCTCACTGCAGGATGAACCGATGCGGCTCGGACGTGATCCCGCCGATGCTCACCGTCAGCTCGTAGGTGCCCGGCTCAAGCTCTGCGGGCTCCGTGCAGCTCTCCGAAGAGTCCGAACGGGGCCAGGTCAGCTGCGCCCGCTCCTGCTGCCCAGGCTCCATCGTCAGCTCATAGGAGTCCCCGCCGTCGCCGCACTGCGCGGTGGTGAAGATCTCACGCCCCCCATGGGAGACGACGAACTCCTGCTCGGCGGTGCCGACGTCGAGCATGCACTCCTCCCCGCCGGCGTTCTCCACCGTGAGGATCAGCATCGGCGCCACTGTGCTGCCATAGCTGGTGTCATCGGTGTCGGCGATCACCCGGATGTCACCGGGGGCGCAGGAACCCTCAGAGCCCTCCGACTCGTCCTCCCCATCGCCCGCCGCGTCGTCCGTGTCGGCGCCATCAGTCTCGGCGCCTCCGGCCTCACCGGACTCACCGGACTCACCGGACTCACCGCCACCGTCGGTCTGCTGCGCGTCGGGGCTGTCGGGGTCGTCGTCGACGAGCAGCGCGAAGATCGACGCCCCGGCCCACCAGAGACCCACCAGCACGATCACTGCGAACGCACCGACCACCAGCCGACGACGCCGATACACCGCGGCGGACTGACGCCTGGGCATGCGTCGGGGACCGGGGGAAGCCATGCGCACCAGGGTATCCCCGGAGCCTGGACACCGGCGGCCCGCATCACCCCGACCCGGATGTGATCTTCACCTGTCGGCCGGAGGGTCAGGCAGTCAGCCGCTCGACGAGCTCCTGCCCGCGGCGGCGGATGTCGTCACGGACCAGCTCCATGCGTTCGCGGCCCTCGATGCCGCGCAGGCTGGGCTCGTCGGTCTTCTCTTCACCAGCACGCCGTCGGGCTGCGGCACCTGCGCCTCGGCGCCGAGGACCACCACATGCCCGGCACGGCGCATCATGTCCTCGGTGGGCGGCGTGGGAGTCTCGCCGGTGATGTCCACGCCGAGGTCATGCGGACTGCTGGAGAGGGGTCGGGCGCGGTGGGACGATCTCATGACCGACGGCGTGGGCGGTGCTCTCCAGCGCCCCGTCGACGACGGCGTAGTAGGACCAGACGCCACGCTTCTCCCGCGTGAGGAGGCCGGCGTCGACCAGGATCTTCAGATGGTGGGAGACCGTGGGCTGGCCCAGGTCCAGCGGGCCGGTGAGGTCGCAGACGCAGGCTTCCCCGCGGGCGTCGGCGGCGATGAGCGAGAGCAGGGTCAGGCGGTTCGGGTCGGCGAGGGCCTTGAGCTTCGCGGAGATCTCGACGGCGGCCTCGGCGTCGAGCGCAGGCACGCCAGGCTGGGGAGTGCAGCAGCTCGACGTCTCGCCGTCGGTCTGGCCCGACGTGAGGGAGAGAGTCATGGGTCCTCCGACTGATGGGGCGACGGCCGGTTCGACCGCGCCGTCTGATGGCATGGACGCTCCGTGCCATCCATGAGCGATGACATCACCACGCAGCGGCCTCACCTCGCAGTGCTCACCTCGCAGTGACATTGACATTCGTCGATACCTCTGACGACACTCGGCACATCGATGGTTGTCGATGCCGTCGTCGCACCCTCTGCAGCGCACCCTTCCCGGATGCGCCGCTGTCGTCAGGAAACATCCTCCCCACAGAGCTCAGGAGCACCGTGTCACAGAGCACCACCTCGGCACCCACCTCATCAGCCCCACCGGACGCCTCCGGCGTCGTCGCCAAGCTCTCGATGTTGGACCGGTTCCTTCCGGTGTGGATCATCGCCGCTATGGCGGTCGGTCTCGGCCTGGGCGCGGTCGCCCCCGGCTTCGGCGAGGCGCTGGAATCGTTCAAGGTCGCCGGAGTCTCCCTGCCCATCGCCCTGGGTCTGCTGATCATGATGTACCCGGTGCTGGCGAAGGTCCGCTACGACGAGACGGCGAAGGTCATCGGCGACCGGAAGCTGATCATCACCTCACTGCTGATCAACTGGTTGCTCGCCCCGGCGTTCATGTTCGCCCTCGCCTGGATCTTCCTCCCGGATCTGCCGGAGTACCGGACCGGGCTGATCATCGTGGGGCTGGCCCGCTGCATCGCCATGGTGCTGATCTGGAACGACCTCGCCTGCGGGGACCGTGAGGCCGCCGCTGTGCTGGTGGCCATCAACTCGGTGTTCCAGGTGGTCATGTTCGGAGTGCTCGGCTGGTTCTACCTGCAGCTGCTGCCCAGCTGGCTCGGGCTGCCCACCACCAGCGCCGAGTTCTCGGTGGTGGCGATCACCGTCTCCGTGCTGGTGTTCCTGGGCATTCCTCTGGTGGCCGGGTACCTGACCCGCACCCTCGGCGAGCGCGCCCGCGGGCGCGACTGGTACGAGGAGACGGTCCTGCCGCGCCTCGGTCCCTGGGCCCTGTACGGCCTGCTGTTCACCATCGTGGTGCTCTTCGCCCTGCAGGGCGACCAGGTGCTGAGCAGCCCGCTGGACGTGGCCCGGATCGCGCTGCCGCTGACCATCTACTTCCTGGTGACCTTCGCGGCCTCCATGCTGATCGGTTGGCTCCTGAAGATGGGTTACGAGCGCTCCACCACCCTATCCTTCACTGCGGCGGGCAACAACTTCGAGCTGGCCATCGCCGTGTCCATCGCCACCTTCGGCGCCACCAGCGGCCAGGCGCTGGCCGGGATCGTCGGCCCGCTCATCGAGGTGCCCATCCTCGTGGCCCTGGTCTATGTGGCCCTGTGGGCGCGCCGCTGGTTCACGACGTCGACGCCGGCGGCCGCCGCCGTACCCGAGACGCCGCGGCCCGCCGAGCCGGCGGCCCGCACCGCCACTGCCACCCCTGCCGAGACTCCGGAGAGGATCCGCCGATGACCCGCGAGAACCACAAGCCCACCGTCCTGTTCGTCTGCGTGCACAATGCCGGCCGCTCCCAGATGGCCGCCGGATTCCTGCGGGAGATCGCCGGCGACGACGTCGTCGTCCGCTCCGGCGGCACCCAGCCCCGCGAGGCGGTGAACCCGGTGGCGGTGGAGGCGATGGCCGAGGTCGGCATCGACATCTCCGACCAGGTGCCCCACCAGCTCTCCGCCTCCACCGTCCAGGAGTCGGACGTGGTGGTCACCATGGGCTGCGGGGACGACTGCCCGTTCTATCCGGGCAAGCGGTACGAGGACTGGCAGCTGGACGACCCGGCCGGTCAGGGCATCGAGACGGTGCGGGCGATCCGGGATGACATCCGGACCCGCGTGGAGGAGCTGGTGGCCTCGCTGCGCACCCCGGCCTGAGGTCGCGTCGACCCGTGCCGTTCGTCCGTAGAATCGCAGGGATGTCTGAGACCACTCTGCCTGATGACGCGGCCCTCGCCGACGCTCCGATCCCGCCGGCGCCGGAGGACGTGCACACCCGGGTGATCGAGTGGTTCGCCGGGTCCGCCCGGGACTTGCCGTGGCGTCGCCCGGAGTGCACCCCGTGGGGTGTGCTGGTCAGCGAGATCATGCTGCAGCAGACCCCCGTCGTCAGGGTGCTGCCACGCTGGGACGATTGGATGCACCGCTGGCCGACGCCGAACGCCTGTGCGGCGGCCCCGCAGTCGGAGATCCTCACGGTCTGGGACCGGCTGGGGTACCCCCGTCGGGCGCTGCGCCTCCAGGCTGCGGCGGAGGCGATCGTCGAGCGGCACGACGGCGAGGTCCCGGCGGACCCGGAGGCGCTGCGCGCCCTGCCGGGAATCGGAGAGTACACGGCCGCCGCGGTGGCCTGCTTCGCCTTCGGGATCCCGGAAGTCGTGGTGGACACCAACATCCGTCGGGCGCATGCCCGCATCTTCACCGGCGTCGCCTTGCCCGGACAGACCTACACGGCTGCCCAGCGGCGGCTCGCCCGAGATCTGATGCCCGCCACGGATGACGACGGCGGGCGCCGCGCCTGCGCCTGGAACGCCGCCACCATGGAGTTGGGCGCGCTGATCTGCACCGCTCGCTCCCCGCAGTGCGCGATCTGCCCGGTGGCCGACCTGTGCGCGTGGCGGTCGGCCGGCTCCCCGCCGCCGACCGAGGAGCAGAAGACCCGCGGCCAGGCCTGGGCGGGCACAGACCGGCAGGTGCGCGGGGCGATCATGGCGGTGCTGCGCCGCGGCGAGCCGGTGGAGGCTGAAGCCCTGTTGGCCGGGTTGGCGCTTCCCGAGGCCGCAGACGACCAGCGCCGCCGCTGCCTGGACTCGCTGGTGCGGGACGGCCTGGCGGGGCGGCGCGGCGACGTCGTCGCACTGCCGGGAGTGCTGGGCGGCTGAGTGTCGCCGCGGCGCCGTCAGCTGCATGTCCTCCAGCCTGCCCGGCCGCTCCCGCCTCCGTTGTAGTCCTCCGACGTGCCGGGTTACGCTGGCGATTCAGCTCGCCGAGGGAGGGGCGAGCCGCGGCGCCTTCGGCTCCGCGCATCGCACTCGACCTGAGGATAGGGACCTGGATGAGGCACGACCATCGCTGGCAACGTCGAGGACCGGTGGCCGGACTCGCCACCGTACTTGCTCTCAGTGGCTGTGGCATCTTCGCACCGGAAGAAACGGTCGACGAACAGGACTTCGAGGATTCTGTCAGCACGGCGGAGGACGGTTCGATCGTCCTCGAGTCGGACATCCTCTTCAGCGCCAACAGCTGGGAGCTGCCGCGAGGTGCTGACGTGCTCATCGCGGAGCTGGCGGAGGCAGTGCCGGAGGGCGCCGAGGTGCATATCATCGGCCACACAGATTCGCGGCCGATTCGCCAGAGCGATGAAGACCTCACCAATGAGGAGCTCTCAGAGAGGCGCGCGCAGTCGGTGGCCGACGCCCTGAGTTCGGAACGTGATGATCTCCTGTTGACGATCGAGGGACGGGCCGACACGGATCCGGCAGTGGAAGAGGACCCCACCGAGCCGAGCACGTACGCCGAGAATCGTCGCGTGGAGATCCGTTTCGAGGACTGATCAGTGTCGGCTGCCGGGCATGACGCGCGTCGCCCGGCAGCTCTGGCAATACGCCGCAGGACCTCAGTTCTGCGAAGCCTGCGCGGAGCCGCCGTCGAACAGCAGCGCCATCGCCTCCGGCAGCGAGCCGATCTCCTTCACCGTCATCCCCTCGGGGATGTCGCTCGTCGACGCCCCGCGGGGCACGATCGCGTGGGTGAACCCGAGCCGCTGGGCCTCCTGCAGACGGCGCTGCAACCCGGGCACCTGACGCACCTCCCCGGCCAGTCCGACCTCCCCGAAGGCGAGGAACCGGTTGGGCAGCGGCTTCTCCAGGGCGGCGGAGGCCACGGCGAGCGCGATGGAGAGGTCCGCCGCCGGCTCGGTGATCTTCACCCCGCCGACAGTGGCCACATAGGTCTCCGACTTGAACAGGGTGGCCAGCCGAGCGCGCCGCTGCAGCACCGCCAGCAGCATGGACACCCGGGGTGAGTCCAGCCCGGAGACGGCACGTCGCGGCTGCGAAGCGGGGGACTCAGCCACCAGGGCCTGCACCTCGGCGGTCAGCGGGCGCCGACCCTCCAAGGTGATGGTGATGCACGTCCCCGGGACCCGGTCGGTCATCGCGGAGACGAACAGTCCGGACGGGTCGGCCAGGGAGGTCAGCCCGCCCTCGGTGAGGTCGAAGCAGCCGACGTCGTCGGTGGGGCCGTAGCGGTTCTTCACCGCGCGCAGCAGGCGCAGCCGCGAATGGCGGTCGCCTTCGAACTGGCAGACCACGTCCACCAGGTGCTCGAGCATCCGGGGACCGGCGATGGCGCCGTCCTTGGTCACGTGGCCGACCAGGATGGTGGTCATGTTCCGCCGTTTGGCGGCCTCGATCATCGAGGCGGTGACCTCACGGATCTGGGTCACCCCACCGGCGGCTCCCTCCACCTCTGCCGACGACAGGGTCTGCACCGAGTCCATGATGGTCAGCTGCGGGGAGCTCTGGTCGATCTGCCCCAGCGCCTGCCCCAGGTCCGACTCCGCGGCCAGATACAGCCCGTCCGACATGGCGTCGATGCGTTCGGCGCGCTTCTTCACCTGCGCGGCGGACTCCTCGCCGGTCAGGTACAGCACCGGCTGGTCCGGGTGGGCCTGCGCGACGGCGGAGGCCACCTGCAGCAACAGCGTGGACTTCCCGACGCCGGGCTCCCCGGCCATCAGGATCACCGCCCCGGGCACCAGCCCGCCGCCGAGCACACGGTCCAGCTCGCCGATGCCGGAGGCGCGGAACTCGGCCACCGAGGCGTCGACGTCGCCGATGGCCTTCGCTGGGGCGGCCAGATTCGAGGCGGCAGTGGTCCGCGCGGTGACCTGCCCCTTCTCCTCCACCGTGCCCCAGGACTGGCATTCCGGGCAGCGTCCGACCCACTTGACCGTCTGCCATCCGCATTCGGAGCATTCGAAGGTAGGGGCGTTCTTCCCCTTGCTGCGACTGGTGGTGCGGGTGGCCATGGGGACCACCGTACCGCGGGCCGCTGACACGCCGGAGCGTCGTCGCCGGCTGCGAAGAACCGGCCCCGTCTGGCCGCGACGCCCATGCCCGCCGCAGCTGCTCAGCGCACCAGATGTGCCCCGTAGGCCGGGTCGGTGCGGATCTGTTCCAGCGTGCCCGCCAGCTTCCGGAGGTCACGCTCCTGAAGCGTCTCCTCGCGGCCGATGAACACCCACAGGGTCAGGCCCGCGACGGCGGCCCCGGCCAGGCAGACGCCCGCCAGCAGCCAGTCCTCCCGCTCGCCGGCCCAGAAGAGCCCCAGCACTCCCACGATCACAGCCACGGCACTGAGGCACTTCCGCAGCAGGCGTGGCCCCGTCCTCCAGGCGCCCACCAGAGAGGGAGACGTGGCCGGGCTGTGCCGCACGACCTCCAGCGGACGCAGCATCGGATCATAGGCGGCCGCCCGATCCGCCCGCTCCTGTTCAGCGTCCGGGTCCTGCAGATCTCCGGGTGCGGCGACCGCCCGCTGCCACCAGTTCGTATGGAGCACCGCTGTCGCGCGACCCCCCGGGGTGTCCGCGGCGAGCTCCCGGATGGAGACCGCGCGCATCGCGCGGATCCTGCGGTCGTGGACCGCGCCGAGCACCGGCAGCGCGACGCACAGGACCAGCAGCATCGCCAGGAACACCACGAGCAGCGGCTGCAGGAGCTGCTCCGCCTCCAGATACGCGGCCAGATAGGCGACACCGAGTGCAGCCACGGCCAGCACGCCGCTGATCACCGTGGAGCCTCGGGCTCTGCGCTCGAGGCGGCGCTGCGGCTGGGCGGCGTCGTCGATCTGCTCCCCGATCCGACGCAGCTGGGCCAGACGCCACTCCTCCTGGCGCGGGTGGGTCAGGTCCACAGCCATGCCGTAATCCTCCGGGTCCTCGTCCTGGTGCGCGACGACGGCGGGGTTGTCTCCGCTGGCGTCGGCCTGCGCCAGGATCTCCGCATAGGCTCGCAGCTGCTGGGCGTCCATGCCCTCCGACCCGGGCCCTGCGAGGTCCAGGTCCACCGGACCCAGGGTGGTGATGAGCGTGTGGCGCAACGTCACATCGGCTGTCCGGGTCACATCGGCCGTCCGTGGCGCGGCGGGAGCGTCGTCATCCGGCCGCTGCCCGAAGACGCCGAGGAGCCCGGCGGGGTCCCCCTGCATGGTCAGCGGGGACTCGTGAGAATCTCCCCCGATGATCCGGTGGACCGGAATCTCGCGACCCTCCACCAGCAGAGCTCCCCCGCCCGCGGCGCCGTCGACCTGCGAAAGATGCTGAGGAGTGTGCTGAGTCATGACCAGGACACTGTACCGACGAGCCCTGACAGCATCACCCGACGTTCCGCTGGCTTCGTCCTGGGGCGGAGCCGCCCCGGGGCGAGGCACACGCTAGCATCGGTGACCATGACAGATGCTTCGGCGACCGGCACCCGAACCCGGCAACAGCACCGACCCATGAGCCTCGCCGCACGGCTCATGCCGCTGGTGATGCGCGCCCGGCGGGCCGACAGGCACTACCGCACCCGCGAGCATGTGCTCCGACACCTGGAGGACCTGACTCAGCATCCCCAGTCCGTGGACCCGCCCCGCCGACCTCGGAAGGACATCAGGATCTCCGCGTGGAAGGGCGAGGGCTGGCTGATCCACAGGATCGCTCCGGAGGGTGCCCCTCCTCGCGGCACCGTGCTGTACCTGCACGGCGGCGGCTGGGTCCATGAGGCGGCTCCGGCCCATTGGCGGTGGGTTCAGCGCCTGGCCGCAGACGCCCAGGTGCAGGTGCTCATGCCTGCCTACCCCCTGGTGCAGGACGGCGGCACGGCGGCCACGGTGGTGCCGCGCGTCGCGGAGCTCGCCGCAGACGCGGAACGGCCTCTGGTGCTCATGGGTGACTCTGCGGGGGGATCCATCGCCCTGTCCGCCGCCCTGATGCTGGCGCAGCAGGAGCGGCCGGCGTCACTGACCGCGCTGATCTCTCCGGCCCTGGACCTGCGGTTCGGCAACCCGGAGATCGACGCCCGCCAACCGGAGGACCCGTGGCTGGTCAAGAAGGGCCAGCTCGAACTCTCGGAGCGGTGGATCGGCGAGCACGGGGCGGACCCTGTCCTCAACCCCTTCCTCGGTGACCTGACAGGCATCGGTCCGCTGCTGGTTTTCAGCGGCACCCGAGACATCCTCAACCCCGACACCCGACTGTTCGTCCGACGCGCGACGGACGACGGGGCCGAGGTCGAGTACCACGAGCAGCCCGGCCACCTGCACGTCTACCCGTTGCTGCCGACCCCTGAAGGCCGGCGGGCCCGGCAGAGGATGGTCGACGCCGTCCGCGAGGCGGTGTCCGTCGGCGGCTGATGGCCCCACCCTCGACGACGGCGGCGCCCCTGGTCAGCGCAGCGGGTGAGCCCCGTAGGCCGGGTCGGTGCGCATGCGCTCGAGGAGGTCGAGCAGGTGCCGGATCTCCGCCCGAGATCCATGGGGTCCATGACGGTTCAGACGTCCATGCCACCAGATGCTGACCGAGGCGAGCACCCCGGCGATCAGCAGGAATCCCCACCACCCCGAGGCGAACAGGAGCAGGAGCACCCCCACGGCCAGCAGCTCCCCGCTGATCGCGAGGCGGCGCAGCAGGCGGCGAGGATGATCGGTCCAGGAGTCGATGACCACCTCCGCCAGTGCTCCGGAGGCCACCAGCGCCTCACGGGCTCCGAGTCCGAGGTGGGCGTCGATCGGCGTCGGTCCGTGGTTCCGCTGCTCGGGTGCGGGCTCCGGCCCGGCCGGGACGCGTCGCTTCGACGGGCTACCGATCACGCGCCACCACCACTGGGAGTAGAGACCCGCCGTCGCCTGCCCGGTGTCAGTTCCAGGGGCGAGCAGGCGCGAAGCTGTCCGTCGCTGCACCCGGATCTGCTGGTCCCACAGAGCTCCATGCCCCAGGATCAGCAGCCATCCGAGCCCTATCGCCAGACCCGCAGACTGTGACACTGCGCCAGCCACGTCAGTGGTAGCCGCCGTGGCGTAGAACAGCACCGCGGACGCGCCCACGAGCAGCAGCGCGGCGGCCCCACCACAGACGCGGCGCCATCGTCTCCAGGTCGACGCAGCAGCGCGGGTCTGGTGCCCGACGGCGTCACGCTCCCGACGGCGTCCTTCCGCGCCGTCTGCCCGTCCACGGAGCTTGCGCTGACGCGCGGCCCGCAGCTTCCAGGCCTGGTGTTCGTCCTCCGTCATGTGCTCGACCAGCGTGGCGTGTCCCAGATCCTGGTGCGTCACGGGCCCGCCGTCGTGCCCCGCTCGGCGCAGGGAGTCGACCTGGCGCCGCAGTTCCGCCAGCTGCCAGGCTCCTGCCTGGGGATGGTCGCTGTCGGCGTCGAGGCCGTAGCGATCCGGCTCACGAGACTGCATCCCGGCCACGACCCAGTTGCGGGGGCTGAAGTCCAGGGCCTCCAGCAGCCGGGCATACAGCACCAGCGACTCCTGGGACGCGCCTGCGCGTCTGCCGCCCAGCACGATCCGGAACGGCTCCCCAGAATCCATCCTCAGCTCGTGCATCAGCGTGAACCGGCGCGGCACCTCTCCTCCCGCTTCAGCAGCGGCTTCCTCAGCACCGGTGGCGGTGTCGAGGGCGAGGCCCACGGTCCGGACCTCGGATCCGACCTCGGTCCGTGGCCTGGTCACCGTCGCGGCCCCGACGAACGCCGCGAAGGGCACTCGGCGCCTCCTCCCGATGGTGAGCTCCTCAGCGGGGAAGTCGATCTCGAGGTGCGGGGCCCGTGGTTCCATGAAGACCCTCAGGGGACCCCAGACGATGACCGCGACGAACAGTCCGACGCCCAGGCCCCATCCCCACGCACCCCCACCCGGGCCGACCACGGCGAGGCCGACCGCCAGGCCGAGCACCGACGCCGTCAGGTGGGGGACCCAGCGGTGCTGATCGCCGTGGTGCTGCAGGAGAAGAGGAGGCTCGTCCGAGTCGGCTGCGGCCTGTGCGGCAGGGTGCTGGTGGTTCTCCATCACTGGAGCACCCTATGACATCCGCTGGCACCGTCCCGACACCCTGACCGTCGTTCCCAGGTGGACCCCGTACCATGCTGGCGGGCGATCGCGACCCGGCACCGGGGCCGCCGACGTCGCCCCTCACACACCGTTCACCCCAGACCCCCAGGAGAAGCGTGTTCCGCTCCCCCAAGATCTTCTTCCGTGTGCTGGCGATCGCCGAGGCGATCTCCTGGACCCTGCTGATCGGCGGGATGATCCTGCGTGCCACCCACGGGCTCGACGTCGCTGTGACCATCGGCGGCGGCATCCACGGCTTCGTGTTCCTCGCCTATGCGGCCACCGCGGTGATCGTGGCGAAGAATCAGCGCTGGAGCGCCGGTCCGGCCACCACCGCGATCATCAGCGCGATCGTCCCCTACGCCACTGTGCCGGTGGACATCTGGCTCAAGCGCAGCGGCCGGCTCGACGGCGCGTGGCGCACCCGCCCCGGAGAGGATCCGCGCGACCACCGCTGGCATGACCGGCTGCTGCGGGTCCTGCTGAACCGGCCGGCACTGGTCGGCGGGGCGCTGGCGGTCGGCGTCGTCGTCGTGTTCGTGGGACTGCTGGCGGTGGGCCCGCCCGTGCCGAAGGGCTGACTCCCGGCGTCGGCGCCCCGGCCGGGCACGCCGCAGCGAGTTCGGCACATCCGACGCACAGACGAGAGCGGGGGCCGGGTTCCTGGAAAGGAACCCGGCCCCCGCTCTCGTTCAGCAGGACCGGATCAGCACCACCGGCTCAGACCGGCCGGCTCAGCTCTCGATCGCCGCCGGCTCCTCAGTGCCTTCGATCTGGGGCGCCGGCGCCTTCCAGTCGAAGGTGAGCTCGCGATCCTCCCCTTCGCCCTTCAGGCCGATGCTGATCTCGGCGCCGTGCGGGATCTCCCCGTAGAGGATCTGCTCGGAGAGCTGGTCCTCGACCATCGACTGGATCGCCCGGCGCAGCGGACGGGCACCCATCGAGGGGTCGTATCCCTTGTCCGCGAGGAACTCGCGGGCCGGCTGGGAGACCTCGAGGGTCATCGCCTGCTCGGCCAGACGCTCCCGCAGGCGGTCGACGAACAGGTCCACGATCTTGACGATCTCGGACTGCTGCAGCTGCGGGAAGACGATGGTGTCGTCCACACGGTTGAGGAACTCCGGGCGGAAGTGCTGGCGCAGCTCCTGGCTGACTTTCCCCTTCATCCGCTCGTAGTTCGTGGTGGTGTCCGTGGTCGACTGGAAGCCGGTCATCACGCTCTTGGAGATCTCGCTGGTGCCGAGGTTGGTGGTCATGATGATCACCGTGTTCTTGAAGTCCACCACGCGGCCCTGTGAGTCGCTGAGCCGACCGTCCTCGAGGATCTGCAGCAGAGAGTTGAACAGGTCCGCGTGGGCCTTCTCCACCTCGTCGAACAGGACCACGGAGAACGGACGACGCCGGACCTTCTCGGTCAGCTGACCGCCCTCCTCGTAGCCCACGTAGCCGGGGGGCGCACCGAAGAGCCGGGAGACGGTGTGCTTCTCGGAGTACTCCGACATGTCCAAGGTGATGAGCGCGTCTTCGTCGCCGAAGAGGAACTCGGCCAGCGTCTTGGCCAGCTCGGTCTTGCCGACGCCGGTGGGGCCGGCGAAGATGAACGAGCCCGACGGCCGGTTCGGGTCCTTCAGCCCGGCGCGGGTGCGGCGGATCGCCCGGGACAGGGACTTCACAGCCTCGTCCTGGCCGATGACCCGCTTGTGCAGCTCCTCCTCCATCCGCTTGAGGCGGTCGGACTCCTGCTCGGTGAGCTTGAACACCGGGATGCCGGTGGAGAAGGCCAGGACCTCGGCGATCAGATCGGCATCGACTTCGGCGATCTCGTCCATGGAGCCGGACTTCCAGGCGTCCTCCTTCTTCTGACGCTCCTCGACGAGCTTCTGCTCCGTGTCCCGCAGGGAGGCCGCACCTTCGAAGTCCTGGGCGTCGATGGCGGCCTCCTTCTCCCGCCGGACGTCTTCGATCTTGGCGTCGAACTCCTTGAGCTCCGGCGGCGCGGTCATCTTCTGGATGCGCAGTCGGGCACCGGCCTCGTCGATCAGGTCGATCGCCTTGTCCGGCAGGAACCGGTCGTTGATGTACCGGTGGCCCAGGGAAGCGGCCGCCTCGAGGGCCTCCTCGGTGATGGAGACCTTGTGGTGGGCCTCGTAGCGGTCACGCAGCCCGCGCAGGATCTGCACGGTGGTCTCCACCGAGGGCTCGTCCACCTGGATCGGCTGGAAGCGGCGCTCCAGTGCGGCGTCCTTCTCGATGTGCTTGCGGTACTCGTCCAGAGTGGTCGCACCGATGGTCTGCAGCTCGCCACGGGCCAGCAGCGGCTTGAGAATGTTGGCGGCGTCGATGGCCCCTTCAGCGGCACCGGCGCCCACGAGGGTGTGGATCTCGTCGATGAACAGGATGATGTCACCGCGGGTGCGGATCTCCTTGAGCACCTTCTTCAGGCGCTCCTCGAAGTCACCGCGGTAGCGGGAGCCGGCCACCAGGGACCCGAGGTCCAGCGTGTAGAGCTGCTTGTCCCGCAGGATCTCCGGGACGTCGTTGTTCACGATCGCCTGGGCCAGACCCTCGACGACGGCGGTCTTGCCGACGCCGGGCTCACCGATGAGCACCGGGTTGTTCTTGGTGCGGCGGGAGAGCACCTGCATCACACGCTGCCGCTCGTAGTCCCGGCCGACCACCGGGTCCAGTGCGGCCTCACGGGCCGCGGCGGTGAGGTTGCGGCCGAACTGGTCCAGCACCACGGAGCCCGAGGGCTGACCTTCGGTCGCCCCCTGCCCGACGCCGGCGCCCGCCTTCTCCTGGCCGCCGCCCTGGTAGCCGGACAGCAGCTGGATGACCTGCTGGCGCACCTTGTTCAGGTCAGCGTTGAGCTCCACGAGGACCTGGGCGGCGACGCCCTCGCCCTCGCGGATCAGGCCGAGCAGGATGTGCTCGGTGCCGATGTAGTTGTGGCCCAGCTGCAGGGCCTCACGCAGCGAGAGCTCCAGGACCTTCTTGGCGCGCGGCGTGAAGGGGATGTGGCCGCTGGGCGCGTTCTGGCCCGGGCCGATCTTCTCCTGGACCTTCTCGCGGACTCCGCCCAGCGAGATGTCCAGAGACTCCAGGGCCTTGGCGGCGACGCCCTCACCCTCGTGGATGAGGCCGAGCAGGATGTGCTCGGTGCCGATGTAGTTGTGGTTGAGCATGCGGGCCTCTTCTTGGGCCAGCACAACCACTCGCCGTGCGCGGTCGGTGAATCTCTCGAACATGGCCAATGACACTCCTCGCGTTGATGCTCACCTTCGATGCTACGGGGGTGCGACCGCTTTGGGGCGCCTGTTCGCCACCGGGGAAAGTTCGGTCCGGGTCGGACCCTTCCCTCGCGGATCGTCTCTCTGTGAGAGATCGTCCCCGAATCCAGGGACGATCTCTCACAGAGAGACGATCTTCAGCGGGGTGCCAGTGCCTCCCGCACCGAGGGCCAGGCCGCCATCCAGGCGCGGACGTCGGCGCGGGCCTCTTCGGCGAGCGCCTGACGCCAGGCGTTGTCGAGCACCTCGTCGATCCGCACGCGCCCGCCGCGGGAGGCAGACTCGACGGCGGCCTCCACCATGGCCAGGCTCATGATGTTCTGGTGGACCTCGCCCATCGGGGCGGAGTCGCCCGGGCCGGCCTCCAGGGCGTCCAGGAACTCCACCAGCGCCCCGGCGATGCCCTCCCTCGGCGCGACGGCGGCCTCGCCGGCGACCGTCTCGTCAGCGGCGCCTGCCACCGCGGGCGCCTTCTCCGGTGCCTCCGGTGCCTCCGCCCTGGGCTCGTGGTCGCCGTCCCAGATCGCCGTCCCGTGCTCGGCCGAAAGCCGCCACGACCCGTTCCAGGAGGTCTCCTGCCCCGGGCTGCACCAGCTCCCGGTGTAGACGAATCGCACGCCGCCGGACATCTGGAAGATCGCGGTGGCCGCGGCGTCGCCGTCGTACCAGGACCAGGACGGGTTGAACTCCTCGCAGTACACGGACACCGGATCAGCGTCGAGCAGGAACCGTGCGGTGTCGAACGGGTGGATAGCCATGTCCAGCAGCAGCGGATGGGACATCTGCTCTCGGAAGCCGCCGAAACGCGGGGCCTTGAAGAACTCCGTCACCAGCGCGCCCGGCGCACCCAGGCCGCGGGCCTGTGCACGGAGGGCGACAAGCTGCTGGTTGTACCGGCGTGACTGGCTGACCATGAGCAGCTGTCCGGTGAGTGCGGAGGCGGCGGCCAGGGACAGGGCCCGCGGAAGGACATCCGCCACCGGCTTCTCGCTGAGCACTGGCAGCCCGGCGAACAGCGCCGCGATGGACACCGGGTGATGCGCCCGCGGGATCGTCACGTTCACCACCGCCTCGGCGCCCGTCTTCGCGGCGAGCGCGACCGCGTCGTCGCCCACCGACACCTCATCGCAGCCAGCCGCACCTAGGGCGGCGCGGGCGGCCTCGAGGTCGAGGTCGACGACGCCGACCAGCTCGGCCCGGGGCTCGTCCCGAATGGTCTGCAGCCAGGCCCGGCCCATTCCGCCGGCGCCGACGAGGATCAGCGGGGTGCTCATGCGCGAGCCTCCCCCGACGGCGTCCCGGAGATCGTCTGAGCCGACACCCGGCCGGGCGGGTGAGCCGACACCCGGCCGGGCGGGGTGACGCCGAGGGAGGGGGCGGTGTGGTCAGCGGGTGTCATGGGTCCATCCTTCACGGTCCGCCCGGGCGGCACCAGGTCCAGGGCAGGACATGCCACCCTCACCCCCGGCTCAGCCGGGTCCACAGGTCGGCGTCGAAGGCCTCCGGCGCCAGGGCCGACATGTGGCGCACCGCGTTGTCCAGCTTCCCTCGCCAGATCCGCACGGCCTCTTCCGCCCGGCCGGCCAGCAGCTCAGCCATGAGACGGCGATCGTCATGGACGATCCTGTCGACTGCGGGGGTGTAGTCCAGCTGCAGCACCGAGATGAACATCCGAACCCGCAGTGTGAGCGCGTGGAAGCTGCGCGCCGACTGGTCCAGTCCCGCCGCATCGGCCAGCTCCTGCTGGAACTGCAGGTCCGCCTGGTCGACGTCGGCGCCGTCGCCCTCCCGCACGGCCGCCTCCACCGCCCCCAACGCCAGCCGGGCCGGCAGCAGCCGGTGACGGGGTTGCATCGCACAGCCGCGCAGCAGGACCATCCCCACATGCAGGCGCGCCGCGTAGAGGTCGATGACATCAGCCCCGGTCACCTGCGGGACGCTGAACCCGCCCGACCCGGAAGCCAGCAGCCCGTCGTCGGCCAGCCGGCGCATGGCAGTGCGTACCGTTCCAGCCCCGAGCCCCAGACGGGAGGCCAGAGGGGCCGCCGTGATCCGGTCTCCCGGCCGGTACCCGGCATTCATGATCTCCTTGCGCAGGGCGATCGCGATCTGCTCGGTCACCGAGAGCTGCGCATGCGGCAACCAGCGACTCGCCCGTCCGGGGGCAGGATATTCCGGAACCGCCAGGGATTCTGAGTCAAAATCTGGACGTCTTTCGCTGGGCCTGCCTCGACGCCAGTCCACCCCGTGCAGCCCGCGGCCGGCCCGGGCACTGAGCTGCCGGAGCAGATCACCGGGCACTGCGTCATCACCGGGCGGACTGCGGTCCAGCAGTCCGGCCACCTGGCGGGCGAAGTCCTCCCAGTCACCCCGGCCCGGCCGCCAGATCACCCGCACCCTGCCGGCACCCTCCGGGTCACCCCGCCCCGCACCGTCACCTGGCACCCCGCGGACCGTGTCCTCCGCCTGCTCGGCCCGCCCCGACGGCACCTCCGACCTCTTCAGCTCGTCCGACTCCGTCAGCTCCGTCAGCTCCGCCGACCCCATCAGTTCGTCCGGGATCGGCCAGTCCCGTGCACCGGAGACCTGCAGCGCGGCCATCAACGCCGCCGCCCGCCGGCTGAACGCCGTGGGCCGAGGTGCCACACTGCGCTCCCTCTCCCCGGCGATCGGCCCGAACTCCACCCGGATCACCGGGAAGCTGACCTGCACCCTCTCCAGCTGCATCCTCTCCAGCTGCAGCGGCCCCCGAGGCGGCTCCGCCGCACCACCGGCCGCAGCGCCGGCGGCCTCTGCCGCACCCGGCCGCGCAGCCACTGCCCCACCGCCCTGCCGAATCCGCCGGAAGGACCTCGACACCACGGCCTGACTCAGGCCGGTCAGCTCCGCCACGCGTCGTGTCGAGAACTCCGGAGTGCTGACCCGTGGACCGGCAGTGGCCAGCACGCTGGCCACGATCTCATCGGCGGTCTCCTGGATGCGGGGCCGCCCGCGGGATGATGTCATGGATCTATTCTGACTCATTCTCGCCGAGGAGGGGTCGATCACCCTTCCCCCACGCCTGTGCCCGGTCGCACACTGGCAGAGAAGAGACCCGAGCACCTGCCGGAGGGCATCGGTCGCATGCCACGCAGGCGGCCGCCCCTCGCGCCGGGCGCCGTGGCGGACACCCCGCACCGCCCCGCACCACCGCCCGGCCGGCGGCGCTCCAGACCCACCCCACGACCCGAGCGAGGCACTATGACGGCAGACCTGCAGGACACCCCCACCCCGCCCGCCGACGGCTTCCAGCCGCTCCCCGAGGCGCCCTCGGAGCTCACCGCCATCGCGGACGCCGCCGTGGACAAGGTCACCCGGTGGCTGGAGTCCACCCAGACCTCCGGCGCCAAACCCCACGCCTCCGCGGAGCGGCTCTCCGCCGTGCTCTCCCACCCCCGTGGGCTCGACTTCACCGTCGGCTTCGTCGACCGCGTCATCCGCACCGAGGACACCAAGGCCGCCGCAGAGGCGCTGGCCGAGCTCGGCGAGATCGCCCCGGACACCCTCGGATCGCTGGACCGGGCCCAGATCAAGGCCGGCTCTGCGCTGGGCCGGATGCTGCCGAACGTCGTCGTCCCCGCCGCCCGCGCCCGCATGCGCTCCATGGTCGGCCACATGGTCGTCGACGCCCGGGACAAGCAGTTCGGCAAGGCGGTGCACACCATCACCAAGGACGGGCACCGGCTGAACATCAACCTCCTCGGCGAGGCTGTCCTCGGCGAGGCCGAGGCGGACAAGCACCTGGAGGACACGCTGCGGCTGCTCCGCCGTGACGACGTCGACTACGTCTCCATCAAGGTCTCCTCCATCGCCTCCCAGCTGTCCATGTGGGGCTTCGACGAGACGGTCGACTACGTCGTCGAGCGGCTGGTCCCCATGTACCAGGAGGCCGCCAAGGCCCCCGCAGGTTCGAAGTTCATCAACCTGGACATGGAGGAGTACCGCGACCTGCACCTGACCATCGCCGTGTTCAAGCGGCTCCTCTCCCTGCCCGAGGTGAAGGACCTGGAGGCCGGCATCGTGCTGCAGGCCTACCTGCCCGACGCGTTGGCCGCCATGCAGGACCTGGCCGGCTTCGCGGCAGAGCGTGTCGCCGACGGCGGCGCGGGGATCAAGGTGCGCCTGGTCAAGGGGGCGAACCTCGCCCTGGAGACCGTGCACGCCGAGATCGCCGGATGGCCGAGTGTGGTCTGCGAGTCCAAGCAGGCCTCGGACGCCAACTACAAACTGGTGCTGCACTGGCTGCTCACCCGGGAGAACATGGCCGGGGTACGTCTCGGGGTGGCCGGACACAACCTGTTCGACATCGCCTTCGCCCATCTGCTCGGCGTCGAGCGCGGCGTCAGCGAGCGCCTGGAGTTCGAGATGCTCCAGGGCATGGCCGCCGAGCAGGCCGAGGCGGTCAGCGCCGATGTCGGCCAGCTGCTGCTGTACGTGCCGGCGGTGCGTCCGGCCGAGTTCGACGTCGCCATCTCCTATCTCGTCCGTCGCCTGGAGGAGAACGCCTCCTCCGAGAACTTCATGTCCGGGATCTTCGACCTGGCGCCCGGCAGCGAGATCTTCCACCGCGAGGAGGACCGCTTCCGCGCCTCGCTGGGCACCCTGGGAGAGATCCTCGAGACGCACGGCCACCTGCCGCCGTCTCCGCAGCACACTCAGGATCGCCGCGAGGAGGACCGGAACCTGGCTGAGGCCGCGGCCGAGGCCGACGACTACGCGACTGGGATCCCGGAGTTCGTCAACGAACCGGACACCGACCCGGCCCTGCCGGCCAACCAGGCCTGGGCCCGGGAGGCCATGGAACGCGCCGCCCAGCCGGGCTGGCTGGACGCCCAGCCGGTGCCTGAGCAGATCTCCGCCGACGACGTCGACACGCTGGTCTCCACCGCCCGTGATGCGGCCGCCGACTGGGCCGCCCGCCCGGCGGCGGAGCGTGCCGCCATCCTCTACCGCACCGCTGACATCCTCGCGGCCCGCCGCGGTCACCTGGTCTCGATCGCTGCCGCCGAGGTCGGCAAGGCTGTGGCCCAGTCCGACCCCGAGGTCTCCGAGGCGATCGACTTCGCCCGCTACTACGCCCACCGGGCACTGGAGCTGGAGGAGGTCGAGCACGCCGAGTTCACCCCGGACCGGCTGGTGCTGGTGACCCCGCCGTGGAACTTCCCGCTGGCGATCCCCGCCGGCTCCACCTTCGCCGCGCTGGCCGCCGGCGCCGCAGTGATCCACAAGCCCTCGAAGCCGACCCCGCACTGCTCGATGGCGATCCTGGAGGCCCTGTGGGAGGCCGGAGTGCCGCACGAGGTGCTCCACGGGGTCTACCCGGACGAGCGCGACGCCGGCCAGAAGCTGGTCAGCCACCCGGAGGTCGACCGGATCATCCTCACCGGCGCTTCGGAGACTGCCGCGATGTTCCGGTCCTGGCGTCCGGAGATGCAGATCAACGCCGAGACCTCCGGGAAGAACGCCCTGGTGATCACCCCCTCGGCCGACCGTGACCTGGCCGTGGAGGACCTGGTGACCTCCGCCTTCGGCCACGCCGGGCAGAAGTGCTCGGCCGCCTCGCTGGGCATCCTGGTCGGCAGCGTCTATGACTCTGAGCGGTTCCGCCGTCAGCTGGTCGACGCCGCCGCCTCCCTGGTGGTGGACTGGCCCACCAACCTCTCGGCCACTGTGGGTCCGCTCACCGAGCTGCCGAGCGAGAAGCTGCAGCGGGCACTGACCACGCTGGAGGAGGGTGAGTCCTGGCTGGTGGAGCCGAAGCCGCTGGATGACACCGGCAAGCTGTGGCGCCCCGGCATCAAGGAGGGTGTGAAGCCCGGCTCGTTCTTCCACATGACCGAGGTCTTCGGACCGGTGCTGGGCCTGATGAAGGCCAAGGACCTGGATGAGGCCATCGAGCTGCAGAATGCCGTCGACTTCGGCCTGACCGGAGGCATCCACTCGCTGGAGCCCAAGGAGGTCCGCACCTGGCTCGAGCGGGTCGAGGCGGGCAACGCCTACGTCAACCGCGGCATCACCGGCGCGATCGTGCAGCGTCAGTCCTTCGGCGGTTGGAAGCAGTCCTCAGTGGGGCTGGGCTCCAAGGCCGGCGGCCCCAATTATGTGATGCTCTTCGGCCGGTGGGCCGACGCTGCGGCCCCCGGCGCCTCAGGTGCCGCCGTGGAGACTCCGAAGGCCGTCAACGGTGCGGTGGCCTCAGTGCTGGGTGCCATGGAGGACAAGGGGCTGCTCTCCGATGACGAGCTGGGCTGGCTGCGCACCGCCGTCGCCGATGACGCCCGCTGGTGGGACCGAGAGTTCGGCGTCGGGGTGGACAGGACCGGGCTGACGGCCGAGGCCAACATCTTCCGGTATCTGCCCGAGGCGGCGCTGCTGCGGGTCGGTTCCGATGCGGAGGCTCGTGAGGTGGCGCGCGCCCTGGCCGCCGCCGCGGCCGCCGGTTCCGCGGTGTCGGTCTCCTATGACCCGAAGGTCCCCAAGGACGTGAAGAAGACGGTGAAGACGCTGGCCTCCGAGCTGGAGCTGCGCACCCACCGGGAGGACGTCGACGCCTTCGCCGCCGCCCTGGCCGCGGGCTCCCATGACACCGGAGTCGGAGTGCGGGTCCGGGTGCTGGGCTCCCTGGATCGGGCGGTGCAGGAAGCCCTGGCTCCGCGGCCCGAGGTCGCGCTGCTCGACGATGCGGTCACCGCCTCGGGGCGCGTGGAGCTGCGGCACTGGGTCAAGGAGCAGGCGGTGTCGATGACGCTGCACCGCTTCGGCAACCCGAGCTCGGCCTTCCACCAGCTGGCCGAGGAGCTCACGAGCTGAGAAGCTCACGGGCTGAGGCCCTGCGTCGAGTGGCCGCGGCTGACGGCATCTGACTGGTGACACGCCATGCGTGGGGCCCAGATGCCAGGATTCGTGGCCACTCGATGACGTGACCGGTGCAGGGCACGACGACGGCGGCCCGCCGACCATCCCGAGGTTCCCGGGGGTCGGCGGCCCCCCGTCGTCGTACGTCGCTGAGGGCTCGGCTCAGCGCTTCTTCGCGTTGCGGTAGGCCTCGACGATGTCGCGGTGCAGGCGCCCGCGGCTCGAGACCTGGTAGCCGTTCTTCACCGCCCACTCACGGATCTTGCGCGCCTCGTTCTGGGGGGACGGCGGGGCGACCGCCCGACCCTTGCGGATGTACTTCTTCAGCAGCTCACGCAGTTCTTTGGCGTGCTCATCGCTCAGGTCGATCTCGTAGAACCGAGAATCCAGACCGAAAGTCACAGTCTCTTTTGCTTCGCTACCATCCAGATCATCCACCAGGACGACTTCCACCTTCTGGGCCATATGCACCTCACTGCGCTGCTCATCGTCGAACACGAGAACCTGTACTGCGCTCTCACGTACCGACTGCTCTGATTCTCGGCAATTTCCCCGACGTCACACTTCGCCTGAAGCCGGTGAAGCAGGTGACCTCAGAGGCACCTCGGAGTGCGTGATGCACTCTCCGCTGAAACTGTCCCACGGGGAACGCTCATGTCCCTTCAAGTGTTTCAAGAAAACACAATTCCCGTCAACTGACCAGCTGTCAGGCTATTCTCAGTAAAGTCCAGAAAAGAATGCATCGTTCAGGGTGCGCCACGCAGACATGACAAGACCCGGCAGCCTCTCGGTACTGCCGGGTCTCGAGTGGATCAGCTCAGGAGCGGGGCGAGGCGGTCGACCCAGGAGAGGCCGCCGATTCGGCACGATCCGCTTTCTGGCGCGGATCGGCGGATTCTGCGAGGAGCTCTCGCCGGACCTCGGCCTCCATCGCGCGCTCCTTGCGGTCAGCCCGGAAGATGGCGCGGATCGCCAGCCAGAAGATCAGCCCGACACCGATGGACGGCGCCAGCACCTCGAAGTAGGTCCAGAAACTCTCCATGTCATTCCCTGCCTATGTTCAGGTTCGATCCACGGATGTGACACAGTCTGTCACCCGGGAATTCATCACTGCTCCACCGAGACACTCTCGGGGGCCTGATCCGGGACGCCATCAGCGGCGCCACCGGCACCACCGGCGGCCGCGGATGCACCGATCTCGGAGGCCTCAGGCTTGAGCAGCGGGAAGAGGATCGTCTCGCGGATCCCCGAACCGGTGAACAGCATCACCAGACGGTCGATCCCCAGCCCGATGCCGCCCATGGGTGGGGCACCATACTCCAGCGCCCGGAGGAAGTCCTCGTCGAACTGCATGGCCTCCTCGTCGCCGCCGGCCGCCTTGCGGGACTGCTCCATCAGCCGCTCGCGCTGGACCACCGGGTCGATCAGCTCGGAGAAGGCAGTCCCACGCTCCATGCCGCCGATGATCAGATCCCAGGCCTCGATGACGCCCGGCTTCTCGCGGTGCTCGCGGGCCAGTGGCTGAGCCGCCGGCGGGTAGTCGCAGACGAAGGTCGGCTGGATCAGGGTCGGTTCGACGATCTCGCCGAACAACTCCATGACCAGCTTCTGGGCGTCCCAGGCGGGGTCGATCTTCACGTCGTGGCGTTCAGCGATCGCCCGCAGCGTCTCAGCGTCAGTCTCCGGGGTGATCTCCTGCCCCACCGCCTCGGAGAGCCCCGGGTACACGCTGACCCACGCCCACTCGCCGTCGAGGTCCACCATTCCCTGCTCGGTCTCGATCTGCCGACCCGCGCCGACGGCGTCGGCCGCGTGGAGGATCATCTCCCGCATCCGCTCGGCCATGGTGTACATGTCCGCCCAGGCCTCATAGGACTCCAGGGTGGTGAACTCCGGAGAGTGGGTGGAGTCCACGCCTTCGTTGCGGAAGACCCGGCCGATCTCGAAGATCCGATCGATGCCGCCGACCACAGCACGCTTCAGATACAGCTCGGTGGCGATCCGCAGGGTCATGTCCTGGTCGAAGGCGTTCAGGTGCGTCTCGAATGGCCGCGCCTGGGCTCCGCCGTGGATGAGGTTCAGCATCGGCGTCTCGACCTCGACGTAGCCGCGCCCGTGCAGGGTCTCCCGGATGGACCGCGTGATGGCCGCCCGCCGGTAGACCATCTCGCGGGCCTCATCCCGCACGATCAGGTCCGCATAGCGCTGGCGCACTCGAGTCTCCTCATTGAGCTCGGCGTGCAGCACCGGCAACGGACGGATCGCCTTGGAGGCGATCTCGAAGGAGGAGACCATCACGGAGAGCTCTCCGCGGCGGGAGGCAATCACCTCACCGGTGACCTGCACGTGGTCGCCCAGGTCCACCAGGGACTTCCACCTCGCCAGCGCGTCCTCGCCGACCTCGGCCAGGGAGATCATCGCCTGCAGCCGGGTGCCGCGCCCCTCGGGGCCGCCTTCCTGCAAGGTGGCGAAGCAGAGCTTGCCGGTGTTGCGGATGAACATCACCCGGCCGGTGACCGAGACCGTCTCCCCGGTGGAGGCACCGGGCTCCAGATCCGGGAACCGGTCACGGACCTCGGCCAGGGAGGCGGTGCGTTCCACCGTCACCGGATACGGCTGGACGCCCTCGGCAAGCAGGCGGGCGCGCTTGTCCGCGCGCACGGCGCGCTGGTCATTGGTGTCGATGTCCTTCGGACCGGATGCGGCGGGGTTCTGTGCACTCACGGTGCCCCATTCTACGCATCGTGCCAGCCGACCGTCTGCCCGGGCGAGAGCCACGCCGCCGCCCGGACAGAGGAGCGGATCACCAGATCGTGACGCGCTGCTCCGGCGGCAGGTACATGCCGTCACCCGCAGAGGTGCCGAAGGCCTCATGGAAGGCGTCCAGGTTCTTCACCACCTGGTTGGCGCGGATCTCCGCCGGGGAGTGCGGGTCGATGCTGATCAGGGTGATCGCCCGCTCGGGCCGGACGATCTGCCGCCAGGCCTGGGCCCAGGAGTAGAAGTACCGCTGATCACCGGTGAGGCCCTCGACCACGTCCTCGGCCTCGGTGATGCCCCTCTGATCCAACCAGATCCGGTACGCCTGGTGGGCGATCCCGAGGCCGCCGAGGTCCCCGATGTTCTCCCCCAGGGTCAGCTCCCCGTTGACGTGGTGCTCCGGGGCCGCCGAGGGCGTCAGGGCGGAGTACTGGTCCACCAGTGCGGACGTGCGCTCCTCGAAGGCGGCGCGGTCCTCTGCGGTCCACCAGTCGGTCAGCGAGCCGTCGGCCCCGTACCGAGAGCCCTGGTCGTCGAAGCCGTGACCGATCTCATGGCCGATGACCGCCCCGATGGCCCCGAAGTTGGTGGCCATGTCCCGCTCCGCGGAGAAGAAGGGGGGCTGCAGGATCGCCGCCGGGAAGCAGATCACGTTCTCCAGCGGGTGGTAGTAGGCGTTGACCGTCTGCGGGGTCATGTGCCACTTCTCCGGATCCGGGCCCTCGTCGATCTCCTGGACGTCCCGGTTCCATTCGGCGACGGCGGCGCTGATGACGTTGGCCACGACGTCACCACGGTCCACGGTGACGTCGCTGTAGTCGATCCAGCGCGCCGGGTATCCGACCATGGGGCGGAAGGCCTCGAGCTTCTCCAGGGCCTTGGCGCGGGTCTCCTCCCCCATCCACTCGAGGGTGGAGATGGAACGTCGGTAGGCCTCGATCAGCGCGTCGATGAGCTCGTCCATCGCGGCCTTGGCCTGCGGCGGGTAGTGGCGCTGCACGTAGATGCGGGCCACATCCTCCCCCAGGCAGGAGTTGGTCAGCGCGACCCCGCGCTTCCACCGCTCCTTGAGCTCCTGGGCGCCGCCGAGCACCTGGGAGTAGAAGGAGAAGTGCTCGTCCACCAGCTCGCGGTGCAGCAGCGGGGCCGCCCAGCGCAGCAGCTGGGCGCGCAGCCAGTGCTTCCAGTGCTGAAGCGGCTGCTCGGTGAGCGCGGCCTGCATGGCGGGCAGCACGTCCGGCTGGGCCAGGACGATCTCTGCCGACTGCGCCTCGGTGAGCTGCCAGCCCGCCAACGCCTCGGTGATCAGCGGCATCTCGGCGATGACCTGCTCCCGCGTGCGCAGGTTGTAGCGCTTCTGCGCGTCGCGGGTGGCGACCCGGTCCCAGTGGTGTGAGGCGATCACGGCCTCCAGGGCGACGACGTCGGCGGCCGCCTGCTCAGCGTCGTCGACTCCGCCCAGCGCTAGGAAGCGGCCCAGGTGCTCCCGGTACTTCTGGAGGGTCTCGGCGAGCTGCTCCTCGCGGTAGTAGGACTCATCGGGCAGCCCGAGGCCGTCCTGGATGATGTGCCACAGGACCCGCTCGGGGTCCCCGGCGTCTCGGCTGGCCCCGGCGGCGAGGAGGCCGTCGATGCCGTACCTCTGCCAGGAGGCGGACAGGCGGAGCAGCTCGGCAGGCGAGGAGACGGCGTCGAGGGCGTCGAGCATGGACTGGATGGGGGCGAGCTTCCGCTCCTCGGCGCGCTCGGCGTCCATGAACGCGGCGTAGAAGTCCCCGATGCGGGTGGCCACGACTTCGTCCCCCAGGTCCTTCGAGCCGGCGGCGGCGTCCTCAAGGATCGCCCGGACGTCGGCTTCGGACTTGTCACGGAGCTCGAGGAAGGAACCATAGGCGTCGAGGTCTGCGGGAATCTCGGCGGTCTTCAGCCATTGACCGTTGACGTGCTTCTGGAGGTCGTCCTGGGGGCGCGTGGCGAGGTCCAGGTAGGGGAAGGTCGGGGTCGCCGTCAGGGCAGTGCTGTCATCGGCGGTGCTATGGATGGTGCTGTGGGTGGTGTCATGGGCCGTGTCGGTCACGTCAGCCGGCTCCTTCGTCTCGGGCGGGAGGGGCGGATCATCAGGGATCGGTCGATCCCTGTATGAAGCAACTGTTTCACATTTGATGCGATCTGTGTCACGCCTGCTCGCTCGGGGGCGACAGCGTCATGGTGTCGATGAGCCGGACCGGGCCCACCCGGGCGGCGACCAGCGCCAGCGCCTCGCGGTCCAGCACGCCGTCGCCCGCATCGCCGTCCGGCGCGGAGAGCTCCAGCGGGCGCAGCGTCGTCGGGTCGACGACCTCCAGATAGTCCGGCTCCACGCCCGCGGCGGCGGCCAGCTCGTGACGCACCGCGGCGACGGCGAGCGGCTCGCCGGCCGCCGCCCGCTCGGCGAGCGTGCGCAGCGCCGCCGAGAGCCGCAGCGCCGCCGGCCGGTCCTCGGCGGACAGCCGCTGATTCCGGCTGGAGAGGGCCAAGCCGTCGTCGTCGCGGACGATGGGGACCGACCGGATGGTGACCTCGAAGTCCAGATCCGTGACCATGCGGCGGAGGATCGCCAGCTGCTCAGCGTCCTTCTCCCCGAACCAGGCGTGGAAGCGCGTGGCGGCGTCGGCGGACAGCGGCGGCGCCACGATGTGGAAGAGCTTGGCCACCACGGTGACCACGCCGTCGAAGTGTCCGGGGCGGGAGGCGCCCTCGAAGCGGCCCCCGAGCTCGCCGGCGGTGACGCGGATCAGCGGCGCGTCCGGGTAGCCGGGATACATCTCCTCGACCTCCGGGGCGAAGACCAGGTCGACCCCATGCTCGCCGAGCAGCGCGACGTCGGCCTGAAGCGTCCGCGGGTAGCGGCGGTAGTCGTCCTCGTCGTCGAACTGCAGCGGATTGACGAAGACGGAGGCGACGACGATGTCGGCGGACTCCCGGGCGGCGTCGAGCAGGGCGGCGTGCCCGTCGTGCAGCGCGCCCATCGTGGGCACCAGCGCGACGGTCGGGGCGGCGGAGCCGGAGTCTGCGCCGGAGCCGGAGCCGGAGACCGACGCCTCCCGGACGGAGACGGCCTCGGCGAGCGCGGCGCGGAAGCCGGCGACGGTGGTCAGAACTTCTGGAGTGCTCACGCGTCGATCCTATGACCTGCGCGCCGTCGACGCCTCGCGCGCCGGTCGGCCGCCCCGTCAGCCGCCCAGGTCGCGCAGCGCGGCGTCGGCGTCGATCCGGGCGGCCTTCAGCGCCCGGGGCAGCCCGCCGAGGACCAGGCAGACCGGCACGACCAGCAGGGCGGCGACGATCGTCGTCGGCTCGGGCGGCGTCCACGCCTGCACCGCGAGCGCCCCGCCGCCGCCCGACAGCCCGGCGGTCACGCCCAGGGAGAGCAGCACGCCGGCGGCAGTGCCGACCGCCCCGACCACGGCCCCGAGGACAAGGAACTCGGCGGTCAGCGCCGCCAGGATCCGCCGGGCGCTCCAGCCGACGGCCTTGAGCAGGCCGATGTCGCGGGTGCGCTGCCGCACCCAGGTCGAGCCCACCGCCGAGCCGAGCAGCAGGCCGAGGAGGACCACCACGCCCAGCAGCAGCCAGGTGCTCTTCTCCAGCACGCGGAAGATCTGGTCCAGCCCGGGCATCTGCCCGGCGACGCTCTGCACCGAGAAGCCCTCGTCGGCGATCCGAGCCTGCACCGCGGGCACCTCGCCCGGGTCGGAGACGTAGGCGAAGATCTTCCCGTAGCCGCCTCCGGAGGCGACGCCGGAGTCCCGCATCAGGCTCCAGAGCGCCTCGGCGTCCATATAGGCCGGCTGCGGCCCGTCGGTGCCGGGGACCGCATTGTCGACCGTCGCGACGACCTCCAGTTCGATCGGGGCCGGCGTCCCCTGGTTCGGCCCGGTGACCTCGGTGTAGGTCAGCGTCACCGTCTCGCCGACCAGCGCGTCGAGCGTGCCGCCGGCGACCTGGTGAGGCACCGCGATCTCGTCGGGGGCCAGTCCGTCGGCGGGGATCGCGCCAGCGACGACGTCGGGCGTGCGGCCGGGGATCTGCGGCGTCGCCGCCAGCCCCCCGGGGTTGGCGTCGGCGTCGGGCCACCGCTCCTCGGGAAGCTCGAGGAAGGTCTGGAACCACGAATCGGCCCGCTCGACGCCGTCGACGCCGCGCACCGTCTCCAGGGCGACCTCGTCGAGCGGGACGTGCTGGCCGGAGCCCACGCTCTCCGAGACCTCGACGAAGTTCAGCGAGGAACCGCTGCGCGCCTGCTCGGAGTAGCGGGCGATGCCGCCGGCGACGACGCCGGAGACGACCAGCAGCCCGATCAGCATCAGGGCGAGCATGCCCAGCAGCGCCGACTGTCGTCCGGCCGAGCCGCGGAGGTCGCGCCGGAGGAAGGTGGTCACATCACGCACAGCGGCCCTCCCGGATGGTGACGGTGCGGTCGGCGACCGCGGAGACGGCGTCGTCGTGGCTGGCCACGACCACGGCGCAGCCCTGGTCGCGGGCGCCGCGGATCACGTCGAGGACGACGTCGACCCGGTCGGCGTCGAGGCCGGCCGTCGGCTCGTCGGCCAGCAGCAGCGTCGGCCGGTTGACCAGTGCGCGGGCGAAGGCGGTGCGCTGAGCCTCGCCGCCGGAGACCTCGGTCGCCCGCCGGCGGCGGATCCCGGTCAGCCCGAACGTCTCCAGCAGCTCGGGGATCCGGCCGCGGTGCTCGTCGGCGGCGGCGACCGCCAGGTTCTCCTCCACGGTGAAGTCGGGCAGCAGGTTGGCCGCCTGGAAGACGATGCCGACCTGCTCGCGACGCACCCGGTAGGCCGCCCTCCCCCGGTAGGGGTCTACGCCGGCGATGCGCACGGCCCCGGCGCCCGGGGAGGAGAGCCCGCCGGCGATGCGCAGCAGCGTGGACTTCCCGGAGCCCGAGGGGCCGGAGAGCCAGGTGACCGTGCCGGCCTCCACCCGCAGGCTCACGCCCTCGAGCACCGCCACCCGTCCGTCCCGGCCGCCGAATCCGGCGGAGACGTCGGCGAGCTCGAGCGCCGTCGAGGCGCCGAGGTCGACGGATCCGGACATGCTCACTCTCCTTCCTCCTCCATGGGCACGACGCCGAGGGAGTCGACGGTCAGCCGCAGGCTGCAGGCGCCGTCGTCGCTGCCGTCGACCGAGTACAGGAACTCGGAGTCGCGGCATCCCCGGCCGGCGGAGATCGCGGCGTCGACCTCCCGGAGGGTCTCGCGGTCCTCGTCGACCACAGTTCCTCCGGACAGCGCGGCGGCGGCCAGCAGCCGCTTCTCGAACGGCTGGTCCTCGTCGAGCGCGAGCTCGGGCAGCCGGCGCTGCAGGTCCGGGAACATCCGCTGCACCGCCTCGCCGTCGGCGAAGAGGTGATGCTCGCGCAGCACGGTGAGCGCCAGCCGCTGGGCCATGACCTCGTCGTCGACGTCGAACTCCTGCAGCGCGGCGGCTGGGAAGTCGGGCTCCAGCAGCGCCAGCGGCGCCGCCGTGGCGAGATAGCTCGCCAGGCCGTCGAGGCCCACCCGCTCGGGCAGCATCTCGGCGGCGGCGTCGAGGAGCTCCCGGAGCTCGGCGTCGGCCGGCTCTCCGCCGGCGCGGGTCAGCGCCGCGGCGGCCTGCAGCCGGCTCGCGGGGCCGGCGTCGTCGTCCTCGACGGCCTCGTGCAGCGACTCCAGCGTGGCGTCGTCGACGACCTCGGGGAACTGCTCGGGCCCCAGCAGCCGGGCGACCTGGTAGGTGGCGGCGACCGCATCGGGCCCGCCGCCGTCGTCGACCGTCGGCAGGTACAGCCCGTCCTCCGCGGATCGTCGCGCCTGCAGCGCCTCCAGGTCCCGGCTGTGCTCAGCACCGGCTCCGCCGACGTCGAGCATCGCGACGGCGAGGCCGCGCATCTGCACGTCGACGGCCTCGTCCTCGGCGATCCGCAGCAGCCGCGTCCGGAGCTCCTCGTCCAGCGAGACCTCGACGCCGGCATCGGCCTGAGCTCGCAGGAGGGCGAACCCGTCGGAGAGGGAGCGGTGGTCCTCCGGCGTCGGGACCGGCTCCTGGGCGAGCTCGCGCCAGCGGCGCTCCAGCGCCTCCGGCGCGCCCAGCGACAGGTTCCGCCGGATCTCCCGGAGACCGTGCAACAGGTACGGGGCGTCGGCGAGCTCCTCCGCCGAGAGCCTCTCGACGGCGGCCGTCGCCTCCTCCGGAGGCTCGCGGTCGGCCTGGTCGGCGAGGACCGTCGCCGCATAGACGTCCATGAGGTCCATCTCGGCGTCGACGTCCTCGACCGACGGGACCGCGTCGACGCCGGCGTCCTCGCCGAGGACCTGGACGACGGTCGCGGTCACCAGCGGGTCGCCGGACCGCTCAGCGGCCGTCTCGGCGGCCTCCGCGGCCCCCGGCGCTCGGAAGAGCCCGTCCTCGCCGCGCCACGCACGGACCTCGTCCAGCACGTCCTCGCCCACGCTGCCGCTCCTCGGGTCGAGGCTCCCCGCGGAGCATCCAGCGGCCGCGAACACCACCGCCGCTCCCAGGGCCAGCACCCGGCACCATCTCATCGTCGCCCCGTTCGTCGCCCTCGTCGCCCTCGTCGTTCCTGCGCGGCTCCCGTCGTGGGACGCCCGGCGGCTCAGACGCGCGCGCTGGCCACCCGCACGTTGCCGTAGTGGTAGGCCGTGGCGGTCACATCCGCCCCGACGTACACCGAGCCCCAGCCGCCGCAGACGGTGCCGCTCAGGTAGGAGCCCGAGGCGTTGGTGTTCGTCCAGACCAGCGAGCTGTCCCCGCTCCGGCTGTTGTCGATGCTCACGCCCTTCACGGTGACGCTGCCGATGCCGTACTGGTAGAAGTCGGTGTTGTTGCGGATCCAGTTCGTGGTGGTCGTCGCCACCGCGCTGGACTGGAAGCTTCCGCATCCGCCCTCCGCCACGGGCTGGATCCACATGTTGGCCGTCAGGCGCTCTCCATTGTCGAAGTATGCGTTCCCGGAGTCGCTGGTGGCATGCGCCGGCTGGCCCTCGACCAGCAGCGCCGATCCCAGCATGACTGCCGTCGCCGCCGTTCCGAGCAGCTTCTTCATCGTCTTCCCCCTCTTCAGGGCGGTGCATGGTGGTGAACAACACGTCGGTACGAGATCGACGTCACCACCGTACTGGCTGAAGGGACATCTCAATAACAGCTGGACGGCATATCACCATTCACAACAGGATTAAGCCTGAATGGCAGAGACTCGGAGGCTGCCGGGCGACGCGTCAGCCGCCGAGCACCCCGAGTAGCCGCGCGGCCGTCGCCTCGTCCAGCAGCCCGCGCGCCGCGGCGCGCTGCGCAGTCGCCCGGGCCATGGAGACATAGGCGGTGCGCACGTCCTCGGGCAGCTCGGAGGCCTCCAGCAGCCGGATGTGCTCGGTCACCGTGCCGACGTCGCCGCGGGCCACCGGTCCGGTCAGCGCGCCCTCGCCGGAGGAGAGCGCATTGTCCAGCGAGGCCTGCATCAGCGGGCCCAGCACGCGGTCGGGGCGCTCGACGCCGATGCCGGAGAGCATCTCGGCGGCCTGACCGGTGATGGTGTTCAGGTGGTTCGCCGCATGCGTCAACGCCGCGTGGTATGTGCCGCGGTCGCCCTCGGCCACGACGACCGGCTCGCCGCCCATCTCCACGGCCAGCGCCTGGGCGATGGGCAGCACCGGCGCCGGGGCGGTGACGGCGAAGGCACAGGCGGTGAGTCGCTGCAGGTCCATGCTCAGCCCGGTGAAGGTCATTGCGGGGTGGATGGCCAGGGTGATCGCCCCGGCCCGCTGGGCGGGGGCGAGGACCCCGGTGCCGTATCGGCCGGAGGTGTGGATGATCAGCTGCCCGGGCTGGACGTGCCCGGCCTCGGCGGCCCCGGCGACGACCTCGGCCAGCGCATCATCGGGCACCGCCAGCAGGACCAGCTCCGAGCGGCGCAGGATCTCCGGGATCTGCAGGATCGGCACACCGTCGAGCAGCGACTCGGCACGGCTGCGCGACTCTTCGGAGACCGCGTGGACGCCCACCACCTGGTGGCCCGCGCCCCGCAGGGCCGCGCCCAGCACCACCCCGACCTTCCCGGCAGAGATGATGCCGATGCCGAGCCGGCCGTCCCGCTGGGACGGGTCGCTCTCACTGGGGTAGGGGTCAGCCACGACGTTCATCGGTCTCCTCCTCCGGGCGGTCGCCCAGCTGGCTGATCATGCGTTCGAACTCGTAGAGCTCCTCGGGAAGCATCCAGTGGTTGCGGTCGCTCATACGGCGGGCGAAGGCCGCATGCCGGGCCTCGTTCTCGAACAGCCAGTGGGCGGCATCGAGGTCCTGGTTGGACAGCTGCGCCTGGAACGGCCCCACCGGTGAATGGATCTGGATGTCGGCCAGGCGGGTGACCCGCTGCCACGGCCCCTGGTGAAGCGACAGCGACTGGATCCGCTCGTGCGGCACCATCGTCAGCCGCCGGGCGAGGCGTCCGTCGCGGAACATCAGCACCGTCGGGGTGACGAAGAATCCCCGCCGCCGACGCACCAGCGGGTCGAAGATGCGCGCCCGAGGCGGCACTTCGGTGAAGCCGGCCTGTGTCCCGGCACCGGTGAGGCCTTCGGTGAACACCTGCTCCGGGTAGGGGACCCGCAGGTCCGGGAACATCTCCGCGGTGACCGCCATGACGTCCTGCCGACGGCCCACCGGCAGCAGCACCGAGCGACCTTCTCCGGACCCGTAGCCGGCGACGACGACGAGCACCCGGAACCAGCCGAACGGTCGCCACAGCAGAGGCTGATGCACCTGCAGCGCCTGCACTCTCCCGGGCGGGACGGTCTGGGTGGTGGTCTCGAGCAGGCCGTAGCGCAGCTTCAGCCCGGCCCCGGTCATCGTCGCGGTGAAACGGAAGCCTCCGCTGAACTGCTGGTAGTACATGGTGATGACCACCAGGCCCACGGGGATGAGGCTGGGCAGGATGCCCGCACCGATCAGGCTGAACACCGCGCCGACCTGTCCGAGCGGGTCCTCCGTGCCCATCGCCAGTGAGACGAGGCCGCCGACGAGGCCGCCCAGCAGCCCGAAGCATGCGATGGCCAGCAGGAAGACCGTCCCCCAGCCCATGAGCACGGAGCCGACCAGCCGACCGACGGGAACGCGTGTGATCTCTCGGTCGGGAACCTCGGGGAACAGCGGTGCCGGCCCGGGGGGCTGGAGTCCCTGCGCCCCGTGCGGCTGGTGTGGGTGGTGCGGCCGGTGCGGCCCCTCTGGCGGCGGGGCCGTCCGGAGTCCGGGATCACCCGCAGGTCCCTCCCCCGCCTGGGCCGGGTCGACCTGGGGCGGGCTGGCGGCTCCGGCCTGCTGGTGCCGCCACTGCGCCTTCCCGGAGGCGCGATCCATGATGTCGGCGCGCAGCTGCTCGGCCTCGGCCCGCCGCAGGAACGCCAGTGTCGCCGCGGTGCCGTCACCTTCGGCGACCTCGAACTTCAGCTCGGCCAGGCCGGTCAGCCGGGCCAGCAGCGGCTGACGTAGGTCCACCGCCTGGACCCGGTCGATCCTGGCCTGGCGGTGCTGGCGCACGAAGATCCCCGACTTCACCATCACATGCTCGTCGGAGATCTTGTATCGGGTGAACCACCAGGAGAGCGCGAATCCGCCGAACACCAGGAGCACCAGCAGGAGCATGCCGCCGGCGCCGGCCAGGAACGCCAGCGGATGACGATCCACCTGCGTCCACAGCTCCCCGGAGCGGTACATCTCCCACAGGTCCGCCCAGATCTCCCAGTTGTAGCCGAAGATGATGCCCGGCACCGCGATCACGGTCACCCATCCGCGCACGAAGGGGCTCAGCGGATGCACTCTGGTCCACGTCTCGTCGAACCACCGTTCGGCGGTCGGTCCCGCCTCGGGCTGTGTCATCACCGGCGGCCTCACAGACCGGCCAGGCGAGCCTGGCCACGGACGGAGAGCTCCTCACGCAGCCGGGCGCCCTCATCCCGGTGGGCCCCGGGGATGACGGCGTCGGTGCCGGCCGAGGCGGTCTTCAGCTGGACTGTACACAGCTGGAACCGGCGCATCAGCGGACCCGCCTCGATGTCCACATACTGCAGCCGACCGTACGGCACGGCCACCACTCTCTGGAAGAGCAGCCCTCGGCGGATCAGCAGATCGTCGGCGCGTTCGTTGTAGCCGATGGCGCGGATCCGCCGCGGAATGAGGACGATGTCCACTGTGGCCCAGAGAAGCCCACCGGTGGCGACCAGCACCACGAGCCACAGCGGCAGGCTGATGGCCCCGAGCGCGTCCAGCACGATCGGCACGGCGATGATCGCCAGCGTCACGATCCAGCCGATCACCCCGGTGATCATCCGGACGGTGATGTACCGCTCGTCGACCCGGGTCCAGGTCACTCCCGCCGGGTCAATGGGTTCGGCCGGCATGTGCCTCCTTAGGTTCGCGTAGTTCGTGCCTCGGCAGCACCTCGTGGCGCCCGAGTGGCCTGACGCGCGGCAGTGCCGCCGGCGGCCCCCGGCTCCTGCCCGAAGTCTCGGTAGGGGCTCCGCCGTTCCGCGCCGTCGTCGCCGCGATCCGGGGGAAGGCGGCAGAGCTGCTCGACCACGAACCCGATGACCACCCACACCAGACCACCGATGATCATCAGCAGCGCGGCCTGGGCGTTCGGGGCCGCGAGCCCCGCGGTGGGGCCCAGGTCCATCAGCACGCCGCCGTGCCACCCGGCGATCACCGCCCCGGCATAGCCGCAGGCCTGCGCTGCGACCACGACACGGGCCGCCTCCAACGGGTGCAGCCGGCGGGACGGGCGGGGTCCGCGACGCGGCGGCTGCCCGTCCTCGGCAGACCGGTTCGTCCTGTCGGCATCGCGTCGCGCCTGGTCAGCGTTCTTCTCCACGCGCCGTTGGTCCCACCACACCACAATACCGAGTCCGAGGACCACCAGCCCGACACCGCTGAGCGTGATCAGGGAGATCGGGGCCAGCACTGGGGAGCCGTAGCCGTTCGAGACCATCAGCACGGTCACCAGAAAGCCGGTGAGCGCGGCGCTGGCGGCGATGATGAGCAGCCACATGGGCAGAAGGCGTGTCATGGGGCCACCTCCGGGCGGACGCCGGCGACGTCGGCGGCTCGGGCTGCGAGATCACGGACCGGGAGGCCGTCGAGCAGTGCGATCGGGTCCATCCATGACCAGGGCAGCAGCACAAAGGCCCGTTCTGCGGCGCGCGGATGCGGGATGGTGAGCCGTGGGGAGGCGATGCGCGCCCCCGCATAGGTGATGAGGTCGACGTCGAGGGTGCGTGGGCCCCAGCGGACCTCACGGGTGCGATGGTGGGCGGCTTCGATCTGCTGGGCCAGGTCCAGCAGCCCGTGCGGAGAGAGCGAGGTCTCCACCTCCACCACCTGGTTGAGGAAGTCGGGCTGGCCCGCCGGCCCGCCCACTGGTGCGGTGCGGGCCCGCGGAGAGGCGGCGACGACGTCGACCTCCTCGGACTCCTCCAGGGCGGCGACGGCGGCGTCGAGGGTCTGCGCAGACTCGCCCAGATTGGAGCCGAGCGCCAGCACCGCCCGGACCGGGAAGGTCGCCGGCAGGTCGGGGTCCCGCAGGCCGGAGTGCGGCAGGTCGGAGTGCGGCGGCTTCCTGCTCTCCCCCGCCGCCTGTGCCAGCTCGTCCGCGGCCTCGCCGCGCGTGCGGTGGACGGTCACCGCGACGTCGGCGACGCTCTGCTGCAGCGGGGCCTGGGGCTTGTGCACGGTGATGGTCGCTGCCGTGATGCGGGGGTCGGCGGAGAGGACCTCGGCTGCGATCCGCTCGGCCAGCGCCTCGATGAGATCATAGGGCTCCCCGGTGATGGCAGCTTCGATCTGCTCCGCGATGCCGGCGTAGGAGACGGTGTCCTCCAAGGCGTCGGATCGGCCGGCGGGGCGCAGGTCGACGGCCAACTCGGCGTCCACCCGGAAGGGCTGGCCCTGCCGCTTCTCGAACTCGAAGACTCCGTGGCGGCCCACGGCCGCGATGCCGGTCAGGCGGATCGTGTCACTGCGCATGCCTCTACCTTCTCCCATTCGGCGCTGATCCTGAACCCGCGCATCGCCGTCCCCCGGCAGAACGCAGAGGAAAGGGGGTGGAACTCTGGGATTCCCCCAGGGCTCCACCCCCTTGTCCACCCGTCAGGTCACGTCGTCACGTCACCTCGATGTGACCAGTGGACGTGACCAGTGGACGTGACCAGTGGACGTGACCAGTGGACGTGACCAGTCGCGCTGGGCTCAGTGACAGCTGCACGGGCTCACCGCGCCGCTGAGCTCGCCGCCGGCGGAACCGCTGGTGGTGATGGTGACCGTGGCATCGCCCGCCTGCAGCGCGGCGGCCTGCTCATCGCTCAGCTCGAAGCTTCCGCTGGCCGCACCGCTGGTGCCACCGCTGGCGGTGAGCTCCAGGTCGCTGCCACCGGTGTGCAGGGTCACCGCGGTCACCTCAGAGGTGGTGCCGGCGTACAGGCAGTTGATGGTCAGGGAGCTGCCCGTCAACGTGCCGTCGCACTGGCCCACGCCGGAGGACTCCGTACCGTTGAGCAGCACGGAGTACTCGGTCGTGACGTCCGCGTCGCCGCCGGAGTCAGCGTCAGAGTCGCCGCCGCCGAGGAGACCACCGAGCAGTCCGCCCCCACCGAGGAGGCCGTCCAGGCCGAGCCCGTCCAGCAGACCGTCCACGCCATCGTCATCCAGCAGACCTTCGAGCTCCAGCAGCCCGTCCAGCCCGTCCTGGTTCAGCGCATCGTCCAGACCGCCGTCGAGGAGACCGTCCAGACCGCCCTCGTCGAGCACGCCGTCGAGACCCTCGTCATCCAGCAGGCCCTCGAGCTCCAGGAGACCGTCCAGGTCACCGGCGTCGAGCAGACCGCCGAGGCCGCTCTCGTCCAGCAGGCCGTCCAGCTCCAACAGGCTGTCCAGGTCACCGGCGTCGAGAAGACCGCCCAGGTCGTCCTCGCCGAGGACCTCACCCAGGGCATCGTCGCCGACGACGTCGGCCAGCGACTCGAGGGTGTTGATGTTCTCGGTGATCTGCAGGAGCTCGAGCGTCCCGGTGGGATTGCCGCTGGTCACATCGTCCAGCGCGGTCTCCCAGAGCAGCCGCCAGGTGTCGAAGTGGTCACCGGCGAAGCCGACGTACTCCTCCAGATTGAGCAGGGTCTCCGGGGTGACCCGATCCAGGATGGCCGAGGCGTCAGTGGTCTCCCACAGGTAGTCAGGGTCCGTGAGCATCTCCGGAGTCGGCAGTCCGGGGACGATCAGGTCCGACAGATCGGCCAGCTCGTCCGCCGAGGGCACGTCCAGAGTGGTCAGGTCATTGCTGTCCAGCGGGATGCCGATCCCGCCGCAGGAGGTGAGCAGCGTGACGTAGTCCGTGTTGTGGCCCTTCACGTGCGAAGGATTGAAGATCGGGATCCACCCGAGAGGACCACCGTAGATATCGATGATCGGCATCTCGGAGTTCCCGATGGCGCCGCTGGCCAACGAGAGCACGAGGTTCTCATAGACCGGATCCGTGTGGTATTCGTTCAGGTGCGCGAAGCTTCCGAGCAGCGGGATGCCGTCCTCATTGGCCCACATGTGCTCCAGGAAGAACTCGCAGGCGTCACCGCCTTCGTGTCCGTCATGCCCATCGTGCCCGTCGTGCCCGTTGGAGGCATGTCCGGCCGCAGCCGTCGCGATCCCTCCACCGAGGACGAGCGCCGAGGCGGCCGCCGTCGTCGTCACGGCCTTCAGCCACTTGCGGGATTCCCCCGCCAAGCTGCCAGTCATATCTTGGCCCTTTCTTTGACTTTTCCAGGACACCAAAAAGGATCCTGCATGTCCGATGTGATGCGCCGTCATCGAGATCAACGGTCTCGACACACGTGAAACACTCATTTCAGAGAAGCTCTGCCAGAAAAGGCGAAGCCCTGATGGTGAGGCTATGCAACCATCGACATGACAGTCAAGGGGTTCGGAAATGACTCGACAGTAGCGTCGGGGATCTGGAGAATGACCCCGGCGAACGTCCTCTCCGGGCTGAGGGTCCTGCACCTCCTGGGGGAGGAACAGGCCGGGCTCAGCCCTGACGCAGGGCGCTGACCGCCTTCATCGCATCCAGGGTCGGCGCGACATCGTGGACGCGTACCGCCCACACGCCCGCCTGTGCGGCCAGAGTGCTCAAGGCCAAAGTCGCGGCGTCGCGCCCCTCAGCCTCCCGTGGAGCCTCGTCGACGGCGAGCAGCTCGCCGAGGAACCCCTTGCGTGAGACACCCAGGAGCACCGGGTGCCCCAGAGCGACGATCCGATCCAGGGCGCGCAGCAGCTCCCAGTTCTGTTCGCTGGTCTTCGCGAACCCGATGCCGGGATCAAGGATGATCCGCTCGGCCGGAACCCCTGCCTGCAGATAGCGGTCGCGGATCTGCTCCAGCTCGGCGAGGACCTCGGCGAGGACGTCGGCGTAGTCCACCCGCTCCTGCATCGTCCGGGCGTCGCCCCGATTGTGGGTGACGATCACACGGACCCCGCCCTGGGCCACCACCTGAGGCATCTTCTCGGCGGTGAGCAGACCGGAGACGTCGTTGATGATCAGGTGCTCCGGGCCAGGCGCGCGCTCGATCGCTGCGGCCGCGGTGGAGGGATGCCGGGTGTCCACAGACACCACCGCACCGCCGGTGAACAGCGCTTCGAGCACCGGCAGGATGCGGCGCTGCTCCTCCTCGGGGTCCACCGGATCCGCACCGGGCCGGGTGGACTCTCCGCCGACGTCGACGAGGTCCGCACCCGCATAGTGCAGTGACAGCCCGGCGTGGATCGCCGCCTCATGGTTCACCACAGTGTGCTCCGGGGCCACGAACCGACCCCCGTCGGAGAAGGAATCCGGGGTGACGTTGAGGACGCCCATGACCAGTGTGCGGTCCGTCGGGAGGTCGGCGACGGTCTTCTTCTTCGGAACGCGTCGGACCACGCTCACGGGGCCGGTGTTCGGGCCTGTGCCCGGGGCTGCGCCCATGGTGTCCATCAGGGTCCTCCTTGAGGGGTCGTGCCGCTGGGGCCCGGGTGCGGGCTCTCCGTGCCGCCGTCGGACCGCCTGTGGGCCGACGGAATCAGCACCGGCTCAGCGGTGCAGGATGAGGCTCATGGCCTCCGATCGGGTGGCGGCGTCGCGGAGCTGTCCGCGCACCGCTGAGGTGATGGTCTTCGCGCCGGGCTTGGAGACCCCGCGCATGGACATGCAGAGGTGTTCGCATTCGGCGACGACGATCGCACCCTGCGGCTCCAGGTTCGCCATGAGCGCCTCCACCACCTGTGTGGTGAGGTTCTCCTGGACCTGGGGGCGCTTGGCGAAGATGTCGACCAGACGGGCCAGCTTGCTCAACCCGGTGACCTTGCCGTCCGCCGAGGGGATGTACCCGATGTGCGCGTGCCCGAAGAACGGCACCAGGTGGTGTTCGCACATCGAATAGAAGGGGATGTCGCGGACGAGCACCAGCTCCTCGTGACCGATGTCGAACGTGGTCTCCAGCAGCTCCGAGGGATCTTCGTGCAGGCCCCGGAACGCCTCCTCGTAGGCACGCGCCACACGAGCCGGAGTGTCCTTCAGCCCGTCGCGCTCGGGGTCCTCCCCCACGGCCACCAGAATCTCGCGGACGGCGGACTCGATACGGGGCAGATCCACCGGAGTGTCCTGGGGGCCCGCTGGGCTCGGTGAAGTGCTCATCGGGTCTCCTCCCCGGCCTCAGTGCGGGAGTCAGTGCGGGAGTCGGCCTGACGATCAGTCCGGACGTTCCCGCCGGATGGGGTGGGCGCTGCGGCGGGAGTGGTCTCGCCGACCGTATCACCGGCCGCATCACCGGCCGCATCATCGACCGTCTCGCCGGCCGCCTCGCCCGGCTCGGTGCCGATGAACTCGCCGTCAGCCGGATCGGGAGAGTCCGGGACCGTCTGCGAGGTGACGATGATCGGCCGCTCCGGGGAGGACTCCCAGACCTGCCGGCGGGGCCGCTTGGTCACGTCATGGAAGATCTCGGCGACCTCCTTGGCGTTGAGGGTCTCCACCCGCAGCAGCTCCTCCGCCAGCCGATCCAGGACGTGGCGGTTCTCGGTCAGCGCCCAGTAGGCCTCATCGTGCGCCTCCTCGATGATGGCGCGGACCTCGGTGTCGACGATCGCGGCCAGCTCTTCGGAGTACTCCTTGCCGGTGGCCATCTCCTTGCCGAGGAACGGGTTGGTGTCCCCGGAGCCGAGCTTCACTGAGCCCACCTTGGCGCTCATGCCGTAGTCGGTCACCATCTTCCGGGCGGTGTCGGTGGCCTTCTGAATGTCGTTGGCCGCCCCGGTGGAGGGGTCGTGGAAGACGACCTCCTCGGCGACCCGGCCGCCCATGGCGTAGGCGATCTGATCGAGCAGCTCGTTGCGGGTGGTGGAGTACTTGTCATCCTCCGGGACGACCATGGTGTAGCCCAGCGCCCGGCCCCGGGGAAGGATGGTGATCTTGGTGACCGGCGCGGAGTAGTTCAGCGCCGCCGCCACCAACGCGTGGCCGCCCTCGTGGTAGGCGGTGACCCTGCGCTCGTGGTCCTTCATCAGCCGGGTGCGCTTCTGCGGTCCGGCCATGACCCGATCGATGGCCTCGTCCACAGCGCGATCATCGATGAGATCGGCGTTCGAGCGAGCGGTCAGCAGCGCGGCCTCGTTGAGGACGTTGGCCAGGTCGGCACCCGTGTACCCCGGGGTCTTGCGGGCGATGGACTCCAGGTCCAGGTCCTCCACCATGGGCTTACCCTTGGCGTGGACCTCCAGGATCGACCGGCGTCCGGCGAAGTCCGGGGGCTCCACCGGGATCTGCCGATCGAAGCGGCCGGGGCGCAACAGCGCGGGATCGAGCACATCGGGCCGGTTGGTGGCGGCGATGACGATGATGTTCGCGTTGGCCTCAAAGCCATCCATCTCCACCAGCAGCTGATTCAGAGTCTGCTCGCGCTCGTCGTTGCCGCCGCCCACACCGGCGCCACGCTGGCGGCCGACGGCGTCGATCTCGTCGACGAAGATGATCGCCGGGGCATTCTCCTTGGCCTGCTTGAACAGGTCACGCACACGGGAGGCGCCGACGCCGACGAACATCTCCACGAAGTCAGAGCCGGAGATGGAGTAGAACGCGCCGCCGGCCTCCCCGGCGACAGCTTTGGCCAACAGCGTCTTGCCGGTGCCGGGCGGGCCATAGAGCAGCACGCCCTTGGGGATCTTCGCCCCCAGCCGCTGGAACTTCTCCGGCTCAGAGAGGAAATCCTTGATCTCGTGGAGCTCCTCCACGGCCTCCTCCGCACCGGCGACGTCATGGAAGGTCACCTGCGGCATGTCCTTGTCGAACATCTTCGCCTTGGACTTGCCGAACTGCATCACCCGCGAGTTCCCGCCGGACATGCGGGTGATCAGCCAGATGAACAGCAGGGCGATGAGCAGGAAGGGGATCATGAAGCTCAGCAGCGAGAGCAGCCAGTTCGACTGCTCCGGCTCGTCGGTGTACCCCTCCAGGTCGGCGTCGGCGATCGCCTCGACCACCGTCTCGGCCCGCGCCTGGGAGAAGTGGAAGTTCACGACCTCACCGAGGTCTTCACCGTCCTGCACATAGGGCTCGGTGAGATGCAGATCCACCCGGTGGTCGCCGTCGTCGATCCGCGCCTCAGCCACCTGGCCGTCCTGGATCAGCTCCATGCCGATGTTGGTGTCCACTCGGGAGCCGGCCTGGCCCGAGGAGAACAGCATGGGCACCACGATGAGCAGCGCCGCCACCGCCAGCAGGATCCAGAACAGCGGACCGGTGAAGATCTTCTTGAAGTTCATGCAGCTCCGTCAGACACAGGGGGTACACCTAGCGCACCAGGGTACTGCCAGTGCCTGACAACGGCACCTGCGGCGTGGTCACGTTCGCGACAGGTGGAATGGGAGAGCGGCGAGATCTGGTCCGATCGACTCACCATCCCACCATCCGGCTGCCCGGCTGCCCGGACGGCCCTGGACAGCTCAGCCCCCGGACAGCCCCTCGGCGACCCGCTCCACAGCGTCGATGTTCTGCAGCGATCCGGGGAACAGGTGGTGGTTCGGCACCGGGATCAGCCGTTCCTCCCGGACCGCCTCGACCTCCGGGTGGTTCTGCGCGAAATATTCCCGAGTGGCCTCCTCGTGCGCGGCGTCCTCGACCCCGAAGACGATCGCCTCCGGGTCCCGGGCGGCCAGCTCCTCCGCACTGATCTGGGCGAACACGAAGGAGTCGAACTGGTCCTCGTCCGGGGAGAAGACGTTCTCCCCGCCGGCCTGGGCGATGATGTCGTACTCCACACCCCCGCCGACCACCGAGAGCGTGTCTCCTTCGACGTAGACCTGCGCCACGCTCAGCGGATCGGCGCCGTCGCTCAGCTCAGCGGTGTCCTCGAGGCGCTCCCGGCCGTCGCCGATGAGCTCTTCGGCCGCCTCCTCGACGGCGAAGATCTCCCCCAAGTTCTCAATGTCGGTGAACAGGTCCTCCACCGTGCCTTCGGAGCGGCGTTCGAAGCAGCCGCCGGTGGCGATGTAGGACGCCGCCCCAGCCTCGTCGAGCTGCTCGATGCTGGCGAAACCCTGGTCCGCACTGAACTCGTAGCTGGTGGGGGCGTAGACGAAGTCCGGCTCCACCAGCAGCAGCACCTCCCGCGACGGCGGCACGTCATCGCTGAGCTCCTCAGCCTCCCCCAGCTGCGTCCTGACGTCCTCGGGCAGCTCGGAGGAGGAGGTCTGGGCGACACCGACCACCTGGTCCGCCAGCCCCAGCCTCACCAGCAGCTCGGTCTGCGCCGGACTCATCCCCACCGCCCGCTGCGGAGCGGCGTCGAACTCCAGCTCCTGCCCGCAGTTCTCCAGGGCGACGTCCACGGCCGCCGCGCCGCCGTCGTCAGCCCCGGCGGCACCGTCGCCGGGATCCTGTACCCCGGTCCCGCAGGCGGTCAGCAGCAGGCCCGCGCCGGCGAGCACGGCGATGCCCAGACGGGTGCTCGACAGCGCAGCGGGCAACGCAGGCGAGGCCTGCAGGAGGGTCGGGCGGGTCGGTGTCATCAGCGGCATGGGTGTCCTTTCAATCAGGGGTGGTCGGGCCGTACTGCGAGACCGCATCACGGCCGTGTCAGGGCTCAAGCCTCCAGGCGCTCGAGGGCCAGGCGGGTCTGGTCTCCGCCGGGAAGTCTCATCGTGGTGGCCTGCACGCCGAACGCATCGCGAACCTGCCCCGCGGTCAGCACCTGGTCCACCGGTCCGTGGTCCACCAACCGCCCGGAGGAGAGGACAGCGGCGTGGTCGCAGTAGGCCAGCGCCAGGTTCAGGTCATGCACCGCCACGACCGCGGTGCGGCCGAGACCCCGGACGATGTGCAGCAGCTCCAGCTGGAAGGCGATGTCGAGGTGATTGGTGGGCTCGTCCAACAGAAGAGTCCCGGCACCCTGGGCCAGCGCCCGGGCCAGCAGCACCCGCTGCTTCTCCCCACCGGAGAGCTCAGCGAAGCCACGGTCCGCCAGATGCCCCGCCCGGGCCGTCTCCAGACTGCGGACGACGACGTCCAGGTCGACGTCGGTGTCCGGGCTGAAGCCGGAATGGTGCACTGAGCGGGCCATGAGAACGATGTCCAGCACGGACTGACCCATTCCGGCGCTGTCCACCACGGCCTGGGCCTCCTGCGCCATGACGGCGACCCGCCGGGCCACCTGCCGCCGCGGCAGCTGCCACAGGTCCTCGCCGTCGAGGCTCACAGTTCCGGCGTCGGGGCGCACGAGCCGATAGGCCGTCTTCAGCAGAGTGGACTTGCCCGAGCCGTTGGGGCCCACCAGGGCCGTGACCTGACCCGCAGGCGCGGTGAAGCCGACGTCGTCGACCAGTCTCCGCCCGGCGCGCGCCACGGTGACGCCGTCGAAGCGGAGCCCCTCCCCCGGACCTCTCTGCCGGGCGCTCACGCCGCCGCCGTCCGGCGTCGGCGCAGCAGACCGGTCAGACCTCCACGGGTGCGGCCAGGGCGCAGCAGCCACAGGAAGAACGGGGCCCCGACGGCGGCGGTGAAGATCCCGATGGGCACCTCCGTGGGCGCGGCGGCGGTGCGGGCCGCCAGGTCCGCGGACGCCAGGAACAGCGCCCCGCCGAGGACTGCGACCGGCAGCATCATGCGGTGGTCCGAGCCCACCAGCAGCCGAGCGGTGTGCGGGATGATCAGCCCGACGAAGCCGATGCCGCCGCAGACCGCCACCACCGAGGCGGTGAGCAGGGCGGCCAACGCCAACGACCCCAGCCGCAGGGCATGGACGTTGACGCCCAGAGCTGTGGCGGTCTCATCCCCGGCCATCAGCGCGTTCAGGCCGCGGGCGTTGAGCGCGGCGAAGACCAGCACCGCACCCAGCACGATCGCCGGGAGCGCCAGCTGGCCGAAGGAGGCCGCCGAGAGGCTGCCCAACAGGAAGAACATCACGGAGAAGACCTGGTGGGCGTCCCCGGTGAGGGTGAGGAAACTGGTCACCGCGCTGAGCAGTGAGCCCAGCGCCACCCCGGCGAGGATCAGCCGGGTGGGGACCACCACACCATCCTGCCGGGCACAGAGGAACACGGCCCCGGTGGCCGCCAAGGCGCCCACGAAGGCGGCCAGCGAGATCGACACCCCACCCAGGGCCGCGGAGCCGAAGGAGATGACAGCGACCGCACCCAGCCCCGCCCCCGAGGACACCCCGAGCAGGTACGGCTCGGCCAACGGATTGCGCACCACCGCCTGCATAAGGCCCCCTGCCAACGCGAGTCCGGCGCCGCCGAAGAGGGCCAGCAGGACTCGGGGGAGGCGGAACTGCCAGACCGCCTGATCCTCCAAGCCGGTGTAGGTGCCGTCGCTCATCCACGGCATGCCGGGGATCAGATGCCCGAGGACCAGCCGCCCCGCGTCAAACATGCTCAGGCTGATCGGCCCGGTGGAGACCGAGAGCAGCACGATCCCGAGGATCCCGAGGACCAGGGCGGCGACGACGGCACGCTGGACGCGCAGCACCCCGCGACGGGTGGCGGCCACACGTCGGCCGGTGCTGGCGAGCGGGTGGCTCTCAGCGGCCTCCGCCGCAACCGGTGCAGGCCCGGCGCAGGGGGCTGGGCCGACGTCGGCGGCGGGCAGAGGGCCAGGACGCGGATCGACGGAGAGCACGGGAGGTCGCTGGGGCACTCCGCCATAGTACGCTGTTGCGAATTATTCTCAACACTGAGGAGAGGTACGCACGCCTCGGGCAGGGAGGCCGGCTCGCGGCTCAGCTCAGGAACGGAATGAGCACCGAGACCGTCAGCAGCACCAGCGCCCCGCCGATCCGGGAGCTGACCTGCAGGAAGGGCATGAGCTCCAGCCGGTTGGCCGCCGAGACGACGGCGACGTCTCCGGTGCCGCCCATGTCCGTCATTCCCATCCCGATGGCCACCGAGGTCTCCGCGAAGTACATCTTCACCAACCAGCCCAGCGTGCCCGCCACGAGGATCGCGACGACGACGGCGAGCACCACCAGCACGGGGTAGCGCCAGTCGGAGAGCAGCGCGCCCAGCTCGTCGAACTCGAAGTAGGTGATGGAGATGCCCACCAGCAGGGCGGGGGTCAGCGTGGAGGAGACGAAGGCGAACCACGTGGAGACGGCGTCCTCGAAGGACTCGGGCACCAGGCCGAAGATCTTGATCAGCGCAGCCAGCAGGATCGTCCAGGCATAGGCGTGGATCCCGGGAACGAACTCAGCCACCAAGGTGCCGACCAGGAACAGCGTGCAGGCCATCGTCAGGCCGACCAGCAACACCGGGAAGGCGCCGGAGGTCGCCTTCGGCTTGGCCTGGAACTGGTCCGCACGACCCTGCACGCGGACGATCTGCCCGTTGCCGTTGAAGCCCAGGAAGAACTGCTGACCCTTGTAGGTGATGCCGTTGAAGATGCCGGCGCAGAAGATGGTCAGCACGTTGGCGATGATCACTGCCGGGATCAGCTGCGCCACATAGGAGCCCGCGTCGCCGCCCATCTGGTCCGCATAGATCCCGGACATCGGGACCACTCCGGCCCCAACACCTCCACCGATGATCGGCGCGGCGATGAACAGCATCGACTCCCGCAGGCCGAAGCCCAGCACCGTGCCGACCAGGCCGACCACGGTGAGCACCGCGATGATCGTACCCAGCAGCGGCACCGCGATGCGCGCACCGGCCTTGAGCAACAGCGCCCGCGGCATCCCCAGGATGGAGCCGGCGATGAGACTGGCGATGTAGAGATCGATGAATCCGATCTGCCCGCCGTCGGTGAAGACCTCCATGGTCTCGGCGAAGGAGGCGGGGAACAGGCCCAGATGCAGCAGCACCGCCGGAGCCAGGATGCACAGCACCGTGGGCAGTCCGTAATTCCGCAGCACCGGCACGCGGCCGCCGATCCAGTTCAGCAGCGCGCCGATGAGGATGACCACGGCGAATCCACCCAGCATCGTGGCCGGCAGTGCACCCAGAGCGGCGCAGGCGGCCACGACGGCGAAGAGCACCCCGAACCAGCCGATGGGCAGTCCCATGATGCGGGTCCAGCTCTCCGGGCGGGAGAACTCAGCGGCCAGCCTGTCAGCGGCGATGGGCTCCCCCGCTCCGGCGGCAGTCTCGGCCGATTCCCGGCGCTCGTCGACGGAATCCTCGGGCTGAGGCCCATCCGCCGGAAGCGGTGTCGACGGCGGCATCGTGCGCGGCGTCCTACCCGGTGCCTGGTCCATGGATGTCTCCCCATCGTCATGCGCGCACCCGCAGCCCGACCCGCACAGGTGAATGGGCGGGCGTGTTCGCGCGATCCTGCCATGCATCTCACACACTGTGACGGAGATGACACTAGCCAGTGTTTTATAAAATATCAACCAAGAGGATGGGATCACGCCACGTGAAGAAGATTCCAGTAGGGCCTCTCGGCATCCAGGGGTCAATATCCCGTACACCCCGTCGAACTGACGCGCGTCACCTACAGGGAGACATGCCGGAAAGTGACTCCTCGATGAGTGGGCGGCCCGAGAAGGAGTCCACAGCACGGGTCTCCCCAGACCCCGGCGCTCAGTCCGCGTCGAGGTTCTTCAGCGCGGCCGCGCGACCGTGATCGATGTGCAGACGCATCGTCTCCGCAGCGTCGTCGAGCCGACCCTCTGCCATCGCCTCCACGATGCGGTGGTGCTCCTGGGAGGACTGGCTCACCCGGGACTGGGATCCGTAGAGCCCCAACGAGGGATAGGGCATACCCGCCCAGAGCTGATCGATGAACCCCAGCAGCAGGGAGTCTCCGCTGAGCCGGTAGATGGCCAGGTGCAGATCCTCATTGTTCTCCACCACCTCCAACGGGGTGGTGGCCTCGTCGCAGGCGAGGACGAGTTCCCTCAGCCGGCCGATGTCGGCGGACGCCGCCCGCTCCCCCGCCAGCCGGACCGCCATCGGCTCCAGGACGCCGCGCAACCGGTAGACCTGCTCGATGCGGGCCGGCGTCAGCTCGGCGATCGAGGTCCCCCGGTGGGGGTCATGGACAACGAACCCCTCGGATTCGAGCCGGTTCAACGCCTCCCGCACCGGCGTCAAACTCATCCCCAGATGCTCCGAGAGCCGCTTGAGGGTGACCCGCTCGCCGGGCTCCAGGTCGCCCACGCGGATACTCTTGCGCAGGGAGGCGTACGCCGCCGCCGCTTTGCTGACCGGTCGCACCGAGCCTGATCCGGCTCCCAGTCCGAGCCCCGAGCCGGGCGATCGTGCCTCCGACGACGCCACAGCTCACCTCACCCCTTCGACAGCAGAATGCACACCACGCCGCCGTCGGAAGCACTCCCCGAGGGAACCGCGGTGCGGCGTGATCCGCCTGACAGTCTACGGTCTCGCGGCCCCGGCCATGCTGCGGCACCTGGCGCGACGCCGACCCAGGGGGCGGACAGGAGCCCGGGTTCAGCGGCTCACTGGCAGCCACTCACTGGTACACGTGCGGGGCGAGGATGCCCACGCAGTCCAAGTTGCGGTACTTCTCCGCAAAGTCCAGGCCGTAGCCGACCACGAACTTGTTGGGAATGTCCATGCCGACGTACTTGACGTCGATGTCCACCTTCACCGCCTCCGGCTTCCGCAGCAGGGTGCAGATCTCCACCGAGGCCGGCCCGCGGGACTCCAGGTTGGACTTCAGCCAGGACAGGGTGAGCCCGGAGTCGATGATGTCCTCGGCGATGAGCACATGACGGCCCATCAGGTCGGCATCGAGGTCCTTGAGGATGCGGACCACACCGGAGGACTTGGTGCCGGAGCCGTAGGAGGACACCGCCATCCAGTCCATGGTGACGTGGCTGGTCAGAGCCCGCGACAGGTCCGCCATGACCATGCAGGCTCCCTTCAGCACGCCCACGAGCAAGATGTCCTTGCCCTCGTAGTCCCGGTCGATCTGCGCGGCGAGCTCGGTGATGCGCGCGTCGATCTCTTCCTTGGTGTAGAGGACCTCGGTCAGGTCTGCAGTGACGTCCTGGGCGTCCATGAGTGCTGATGCGCTCCTCAGTCTGGGCAGGTGCCGGGCGATGCACCCGGTCGGCAGTCGGCTTCTCCGGCGCAGTGCCGGGCCCTCAGGACTCCGGCGCGGCGGCGCCCCGAGGAACGAGGACCAGTTTTCCATAGTCGGGCGAATCGTGCGTGCCCCGGTGGGCCGAGACGTGCCCCTCCAGCTGGATGGGCCCCGCCGACCCCTGCCGGGCCAGCAGCGACTCCACCGCCCTCAGCCTCTCGAAGGACGGCGCCGCCCCACCGGCGGCCACCACGGCCAGGGCGATCACCCGCCGACGCAGCGCCGCAGGGGCGGACGCCAGCCGGTCCAGCGGCAGGCGTAGCCGGCCGACGTCGTCGGGGTCCTCCATCAGCTGGGCGAAGAGGTCCTGGGCCTGGGCATCCAGCAGGTCGGCGTCCTCGGCTGCGATCTGCGCCGTCCGCGCCAGGGCCTGCCGCACCCCCGGGGTCAGCCGTTCCTCCAGCAGCGGGAGGATCTCCGTGCGCACCCGGGAGCGCAGCAGCCGCGGGTCTTCATTGGCCGGATCCTGCCACGGGGTCAGCGAGGCCCACCGGCCGATCGCCTCGGTGTCCTCCCGGCCGAGCCCCAGCAGGGGACGCCGAAAGCGGCCGCGCACCGCGGGCATGCCCGCCAACGAGCGGGTCCCCGAGCCTCGGGCCAGCCCTAGCAGCACCTGCTCGGCCTGGTCGTCACGGGTGTGCGCCAGAAGCACCCGGGACGCCCCGGTCTGGGCCATCGCCCGGGAGAAGGCCTCATAGCGTGCCCGCCGGGCCGCGGCCTCCGGGCCCTGCGGGGAGTCCGGGTCGACGTCGACGGTGAGGCTCAGCACCGGCTCCAGGCCCAGCCCGCGCAGCTGATCGACGGCGGTGGAGGTGACCGCGGCGCTGTCCGGATGGAGCCGATGGTCCACGACGACGGCGCCCACGGCGGCGTCGCCGCGGCGATGATGATGCGCCGCGGCCACGGCGAGCGCCAGCGAATCGGCACCGCCGGAACAGGCGACCAGGTTCAGCCGGTCGGCATCCAGCATCTCTGCGACGGCACGGCGGGCCGCTCCGACCACCGGGGGCAGTGCGGCCATCTCAGTCCTCGGAGGCGGAGTCCGCGGACGCGTCGGCGGGGCCCTCAGCGACGTCGCCGGAGTCGAACCCCATGCGGGTGATCCAGCGATCCGGGGCGTGCAGCTCCTCCTCCGTGGGCAGATGCTCAGCACTGTCCCAGACCTCGTTGAACCGGGCCATGCCGACGGCCTCCACCACGTGGCCGACGAACCGCTGCCCGTCGGTGTACTGGCGGGCCTTCACGTCCAGCTGCAGCAGTCGGCGCACCCAGCGCTCCAGGACGCTGCGGTGCTTGCCGCGCTCCTGGAATCGCCGGCGGATGGTCTTCACCGAGGGCACGATGGAGGAGTCGACGGCGTCCATGACGTGGTTGGCGTGCCCTTCGAGCAGGCTCATCACGGCGGTGATCTGCGAGTACGCCTCGCGGGCCTCCTCGCTGCCGATGAGCTCGATGAGTCGATTGCGCTGCGGTCCGGCGCCATCGGATTCCCCGTCCGGACCTGTGTCGGAACCCGCGCCGGAGTCCCCGCCGGAGCCCCCGTCAGGACCCGCGCCGTCATCGTGCGTACCGGCTGCGTCGCCGCGGCCGCGCTGCAGTTCCTCCTTCAGGTGGCGCAGCGCCTCGGCCAGCCGCTCGCCCATCGAGTCCGCCGCCCCCAGGGTGGAGCTGGAGAGCGTCCCGATCAGCCCGAGCAGATGCTCCGGCAGCCAGGGCGCGGCGGCGAACTGCACCCGGTGGGTCTGCTCGTGCAGGCACACCCACAGGCGGAAGTCCTCGGGCTCCAGGTTCAGCTCCTGACGGATCATCACCACATTGGGGGCCACCAGCATGAGTCGGCCCCCGTCGGGCGCGAAGGGGTCGAACTGGCCCAGCACATTGGCGGAGAGGAAGCCCAGCACCGCGCCCAGCTCGGACCCGGCCACACCGGAGCCGAGGACCTGACTCGTGCTGCCGGGACGGATCATCTCCGGCTTCGCGGCCACAGCCTCCTCCAGAGCGGGAGTGAGCAGACGACGGAACGAGGCGGCGTTGGCCTTGGCCCAGGTGGCCCGGTCCACGATGAACGTGTCCGAGTTGCCTGCCTCGGAACCGGCGCCCAGGCCAGCCGCCGCCTCCAACTCGGTGATCCGGTGGACGTGCTCCACGCTCTCCCATGCCGCTCGGCGCAGCGCGGCCACTTCGGCGGCGGCCTCCCGCGCGCCCAGCCGCGGTCCAGGGGGCACCAGCCGTGCGGCGGACCGTTCGGCGACGTCCCAGGCGATGAGCAGGTCGGCGGGAGAGGACTCAGCGGCAGTGTACTCCATGGATCCATCACACCACAGGTGGCTGGGCGTCGGCGGTGCCGCAGCTGGTCCCCCGCGCATGACGACGGCGCGTCGCCTGGTGCAGGCGACGCGCCGTCGTCATGTGAGCCGCCTCGGGCGGGCGGCGGATCAGCTCGGCTGAGCCGGGGTCAGTGCGCCGGGGTCACGTGCCGTAGCGCTCGATGGACCGCTGCAGCTCCGCCTCGGCGGCCTCGCGGCCCTCCCAGCCCTCGATCTTGACCCACTTGCCGGGTTCGAGGTCCTTGTAGCGGGTGAAGAAGTGCTCGATCTCCTGCTGGAGGAACTCGCCGAGGTCCTCCAGCTCCTGGATGTGGTCGAAGCGCTTGTCGTCGGGGACGCAGATCAGCTTCGCGTCGCCGCCGCCGTCGTCGGTCATGTTCAGCACGCCGATCGGGCGGGCCTCCACGACCACGCCGGGGATCAGGTCGACGCCGGGGATGTAGACCAGGGCGTCCAGCGGGTCGCCGTCCTCACCGAGGGTGTCGTCGAAGTAGCCGTAGTGGGTCGGGTACTGCATCGGGGTGAACAGCACGCGGTCGAGGCGGAGACGGTGGGTCTCGTGGTCGATCTCGTACTTCACCCGGGAGCCGGCGGGGATCTCGATGGTCACATCGCGGGTCAGCGACACAGGGGGCCTCCTTGGGAAAGACGTGGATTGCTCGAAGCCAGCGTACACAGATCACCGGGGTGGAGTGCGCGCACGACGACGCCGGCGCCTGCCGTCCTGGCACCGCCGCCCGAGCGTTGAGCTGGTGAGTATCCGCCCGAAAGCCGGAGAATCGCGCCGCATACCGGCCGAAACGCACCAGCTCGACGGGTGGGGCTCAGAAGCCGAGGATCATGGAGACGGCGAGGACCACCGCCAGGATCACCCCGCCGAGCAGGATCGTCTTCGGGTCGGCGAACATGGGGCGTCCGCCGTCGCCTTCCATACCCGGCAGGCGGCGGTCTCGGTTCCGATCGTCCATCACGCGGGCCTCCGCTGTCCCTCGACGCCACTCAGGTCTCCTGCGCCCCTATCCCGTGAGACGCTCGGCTCACTCGGCGTGGACGGTCTCGAAGCTCTCCCCGCCATCAGTGCTGTGCAGCACCGCCCCCTCGACGGCCACCCACAGCTCACCGGCATCCACCCCATGGACCGCCTCCGGGTACCCCTCCGGCAGCTCCGCGGACCCGGGGACCTCGTCCCAGGTGGCGCCGTCGTCGTCGCTGCGGTGCAGCCCCGCGGCCGGGTCCAGGGCGTAGAGAGTGCCGTCGCCGGCCCAGTCGGCGATCAGCAGCAGCGGGGCGCCCTCCAGGGCCGTGACGCTCTGCCCGCCGTCAGTGCTGAGCATCGGCCCGTCCGGAGTGGTGGCCAGCATCGTGTCCGGGTCGCGGGGATCGGCGGCGACGCCGGCCATCGCCGGGACATCGGGAGTCTCCCAGGTCTCGCCGTCGTCGTCGCTGACCATCAGCTGGCCGCCGTTGGCGGCGTCCACCCCATAGACCTGCTCCCCCACGGCGTCGAGCCCATGGAAGTCCGCCTCTCCGCCGAGAGAGACTTCCTCCCAGGTGACACCGCCGTCCGTGGACTCGATCAGTCCGAGGTTCGACGGCGCGTCCTGCCCCTGGCCCGGATGGCCGGAGGCCAGCAGCCGATCCTCGTCCACCACGGTGAAGCCCATGAAGTCCTGGACCTCGGAGATCCGCTCTGGGGCGCCGTCGCCCATCCGGAAGAGGCCGTAGTGGGTGGCGATCAGCAGCGCGCCGTCGGAGGGGTCCACGCCGAGGCCGTGGATGTGCTCCATCCGGGCCTCAGACGCCTCGTCGGCATCGGCGTCATGTCCGGCGTCGTGCCCGGCTTCCGCGTCGGCTTCCGCGTCGGCTTCCGCGTCGGCTTCCGGGGCCTCCTCCTCGTCACCGCCGAGCACTGCGACCAGCACGGCAGCCACGACGAGCGCCGCCACGATCAGCAGCACCGTCCATCGGCGGACCCGCGTATCACCTGCCCCGGCGATTCGCGCTCCCAGATCTGCTCGATGGCGCAAGACCTCACTCCCTCTCCCTGCCCTTGATTTCTACGCAGAGTAGTAGATGTGATGCGCGCTACGCTGGGATGATGGCCTCCCCCGACCTGCCGACCCTGCTGAGCACGCACCTGCGACTGCGCGCCGTGACCGAAGATGATGCCGCGTTCGTCCAGGACCTGTACTCCCGCCCGGAGGTGACCGAGTTCATCGGCACCACCGAGTGGGTGGAGACCACCCAGGACCAGGCGCTGGCCCGGATCCACCGGTACCGGGCCGCTGCCGGCAGGGCGTCGGGGATCTGGCTGATCGAGGCCCTGGAGGACCGGCGGCCGCTCGGGTTCGCGCTGCTCAAGCCGATCCCCTGGTCCGCCCGTCTGGTCGACGCCGGTGCACAGGACGGCCTGCCGCAGGACACCGAGATCGGCTGGCATCTGCACCCCGACGCCTGGGGACACGGATACGCCACCCAGGCGGCGCGCGCCCTGCTGGCCCACGCCCGGCGGAGCGGGCTCACAGAGGTGGTCGCGGTGACCCATCGGCGGAATCAGGCCTCGCAGCGCGTCGCCGAACGGATCGGAATGGTCCACCAGGGCACCACCGACCGGTACTACGACACCATCTGCGAGCTGTTCACCCTCACGCTCTGACCTCCCCATGCCCGGCGGCATACGGTGCGCCGAGCTGCTCCGACGTTTCCACCACTCGGCTCGATCCACTCGAGTCTCCCCACCGTCCGACCGCCTCGGCCAAGGCGACGGGACCGAGGCTCAGTCCGGCATCACCAGCTGCGTGCCCAACTGCCGGGCCAGGGTCTTCCCGGCCCCGCGGACCCGCGGCAGCAGCACCCGGCGCGGCACCCCGGGCTCCGGGAACGCCCCGTTGATGCGCAGCTCAGCACCCACCCGCTGGATGTCCACCCGGCCGATCATCCGCCCGCCGGAGAGCACGCCCATCACATAGTGCCCGTACACCCGCTTCGCCCGCGGGACGTAGGCCTCGAACAGGTAGTCGAAGCCGAACACCCGGCGCGCTCGGCCACGGTCCCGCAGCAGCGGGTCGAACGGGCCGATCAGTCGCGCCTCCCGCGGATCACCCCACTGCTGGCGGGCGCCGCTCACACTGCTGGTGTCCTCACCAGCGCGCACGACGTCCTGCCCCCTGTGACGGCCGACGTCGACGGCGGGGGCGTGCGCGGCCGGTGCGGCGTGCGTGGCCGGTGCGGAGTGCGCGGCCGGTGCGGCCACCACGCCCTGGGCCGTGGGGTCGGGCAGCACGCCGTCGAGCAGCTCGGGCAGGCAGAAGGCCTGATGCCGGGCACCCCACCCCTCGACCTCCAGGGGTACGAGCCCGGCGAGTGCGATGCCGGCCGTGGCGTCCTCGGCGGTGAGGTGGTAGTGGTGGGCAAAGTCCGCCCGGGTCATCACCGCGAGGTTGGCGGCGGCACGGCGGGCCAAGGCCGCACGCAGCTCGTCATCGGGCAGGTCCGCGGCCTGCCGCACCTCGGCGGGCAGCGCCCGCTCGGGGAGGTCGAACAGCCGGGTGGTGCCGTCCCGGGCGGTGATCACCAGCTCGCCGGTGCGGACCATCAGCTCGGCGACCTGCTTGACCTGCGTCCAGTTCCAGCCGGTGGTCCGCTCGCCGTCGCCCACCTGCGACTCGATGGCCCCGATCTGCACGCCGCACCCCGCCTCGGAGACGACCTGGCGGATCTGCTCCACCATCGCGGCCGGCATCTCGCGGCGGTGCCCCAAGGCCTGGTGTTCCCTGCGCAGCCGCAGCAGCGGCCAGTCCTCGATGGGGAAGACGCAGGCCACCTTGGTGAAGGACTCGAAGGAGGCCACCCGTCCCGGGGGCCACAGGGAGCCGTCGACGTCCTCGGCCCGGTACGTGCGGGGCAGACGGGTCAGGCAGGTGAGCCGCTGGGCGGTGGAGACCCGCATCAGTGGGTCCAGCTGGATCAGGCCGATGTCCCGCAGCACGTCGGCGGCGTCAGCGTCGGCGGCAGCGTCGGCAGACGGGATCCGCTGCGCGGCGACGACAGCGCGGCGCACCCAGGCCTGGGAGACGCTCACCGGATGGGCCGACGTCGTGGGCCCCCTCGAGGGCCGCAGAGAGGGGGACGTCCGGACGGAAGAGCCAGTGGATGTCTGCACATCATCATCCTGCCGCATCCCTCTGCCACAGATCGCCTCTCCGTGAGAGATCGCCTCCGGATTGAGCGACGATCTCTCACGGGGAGACGATTCTCGGAGGGGCCCGGGCACCGCCCGCGACAGCCCCGTATCAGCCCCGTATCAGCCCCGCATCAGCCGGCGAGGAACTCCTGCAGCCGCTGCGAGCCCTGCACCTGCACGTCCCAGTCCGGGCGCACCAGCTCCTCGGCGGCCAGCCGATACTCCTGTTGCCAGTCGGCGTGCTCGCCGTGCGCATCCGGCACCCGCGTCCGGCCGACCACCCGATACCCCAGCCCGAGCGAGACTCGCCGTGAACGCTCGTTCCACTCGTAGGCTCCAGACTCCGCGTACTCCGCCCCGAAGTGGTCGACGGCCCAGAGCAGCATCCCGGCACGCATCTCCCGGCCGTAGCCGTGGCCCTGGGCATCGGCGCGCAGCCAGCTACCGGAGCTGATGGTCCGCAGCACCGGCCAGCTCTCGGCCACACAGTCCTGCATGCCGATCAGCCGCTCCCCGTCACGCACGACGCCGGCGGCGTCAGAAGCGACCGCGCCGTCGGCGGCCTCAGAGGCGACCGCGTCGTCGTCGGCCGGCTTCAGGAACACCCCGAGCATGAGCATCCAGGATTCGGGGCCCACTTTCGCCCGGCTGGACCATAGCCAGGGCAGGGAGGCACGCACCAGCTCCTCGGGCGGCTTCTCGTTCCAGGCGTGCGCGAACGGGTTCCGCTCCGTCCGCGTCACTCCGGAGGTCGCGGCGGCCACATAGTCCGGGAAGTCATCCTCCCGGACCACACGCAGGGCCAGTCGCGGAGCGTCGATGCGCAGACCGAAGGGCGGCCAGATCTGCTCCAGAGGCTGGTCAGGGTCGTCGGCACCGATGGTGAAGCGTGTCATCACCCCATCCTGCCGTACCCGGCCCGAGGTCATCGTGACGACCCTCCAGCGCGAGTACCATGACAGGCATCACACGTACTTCGTCCCGGGGGTTCGACGCGGAGCCCGCCCGAGAAAGAGGAAGATCATGGACGGACCCAATTCACTGATCCTGGCTGTCATCGGCGTAGCCATGATGCTGGCCGGATACTTCCTGTACTCGAAGTTCCTCGCCACGAAGGTCTACAAGCTCAACGCCGAGTTCAAGACCCCCTCCCACCAGTTCGACGACGGCGTCGACTTCGTCCCCACCAACCGCTATATCCTCTGGGGACACCACTTCACCTCGGTGGCCGGAGCCGCCCCCATCGTCGGCCCGGCCATCGCCGTGATCTGGGGCTGGCTGCCGGCCGTCATCTGGGTCACCGTCGGCACGGTGTTCATCGCCGGCATGCACGACTTCGGCGCCCTGTGGTCCTCCACCCGCAACAAGGGCCAGTCCATCGGCACCCTGTCCGGACGCTACATCGGCCCCCGCGGACGCAACCTGTTCCTCGTGGTGGTCTTCCTGCTGCTGCTGATGGTGGTGGCCGCCTTCGCCGTCGTCATCTCCGGACTGCTGGTGGCCCAGCCGGGCGCGGTGATCCCCACCTGGGGGACGCTCATCGTCGCCGTGCTGGTCGGCCAGGCGATCTACCGTCTGCGCTGGAACCTGCTGGCCGTGACCCTGGTCGGTGTCGCCGCCCTCTACGGGCTCATCCTGCTGGGCAACCGGTTCCCGGTGGAGCTGCCGGAGCAGGTCTTCGGCCTGGCGCCGGAGGGCCAGTGGATCGTGCTGCTGTTCCTCTACGCCGGCATCGCCTCCCTGCTGCCGGTGTGGGTGCTGCTGCAGCCGCGCGACTTCATCAACGGGATCCAGCTGTTCATCGGCCTGATCATCGTCTACGGGGCGGTGCTCATCGCCACCCCGACCATCGTCGCTCCCGCCTACAACCAGAACGTCCCCGAGGGGACCCCGGGCATCGTCCCGCTGCTGTTCGTGACCATCGCCTGTGGGGCGATCTCCGGGTTCCACGGCACCGTAGCCACCGGCACCACCTCCAAGCAGCTGGACCGGGAGACCGACGCCCGCTTCGTGGGGTACTTCGGCGCCGTCGGCGAGGGTCTGCTGGCTCTGGGGGCGATCATCGCCACCACCGCCGGCTTCCAGACGCTGGCCCAGTGGGAGGAGGTCTACGAGTCCTTCGGCTCCGGCGGGGTCACGGCCTTCGTCGAGGGCGGGGCGACCATCGTCAACGCCGGCCTGGGCCTGCCCACGGGCCTGTCGGCGACGATCCTGGCCACGATGGCGGTGCTCTTCGCCGCGACCACCATGGACACCGGGGTGCGCCTGATGCGCTTCGTGGTCCAGGAGATCGGCGAACTGGCGAAGATCCGGATCCCCATCATCGCCGCCACGGTGATCGTGCTGGTCATCGGCGTGTCCCTGACGTTCTCGCAGGGCGCCGACGGCTCCGGCGGCATGCTGATCTGGCCGCTGTTCGGCACCACCAACCAGCTGCTGGCGGCACTGACCATGTCGATCATCGTGGTGATGCTGATCCGCAAGGGACGCCCGTTCCTGCCGGTGCTGATCCCCATGATGTTCGTGCTGGCGATGAGCATCTATGCCGCACTGGTGCAGCTCGTCGGCTTCTTCCGCGACGCCGAATGGCTGCTGTTCACCATCGACGTGGTGATCATCGTCGCCGCCGTCTGGGTGCTGGTGGAGGCCGTCATCGCCATGGGCCAGGCCCGGCGCGGGGAGAAGGAGCCGGAGGACGACGTCTCCCTGACCGACGACCAGAAGCTCCCGCTGGACCGCTGAGCTCCGGCCGATGACCCTGTTCGAGCAGCTGCGCTCCCGGATCCGACGGATCGACGCCGGACTGCGGGAGTTCTACGTGGCCCCCTACCGGCGGACCTTCGCGCGCGCCCGGCGCGATGAGGAGGATCTGTTCATGATGCTGGTCCTCTCCGAGGCCCTCGGCCTGCCGAACCCTGCCGCCGGGACCACGCTGGAGCTGCTGCCTGAGATGCTGGACCGGATGCACGAGTGGCACGTGCGGATGGGGATGGACCGTTCCCCGTTCGACGAGCACCTGCGCTGCTGCTGAAAGGACCCTCACCGATGCTGCTCGATCTCGCCCGGAGCCGCCGTGTCCTGTTCATCGGCGGCAAGGGCGGGGTCGGCAAGACCGCGGTCGCCTCGGCGGTGGCCCTGCACCGCGCCCAACAGGGCGCCCGGGTGCTGGTGGTCTCCACCGATCCGGCGCACAATCTGGGGCATTTATGGGAGCGGGAGGTGGGGGATCAGATCGTCCCCCTCTGGCTTCCCGACGACGGCGCCCCGGTCCCGTCCGGTGCTGGGCTGTTCGGCATCGAGATCGACCCGGAGGCCACCACCGCGGCCCACCTCCGCGACGTGGGCGCCACATTGCGCAGCATGATGCCGGATCATCTGCATCCGGAGGTGGACAAGCATCTGCGGCTGGCGGCCCAGTCCCCCGGCACCCATGAGGCCGCCGTGCTGGAGCGGATCGCCACCGTGCTGCAGGAGCACGTCTCAGCAGGTCACGACGGCAGGGCGACTGACAGCGGGACATCTGACAGCGGGACATCTGACAGCGGGACATCTGACGGTGACGGGGCGTTCGATCTGATCGTCTTCGACACCGCCCCTTCCGGGCACACCGCGCGGCTGATGGCGCTGCCGGAGATCATGGGCGTCTGGACCTCGGCACTGTTGGACCGGCGGACGCGCGCAGAGCGGTTCGGTGCCGCGGTGCGCGCCCTGGATGCCGACGACGCCCCCGACGGCTCCTCCCAGGCAGCGAGGGACCGGCGCATCCGGCAGGTGCTGACCCGGCGTCGGCGGCGCTTCGAGGCGATGCGTGAGGTCCTGACCGACGCCAGGCGCTGCAGCTTCGTGATCGTGCTGACCGCCGAGCGGCTGCCGGTGCTGGAGTCTGCGGAGCTGCACGCTCAGCTGACCGAGACCGGGGTCGAGGTCGGCGGATTCGTGGTCAACCGGCTCGCCCCGCGCGACGCCGGAGAGTTCCTGGCCCAGCAGAGGGAGCGGGAGGAGCGGCATCTGACGGAGCTGTCCCGGCGGGTGCCGGGCGTCGTCGTCGACACTCTGCCGATGCTCAGCGGGGATCTGGTGGGCACCGCGGCGCTGGAGCGGATGGGATCCCGGCTGCGCTGACGCCGGCGGGCCTCAGTCGGCGAGGATGCTGGTGAGCACGTCCACCAGGCCGTCCTCGTCCACATGGCCCGTGACCTCATCGGCCACGGCCTTGACTTCCTCGGGGGCCTGTCCCATCGCCACGCCGCGCTCCGCCCAGGCGAGCATCTCGATGTCGTTGCGCCCGTCCCCGCAGGCCACGGTGTCCTCGGGGGGCGCGCCGAGCTTCTCCCGCAGGGTCTCCAGCGAGGAGGCCTTGGTCACCCCGGCGGCGGCGACGTCCAACCAGGCGGACCAGCCGACCGAGTAGGTGACGCCCTGCAGCCCGATACCCGCCACGGCGGCGGCGAACTCCTCGGAGGTGGAGTCGTCCGAGTTGACGACCAGACGCACCGCCTCGGTGTTCCGCATCTGATGCAGGCTGGTACCTTCGGCCCGCAGCCCGAAGGACATGTCCTGGAACCGCTCCGTGGAGAGGAACGTGCCGGCTGAGGTCTCGATCGCGTACTTGGCGTGGGGCAGTCGACGCTGCAGCGCATCCAGGGCGGGAGCGGGGTCGAAGACGCGCCGGTCGATGACCTCGTAGCCGTCCTCCAGCGCGATGTCGATCCTCACCGTCACCCCACCGTTGCTGCAGACCGCGTACCCGTGGGTGACGCCGAGCATCTCGATGATCGGCAGCGTCGCCGGCAATGAGCGGCCGGTGGAGACCACCACAGTGTGTCCGTCGGCGACGACGGCGCGTCCAGCCTGCCGCACCGCCTCGGACATGTGACCATCGTGATTGACCAATGTGCCGTCGACGTCGAGGCAGACCATCGCCTTGCCTCGCTGGTGGACGAAGGCCCCGCCCAGGCCTGCGGCCGGCAGGGAGAAGTCGGTGGTGTCGTCGATCCGGATGCTTGAGTTCATGTCGCTGCCTGTAATGTCTCGAGTGTGGTCCGTCTCCTGATGTGGCATCTTTCCGCTCACGGGGAATGGTCCATTATGCCGGATCGTGACAGGACAGGCAGAATGACAGGTGAACGGACGAGGGACGTCGGGCGACGTCCCGCCGCGGAAGGCCGAGTCGAGAGCGGCCGGAGACCACGGGAGGACACATGAACGCGTCACTGAGCAGCGTGACCATCACCGGCGGCGGCTACGTCGCGGAGATCGGCCTGCGTGGAGGGCGACTGCTGAGCCTGCGCCACGACCAGGACGAGCTCGTGGTGCCGGCTGCGGATGCTGGGGGCTCCTACGCCGGGGCCGTGCTCGCCCCCTGGCCCAACCGCCTCGCGGGAGCGACCTATGTCCACGACGACACGCTCTATGAGCTTCCCATCACCGAGGAGGACACCGGAGCGGCCCTGCACGGTCTGCTGACGGAGGTCGACTTCGACGTGGTCAAGCAGGAGGAGGCGGGCGTCGAGCTCTCCGCCCGTCTCGAGGCTTCCGACGGGTATCCCTTCGCTCTGGAGTTCGTGCTGTTCTATCGGGTGTCCTCCGACGTCGGCCTGGCCGCCACGCTGATGGCCCGCCACCCGGCGGAGCCCGCCCAGGAGGCCCAGGACGCCTACGCGGCCGCCGCGGCGGCACCTGCACCCTTCGGCGCGGGTTTCCACCCCTACCTGCGGGCCGGCTCCGCGCCGCTGGACGAATGCCGCCTGAGGCTGCCGGCGCACACCGTCGCCACCATGGAGCCTTCCGGGAAGATCACCGGGCGCAGCACCGTCGCCGGGGACCTGGACCTGACCAACGGCCCGCTGCTGGTGGGTCGAAGCATCGATCACGCCTACACCGGACTCCCGGAGGAGGGCTGGACCGCGGAGCTGCTCCACGGCCCGTCAGGGTTCGTGGTCCGGATGATCGCCGACACCCCGTGGGCGCAGATCTACACCGGCGACCAGCTGGAGCGTGCCGGGGTGGCCGTGGAACCGATGACCTGCCCGCCGGACGCCTTCAACTCCGGCGAGGACGTCATCTACCTGGCCCCGGGCCAGTGGCACCGCGTGGGATACAGCATCGAGGTGAGGCACCGCGACTGAGCGGCGCCGGTCACCACCGGCCCTGCCCCTCAGCCCACCTCCGGCACCCAGCGCAGCGGGTCGTCGACCACGGCGCGCAGCGCACGCAGCGCACCGCCGGTGGTGGCTGGGGCGACGCCGTCGGCGGTCTCCCGCACACGGAAGCGGCTCCACCGGGCGGCCAGCACGCGCTGGCGCAGCTGCTCCTCGATGCGCGGCCGCAGCAGATCCGCCAGCGGGCCGAACTCTCCGCCGAGGACGATGTCATCGACGTCGAGCAGGTTCACCGCCCCGGAGAGCGCGACGCCGAGCGCCCAGCCGGCCCGGTCGATCGCCTGGCGGGCCCGCTGGCCGGGCTCGTCCTCCCACTCGGTGAGCGCGACAAGCTCCTCGGCCGTCGCGGCGGGCTCCAGTCCGGCCGCTTCGAGCAGCGCACGTTTGCCGGCGAAGACCTCCAGACATCCGGAGGCGCCGCAGCCGCACTCAGGCCCGCCGGGCTCCACCGCGAAGTGGCCGATCTCCCCGGCCCAGCCGCGCGGACCGGCGTCGACGATCCCGTCGATCACCACAGCCGCCCCGATGCCCATCTGCGCGGAGACGTAGAAGAAGGTCTGCTCCTGCTGATCCTGGGCGCTGAACTCCTGGGCCGCCGCCAAGGCGGCGAGCTTGGCCTCGTTGGCCACCACGAAGAAGTCACCGAACTCTCCCAGTCGGGGGCTGCCCTCGGGAAGCCCCCGCAGCCGCTCCGGACCTCCCAGTGAGCGGCACATCAGACGCGGGACGTCGAGATCGTGCCACCCGAGGTTGGGGGCCAGCATGAGCTGGTCCTCCTCGGCGGTGACCAGCCCGGGCAGGGCCATCACGGTGCCGACCACCCGTGCTCCGGCCTCGGCGGCGCCGCGCGCCACCCGCAGGGCCAGCTCACCGATCTGCGGGATGACCACCTGCGGGTCCGAGGCGCTGAAGTCACCTTCGATGGTCTCTTCGGCGAGCACCTCTCCGGTGAGGTCGATGACGCGGGCGGCCATGAAGTCCACGTTGATCTCCACTCCGAGGCCGGCCAGAGTGCACCGGGCCGGGTGCAGTGGGACGGCGGGGCGACCGCGGGTGCCGCCGATGATGGGGGACCCTTCACGGACGATGCCGGCGGCGAGCAGGTCGTCCACGAGCCGGGAGACTGTGGAGCGGGTCATCCCGGTGCGGATGGAGAGGTCCGCCCGGGAGAGCGGTTCGCCGGCGGAGAAGATCTCCTCGGTGATGAGCAGCAGGTTGGACTCACGCAGGGTCTCCTGACGAGCCCCGGGGCGCTGGGCCTGATCATGGGGCGGGCGTTCGCGGCGTCCGGGTTCGGTCTCGGGTGCGCCTCGCCGGGGGCCGCTGCCGTTGAGGCCTCGGCTGATGCCGCGGCGGCCCAGGCGGGCGATGGGGCCGGGGCCGACGCCGCCGAGGCGGGCGCCGCCGGGGACGCCGGTGCCGGAGGCGGTGGTGCCGGTGCCGTCCGGCTGTGCTGGGCTGCGAGTCGGATCCGTCACGGACTTGATCTTAGCCTCCAAAGCATTTATGTTTCATCTAGATACAAAATGAGCGCCGGGTCACAGAGTGACCCCACCCTACGCGCTCGCCCGCCTTCCCTTCCCTCAGGAGGACCGCATGACCACCCCTCAGGAGCACAAGTTCTCCTTCGGCCTCTGGACCGTGGGCTGGACCGCCCAGGACCAGTTCGGCTCCGCCTCCCGCCCCGCCTTCGAACCGTGGGAATACCTGCCGAAGCTGAAGGAGGCCGGCGCCGACGGCGTGACGTTCCACGATGACGACGTCGCCCCCTTCGGTACCGACGAGGCCGCCCGAGAGACTTGGTTCTCCCGGTTCAAGGAGGTCGCCGACGAGGTGGGCCTGACCGTGGAGATGGTCACCACCAACACCTTCGGCCACCCGGTGTTCAAGGACGGCGGACTGACCTCCAACGATCGCTCCGTCCGCCGCTTCGGCCTGCGCAAGCTGCTGCGCAACGTGGACCGCGCCGCTGAGTTCGGCGCCGAGACCTTCGTGATGTGGGGCGGGCGTGAGGGCTCCGAGTATGACAACGCCAAGGACCTCCACGCGGCCCACCAGCGCTACGCCGAGGGCATCGACACCATCGCCGCCCACATCAAGGAGAAGGGCTACGATCTGCGGATCGCACTGGAGCCCAAGCCCAATGAGCCGCGCGGCGACATCTTCCTGCCCACCATCGGCCACGCCCTGGGCCTGATCGCGCAGCTCGAGCACGGCGACATCGTCGGACTGAACCCGGAGACCGGCCACGAGCAGATGGCGGGACTGAACTTCACTCACGGCATCGCACAGGCCCTGTGGGCCGACAAGCTGTTCCACATCGACCTCAACGGGCAGCGCTCCATCAAGTACGACCAGGACCTGGTCTTCGGCCACGGCGACCTCATCAGCGCCTTCTTCACCGTGGACCTGCTGGTCAACGGCTTCCCCAACGGCGGCCCCCGCTATGACGGCTGGCTGCACTTCGACTACAAGCCCTCCCGCACCGACCACGTGGACGGCATCTGGGACTCCGCACGGGCCAACATCGAGATGGTCACCCTGCTCGCCGAGAAGGCGAAGGCCTACCGTGCGGACCCCGAGGTCCAGGAGGCCTTCCGCACCGCAGGGATCTTCGAGCTGGGCGAGCCGACCCTGGCGGACGGAGAGTCGATCCGTGACCTGCTGGCCGACCGCTCAGCCTATGAGGACTTCGACCCGGAGGCCGCCGCACAGCGGAACTTCGGCTTCGTGAAGCTCAACCAGCTGGCGTTGCGTCACCTCATCGGATGACGCTGCTCATCACCCCGACGGCGGCATCCCACCCCCGATGAAGGAGACCTCGGTGCCCACTCTCGTAGCCGGAATCGATTCCTCGACCCAGTCCTGCAAAGTCATCATCCGTGAGGCCGAGACCGGCGCGGACGTCCGCAGCGGCTCGGCGAAGCATCCGGCGGGCACCGAGGTGGATCCTGCCGCCTGGTGGGAGGCGCTGCTGGAGGCGCTGGAGCAGGCCGGCGGGCTCGCCGACGTCGCCGCCGCGGCAGTGGGCGGCCAGCAGCATGGCCTGGTGGCGCTCGACGCCGACGGTGAGGTCATCCGCGACGCCCTGCTGTGGAACGACACGCGCAGCGCCGAGGCCGCGGCCGCACTGATCGAGGAGCTCGGAGGCGAGACCGAGGGAGCGGCCGCCTGGACGGCGGCCACCGGCTCGGTGCCCGTGGCGTCGCTGACGGTGACCAAGCTGCGCTGGCTCGCCGACGCCGAGCCCGAGAACGCCCGGCGCGTCGCCGCCGTCGCCCTCCCCCACGACTGGCTGACCTGGCGGCTGTCCGGATCCTCCGACATCCGCGACCTGACCACCGACCGCTCCGACGCCTCCGGCACCGGCTACTACGACCCGGCGGCCGGCGAGTACCGCTATGACCTGCTGGCCCGCGCCCTGCGGATCTCCGAAGACCACGCCCGGGGCATCGCACTGCCCCGCGTGGTGGCGGCCAACGAGCAGGCCGCCACCGGCGACGCCTCCCGAGGCTGGGGCCACCTGGTGCTCGGCCCGGGCGCCGGAGACAACGCCGCCGCCGCCCTGGGACTGGGCATGCGGCCCGGAGACGTGGCGATCAGCATCGGCACCTCCGGGGTGGTCTCCGCGATCTCCCCGGAACCCATCCAGGACTCCACCGGGCTGGTCACCGGCTTCGCCGACGCCACCGGCCAGTTCCTGCCCCTGGCGGTCACCCTGAACGGCTCCCGCGTGCTCGACGGCGCGGCCCGGATGCTGGGCGTGGACCACGCCGGGCTGGCCGAGCTCGCGCTGGCCGCGGAGCCTGGCGCGAACGGACTGACCCTCATCCCCTACCTGGAGGGTGAGCGGACCCCGAACCTGCCGCGAGCCACCGGCTCATTCATCGGACTCTCCCTGGCGTCGATGACCCCGCAGGACGTGGCCCGCGCCGCCGTGGAAGGCCTGCTGTGCGGCCTGGCGGACGGCCTGGAAGCCATGACGACCCTGGGCGTCCCGGTGGAGTCGGTGACACTGATCGGCGGGGCGGCACGCTCAGCGGCGGTGCAGCAGATCGCTCCGGCGGTGCTGGGCCGACAGGTGCAGGTGCCCGAGCCCGGCGAGTATGTGGCCGACGGCGCAGCTCGGCAGGCCGCCTGGGTGCTCTCCGGAGCGCAGGAGCCGCCGTCGTGGACCACCTCGGCGGTCCGCACGCTCGCCGCGGAGCCGACCCCTCAGGTGCGCCGGGCCTACGCCGACCGGCGAGGACTGTTCGCCGCACGCAGTTGAGCACCCCGACCGGCAGCGGGCCGGTCAGGAGCAGCCTGGTCGGCAGCGCCCTGGTCAGGAGCCGGCGCGCTCCACGTGGGAGCGGATGAACCACTGGAACAGCTCGAGCTCCTTGACCTGACCGATGAGCATGTCTTCGGTGATGGGGTCCACCTGTCCAGCCTTGGCCAGCACGTCACGGTGATCCTCGATGACGCCGGTGTAGACCGTGTCCAGCTCGGCCAGGTGCACCAGGGCGTCAGCCTTGCCGAGCGGGTAGTCCTCCCAGTGGCGGCGCTCCACGAGTTCGCCGGTGCGGCCGCTGGGAGTCCCGCCGAGGGTGGCGATACGCTCGGCGGTCTCGTCCACGAAGCCGCGCACGACGTCGACCTGGGGGTCGAGCATCTCGTGGACGGCGATGAAGTGCGGACCGGTCACGTTCCAGTGCACATGCTTCAGACACAGCTGCAAGTCGTTCAGCGCGTGGAGACGAATCTGGAGGAGCCCGGCGATCTCATGCCCGTTCTCGCGGGCCAGGCCCGGCACGGTGTAGTCGGAGTACTGGTCTTCTGCCATCGGGAACTCCTTTCGCGGCAGGCCGCAGCCCGCCCGTCGACTGGTCGTACCCGCATCCTATGCCCGAGCCGGGGACACGGTCATCCGATGGAGCCCCACGGACGCCATGACGCATGACACCCCGTCAAGATGCTGGAAGCCCCTCCGATATGCAGGAGGTTCCAGAATCTTGACGGGGTCCGACGACGGGGACACCGCAGTCGAGCCGCCTCAGCTCACCCGGGCCGGAGTGGTCAGCACCCGGGCGCCGGTGATCTCGCGCATCTCGCCGGTCAGCCGCACGGAGGCCTCCAGAGGCAGGTCCCCGGCCGAGGGACCGGACCACAGGTCGATGCGCCCCGGCTCCACGATCCGGCGCAGCTGGACCCCGGTGAAGGAGAACCGGTCGGCGTGCACCCAGAACGTCACCTCGCGGGACTGGCCAGGCTGCAGCGCCACGCGGGCGTGGCCCAGCAGCTGACGGACCGGACGAGCCACCTGCGCGACGGGATCACCGAAGTACAGCTGGACGACCTCGTCCACCGGTCGGCCCCCGGTGTTGGCGACGGTGACGGTGGCCTCCACCGTGCCGTCGACGGCGATCTCCTCGGCCGACACGCGCAGATCCCGATACTCTACGGTCGAATAGCTCAGCCCGTGGCCGAAGGGATACAGCGGCGTCGGGTCCAGGGTGGAGACCCCCTGACTGTTCTGTCCCAACGGGGCGGCGATATAGCCTGCCGACTGGCCTCCGGGGAGCGCGGGCACGCCGATCGGCAGGCGCCCGGCCGGCTCCACCGCGCCGGTGAGCAGCCCGGCCAGGGCCGGGGCGCCCTCCTCTCCGGGGAAGAATGCCTGCACGATCGCCGCGCAGCGCTCGGCGAAGCCACCCAGCGCGTAGGGACGCCCGGAGACCACCACGAGCACCACCGGGGTCCGGGAGGCCTCAGCGGCGTCCAGCACGGCCTCCACGAGCTCGTGCTGGGCGCCGGGGAGCCGCAGATCCTCCACGTCGCAGCCCTCTCCGGAGGTGCCGGCACCGAACATGCCGGCGATGTCGCCCACCGTCACCACGGCCAGGTCCGCCTCCGCCGCGCGCTGAGCGGCCTCGACGATGCCGGAGGTGTCATGATCGAGGATCGGCGCGCCGGCGGCATAGGTGACCTCGGCGCCGTCGTAGGCCTGGCGCAGCGCGGCGAGGATGGTGGGCATCGGCACGCCGATCCCCTGGTGCGGGAAGGTCCCGGCGGGGTACTTGGCCAGCACGTGGTTGGGGAACGAGTAGCAGCCCATCATGGTGCGCGGCTCGTCGGCGGAGGGCCCGACGACGGCGATGCGCTTCCCGACCAGGGACTGCGGCCGAGCCGGCAGGACGCCGTCGTTGGCCAACAGCACCAGCGAGCGCTCGGCGACCTTCCGCGCCAGAGCACGATTGGCCGGGGAGTCCAGGTCGATGCTCTCCTCCACGGCGGGCTCATACGTCTCGCCCTCGGCGGCGTCGAGCAGACCGAGCTCGATCTTCTGGCGCAGCACCCGGCGCACGGAGCGGTCCAGTATCGCCTCCTCCAGCTTCCCGTCGCGCACCTGCTGGGCCAGGGTGCGGTAGCCTCCGGTGTGCGGCAGCTCGACGTCGAGACCCGCGGTCACCGCCAGCCGCGCGGCCTCCGCTTCGTCCTCGGCGACTCGGTGCATCGTCGACAGAAAGGCCACCGACCAGTAGTCCGCGACCACGGTGCCCTCGAAGCCCCACCGATCGCGCAGCACCTCGGTGAGCAGCCGCACGGAGGCCGCCGGCGCCTCGCCGTCGATGTCGGCGTAGGAGTTCATCACCGAGCCGACCTGCCCCTCACGGACCGCCATCTCGAAGGGCACCAGGATCAGGTCCTCCAGCTCACGGGTGCCGATATGCACCGGGGCGTGGTTCCGCGCCGCCCGGGAGGCCGCGTATCCGGCGAAGTGCTTCAGCGTCGCGATGATCCCCGCACGCTGCAGCCCCTTCACATAGGCGGTGCCGAGAGTGCCGATCACATACGGGTCCTCTCCCATGGTCTCCTCGACCCGTCCCCAGCGGGCGTCCCGGACGACGTCGAGCACCGGAGAGAGCCCCTGGTGGACGCCGACGGCGGCCATGTCCCGGCCGATGGCCGCGGCCATCTCCTCGATCAGCTCGGGGTCGAAGGTCGCGCCCCAGGCCAGAGAGGTCGGATAGACGGTCGCCTGGTAGGCGGTGAAACCGGTGAGGCATTCCTCATGGGCGATCGCAGGGATGCCGAACCGGTTGGCGGCCACCACCGCGGCCTGCCGCTCGCGCAGGTCCTTGGCGCCCTCGGGGACGGTCAGCGGCACGGTGCCGTAAGTGCGGGTCAGGTGCCCCTCGCCGTCGACGATCTCCTGCGCGAAGGACAGTTTGCCCGCGGACATCGCATCCTCCATGGGGGCCACCTCCCCCTGCGCCTCCTCGTCCTCACGCATCTCCCAGTGGGAGCCCAGCTGGGAGGCCTTCTCCTCCAGGGTCATCTGGGCCAACAGCGCCTCGACCCGCTCGGCCACCGGCAGCGCGGCGTCGTTCCAGGGGCCGGTGATCCGCTCCCCGGCGGGGGCGTTCTGGGTGGTCACATCGCTCACGGGAGCTCCTTCGGGATGGTCGTCGAGGTCGAGGGGCCGGCGGCGTCGTCGGTCCTGCGGCTCATTTGCCGAAGCCGGCGGTCAGGCCGGCGACGATGTACCGGCGACCCAAGATGTAGGCCACCAGCAACGGAAGCGCGGAGAGCACGACGGCGGCCAGCGTGGCGGGCACGTCGATGGCGAACTGACCCTGGTACTCCCACAGGGACAGCGGCAGCACGCGCACGTCCCGGGACTGGGTGAGGATCAGCGGGAACAGGAACCCGTTCCACACCTGCAGCGCCTGATAGATGCCCACCGTCATCAGTGCCGGAATCGACATCGGCACCACCAGATGCCAGAGGATCTTCCACTCCCCGGCCCCGTCCACGCGCATGGACTCGAACAGCTCCGCCGGAATGTCGCGGACGAAGTTGACGATGATCAGCACGCTCAGCGGGATCGCGAAGGCGATCTGCGGCAGGATCAGCGCCCACAGGGTGTCATAGAGGCCCAGCTGACGGATCAGGTAGTAGACCGGGATGATGGTCGCCTGTACCGGGATTGCGATGCCCAGCAGGATGACGCCGAACAGCCGCTGCCCGCCGGCGCTGACCGACCGCACGATGTAGTAGGAGGCCATCAGCGAGACGGCCAGCACCACGGCCACTGTGGCCAGGGTGACGATCACCGAGTTGGCGAAGAAGTGGAGGAAGTCGTTCTCGATGACCCGGACGAAGTTGCCCAGCGTCGGCTCCGTCGAGGGCACCAGCGGGTTCGACTGCGCCAGGTCGGTCCGGTCACGGAACGCGGTGATGACGATGAAGTAGATCGGCAGGATGATCACGGCCAGCCAGAGCCAGCCGGAGACCCCGGCCAGGATGTTGGGCCGCTCGGTGGGCTTGCGCGCCTTCCGGCCGTTCGGGCTCGGGCGCCCGGGCGGGGTGATGGCCTTCTCGGCGGTGCGCTCTGAGGTCTTCATCGGGGCTCTTTCGAAGGTGTTCACGGCGTCGATGCTCATCCCATACCTGCCTTGTCACTCTCCATGCGGCTGGATCCGGAGATCTTGTTCAGCGCCAGGGAGAGGGTCAGTCCGACGGCGACCAGGATCACCGCGATCACCGAGGCACCGCCCATGTCGAAGCTGCGGAAGCCGGTGATGTACATGTCCAGCGGCAGGATGCGGGTGGCGCTGCCCGGCCCGCCCTGCGTCAGCACGAAGACCAGGTCGAAGTAGGTCAGCGAGCCGACCAGCATCAGTGTGGACGAGGTGATGGCGGTGTAGCGCAGCTGCGGCAGCGTGATGGAGAGGAACTGCCGCACCCGGCCGGCGCCGTCGATGGTCGCCGCCTCGTAGAGCGACGCAGGGATCTGCCGGACACCGGCCTGGTAGAGCAGCGAGTGGAAGGGGATGAAGCACCATCCCACCACGAAGATCACCACGTAGAGGGCGATGTCCGGGTTGCCGAGCCACTGGGCGGGCAGCCAGTCGACGGGCAGGGCCGTGCTGATGCCGTAGTTCGGGCTGAACAGCGCCTGGAACGTCAGGCCGACCGCCACGGAGGAGAACAGCAGCGGCAGGAAGAACAGCACCGACAGGAAGGCCCGGTACTTCTGCGCGCCGGCCATGAAGACACCCAGCAGCAGCGCCACCGGCGCCTGGAAGAGGAACGAGACGACCACGAAGACGAAGGTCAGCCACAGGGCGTTGTGGGTGTGGTCCCGCTCCAGGATCCGGATCCAGTTGTCGAGCCCGGCGAAGCTGGGGGCGCCGAGGCCGTCCCAGTTCATGAAGGACAGCACGATCACGCCGCCCAACGGAATGAGGGCGAAGATGCCGAAGAACAGGACCGCGGGCAGCGCCATCAGGAACGAGGGGCCCTTCTGGCGCCGCCCGAAGGTCCCGTCCTGGCGGACGGGGGAAGCGGTCTGAGTCATGACGGTGTCCGGCTCAGTCCTGGTAGACGTTCATGGCTGAAGCGAACTCCTCCGGGGTGATGGCCCCCAGGAGGATGTTCTCCAGGTTCTCCATCAGCGGCTGAGCCACTTCGGGGTCGACCGCCTGGTCCCAGGAGAGCTGGAAGTGGTTCGCCCCGGCGACGATCTCGTCGGCGAACTGCAGGAAGTCGGCGTCCGCGGTCTCGGCGATGAGGCCGTCGATGTCGTTCAGCGGGGGCAGGCCGCCGCCGTCGACCATGGTGTCCACGGTGTCCTCGTTGTAGAGGTGCTCGGTGAGGTAGTCGAGGGCGACCTGCTGCTCCTCCTCGGAGGCGTCCGCGGAGACCGACCAGAAGTTGGCCGGGTTGCCCACGATGTTGCTGGGGTCCCCGGCGCCGTCCTCCAGCACGGGGAACTCGGCGAAGCCGAAGTCCCCGGAGGTGGCGAAGTCCGGGAAGTCGGAGTGCACGGTGGCGTAGACCCAGGAGCCCTGCAGCAGCATGGCGGCCTCGCCGTCGGCGAGCAGGCGAGCGTCCTCGTTCTGCCCGGCGTCCACTCCGGTGAAGGTGTCGGCATCGAAGCCGCCTTCGGTGGCCAGCTCCTGGATGGTCTCCAGCGCGTAGAGGATGGACTCGTCGCTCCAGGCCTCGGCCTCGCCGTCGACGACAGCCTGGAAGACCTCCTCGCCGCCGTGGCGGTCAGTGAGGTACTGCAGCCACATCAGCGCCGGCCAGACGGATCCGCCGGCCAGCGAGAACGGGGTGACGTCATGCTCGGTGAAGACCTCGATGGCCTCCTCGACCTCGGACCAGGTCTGCGGGACCTCCAGGCCGACCTCGTCGAAGAGCTCCTGGTTGTAGTACAGGACCACCGGCTGGACGTCGTTCATCGGCACCGCGTACTGGGCACCGTCGACCTCGCCGTTCTGCCAGACGGACTCGTGGATGCGGGACTCGAGCTCCCCGACGTGCTCCGTGAGGTCGACGACCCGGTCCTGGGCGACGTACTCGTTCAGGGCGCCGCCGGTCCAGGACATGATCAGCGTGGGAGCCTCCCCGGAACCGACCACAGTGCGGATGCGCTCCTTGTAGGCGTCGTTCTCGAACTCTTCGACGGAGATCTGCTCGCCCTCCTCTGCTTGCGCGTTCCAGCTCTCGAAGTCCTCGGCGACAGTGGGCCAGCCGCCGCCGGTGAGGATCCAGGCATCGGCGCCGTCTCCGCCGCTCCCTCCGTCGCAGGCGGAGAGGGCGAGCAGGGAGGTGGCCGCGACGCCGGCGGTGGCGATGCGAAGCGGGGTTCTGCGGATCATGAGGGTCCTTCCCTTCGGTGCGAGGTGGTGGGGCCCCGACGCCGTCGAGGGCCCTACCGGGATGTGATCCATATTTCGTCTTACCGAAAGACTAAATAGCGGACAGGAGGGTGTCAAGCGCCACAGGTCACGAGTGCGGAGGGAGGGACGCTCAGCCGCGCCAGGCGGCGTCGCGGACGGTGACCCGCTGGTGATACAGCCCGGTCGTGGCGGTGAGGTACAGGTCGAGCCCGTCCGGTCCGCCGAAGCACAGGTTCGACACCACCTCCGGGACCGGCAGGTGCCCCAGGTGCTCACCCGACGGCGAGTACAGATGCACTCCATCCCCGGCGGAGCTCCAGATGCGCCCGGCTTCGTCCACCCGGATGCCGTCCGGCACCCCCTGGGCGATCTCGAAGACCGTCCAGCCCTCCCCGCAGCGCACAGCCCGGCCGGCCCGCGCGGCCTCGGCGTCGCGGATCACCGGGTAGGCGCGCACATGGTGCGGACTCCCCTCCCCCGGCGTCCGAACGGCCAGGGTGTCGCTGACATAGAGCACCGTCTCATCCGGGGAGAACGCCAGCCCGTTGGGATCACCCATATCGGTGATCATGGACTCGGCCTCCCCGGTGACCGGATCCACGCGGAACACGTGGCAGCCGCCGTACTCCATCTCCCCGGGGTGACCCTCCTCCGGGTTGACGATCCCGTAGGGCGGATCGGTGAACCAGATGGCCCCGTCGGAGGCGACGACGACGTCGTTGGGCGAGTTGAACCGTCCACCCGCCCAGCGCTCCACCAGCGCAGCGACCACGGCGCCCTGCTCCCCGGGGGCCTCAACCTCCACCCGGCGCAGCCCGTGGGAGCACTGCACCACTGCTCCGTCGGACCGCAGGGTGCGCCCGTTGGTGAACTCCACACCATCCCGGTGCACTGTGGTCTCCCCGGTGCGCGGGTCGTACTGCAGGATGCGGTTCCCGGGGATGTCGGACCAGCGCACGACGCCGGCGTCGGGCACCCAGCAGGGGCCTTCTGACCAGGTGGCGCCGTCGCCGACCTGGCGCAGTGTGGAGCCGGGTGCGAGCAGATGGTCGAGTCTCTGGGACGGGCTCATCCGCCCACTGCGCCACGGAGGTCGTCGGGTGCGAGCAGTGCGCGCTCGCGCACGTCGTCGATCGCGGCGGAGATGGCGCCACGCAGCACGACGTCGGCGCCGTGGGAGGAGGAGACCAGCTCCGCCCACCGGTGGGTGGGATGGCGGTCCAGGATCTCGCGGGTCCGCCGCAGCACCGGCTCCGCCGATGAGGCGAAGTCGCCGGCGATGATGATCCGGTCCAGGTCCAGGAGGCCGGAGAGCAGCTGAACCACCGGCGCCAGGCGTCGGGCGAGGGCGTCAACGATCTGCCGCGCCGTGGGATCGTTCCGCTCCGCCGCCCGGAAGACCGCCAGGGCGCCACGCTCCTCGGCGGGGAGCTCGGCCAGCTCACCGGTGAGCCGACCCTCCTCGGAGAGGCGCCTCAGCTCCCACCGCGCGCGGCGCTCCACGCCGTGCGGCGCCTCCACACCCATGACCATGTCCAGCACGCGCATCTCGCCGACGGCACCGCGGGCGCCGCGCAGCAGCCGGCCGTCCACCACGATGCCGGCGCCGAAGCGCTCGGCGGAGAGCAGCGTGGCGAAGGAGCGCACGCCGACGCCGGCGCCGGCGGAGGCTTCGCAGAGCGCTCCCAGGTTCGCGTCGTTGTCGAGCCGGACGGCCCAGCCGCGTTCCTGGAACAGGCTGGCGAAGTCGGGGTTCATCGCCGGCCAGTAGTCCTCGGCGTCGTCCGGAGGAGGCGAGACCCCGTACGGGTCCACCGGAGCCGGCACGCCGATGACGACGGCGGCGATACGTGCGGCGGCGACGCCTGAGGCCTCCAGGGCCTCGTCCACCAGCAGCTCCAGGGCCCGACGTCGCGCAGGTGCTTCTCGCACGGAGCTGACCTCGCGGGTCACCCGGCTGCGCTCCGTCCCGTGGAGGTCGGCCACTGCCACCGTGAAGAGGTCCTCATCGGCGTCGCAGGCCACGACGAAGGCGGCGTCCGGGCGGAACGCGTGACGCAGCGCCGGTCGCCCCTTCGCGTATCGGCCGGCGGCTCGGGCGTCGGCCACCTTCTGGAACCATCCGGCCTCGACGAGCTCCCGGCACACGGAGAGCACCGTGGCTCGGGTGAGGCCCGTCTTCTCCATGAACTCGGTGGCGGTCAGCGGCTCCCCGGACCAGGCGACGTCGAGCAGGCGTCGGGCATTGATCGTGCGTTGCGAGGCCTGAGCTGCGAGTGCCTGAGGTTCTGTGACGTCGTTCACGCACAAATTATAGACTCCCTTAGATTTACCTGATAAATTTAGGCACCACATGGTGTGGTGCGCGTCACTGCACCTCTCCACACCTCACTTCTCCCGACTCGATCCTCAGGAGGCACGCATGGGCGCACCCCCACCATCGGTGTCACGGCGCAGTCTCATCGCCGGAGCCGCCGGCCTCGCCACCCTCTCCCTGGCCGGCTGTGCCGGCAGCGGCGGTGACGCCACCGAGATCCGCTTCTACCAGACCAAGCGCGAGGTCATCTCCTACGTCCGGAACCTGCTGCAGGAGTTCCAGGAGGAGTTCCCGGACATCCGGCCCATCCACGACACCAGCGAGGGCACCCTCAACGGCATGTTCGTGCGCAGCTCGCCGCCGGACCTCGCCCTGCAGCTCTATAACTTCGAGATGGCCCGCTTCGTGGAGCGCGGAGAGCTCAGCGACCTCTCGGACCTGCCGGAGACGCAGAAGATCGCCGCCCCGGTCATGGAGCAGGTGAACATCTACCCGCAGTACGAGGGACGCACCTCAGTGCTGCCGTACTCCATGATGGCGGCCTCGGTCATCTACAACCGGGAGATCTTCGCCGAGCACGACGTCGAGGTCCCCACCACCTACAGCGAGTTCATCGCCGCCTGTGAGACGTTCCAGGACGCCGGCGTCACACCCGTCTACGGCACCTACGGCGACGCGTGGACGGTCAAGCAGGGACTGGTCGACTATGCGGTCGGCGGGATGGTCGACGTCCTCGACTTCTTCGAACAGCTACGCGCCCAGGGTCCGGACGTCGGCCCCGACTCACCGGTCTCCTTCAGCAAGGTCCTGCGCGAGCCGCTGGAGAAGATGCTGCAGATCGCGCAGTACACCCAGTCCGACGCCTTGGGCCGCAACTACGGCGACGGCAACAACGCCTTCGCCAACGGCGAGGCAGCCATGTACTTCCAGGGTCCCTGGGCGCTGATCGAGATCGGACAGATCAATCCGGACCTCGAGGTCGGCACGTTCCCCCTGCCCATGACCGAAGACCCCGCCGACAACAAGGTCCGGGTGAACCTGGACCTCGCCCTGTGGATCCCCGAGGGCTCAAGACATCAGGAGGAGGCCCGCGAGCTGCTCCAGTTCTTCGCCCGGCCGGAGATCCAGGATGCCTACAACGAGCACGCCCTCGGCTTCGGGGTCCGCACCGATGCGCCCGATGTCACCGATGAGCGCATCGCCGAGATGCAGCCCTACGTGGACCGCGGAGCGATCTACCAGGGAGTGTCCCAGGGCATTCCGCTGACCATCCCCTTCGAGAGCTACTGCCAGGACCTCGTGTTCGGGGCTGACCTCGAGACCATGCTCAGCACGCTCGACGCCGACTGGGCCCGCCTGGCCAAGCGCAGCTGACCGGCCCGACTGATCAAGGAGCATCATGTCTCTCACCACGTCTGAGAACTCGACGTCCACCTCCGCCGACGCCACACGGTCCACTGTGCCGGTCTCGCCGAAGTCGACCCGCCAGCGCGGACCGGACCGGACGCATTGGCTCTTCCTGCTGCCCACGCTCGTCGTCTTCACCCTGTGCATCGCTCTGCCGGCGGTGATGGGCATCTTCTTCAGCTTCACCAATTCGGTCGGCTACGGCGACTGGGACTTCGTGGGACTGGCCAACTACCAGCTGATGTTCACCGACCCGGCGATCATGTGGTCCTTCGGCTTCACCCTCGGGTTCTCCGCCGTGACCGTGGTGGTGACCAACATCATCGCCTTCCTGCTCGCGGTCGGCCTGACCTCGCAGATCCGGGGCCGCGTGGTGCTGCGCACCATCTTCGTGATCCCGATGGTGGTCTCCCCGATCATCATCGCCTTCGTCTTCCAGTTCCTGTTCGCCCGCTCGCTGCCGGCCGCGGCCCAGGCGGTCGGCTTCGGCCCGCTGGAATCGAGCATCCTCGCCGATTCGGACCTCGCCTGGATCTCGATCGTGATCGTCACCGCCTGGCAGGCCATCCCCGGCACGATGCTGATCTACATCGCCGGACTGGTGGCCATCCCCCATGACGTCTATGAGGCCTCCTCCATCGACGGGGCCGGACCGTGGAAGCAGCTGCTGACCATCACCATCCCCCTCATGGCGGGCTACATCGTCATCAATGTGATCCTCACCTTCAAGAACTTCCTCAACGCCTACGACATCATCGTCGGTCTGACCGACGGCGGGCCGGGCACCTCGACACGCTCGGTGGCGATGACGATCTTCTCCGGATTCACCGACGGCGACTACGCCTACCAGATGGCCACGGCCACCATCTTCTTCCTCATCACCTTGGCCATCGCCCTCGTCCAGCTGCGCCTGATGCGCCGAAAGGAGAAGTGATCATGTCCACTCCGGACCTCACCTCGACCTCCAGCACCGTCCCCACTCGGCGCTCTCGGCCGATCATCCGGCCCCGACGCCGGTTCGATCTCCGGCTGACGATCCTGCTGACCGTCTGCACGCTCACCGTGCTGGTGCCGTTCTTCGTCACCGTCTCCATGGCGTTCAAGAGCGGACCCCAGGCGGTCCAGGGCGAGGCGTTCACGCTGCCCAATCCGGTCAGCATCGAGGGCTTCATCGAGGCCTGGCAGCTGACGAACTTCCCGGTCAGCTTCGCCATCTCGATCTTCGTCTCGGCGATCGCCGTCGCCGGGGCGGTGCTGATCAGCTCCATGGCCGCCTACGCCATCTATGCCAACTGGGAGCGCAAGTTCTTCAAGTTCGCCTTCTTCTACATCCTGGCGGCGATGTTCCTGCCCTTCCCGGTGCTGGCGCTGTCCCAGATCAAGCTCAGCGGCATGGTGGGGCTGGACACCCCGCTGGGTGTGGGCATCCTGCACATCATGTTCCACCTCGGTTTCAACGTGCTGCTGCTGACCACTTTCCTGCGCAACATGCCTCCGGCGCTGGAGGAGGCGGCGCGCATCGACGGCGCCAGCACGTGGCAGACCTTCTGGAGGATCATCTTCCCGGTGCTCGCCCCGATGAGCGCGACGGTGGGCATCTTCGCGTTCCTGTTCTCCTGGAACGACTTCATGATGCCGTCGATGATCATCTCTGATCCCGCGCTGCAGACGCTGCCTGTGGTGAACCAGCTCTTCCAGAGCCAGTTCAGCAGCAACTACCACGTCTCCTTCGCCTCCTACCTGATGGCGTTGGCGCCGTCGATCCTGGTCTTCGTCTTCACGCAGCGCTGGGTGCTCTCCGGGGTCACCCAGGGTGCGGTGAAGTGACGCACTCCGCCTCGTTCGAAAGGAATCACCTGCATGAGTCTCACCCAGGACCCGACCTGGTGGCGTCAGGCGACCGTCTACCAGATCTACCCCCGCAGCTTCGCCGACGCCGACGGCAACGGCATCGGCGACCTGGCCGGCATCACCTCCCGGGTCCCCTACCTGCAGAACCTCGGCATCGACGCCGTCTGGCTCAGCCC
>NZ_BAAGRN010000004.1:0-40852 GCF_054782935.1 Nesterenkonia suensis | reverse complement strand
TGCCCTCACACCCCACGGCCGTGCCGACCTCATCGCCACACACCAGGCCACCGCAGGCTCCCGTGCGGGTGTGACCGTCCTCTACGAGACCAGCCGACGACGACACTGAGCCGTACGTCTGCTGCCTGGGAGCGTCCTGGTCACCACTCGCGCCGGGTCACCTCCGCGCGATCACGTCGTACATGTGCCAATGCTTCGGGCCCCGACCACTGGGACCGTCGTACTCGCGCTCGTCGAGCTGCAGCACAGTGAGTCCGCTCAGCCATGCCTCCACCTCGTCAGGGGTATGGAACGTCATGCCCTCCACGGCGGTCTTGCCGGAGGCCCATGCGTCGCGGTCACCGAAAAGCTGCACGGCCAGGATCCCGCCCGGGTGCAGTGCGGCGAGGATGCGGTGCCACACGTCGACAAGACCATCCTCCCCCAGGAACGGCAGACTCAGGCAGGCCAGGACCAGGTCCACGCGCGGCAGATCGGCTGAGGACAGGTCGGCGCACACGGTGGTGAGGCCGCTGTCCAGCCCTGCACCCTCAGCACGGGCACGCACCGCGTCCACCGCGGCCTGCTCACGGTCGATCGCCGTCACCGTCAGGCCGGTCTGCAGCATGTGTAGGGTCTCGGTGCCGTCTCCGCAGCCGAGGTCCACTGAGTGGAGGACATCGCTGGAGCCGTGGGGCTCGGATGGCAGATGCTCGAGGGCGTCCAGAAGAAGAGGGCGACATGGTCGGCCCGAGGTGCGCCGATAGTACGCGGCCCAGTCGGCGTCGTCAGTGCTCGGGGAGGTGGCCATGAGAGTCACCGTAGCGCCCGATTGGAAATCACCCACCCCGGGAGTGATAATCTCTACCCAGGAGATCTTCGGATCCACGGATCCGCCTCCTGCGCGGATGTAGCTTAATGGTAAAGCTTCGGCTTCCCAAGCCGACGACGCGGGTTCGATTCCCGTCATCCGCTCCACTTCTCAGGGGTGATGCGCACAGCGCATCACCCCTGATCACGTTTCGGCCCCCCGGGCTCATTGCCACCGTCAACGCGCGCCAGTAGCGTGAACGGATGGACTCCTCAACGCTCGACGACGTCATCCAGCGGGCCGTCTGGCGTGGCCTGGCCCTGGACAAGGACTCTGTGGAGCTCATCGACGCCGGCCTCGACTTCCAGGTGGCCCTCGCCGATGACGCCGCGGGGGACCGGTGGGTGCTGCGCGTCCCACGGCGTCCCGATGTCGTCGCGCGGATGGAGGACGAGGCCCGCATCCTCGAGCTCGTCCGCCCCCACCTCAGCATCAGCGTGCCCGACTGGACCATCCGTTCCGAGGAGCTGCTCGCCTACCGGGCCCTGCCGGGCCACCCCGGGCTCACCCTGCGCGGGGGAGAGCCGCAATGGCATATGGACCCCGAATCCCACCAGTTCGCCTCCGCACTGGGCCGTCTGCTCGCCGAACTGCACAGCATCGACACCGATCGGGCGCGCCAGGCCGGCATCGAGGTCCGCACCCCGGAGCAGGCCCGTCAGCGCTGGCAGGAGGACATCGACGTCGTCGTCTCCGAGTTCTCGGTCGCGCCCGAGTTGCTCACGCGGTGGCGCGGCTGGCTCGACGCCGACGAGCTCTGGCCGGACCGCACCGTGATGACCCACGGTGAGCTCTACCCGGCCCACATCCTCCTCGGTGAGACCGGGGAGATCTCCGGCGTCATCGACTGGACCACCGCCCGCGTGGACGACCCCGGCCGGGACTTCTCCTACCAGTTCTCCATCGCCGGACAGGAGGCCTTCGAGGTCACCGTCGCCGCCTATGAGCAGGCCGGCGGCACCGTCTGGCCGAAGCTCGCCGCGCACTGCCATGAGCTGTGGGCAGCCTCCCCGGTGGCCTACGGCAAGTTTGCGCTCACCACCGGAGAGCCGCAGCACCGGATCGCCGCGGCCGCCCTGCTCAACCCCGACGCCACCGGCTGACCCCCTGTGACCACCCCGCGCGACGGGGACTAGAATGGAGACTGCATTCCGTGGGAGCCCGGGCCGGCCGGGCTGAGAGGGCAAGACCGCCGACCACTCGGACTCGATGCGGATCATGCCGCCGTGAGGAGGAGCACGTGGACGTCACTGTCGTGGGAGCCGGCGTCGTCGGACTGCTGTCCGCCTGGCAGCTCAGGATCCAGGGCCACGCCGTCACCCTGATCGCCCCGCAGATCGCCCAGGGTGCCAGCTACGCCGCCGCCGGCATGCTCGCCCCTATCAGCGAGATGCAGTACGGCCAGGATCGGCTCTACCCCCTCATGACCGCGGCCCGAGCCGAGTACCCGGCGTTCCTCGCCGGCCTGGCCGCCGCCGTCGACGCCCCCACCGGGTGGCGGGAGAACGGCACCATCCTGCTGGCCGCGGACCGGTCTGACCGCGACGCCGTCGCCGACCTCGTCGGCGTGCAGGTCGCCCACGGCATGGAGGTGGAGCCGCTGACCTCCAGCCAGCTGCGGCGCCGCGAGCCCGGGTTCGCCCCCGGGATCTCCAAAGGCTGGGACGTCCCCGGCGACCACCAGGTGGACCCCCGGCTCCTCGCCACCTGCGCGGTCCAGGCGCTGCAGACCACCTTGGATCCGAGTCGATTCCCCGACGCGGGTCCGCCTGCGGCCCTGCGGCAGGCCCGCGTCACCGCCGTGCACACGCACGACACCGGGGTCGGGGCGCGGCTGACCCTCGACGACGGCACAGGCCGCACCACCGTGTTCACCGACGAGAAGGTCCTCCTGGTGCCCGGGCTCGGCTACCCCGAGATCGCCGGGGCGCCCGAGCAGACCCCGCTGGACCTGCGGCCCGTCCACGGGGACGTGCTGCGCCTGCGGGTCCGTGACGCCCAGCTTCTTGCCGGCGAGCAGCACATCCTCGGTGCCACCGTCCGGGCGAAGGTCCGTGGTCGCAGTGTCTACCTGGTGCCGCGGGCCGACGGCGGGCTCGTCGTCGGCGCCTCCTCCCGGGAGGATGGCCTGCCCGGCACCCACGCGGGCTCCGTGCAGGAGCTGCTCGACGACGCCGTCACCGTGCTGCCCGCGATCAAGGAGATGGAGCTGGTGGAGATCACCACCCGGGCCCGACCGGGCACCCCGGATGACATCCCCTACCTGGGCCGCTGCGAGCAGGCGCCCGACGTCGTCATCTCCACCGGCTATTCTCGACACGGGATCCTGCTGGCCCCGCTGGCCGCGCGGCTCGCCGCAGCCCTGTTGACCGACGACGGCGAGGCCGCGCTGAGCGAGGCGGACCGACGGATGCTGGCCCACATGAGCCCCACGCGGTCCGTGACCGCACCAGACCTGACCCATACCGGATTGTGAGACCCATGCTCACCGTGACCATCAACGAGGAAGACGTGAAGTTCGACGACGGCGCCACCGTCGTCGACGCCGTCGCCCATACCACCGGGCGCGCGCTGAACCCCGACGGCACCCCCGCCGACGGCGGTCGCCTGGGAGTGGCGGTGGCGATCAATGCCGCCGTCGTCCCGCGCAGCGCCTGGGCCGACACCACGCTGAACCACGGCGAGGAGATCGAGATCGTCACCGCCGTGCAGGGCGGGTGACCGCATGACCGCACAGACTGCCCAGACCATCCCGTCCCTTCAGGTGGGCGACTACACCCTGGCCAACCGGCTCATCATGGGCACCGGCGGGATCACCGACCTGGACGCCCTGGAGCGGGCGCTCATCGCCTCCGGCACCACGCTGACCACGGTTGCGATGCGCCGGTACAGCCCCGAGACCAAGACCAGCGTGTTCTCCATGCTGGAGCGGCTCGGCATCGACGTGCTGCCCAACACCGCCGGCTGCTACACCGTCAAGGACGCGGTGCTCACCGCCGAGCTGGCCCGGGAGGCGCTGGAGACGAACCTCATCAAGATCGAGGTCATCGCCGATGAGTACACGCTGCTGCCGGATGTGATCGAGACGCTGGAGGCCACCGAGCAGCTCGCCGACCGGGGCTTCGTTCCCATGGTCTACACCACTGACGACCCGGCGGCTGCGGTGCGCCTGGAGCAGGCCGGGGCCGCCGCCGTCATGCCGCTGGGCGCACCCATCGGCACCGGCCTGGGGATCCTGAACCCGCACAACATCGAGCTCATCTCCTCCCGGGCGAACGTGCCGGTGGTGCTCGACGCCGGCGTCGGAGCGGCCTCCGAGGCGGCGCTGGCCATGGAGCTGGGCTGCGACGCGGTGCTGGTCGCCTCCGCGGTCACCCGCGCGCAGAAGCCCTCCGACATGGCCCACGCGATGCGGCTGGCCGTGGAGTCCGGGTGGCTCTCCGCCGGGGCGGGGCGGATCCCGCGCCGGCGGCACGCCCTGGCCTCCTCCGCGATGGGCGGAAGGATCGGCACCGTTGACTGAGCGTCGCGCCGAAGACACGCCACGCACCCAGGTGGACGATCTCTCCCGCACGCAGCTGGAACGCTTCCAGCGGCACCTCTCGCTGACCGGGTTCGGTCCGGAGGCGCAGCTGCGGCTGCTCGACTCCCGGGTGCTGGTGATCGGTGCCGGAGGCCTCGGAGCGCCGATCCTCACCTACCTGGCCGCAGCCGGGGTGGGGACCATCGACGTCGTCGATCATGACGTGGTCGACCGCTCCAACCTGCACCGGCAGGTCCTGCATTCGGAGGCCACCATCGGCCGGCCCAAGACGGAGTCCGCCGCGACGGCGATGCGCGGGCTGCACCCGGAGGTCACCGTCCACGAGCACCGCGAGCCCCTCGGGCCCGAGAACGCTCTGGCGCTGGTGGAGACCGCGGACATCGTGGTGGACGGATCCGACAACTTCGCCACCCGCTATGTGGTCTCCGATGCCTGCGAGATCGCCGGCAAGCCGCTGGTCTCCGGCTCCATCCTGCGCTTCGCCGGGCAGGTCAGCCTGTTCTGGTCCGCTCCGGATGAGGCGCACTGGCGGGCCGCATGGGACCAGGCCGGCCGCGGCCCCACCTACCGGGACCTCTACCCGGAGGCCCCCGACGCCGGAGAGGTCCCGACCTGCGCGGAGGCCGGGGTGCTGGGCGTGCTGCCCGGGGTCATCGGCACGCTGATGGCCACCGAGACCATCAAGTTCCTCGCCGGTGTGGGGGAGACCCTGCTCGGCCGGGTGCTGACCTATGACGCGCTGACCGCCTCCTTCCGTGAGGTGCGGCTGCTGCCGGACCCGGACCGGAAGCCGGTCACCAGCATCGGCGCCGACGTCGCCGGGCTGGGCGGCGGGCCGGGTGGCGCCCCGGGCGGCGCCGGGGGTGCCTGCGCGGTGGAGGAGGACCCGGCGCTGCACCCGGTGGAGGGGGAGACCGATCCCTACACCGGGCATCCGTTTGGCCCGGAGGACATCGGCATCCGCGAGCTGCAGGCCGCCGTCGAGGCCGGGCGGATCGCTGGCGTGGTGGACGTCCGCGAGTCGTGGGAGTACGCGGCCGGGCACGTCGAGGGTGCGGTCAACGTGCCGCTGGGCGAGCTGTGGCACGGCAGCGAGGTCCCCGGGCTCGACGAGGCCAGTGAGGACCGCCCCGTGGTGCTGTATTGCAAGATCGGCGTCCGCTCCCGGCAGGCGCTCGCGGTGCTGCGCCACCGGAATCCCGACGCCGGGCTGCGGAACCTGGTGGGCGGCTACGAGCAGGTCAAGGCTGTGACGGACGCTTCTGCGTGACCAACCTGGTGAGGTCTTTCGGTTCGCTCGTGCCGATGTTCGTGGCGGTGGCCGTACTGCTCGCCGTCGTGTTGACAGCGGTGTACCTCGTCGCTGGCCGCCGCCGCGGGTGGTCCTCCCGGTCCTTCCTGTGGTCCTGGGGCGTCAGCTCATGGGTTGCTGGTGTCGTCATCGTCACCGTGGTTCCCCATACGGTAGGACTTGCGCCGTCGAGGCATGTGGAGCTCGTCCCGTTCGCCTTTCTGGGGGAGATCGGAAGCAGCGTCGGAGCCTCAGTGCTGACCGAGGTCCTCGCGAATCTGGTGATGTTCATGATCGGTGGTGCCATCCTGGCGCTGTCCTCGATGACGACCTCCAGGATCGTTCTGGCGGCCACCCTGTTCGCGGTGTTCGTGGAGGTGATGCAGTTCGTCCTCGGCTTCGGCCGGGTGTCGAGCGTCGACGACGTGATCTGGGCCGCGGCAGGAGCCTGGATCGGGGCCTGGGTCGGCCAGTCTGTGGTCGGCCAGTCTGTCCGGCGACGCGCGGCGGCTCGTCACGGGAGGAGTGATGTCGTCGCTCCACGGAGCGGTGGCGCCCCTATGTGACGCCGCTGTGATCCGGTACAGTCAGTTCGAAGGGGGAACTGATGAGTGCTGATGCTGAGAACGTGATGCCGCGCCGCTTCGCCGCGATCGCCGCCGCCCTGGGGCTGACCGCCGTGTTCGGCGGGTCTGCCGCCGTCGTCTCCCAGCAGGAGGGCCCCGACGCCGTCACGGCCTCGCTGAGTCCGGAGAAGCAGGCGCTGCTGGACACCGACGACGACCTCTTCGTCACGGTGGACCTCGCTTCCAGCCAGATCACCGACGTCACCGTCCCCGAGGTTCCCGGTGTTCCCGGGGCGCTGAGCGCCCAGGAGCGGGAGCTGCTGAACTCGGGCACCCCCACCATCGTCACCATGGACGTGGACACCGGGGAGATCATCTCCGTCCGAGCGGCCTGAGGAGCGCCAGGCGCCCACCGCTCAGCGGTAGGCGCGCTCGTAGGGCGCCGGCTTGTACGGCATGTCCCAGCGCAGCGCCTCGCCCGCCCGGATGGGGAAGTCGGGGTCGCGCAGGGACTCGCGGCCCACCAGCACCACGTCGGACTGGCCCTGGGCCACGATCTGCTCGGCCTGGAAGGGGCCGTCGATCATCCCGACCGCGGCCACCGGAAGCCCGGTGGACTCCTTGATCGACGTCGCGAACGGCAGCTGGTAGCCCGGGACCACGGGGGTCTCGGCCGGCACGTTCCCGCCCGAGGGCACGGAGATCATGTTCACCCCGTGCTCGCCCCTCTCGGCGCGGACGGCGTCCACCACCTCCAGCAGCATCCGCGCCCGGTTCTCCGGGGAGCCGCCGTGCTCGGTTGGCACATTGCTCTCGGGGTGGTCGCCCCAGGCCCGCCAGGCGGAGGCCTGGCGGGCCGCATGGGCCAACTGGATGGCCGCAGCCGTGCCCTGTGAGTGGATCATCGTAGTCAGACGGCGAAGAGCCCTTTTCAGGTGCCCGGCCCGTTCATGGCCGCAGAGCAGTCGACGCGCCATGGGCACGCTGAGAGTCTCCGCAGGTATGGCCGGGGGGGCTCTCCTCCTGCACCACCCTGCACACTCCGGAGACCCCCGCATATCGCATGCCGACCAGCTCACGTCTGTCCAGCTGTGCCGTGCCCGGGAACTGCGCGACCTCACCGATCGTGGCTGTGGGCAGAGACGACGATCGCCTCGGCTAGGACTGCGATGTCACCCGCGCACGGCTGATCCGCTGCCGCAGTCCGCTGGCCCGCACCATCGGCTCCAGCTCACGCTCTGCTCCCTGCAGCGGCCACGAGGTCCAGGGCGTGGTCGCCTCCGAGAGTTCCGTCCAGATCACGCCTCGGTCATGATGCTTGCGCACCAGAGCGGTGAAGCGCTCACTGGCCTGCGCCTCCTCGGAACCGGCGGCGTGCGAGCCGGTGCGCCGCCGGGCCAGCCCCGCCAGGTCCCGCAGTTCGGCGGCCTCCGCCTCGCTCAGATGCGGGTGCTCCACCGGCCGCCGTCGGGCCGGTGCCGGGCGCTCATAGGCTGGGAACAGGGCCGCGACGTCGGCGTCGACCTCGCCCTCATGCCGGGCGGCGAACTGCCGCATCCGCTCGGCGCTGACCCCGCACGGCTCGGCCAGCTGGCGCATCGGCCACCCTGCGCCCTTCGCCGCGGCCGCCAGCTGCGCCAGGGACGCCGCCTGCCGCTTCTGTTCCGCGGACCTCACCGGCGCGTCCGCATAGGCGCGGTAGGCCTCCAGCAGGGCGTCCCGGGCGGCGTCGGGCAGGGTGTCCTCCATGCTCCGACCCTAACAGCGGCCCTCAGCGAGCCGAGGCCCGGCATCCAGGCTCCATCCACCGTTCTTTGCTAGCGTCATCCCCATGCGGATACCTCAGGAGCAGCCGTTCGTCCCGGTGATCACCGGCGGCGACGTGGGCACCTACTCCCTGGCGCGCGAGTTCCACGAGGCCTTCGGGGCGATCTCCGCGGTCGTGCCCACCTCCGTCAATCGCAATCTCAAGCACTCCCGCATCATGGAGACCTTCCCCGCCGGGCCGATGACCACCGCCGAGCCGGTCATCGCGAAGCTCAAGGAGGTCGCCGCCCTCCTCACCGACGACGGCGCTCACCGACGCCCGCTGCTGCTGCTGGCCAACTATGACCACCTCGTCCGCTTCGCCGTGGACCACCGCGACGAGCTGGAAAAGCTGGGCTACAGGATCCCCTACCCGTCGGCGCAGAAGCTGGACCAGGTGGCGCTGAAGGAGAACTTCTACGCCCTCTGCGAGGAACTCGGCGTCCCCTACCCGAAGACCGTCGGCTACGACTGCTCCGCCCACACCGAGCAGCGCGCCCAAGCCTTCGCCGCCGAGGAGCTGCCCGCCGCCGGGGTCTCCTACCCCCTGGTGCTCAAGGCCGGCGACGGCGGCGCCTGGGCCGACATCACCTTCACGGGTCGACGCAAAGTCCACTACATCGACGACGCCGAGGAGCTCACCAGCCTGCTGGGCCGAGCCTCCGACGCCGGCTACACCGGCACGCTGATCGCCCAGGAGCACATCCCCGGCACCGACTCCCAGCTGCGCCTGGCCACCTACTTCTGCGACCAGACCGGCCAGGTCCGGCTGACCGCCTATGGGGAGGTCATCGTCGAGGACCACGCCCCCGGGCTCGAGGGCAACTCCCCGGCAGTGCTGACCTCTCGGGACGAGGCTGTGGAGAAGCAGGGCGCCGCGCTGTTGCGCGCCGTCGGCTGGCGCGGCTTCGCCATGTTCGACATCAAAGTGGACCCACGCGACGGCGTCGCGAAGTTCTTCGAGCTCAACCCCCGGCTCGGCCGCAACCATCACTACCTCACCGCCTCCGGGATCAACCCCGCCCGGCTCTACGTCGAGGAGCACCTGCGCGGCGGACTCAGCGGCCCGGACCACCAGGTGGCCAAGCAGCCCGCGCTGCACACCACGCTGCCGCTGCCGCTGGTGAAGAGGCACGCCAGCGCCGAGCAGCGCCGACGCATCACCGCGCTCGCCGAGCAGGGCCGCATCATCAACCCGTTCTTCTACGACGCCGACGCTGACCTGCGGCGAATCCTCTACCACCGGGCCGTCCAGGCCAAGACGTTCCGCACCTACCGCCAGTACCCGCCGCCCGCCGGCGACCTCCGCAAGTCCGCGCAACTGCGGTAGTTTAGGGGGCATGAGTGCATACCTGGCGGTCATCGGCGAGTGCCTGGTGGATGTCGTCCATTCGGAGACCTCCGCCCCGAAAGCCCATGTCGGGGGAAGCCCCTTCAATGTGGCCGTCGGCCTGGCCAGGCTCGAGCACGACGTCGTCTTCGCCGGCCGGCACGGGGAGGACGACTACGGACGGATGATCGCCCGCAGCCTCCGCGCCCAGGGGATCACCTCCCTGCTGGAGCCGGATGCGAGCCCGACCTCCGTGGCGAAGGCGACTCTGGACCCGGCCGGTCAGGCCAGCTATGAGTTCGCCCTGGACTGGACCCTGCCCTCCGCCGGCGAGCTGGAACGCTCCTTCTGCACGCTGGTGCAGGACACCCGGCCCGAGGAGTCCCCGGCCCTGGATCTGCTCCACACCGGCTCCATCGGCGCCATGATGCAGCCGGGCGCGGAGACGGTGAAGGACATGCTGCACCGGGCGCGCGACGTCGCCACCATCAGTTACGACCCCAACTACCGTCCCTCCATCATCCCCAACCGCGAAGAGGCCCGAGACCAGGCCGAGCAGTTCATCTCCCTGGCCGACGTCGTGCAGGCCTCCACCGACGACATCGACCTCCTCTACCCGGAGCGCAGCCACGAGGACACCATGCGTGCCTGGCTGGAGCTGGGTCCGGGGGTCGTCATCATCACTCGGGGCGCCTCCGGAGCCATGGGCCTGGCCCGCTCCGGCTTCGTCGATCAGCCGGCGTTCTCCATCGAGGTCGCCGACACCGTCGGCGCTGGAGACTCCTTCATGGCCGCGACCCTGGCGACGCTGCGCGGGCTGGGACTCCTCGGGGCGGCCCGCCGCGACGCGCTGCACGACATCAGCCACGCCCAGCTGACCGACGTGCTCAGCACCGCCGCCCGGGCGGCGGCGATCACCTCCTCACGCTTCGGCGCCCAGCCGCCGACCGCCGCGGAGCTGGCCGCCGCGCTGGAAGAAGGGGCGGAGCCTGCGTAGCGCCCCGGTGACCACGCTGGAGCGGACCCGGCTGATCGCCAGCGACATCGACGGCACCATCCTCAGCTACGCCGCGGCGGAGACCGGGACCGTCACCGAGCGCACTGTGGCCGCCTTCCGCGCCGCCCGCGCCGCCGGTGTCGGGATCGTGCTGGTCACCGGCCGTCCGGTGCGCTGGCTGAAGCCGGTGGCCGACGCGCTGGGCGGCGTGGGCCCGGTCATCTGCTCCAACGGGGCCGTGGTCTACGACCTCGCCGAGGACCGGCTGCTGCGCGAGGACCCCATGGGTGAGGCCGCCGTCTTCGCTGTGAAGGATCGCATCCTGGACATCGACCCGCAGGCCAGCTTCGCCGCCGAGACCCTGCAGAACCTGCACGCCGAGCCGGCGTTCCTGGTGGACTCGCTGTTCTTCGAAGAGGACCGTCGGCGGGCGGCCGGGGTCACCGATGACATGCTCCGCCTCGGTCCCCTCGACGACACCCTCGGTCGCCACGACCCCGGTGCCCGCTCCCGTGTGGTGAAGCTGCTCGCCAAGACCGCCGCCATGGACGCCGACGCCTTTCTGGAACAGGTGAAGGCCAGGGTCGGTGAGCTGGTCACCGTGACCCACTCTGCGCCGGGGATCAGCCTGTTGGAGATCTCCGCCAAGGGGGTGGACAAGGCCGCCGCGCTGCGACGCTTCGCCGCCGGTCAGGGAATCACCCGGGAGCAGGTCATCGCCTTCGGAGACATGCCCAATGACATCGAGATGCTCCAGTGGGCCGGTACCTCCTGGGCCGTGAGCTCGGCCCACCCGATGGCCCGCTCGGCCGCGCAGCACCTCACCGCCGACTGCGACGCCGACGGCGTGGCTCAGGTGCTGGAGGACCTGCTCGACGGCGGGGACGGTGTCCGGTGCGGCCGCTGACGAACCGCTACCTGCTCAACACCCTGCCAGGACCCCTGGAGGGCCAGGTGCTCGCGTTCGCCCACCGGGGCGCGGACCCCTCGCGGGAGAACACGATGGGCGCCTTCCGCCACGCCGTCGAGCTCGGCTACCGGTACCTGGAGATCGACGTGCGCACCGCCGCCTGCGGCACGCTGGTGGTCTTTCATGACGAGGACCTCGACCGGGTCACCGACGGTGCCGGGAAGCTGCGGGAGCAGACCTGGGAGCAGCTCTCCGCCCTGCGCGTGGGCGACGCAGCCCGCACCGGAGCGGGCGACCCTGCCGACGACGAGGCCCGGCTGCTCCGCTTCGAGGACCTGCTCGCCACCTGGGACGACGTCCACCTCAACGTGGACCTCAAAGATTCCGCGGCGGTCGAGGAGTTCGTCCGCCTCGTCGACGAGCATCAGGCCCACGATCGGGTGCTGGTCACCAGCTTCCACGACGCCCGACGCCGCCGGGCCGTGCGCCGACTGACCCGCCGCGTCGCCACCTCGGCCGGACTGGGCGCCACCGCCGCCTTCGTGTTTCTCGGCCCGCTGGGCCTGACCCGGCCGCTCGTCAGCCGTGCCGTCGACGTCGACTGCCTCCAGGTCCCGGTGCGGCAGGGCCCGATCCGGGTCGTCACCGCGGGCTTCCTGCGGCGCTGTCACCGAGCCGGTCTGCAGGTCCACGTCTGGGTGGTGGACGACCCGGACGAGATGCACCGGCTCATCGACCTCGGCGTGGACGGGCTGATGACCGACGATGCCGAGGCGCTCGCCGCGGTCATGCGGGAACGCTCCGTGTGGCCCCAGCGATGACGAGGCCCCAGCGATGACACCCGCCCACGTCCGGCTCTGGCAGGCACTGGGCCGACGTCCATGGATCGCCGACGGCGCCCTCATCGCGCTGCCGCTGGCGCTGCTCGCCGTGCTGGCCTCGGTCGGGGCCGACGGACGCACGATGCTCGGCGGCCAGGCGCCCTGGCTGCTCGTGCTGAGCCTGGAGCTGCTGACCATCCTGCCGTTGGCGGCACGTCGCTCCCGCCCCGCCTGGGCGGCCGGGCTCGTCGCCCTCGGTGCGCTCGGACAGGTGCTCACGCTGACCGGGCCCGGGTTCAGCGCGCTCACCGTGCCGTGGGTGCTGTACTCGGTGGCGAAGTTCGGCACCCGGCGGGCCTCCCGGCTGTACCTGATCATTGCGCTGATCGGTGCGGTGCTGCTGGGCGGGCTGGTCCTCGTCCAGCAGATGATCATCCTCGGGGGCCCACCGATGGGGCTGGAGACCCTGATCCTGGTCCTGCTGCTCACCGGCTTCGCCGCGGCTGTGGTGATGGTCGCCTGGCTGTTGGGCGATCTGGGCGGGCGGCGTCGTCGAGAGATCGCCGCCATCACCGAACGCAACGAGCTGCTCGAGCGGGAGCGCGAGCATGAGACCCGGCTGGCCGCCGACGCGGAGCGGATGCGCATCGCGCGGGAGATGCACGACGTCATCAGCCATTCCATGTCGGTGATGATCGCCCAGGCCGACGGGGGCCGGTACGTCGTCGCTCAGGATCCGGAACGTGCCGGGCAGGCTTTCGAGACGATCGGAAGGACCGGGCGTCAGGCGCTCACCGAGATGCGGAGCATGCTGGGGGTGCTGCGCGAGGAGCGCGAGTCGCTGCTGGTTCAGCCCTCCCCGGGGCTGGCGGACCTGGGGCGGATGATCGCCGACGTCCGGGCCGCCGGTCTGGAGGTCGAGCTCGCCGACCGGCTGGCCGAGACCCTTCCCGGGGAGCCCACGCTCGCCGACGGGGCGGCGCTGGCAGTGCACCGGATCGTCCAGGAGGCGCTGACGAACACCCTGAAGCACGGCGGACCCGGCGCCACCGCCGAGGTCACGCTCTCCGCCGAGGACGGCTGGCTGGTGATCGAGGTGCGCGACACCGGCCGGGGAGCCCGGGCCGAGGGCGACGGGGCCGGCTCCGGGCTGCGGGGCATGGCCGAGCGGGCCCGGCTCCACGGCGGAGACGTCCAGACGCGCGCGCACGCCGGTGGCTTCGACGTCGTCGCCCGCATCCCGCTCACCACCGAGAAGGAGTCCTGATGTCCACCACCTCCACGTCGGTGCTGCTGGCCGACGACCAGGCCCTGCTGCGCGCCGGGTTCGCCATGGTCATCGACTCCCAGCCCGACATGCACGTGGTCGCCCAGGCCGGCGACGGCCAACAGGCCCTCGACGCCGTCGCCGCATATGCCCCCGACGTCGTGCTCATGGACATCCGCATGCCGGCGCTCGACGGGCTCGAGGCCACCCGCAGGATCACCGCCTCCGGGGGGCAGGCGCCGAAGATCATCGTGCTCACCACCTTCGACACTGACGAATACGCCGTCGAAGCGCTGCGCGCCGGGGCCTCCGGCTTCCTGCTCAAGGATGTCCAGCCGGAGATCCTGCTGGACTCGATCCGCACCGTGACCACTGGGGGAGCCGTCATCGCGCCCACCACCACCCGGCGGCTGCTGGAGACCACCCTGCTGGGCTCCCGACGGCGGCAGCCCACCGCCGCCCAGCAGGCCAAGCTGGAGACCCTCACCGCCCGGGAGGCCGAGATCCTCCAGGAGATGGCCACCGGCGACTCCAACACGGAGATCGCCCGCCGACTGTTCCTCTCCGAGGCGACGGTGAAGACCCACGTGGGGCATGTGCTCACCAAGCTGGAGGTCCGTGATCGGGTGCAGGCGGTGGTCTTCGCCTACGACTCCGGACTGGTGGACCACTGATCCCTCATCCTGCAGGATGAGGCCGAGACCATCCTCTGCTCCGATGTGGGCTGACCTGGGACGACCGTACCGTGGGTTCCATGACGCACACACCTGCCGTCGCCGTGAAGGCGACCGATCTGACCAAGACCTATGGTTCCGGCGACACCGCCGTGCGGCCGCTGAAGCGCCTCAGTCTGGAGATCCCGGCCGCCCGATTCACCGCCGTGATGGGCCCCTCCGGATCCGGCAAGTCCACCCTGATGCACGTGCTCGCCGGACTCGACGTCGCCGACGGCGGCAGCGTCGTCATCGGCGACGTGGAGCTCACCGGCCTGGAGGAGAAGCGGCTGACCCGCGTGCGCCGAGAGCGCCTCGGGTTCATCTTCCAGGCCTACAACCTGGTGCCGGCCATGACCGCCGAGGAGAACATCCTGCTGCCTTCCCGACTGGGGCGCACCAGCGTGGACCGGGCCTTCCTGGAGCTGGTGGCGGAGCGACTGGGGCTGACTGAGCGGCTCCACCACCGGCCCTTCGAGCTCTCCGGCGGCCAGCAGCAGAGGGTGGCCGTGGCCCGCGCCCTGGTCTCTCGCCCGGAGGTGATCTTCGCCGACGAGCCCACCGGCAACCTGGATCAGGCCGCCGGGGCGGAGGTGCTGGAGCTGCTGCGCGCCGCCGTCGACGAGTTCGGCCAGACCGTCATCATGGTCACCCACGACGCCGGCGCCGCGGCGCGTGCCGACCGGACCGTCCTGCTGGCCGACGGCCGGCTGGTGGACACCCTGGAAGCGCCCACCGCCGAACAGCTGGCCGCCGCGATGATCGAGGTGGGCCGATGAACCCCGTGCTGCGCGCGAACCTGCGCTCCGCCGGCACCCGGCTGTTCGCGGCGGGTGCCGCCATCGCCGTGGCGGTGGCCTTCGTGGTCACCTCCCTGCTGATGGTCGACGCTTTCGGCCGCACCATGGAGTCCCAGGCGGAGGCGGAGGCCGCCGGGGCGGACCTGATGGTGGAGGTCTCGGGCCTGGTGGACGACGCGGAGGCGTCCGCCACCCTGGCCGATGACATCCAGGACCTCGACGACGTCGGGGATGCCCAGCTGATCCGCAGCGCCTTCGCCCCGGCAGAGATCGGGGGCCGGGACGGCTTCCTGGGCGTCTCCGAGCTGCCCGCGCATCTCCCGGTGGAGTTCACCGAGGGCCGTGGGGCCGAGGAGGCCGACGAGATCACCGTCACGGAGCAGTTCGCCGACGCCTATGGCCTCACGACCGGCGATGCTGTGACACCTGAGGACCCTGTGACCGGTGCCGCCGGCGACCCCTACACTGTGGTGGGCCTGATCAGCGGCATCCAGCGCGCCGGATCCGCGTTCGTCTCGCCCGCCGGCATGGACGCCTTCCCGGAGGAGGCCTTCCCGGAGTCCATCCGCGTGGTGCTGGCTGACACGCTGCATGGCGATGCCGGAGCTCAGCGGATCGTGCAGGATCAGATCCATGACCTGCTCCAGGTGTCCGCCCCGGAGGCCTCGGTGCTCACGCATGAGGAGATCGTGGAGGCCTGGCTGGAGGATCTCTCCGGCACCAGCGACATCCTGGTGACCATCGGGCTGGGCTTCGGGGCGATCGCCGTCTTCGTGGCCGGTCTGGTCATCACCAACACCTTCGGGGTGCTGGTGGCCTCGAGGATGTCCACGCTGGCGCTGCTGCGCGCCGTGGGTGCCACCGCCCGACAGCTGAAGCAGGCGACGCTGGCCGAAGGGGCGATGCTCGGCGTCGTCGGCTCCGCCGTCGGCGTGCTGCTCGGCGGCGGGGCCGCCTATGGGCTCGGCACCGCCGCCCAGGCGTTGTGGCTGGAGGACTTCGCCCCCGTGCGGCTCACCGTCGTCGCCGTCGTGGTGGGCCTGGTGCTGGGCACTGTGGTGACCAGCGTCGCGAGCCTGGTCCCGGCGCTGCGTGCCGGCCGGACCTCACCGATGCAGGCGCTGCAGCCCGCCGACGTCGCCCCCGCCGAGGGTGGGGTGCCGCGAGTGCGGACGACGATCGGCGTGGTGCTGGGCGTGCTGGGACTGGGGGCCGTGGTGGCCGCCGCGCTGCTGCACAGCCCTCTGCTGGGTGTGTCCGGGGCGATGCTCGGATTCCTCGGGGTGCTGCTGGCCGCCCGGGCGATCGTGCCCGCCGTGGTGCGTGGCCTGGGGCTGCTGCTGGTCCGGATCACCGGCGGAGAAGTGCCCCGACTGGTGGCGCAGAACGCCCGGCAGACCCCGGGGCGGCTGACCACCACCACCTCGGCGCTGCTGATCGGCGTCACCCTGGTGGTCACCATGACCGTCGGAGCCGCCACCGCGCAGCGCTCCCTGGATGAGGACTTGGCCGACCGCTACCCGGTGGACGCCGCCGTGGCCTCCACCGAGGTCGAGGCGACCCTGTCCTCCGACGACGCCGTGACCCGGACCGTCACGATCCCCGGTGAGCAGGCGGAGATGAGCGGCGGCGACGGCGTGGACGTACCCGTGCAGGTGGTGGCCGCAGACCACGAGGACCTGACTGAGCTGACCCGCCGCGACGAGGTGCTGCCCGAGCCGGGCCAGGCGCTGCTCTCCGCCTCCTTCTACGAGGGTGAGCAGTCGGTGTCAGGCTGGGGCGAGACGGCGACGGTGACGCTGCGGGCCGACGGCGAGGAGCCGCTGCAGGTCCTAGGCGAGATGGCCGGCTGGCTGCCCCCCGGCACCGTGGTGATCTCCTCCGCGGCCGGCTGGGATCTGGCCGACTCGTCGGGACAGACTTGGCTGCGGTTCAGTGACGCGGCCTCCCCGGACGACGTGCTGCGGGTCAGCGGCACGCTCACCGATGTGGCCGGAGAGGAGACTTCGGCCACGGTGGAGGCGGCCCTCTCGCGAGCCTCGATCTCCGGGGTGATCGACACGGTGCTGCTGGTGGTGCTGGTGCTGCTGGCCGCCTCCGTGGTGGTCGCGGTGATCGGGGTATCCAACACGCTGGCGCTCTCGGTGTTCGAACGGCGCCGCGAGGCGGCTCTGCTGCGGGCGCTGGGCCTGAGTCGGGGAGGGGTGCGTCGTCTGGTGTCCACCGAGGCGGTGCTGATGGCTGTGGTGGCCCTGCTGATCGGCGGTGGGCTGGGCGTGTTCTTCGGCTGGGCTGGAGTGAGCTCCCTGGTGGCCGAGGACGTCATGGGTGTCGCGCTCGCGGTGCCCTGGGGTCGGCTGGGGCTGATCGCCGCAGCGGCGCTGACCGCCGCCGTCGTCGCCTCCGCGCTGCCGGCCCGCGCCCTGGGACGCACCGAGCCGGCGGCGGGCCTCTCCCAGGAGTGAAGCCCCGCCCACACGCCGGAGGCAACGCATCCAGGGGGCAGGTGATCGCGGTCATATATGCTCGAATGAGCATGCATCGGGAGGGGATATGACCACGGATGACCGGGGTGAGCGACACAGTCTCACGCTGATGGCCGAGCTGGCCTCGGAGTACTACCTGGAGGGTCGGTCCAAGGTGGACATCGCCCGGCGTCATGATCTCTCGCGCTTTCAGGTCGCGCGTCTGTTGGATCAGGCCCGGGATGAGGGCATCGTCCGCATCACCATCGTCAACCCGTCAGACGCCGGCGCTGAGCATGAGGGTCTGGCTGAGACCCTGGGCATCTCCTCGGTCACCGTGGTCGCTCAGCGCTCAGATGAGACCATGCGTTCAGCTCTCGCCCGGCAGGTCGGGCATCTGCTGCCGCGCAGACTGCACGACGGCGCACGCCTGGGGGTGGCGTGGTCGCGCACACTGATGCACCTGCCGGAGCACCTCGACGCCTTGCCGCGGGTGGACATCGTCCAGCTGGTGGGTCCGCTCTCCGCCCCGGGGTCCTCCACGGCGGCGTCCTCGGCGCTGATCCACACCTTGGGCGCCTCGGCCGGGGGAGAGGTCTGGCCGCTGCCCACGCCGCTGATCGTCGACTCTGCGGAGGTCGCGCGGGGGCTGCGTGCCACCGATGAGGTCCGCGCCGCTTTGGAGGCCGCCGATGAGCTCGACGTCGCGGTGGTCTCGTTGGGTGCGTGGCAGCCGGGCGGATCCACCCTGTGGAGCCGTTTCAGTGAGGAGGAGCGTCAGCGGGCCGTCGACGCCGACGTCGTCACCGAGTGTTCGGGCATCCTGGTGGACTCGGCCGGTCGTGTGGTGCGCTCAGTCCTGCAGGATCGCGTGGTCGGGGTGTATCCCCAGCAGCTGCGGCGGGCCCGGGTGATCGCTGTGGCACCGGCGGTGGGTCATCCGGAGGCCGTGATGGCGGCGGCCCGCGGCGGCTTCGTCGATGATCTGATCATCTCCGCGGAGCTGGCGGATCAGCTGCTGGATGTGCTGGCCGCCGAGCAGCTCGAGGCCCTGGGCTGAACGGCGGAGTCACCGAGGTCATACTTCTACAACTTGTAGAAAACTCTTCTACGCGCTGTAGAATTCACAGGGAGGCGACGCCGCGTGGACGGCCGCCTCCACGCCACGATCCTCGTGACGCGGCCCTGCGACGACACAGGTGAACCCGTGGAAGAACTCTTCGACCCGCTGTCCCTGGCGCGCTGGCAGTTCGGACTGACCACGCTCTACCACTTCCTGTTCGTCCCGCTGACCATCGGGATGGCGCTGATGGCCGCCATCATGCAGACGGCCTGGCACTGCACCGACGACGTCAAGTACCTGAAGCTGACCAAGCTGTTCGGCAAGATCTTCCTGATCAACTTCGCCATGGGCGTGGTCACCGGCATCGTCCAGGAGTTCCAGTTCGGCATGAACTGGTCCGAGTACTCCCGGTTCGTCGGAGACGTCTTCGGCGCTCCGCTGGCCATCGAGGGTCTGGCCGCCTTCTTCTTCGAGGCGACCTTCATCGGCCTGTGGATCTTCGGCTGGGGCCGCATCCCCCGGCTGGCGCATCTGGCCTGCATCTGGACGGTGTTCGTCGCCAGCACGCTCTCGGCCTACTTCATCCTCGCCGCCAACGCCTTCATGCAGAACCCGGTCGGCTACACCTTCAACCACGAGCGTGGACGCGCCGAGCTCACCAGCCTGTGGGAGGTGCTGACAAACCCGGTGGTGCTGGCGGCCTTCCCGCACACCATCTTCGCGGCCATCATGTTCGCCGCCACGGTGATGATCGCCGTCGCCGCCTGGCACCTGCGTCGCGGTCAGCATGCCGAGACGATGCGCCCGGCGCTGAAGACCGGGCTCTGGGCCAATGTGCTCGCCTTCCTGGGCGTCGGGGTCTCCGGGGATCAGCTCTCCCTGGCGATGGTGGACGCCCAGCCCATGAAGATGGCCGCCGCCGAGGGGCTCTACGAGACCACGAACGCGGCGAGCTTCTCGATCTTCACCCTCGGCACTCCCGACGGCGCCTCCGAGCTGTTCTCCATCCGTATCCCGTACCTGCTCTCCCTGCTGTCCACCCACACGCTCGACGGCGAGGTCGAAGGCATCAACGACCTGCAGGCCCAGTACGTCACCCAGTTCGGCCCCGGTGACTACACCCCGCTGATCTGGGTCACCTACTGGTCCTTCCGGTGGATGATCGGCCTCGGGGCGGTCTCCGCCCTGATCTCCCTGGTGGGACTGTGGCTGACCCGGAAGAACGCGCGGCAGCTGCCGGCCCGCCAGGAGCAGCTGATGTGGCGGATCTTCATCTGGGCCGCTCCGTTGCCGCTGCTCGCCTCCCTGGTGGGCTGGATCTTCACCGAGATGGGCCGCCAGCCGTGGATCGTCTTCGGACTGATGAAGACTGAGGCCGCGGTGTCCCCGAACGTCTCCGGCCTGGACGTGGCGATCTCCCTGGCCGCCTTCACGCTCATCTACGGGATCCTCGCCGTCGTCGAGTTCAAGCTGATCCTCAAGGCCGCCCAGGAGGGTCCGCCGGAGCTGGACGACGACGTCGACGCCGATTCCGACGACCTCGCCGTCGTGTACTGATCAGGAGCCCGCCATGGACCTCGCCCTGCTGAACCCCGCGCAGTTCGACCTCCCCACGATCTGGTTCGTGCTGGTCGCGTTCTTCTTCGTCGGCTACTTCGTGCTCGACGGCTTCGACTTCGGCGTGGGCATGTCCCTGCCGCTGCTGGGACGCGACGACACTGACCGCCGGGTCATGATCAACACCATCGGGCCGGTCTGGGACCTCAACGAGACCTGGGTGATCGTGGCCGGGGCGGTGCTCTTCGCCGCCTTCCCCGAGTGGTACGCCTCCCTGTTCTCCGGGTTCTACCTGCCGTTGCTGCTGATCCTGCTGGCGCTGATTGCCCGCGGGGTGAGCTTCGAGTACCGGCACCAGCGCAAGCACCCGCAGTGGACGCGGACCTTCGACAGGATGATCATCATCGGCTCGGTGCTGCCTGCCTTCCTGTGGGGCCTGATCTTCGCCAACGTGGTCCGCGGGCTGCCCCTGGACGCCGGCCACAACGTCACCGCGTCCCTGCTGGACCTGGTCACCCCGTACGCCGTGCTGGGCGGGATCACCCTGACCCTGCTGTGCCTGGTCCACGGAGCGGTGTTCATCGCGCTGAAGACCGACGGCGAGATCCGCGGCCGAGCCCGGCGGCTGGCAGGGTTCGCCGGGGTCCCCGCGGCGGTGGCCGCCGTCGCATTCCTGGCGTGGACCCTGACCCTGGAGACCTTCTCGGGGCAGCCGCTGCCGGCCCTGATAGCCGCCGTCGGGGCGGCCCTGGCGATGGTGGTCGCCCTGGTGGCCAACGCCGTCGGCCGGGAGGGTCTGGCCTTCGGCGCGATGGCGGCCACGGTCGGGCTGGCCGTGGTGACCCTGTTCCTGTCCCTGTTCCCGCATGTGCTGCCGTCCACCTCCGGGGAAGGTGGGCTGACCATCGTCAACGCCAGCTCCACCGACTACACGCTCACCGTGATGTTTTGGGTCGCCCTGGTGGTCACCCCGCTGGTGATCGGCTACCAGATCTGGACCTACTGGGTGTTCCGCCGCCGCCTGACGCGCGACCACATCCCCGCCGAGGCGCACTGAGGTCCGGGAGACGAGCGCCATGAAGCCCCTGGACCCCCGCCTGCTCCGTCACGCCCGTGCCGCCCGCGGGTTCCTGGTGCTGGCCGTGATGCTGGGGCTTGTCCAGGTGCTGCTGGTGCTGGCCTTCGCCGGACTGCTGGCGGGGGTGCTGACCACGGTGATCGCCGCCGTCGGGGTGCTGTCCGGGGACTGGGTGCCGGAGCAGCTGGTGGTGGCCGAGCCTCCCTCCGGGACGGCGCTGCTGGGGCCGGTGGCCCCGCTGCTGGGTGGCCTGGCGGTGGTGACGCTCGCCCGTGCGGGGGTCTCCTGGGCCATGGAGGCCGTGGCGGCCCGGGCGGCGGCACGGGTGAAGTCCCAGCTGCGCCGTCAGGCCGCGGAGGCGCTGGTGCACGGACAGCACGACGACGGCGACTCTGCTGGTGGCGGCTCTGCTGGTGGCGGCACTGCTGGCCCGGCTCAGGCGGTCAGCGTGCTGGGCTCCGGCCTGGACGCCCTGGACGCCTACTTCTCCCGGTACCTTCCGCAGCTGGTGCTCACCGTCCTGGCGGTGCCGATCCTGCTGGGTGTGCTGGCCACCCAGGATCTGACCACGGCGGTGATCGTGGCGCTGACCATGCCGCTGGTGCCGGTGTTCATGGTGCTGGTGGGCTGGTCCACCCAGTCCGCGCAGCAGCAGCAGCGCCGCCGGCTGGACCGGCTGGGCACCGCCTACCTGGACCTGGTGGAGGGGCTCTCCACGCTGAAGATCTTCAACCGGCAGCACCGGCAGCGGCAGAACCTGCGTCGGCTCACCGAGCAGCATCGCGGCGCCACCATGCGGGTGCTGCGGATCAGCTTCCTCTCCGGGTTCGTCCTGGAGCTGGCCGCCAGCCTCTCGGTGGCCCTGGTGGCGGTCTCGGTGGGTGTGCGGCTGATCGACGGCGAGCTGGGGCTCTTCGTGGGTCTGTTCGTGCTGCTCATCGTCCCGGAGGCCTACGCGCCGCTGCGGCAGGTCGGCGCCCAGTATCACGCGGCCGCCGACGGCATCGCCGCCGCCGAGGAGGTCTTCTCGCTGCTGGAGGCCGAGAGGCGGGCTGAGCCGGTGGCCGGTGCAGAACCAGTCTCGGGCGAAGGGCTGTCGCCGGCTGCGGCGCTGCATCTGCAGGAGGTGACGGTTCGCCGAGGTGGGGACGTCGTCGTCGACCGCGTGAGCCTCACCGCCGAACCGGGCCGGATCACCGCGCTCGCCGGACCGTCGGGGGCGGGGAAGTCCACGCTGGCCGCCGCCGTCGTCGGGCTGGTGGACCACAGCGGGAAGATCACCCTGCGCACGGCCGACGGCGCCGCGCGGCGGCCCACCCGCGATGACGTCGCCTGGACCGGTCAGCGTCACGGCCTGCGGGCGGGCACGGTGGGGGAGAACATCGCCCTCGGCGAGCCGCGTCTCGAGGCCGACCAGGCCCGGGGGATCCTCGACGCGCTCGGGCTTCCGGAGCTGCGCCTGGACCATCGCCTCGGGGTCCACGGCAGGGGGCTCTCGGGCGGGCAGGCGCACCGGGTGGCCGTGGCCCGGGCGGTCCACCGGGCTCGGGCCCGCCGCTGCCCGGTGCTGCTGTTGGACGAGCCCACTGCGGCCCTGGACGAGGACGCCGAACGCCGGCTGATCGCGCTGCTGCGGGCCGAGGCCGATGCCGGACGCATCATGCTGGTGATCAGCCACCGCCCCACCGTTCTGGCGGCGGCCGACACGGTGCACCGGCTCACCTGGGCGCGGCAGGAGGCGCTGCGATGAGCATTCTCACCCTGGCCCGCCCCGACCGGCGCAGCCTGGCGCCCGGAGCCGCACTGGGGGCGCTGTCCGGACTCAGCGCGGTGCTGCTGCTGGGGCTCTCGGCGTACCTGATCACCCGGGCCGCCGAGCAGCCGCCCATCCTCTACCTGGGCCTGCTGGTGGTGGGCGTGCGGGCCTTCGCCCTGTCCCGGGCATTCTTCCGCTACCTGGAGCGGCTGAGCTCCCACGACGCCGCCTTCCGCACGTTGAGCACGCTGCGGGTCGGCCTGGTGGAGCGGCTGATGCCGCTGGCCCCGGCCGGCCTGGCCGACCGCGGACGCGGGGACCTGCTCTCCCGGCTGGTCCGCGATGTGGACCAGCTGCTCGACCTGCCCACCCGTGTCATCCAGCCGTTGGCCTCCTCCGCCGTGGTGGTCCTGGCGACCCTGGCCGGGCTGGCGTGGTTCTCCCCGTCGGCCGCGGCGGCGCTGGCGGTGCTGCTGGCGCTCGCCCTGGTGGCCGGGACCTGGCTCAATGCCCGGATCAGCGGTTCCGCGGAGCGACGCACCGCCGCGCTGCGGGGACAGCTGGCCGATGAGGTCGCGGATCTGGCCTCCGATGTGGAGGTGCTGCTGGCCTACGGTGCCGCCGACGAGCAGATCCGGCGGGTGGAGCGGGCCGACGCGCGGCTGCGGGCCGCCGAGCTGCGGGCCTCCGCCGGTGCCGGCGTCGTCTCCGCGGTGCTGACGGGGCTGACCGGCGCCGCCGTGCTGGCGATGCTGCTGCTGGCCGTCCCGGGGCTGCAGCCCAGCGCTCCCTTGGGACCGGAGTTCGCGCTCAGTCCCGGATCGGTGGACGGTCCGGTGCTGGCGGTGCTGGCCCTGGTGCCGCTGGCTGTCTTCGAGGTCGCGGCCGCGGTGCCGGCCGCATGGTCCGCCCGACGGCGGGTGCTCGCGTCGGCGGCGCGCATCGCGGAGCTCACCGAGCGGCCCCGGCCGGCGGAGATCCCGGCAGACGACGGCGATGACCACGGCGATGAGGCCAGTGCTCCGGAGGCCGGTTCACAGGCGGGGGCTCTGCTCGAGCTGGAGGGGGTCACCGTCCGGTGGCCGGGGCAGCAGGCGGCGACGGCGGCGCCGGTGGATCTGAAGCTGGCACCGGGAGAGCGGGCGCTGGTCACCGGCGCCAGCGGGTCGGGGAAGACGGCGCTCGCGCAGACCCTGGTGCGGCTGCTGGAGCATGAGGGCTCCTGCCGGCTCGACGGCGTCGAAGTCCGCGAGATGTCCGCGGCTGCGGTGCGGCGGCGCGTGTGCCTGATCGAGCAGCGGGCGCACCTGTTCGACACCACCCTGCGCGCGAATCTGAGCTTCGCCCATCCGGAGGGGCCTGAGAGGTGTGCTGAGGAGGAGCTCTGGGAGGTGCTGGGGGCTGTCGGGCTGCGGGAGTGGGCTCGTTCCCGGGACGGTCTGGACACCAGGGTGGGCCGCGAGGGCGCGCTGGTCTCGGGAGGTCAGGCGCAGCGCATCGCCGTGGCCCGGGGGCTGCTGTCTCGGGCGGAGGTGCTGGTGCTGGATGAGCCCACCGCGCATGTGGACCCCGAGCTGGGGGACCAGCTCATCCGGGACCTGCTCGGCGCGGCGGCAGAAGCGGGGGCGGGTGTGGCGGCGGGTGCGGCCGGACTGGATGCCAGCCGGGGACGCAGCGTGATCCTGATGTCCCACCTGCCGGTGCCCTACGAGCTGGTGGACCATCATGTGCGGCTGACCGGTGGATCAGCTCTTCGACTTCACCGCCTGGACCAGCCAGATGACGGCCGCGGCGATCAGGGCGATGAAGATCAGGTTACCGATGAGGTTCAGCGTCGCCCCGATGATCCAGAGGACCACTCGGATGGCCACGATGGCGAGGATGATGGTCAGGATGACTGACAGCAGCTGTTTCATGGCCTCAGCCTAGGGGATCGCGGCAACAGGCCGTGAGCTGCGCTGAGGGCGGGCCCCGGATGATCTCCGGGACCCGCCCTCAGCAGTCGGCCAGCTCAGCAGGGCGCGGCGCTCACTCCTCCTCGTCCTGCAGGGCCTCGACGTCGGCCAGCTGGGCGTGCGGGGTGTGACCCGGGATATCGCCGTTGAGGCGCAGCCCGGTCTCCGCGTCGAAGAGATGGATGTGGTCCATCTGCGGGGCCACCTTGACGCGGTCGCCCTTCAGCGGGGGACGGCGGCCGTCCACACGGACCACCAGCGGCTGGAAGGACTCGAGACCCTCCGGCGAGCCGAAGATGTGAGCGTCGGCGCCGAGCTCCTCGGTGAGGTCCACGACCATCTCGATGCCGTGCTCGTCGTCGATGTGGATGTCCTCGGGGCGCACGCCCAGAGTCACCTTGTTGCTGCTGGCCTTCTTCAGCGAGCCGTCCGGGATCACGTAGCGCTCACCGCCGAGGAGGAGGGCCTCGCCGTCGTGGTCCACCTGGAAGAGGTTCATGGCCGGAGAGCCGATGAACCCGGCCACGAAGACGTTGGCCGGAGTGTCGTAGAGGTTGCGCGGGGAGTCGACCTGCTGCAGCACGCCGTCCTTGAGCACGCAGACCCGGTCACCCATAGTCATGGCTTCGACCTGGTCGTGGGTGACGTAGACGGTGGTGACGGCGAGCTTGCGGGTCAGCGCCGCGATCTGGGTGCGGGTCTGGACACGCAGCTTGGCATCCAGGTTGGACAGCGGCTCGTCCATCAGGAAGACCTTCGGCGAGCGGACGATCGCACGGCCCATGGCCACGCGCTGACGCTGACCACCGGAGAGGGCCTTCGGCTTGCGGTCCAGGTAGGGCTCGAGGTCCAGCAGCTTGGCGGCATCGCGGACGCGCTGAGCGCGTTCATCCTTGGAGACGCCGGCGATCTTCAGGGCGAAGCCCATGTTCTCTGCGACCGACATGTGCGGGTACAGCGCGTAGTTCTGGAAGACCATCGCGATGTCCCGGTCCTTGGGGGAGACGTGGGAGACGTCCTCACCGCCGATGAGGATGCGCCCTTCGTTGACCTCTTCGAGGCCGGCGAGCATGCGCAGGGCGGTCGACTTGCCGCAGCCGGAGGGGCCGACGAGGACGAGGAACTCGCCATCTTCGATGTTCAGCTGGAGCTGATTGATGGCGGGGCGAGCACCGGGAGTGTAGATCCGGCTCGCGGAGTCATAGGTCACAGAGGCCATGGTGATATTTCCCTTTCACGGGCAGGTACGTGCCCGACGATCCGTTGTGAAATGGGAGCTTGTGCGGAGGGTGCCCCACTGCCGAGGCTGCTCTCCGGATGCGCTCAGTTGTCAGCCGTGCTGCGTGAGATGCAACACAACCATGTGAATCACACCATAGTTCCGAAGGGTTGTCCACTGCGAGATGTGGCGTGGGACACGCTCATCTGAGCAGATCCAGGATCTCACGGTGGGTCACATATGACGACGGCGCCCGCCCCGGGGACAGGGGCGGGCGCCGTCGTGATGCTCAGACGTGCGTCAGGCAGAGGCTCAGTCCTCGATGATCAGCGGGTACACGCCGTTCTCGTCGTGGACCTCCTTGCCGGTCACCGGTGGGTTGAACACGCAGATCATGCGCAGCTCCTCCTCGACCTCCACGCGGTGCTTCTCGTGGCCGTCGAGCAGGTACAGGAAGCCGTCGGTGATCTCATGCTTCTCGCCGGTCTCCAGGTTGGTCAGCGTGCCCTTGCCCCCGACGCAGTAGACGGCCTCGATGTGGTTGGCGTACCAGAACTCGCTGGTGGTGCCGGCGAAGATGGTGGTCTCGTGGAAGGAGAAGCCGACCTTCTCCTTGCCCAGGACCATCCGGCGCGAACGCCAGTTGCCGTGGCGGATGTCGCGCTCGGTGTCGTTGAGGTCGTCGATGTGCAGCGTGTACATGCAGGTCTCCTGTCTGCTGAGAAGGGTCGGTGGACGTGGGTGCTGGCCCGGAGCGGAGTCTAGCGTGACGGGTCAGCGCCCCTCGGGAGGCTGAGCTCAGTGCGGCGGACGCACCCGGGAGGGCTCACCCATCTGGCCGGTGGCGGCCAGCACGGCGTCCTCGATGATCTTCAGGCCCTTCTGCAGGTCCTCGGAGGCGATGGTCAGCGGCGGCATGATCTTGACGACCTCGTCCTCGGGCCCTGAGGTCTCCACCAGCAGGTTCCGCTTATAGGACTCGGCGGCCACCTTGCCGGCGGTGTCCGGGTCCGGGAAGCAGATCCCGGAGAGGAAGCCGCGGCCACGCAGGGTCGCGCCCTTCACGTGCCCGGCGATCTGCTCGAGACCGTCGCGCAGCTCCTCGATCTTGCCGGCCAGCTCCTTCTCGAAGGAGTCGTCGGCCCAGAAGAGCTCCAGCGCGCGGGCCGCCGTCACGAAGGCGAGGTTGTTGCCGCGGAAGGTGCCGTTGTGCTCGCCGCCCTCCCAGACGTCCAGCTCGGGGCGGAACAGGGTCAGCGCCATCGGCATGCCGTAGCCGGAGATCGACTTGGACACGCAGACGATGTCCGGGCGGATGCCGGCCTTCTCGAAGGAGAAGAAGGTGCCGGTGCGGCCGCAGCCGGCCTGCACGTCGTCGATGATCAGCAGGATGCTGTGGCGGCGCAGCAGGTCCGCGAGGCCCTTGAGCCACTCCATGCGGGCGGCGTTGAGGCCGCCCTCGCCCTGGACGGTCTCCACGATGACCGCGGCGGGCTTGTCCACACCCGAGCCGGAGTCCTCGAGGACCTTCTCCAGCCAGATGAAGTCGGGGATGTCGCCGTCGAAGTAGTCGTCGTAGGGGATCTTCGAGGAGTTGGTCAGCGGGATGCCCGCACCGCGGCGCTTCATCGAGTTGCCGGTGACCGAGAGCGAGCCCAGCGTCATGCCGTGGAACGCATTGGTGAAGGACAGGATGTGCTGGCGGCCGGTGACCTTGCGGGCCAGCTTCAGCGCGGCCTCCACCGTGTTGGTGCCTGTGGGGCCGGGGAACATGACCTTGTAGTCCAGGTTCCGCGGCTCGAGGATGATCCGCTCGAAGGTCTCCAGGAAGCGGCGCTTCGCCGGGGTCTTCATGTCCAGGGAGTGGGTGACGCCGTCGTTGGCGACATAGTCCACCACCAGGTCGCGCAACTCCGGGTGGTTGTGTCCGTAGTTCAGCGCGCCGGCGCCGGAGAAGAAGTCCAGGTAGCGCGAGCCGTCCTCGGTGAACTGGTACGCGCCGGAGGCCTTCTCGAAGACGGCGGGCCAGTTGTTGCAGTAGCTGCGGACCTGGGATTCACGGATTTCGAAGATGTCGGTGGCCATGTGGCTGGTCTCCTCGGTGGTGCGGCGGACTCTCCGCCGCTGGGGTTCAGATGGAAGTCGGGGTGCAGGTCCTCAGGCCTGCGAGGCCTTCAGCGGGGCGACCGTGTAGAGGTCCTCCGCCGCGTGGCTCTCGCCGGTCTCTGAGGATGCCGGGAACAGGTCCTCGGTGAAGAGGTCGGAGCGGGTGATCTCGGCGCCGTGGTCACGAGCCAGGCCGGTGAACAGCGCGATCGAGGCCGCATTGTCCGCGGTGATCGTGGTCTCCAGGCGCGAAGCCGCGGAGCGGGCGACGACGTCGGCGAGCATGCGGGAGGCCAGGCGGCGTCCGCGGAAGGCGGAGTCCACCGCGACCTGCCAGATGAACAGGGTCTGGGGGTCCGCCGGTCGGCGGTAGCCGGAGATGAATCCTGCGGGCTGGCCGTCGACGAGCGCGATCACGGAGGTGTCGGCGAAGTCGCGGGCCCACAGCAGGTAGGCGTACGGGGTGTTGACATCCAGCACTCCGGTTCCGGCGGCCAGCCGCCAGAGGGCGGCGCCGTCGGAAACCTCGAGAGTGCGGATCTCGACGTGTTCCCCGTTCTGGGCAGGGGTGTCTGCGGAGTTCGGCATCAGTCCCACAGTACTGAGACACACAGTGGGATCAAGCTTCCCCCGGGTGAAATTGGGGTGAAAACCGCCCCTCCTGACCTTTCCCGCAGCCATTCCCTGGGGTCCCGCATCCTTGTGATGAGTGGGATCCGCGGAGGCTCTCCAAGAATCGCAGATGACATCAAATACTGTGATCGTGCTGTGATCCGCATTCCAGGAAAGCGTGTCAAGAGGGTGTGAGGAGGAGCACGTGCGGATCGTCCTGCGGAGATCAGTCGAGGGCGTCGACGGCGGCCCGTGCTGCGCGGACCAGCGTAGCGTCGGTGGTGGTATACGTTCCTTCCCCGCCGCCCGGGCCCGGTGACCCGTGGGTGACGGCCGCACCGGCCGAGAGATGGACGACGTCGGCCCCGGCCGCAGCCAGATCCGCCACGTGCTCAGCCCGTACGCCGCCGCCGGCGATGATCTCCACCCGACCAGCCGAAGCCTGGACCAGCTGACCGATGACGCTGGCCCCTTGGGGTGCTGTCGTCGCGCCGCCCGAGGTGAGCACTCCGCTGATGCCGAGGTCCACGAGCTCTTCGATCAGATCCTGGGGTGTGGTGAGCCCGGCCGCCAGCAGGACGTCCACGCACCGGTGGATCACCACGGGCAGGCCGTCGGCGTCCTCGATCAGCCGACGCAGGGTGGGGTGGTCCAGGCCGTCGTCGTCGAGTGCTCCGACGATCACCCCGTCCGCGCCGGCCTCCCGCAGGAGGTGCACGTCATGGCGCATCGCGGCGACCTCTGCGGCCGGGTACTGGTACCCGCCGGCACGCGGGCGGATCAGCGGCCGGGCGGGAAGGTCCAGTTCGACGGCGCGGCGGATCATTCCCGGAGTCGGGGTGAGCCCTCCGGTGACCAGGGCCTGGCAGAGTTCGGCCCGGTCGGCCCCGTGGTCGCGGGCGACCTGAATCCCGTCGACGTCCTGGACGGCGATCTCCAGCCTCATGTGCGTCATCCTTCCGTCATGCCGGTGACTTTCCGTCCCGGTACAGTTCATGCCTGTGACCAAGACTCTCATCCCCGGACTCGGCTGGACTCTGCACGGGGACGGACGCAGCATCCGCCCCGGCGACGTCGTCGCCCCTGACGAGCGGCTCAGCTGGGGCCGCACCACCGGCATCGGCATGCAGCACGTGGTGGCCATGTTCGGCGCCACCTTCCTGGTGCCGCTGATCACCGGCTTCCCGCCCGCCACCACGCTGCTGTTCTCCGGGATCGGGACCATCCTGTTCCTCATCATCACCGCCGGGCGGGTGCCCTCCTACCTGGGCTCCTCCTTCGCGTTCCTGGCCCCCGTCGGAGCCTCCATGGGCCAGTACGGGATGTCCGGGGCGCTCGGCGGCATCGTGATGGCCGGGGCCGGACTGTTCCTGGTGGGACTGATCGTCCATGTGGCCGGCACCCGGTGGATCCAGCTGCTCATGCCTCCGGTGGTCACCGGCTCCATCGTGGCGCTCATCGGCCTGAACCTCGCCCCCGCGGCGTGGAGCAACGTGGACGCGGCCCCGGTCACCGCCACGGTCACCATCGTGGCGATGCTCCTGGCGGGCGTGCTCTTCCGCGGCCTGCTGGGCCGGCTCTCCATCCTGGTCGGCGTCGTCATCGGCTACCTGGTGGCCGTGATGCGCGGCGAGGTCGACTTCTCCGGCATCGGCGAGGCCAGCTGGTTCGGGCTGCCCGAGTTTACCGCCCCCAGCTTCCACGTGGGCACCATCGGCCTGTTCCTGCCCGTGATCCTGGTGCTCGTGGCCGAGAACGTCGGACACGTGAAGTCCGTGGCGCTGATGACCCGCCGCGACCTGGACCCGGTCACTGGCCGCGCCCTGATGGCCGACGGCGTCGCCACCATGTTCGCCGGCTCCGGCGGCGGCTCCGGCACCACCACCTACGCGGAGAACATCGGCGTGATGGCCTCCTCCAGGGTGTACTCCACCGCCGCCTACTGGGTGGCCGGGATCTTCGCCATCGGCCTGGGCCTCCTGCCCAAGGTCGGTGCACTGATCGCCACCGTGCCCGCCGGAGTGCTCGGCGGCGCCGGCACCGTCCTCTACGGCATGATCGGCATCCTCGGGGTGCGCATCTGGGTGCAGAACCGGGTCGACTTCGCCGACCCCATCAACCTGGCCGTCGCGGGGGTTCCGCTGATCATCGCCATCGCCAACTTCACCATGGAGTTCGGTCAGATCGTGTTCGAAGGCATCGCGCTCGGCAGCTTCGCGGCCCTGGCCATCCACCACGGGATGGGCGCCGTCGCCCGGATGCGCGGCACCGCACTCCCGCCCGAGGCGCGGGACGAGCCCGTTCCCGACGAGGCCGTTCCCGACGAGGCCGTTCCCGACGAGGCCGAGCCGCGGCCCGGCGCCTGATCCGTCTCGCGTGATCTCCGGGGCGGGCCGCCAGGGCTGAGTCAGCGTCCGGACCTCAGTCCAGCGTCAGCCGGGTCGCGGCTCGCTCCACGACGTCGCCGCGCAGCTCCGTCATCGAGGCGATCTGTGCGTTCGCCAGCTCGTCATCGGCGTCCGGACGGGACGGCGCCCCGGCGTCGAAGGGTGGTTCGGGGTCGTACTCGAGCTGCAGCTGCAGGCGCTTGGCCGCGTCGTCGCCGTGGATCTCCGCGGTGAGCCGCAGTGCGAAGTCGATGCCGGCGGAGACCCCGGCAGCGGTGATCACGTGGTCGTCGCGCACCACGCGTTCGGCGACCGGCGTCGCCCCGAGGCGTTCCAGCAGATGCAGGGAGCCCCAGTGGCTGGTGGCCCGCCGTCCGCGCAGCAGCCCGGCGGCGCCCAGCAGGAACGAGCCGGTGCATACGCTGGTGATCCACTGGGCCCCCGCCGCCTGGCGACGCAGGAAGTCCAGCACGACCTCGTCCTCCAGCAGCTCGAAGGCGCCGCGACCCCCGGGCACGAACAGCACATCGGCCTGCGGGGCGGCCTCCAGCGTTGTGGTGGGCAGGATGCTGAATCCCGCATCCGTGGGCACCGGCTCCTCACGGTGCCAGGCCACGTGCAGCTCGGCTGAAGGCATCTTGGAGAACACCTGGGCCGGGCCGGTGAAGTCCAGCTGGGTCACATGGGGGAACAGCAGTGCGACGATACGGAAGGGGTCGCTCATGATCTCACCTCGACGAAGTGTTCGACACGGGGAACGGGTCATGGAAGTCGTGCAGCAGGGCCTGCCGACGGGCACGCACCGGCACCGCCGGAAGGATCGCCTGCCCTGTGATCATGAAGTGAGCATGACATACGGCGCGGCTCCTCGGAAGAGCCGCTGAGGAGGAACGATGGATGAGGGCATCCGGCTGGCGACCCTGATGGACCACGTCGCCGTCGTGCACGTGGAGCAGCAGGCCGGACAGCTGTTCCTGGGCACCCCGATGGAGGAGATCGCCGCTGATGAGGCGGTCTCCGTCGACCAGTTCCGCACCCACGTCGACGGCGAGACGGCATGGGTCCATCAGCGGGGCGGGGTGGTCGTCGGGTACCTGCTGGCCGATCGGCTCGACGACGCCGGGCACATCGAGCAGGTCTCCGTGGACCCGGCCTGCGCCGGGCGACGCATCGGAGCCGGTCTCCTCGACGCCGCCACGAGATGGGCGGCAGGGCAGGGGCTGGCGATGCTGACGCTCACCACCTTCTCCGAGGTGCCGTGGAACGCGCCCTACTACCGAAGGTTGGGCTTCCGGGAGCTGGGCCCAGAGTGCTGGGGCGAGCAGCTGGCCGCCCGGGTGCGGGCAGAGGCCGATCAGGGGCTCGCCTGCTGGCCCCGCATCGTCATGGGCCGACCCGCCTCGGTTCCGCCTCGGTGACGGGGCCGGGCGTCTTCAGAGGCTCGGCTGAGTCCTCGTCCAGGGCAGGGCTCCTGCCTCGTGTCACGGCGCCGGGCTTCCGGAGAGGTTTCTGGTGTTTTCCTGTGAATCTGTCGATCTCTGGTGACGGTGATGCTTCCGGTGGGTAGCGTGGCAGGTGTCCACAGTCATCGACGGAGAGGAGTCAGCATGGGACTCGGAGACAAGTTCGACGCCGCGAAGGACCAGGTGTCCGGGCAGGCCAAGGAGGCCGCCGGCAAGGCGTCCGATGACAAGCGCACGGAGGCTGAGGGCAAGGCCCAGGACCTCCAGGGCAAAGTCAAGGAGACCGTCGAGAACGTCAAGGACACCGCGGCTGACGCCAAGGATGCCGCCAAGGGCTTCACGGACAACTTCAAGAAATGAGACCTGCCGCTGGGGAGTGACCCCTGACGGCTCGTCTGGCGCCGGGAACGTGTTGCGTTCCCGGCGCCTTCGTGTCTGAGAGGAATTCTCCGCATGGCGTGGAGAAAAAAATCTCCACGAGGTGTTCACAGTCCTGAGGACCTCTGTTATTGTTGACCACGAAATTATTGTGCCTCGGGATTCCGTGAAAGGAGGGGTCGATCATGATGACAACCGCACTGACTATGGGTCAGACCGGCCACACCGGCACTGCTGTGCGCGGTCTCGGCTCCGGCGCGATCATGGCGCACCTCCGCGGGATCCACGACGGCGGCGCCCCCCGTGGGCGCGCCGCGCGATTCACTCGCGACGGCTGAGCCGACGCTCCTCAGGCCGCTACGGGCGGCCCCTCGGCAGATGACGCTTCGGCGTCCCCGAGGTGGCTGACCTGACGGCACGACCGAGCCGGCCCCACGGAACCGCGGCCTCGCGGACCGTTCTTCTCTGATTCCCTGACGCTGTGAGCTCTGCTCAGAGCATCGGTCACGACGTGATGAATTCTCCACGTCTGGTCTGGAACAGATCTCTTATCGCCTGTCCTTTCTGGGATCAACCATGCCCAGATTCTTTTCTGGAGTTTCATCATCGTGTCTGTTGTCAACAGCAGTTCTTTCAGCCAATCCCTCCTGCGGCGGGCCGCTCTCACCCTCGGGGGTGCACTGGTGGCCTGGGCGCAGCGGGCCGAACGTGAGCAGGCGCCGTCGGTGTCTCGGCCCAGCCCCCAGGAGCTCCACCGCCGCCGGATGCGACGTCAGCAGGCGGAGCGTCGTCGGGAGGAGGTGCTCCTGCAGGTGCTGACCGGCCCTCGCCAGCACTGACCCTCGCCAGCACTGACCCTCCGGAGCCGGTCGGGTCAGCGCTGCAGCATCGTCGCCGCCAGGGCGAGCAGCTGCTCCTCGGCGTGACGGCGGCCGATGATCTGCACCGACCAGCTCAGGCCGTCCGGATCGGTGAGTACCGGGACGTTGATCGCCGGAAGGCCCATCACGTTCACCACCGACGAGTACGGGGTGAACCGGCACTGCTGCACATAGTCCTCGGCAGGCTCCTGGGCTGCGAACCAGCCGACCTCCGGCGGTCGGAAGGCCAGCATCGGGGTGACCAGCACATCCCAGGGGCCGAGGAGGCTCTCGGCGGCATCGGCGAACCCCTGCAGAGCGCGCCGCGCTTCCTCGGCCTCCTCCGCCGGCCGGGATGCGGAGAGCTCCACGAAGTATCGGGTCAGCGGGGCCAGCCGAGTGAGCTGCTCCTGGCTGAAGCCGATCTGTCCCAGCCGGGAGGTCCACAGCGCCTGGAAGTGCCGGTGGTAGTCCCTGGGCCAGAACCGCTCAGCCCCGGCAGCCCCGGCAGAACCGCCTGCTCGGCTGGACTCTGCGACCCCCTGCACCCGATGGCCGAGCTCGCCCAGCCGGTCGATGCCGTGCTCCAGGGCCTGGACAGCCTCCTCCTCCAGGACGACGTCCAGGTCCGGACTGAACGGGGACTCGGTGGTCACCCCCACCCGCAGCGGCGCGAGCCCGCCTGCCAGCGCCTCACGGACCGCACGCATCGCCGGACCCTCGGACAGCACGAGACGAGCCTGACCAGCGCGCCGACGAGCCCGGCGACCGGTGGGCCGCTCTGGGGGACGAAAACGATGCCCGGCCATCACGTCGAAGAGCAGCGCCGTATCTTCGGCGGTCTCGGCGATCGGGCCGGAGACCGCCAGGTCGCTCACCTGCGTCGACTGGACGTCATCGGGAAGCCGCCCCCGCCCAGGCTTCAGCCCCACCAGGCCGCAGGCCGCCGCCGGAATGCGCACCGATCCGCCGCCGTCGTTGCCTGGAGCCAGCGGCAGCATTCCAGCCGCCACCGCCGCCGCGCCGCCGCCGGTGGACCCTCCGGAGGTGCGACGCCGATCCAGCGGGTTCCGTGACGGCGACCCCAGGGCGTTCTCCGAATAACAGGGGAGCCCGAACTCCGGGACCTGCGTCTTGCCCACGCTCACCGCCCCGGCGAAGTGCACCCGCCGGGCCAGCGGATCGTCATGAGCAGGCACCCGGGCGGGCAGCGCCGCCGTGCCCAAGGTGGTCGGCATCCCCGCGACGTCGACGAGATCCTTGAACGCCGTGGGGAGCCCGAGCAACGGGTGATGGGCGGAGAGCTCGCTCAGCCGAGCGGCGCCTCCGGGGCCGGAGCCCACCACCAGGCTGCGGACCGTGTCGATCTCCGCAGCGCGGGACAATGCGGCATCAGAGTCTACGTGCAGGAACGCGCCCAATGCGGTGTCCGCGGCCGCGGCGGTCAGCGCAGTGGTCGCCAGCTCCACCGCCGAGACGTCACCGGCGAGGAAGGCCGCCCGCCAGTGGGCAGCCGTCGCAGCCCGGAAGTCCGTCATCGAGGTGTCGGTGGTGTGGACCTGATCAGGGGCGGGAGGCTCAGCGCGGTGGCTCATGACGCCACCCTATGCACTGCCGGGCGATGCTGGCACCAGTCGCTGTTCGGCTGACCTTCTGTGTCTCCGGCGGGGCTGGCGCCTTCCGGCGGGGCCGGCGTCTTCGGGCGGGGCCGGCGTCTTCGGGCGGGGCCGGCCGCCCGGGGACGTCTCGGATGGTGGGCCGGCGGCGTCGTCGCCCCCCGCCGGTGACCTCGAGCCGGTAGTCTCAGCCGAAGCAGCCCCGCTGCGCCCTCAGACCCCGTCGCCGATACCCAGGAGGTCGTGATGTCGGACTTCGAAACCGTGCGTGCCGCCGACGTGCCCGCCGAAGCCCGCCTGTTGGACGTCCGTGAGAGCTACGAGTTCGCCGCCGGCCACGCCCCCGGGGCGCTGCACATCCCGGTGGACGAGATCCCTGCACGCTTCGAGGCTGAGCTCGACCCGGACGAGGACTATCACGTGGTCTGCCGGACCGGTGGCCGATCGGTGCAGATTACCCAGTGGCTCACCGCCCAGGGATACTCGGCGATCTTCGTCGCCGACGGGCTGGACGGCTGGATCGAGGCCGGCCGCCCGCTGGAGGCCGACGGCGGAGAGGAACCCCGAGTCCTGTGAGTCAGCCGAGTCCTGTGAGTCAGCCGAGTTCTGGGAACCAATCACCCGCCGCCCCGGCCTTCAGCCGCTACGCCTACCTGGGACCGTCGGGCACCTTCACCGAGGCCGCCCTGCTGCAGATCCCCGGTGCCGAGGCCGCGGAGAAGGTGCCGGCCACCTCGGTGCTCTCCGCCCTGACCATGGTGGAGGAGGGCACTGTCGACGCCGCCATGGTGCCCATCGAGAACTCGGTGGAGGGCGGGGTGACCGCCACCCTCGACGCCGTCTCGGTGGCCCACCACCTGCATATCGTCGCCGAAGCGCTGGTGCCCATCACCTTCGTGGTGGCCTCCCGTGAGCCCACCACGCTGAGCCGGATCCGCTCGATCACCACGCACACCCACGCCTGGGCCCAGGTGCGCCGCTGGGCCGAGGTCACCGTGCCGCACGCCGAGTTCATCCCGGCCTCCTCCACTGCGGCCGGCGCCCAGGCGCTGCTGAAGGACGAGCCCGCCGCCGATGCCGCGATCTGCGCACCCCTGGTCGCCGAGCAGCTGGGGCTGCACGTGATCGCCCACGGGGTCGAGGACGTCAGCGGCGCGGTGACCCGATTCGTGCTGGTCTCCCGGCCGGGTCCCAGCCCGGAGGCCACCGGTGCGGACAAGACCACCATCATGATCCCGCTGCCAGAGGACCGTGCCGGCGCGCTGATGGAGCTGCTGGAGCACTTCTCCACCCGGGGGGTGAACCTGTGCCGCATCGAATCCCGGCCCACCGGAGACGGACTGGGTCAGTACTTCTTCTCCATCGACCTGGAGGGCCACATCGAGGAGGCCCGCGTGGCCGATGCGCTCGCCGGAGTGCACCGGATCTCTCCGCAGATCCGATTCCTGGGGTCCTACCCGCGGGCGGATCGGCGGCCTCAGGAGGTCACCCAGGACGTCAGCGACGCCGCCTTCTCCGCGGCACGCACCTGGATCGAGTCCCTGCGCCGCCACTGAGCCGGGCTCTCGTCGGGCGCGGTCCAGGGCTCAGCGGGTCGCCCCGACCCACGGAGCGCCGGTGACGCCGTTGACGATCAGCGAGGCGGGCCGTACGCGGGCCTCCACCGCGACCACCTCACCGACGGCGTCGCCGTCGATCTGGAAGGGCAGCGGCTCGGCCATGGTCAGCGTGCTCACCCGGGCCTGCCGCACGGACATCACCGGGATGTCCGCCGAGAATCGGGTGACCGTCTTGGCGACGATCTTCGCCCAGTCCAGCGCATGACGGGGAGTGAACAGCACGACGTCGAGCCGACTGTCGTCGAACCGCGCCGAGGGCACCAGCACCATGCCCGCCTGCAGCATCCCGCAGTTGGCCAGCAGCACAGAGCGCACCCGGTGGGTCTCCGGGTCGGCGTCGTCGACGGCGACGGTGATGCTGCGCCGCCGCCCCACCAGGTGCCGCATGCCGGCCTCCCCGTAGGCCAGCCAGCCGGCGTGCTGCTTGAGCGTGTCCCGGGTGTCACCCATGACTTCGGCGTCCAGCCCGCCGCCGGCGATGACCAGGGAGTTCTCCTTGTCGGTGGACCCGTCAGCACGGTGCAGCGCCAGATCCACAGTGTCCACCCGGTGGGACAGCCCGTGCAGGGCCTCGTCCACGCAGGCCGACAGATCCTGGTACGGCAGGCCGATGTTGCGGGCGAAGAGATTCCCGGTGCCCATCGGGATGATGCCCAGAGAGACGTCGGTGCCGGTCAGTCTGGCGGCCACGGCGCGGACCGTGCCGTCACCCCCGGCGGCGATGACGACGTCGGCGCCCTGGTCCAGTGCGTCGGCGGCCATCTGATGCCCGGGATCGTCGGCAGTGGTGGCCAGCAGGATCGGGGACGGCATCCCGGATCGGGAGCAGGCGGAGTGCACCAGACGGACGACTTCCTCGGCCTCGGCCTTGGTCGGATTCACCACCAAGGCGACCTGCCGTTGGGCGCGGTTCGTCGCGCCATGGCCGGCGTCCTGCTGGGCCAGGTCGCGGAGTCTGCCGATCTCACCGATCTCCTTCTGGAGTCGGCGGGTGATGATCAGCGTGCGGACGATGACCACCAAGGCGATGACATGCACCACGGCGGAGGCGATCAGCAGGGAATACAGCAGATCAGGGCTCACTCGCACAGTCTACCGAGCGCGACCCGATAGGCTGGTGTCCGTGATCGACATCAAGGACCTCATCGAGAACCCCGACGCCTACAGGGCCAGCCAGCGTGCGCGGCAGGCCGACGAGTCGGTGGTGGACCAGCTGATCTCCGCCCAGCAGGCCCGGAACGAGGCGATCGCCCGGTTCGAGTCCCTCCGCGCCGAGCAGAAGGCCTTCGGGAAGAAGGTCGCCCAGGCCCAGGGCGAGCAGAAGCAGCAGCTGCTGGCCGAGGTGAAGGACCTCGCCGCCCGGGTGAAGACCGCCGAGGCCGCCAGTGCCGAGGCCGAAGAGCAGCTGCGTACGCTGCACCGCCGGGTGCCGAACCTGATCCACGCGGGGGTCCCCGCCGGAGGCGAGGACGACTTCGTCGTGCTGCGCGAAGAGGGCGCACCCCGGGACTTCGCCGACGAGGGCTTCGAGCCCAAGGACCACCTGGAGCTGGCCGAAGGCCTCGACGCCGTCGACATGGAGCGCGGAGCGAAGGTCTCCGGCGCCCGCTTCTACTTCCTCAAGGGATTCGGCGCCCGGCTGGAACTGGCCCTGATGCAGATGGGTCTGGACAAGGCACTCGGGGAGGGCTTCACCCCGATGATCACCCCCACGCTGGTGCGCCCCGAGACCATGCAGGGCACCGGTTTCGACGTGGAGCACGACGAGGAGATCTACCGACTCGAACGGGACGACCTCTACCTGGTGGGCACCTCGGAGGTGTCCATCGCCGGCTACCACGCCGACGAGATCATGGACCTCAGCGCCGGGCCGGTCCGCTACGCCGGATGGTCCTCCTGCTATCGGCGTGAGGCGGGATCCCACGGCAAGGACACCCGCGGGATCCTTCGCGTGCACCAGTTCAACAAGCTGGAGATGTTCATCTACTGCGCCCAGGAGGACTCCGCGGCGGAGCACCAGCGCCTGCTCGGCTGGGAGGAGGAGATGCTCTCCGCCCTCGAGCTGCCCTACCGGGTGGTCGACATCGCCGCCGGAGACCTGGGCCTCTCCGCAGCCCGGAAGTTCGACTGCGAGGCATGGGTCCCCACCCAGGGCACCTACCGTGAGCTGACCTCCACCTCAGACTGCACCACCTATCAGGCCCGCCGCCTCGACATCCGAGAGCGCACCGTGAAGGAGGACGGCTCCAAGGGGCCGACCCGGCCGGTGGCCACGCTCAACGGCACTCTGGCCACCACCCGCTGGCTGGTGGCCATCCTGGAGAACCACCAGCAGGCCGACGGCTCCGTGCGGGTGCCCGAGGCGCTGCGCCCGTACCTGGGCGGCCTGGAGGTGCTCGAACCGGTCCGCTGACCGGCCCGAGCACCATCTCGTCAGGGCTCCGCCCCTGAGGGGACGACTACTGGCGGATCCAGGCCGTGGCGGCGCCGGGCAGCCGGCCGTCGTCGAGTTCGGTGCTGGCCAGCAGCACCTCACCGGCGGGCAGCGCCACGGGCGCGTCACCGAAAGTGGAGACGCTCACCCAACCATGGGGGCGACGAAACGCGAGGACATCGTCGCGGCCGGTCTCGAGCCACTCCAGCGACTCGTCGGTCTGCAGCTCGCGGCGCAGCCGCAGCGCGGCCCGATACAGCTCCAATGTGGAGCCCGGACGCCCGTCCTGGGCCTCGACCGCGCAGTCTGCGAACCAGTCCGGCTGCGGCAGGTGGGCCCCGTCCTCACCGAAGCCGAAGGAGGACCCGGTGCGGGTCCACGGCAGCGGGACGCGGCAGCCGTCCCGGCCGACCTCGGCCCCCTGGCTGCGGAAGAACGTCGGGTCCTGCCGCGTGTCGTCGGGGATGTCGCCGACCTCCTGCAGGCCCAGCTCCTCACCCTGGTAGAGGTATGAGGACCCGGGCAGGGCCAGCATGAGCAGCGTCGCTGCCCGAGCGCGGCGCAGGCCGAGGTCGACGTCGACGTCCTCCTGCCGGCCTCCGGCGAGCAGCCAGGCGTTGCCCGGCTTGCCGTTGCGCCCGTCCTCGGAGTCGCCAGCGCCTGCGGAGAGGCCGAAGCGGGTGGGGTGACGGACCACGTCGTGGTTGGAGAACACCCAGGTGGAGGACGCCCCGGTGGTCTCCGCCTCGGCGAGGTTCTTCGTGATGATCCGCCGGAACTCGCCGGCGTCGAACTCCGCCATGAGCAGGTCGAAGTTGAACGCCTGGCCCAGACCCTCCGGGCTGGCATAGCGGGCACGACGCTCGGGGTGGACCCAGGCCTCGGCGACGGCGGTGCGCGGCGGGTCGTACTCATCGAAGAGCTGGCGCCAGGCGGCGTAGATCTCGTGGACCTCGTCGCGGTCCCAGTACGGGTGCGAGCCGTCGACGAAGCCGTCGGCGCCGGTGTTGAACGGACCCAGCTCAGCCTGCGTCGGCAGAGTCTCCGGCAGATCCTTGGCCAGCGCGTGGGCGACGTCGACGCGGAAGCCGTCCACGCCGCGGTCGGACCAGAATCGCAGGGTGGTCAGGAAGTCCTCGCGCACCTCGGGGTTGTCCCAGTTGAAGTCGGGCTGTTCCGGGGCGAAGAGGTGCAGGTACCACTGGCCGGGGGTGCCGTCAGGCTCGGTGATCCGCTCCCAGGCCTGGCCGCCGAAGACGGACTCCCAGTCCGAGGGCGGCAGCTCGCCGTGCTCGCCGCGTCCGTCGCGGAAGATGTAGCGTTCCCGCTCCGGGGAGCCGGGTCCGGCGGCCAGCGCCTGGCGGAACCATGCGTGGCGGTCCGAGGAGT
>NZ_BAAGRN010000003.1:0-88053 GCF_054782935.1 Nesterenkonia suensis | reverse complement strand
GGTTCGCACCGGGTCAGTCTTGACGAGGTGATCGTGACGATGCGTGAGACGGGTGCGGATATGTCCTCGAAGTACAAGGAGACGGCCCAGGGTGGGCTGGCGGTCAACGTCATCGAATGCTGAGGCCTCGGGGCCGATCAGCCGCGGGCAGCCGCAGGAATTTCGAACCAGAGAAGGAGCGACACCTATGACCGACACCATCTCCTCGTTGCGCGAGGACGATCCGGACATCGCCGCGGCGATCGATGCCGAGCGGGAGCGACAGAGCTCCACTCTGGAGATGATCGCCTCGGAGAACTTCACCTCGCCGGCCGTGATGGAGGCGCAGGGCTCAGTGCTGACCAACAAGTACGCCGAGGGGTACCCCGGGGCGCGATACTACGGCGGCTGCGAGCATGTGGACGTGATTGAGCAGATCGCCATCGACCGGGTCAAGGAGCTCTTCGGGGCGGAGGCGGCCAACGTCCAGCCGCACTCCGGAGCCCAGGCCAACGCCGCCGCGCTGTCCGCCCTCCTCTCTCCCGGGGAGAAGATCCTGGGGCTCGACCTCGCCCACGGCGGTCACCTCACCCATGGGATGCGGCTGAACTTCTCCGGTCGGCTCTACGACGTCGTCTCCTACCAGGTCGGAGAGTCCGACCACCTGATCGACATGGACGAGGTGGCCCGCCTGGCCCATGAACATCGTCCGCAGGTGATCATCGCCGGGTGGTCGGCCTACCCCCGTCAGCTGGACTTCGCGGCATTCCGCCGCATCGCGGACGAGGTCGGGGCCTACCTGCTGGTGGACATGGCCCACTTCGCGGGTCTGGTGGCCGCAGGCCTCCACCCCAGCCCGATCCCGTACGCCGACGTGGTCACCACCACCACGCACAAGACTCTCGGCGGACCGCGTGGCGGCGTGATCCTCTCCCGGGCCTCCCTGGCCAAGAAGATCAACTCCGCCGTCTTCCCCGGCCAGCAGGGCGGGCCCCTGGAACACGTGATCGCGGCCAAGGCGGTCGCTTTCCGCAGCGCCGCCAGCCCGGAGTTCCGTGACAGGCAGCAGCGGACCCTCGACGGTGCCCAGATCCTGGCGGAACGGCTGCGCCGACCCGACGTCACCGCCTCCGGCATCAGCCTGGTCAGCGGAGGGACGGACGTGCATCTGGTGCTGGTGGATCTGCGGCACTCCGAGCTGGACGGCCGTGAGGCGGAGGACCGGCTGCATCAGGTCGGCATCACGGTCAACCGCAATGCGGTGCCTTTCGACCCGCGTCCCCCGATGGTCTCCTCCGGACTGCGCATCGGCACACCGGCGCTGGCCACTCGAGGCTTCGGCGACGAGGAGTTCCGTGAGGTCGCGGACATCATCGCCTTCGCTCTGGCCCCGCGGCTGACCGAGAGAGACCACGATGAGCTGCGCGCCCGGGTGGCTTCCCTGGCCGGTCGATTCCCGCTGCACCCCCGTATGGAGCCGGCCGTCGAGGAGGTCGTCTGATGGCTGAACAGCTGCCTGAGCACCCGGACTTCCTCTGGGAGAATCCCGATCCGAAGTCCTCCTACGACGTGGTGATCGTCGGCGGGGGAGGGCACGGCCTCGCCACCGCCTACTACCTGGCGGCCCACCACGGGATCACCAACGTCGCCGTCGTCGAACGCGGCTGGCTGGCCGGTGGGAACATGGCCCGCAACACCGCGATCATCCGCTCCAACTATCTCTGGGATGAGAGCGCCCACCTCTATGAGCACTCCCTGAAGCTCTGGGAGCAGCTTCCTGACGAGCTGGAGTACGACTTCCTCTTCTCCCAGCGCGGCGTGCTGAACCTGGCACACACCCTCGGCGACGTGCGCGAGTCTCGGCGGCGCGTCGAGGCCAACCGGCTCAATGGGGTCGACGCCGAGTGGCTCTCCCCGGAGGAGACCCGTGAGGTCTGCCCGATCCTCAACATCGGCGACGACATCCGCTACCCGGTCATGGGGGCGACGTACCAGCCACGGGCCGGCATCGCCAAGCACGATCACGTTGCGTGGGCGCTGGCGCGGAAGGCCGCCGCGCTCGGGGTCGACCTGATCCAGAACTGCGAAGTCACCGGCTTCCTGTTCGACGGAGACCGGGTCACCGGCGTCGAGACCAGCCGGGGGCGCATCCACGCAGGAAAGGTCGGTCTCGCCGCGGCCGGGCACTCCTCGTCGGTCGCCGAGATGGCGGGGATCCGTCTGCCGATCCAGTCCCATCCGCTGCAGGCGCTGGTCTCCGAGCTCTTCGAACCGGTCCACCCCACGGTGGTGATGTCCAACCACGTCCACGTCTACGTCTCCCAGGCACATAAGGGAGAGCTGGTGCTGGGTGCGGGCATCGATCAGTATGTCGGCTACGGCCAGCGAGGCGGATTCCACGTGATCGAGGATCAGATGGCCGCCGCTGTGGAGCTGTTTCCCCTCTTCGGCCGTGCCCATGTGCTGCGCACCTGGGGCGGTGTCGTCGACACGACGCTCGACGCCTCCCCGATCATCTCGAAGACGCCGATCGACCAGCTCTACGTGAACTGCGGCTGGGGCACAGGAGGGTTCAAAGGCACCCCCGCCTCGGGCTACACCTTCGCCCACACCATCGCCCATGATGAGCCGCATCCGCTCAATGTGCCGTTCTCCCTGGAACGCTTCGAGACCGGCTTCCTCATCGACGAGCACGGCGCCGCCGGCGTCGCCCACTGACCCCGCCCCCGAAGAGGTCCTACCATGATGCTGATCCCCTGCCCTCACTGCGGGCCACGCAACGAGACAGAGTTCTCCTACGGGGGCCAGGCCCACGTCTCCCGCCCGGAGGATCCCCAGGCCCTCGACGATGCCGCCTGGGCCCGCTACCTCTTCTACCGGGACAACCCCAAGGGCCTGTTCGCCGAGCGCTGGGTCCATTCCGCCGGCTGCCGGAAATGGTTCAACGCGGTGCGGAACACGATCACCTACGAGGTTCGGTCTGTGGAGCCGATCGGCCCACAATCCCCACACGCACGCTCGGCCGAGTCCACGACGTCCGAAGGAGGACACCTATGACGGCGACACCCCGACGGGTCCCCGCAGGGGCCTCGCCCCACGCCCGGATCGAACCGACTCGGCCACGCCGCCTGGTCGTCGGCGGCGCTGAGCTCGCCGGTGCCCAGGGTGACACTGTGGCCAGCGCCCTGCTGGCCTCCGGCAGGCTCCGGGTCGGGGACTCGATATACCGGGGACGGCCGCGCGGCCTCATGGCGGCCGGTGTCGAAGAGCCCAACGGGCTGCTCGCCGTGCGTTCCCCGCACCCGGGCCAGGTGCAGGAGTCGATGCTCTCCGCCCCGACCGTCGAGCTCATCGACGGGATGGAGGTCAGACTGCTCTCCGGGCTCGGTCGCCTCGACCCGAGTCCCGATGAGGCCTACTATGACCACAAGCATGTGCACACCGACGTGCTCGTCGTCGGCGCCGGACCGGCAGGCCTGGCGGCGGCCCGCGAGGCCGCCCGATCCGGTGCGCGGGTGATGCTCCTCGACGAGCAGCCCGAGGCCGGAGGGAGCCTCGACTCCCGGCCCGACGCGCAGATCGACGGCCAGCCCGCCCGGTCCTGGATCCGTGGGGTGGAGGGTGAGCTGCGAGACCATCCGGAGGCCGTCCACCTGCAGCGGACCACCGTGCTGGGCAACTACGACGCCAACTACCTGGTGGCCGTGCAGCGGCGGACCGCCCACCTGGCGCAGCCCCCCGGGGACGGGGTCTCGCGTGAACGTGTCTGGCACATCCGCGCTGGGCAGGTGGTGCTGGCCACCGGCGCCCACGAGCGCCACCTGGTCTTCGCCGACAACGACCGCCCCGGCATCATGCTCGCCGGCGCGGTGCAGCGATACCTGCACCGCTACGGAGTGCTCGTCGGGGACCGGACGGTGATCGCGACCACCGGGGATCAGGCCTACGACCTCGTCGACGACCTGAGGCGCGTCGGGGGAGAGGTCCTCGCCGTCGTCGACTCCCGCCCGGAGCTCTCCCCGCGAGCGGCTCGGGCACAGGAGGCCGGGGTGCCGGTGCACTCCGGCTCGGTGGTCGCCGCCACCGAGGGGGACGAGGAGGGCCTGCTGCGCGCGGTGACGATCAGCCCCCTCGCCGAGGACGGGACGCTGACCGGCGTCACCCAGCGTGTGGAGACCGACGTGCTCGCGCTCTCCGGAGGCTTCTCCCCGGCGATCCACCTGCATACCCAGCGTCAGGGGAGGATCCGTTGGGAGGAGTCGTTGGCGGCCTTCGTCCCGGCTTCCCCGGTGCCCGGACAGCGGACCGCCGGCGGCGTGGAGGGCCGTCTCGACCTCGCCGGAGCCCTGGCCGACGGCGCACAGGCCGGGGCGGCGGCCGCCGCGGACGTCGGCTTCCTCCGGGACCCGTCGATTCCGCAGGCCCCTGTCGAGGAGACCGCCCCGGCGCGGCCGGTCTGGCTCGTGCCGGCGCTGGATGGGGAGGACCGGGAGGCCTACCGGAACCACTTCGTCGACTTCCAGCGCGACCAGACCGTCGCCGACGTCATGCGCTCCACGGGTGCCGGGATGCGTTCGGTGGAGCATGTCAAACGCTACACCTCGATCTCCACGGCCCATGACCAGGGGAAGACCAGCAGCGCGGCGCTGGTGGGCACCCTTGCGCGGCTGCTCGGCAGAGAGAACCCGGAGGGCATCGGACTGACCGCGTACCGGCCGCCCTACACGCCGGTGGCGTTCGCCGCGCTGGCCGGCACACGCCGCGGAGAGCTCTTCGACCCGGCACGGGTCACCCCGATGCACTCCTGGCACGTGGCGCAGGGGGCCGAGTTCGAGGACGTCGGTCAGTGGAAGCGCCCCTGGTACTTCCCCCGTGAGGGCGAGACCATGGATCAGGCCGTGCTGCGCGAATGTGCCGCCGCCCGGGAATCGGTGGCCTTCATGGACGCCACCACGCTGGGCAAGATCGAGATCCGCGGCGCCGACGCCGGCGAGTTCCTCAACCGTATCTACACCAACGCGTTCAAGAAACTGGCCCCCGGCAAGGCCCGCTACGGGGTCATGTGCGGTGAGGACGGGATGATCTTCGACGACGGCGTCTCACTGCGGCTGGACGAGGACCGGTACCTGATGACCACCACCACCGGAGGTGCCGCCGGCGTGCTGGACTGGTTGGAGGAGTGGCTGCAGACCGAGTGGCCCGAACTCGACGTGACCTGCACCTCGGTGACCGAGCAGTACGCGACGGTCGCCGTCGTCGGGCCGCGTTCTCGGGATGTCATCGCTGCTCTGGCCCCGGACCTGGACGTCTCTGCCGAGGGCTTCGAGTTCATGGGATTCCGGGAGACGGTGTTGGCCTCCGGAATCCCCGCGCGAGTCTGTCGGATCTCGTTCTCCGGGGAGCTGGCCTTCGAGATCAACGTGGCCTCCTGGTACGGGCTGCAGGTCTGGGAGGACGTCGCCGCCGCCGGCGAGCCGTACGGGATCACGCCGTACGGCACCGAGACGATGCACGTGCTCCGGGCGGAGAAGGGCTTCATCATCGTCGGTCAGGACACCGACGGCACCGTCACCCCGCAGGATGCGGGCATGGACTGGGTGGTCTCGAAACGCAAGGACTTCATCGGCCGACGGTCCTTCGAGCGTCCTGACACCCGGCGCGCTGACCGCAAACATCTGGTCTCGGTGCTGCCGGTCGACACCACCCTGCGCCTGCCCGAAGGCGCCCAGCTCGTGGACGCGACGGCCGAGCTGAGCGCTCCGCCGGTGCCCATGGAAGGGTGGGTCACCTCCTCCTACGAGTCCGCCGCACTGGGACGTACCTTCGGGCTCGCCCTGATCAGGAACGGGCGCGGCCGCATCGGTGACACCTTGCACGCCGTCGTCGACGACCGGCCCGTCGAAGTCACCGTCTCCTCCACCGTCCTCTACGACCCTGAAGGGAGCCGCCGTGATGGCTGACCTGCTGCTCACCCACGGTCCCACCGAGCTGAGGCGTTCGCCGCTGGAGCACCTGCAGCCGCGCCTCGAAGAGGCATCCGCCTCTGACGCCTCCACGATCCGTCTGGCGGAACGGCCGTTCACCACTCAGGTGGGCCTGCGCGCAGTGCCCGGAACGGCCGCCCATCGTGCCTTGGGCGCAGCCCTCGGCGTCGGTCTGCCGGAGCGGGTCGGTGAGGTGGCCGGCGATGCCGACGACGTCGCCGTGCTCTGGCTGGGGCCCGACGAATTCCTCGTCGTCGCCCCGCCGGACGGCTCGGAGCTCATCGTCCGGCTGCAGGACGCGCTGGCCGAGGAGCCGGGCCAGGTGGTGGATCTCTCGGCGAACAGGACGGTCGTCGAGATCGCCGGCACAGCCGCCCGGGACGTGCTCGAGAAGGGGTCGCCGGTGGATCTGCATCCGCGGATGTTCCCGACCGGCGCGGCCGTGACCACGACACTCGGACCCACGGCGGTCCTGCTGTGGCGCACCGGAGAGGAGACCTGGTGGATCCTGCCTCGGGCCTCCTTCGCCGAGTACACCGCGTGGTGGCTGCTGGACGCCACCCGAGAGCATCGTGCCCTGACGCCCGATGCCTCGATCACGCTGACCGATGACGAGGATGAGGAGGCCGCATGGCAGACGACCGAGGCATGATCCTGACCCTGGACTGTCCCTCCACCCTGGGGATCGTCCATGCCGTGAGTGAGGTCCTGCTGGAGCATGGCTGCAACATCATGGAGCTCGCACAGTTCAACGATCCCCGGGCCGGGCATTTCTTCCTGCGTGCGCGGGCTGAGTTCTCCGACGGCGGGACATCCACCTCGTCGGCGTCCGCGCTGAGCGCCGTGGAGGAGTCGCTGCGCCCGGTGGCGGAGCGCTTCGACATGAACTGGTCTCTGCGTGCCGCTGATGCCAAGCCACGCGTGCTGGTGATGGTCTCGAAGTTCGAGCACTGCCTCAATGATCTGCTCTTCCGGACCCGGAAGGGGGAGCTGCCGATCGAGATCGTCGCGGTGGTGTCCAACCATCCGGACCATCAGCGACTGGTCGAATGGCACGGGATCCCGTTCTTCCACATCCCGGTCACCCCAGAGACCAAGCCGCAGGCCGAGCAGGAGCTGCTGGACCTGGTGGACCGCATGTCGATCGACCTGGTGGTCCTCGCCCGGTACATGCAGATCCTCAGCGACTCCCTGGCCACACGGATGGAAGGGCGGGTGATCAACATCCACCATTCCTTCCTGCCCAGCTTCAAGGGGGCGAAGCCCTACCACCAGGCCTACGAACGTGGCGTGAAGACGGTCGGGGCCACGGCCCACTACGTCAACAGCGAGCTCGACGAGGGCCCCATCATCGCCCAGCAGGTGGTCGACGTAGACCATACCCACGGTCCGGACGATCTGGTGGCCGCGGGTCGTGACACCGAATGCAAGGCGCTCTCCGATGCTGTGCGCTGGCATGCGGAGGGTCGGGTCATCCTCCACGGCAGCAAGACCGTGGTGCTCCGCTGAGCCAGTCGGCGCACCCGACGGCCCGGTCCGGGTGAACGTCAGTCCGGCCCCGGTCCGTGGCCGACGTGGGGGATGTCCATCCGGACGCCGCCGTCACCGGCCGAGGCGTGGGCCACGATGCCGGGGTGGTAACAGCTCGTCTGGCCCATCATCCCAACCAGGCAGGGGCGGTCGACTCTGACGAGTCGACCGCCCCTGGCGCGGACAGCGATCCGTGCCGAACTCCTCAGCTCAGCGTGCGGCCAGTTCCGCCACATCCTCGGCGTCGAGGCCGCCGTGGAAGACGTGCAGGTCGTCGATCGAGCCCTGGAACGGGGTGTCCCACCAGTTGACTCCGAGGGCGAACACTCCGTCAGCGGTGGAGAACACCTCGGGGAAGTCTTCGCCAGAATGGACGACGTCGCCGTCGAAGTGGACCTTCGCGCTCCCGCCCTCCACAGAGAAGGCGACATGGGTCCACTCGTCGACCGGCAGCTGTGTTCCAGCTGCACCGAGGTAGGGCTGGGCCGAACCGGACCACAGGGCGGTGTGGCCCCCGGCATCGGGCCCGGCATCCGGCACCAGGCTCACCCAGGCGGTCTCCGACCGGGCGCCGAAGAACGTGGTGGTGTAGGTGGACACCGACTCCGGCTTCACCCAGAAGCTGACGGCGTAGTCGGCATCGGTGATCAGTCCGTCCGGCAGGCGGACGCCCGAGCCCCCGTCCATGTGAAGGGCCTGTCCGTTGATGCCAGGGACAAAGCTCGCCTGCTCGTGCGGGCGCAGGTGATCGATCCGATCGCCGGTGACCATGCCGTCTTCCTGGGTGCCGTCGGTGGAGGAGAGATCGCCGTCGAAGCTGTAGTGCGCCACCAGGCCGGGTGCAGGGCGGGCCGGCACGACGACGTCGAAGTCTGCGGTCTCGATGTGCTCGCCCAGGGTGATCTCCGCACGAAGCGTGACGTCGGCATCTGCCGCTCCGGGGGAGGGCCGGGTGACGTCGCCGTCGGCGGTGATGGTCGACTCGTCGCTGCTGGTCCAGGCGATCTGTGCCCCGCGGCTTCCGTGCTGGGGCAGATCGAGGTGGGAGAGCACCGCGTCGGTACCGTGCAGCGGCAGCTCCTCGCGGATCGCGGCGACGACCGCCTCGTCGCTCATCGGCTCCAGCTGGCTGCCCCAGAGGCTGACCCCCGCGGAAGAGAGCACGCTGAAGCTGAGCACCCAGTCGGAGGTGGTGGGGTCCCATTCATAGGTGAACACGCCGTGGTAGGAATCGCCGCCGATGGTCAGCTCGGCGTCGTGGTGCCCGGTGAGCCTCCAGCGCCCCTCCAGATCGCCGCTGATGCGGCCGTTCCGCTCCAAGGTGATGTCCACGGCCTCGGTGATCTCGTCGCTGATGGTCTTGCCGTGGTCGATGAGCCGGTAGTCCCCCACGGCATGGGGGCGATGCACCCTCTGCGCCTCGGCGCCGGCGTACCGGTAGGGGGCCACCACGGGCCAGTCCTGGGTGTTCATATGCATCTCGTGGGTGCGCACGTGGTGACGCTCGCCCTGGCCGGGGAAGCGGGAGTGGAAGATCAGGTGCATCCGGCCCGTCTCGGGGTCCAGGTGGCTGGTGTTGTGGCCGGGGGAGACGTAGCCGACTCCTGCGCCCTCGCCGGGGTCGCCGAGTTCACGCTGGAAGAGGAAGTTTCCCATGAGTTTGGTGCCGTACGGCTCGATGCTGGCGTCGTCGAAGATCGGCAGCGCCGGATCCGACTTCACCTGACGCATGTCGTTGCCCTCGGCGTCGTAGTACGGGCCGGTCGGTTCCTCGGCGCGGGCCACGCGCATGTTGTAGCCGCCGTCGGCGTCGAGGCCACCGAAGGTGGTGAACAGATAGTAGTAGCCGGTGTCGGCGTCGAACATCATGTGGGGCGCTTCGATCCGGCTGTGGTTGCCACCCATCAGATGCGTGCCGTATCCCTGGTCCGGCATCGGCAGGCCGGTGCTCTCGTCGAGCTCCAGGAGGAAGATGCCTCCAGAGTAGGAGCCGTAGACCATCCACAGCTGGCCGTGCTCGTCATAGAAGATGTCCGGGTCCACCACGTTGGGATGGATGGTGCCGTCATACGGGGTCCCGTCCTCGCTGGGGCCCTCGCCGTCGCGATGCCCGGAGCGCAGGATGATGCCGTGATCCTCATAGGGCCCGCCCACGTCGTCGGCGATGGCCACGCCCATGGCGGATCGTGGTGAGTCGCCGCGGCAGGCGTTGTAGTACATGGCGAAGCGGCCGTCCGGCAGCTGGATCACGTCGGGGGCCCACAGGGTGTCGGACTCGGCCCATTCGAACGTCTCGGCGAGCTCGACGGTGACGTCCTCGAAGAGGGGGTTCTCCGGGGTGACGTGGTTCGCGGTCTGCTCCCACGCGATGAAATCCTCGGTCTTGGCGGAGGCCAGGTGAGAGCCGAAGACCCAGTGCTCGTCATCGGCGGTGACCAGGGCGGGATCGTGGACCTCGACCTCGGTGAAAGGCGGCGACTCCGGCAGGTCCGGCAGGTTAGGGCCGGGCGGCGTCGCAGAGGACGCCGGTGCCAGGGTGAGGGTCAGGGCAGCGGCGAGCGTGGTCGCCGCCGCAGTCCGGAGGGTGTTCCGGAGAGTCACAGGTTCTCCTCATCTGTGGGTCAGGGGTCGGTCGGTGAGCCGTCCGACATCCTCGTGTACAACGTTGGAATGTGACTCAGGTTACAACGATGGACGTCCATGTCAAGGGTGCGGCCCGCCTGGGGCGGCTCCGGGGTTCAGGGTCGGGTGAGCACTTCGGCCTCCAGGCGCGCGTAGCTGGCCTCTATGCCGTCGACCATGCCGGTCTCCAGTGTCGTGTCGCGCAGCGCCTTGTCCGGATAGGTGATCACCAGGCTGAGCAGCGTCCCGTGCTCCATCGCGGTCAGGGTCAGCTCGTTGGTGGCACCGGCGCCGTGGATGCCGATCATCTGTTCGCTTGCGACCTCGCGGTGAGGTGGGTGGGTCTCCAGCAGCTCCCCGGTGACGCCGAAGCGCTGCTCGCCGTCGGCGGACTCCCATGCGAAGCGGTAGGTGTCTCCGGTGTTCTCGGCCGGCTCGCAGACCAGCATCGTCCACCCCTCCGGACCGAGCATCCAACGCTGCAGCAGCTCGGCGCGTCGGTGGGCCCGCCAGATCTCCTCCACGGGGCCTGCAAGGACCCGACTGATGCGGACCTGCGTGTCGTTGAGCAGCTGGGAGCGCGTGGGGGAGTGTGCCACGGCTTTGCGCAGGACCTCGTCAGCCTGCCCCAGTGCGGAGCGCAGGCCGTCCTCCATGCCCATGCCGAGCAGCTGCTCCAGTTCGTCGGCAGAGTTGAAGAAGGTCTGGATGACCACCTGTGAACCTCCGGCGGTCTCGTTGAAGGTCAAGACCATCCGCATCGTGGGCATGTCGCGGTCGGGCTTCCCGTCCAGACCGGCGAAGCCGTCGAGGACCTCGAAGGAGTGCGGAGGTGTCACCGCCAGAAACTCGAACCATCCGGCGGACGTTTCCCCCTCGGGTCCGGTCATCACATAGGCGGAGCGGCCCCCGGGGAACATGTCGTGTCGGGTGAAGGTGGCGGGCCACTCGGGAGGCCCCCAGAACCGCTCGAGCTGGCGGGGGTCGGCGTAGGCGTCCCACAGGCGGCGTCGCGGCACGGGAAAGTCTGCGGTGACGGTCATGGTCAGAGCGTCGTAATCCTTCTCGACTGAGGTGAGGGGCATGATGTGATCTTCCTGAGAGGTCAGTCCTCGGCCAGCAGGTCGTCGAGTCGTGTGACGCGATCGCGCCAGAGGCCCTCGTAGCGGCGCAGCAGGGACTGGGCGTGTCGGAGGGTCTCGGGGCGGGCGCGCACGAGTCGCTCCCGGCCTCGGGTCTGTTTGTTCACCAGTCCTGCGGCGGCCAGGGCGGTGACATGCTTCTGGACGGCGGCGAAAGACATGTCATAGGCCGTCGCCAGGGCAGAGATGCTCTCCTCCTTCACGAGGGTGCGGCGGATGATGTCGCGCCGGGTGGCATCGGCCAGTGCGCGGAAGATCCGGTCGACGTCGCCTTCACTCAGGGAGGCGGCGGCGAGGGGGTCGGACGACGGATATATAACCATCAGGTTGTACGTTAGGTGGTGCCGCCTCGGCCGTCAAGACCTGGCGACCCGGTGGGCGGCTGATGCCTCACTTTCAGGCTTCGGCGCCGCCGCCGTAGACTGTCCGAGTGACTCCCGAAGAACTCTCCTCAGCTGTGACCCGTGTGCTCTCCGAGGCCGTCGAGGCCGGTGAACTGACCGTCGAGATCCCTGAGACGGTCATCGTCGAGCGACCCAAGAGTCGAGACCACGGCGACTGGGCCTCCACGGTTGCTCTGCAGCTGGCCAAGCAGGCCGGCATGGCGCCGCGGCAGCTGGCCGAACTCCTCGCCGCGCGGCTCCGTGAGGCCGAGGGCATCGCGGGGGTGGAGATCGCCGGACCTGGGTTCATCAACATCACCCTCGACGCTGCGGCCGCCGGTCAGCTCGCGCGTACCATCGTGGAGACCGGCGACTCCTTCGGCCACAATGGCGCGCTCGCCGGGCACGTGATCAACCTGGAGTTCGTCTCGGCGAACCCCACGGGGCCGCTGCATCTGGGCCACACCCGCTGGGCGGCCCTGGGCGATGCCCTGTCCCGCCTGCTGCGGGCCTCCGGTGCCGAGGTCACCAGCGAGTACTACATCAACGACGCCGGCAACCAGATGAACGTCTTCGCGGCCTCCGTGCTGGCGCGGATCCACGATGAGGGCGTCCCCGAGGGCGGCTATCCCGGTGAGTACACCAAGGAACTGGCCGAGGAAGCGCTCGCCGCGCGCTCCGACCTGGCGGAGCTTCCCCGGGACGAGGCCCTGCCTGTCGTCCGCGAACTCGCCTACCAGGCACAGCTCGGACAGATCAAGGACACTCTGGCCCAGTTCGGAGTCCACTTCGATGTCTACTATTCCGAACAGTCGCTCCACGACGAGGGCAAAGTGGCCGCGGCAGTCGAGACCCTGCGCGAACAGGGACACATCGAGGACCGGGACGGCGCCGTGTGGCTGCGCACCACCGACTTCGGTGATGACAAGGACCGCGTGCTGTTCAAGGCCGACGGCGAACCCACCTACTTCGCCGCCGATGCCGCCTACTACCTCTCCAAGCGGGAACGTGGCTTCGACGAGAAGATCTACCTGCTCGGCGCGGATCACCACGGCTACGTAGCCCGGCTGAAGGCCATCGCCGCCTGCGCCGGCGACGATCCCGAGCGCAACATCGAGGTGCTCATCGGCCAGCTGATGAGCGTCCGGGGAGCCAAGCTCTCCAAACGGGCCGGCAACATCATCGAGCTGGCGGATCTGATCTCCTGGCTGGGGGCCGACGGGCTGCGCTACACCCTGGCCCGCTATCCGGCGGACTCGCCGATCGACATCGACCCGGATCTGCTGCGCTCGAAGACCAACGACAACCCGGTCTTCTACGTCCAGTACGCTCATGCCCGGGCCTGCGCCGCGGCGCGGAACGCCGTCCAGGCTGGAGTGGACCGCAGCGGCTTCGACGCCGCACTGCTCTCCCATGCCACCGAGGAGGAGCTGTTGGCCCACCTCGGGAAGTTCCCCTCCGTGGTGGCCCGTGCGGCCGAGATGCGGGAGCCCCATCGGGTGGCCCGCCACCTGGAGACGGTCGCGGCCGCCTACCACTCCTGGTATGCCGCCTGCCGGATGGTCCCGCGCGCTGGCGAGGAGATCACCGAGACCAACCGCACACGGCTGTGGCTCAACGACGCCACCGCCCAGGTGCTGCGCAACGGCCTGGCGCTGCTCGGCGTCTCGGCGCCGGAGAGGATGTGAGCTCGTTGGCCATGTCGACTGCCCAGGCACACCCGCTCGCCCCCGGGTGGCTGAGCCCGTTGACGGACTCCGCCGCGCTTGAGGAGAAGCTCCTGCCGACGGACACTCACCGCGACGCCCAGGGCCGCCTGGTGATCGGCGGCGTCGACGTCGTCAGCCTCGTCGCCCAGCACGGCACTCCGCTCTACGTGATCAGCGAGGCGGACTTCCGCGCCCGGGCCCGTGCGTTCCGCGAGGCCTTCACGGAGGCCTTCGCGCCGGAGGCCGCCGTCGACGTCTTCTACGCCGGCAAAGCCTTCCTGAGCACCCACGTCGCCGGCTGGGCCGCGGAGGAGGGGCTCTGTGTGGACACCGCCTCCGGAGGTGAGCTGGCCCTCGCCCTGGCCGGCGGCGTCCCGGCGGAACGGATCGGTCTGCACGGCAACAACAAGTCCGACGAGGAGATCCGTCGGGCCCTGGAGGCAGGCGTCGGTCGCCTCATCGCTGACTCCCTCGAGGAGCTGGAGCGCATCGAGCAGCTCGCCGCCGCCGCCGGCGTCTCGGCCCCGGTGATGCTGCGGCTGACCCCCGGCGTGCACGCCTCCACCCACGAATACATCGCCACGGCGCACGAGGACCAGAAGTTCGGACTCTCTCTGACGCCTTCCCCCGCCCAGGAGGTGGAGCAGCACGCCGGGGGGAACCCGTTCTTCGGGTCTCCGGCCTGGACTGCGGTGGAACGGGCGCTGGCGGCCGAACATCTCGACCTGCGCGGACTGCACTGTCACATCGGCTCCCAGATCTTCGAGCCGGAGGGCTTCGAGGTCGCCGCCGTCAAACTCATCAGCCTGCTGGGCCGGATCCGGGCAGTCCATGGCGCGGAGCTGCCCGAGCTGGACCTGGGCGGTGGTCACGGCATCGCGTACACGGAGGCCGACGCGCCCCGGCACCCCCGGCAGATCGCCCAGGCGCTGGCCCAGGCGGTGCGTACGGCCTGCTCAGAGGTGGGCATCGCGGTCCCGCGGATCTCCATCGAGCCCGGGCGAGCGATCGTCGGTCCAGCCGGAGTGACGCTCTACCGAGTGGGCGTGCAGAAGGACGTCCAGGTGGACGGGCCCGCGGGGGAGGCCTTGTCGCGCCGGTACGTCGCCGTCGACGGGGGTATGAGCGACAATGCACGCGGTGTGCTCTACGACGCCGACTATTCCGCAGTGCTCGCCGGGCGGAAGGTCACCGGCGAGCACGTGCTGTCTCGCATAGTGGGCAAACACTGTGAATCCGGAGACATCGTGGTCCGGGACGTATACTTGCCGACGACGACGGCGCGGGACGATCTTCTCGCGGTCCCCGCGACCGGTGCCTACTGCCATTCGCTCTCGAGCAACTACAACTGTCTGACCCGACCTGCCGTGGTCGCGGTGGCGGACGGAGCCTCTCAGGTGCTCATCCGCCGCGAGACCGAGGAGCAGATGCTCGGCCGCGACACCGGCTATCTGTCCGGTCCGTGAGTGCCGTGACTCGGCCCGCGTCCGCACGGCCGGTCAGGCACGAGATGCTCGAGACGAGGGCAGCCCCTGATGACGACCTGACCACGACCGCAGAGAGAACGGGGTGACCATGGCCAACGCTAGCGCCGCAGAACCGCTGACGATCGGCCTGCTCGGAGCAGGCAACGTCGGCGCCCAGGTGGCACGGACTCTGGTGGAGGAGCGGGATCTGATCAGCGCTCGGGTCGGGTCCCCGGTCCGGCTGATCGGCGTCGCCGTCCGCGACGTCGAGGCTCCGCGTGACTGGCGGATCCCCGGCGAGCTGCTGACCACCGACGCCGAGGCGCTGGTGGACCAGGCCGACCTGGTCGTCGAGCTGCTGGGAGGCCTCGAGCCCGCCGGTGCGCTGATCGAGCGGGCGCTGCGCCGCGGAGCAGCCGTCGTCACCGGCAACAAGGCCCTGCTGGCCGTCCGTGGCGGTGAACTCTCCGCGATCGCCGCCGAGACCGGTGCGCCGCTGCACTACGAGGCCTCCGTAGGTGGAGCCATCCCGATCCTGCGGCCGATCCAGGAGTCCCTCTCCGGTGACCGCATCACCAAGGTGATGGGCATCGTCAACGGCACCACCAACTACATCCTGGACCAGATGGACACCACCGGCGCGGCCTTCGAGGACGCGCTGACCGAGGCCCAGCGTCTCGGCTACGCGGAGTCTGACCCGACCGCCGACGTCGAAGGCCATGACGCCGCCGCCAAGGCCGCGATCCTGGGCACGCTGGCCTTCCACGCCCCGTTCACCATCGACGATGTCCACTGCGAGGGCATCACCGCCGTCTCCGCGGCGGACATCGAGGCCGCCGCGGCCTCCGGCTACGTCATCAAGCTGCTCGCGATCGCGGAGACCTTCGAGGGAGAGGGTGCTGTGCTTCGGGTCCACCCGACCCTGTTGCCGCGGACGCACCCACTGGCCAGCGTGCGGGGCGCCTTCAATGCCGTGTTCGTGGTGGCCGAGAACGCCGGGGAGCTGATGTTCTACGGGCAGGGGGCCGGCGGCCTGCCCACCTCCTCCGCGGTGCTGGGGGACCTCGTCTCCGCCGCGCGCCTGCTGCGCCAGGGCACCACGGCCCTGGAGCCGTCCGTGCCGACGGAGGCCGTGCCGGCGCTTCCCATCGAGAAGGCCCGAACCCAGTACTACATCGACATGGAGGTCGCCGACGAAGAGGGCGTGATCGCGGAGATCGCTAGGGTCTTCGCCGACCACCACGTCTCCATCGAGGCCATGCGCCAGCCGGGCATCGTCTCCGTCGACGGCGAGGTCGACACGGAGCATGAGAACGGCGCCGTGCTGCAGGTGGTCACTCACCCCGCGCAGGAGAAGTCCCTGGCAGAGACGGTCGCCACGCTGAAGGCCCTCGACGTCGTGCGCGCAGTCACCTCGGTGCTGCGCGTCGAGATCGAGCAGTAGTTCTGCCATGACCCTGCCCCCAAGGGCGGCTCCGATCACCATCTGTCAGATCCTCAGGAACAGGAGAGCAACGCCGTGGCGCACCAGTGGCGCGGAGTGATCCGCGAGTACGCCGACCGCCTGCCGGTCGATGACGACACCCGCATCATCACCCTGGGGGAGGGCGGAACCCCGCTGGTGCATGCTCCGGCGCTGTCAGAGCTCATCGACGGGGAGGTCCATCTGAAGGTCGAGGGGATGAACCCCACCGGCTCCTTCAAGGACCGCGGCATGACGATGGCCATCACCGCCGCTGTGGCCGAGGGGGCCCAGGCGGTCGTCTGCGCCTCCACCGGTAACACCTCGGCCTCCGCCGCGGCCTACGCCACCCAGGCGGGTCTGACCTGTGCCGTGCTGGTGCCGGCGGGCAAGATCGCCATGGGCAAGCTCAGCCAGGCCGTGGCCCACGGCGCCGAGCTCATCCAGATCGACGGCAACTTCGACGGCTGTCTCGACGTGGCCCGCAAGCTGGCGGAATCCTATCCGGTGTTCCTGGTGAACTCCGTGAACCCCTCCCGCATCGAGGGGCAGAAGACCGGCGCCTTCGAGGTGGTCGATGCCCTGGGCGACGCCCCGGACCTGCACCTGCTGCCGGTGGGCAACGCCGGGAACATCACGGCGTACTGGAAGGGCTACCAGGAGTACGCCTCCACCTGGACGAATCCGCAGCATGGTCAGGACGCCGAGCCGCTGGCTCCCCAGGCCACCCGTACCCCGATGATGTGGGGCTTCCAGGCCGCCGGTGCGGCCCCCATCGTCTCCGGACACCCGATCACCGAGCCGGACACGGTCGCTACGGCGATCCGTATCGGCAACCCGGCCTCCTGGGAGAAGGCTGAGGCGGCCCGGGACGAGTCCGGGGGTGTGATCGAGTCCGTCACCGACGAGGAGATCCTCGCCGCCCACCGGTGGCTGTCGTCCAAGGAGGGCGTGTTCGTCGAGCCTGCCTCGGCCGCCGGAGTGGCCGGGCTGATCCGCAAGCATGCCGCCGGTGAGGTGCCGGTCGGACTGCAGGTCGTCATCACGGTGACCGGTCATGGCCTGAAGGACCCTGACTGGGCGCTGAAGAACGCTGACGGGAGCGATGTCGCCCCCACGCGCCTTCCCCAGGACGTGGAGACCGTCGCAGCTCAGCTGGGGCTGTGAGCGTGGACAGCGGGGCCGCGCAGGATCCGGGACGAGTGACGGGGCGGACGAGGACGCGGGCCGTGTGGGAATCGGGAACCCGTGCGGAGGAGCCCCTGGCAGGTCAGAATGACTCGCGGGAGGACCTCGCGGAGGTCCTCGAAGTGCCGCGTGCCTTCCGGCTCCGAGTGCCGGCCACCTCGGCGAACCTCGGGCCGGGTTATGACTGCATGGGCCTGGCCCTGCAGCTGCACGACGTCATCGATGTGGTCGCGTCACCGCGGCGCGCCGCGGAGCAGCCCCGAATCTCTGTGGTGGTGGAAGGAGAGGGGGCCGCCTCGCTGCCCCGGGACGCCTCCCATCTGGTGATCTCGCTGGTCACCCGCATCCTGGCCGAGAGGGGGTATCGGATCCCTGATCTTCAGGTCACCGCCCAGAACCACATCCCGCACAGCCGAGGACTGGGGTCCTCGGCGGCTGCCGTGGCCTCCGCGGTCGTCGTCGCTGACACGCTGCTGCCTGACGGACTCTCCGCCGACGAGCAGCTGCAGATCGGCTCACGCATCGAAGGGCACCCGGACAACTACGTGCCGGCGCTGCGAGGAGGGGTGGCGCTGTCCTGGCAGGAGGGGCAGACGTTCCGGAGCACCGCACTGGTGCCGCATGAGCGGCTGCGCACCGTGCTCGCCGTTCCGGATGTCGAACAGTCCACCGCCGAGGCCCGTGGCGTCCTGCCGGAGACTGTTCCGCATGCGGTGGCCGCAGCAAACTCGGCGCGGACCGGGCTGCTGGTCCATGCGCTGACCACGGCACCTGAGCTGCTGCTCGCCGCCACGGAGGACAGGCTCCACCAGGAGCAGCGGCGCGGCGCCTTCGCACCGTCGATGGCTCTGGTGGACTCGTTGCGGGCGGCGGGCCACGCGGCCATGATCTCCGGGGCTGGCCCCTCGGTGCTCGTGCTCGTCGAGGGCGATCAGGCCGCCCGGGAGGCAGAGACGCACGTCGCCGCCCACGCCAGGTTCTCCGGCGACACGTGGAGACCGGCGATCCTGGCGATCAGCCCCACAGGTGCTACAGTGGAGGAGTACCCGCGGTGATCGAGGCGGTGTGCTCTGGGTCGGAGACCATGCGACGACCAGTCGCAGCAGGTTCTCCCGTGTTCAGCACCCCGCACCATCATCAGGACATCATCACAGGTCCTGTGGACGATCATCGCACTTCTTCCGCGCGAGTCGCTTGCTCCCATGCGCGCATCATGTCCAGTCTTCGGGCCTCGGTCCGGATCAGGACGCGCCGTGTGAAGTCAGCATGACGTTCCGGAGCCATCAGAGAGACTCTCCTGACTGTGGACGCGTGGAAGTGGACGAACAGGCCGACGGCCATCTGAGGAGCCGTTGAAGACACGCTGCAGGACGACGGCGTCGGACCGCCTCATCGCGCAGACCACCTCTGCACCGAGACGCCCCGCGCCGCCCCTGCCTGACGAGGGGGAAGGAATCCTTCGTGACAGACATCACCACTGAGACCGCTCAGGCTCAGGGAACCGAGGCCGCCGAGACGAGCGGCTCGACGCAGACTTCCGCCGCCGCGACCGCCGAGACCTCGGCGTCGACGCAGAAGAAGGCCACATCGAGGAAGGCTGCCGGCTCCAAGCCGACGGAGAAGGCAGAGGAGACGGGCGACGCCGCTGACGACGGCAAGGCCAGCGGACTCGCTGGCCTCAAGCTCGCCCAGCTCCAGGCCCTCGCCCAGCAGCTGGGGATCACCGGAAGCTCTCGGATGCGCAAGTCCGCGCTAGTGGAGGCCATCTCGGCCCACCAGCGGGGCGGTGCCGTGGCCGACCGCGCGGAGCGGGCCAAGAAGGACTCTGAGAAGGGCCCGGGCACGGACTCCTCCCAGGGCGGCCCGCAGGACTCCGGCAAGGGCTCTGGAAAGGGCTCCGGAAAGGGTTCCGGCAAGGACTCTGGAAAGGGGCCCGGCCAGGACGGCGGCTCGGGACGGGGCGGCCAGGACGGTCGGGCTGACGGCGGAGACATGGGCAAGTCCGAGGGCAAGTCCGAGGGTCAGGACGAGAGCCGGGGCGGCGAGTCGCCCAAACAGGACCAGCCCAAGGGGCGTGGACGCCGTGGAGGCGGCGAGGACCAGCCCCAGAAGGACGAGCGCGGCGGTCAGAAGGACGGCCAGAAGGACGGCCAGCGCGGCGGCCAGAAGGACGGTCAGCGCGGCGGCCAGAAGGACGGTCAGCGCGGCGGCCAGAAGGACGGTCAGCGCGACGGTCAGAAGGACGGCCAGCGCGACGGTCAGAAGGGTCAGAACGAGGGTCGCGGTGGTCGTGACGGTGGTCGTGACGGCGGTCGTGATGGTGGTCGTGACGGCGGTCGTGATGGTGGTCGTGACGGCGGCCGCAACCGCCGCAATCGCAACCGCAACGAGCGAGGGAATCGTCGTCGAGGACGGCAGAACCCCGAGGTGGACGACACCGAGGTCACCGAGGACGACGTCCTGGTGCCGGTGGCGGGCATCCTCGACGTCCTGGACAACTACGCGTTCATCCGGACCTCCGGCTACCTGCCCGGCCAGAACGACGTCTATGTCTCGTTGGCCCAGGTCAAGCGGTACAAGCTGCGCAAGGGCGATGCCGTCCACGGCCACATTCGCGCCCCGCGCGACGGGGAGAACCAGAACAAGCGCCAGAAGTTCAACGCCCTGGTGAAGTTGGAGTCGGTCAACGGCCGACCGGCCGAGTCCAGCGCCGACCGGGTGGACTTCGGCAAACTGGTTCCCCTGTACCCGCAGGAGCGCCTCCGCCTGGAAGGCGACCCGGCGAACGTCAGCCCGCGCGTCATCGACCTCCTCGCCCCCATCGGCAAGGGGCAGCGCGGGCTCATCGTCTCCCCGCCCAAGGCGGGCAAGACGATGATCCTGCAGTCCCTGGCCCGTGCCATCAAGACCAACAACCCTGAGGTCCATCTCATGATGGTGCTGGTCGACGAGCGCCCTGAAGAGGTCACCGACATGCAGCGCACCGTCGACGGCGAGGTCATCGCCTCGACCTTCGACCGTCCGGCCGACGACCACACGACCGTCGCGGAGCTTGCGATCGAGCGCGCCAAGCGGCTGGTGGAGCTGGGCAAGGACGTCGTCGTGCTGCTGGACTCCATGACGCGTCTGGGCCGGGCCTACAACACCGCGGCTCCGGCCTCCGGCCGGATCCTCTCCGGCGGTGTCGACGCCAACGCCCTCTACCCGCCGAAGCGCTTCTTCGGAGCGGCACGGAACATCGAGAACGGGGGCTCGCTGACCATCCTGGCCACTGCGCTAGTGGAGACCGGATCCAAGATGGACGAGGTCATCTTCGAGGAGTTCAAGGGCACCGGCAACATGGAGCTGCGGCTGTCCCGGCACCTCGCCGACCGCCGCATCTTCCCGGCGGTGGATGTCAACGCCTCGTCCACGCGCCGCGAGGAGAACCTGCTCTCCGGTGACGAGATCAAGATCATGTGGAAGCTGCGTCGGGTGCTCTCCGGCCTGGAACAGCAGCAGGGCCTGGAGCTGCTCATCAACAAGCTCAAGGAGACCAGCTCCAACGCGGAGTTCCTGATGCTGGCCAACAAGACCACGCTGGGGGACAAGAACAAGAAGGACTAGCGGCTCGACGACGATCGACGGCGCCGGGAGGGGACGCACAGCCGCCCTCTCCCGGCGCCGTCGTCGCCTCGAGAAGTGCCGCCCCGTCCCGACACCCGCAGAAGAAGGTCCCCGACCCATGACAGCCCCAGACCCGCTGATCGAGAAACGCATGTTCGATTCGGTCGACACCCTGTTGGCCGAGCACGCCGAGCTGCAGACTCGGCTCTCCGATCCTGACGTCCACGCCGACCAGGCGCTCGCGCGTCGGCTGGGGCGCCGCTATGCCCGACTCAACGGCGTCGTCGAGGCGCATCGTCGATGGGCCCGACTCACCGAGGACCTCGAGGCGGCCGAGGAACTCGCCGCCGAGGACGAGGACTTCGCCGACGAGGCCGATCAGCTGCGCGATCAGCTCGAGGCCGCGGCGGACCGGCTGCTGCGCATGCTCATCCCACGGGACGAGAACGACGCCCGGGACGTCATCATCGAGGTCAAGGGCGGCGCCGGTGGGGACGAGGCTGCGCTGTTCGCCGGCGATCTGCTCCGCATGTACACCCGGTACGCCGAGTCGAAGGGCTGGAAGACTGAGATCATCTCCTCCACCCCGTCTGATCTGGGAGGGTACAAGGACGTCCAGATGTCCATCCGATCCGGGGCGACCGACCCGGCCGAGGGGGTGTATGCACACCTGAAGTTCGAAGGCGGCGTGCATCGGGTCCAGCGTGTTCCGGAGACCGAGTCCCAGGGGCGGATCCATACCTCCGCCGCCGGGGTGCTGGTGCTTCCCGAGGTGGAGGAGCCCGAAGAGATCGAGATCCACCAGAACGACGTGAAGATCGACGTCTACCGATCCTCCGGGCCGGGAGGACAGAGTGTGAACACCACCGATTCGGCCGTACGGATCACCCACCTGCCCACCGGCATCGTGGTGGCGATGCAGAACGAGAAGTCGCAGCTGCAGAACAAGGACGCCGCCATGCGTGTGCTCCGTTCCCGGCTGCTGGCCCACCAGCAGGAACAGATCGACGCCGAGAACTCCCAGGCCCGCCGTTCCCAGGTGCGCACAATGGACCGCTCGGAGCGCATCCGCACATACAACTATCCGGAGAACCGCATCGCGGACCACCGGACCGGCTACAAGGCCTACAACCTGGACGTGGTCATGAACGGCGACCTCGAAGCCGTCGTGCAGTCCTGCCTGCAGCTGGATGAGCAGGAGCGGCTCGCCGCGTTGGCCGAGGCCCCGCAGCCATGAGCGGCCGGGCAGGGACCACGCAGGTCGAGCTCAGCACGCTGCTGCGGGAGGCCGTGCGGCGGCTGAGCTCCGCCGAGGTGCCCTCGCCGCGTGCGGACGCCGAACTGCTGCTGGCCCATGTGCTCGGAGAGGGGCGGGGGCGGGCCGCGGCGCGGGCACTGGCCGGTGCCTCGGTCGACGTCGCCGTGGCTGAGCGGTACGAGACGCTGGTCGACGAGCGGGCGCGGCGGGTGCCGTTGCAGCACCTGACCGGGGTGGCACCCTTCCGGAGTCTGGAGCTGCGCGTCGGACCGGGGGTGTTCATTCCGCGTCCGGAGACCGAGCAAGTCGCCCAGGTTGTGCTGGATCACCTGTCCGCCGGGTCATCGGCCCGGCCCCGTGTCATCGATCTGGGCACCGGATCCGGGGCGCTGGCGGCGGCCGTCGCGGCCGAACATCCGGCTGCCGAGGTCCATGCGGTGGAGCTCTGTGAGCAGGCCGCCGCGTGGGCTGAGCTGAACCTCACGCCCTTCGGCGCCACCCTGCATCGGCAGGATCTGCGCACGGTGCCTCAGGAGTGGGAGGACAGCTTCGACGTCGTCGTCTCGAATCCGCCCTACATCCCGCCGGGGATGGTGCCCACCGAGGCTGAAGTCCGCGACCATGATCCGGAGCTGGCCCTCTACGGCGGGGGAGCGGACGGACTGCAGATGCCTGTGGCCGTCGTGGAGGCGGCCGCCCGGCTGCTGCGTGACGGCGGCCGTCTGGTCATCGAGCATGCGGAGGTCCAGGCCGTTGCGCTGGCCGCCCGACTCTCCGCGGACGCGGGTTTCGGGCAGGTGGCCACGCATCAGGATCTGACCGGACGCGACCGTGCCACCAGCGCGGTCCGACGACGCCGCGCGCCCACCTCTGCCGAGGGAGCGGACACGCAGAGGGCGCAGCCAGACACAGCAGGTCAGCACCACCCGGCAGCTGGCCCAGACATGGGAGAATGACGCGCGTGAGCCAGATTCTCGACTGTGATGACCTCGAGTCCCGTTCCGCAGGCATCGCCGCGGCTGTCGATGCCGTCCAGCGCGGTGATTGCGTCGTCCTCCCCACGGACACCGTCTACGGCATCGGTGTGGACGCCTTCTCCCCCCAGGCTGTGAGCATCCTGCTCGCCGCCAAGGGACGGAACAGGACCATGCCCCCGCCGGTGCTCATCGGAGAGCAGGCCGTCATGGCCGCCCTGGCCGCTGAGGTCCCGGAGGCCGCCCATCGACTCGCGGAAGCCTTCTGGCCGGGCGCGCTGACGCTGATCCTGCAGGCCCAGCCCTCGTTGGCCTGGGACCTGGGGGAGACCCGGGGGACTGTGGCGCTGCGGATGCCGGCTGACGACCTGGCCCTGGATCTGCTGACCCAGACCGGCCCGATGGCGGTCTCCTCCGCCAACCGCACCGGACTCCCCGCCGCGACCACAGTGGCCCAGGCCCGGGAGATGCTGGGCGAGGCGGTCAGCATCTACCTGGACGACGGTACGCGTGAGACCACGGCCCCGTCGACCATCGTCGACTGCACCCGCGAGCTGCCGCGGGTGGTGCGTGACGGGGCGATCAGTCTCGCCGAGCTGCAGGCCGTGGTCCCGGAGGTCCAGGGCCCGCCGGCGACGACCGCCGACGCCGACGGCGAGGGCTGAGGGGCGCTCCCGCGATCTCATGATCTATTTCCTCATCGTGCTCACCCTCTCGGCGATGGTGACCTATGCTGTCACGCCTCTGGTGCGGTCGGTCGCGCTCACCCTGGGCGTCTATACACCGGTCCGTGACCGGGACATGCATCGGCAGACCCTGCCCCGCTGGGGAGGGGCAGGCATGTTCGTGGGCATGGTCGTGGGGCTTGCCGCGGCGGCTGCCATCCCTTATCTGAGCGGCATCTTCGCCGATCTCACCCCGGTCCGAGGGGTCTTCGCCGCGATGGTGCTCATCCTGGCGGTGGGGATGGCGGACGACGCTTGGGACATCCATTGGTTCCTGAAACTGATCGGACAGGTGGGCGCCGGTGTGCTGCTGGTGGTCCATGGCGTCCAGCTGGAGGTGATGCCGGTCGGCTGGCTGGGCGTGGGCGACGCTCCGGTCCAGGCCGCTCTGACGGTGTTCCTGGTGGTGCTGACGATCAACGCCTTCAACTTCATCGATGGTCTGGACGGCCTTGCCGCCGGGGTGGCGGCCATCGGTGGCAGCGCCTTCTTCATCTACAGCTATCTGCTGACGCTGTCGATCAACGAGTTCGACGCCTCCAACCTGGTGACCCTGCTGATGGCCGTCATGGTGGGGGCCTGTCTGGGCTTCCTTCCGCACAACTTCCACCCGGCGCGCATCATCATGGGCGACACCGGAGCGATGCTCCTGGGGCTGGTGATGGCCGCCGGGGCAGTGGCCGTGACCTCGGACGTCGGGCAGCTCTCCGAGGGCTGGCGCTTCCGCAACGTGCCCGCCTACATGCCGATCCTGCTGCCGCTGGCGGTCACGCTGCTGCCGCTGCTGGATCTGGCTCTGGCGGTCATACGGCGCACTGCCCGAGGGGCCTCACCGTTCAGCCCTGACCGGGGACATCTGCACCACAAGCTCGTCGATGGAGGCTACTCCCACCCTCAGGCGGTGCTGCTGCTCTACCTCTGGTCGGGTCTGTTCGCCTTCGGTGCGGTCTCCTTCAACTTTCTCCCGTGGTGGTTCGTGAGTCTGGCGATGCTCGGTACGCTGGGCGCCGCGACGGTGCTCACGCTGGGTCCGTGGACGCGACGGCGGGCCGCCCGGGTGAACCGGCGGACCGCACAGCGGGCGCTGCGCGCCCGGAAGGAGAGGGCCCGATGACGAGGCTGTTCCCTGGAGCGACCGGATGGCGGCGCGTGCTGCTGGTGGCCTCGGCCGCAGGAGTCGCGACGACAGTGCTGGCCGCCTGTGTCGGGATGCTCGTCTCGGGTGCCGATGCCGCGCTCAGCGCGGTCCTGGGCGGGACGATCGTGGTGGTGTTCTCCTCCATGAGCCTGCTGCTGGTCGACGTCGCGGAGCGCGTGGTGCCGTCCCAGACGATCACCGCCTTCATGCTGGGATTCGCGCTGAAGATCGTGCTGCTGGCGGTGGTGCTGACCTCTGTGCCCCCACCCGACTGGATCGATCCGGGCTGGACGCTCTTCCCGGCGGCGGCCGCCGTCATCGCGTGGCAGATCGCCGAGATCTCCGCCTTCATGCGGCTTCGCGTGACCCTTGACCCCGAGGAGCGCTGACCCCGGTGGGGGTGTCACGGGACGAGACACAGAGCGGCAGACTTCTACGGCTCGTAGTACAGTTGGTCCTGGCGTGAGGGGCATGCCGTGTGTCGTCCCGGTCTTTGATAGGCTGACTGAGGGCCGCATCACGGTGTTGGATTCTGTCCAGTCACCACTCCACAGCTCTTCCCTGATCCAGGGTTGAGGGATATCTCTGTGTGCATGTCACCGGAGAGAATCCGCCGATCGCGCCGAGAACGACGTAGAGACGGAGACCCTCCGGCTCGCCGATGCCCGGGGCCCATGCCCCATGTGCCCGATGACGGACACCGCAGAGAGGACCAGCGTTGCAGTCGCTTGCGCTCGTAGCCGCCGACGAGGGTGGATTCACCCCGCCGACGATCAGTGAGACCCATCTTCCGGAGATCTTCCCGTGGATGGCGGAATGGGGGACCGGCTTCGGCAAGAACATGCTGATGGTCATCCTCGCGGTGCTGGCCATCTGGTGGTTCTTCATGTTCGCCATCCGCAAGCACGAGCTCGTGCCCTCACGGCTGCAGTTCATCGCTGAAGGCGGTTACTCCTTCGTGCGGAACAGCCTCGGCCGGGACATCCTCGGCGAGAAGCACTTCAAGCCCTGGGTGCCGTTCCTCTTCACGGTCTTCTTCTTCGTGCTGTTCAACAACCTCTTCGGCGCCGTGCCCTTGCTGCAGATGCCGACCTTCTCCCACGCGGGGTCCGCCTACGCCATCGCCGCGATCATCTGGGTCACGTGGATCGCCATGGGGTTCAAGCTCCACGGCGGCCGGTTCGTGAAGCTGATGACCGTCCCCTCCGGGGTGCCGAAGTGGCTGTTGCCGCTGCTGATCCCCATCGAGTTCCTCTCCAACTTCCTGATCCGCCCGCTGACGCACTCGCTGCGTCTGATGGCTGTGATGCTCGCGGGCCACATCATCGTGATGCTGGCAGGCTCCGGCGCGGAGTTCCTCATCGCGCAGCAGGAAGGCCTCGGCTCCAGCAGCCTGGGCGTCCTGATCCTGTTGGGGTCCATCCCGCTGTACTTCCTGGAACTGATCATGATGGTCCTGCAGGCCTTCGTCTTCGCCCTGCTGACCGCCATCTACATCCAGGGCTCGATCGAGGCCGACGCTCACTGACCTCATGCGACCGAGACGCCGGGGGTCTGGTCGGTCGAGCAGATCCTCGCGCAGGACGGACCGACGACCACCGACACGACGATCACCACGCAGACTCGGGGAACTCCACGGGGAGCACCCCACACCCATAAGAACGAACGTCTGACCGGAACCATCGGCTGGACGAGCAGAGACAGTCCCGGTGACAAGCACCGGGATCGAGACAGAAAGAGAGAAATTCCATGGACGGATCCCTGAACATGCTCGGCATGGGCATCGCCGGTCTCGGTGCGGCCATCGCCATCGGTCTGGTCTTCGCGGCCTACATCAACGGTGTGGCCCGTCAGCCGGAGGCTCAGCGTGTCCTGCAGCCGATCGCGATCCTCGGCTTCGCCCTGGCTGAGGCGGTCTTCGTCCTGGCCATCGTCTTCGCCTTCGTGATCTGACCAGGCTCTGACACAGCCCGTGTGCGGGGTGCAGCTGGCCTGGACCCCCTTCAGACCGTCTGACTAGTGAAAATGGGTGAACACATGATCAGCACTTCACTGATCCAGGCAGCGGCCGAGGACGCCAACCCGCTGGTTCCCAACCTCTGGGAGACCCTTGTCGTCATCCTGGGCTTCCTGGCGCTGCTCGTCGTCGTGGTGAAGTTCATCGCTCCGGCCTTCGAGAAGGCGTACCAGGATCGCCGCACGGCGATCGAGGGCGGCTTGAGCCAGGCCGAGGAGGCCATGGCTGAGGCCGAAGCGATGAAGACCGAGTACGAGCAGAACCTGGCTGACTCACGTGCCGAGGCCAGCCGGATCCGCGAGGAGGCCCGCGCGGAGGGTGCCCAGATCGTCGCCGAGCACAAGGAGAAGGCGGCGGCCGAGGCCGCACGCATCACCGAGCAGGCTCAGCAGCAGATCGCGGCGGAGCGCCAGCAGGCGGCCGTCACGCTGCGTCAGGACGTCGGCGCGCTGGCGACCCAGCTGGCCAGCCGGATCGTGGGCGAAGCCCTCGAAGACGACGCGCGCTCCCAGCGGGTGGTCGACCGTTTCCTGGCTGACCTCGACGCCGCCGAACAGTCGAACACGACAGGAGCGGCACAGTAATGGCTGCGGTGACCGGTGAATCCCTCGCCACGCTGCAGGAGCAGCTGGCGGACACGCTCGCAGCGGCGGAGCTCGCCGTGGCGGACGAGCTCTTCAGCGCCCTCGATGTGCTGGACTCCTCGGCCGCCCTGCGGCGAAGCCTGACCGACCCTGCCCGGGACGCGGGGGACCGTGCGGCGATGGTGCGGAGCCTCTTCAGCGCCAAGGCACGGACCAGCACCGTCTCCGTGCTGGAGGCAGTGGCCTCCCAGCGTTGGAGCCGTGAGCGGGACCTCGGTGACGCGATCGAGCGTCTCGCGGTCTCCGTGGTGGCCGTGCAGGCGGAGAAGGACGGCCTCGACGGCCTCGAGTCGCTGGAGTCCGATCTGCTGGGCTTCCGACGTGCCGTGTCCTCCTCCCACGAGGTGCAGCACGCGCTGACCGAACCTCAGGCTGACGCTGCGGCCAAGCGCCGCCTGGCCGCACGGCTGTCCGGCGGAGCCGGTGCCGAGGCGCGTCTGCTCATCGACCGGGCGGTGACTGCTCCTCGCGGTCTGCGCCCGGAGGCGCTCGTCGAGCGCTTCGCCGAGCAGATCGCCGCGCGTCAGCAGCGCTGGATCGCGCAGGTCACCGTGGCCAAGGAGCTCGACGAAGCCCACCGGCGACGGCTGAGTTCCAGCCTGGACCGCTACTTCGGCCGAGAGCTCAGACTCGACGTCGTCGTCGATCCCTCTGTGGTCGGCGGCATCCGGGTGCAGGTCGGCGATGAGGTCGTGGACTCCACGGTCGCGACCAGGCTCAGCGAGCTCAACCGGAGACTGGCCGGCTGAACCGGGCCCCGGAGCAGCGCATGCGTCTCCCAGCGCCGTTGACATCCAGCGCTGATGGCGCTGACATACACGTGAATCTTTGAACCACTCGGCCGCAGCTGCGGCCACGACACAGGAGAGCAGGGACTGCAGATGGCCGACTTGACCATCAACGCCGACGACGTCCGCAATGCTTTGAACGAGTTCGCAGCGTCCTACGACCCGGGGCGCACCGAGCGCGTCGAGGTCGGACGGGTGATCTCGGCAGCCGACGGCATCGCCCGCGTCGAGGGGCTTCCCTCGACCATGGCCAACGAACTTCTCCGTTTCGAGGACGGAACTCTGGGCCTGGCCCAGAACCTCGACACCCGCGAGATCGGCGTCGTCGTCCTCGGTGACTTCTCCGGGATCGAAGAGGGCCAGGAGGTGCACCGCACCGGCGAGGTCCTCTCCGTGCCGGTGGGCGACAACTTCCTGGGTCGCGTCGTCGACCCGCTGGGCGCCCCGATCGACGACCTCGGCGCCATCGAGCCCGAGGGCCGCCGTGCTCTCGAGCTCCAGGCACCGTCTGTCGTGCAGCGCAAGTCGGTGCACGAGCCGCTGCAGACCGGGATCAAGGCCATCGACGCGATGATCCCGATCGGTCGCGGCCAGCGCCAGCTGCTCATCGGCGACCGCCAGACCGGCAAGACCGCCATCGCCATCGACGCCATCCTGAACCAGAAGGCCAACTGGGACTCCGGTGACGTCGACAAGCAGGTTCGCTGCGTCTACGTCGCCGTCGGGCAGAAGGCCTCCACGATCGCAGCCGTCCGCCAGACCCTCGAGGAGCAGGGCGCGCTGGAGTACACCACCATCGTGGCCTCCCCGGCTTCCGATCCGGCGGGCTTCAAGTACCTGGCGCCCTTCGCCGGGTCGGCCATCGGCCAGCACTGGATGTACGGCGGCAAGCACGTGCTGATCATCTTCGACGACCTCTCGAAGCAGGCTGAGGCCTACCGTGCGGTCTCGCTGCTGCTGCGTCGTCCGCCGGGACGTGAGGCCTTCCCGGGCGACGTCTTCTACCTGCACTCCCGCCTGCTGGAGCGTTGCGCCAAGCTCTCCGACGAGATGGGCGCCGGTTCGATGACGGGCCTGCCGATCGTCGAGACCAAGGCCAACGATGTCTCCGCCTACATCCCGACCAACGTCATCTCCATCACTGACGGGCAGATCTTCCTGCAGTCGGACCTGTTCAACGCCAACCAGCGCCCCGCCGTCGACGTCGGCATCTCGGTGTCCCGCGTCGGTGGCGCCGCCCAGGTCAAGGCGATGAAGAAGGTTGCCGGCACGCTGAAGCTGGACCTCGCCCAGTACCGGGACATGCAGGCCTTCGCGATGTTCGCCTCGGACCTGGATCCGGCCACGCGTCAGCAGCTCGTCCGCGGTGAGCGGCAGATGCAGCTCCTGAAGCAGCCGCAGTACACCCCGTACCCGGTCGAGGAACAGGTCGTCTCCATCTGGGCCGGTGCCGAGGGCCACCTCGACGACGTGGAAGTCAACGACGTCAAGCGCTTCGAACAGGACTGGATCGAGCACCTGCGGCGGAAGACCACGGTGCTGACCAACCTCGCCGAGTCCGGCAAGCTCGAGGACGACACCCGCGCGGCGCTGAACGAAGCCATCGTCGAGTTCAAGCGCACCTTCCACGCGGAGGGCCCGCAGTCGATCGTCGGCAATGAGCAGGCAGAGGCGCTGTCCGCAGACGAGATCGCTCAGGAAGAGATCGTCGCTCAGGACCGCTGAGTCGAGCTGACTCCGACTCCGGTCGCCGACGTCGGTGGACGGGCCGGCTCGATGCAGAGCCACTCGTCGCCGACGTCGGCGCAGGAGCCGACCACTTCAGGGAAGGACAAGCATGGGAGCCCAGATCCGGGTCTACCGCCAGAAGATCGCATCGACCTCGTCGATGAAGAAGATCTTCAAGGCGATGGAGCTGATCGCGACCTCGCGGATCGGCAAGGCGCGCCAGCGTGTGCGGGCGTCGCTGCCGTATGCGGAGGCCATCACCCGCGCGGTCTCGGCCGTGGCCTCGCAGGACGACATCGAGCACGTGCTCACGCAGAAGTCGGAGAACCCGACCCGCGCGGCGGTGCTCATCATGACCTCCGACCGCGGTCTCGCCGGCGCCTACTCGACCAATGTGCTCAAGCGCGCCGAGGCGCTCGTCGCCTACCTCCGAGAGGAGGGCAAGGAGGTGCGCCCGTACCTCTACGGTCGCAAGGCCCAGGCGTACTACGACTTCCGTGAGCGGGAGTATGACCACGTCTGGACCGGGGGGACGGACGCACCAGCGGTGGAGACCGCCCGTGAGATCGGCGATGCGCTGGTCGAGCGGTTCGTCCAGGAGACTGCCGAGGGCGGTGTCGACGAGCTGTACCTGGTCTACACCGAATTCAAGTCGATGATCAGTCAGGAGCCGGTGGTCCACCGGATGCTTCCGCTGGCCGTCGTCGAGAAGGAGGTCGAAGCCGAGGACGAGCTGCTGCCGCTCTATGAGTTCGAGCCCACGGCGGAGGAGGTGCTCGACGCGCTGCTGCCGCGCTACGTCGAGTCCCGCATCTACGCGGCGATGCTCGAGGCTGCGGCCTCCGAGCTGGCCGCCCGTCAGCGGGCGATGAAGTCCGCCGCGGACAACGCCGACGAGCTCATCCGCAAGTACACCCTGCTGCGCAACAACGCACGTCAGGCTGAGATCACCCAGGAGCTCACCGAGCTCATCGCGGGCGCCGACGCACTGTCCGCCAGCTAGCAGCCCACGGGGCGGAGCCAACGACCGCCCGAACTGACCGCTTTGACATCATCCAACATCAAGTGAAGTGAGAGAGATGACTGCCAGTACTGCAGAACAGTCCGCTGTGGACGTTCCGTCGGGTGCGACCGGTCGTATCGCCCGGGTCATCGGCCCGGTCGTCGACATCGAGTTCCCGGCCGACGCCATGCCGGAGATCTACAACGCGCTGACCACCGAGGTCACCCTCGGCGGCGAGACGAAGACGATCACCTTCGAGACCGCCCAGCACCTCGGCGACAACCTCGTCCGAGGCATCTCCATGCAGGGCGCCGACGGTCTGGTCCGCGGTCTGCCGGTGCAGGACACCGGTGCCGCGATCTCCGTGCCGGTCGGTGACTCCGTCAAGGGGCACATCTTCAACGTCCTGGGCGAGACCCTGGACATGCCGACTGCGGACCTGGAGGTGGAGGACCGGTGGCCCATCCACCGTCAGCCCCCGAACTTCGCGGCGCTGGAGGGCTCCACCGAGATGCTGGAGACCGGCATCAAGGTGATCGACCTGCTGACTCCCTACATCCAGGGTGGCAAGATCGGTCTCTTCGGCGGTGCCGGTGTGGGCAAGACGGTGCTCATCCAGGAGATGATCACCCGTGTGGCCCGCAACTTCGGCGGCACCTCGGTGTTCGCCGGCGTCGGTGAGCGCACCCGTGAGGGCAACGACCTCTGGGTCGAGATGGAGGAGGCCGGCGTCCTCAAGGACACCGCACTGGTGTTCGGCCAGATGGACGAGCCGCCAGGCACGCGTCTGCGTGTGGCGCTGTCGGCGTTGACCATGGCGGAGTACTTCCGCGACGTGAAGAACCAGGACGTGCTGCTCTTCATCGACAACATCTTCCGCTTCTCCCAGGCCGGCATGGAGGTCTCCACGCTGCTGGGCCGCATGCCCTCGGCCGTGGGCTACCAGCCGAACCTCGCAGACGAGATGGGTGTGCTCCAGGAGCGCATCACCTCGACCCGCGGCCACTCCATCACCTCGATGCAGGCCGTCTACGTCCCCGCCGACGACTACACCGACCCGGCACCGGCGAACGTGTTCGCCCACCTGGACGCGACGACCGAGCTCTCCCGTGCGATCGCCTCGCGTGGTCTGTACCCTGCGGTGGACCCGCTGACCTCGACCTCGCGGATCATGGACCCGCAGTACATCGGGCAGGCGCACTACGACACGGCGACCCGAGTGAAGCAGATCCTGCAGAAGAACAAGGAGCTGCAGGACATCATCGCCATCCTCGGCGTGGACGAGCTCTCCGAAGAGGACAAGATCGTCGTCTCCCGGGCCCGCCGCATCGAGCAGTTCCTGTCCCAGAACACCTACACTGCGGTGCAGTTCACCGGTGTCGAAGGTTCGACGGTGCCGATCAAGGACACCATCGAGGGCTTCACCGCGATCTGCGACGGCGACCTCGACCACATCCCGGAGCAGGCGTTCTACAACGTCGGTGGCCTGGACGACGTCGAGCAGAAGTACGCCGAGCTGCAGAAGAACTCCTGAGTCTTCGGACCTCACGGGGAAGGAACAGATCATGGCTGAACTCGACGTCCAGGTGGTCTCCCAGGACCACGCAGTGTGGTCCGGGAGCGCCAAGGCGATCCGCGGTCGCACCATCGAGGGTGACATGGGGATCCTCCCCGGTCACACCCCCGTGCTGGCGCTGCTGGCCTCCGGTGAGCTGCTCATCGAGCCGGTGGACGGTGCACCGGTGCGGGCACATCTCAGCGGCGGATTCTTCTCGGTCGACTCCGACCGGGTGACCATCGTCGCCGATGACGCCCAGGTGGTGACGGACTGACGCCTCGCGGGCATCGCGAGGACCCGGTCCGGCTCTGCCGGCACCTCTCACTTCACAGCTGAGGCCGTCGTCGGGCTTCCCAACAGGGGAGCTCGGCGGCGGCCTGCGGCGTCTCCGGTGAGCGCGTGGGGCAGAGACGACGGTGTACTGAGGCGCACGACGGATGGATTCAGTCATTCCCCTGGATGCCGAGAGGAGTTACTCCAGTGTGTGGTGCACTGCCTCGCAGGGGGCGTCCCTCGGAGTGTGAGTTTGGTGATCGCCGTGCTCGTCGCGGGTGTGCTGTCAGTGTGCGGAAGCGTTCCGGCCCAGGCTGCACTCTCGAGTGATGGGCCTGACTGGAACAACGCATGCTGAGGAGTGAGAGACCGTGAGCCTCCGTGGAGACGCATCTCGAGTGACTTCGTATGTCGCCTGCCTCGCCATCGCTTTCGGCGCGCTGCTGGCCGTGATCGGATTGGCGCAGGACTGGGCGCTGTGGAGCCTTGTGATCCCTTTGGTGGTGGTGCTGGTCTTTGGCCGCGCGTATGATCACGCGGTCCAGTGGCGAAGGGGTGATGCCGGGGGCGTGGGAGCAGTACGGATCTTCGTAGGCCTGTCGATCCCCGTGGTGCTGGCGCGCGGGTCCGAATTCGCGTCGCAACTGGTGCCGATGCTGTCGATAGTCGCAGGTGTTGTCGTATGGCTCGTGCTGCGACGTCTTGCCACCCGACCTCACGCTGGTCAGGGTCCCGCTCTGGCCTGAAGTCTTCAACCCATGGAAGGCAGTGCCAGGACGCCGGTGAGGCTGTCCTCGAGAGTGTCATCGGCGTCGTGTGCACGGCGTCCGATGCACTGCGCAGGCCGGAGCATCACCTGCTGTGTGGCACAGGGCTCGATGATCAGAAGAGCCGGGACTCGGCGTCGTCGACTCCGCGCAGCTCGTCGTAGTCGAGCACCACACAACGGATGCCGCGGTCTTCGGCCAGTGTGCGGGCCTGAGGCTTGATCTGCTGGGCGGCGAAGATGCCCGCGACGGGGGCCAGCAGCGGGTCTCGATTGAGCAGATCCAGATAGCGGGTGAGCTGCTCGACGCCGTCGATGTCCCCGCGCCGCTTGAGCTCCACCGCGACGGTGCCGCCGGGCCCCTTGGCCAGGATGTCCACCGGGCCGATTGCGGTGGGGTACTCGCGACGGATCAGGCTGTGCCCTTCGCCGAGTCGGTCGATCTGTTCGGCGAGCAGCCGCTGCAGGTCTGACTCCACACCGTCCTTCACCAGACCTGGGTCCGTCCCCAGCTCATGCTGGGAGTCATGATGGACCTCGAAGAGCGAGATGCGCAGCGTGTCGTCGCTCTTGTCCGCGGTGACCGTCCAGACCTCGGTCACGCCGGCCTCGGCCTCCTCCGCATCGGGGGCGGAGACGCGCATCGTCGCGGGTGGCGACATCCAGTTCAACGGCTTGTAGGAGCCGCCGTCGGCATGGACCAGGACGGCGCCGTCGGCCTTGACCATGAGCAGGCGCGTCGCCTGGGCCAAGTGGGCGTTCAGTCGTCCGGTGTAGGTCACGGAGCAGGTCGCAATCACCAATCGCACGGTCGTCGATCCTACCGGGTTCGCCCGGGGTATGCCGCACCGGGTGCGTGGGCGGGTGCGTGGGCGGGTGCGTGGGCGGGTGACCAGGAGGTGGAGAGGAACTCTGCCACAATGGAGTTCATGGGCAAGGGCTCTCGGGGATCACGGCGCGGAGGACGCGGACCGTCCAAATGGCAGCGCGAGGCTCGCCCTCTGGACAGGAGTGTGCTCTCGCCGGGAGGCTTCTCCGCCGGGATCGAATCCCGCCGCGACGGCGACTATCATGTCCGTCGGATCAGCGCCTCCGGCGCCACCAAGGAGTACGTCTGCCCCGGCTGCCATCTGACCATCGTCGCCGGGACGGCGCACGTGGTGGCCTGGCGCGCCGATTCGATCCTCGGCGATGAACATGCTGCCTCGGAGCGTCGCCACTGGCACACCCACTGCTGGAGGATCGCCTGAGAGCTGGCGAGGCGGCCAGGGTGAGAGTGGCCCACCGGCATCGGCTCACCGGCTGTCCTGGTGCGTGATGAGCACCTCACGGATGAGCAGCATGAGGGCGGCCGCCGTCGGGATGGCCATCAGCGCGCCCAGCACCCCCAGCAGGGTGCCTCCGGCGATCACCGAGATCACCGCCACGGCCGCGGGGATCTTCACCGCTCGGGCCATGATGCGGGGGGAGACCAGATAGGCCTCGATCTGCAGATAGACGAAGTAGATCGCCGCGAAGGTCAGGGCCGTCTGCCAGTCGACGGTCAGTGCGACGAGCGTCACCAGGGAGCCGCCCGTGACCGGGCCGACCAGGGGGATGAAGGCCAGCACCCCGACCACGACGGCGAACAGCGCGCCGAAGGGCACACCGGCGATGCTGATGGCGACATAGGCCACCACCCCGTTGAGGAACGCCACACAGGCCTGCCCGATGACGTAGTAGCCCACACCGTTGAGGATCCGCTCGCCCAGGTGCTGGATCCGGGGCCGTCGGGAGCGGGGAACCAAGCGATAGCCCCAGGCCTTCATCGTCGGCAGCGAGGCGAGGAAGTACAGGGCCAGCACGGCCACCACGAGCATCCCGAAGCCGGTGGTCAGCACCGCGGCGCCGACGCCGAAGAGCCCGCCCAACGCGTTGGTGATGTTCGAGGAGTCGGCCACGAAGCGGCTGACTTCGTTGTCGATGATGTCCTGCAGCTGGAAGTCCTCGTCCAGACGGAGGAACCAGGGAGACCGGGAGATGTCATAGACGATCTGTGGGATGGTGGTCACGAAGGTCGACATCTGCTCGGTCACCGCGGGAGCGAGCCAGGCGATGAACGAGGAGACCGTGGTGACGAAGGTCAGCATCGTGACGGTGACACCGGCCGGCCGGGGAAGCCCGACCCTCTCCAGGGCCCGGACCACAGGGTCCAATCCCAGGGCGATGAACAGGGCCGCACCGATCCAGATGAGCAGCTGCGTGTTGGTCTGCCCGATGTAGAAGATGAGCAGAGCCAGCCCCACACCTACGGCGAGCATGAAACCCGTGTACACCGGGCGGGTGGTCTGGGTGAACTGGTGCAGAGCGCGCGGAGCACCCGGGTCCGGCGCCGTCGGATCTGAGGACGGGCCTTCTGCCGTCGTCCCGTCTGGGGGAGCGGCCTCCGGAGGTCCGGCGGAGCCGCCCCCTCCTTCAGCCGGGGCTTCGGTGCTGGCCCGGTCGCTGGCCCGGTCGCTGGCCCTATCGCTGGCCCTATCGCTGGCCCTATCGCTGGCCCGGGCGGCGGGCGGACTCTGTGCTGAGCGGGTGGTCGAGCTGGAGGACTCGCGGGGCCGGCGCGGGACGTCCCCGGCGGCGTCTGGGCCGGGTCGCTCGGTGGCCGGGGGCCCGCACGATTCGGGGGGAAGACCGTGGGCGTCATAGAGGAGGGCCGGTTCATCCGGGTCCACGAGCATCGGGCGCAGCCTGCGGCGCAGCCGGGAGATGCGGCGAGGGCGCGGCTGGGGGTCGCCCACGGGGTGGTCGTCGGTGCCGGATGGCGTGGGGCTCCCCGGGTTCGGGCCCTCGGTCCGGGTCCGGCGACCGCGGGGGGCCAGCCGCCGGAGTCCGCGCTGCAGGAAACTCACAGGACCAGCCTAGTGGTGACCTCTGTGCCCTGTGGGGATGTGGTGCGTGACCTTGCGCCGCGGCAGCGCCACCTCGTCGGCAGAACGTGACCGGATCGTTATGGTGGGCTACCCTAGAGAGCTGGGCCGGGGACGCGGTGTCGTCGGCCCGTCCGTTCATGGGCCCGCCACATCTAAGGACACCCACCTGTGCGTTTCCTGTCTTCTCTTCTCGCCTTCCTGCTCGGGCTGGCCGCACTTGCGGTCGGCATCGGCCAGCTGTCCGTCTGGGCGCCCCAGGAGAGCGCGGTCGCCCAGACGCCTGAACTGCAGGAGGCGCCGCTGACGATCATCACCGATGGCGTCATCGACCCTGAGGAGGGTCGTGAGGAGTTCACCATCGAGGCTGATGGCGACTACACCATCGCACTGGCCCGTCTCGATGACATTGAGGCCTGGGTGGACGACGCCGCCCATGTCCGCATCACCGGCGTGGAGGCCGCCTCCGCCGAGGAGCCGCCGCGCGTGCTCGCCGAGGATGTCGACGGGGAGGAGGAGGTCCCCGACCCCGCGGGATCCGACCTGTGGGTCGCCACTGAGACGACGGAGGGGCCGCTGGAGTATCGCTGGGTGGCCCCCGACGACTCCGGGGACTGGGCTGTGATGATCTTCCGGGATGGGCAGGAGGCGGCTCCGGCGGCAGTGTCCGTCGAGGTCGAACAGCCGGTCGACCGCACGCTCGGCATCGCTCTGCTCGTCGCAGGGGCCCTGCTGATCCTGCTGGCACTGGTGCTCTTCTATCGGGCCATGGCTGCGCGCCGGAAGGAACGTGACGTGCTCGCCGCCGCCTATGACGGCGAAGTGGTTCCCGAAGACTCGGTGGACGCCGAGGGTGACGACGCCGAGCGTGAGGACTCCGACGGCGGGGAAGCCGAGCGCGACGCGGCCGAGGATGTGGAGTCGAACGCGGCGTCGGAGGGTCCGGAGGATGCGGAGGGCACCGCCGAGCAGGAACCTGCGACGCGCGGGACGACGGTCCACGGGACGGTGGACGGCCCCGACGAGGAGTCGACGGACGTCCAGGCAACTGAGTCAGCAGAGGACGCCGAGTCAGAGGACTCAGCAGAGGACGCTGAGTCAGAGGACTCAGCAGAGGACGCTGAGTCAGAGGACGCCGAGTCAGAGGAGACCGAGCCGGAGGACGAGCCGATGCCGCATCAGGAGAGCACCGAGCCGACGGCTCCCGAGGGTCCCGCTCAGGACGGAGAGTCCGGACGGCGCTCGCACTGGTGGCGCAGCTCCTCGGTCGCCGTGCTGGCCGCCGTGGCGGTCACGGCCGGGCCGGGTGTCGACATCTCCGCGGACCTGCAGGCTTCCCCGGAGGAGGCGGAGGAACAGGCCGACGACGCCGATGCTGATGCCGATGCTGATGCCGATGCTGATGAGGACTCGGATGAGGGCACTGCTGAGGACACCGGCGACGAGAGCAGCCCGGAGGAGCCCGCGGGCGACGAAGAGGGCGAAGAGGGCGAAGAGGGCGAAGAGGGCGACTCCGCCGAAGGGGACTCGACCCAGGACCTGCCAGAGGCCGGGGAGTACTCGGTGCTGCTGGAGAGCCAGCTGCAGCGCATCATCGGAGATATCGTGGAGGTCGTGGAGCAGGGCGACGCGGAGCAGGACGCGGACCTGCTCGAGGAGCGCGTCGGCGGCAATGCCTGGGACGTCCGGGAGCTGACCTACCGGAACCAGGAGATCAGCGATGCCGCGCGCCCGGAGCCCATCGGGGCGGAGGTTCTGGCCGCGGCGGTGACCTCGGCCTTCGACTTCCCGCGCCAGGCGGTGGTCATCACCCGGCACGAGGACTCCGAGATCCCCCAGGTGCTGGTGATCGAGCAGGAGTCTCCCCGCGAGAACTACCGGCTGATCCAGGCCGTCATGATGATGCCCGGCACCGAGTTCCCCGCCATCTCCGCCGAGGAGGGTGGCATCGTCCCGGTGGACCCGGAATCGGAGGTCGCCCGCTTCGCCCCCGACTTCGCGATGGTCCGCACCGCGGTCTTCCTCAACAACCGCGAGTACTACTTCGGCTCCCACGTGGCGGAGAATCCGTACATCGAAGACCTGCAGTCCTACCAGGAGGACGTCCGCGAGGAGGCCGCCGACGTCGAGATCAACTACACCCGCCCGCTGGTGGAGGGGAGCACCACCGCTCTGCGCCTGCCCGACGGGTCAGTGCTCGCCGTGGGGTCCTTCGACTCCACCATGCAGCTGCGCCCTCGGGAGGAGGGCGATCAGATCATCTTCGAGGACGAGACGCTCGCGGAGCTGGCCGGGACGGACTCGACGACCGCGGATGCGGACGTCATCAACCGTGAGTCGATGATTCTTCACATCCCGGCCGGGGAGGAGGACGACGTCGTCCTGCTTGGTGTGCACGATATCGTGAGTGATGTGGACATCCTCGACTGACCCTGTGCTGCCGACCAGCAGGTCGGACCGGGAGATCAGTCGTGTCGGACCAGCAGCAGTGATGGAGGAGTGAGCGCTGTGACCCAGCCAGGACCTGAATCTGAGACCGGAGCAGGGACGCCGGTGAACGCACGCGGTGCGGTCGACCTCTCGCAGCTGGCCGGAGCCGGAGGCCCAGATCCGCAGCCCGGGCAGCCGGGTGGGCAGCATGCCGCCGGAGCTGACAGCTGGGTGGTGCAGATCCAGCCGGAGCAGCTGCAGCAGATCGTCCAGCTCTCCGCCCAGGCGCCGGTGGTGGTGCTGATCCATGGGGAGGACGACGCCTCCCAGACCATGCGCTCTGCACTGGCCGACCATGTGGACGCCCAGCAGGGGAGGGTGCTGCTCGCCGAGGTCGACGCCTCTGCCAGCGACGAGCTCGCCCAGGCCCAGGGCGCGGACCAGATTCCGGTGGCCACCGCCTTCATCGGAGGTCGTCCCGTGGGCGAGTTCGACTCGACAGTGCCCGCCGACCAGCTGGGTCAGGTCGTCACCGAGATGGTGCAGCTGGCCACACAGAACGGCATGACCCAGAAGCTTCCCCCGCAGAGTCGGCGGGCCGGCGCGGCCGGTGAGGAGCCGGAGCTTCCCCCGTTGCACCAGAAGGCGCACGACGCCCTGGAGAACGGCGACCTCGACGCCGCGATCGCGGCCTATGACGAGGCGCTGCGGGAGAACCCGGGCGACACGGATGCCTCGATCGGTCTGGCCCAGGTCCGGCTGATGAAGCGCACCCAGGGTGTGGACCTCCAGCAGGCCCGCACGGCGGCCGCGGAGGCTCCGGACGATGTCGACGCGCAGATCGCCGTGGCCGACGTCGATGTCCTCGGTGGTCATGTGGAGGACGCCTTCGCGCGGCTGATCAGTTTCATCCGGGGGCATGTCGGCGAGGACCGAGAGAAAGCCCGCGCCCACCTGGTGGAGCTCTACTCCATCGTCGGAGACAGCGATCCGCGGGTGAACAAGTCCCGGCAGCAGCTGGCCCGGGCGCTCTTCTGAGCCGTCGGATCATCCTCGGGGGTGATGTCGGGGGCGCCGGCGCCGACTAGCCTGAACGGCATGACGGACTTCGGAGACTCGACACTTCACGCTCAGTCCCGGCCGCGCGAGGCCTCCGGCACCACCGGGCCACCCGCGCTCCGCCTGCAGGGGCTGACCAAACGGTTCGGGGACACCGCCGCCGTCGCCGGCCTCGATCTCGAGGTCCCGCGGGGCTCGTTCTATGGATTCGTCGGACCCAACGGCGCGGGGAAGACCACGACGCTGTCCATGGCCACCGGGCTGCTGCGCCCCGACCACGGCCGCGCCGAAGTCGGCGGCATCGACGTCTGGGCCAGTCCGCTCCAGGCCAAACGCCGTATGGGTGTCCTCGCCGACGGCGTCATGCTGTTCAACCGGCTGACTGGCGAACAGCTGGTCACCTACGCGGGCCTGCTGCGCGGCATGGACCGGGAGACCGTCGCCGGACGCACCGCTGATCTGCTGCAGGTGCTGGGGCTCACCGAGGCCGCAGATCAGCTGGTCGCCGACTACTCCGCAGGGATGACCAAGAAGGTCGCTCTGGCCACGGCGATGATCCACGCCCCCGATCTCCTCGTGCTGGACGAACCGTTCGAAGCGGTGGATCCGGTCTCCGCCCGCACCATCCGTGGGCTGCTGGACAGCTACGTGGACTCCGGCGGCACCGTCATCCTCTCCAGCCATGTGATGGATCTGGTGCAGCGCATGTGCACCCACGTCGGCATCATCGCCGAGGGCCGTCTGCTGGACTCCGGCACAGTGGACCAGGTCCGCGGCCCCGGCGACCTGGAGAGCCGCTTCGTCGAGCTCGTCGGCTTCGAAGGCGGGGAACAGGAGCTGTCATGGTTGCGACTCTGATCCGACTGAAGCTCGCGCAGTCGGCCAACGGCTTCAAGCGCTCGGCCTGGCAGGTGGTCGGGACCCTGGTCGTCCTGCTCTACGGGTTGGGCGTCACGTCCCTGGTGGTCACGTCTCTGGTGGTCGCCGGCTCCCCGGAGTTCGGCATGGACACAGACCTGCGCCATATGTACTCGGTGCTGACCGGGGCGGGAGTCATCCTGCTGTGGATGCTGGTCCCGCTGTTCCTCACCGGTGGGGACGCCGTGATGGACCCGAAGCACTTCGTGACCTTCGGGCTGCCCCGGCGCACCCTCATCCTCGGGCTCATGCTGTGCGGCCTGGTCTCGATCGGCACAGTGCTGACCCTGCTGTGGCTGGTGGGTCACGTGCTGTATTGGCGCGCCGAGCCGGCCGCGATGCTCACAGCCTTGATGGCGGCACCGGTGCTGCTGCTCACCTACGCGCTGGTCGGTCAGGCGCTGGTGACCGCCGCCAGCGCCTGGCTCGACGGACGCCGCTTCCGCGACCTGACGGCGATCCTCGGACTGGCGCTGGCCATGCTCGCCTGGCCGCTGGTCATGACGGCGCAGAACGCCTTCGGCAGCCTCGTCGACGCGATGCCGACCCTCGCCGAGGTCCTCTCCTTCACCCCGCTGGGAGCGGGCACAGCGCTGCCGGGCGACGTCGCTCGGGGAGACTGGGGAGCACTGCTGATCCATCTGCTGATCCTGGCGGCCACGATCGTGACGGCGGTGCTGGTCATCCGCGCGGGTCTGGTCACCCTCACCGAGCGGCCGCGGGCGCCGAAGGCCCGGCGTCGATCAGGCCAGCAGGGCAGGCTGGGACTCTTCGCCGTCCTTCCGGACCGCCCCTGGGGCGCCGTGGCGGCTCGGGCGATGACCTACTGGATGAAGGACCCCCGCTACGGCGGGTCGCTGGTCGTGGTCCCCGGCATGGTGATCCTCGCGGTCGTCCTGCACCTGCAGACCGGGCAGACCGGATTCCTGTATGCGCTGGGCCCCTTCCTGGCCTTCACCCTGGGGTATGCGATCTCCGCGGACGTTTCCTACGACCATACGGCGTTCAGCCTGCATGTGACCGCCGGGATCCGTGGGCTCGACGATCGGCGCGGTCGCGCGGTCGGGCTGCTGGTGTTCGCACTGCCGGCGACCCTGCTGGCTGCGGTCATCCCCGCGGCCGTCGCCGGAGGCTCGCTGCATGTGCTGCTCACCGCCGGGCTGAGCGTGGGCGCCCTGTTCACCGCAGTGGGAGTCTCCTCGCTGGTCTCCGCGCGGTTCACCTATCCGGTGCCGCGGCCTGGGGAGAGCCCCTTCAAGCAGCCGCAGGGCTCATTGGGGCGGGTCATGGCGGTGCAGCTGCTCTCGATGCTGGCGATCGTGGTGCTGATGCTTCCCGAGCTCCTCGGATGGATCATCTGGCTGGTCACCGACGTCCCGTGGATCGGGGTGCTCACCGCCGTCGTCGCCGCAGGCAAGGGGGTGGCTCTGCTGCATGCCGGAGTGGTCCTGGGTGCGCGCGTCTATGACCGCAGCCAGCCCGAGCTGTTCCAGCAGGTGCGTGCCCATGCCTGAGTCGCTCACCGCTGAGGCGTCCCCACCGGAGCGGGACCGGGCGTGCTTCGGGGGCGCCCCCTTCGCCCGACTTCCCGTCTCGCGCCTGCAGAACCTGCGGGACCTCGCCCGCCTGCCGGTGGCGGGAGGCGTGGTGCGTGAGGGGATCCTGTGGCGTGCCGACGACGTCGCCCTGGCCGCGTCGGAGCAGCTCGCCGAGCTCGCCGCGGCCGGCCTGCGGACTGTGGTGGACCTGCGCTCCGTGGAGGAGAGCCGCCATACGGGCCCGGGGCTCGCCGCGGACCACGGGATCCGGTGTCACCATGTGCCGCTGACCCAGGAGGTCGCCGCCCCTGAGGCGATGGCTGCGGTGATGGAGCAGACTCGCCGCCCTGAGGGCGTGGGTCGCTGGTACGCCTGCCTGGTCGACGATCGCGCCGCGGAACTGGTCGAGACGCTGCGGATCATCGCCGGGTCCGCCGGCGGCGTCGTGGTGCACTGTGCCGCCGGCAAGGACCGCACCGGTGTGGCCGTGGCCGCGGTGCTCGCGGCCCTGGGTGCTCCGGCCGACGTGGTCGTCGCCGACTATGCGCGCTCCGACAGCAGAGTCCCCGCGGTGCTCGCCCGGCTCCGGGCGGCTGGGCATGTGGCTGCTCGGGTCGAGCAGATGCGAGCGGTGGACGGTGAGCACGCGATGCTGCGCGCACCGGCGGCCAGCATGGAGGCGATGCTCCGCCAGCTGGACGGGGTGGCGGGCCTGCGCCGCCGATTGGAGGCCGCTGGGATGGACCCCGAGCTCCAGGAGAGGCTGCGCGACAGGCTGGTACGCGGGGCATGAGGACGCTGCGGCGAGCCTCCACGATGACCGCGGCCCGGCCGGGACGGTAGAATGGCTGCCATGATGGTTCACCAGCCCAGTGTCAGCCTGACCAGTGTCCGCCTCTCCGGCGATGAGGAGCAGGCCCCGGTCGCCGCCATGTCCTCCTTCGGCATGCACAGCGCAGACCCGTCCTCCGCTCCGTCACCCGGCGGAGCAGCGACGATCGAGCGCGAGCACCAGGAGCAGCTGGCCGAGCCCGGGGACCACGAGCGTTTCTCGCACTACGTGAAGAAGGACCGGATCATGGAGTCGGCCCTGGAGGGCGGCGCCGTCGTCGCTCTCTGCGGCAAGGTCTGGGTCCCGTCGCGTGACCCGAAGAAGTTTCCGGTGTGCCCGGAGTGCCAAGAGATCTATGACGGCATCCAGGGTGGCGACGGAGAGGGCGACTCCGGCGGCGGCCGCGGAGGGTTCTTCGGCTTCGGCCGCAATCGCTGAGCCCCTCCGGATCACCACGGCGGCTGCCCCGCTCACCTGATCTCCGCTCTGCCGGGCGGGGTCGCAGCCGATGTCACATCCTGCCCGGCAGGATCGGGGGAACCGGGTGCCGACAGCGTGCCGTTCCGGCCTCGCTGCGTCGACGGATTCCCCGGACCAGACCATCAGACCTCGATCTTCAAGGGTGCAAGCACAGCTGTGACTGATTCCTCAGGCGTCCAGACGGAGTCGCTGTTCGACGTCGGCACCGATGTCGGCGCCTCGATGCCGCCGGTGTATCCGCATCGGGCCGCCCGCGGCACGGCGCCGAAGCTGCGCCAGTGGCAGCAGGAGGCTCTGGACCTCTACATCCGTAAGTCCCCCCGTGACTTCATGGCCGTGGCGACCCCCGGCGCGGGCAAGACCACCTTCGCGCTGCGCGTGGCGAAGCTGCTGGTGGACTCCGGGGAGATCAACCGCATCTGCGTGGTGGCCCCCACCGAGCATCTGAAGCGTCAGTGGGCTGACGCGGCCTCGCGGATCGGGCTGGCGCTCGACCCCAACTTCAAGAACTCCGACGGGCGGCACGGGCGGCATTTCATCGGCGTGGCGGTCACCTATGCGCAGGTGGCGAACAAGCCGGCCCTGCACCGGAACAAGACCGAGGCGGGCCGCACTCTGGTGATCCTGGACGAGATCCACCATGCCGGTGACGCGCTGTCCTGGGGAGACGGCATCCGGGAGGCGTTCACCCCGGCGGTGCGTCGTCTGGCGCTGACCGGTACACCCTTCCGTTCCGACACCTCGCCGATCCCGTTCGTGGACTACACCGAGGATGCCGACGGGGTGCTGCGGTCCCAGTCCGACTACTCCTACGGCTACGGTCCCGCCCTGAAGGACAAGGTCGTCCGTCCGGTGGTCTTCATGGCCTACTCGGGGAACATGCGCTGGCGGACCTCCTCCGGAGAGGAGATGGAGGCGCAGCTGGGAGAGGCGGCCACCAAGGACATCACCAACCACGCCTGGCGCACTGCACTGAACCCGGAGGGCGAGTGGATCCCCTCGGTGCTCTCTGCGGCACACAAGAGGCTGCTCCATGTCCGGGAGAGGGTCGAGGACGCCGGGGGCCTGGTCATCGCCACCGACCACGAGGCCGCGCGGGCCTACGCGGCGCAGCTGGACAGGCTCACCGGGCAGAAGACCACGATCGTGCTCTCCGACGACAAGGAGGCCTCCCAGCGCATCGAGGACTTCTCCGCAGACGGCTCCCGAATGTGGATGGTCGCGGTCCGCATGGTCTCTGAGGGCGTCGACGTCCCGCGACTGTGTGTGGGGGTCTATGCGACCTCGACGTCGACTCCGCTGTTCTTCGCCCAGGCGATCGGTCGCTTTGTGCGCCGCCGCAACGCCAACGAGGTCGCCAGTGTCTTCCTTCCCTCGGTGCCGGTGCTGACCGCGCTGGCCAATGAGATGGAGGAGGAGCGGGACCACGCCCTGGATGCGCCGCAGGCCGCTGATGAGGAGGCCGAGATCCCGGAGCAGGACCTCCTCGATGAGGCGGAGCAGGAGGACCGGGCCTCTGAGGAGCTCACCAAGGGCAAGTTCGCTGCTCTGCACTCCAACGCTTCGTTCGACAAGGTGCTCTTCGACGGTGACGAGTTCGGCATGGGGGGCGCGGTCGGCTCAGAGGAGGAGATGGACTTTTTGGGCATTCCTGGGCTGCTGGAGCCGGAACAGGTCTCCACGTTGCTCCAGGAGCACCAGGCTCAGCAGCTGAAGCGGCGCCCACAGGCCGCCCAGGAGCGCTCGGCCGACGTGGTGGATCACCGCCAGCTCAAGAAGCTCCGCGGTCAGCTGAACACCTCGGTCTCGGCCTACTCGGCGAAGACCGGGATGCACCAGGGCGTCATCCACAACAAGCTGCGCGAGGCCTGCGGGGGGCCGCAGGTCGGTCAGGCCACCCAGGCGCAGCTGGAGGCCCGGCTGACGAAGCTGCAGAACTGGTTCGTCGGCCGCAAATGAGCCGCACGTGAGTCCCACGTGAGCCCGGGCCGCGACGCCGAGGGCCGCGGCACAGAGTTCGTCGAGGGGTTCAGAGTTCGTCGAGGGGTTCAGAGTTCGTCGAGGGTGAGCACCTCGACCTCGGCCTCGGCGAACTCCTCCCAGGTCTCGGCGACCCGCTCGTCGTCGACTCCGGCGGTCAGTTCGCGGATGACGCGGACCCGATAGCCGTTCTCCACGGCGTCGAGGACGGTGGCCCGCACACAGTGGTCGGTGGCGAGTCCCACGACGGTGACAGTGTCGATCTCCTGCTCGGCCAGCCAGGCGTGAAGGTCCGGGGCGTCGTCGGCGACAGCGTCAGCCGGTGCGACTTTGACACCTTTCTCGCCTTCGAGAGTCCCGACCCGCTCAGGGTCTCCGAGCACCCCTTCGAATCCTGAATATCCGTCGGAGTAGAGCCCCTTCAGGAAGCGGGTCCCGATGTGATCGGTGTCCATATCCACGTGGAGTTCCGCCCCGGGTGTGCCGGCCACACAGTGGACCGGCCAGCTGGTGCGGAAGTCCGGCTCCTGGGAGAAGTGTGCACCAGGGTCGATGTGCCAGTCCTGAGTCGCGACGACGGCGTCGAACTCCGCATGCGCCTCTTCGAGGAACTCGCTGATCTCTCCGGCCACCTGGGCGCCGCCGGTCACCGCGAGTGTGCCGCCCTCGCAGAAATCATGCTGGACGTCGACGATGATCAGGGCCTCGGCCATGGAACTGCTCCTTCGACGGTGGGTGTGGGTTCCTCCTCGTGGTCTCCACGCTACTGCACCGCGGAAGGAACGGTCACGCGCGCGAAGCGCAGGATCGCGGGGCGAGATCGTGCCGGTCCTCCTCCTGCTGGGGTGGCTGCTGGGGTGTCTGGGGGGCTCTCTGCTGGGCTCTCTGCTGGGCTGCGTCGAAGTCTTCGCTCACCAGCGCCATGTTGGCCCCTGCTCCGGCCATGGTGCCGGCGCTCATCGCCACCACCACATTGGCCCCCGGGCTGGCGAGGTTCCCGGCCGCCCAGATGCGCGGATGGCTGGTGCGGCCTGTGGCGTCGACGGTCAGGACGTCGCCCATCGGACTCGGCGCACGCTCCAGCTCGAAGCCGGCGAGGAACTCGTCGTGGGGGCGCAGCGCGCCCAGGGTGAACAGCGCATCGACCGGGACGTGGCGTCCGTCGGCCAGGGCCACCGACGAGAGTGCGGACCCCTGGCCCTCGACTGCTGCGACCTCCACGGTCTCGATCGTCACGCCCCGTGATCTCAGGCGAGCGGCGGTCTCCTCCGGCAGTTCTCCGGCGCCGGCGCTGAAGAACGTGAGGCGGTCTGTCCACTGTCGCAGCAGCTCGGCGTGGTGCAGGGCGAGCGGGCTGGTGGCCAGCACGCCGATGCGCTGTCCACGGACCTCCCAGCCGTGGCAGTAGGGGCAGTGCAGCACGGACCGCCCCCAGCGCTCGGCCAGCCCGGGGATCTCCGGCAGGTCGTCGGAGAGTCCGCCGGCGGCGATGACGACGCGGCCGAAGACGGTCCGACCGTCCTCCAGGGTGGCGACCAGGGAGGTGGGACCCGCCTCGCCGGTGGACTCTGCCAGGCGGGAGACGCGGCCGGTGACGAGGTCGGCGCCGTAGCTCAGCGCCTCCTGGCGCCCGCGCCGCAGCAGTTCGGCGGGGTCGATCCCTTCGTGGCCGAGCACGGTGTGCATATGGGAGGCGAAACGGTTGCGCGGGGCGCCGGCGTCGATGATCAGGACGCGCCGCAGGGACCGTCCGAGGGCGACGGCGGCGCTGAGCCCGGCGGGCCCGCCGCCGATGACGAGGGCGTCATAGAGCTCTCCCTCGGCGGTGGAGGGGGTGTGGTCGGTGGACGGTCCGGTGCTGGGGGTGTCTGTGCCTGTGGTCATGGCTCCATCGTCCTCCTGCGAGACATTCTCAGAAATACGTCTTGCAGAAATGGCAAGAAGTGGGCACCATCGAGAGGAGAGGACACGTCGAGCGGAGAGGATGACGGCGGATGAAGGAGCTCGCCCACGTCGGGATCAGGCTGCGAGCCGCCCGCACCGGACGCGGCTGGACCCTGGACCGGCTGGCCCGCGCCTCCGGGATCTCCGCCTCGACCATCTCGCGGCTGGAGTCAGGGAAGCGTCAGGCGAGTCTGGAGCTGCTGCTGCCGCTGACCCGAGAGCTCGGGGTCGCCGTCGACGACCTGCTGGTGCTGCAGACGCCGGATCCCCGCGTCCGCCGGCCGGGCTGGCGCGCGGACGGGATGGCCGTCCAGCCGCTGTCCGGGGAGCGGTCCCCGGTCAACGCCTTCCGGATCACCTATGCGGAGCGTCCGCGGCAGGACCAGCTGCACACCCACCCCGGCTATGAGTGGTTCTACGTGACCTCCGGTCGGCTGCGGCTGCAGCTGGGCGACGAGGAGCTGATCCTCACTCGCGGGGAGGCCGCCGAGTTCGACACGCTCATCCCGCACAATCTCAGCTCGGCCGGCCCGGAGGAGGCCGAGATCATCAGCCTCTTCAGCGAAGAGGGGGTCGCTCCACACACGGCGCCGGAGGAGACCGACGAGGTCAGCTGAAGATCGTGGGCAGCACCGGCTCGCCCCCCTGAAGCCGACCGGCGGTGGCGGGAAGCTCCCCCACTGAGACCCGATGACGCTCCTGGGCGCGCACCACGCCCTCGGCACCGGTGTGCTCGGTACGGATCTCGCCGGCGACCACCAGCGGCACCATCAGCTCCCGGTGCGGGACCTCCGGCGAGGGGGCGCCCCCGACGCCGATCAGCTCCGCTTCGGCCACGCCTGCGGCGTCATAGGTGCGCACCGGATGTTTGACCCCGCCGACGCTGGTCTTGCCTGTCGACGCCTTCGCCACCGGGACCATGACCCCGTCATCGTCGGTGCGACCCACCAGCTTGTAGACCATCGAGGCCGTCGGCGCCCCGGACCCGGTGACCAGCTGGGTGCCCACTCCATAGGAGTCCACCGGCGCGGACTGCAGCCTCGCGATCGCGTACTCATCCAGGTCCGACGTCACGATGATCCGCGTCTCGGTGTTGCCCAAGGAATCCAGCAGGGCACGCACCTGGTGGGCCTGCTCGATCAGGTCCCCGGAGTCGAGCCGGACCGCTCCCAGCTCCGGGCCGGCGATCTCCACCGCACGATGCACTGCCGCCTCGACGTCGTAGGTGTCCACCAGCAGTGACGTGCCGGCGCCGAAGGCCTCCACCTGCGCGGTGAAGGCCTGCTCCTCCGAATCGTGCAGCAACGTGAACGCATGGGCCGCGGTGCCCAGAGTGGGCAGACCCCACCGACGGCCGGCCTCCAGGTTGGAGGTCGCTGAGAACCCGGTGATGACCGCCGCCCGCGCGGCGGCGACTGCGGAATGTTCCTGAGTCCGTCGTGAGCCCATCTCCACGCACGGGCGCTCGCCGGAGGCCATGGTCATCCGGGACGCGGCGGACGCGACGGCGGAGTCATGGTTGATCACCGAGAGGATGTAGGTCTCCAGCACGGCCGCCTCGGCGAAGCTGGCCTCCACGCGCAGCACCGGCGAGTGGGGGAGATACACTTCGCCCTCGGCGTAGCCGTGGATGTCTCCGGTGAACCGGTAGTCACGCAGGAACTCGAGGGTGGCGGCGTCGACGATGTCCTGACCGGCCAGGAAGTCCAGCTCCGGGCCGCCGAAGTGGAAGTCCGCCAGGCCCTCGAGCAACCGCCCGGTGCCGGCGACGACGCCGTAGCGGCGTCCTGCCGGCAGGCCGCGGGTGAAGACTTCGAACACGCAGCGTCGGTGTGCCGCCCCGGAGCGCAGGGCGGCCTGGACCATGGTCAGTTCGTACTGGTCGGTGAGCAGCGCCGTGGAGGGACGCGCAGCGGCCGGCGAAGCGCCGAGGGCTCGTGGGCGGAGTGAATCTGTCACGCCCTCCAGCGTAGAATACCGGGCATGAGCTCCGTGGAAGGGTCGACGCTCACCCATGAGGAGACCGATCTCGAGGCTGAGTTCTCGTCGCTCCTGCAAGTGCAGCGTCCGTACCAGGTGGTCGTCTGGAACGACCCTGTGAATCTGATGTCCTATGTCGCCTGGGTGTTCCGCAGCTACTTCGGACATTCCCGGCAGCGCGCGCACCAGCTGATGATGCAGGTCCACGAGCAGGGCCGTGCCGTGGTGGCCACCGGCACCCGGGAACAGGCCGAACGCGACGTCACGGCGATGCACCACTACGGCCTGCAGGCCACCCTCGAGGAGGCCTGATCCCCATGGCCACCGCCTTCCGCGCCACCTCCCGCGGCTACCGCGCCGACCTCGACGCGCACGAGCGCCGCCTGCTGAGCTCGCTGTGCGCCGACGTCATCGAACTGCTGCAGTCCCGCACCGCCGAGGTCTCCGAGGCGGCCGGGGAGGGCGCCGAGTCCACAGCCTCCGCCAGCGCGACGGGCAGCGAGGACACGGTACCGGGCACGCTCGAGGATTCCGTGCTCGCGCACTTCAGCGCCGAACTCGCCGGCCTCGGCGGATCCCAGACCCTTGAGGCTCCGCAGGACGAGGTGCTCGCCCGGCTGCTCCCCACGTCCTCCCGAGATCCGGAGCAGGCGGCTCAGCTGCGCCGGCTCTCCGAGGGGTCGCTGCGAGAGTCCAAGATCGCCGACCTGCGCACGGCCCGCATGCTGCTGGAGTCCACCCCCGTGCACCTGACTGAGGATCAGGCCCCGTTGTTCGGCCGTGCCCTCAACGACGTGCGCCTGACCCTGGCCACCCGCCTGGACATCCGCAGCGAAGAGGACGCCGAAAAGGTGCATCATGCGGCGGTCTCCAGCGGAGCGAAGGACACCGAGACGTTCATGGCCGAGATCTACACCTTCATCACCTGGCTGCAGGAGACCCTGTTCACCGCCATGGTGGAGCTTCTCCCTGACGAGGACGAGGCCCCTGAATGACGACCGACGCACCGTCGCCCCAGACGCCCCGCAGGGACGCCCCGATCGGGATATTCGACTCCGGCGTCGGAGGTCTGACCGTCGCCCGGGCGGTGTTGGACCAGCTGCCGCGGGAATCCGTGCTCTACATCGGTGACACCGCCCACGGCCCGTACGGGCCGCTGCCTATCGCGAAAGTCCGGGCGCAGTCGCTGGGCGTCATGGACGAGCTCGTCGACTCCGGAGTCAAAGCGCTGGTCATCGCCTGCAACTCCGCTTCCTCCGCCGTGCTCCGCGACGCTCGAGAGCGGTACACCGCTCGCCGAGGCATCCCCGTGGTGGAGGTCATCCAGCCGGCTGTGCGCCGCGCCGTCGCGGCGACGCGCAACGGTCGGATCGGCGTCATCGGCACCTCCGCCACCGTCGGCTCCCGCGCCTACGAGGACACCTTCGCCGCCGCCCCGCAGCTGACCATCACCTCAGCGGCCTGTCCGCGTTTCGTCGAGTTCGTCGAGCGTGGGATCACCGCCTCGCCCGAACTCCTCGCCGCGGCCGAGTCCTACACCGCTCCGCTGCGCGAGGTCGACGTGGACACCCTGGTGCTCGGCTGTACGCATTATCCGCTGCTGACCGGGGTGCTCTCCTATGTGATGGGAGACGGGGTGACCCTGGTCTCCTCCGCCGAGGAGACCGCCAAGGACCTCTTCGCCGCGCTCACTCGGCAGGGGCTGCTGCGCGAGGCCGACGCCCCGGCCGGAGAACATGCCTTCCTCTCCACGGGCCCGGCTGAGTCGTTCCATCGGCTCGCCCGACGCTTCCTGGGCCCGGAGGTCGGTGCCGTGCGCCAGACTGATCATGTGACGGAGACCTACCCCACCGGTGTGATTCCGCAGGTCACCGACGCTATGCTGACCCGTGCGACCGCGCCGTCGAGGTCAGCGGCTCCGACGAGACCGGTTCCTGAGACCCCGACGCCGTCGGCCGCCGGCGGCGAGACGACCTGAGGGGACTGGCAGGACATGGAACTGACGATCATCGGATGCAGCGGCTCGTTCCCCGGGCCGGAATCCCCGGCCTCGTGCTACCTGCTCAGCGCCGAGCATGAGGGTCGCACCTGGCGGATCATCCTTGACCTCGGCAACGGTGCTCTGGGCAAGCTGCAGCAGCACATCGCGCTGGAAGACCTCGACGCCGTCTGCCTGAGCCATCTGCACCCGGATCACTACATGGACCTCTGCGGCCTGCACGTGGCGATCCGTTGGCGCCCCGGTGGCTGGCCCGGCAGACATCTTCCCGTCTACGGCCCCCTCTACACCGACCAGCGCATCGCCAACGCCTACGGCATGGAACCTGACCCGGGGATGCACCCGGACTTCGACTTCTGCAGCTGGAACCCGTGGCAGGCCGAGCAGATCGGCCCCTTCACGATCACCCCGATCCCGGTGCGGCACCCCATCGAGGAGGCCTATGCGCTGCGTGTGCAGGTCACCGACGCCGGGGGCCAGGTCAGCACGATGACCTACTCGGGTGACACTGACGCCTGCGAGAACCTCATCGAGGCCGCTCGTGGAGCTGACCTGTTCCTCTGCGAGGCGGCCTTCGAAGACGGCCGGGACGACCACATCCACGGGGTGCACCTCAATGGGCACCGCGCCGGGGAGACGGCCTCCGCAGCCGCCGTGGGGCGCCTGCTGCTCACCCACATCCCGGTCTGGACCTCCCGGCGGGTCCTGCTGGACCACGCCCGCCTCACCTACTCCGGGGACATCGCCGTCGCCGTCGGCGGGGTCACCTACCGGGTCGCGCCCGGCCCGTCCGCCGGAGCGGGCGGTCACCCGGACGTCACCGACCCGTCCCGGTCCGGGACTGCCCCGTCGCCTGCTCCAGATCGTCCCGCACACTCTGAAGGTCCCCGAGGTCCCGCAGACCCTGAACATCCAGAACATCCTGAACATCCAGAACATCCAGAAAACCCTGAGAGGACTGTGAGAGCACAGCGTGACTGAGAACCTTCTGCGAGCCGATGGACGCGCTCCCGACCAGCTGCGCGAGGTCAACATCACCCGCGGCTGGTCCGCGCATGCCGAGGGCTCGGCGCTCATCGAGTTCGGCGACACACGAGTGCTGTGCACCGCCTCCTTCGAGTCGACCGTCCCGCGCTGGCTCAAAGGCCGGGGCAGCGGCTGGGTCACCGCCGAGTACGCCATGCTTCCACGAGCCACCAACACCCGCTCCTCCCGAGAGTCCGTGAAGGGCAAGATCGGCGGGCGCACCCATGAGATCTCCCGGCTGATCGGCCGCTCGCTGCGCGCCGTGGTCGACACGTCGGCCCTGGGCGAGAACATGATCACCCTGGACTGCGACGTCCTGCAGGCCGACGGCGGCACCCGCACCGCGGCGATCACCGGCGCCTATGTGGCGCTCGCCGACGCGATCGCCTGGGCGCGGGGAGAGGGCCATGTGGCTCGCCGCGCCGAGGTGCTCACCGGTTCGGTCGCGGCGGTCTCGGTGGGCATCCTGCCGGACGGCACTGCTGTGCTGGACCTGCCCTACTCGGAGGACTCCACGGCGGAGACTGACATGAACGTGGTGACCACCGGGGACGGCGCGTTCATCGAAGTGCAGGGCACCGCCGAGGGAGCGCCCTTCCGCCGCGATGAGCTCGACGCGCTGCTGGACCTCGCTCTGACCGGCACCGCGGAACTGACCCGCCGGCAGCGGGAGGCGCTGGAGCAGTGACTGCCGTCGCTCCCTCTGACGAGGCCCGGATCGTGCTGGCCACCCGGAACCCCGGGAAGGTCCGGGAGTTCCGCGCCTTGCTGGCCGACTCTCCCGACCTGCGAGGACATGACCTCCAGACCGCCGTCGTCGATGCCGCATCGGCCGGCTGCCGGGAGGTGCCGGAGACCGGGGTGACCTTCGAGGAGAATGCCCTGCTGAAGGCCCGCGCCGTCGCGGTCGAGACGGGACTCCCCGCCGTCGCCGACGATTCGGGACTCGCGGTGGAGGTGCTCGGCGGTGCTCCGGGCATCTTCTCCGCCCGATGGGCCGGCGCCGGGGCCTCGGACGAGAAGAACCTGCAGCTGCTGCTCGAACAGCTCGCCGACATCGCCCCTGTGCACCGCAGGGCCGCCTTCGTCTGCGCGGCCGCCCTGGTGCTGCCCGAGGGATACGAGACCACACGGGTGGGGCGCTTGGAGGGGGCGCTGCTCACCGCGCCCCGCGGCGAGGGAGGTTTCGGCTACGACCCGATCCTGCAGCCGACGGGGGAGACGCGCAGCTGCGCTGAGCTCACCATGGAGGAGAAGAACGCCATCTCCCACCGTGGCCAGGCGTTCGCCGCCCTCCGGGATGAGATCGTGACGGTCCTGGCGAGGGCCGTCGACCAGTGAGTCTCGACTTCACCGCGGTCGACTTCGAGACGGCCAATGGGTTCCGCGGCTCGCCCTGCTCTGTGGGGCTGGTGCGCATCCGCAACGGTGAGGAGGCGGCCACCCACTACACCGAGCTTCGCCCCCCGGTCGGCTTCGACCGCTTCGATCCGAAGAACGTCTCGGTGCACGGGCTCACCGCCGAAGAGCTTGTCGAGGCGCCACGTTTCGCCGAGGCCTTCGCTGAGATCGAGGCGTTCATCGGCGGTGACACCCTGGTGGCGCACAACGCCGCCTTCGACATCGAAGTCTTCCAGGCCGCGCTGGAGGTCAGCGGAATGGACTCCCCGGGTCTGCGCTGCTGGTGCTCTGTGCAGCTGTCTCGGGCCGTCTTTGACCTGCCCTCCCATGCGTTGCCTCGGGCTGCGGCCGAGGCGGGCCACACCTTGGGCCGCCACCATCACGCTCTGGAGGACGCCCGTGCCAGTGCGGCGATCGTCTGCGACATCTCCGCACGGCTCGGGATCTCCGAGCTCGAGGCGCTCTTCAGCTCCCGTGCCCTGGAACCGGTGGTCCTGCCGGCCTGGGACGGTGCGCCGGAGGAATACTCCCGCGCCACCACTCAGGTGCTGGCCATGGGGCCGATCTTCGATTCGCGGGTCCGGACCGTCGCCGATGCGGCGCTTCCCGATCTGCTCCGCTGGCAGGACGAGGGACGCAACCTTTCGCCGGCGCAGGACGCGGATCCCGACCATCCGCTGCATGGGCAGCAGGTGGCGTTCACCGGCAGCCTGAGCATCCCGCGCCCCGAGGCGAAGCGACTGGTGGCCGCCCACGGCGGGCAGACGTCGTCCCGCGTCACAGCGGGCACCACCCTGCTGGTGGTGGGGGACGGCTACCGGCACGGCGGGCCGGAAGCCCAGATCCCGCTGCAGACGAACAAGTCCCGCAACGCGCTGCGGCGCCGCGCCCAGGGGCAGATGCTGCGGCTCCTCTCCGAGGAGGAGTTCCGTGAGCTGCTCGGCGAATCCTGGCCCGCCACTGCGGCCCCTCCGCCGACGGCGGTGATCCGGCTCACCGCGGAGCCGTGACCTCCTGCCACCGGGGCTGCAGCATCGACTGCAGCATCTGCTCGATCTCCTGCGGGATCGCGGACCCAGTGGGTGACCGGCCGGCGGCGGCCTGGACCTGGGCGCACACCACCGCGGTGGCTGTCGCGTCGACGTCGCCCATGATCTGTCGGGCCTGGGCGAGCGCCTGCTCGACCGCCGTCGGCTCCGGCTCCTCCTGCGCTGCGAGGTCGCGGATCAGACCGATGAGGCGCCGCGCGTCGGTCTGCAGCCGCGGATGCCCGTGCGTCAGGGCGAGCGCCTGCTCCGTCCAGCTCAGGACCATGGAGTCCTCGACATAGGGGATCAGCGCCAGCGGGATCAGCCGCAGCAGCCCGGCGGGGTGATCGATCTGCGGCTGCGCCGGGGAGGACTGATGAGCCATCTCTCCGGAGGCCAGGCCCCGACGGGAGACCTCGCCGCTGTCGGCCAGCAGACCCAGCCGATCGTCTCGTTCGCCCAGCAGCCGGGCGAACGTGCGGTCGATGTCGCGGTGCGGCGGCGCGGGGGCGCCCTCTGGGAAGGAGCCCGTCAGCAGACGGTGCCACCGCAGCGAGGCCAACCAGAGGCATGCCAGCGGGTCGGCGGCGATGCCCTGCCGGGTCCAGTCGAGAAGTTCGAGGAGACCATCGGCGAGGCAGACCTGGTGCAGCGCCTCGGCATGCAGTCGGGGGCCGGAGGCGTCGACGCGGAGGCCGGCCCCCAGCCCGGCCCGCAGCACGGGGCCGAACCGTCGGATCAGCACCTCATCAGCCGGGGAGGCACCGGTGTCAGGGCCGGGGGAAGTCGAGGGTATGTCCTGAGTCTCATCACAGCTCACGTCCCCACTGTATCGAGTGGCTGTATCGAGTGGCTGTATCGAGTCGCCGTCGCTGTTCCGGAGGCCGGGCTCCGGATCAGCGACGACGTCTGGGCGGCCCCGCAGCGCGTCCGTCGGGAACGTGTCACCGGCTGCCGATACCGTGGTGCCATGCGATGGCTCCACACGTCCGACTGGCATCTGGGACGCGGTTTCCACGGCACCTCCCTGCGTGAGGCGCAGCAGGAGATGCTCGACACCGTGTGCCGAACTGTGGAGGAGCAGCAGGTGGACGTGCTGCTGGTCGCCGGCGACGTCTACGACCGTGCCCTTTCGCCCGAGTGGGCGGTCAGCATGCTGGAGCGCTGTCTGGAACGTCTGGCGCAGGCCGGGGTCACCGTCATCATCACCTCCGGCAACCATGACTCCGCTCAGCGCCTGGGCTTCGGCCGCGGGCTGATGGCCGCCTCCGGCGTGCACCTGCGCACCTCCCTGGAGGACGCCTGGACTCCGGTGGTCCTCGATGACGGGAAGGAACGGACCTTCGTCTACGGAGTGCCGTATCTGGAGCCGCAGCTCTACGCCTCCCGCCTCGGGCTCGACCGGGCCAGCCACACGGCCCTCATGCAGGAGGTCATCTCGCGGATCCGGGAAGACCTCACCCGCCGTCGTGCCGAACTCGCCGTCGGGACCGAGGTCCGGACTGTGCTGATGGCCCACCTCTTTGCCGCCCAGGGCGTGGGGTCCGACTCGGAGCGGATCATCGGGGTGGACGCGCCGGTGGGAGAACCGGTGGAACACTCGGAGGAGAGCGCGGGCGGGCTCGCCGTGGTGCCGCTGTCCCTGTTCGACGGGTTCGACTACACGGCTCTGGGTCACCTGCACGGTCGTCAGCGTCTGGCCCCGCAGGTCCGCTACAGCGGTTCGCCGCTGCGGTACTCGTTCTCCGAGGCCCGCCAGGCCAAGGGCGCCTGGCTCTGGGACAGCACTGACTGGACGGCGATCACCGCGGTGGACTGGCGGATCGGCCGGGGCCTCGCCCAGCTCAGCGGTCCGTTGGAGGAGATTCTGGACGAGGACACTGTCCGGCAGCACGGCGAGGACTTCGTCCAGGTGACCGTCACCGACGCCCTGCGCCCCGAGAGGGCCTTTCAACGCGTCCAGGAGGCCTATCCGCATCTGGCGACGTTCACCCACCGGCCCCCGGAGCGGCCCGGGGCCGCCCTGAGCTACGCCGAGGCTCTGCAGCGGGCGGAGACTCCTGCTCAGGTGGTGGGTTCATTCCTGGACCACGTCCGCGGGCGGGGCCCGGGGGAGCAGGAGCAGCAGATCCTGGAGCAGGCCCTGGCCGAGGCCGGCGTCGCCCCCGGAGACGGCCGTGCCCCGACGACGGAGGCGGAGAGGACGCGATGAGGCTGCACCGGCTGACGCTGACGGCCTTCGGGCCCTTTCCCGGCAGAGAAGAGATCGACTTCGACGCGCTCAGCGCCGACGGGCTCTTCCTGCTGCATGGCCGCACCGGCTCCGGCAAGACCACGGTGCTCGACGCGGTCACTTTCGCCCTCTACGGCGACGTCCCCGGTCAGCGAGATGTCGCAGGACTGCGCAGCCACCACGCCCCGCCGGGGCGGGAGCCCAGCGTGGAACTGGAGTTCACCCAAGGCGGCTGTCGGTGGATGATCCGCCGCACCCCGCCGTACCTGCGTCCCAGCCGGCGGGCCAAGGCGGGGGTCGTCCCGCAGAACCAGACGGTCGTCCTGAAGGTCCACCGGTCGGGCCAGTGGCAGGAGGTGACCAGCGGAGTCCAGGCCGCCTCTCACGAGATCCGGGACATCCTGCCCCTGGATCGGCACCAGTTCACCCAGGTGATCCTGCTGCCGCAGGGAGAGTTCGCCCAGTTCCTCCATGCCAACAGCGCGGAGAAGCAGAAGCTGCTGCAGAAGCTCTTCGACACGGCGCTCTACCAACGGCTGGAGACGGGGCTCAACGAGCGGGCCAAGGACTTGCGTGAGCGCATCGGCCGGGCCGACCAGCGGGTGGAGGCCACCGCCCAGGGCGTGCACACCGCGGCCCAGGCCATGGTGCGCCCGGTCCTCGGCGAAGAGCTGTCTCGATTCACCGCGGTGGAGCCCGAGGATCTGGCCGACACGGTGGAGCTGCTCGCAGCCTGGCTGGCGCGAGATCTGGAGCAGAACGAGCAGCTCGCCGCCGCAGATTCCCGCGCCGCGAGTCAGCGTGCCGAACAGCTCCGCGAAGACCGCACCGTGCTGCAGAAGCTGGCGGCGCTGGAAGAGCAGCGCGCGACGCACGAGAGCCGTCGGGCTGTGGTGCAGCGGCACCGCCGCGAGCTGACCCGCCACGAGCATGCCGTCGAGGTCCTGCGCTGGTTCGACCATGCTGACCGGCTCGACCAGGAAGCCGGGAACCGTCGTCAGAGCACGCTGGCACAGCTCTCTGCACTCCAGGAGGCCCTGGCGGGGCAGGACGACGTCGACGCCGCAGGAACCGCAGCGGCCGCGCTGGTGACGGCCGAGGGAGATCCGGACGTCGGGCCGCTGCACCGTCTGCTCACCGAGCTGGCCCACGTCTGTGGAGGGCTTCAGGAGCAGGACGCGGCTCGAGCCGAGGTGCACCGCCGTGATGTGTTGTCGGAGCTGGCTCGGGCTCGCCGTCAGGCCGATCAGGAGCAGGCCACCTGTCGCCGCCTCGATGAGGTGATCGCCGGACTCGACGCACAGGAACAGCAGATCCTCCGCGTCTGGCAGGACCCGGAGGACCTGGAGCAGCGGCTCAGCGGGTCGGCCGAGCTGCTGAGCCTGCACGGTCGCCGCACGGAGCTGGCCGAGCAGCTGTCAGGACGTCGGCAGAAGGCCGAACAGGCCGCAGGGCGGGCGCAGGAGGTCGCGCGTGCTGAGGAGGCCGCCGAGGAGGATCGGCGGAGACTGCTCACCGGGCATCTGAAGGCTGTCGCCCGTCGGCTCGCCGCTGACCTGGTCGAGGGTGAGCCGTGCCTGGTGTGTGGCTCCACCGAGCATCCCCATCCTGCAGGGAGTCCCTCGCCGCCGGCCGGGGAGCCCCCCACGACACATGATGTCGCGGAGGACCAGCCGGTGGAGGAAGACCGCCCGGGCGAGGTGACCATCGGTGAGGATGACGTCGAGCAGGCCACCGCCCGGCTGCACGAGGCCGCACGCCTCCGGGCGCGCGCAGACTCCGCTCAGGAGACGGCGCGGGAGTCGCTCCGCGAGCTGGAGGAGGAGCTGGACGCGCTGTCACGTCAGCTTCGCGCGACCGCGCTGGGTGACGCCGCAGCCGAGACACCGGTGGCTGCACGACCGACCGACGCCGTCGTGGAGGAGGCCGCCGCGGAGCACACAGAGGCTCGACGACGGCACGAGGAGTGGCAGCAGAGACTGCGGGATCAGCGCCGGCGAGAAACGGAGCTGTCCCGTCTCCGGGAGGAGCTCGCCGCCTCAAGGAGTCAGCGTCTCAGCGCCGCCCACGCCGCAGAGCGGACCACCGCTGAGGCCGCACGGCTGAGGCAGGACCTGGAGGCTCTGGACGAGGTGCTGAGCAGGCTGCGCGGCTCTCACGGCAGCGTCGAGGAGCGCCTCGCCGCACTGGAGTCCCTGCAGGCCCGGTGCCGGGAGGCCGAGACCTCGCTGAACCGGTGGAGGGAGCAGGAGCATGCCGCCCAGCAGGCCCGCGCCAGTGCCCGGCGGCAGCTGCAGGAGTCCCCTCTGACCATGAGTGAGGAGGCTGACGACGCTGGGGTGGAGGCCGCTGTGCTGGACGAGGCGACCGTCGATGCCTATCGGGAGGCTGTTGACGACTGGGAACGGGAGGCGCAGCGTCTCGAGCTCACCGACCAGACCCCGGAGATCGTCACCGCCCGCAGCCTGCGAGCCGCAGGACATGCTGTTCCCCAGGAGGCCACCGTCCAAGCCGCCGAGGAGCAGGCGGAGTCCGCAGCGGCGCGCCACGATCAGGCACGGTCGGACCGAGAGCGTTTCGAGGACCGCTTCCAGGCCGCTGTCGACGCATGCAGACGGCTCAGCGCGGCACTGCAGGCCAGGGATGAGGAGCTCCAGGAGCACCGCCGGCTCGCGGAGCTTGCCGCGACCCTGAACGGCACAGGCCCTGACAACCCCCGCCGCATGACGCTGACCAGCTACGTGCTGGCCGCGCGGCTGGAGAAGGTCGCCGTGGCGGCCACGCGTCATCTGCAGACGATGTCGGAGGGACGGTACCGACTCCGCCATGACGACGCCGAGGGCCCGGGGCGGCGCCACGGGCTGGAGCTGAAGGTCCACGACGAGCACAGCGACCATGAGCGCCCCACCTCGTCACTCTCCGGCGGAGAGACGTTCATGGCCTCCCTGGCGATGGCCCTGGGCCTGGCGGAGGTGGTCCAGTCCGAGGCAGGAGGTGTCGGCCTGGAGACTCTGTTCATCGATGAGGGCTTCGGCTCGCTGGACGAGGAGAGCTTGGACCATGTGATGGTCGCCCTGCACCGTCTGCAGGGAGAGGGTCGGCGCGTCGGCGTCGTCAGCCATGTCACGGAGATGCACCGGGCGATCCCGACCCAGCTGCAGATCCTCCGGCGGCGCACCGGATCCACAGTGCGGATGCTCATCCCCGGTGTCATAGACTCCCCGCAGCACGAGCAGCAGGAATCGCGTGCCGAGGAGGTCCTGTCCGGTCCCTGACCCTGGCCGGAGCCGGAGCTTTCGAGGATTCCCGCCCACCGATCGGGCGCTCGGCCGAACGAAGGAGGAGAGGCATGGATCGGGACGGCCCCGGGGACTGGCTCAGCGTCCCTGCGCGCCTTCCGGCTGCGCTTCTTCCCGTCGGGATGCTCTTCGCCGCAGGCGGCACCGGGTCGCTGACCACTACGGCCCTGATGACCAGCCTCGCGGTGATCGGACTGGCCCTGTCGGTGCCGGCTTCCGGGGCCGCGGCGGAGCGGCTCGGTCAACGGGCCGTGTTGTTGGCCTCCACCGGCCTGCATGTGGTGCTGCTGGTTCTGGTCCTCGCGGTGATCCCCTCCCTGGCGGTGGCCGATGCTCCGGGTTTCGGGACGGTGGGGGAGCAGCCCTCGCTGCCGCTGCTCGTCGTGGCGATGGTGTTCGCACTCCTGGCGGGGCTCACGGCACCGTCGGTGAGCGCGATGAGCAGGGCCCGTGGCTGGCAGATGCACGTCGCGTCTCCGGGGAAGGGACCGGCGGGCGGATCATGGATGCGGCGGGAGGCGGCCGTCGACGAGCTGCTGCTGGTGCTCTCCCCTCTGCTGGTGGGCCTGCTCAGCGGGGTGCTGGGGCCCGGTGCGGGGCTCAACGTCGCGGCTGTTCTGGGCGCCCTGGCGGTCCCGGCCTATGTGATGGGCCGGTTGTCCGCCGGTCAGGATCCAGCCCAGATTCCAGCCCAGGCCTCGATGCAGGATCCGGGGCAAAGTGCCGACGGCCCGCTGGAGCCGCTGCGCGTGCCGCTGCCCGCGGTGGAGCATGGGCAACAGATGGTCGTCGAGGCCCGCGGACGGTGCCCGGAGCGCCCGGCGCATCCGCCCCATTCGGCCGGGCGAGCAGATTCCTCCGGATGCTCCCGTCTGGTGGGCGCGCTGCTGATCAGCCTCGGGCTGGGCATCGTGGTCGGGGGAACGGTGCTCATGGCGTGGGTCATCGCCGAGGCCGCCTACCGGCCCGGGGCGGCCGGCCTGCTGCTGGGACTCAGCGGGGCGGCGGGGATGGTGAGCTCGCGGTGGCTGCCCACACGGTTCAGTGTGCTGGACGTTCCGCGGCGCCGCCGGCTCTTCGCCGTGCTGCTCGGCCTGTGTGCGCTGCTGTTGGCAGGCACCTCGGCGGTGACACTGCCGCACTCCGGAGGAATCGCCGCGTTGGTCGTCTCGGCGGTGTTCTTCCTCGGCGTGGGGGCTTCGTCAGGAGTGCTGCTGGTCGAGGTCTATCGGGTGGTGGCTCGTCGCGCACCCACCGCTGAGCTGGTCACCACATTGAGCACGGTGGCCGGTGCACTGCTGGTGGGACTGGTCCTGGGCCTGTGCGTCGCAGCGCTGCTGGCCGAGACGGTGAGCACGTCCTGGGCGGCGGTCGTCCTCATCATGGGCGGTATCATTCCGGTCGCGGTGGCCCTGCGGCCCGGACCGGGCGCGCCACCGGCTCAGGGCAGGGCGTCGAGGACCGAGTCCTTGTAGAGCCGGGAGGTCAGCACGTTGACGTGAGTGCGGCCAGGGATCTGGACGAACTGCGCCGCAGTCCCAGTGCTGCGGACCAGCTCTGCCAGTCGGGCGGCGTCAGCTGCGATCTCGTCCTGAGCGCCGGCGACCACCAGCGTCGGGACCGCGGGAATCGCGGCAGCGGGGTCGAAGGGATCGCCTGCGATGCTCAGGAGCAGCTCCACCACATGCGGCAGATTCTGGTCTGGCATGGCAGAGGCGACAGTCACCACGGATCGGGTCAGGTCGTCCGTCGGCAAGGCCCCGTCACGGGCCCAGCGGCGGGCCGCTTCGGCGTCCAGACCGACGAATCGGTCCGATGCCGGGGCTCCGCCCAGGATCAGAGTGCCCACCAGGTCCGGGTGCGCGGCGGAGAGCTGCCAGGCCAGCCGGGATCCCAGGGAGTACCCATGGACGGCCGGCAGCGCCCCCGAGGCGTCGGTCTCCACGAGCTCGCTCAGCAGAGCGCGCAGGTCGTCGATCAGATCCTGGGTCCGGACACCGGCCGGGTCCACCGCGGATGAGCTCCCATGCCCCGGCAGATCGACGGCGAGGATGCTTCGTCCCTGCCCGGCCAACGGATCCAGCCATCCGGTCTTCACCCAGTTGAACAGCACGTTGGATCCATAGCCATGGATCAGCATCACTGGGGCGCGGCCGGCGTCGGGCCGGCTCCACAGGTGGGCGGTGAGACCCGAGCCCGTGCGGCGGGCCTCGGGGGCGGGATAGTGCAGGCGCGCCACGGAGAGCTCCAGGCCGTGCTGTTCAGGAGTCGAGCTGCAGCGAGGCGTTCGTCGCGGCGAAGACCTCGGCGAGCAGCTGGGGCTCGTCGTTGAGCTGGTGTCCGTAGGAGGGGACCATCTCCTGCAGGCGCGGCCTCCAGCTGTCGAGCTGGGCCGGGAAACAACGTTCCAGCAGCCTGAACATGATCGATGGGGCCGTCGAGGCGCCGGGTGAGGCGCCCAGCAGACCGGCGATCGTGCCGTCCGCGCCGGCGATGAGTTCGGTCCCGAACTGCAGCACACCCTTGCCCTGAGCGTCCTTCTTCATCACCTGCACGCGCTGCCCGGCGGTGATCAGCTCCCATGCGTCGTCCTCGGCCTGGGGGTAGAAGTCACGCAGCGCCTCGATCTTGCGCTTCTGGGACGTGGTGACCTCCTTCATCAGGTAGGTGACCAGGTCCGTGTTGGACAGGCCCACCTGCATCATGGGCACCAGGTTGTGGGGACGCACCGAGAACGGCAGATCAGTGATCGAGCCGTTCTTCAGGAAGTTCGTGGAGAACCCGGCGTAAGGGCCGAACATCAGGGTGCGTCGTCCTTCGACGAATCGAGTGTCCAGATGGGGCACGGACATCGGAGGAGCACCGACCGAGGCCAGACCGTACACCTTGGCGTGATGCTTCTCTGCGACCGAGGAGTCCGTGCTGCGCAGGAACTTTCCGGAGACCGGGAAGCCGCCGAAGCCCTTGATCTCCGGGATTCCTGAGGACTGAAGCAGGCTCAGCGCACCGCCTCCGGCGCCGACGAACACGAAACGGGCGGAGGCGGTGAAGCGCTCACCGGCCGCCTTGTTGCGCACCGAAAGCTGCCACCGGCCGTCGGAGCCCCGGGAGAGCCCGGTGACCTCATGGCCGTAACGGAGCTCCACGCCGGAGCTCGACAGGTGGTTCGCCAGCTGGCGGGAGAGCGAACCGAAGTCCACGTCGGTGCCGGTGTCGATCTTGGAGGCGGCCACGCGCTGCTGCGGGTCACGTCCCCCGGCGAGCAGCGGAGCCCAGGAGGAGATCTCGTCGAGGTCCTCGGTGTGTTCGATGTCCTTGAAGAGGGGCAGGGGCTTCAAAGCCTCATAGCGATCCTTCAGGAACCGGGCGTTCTCCTCACCCCAGACGAAGCTGATGTGCGGCAATGCGTTGATGAACGTGCGGGGCGAGCTCAGGACGCCGTGGTCCACCCAGTGGGACCACAGTTGGCGGGAGACCTGGAACTGTTCGTTGATGCCCAGAGCTTTGGACGTGGAGATCGAACCGTCGGCCCCCCGAGGGGTGTAGTTCAGCTCGCACAGAGCGGCGTGGCCGGTGCCGGCGTTGTTCCAGGGGTCAGAGGACTCCTGACCGGCCTGGTCGAGCGTCTCGTAGAGGGCGATCGACCAGTTCGGCTCGAGCTCCTTCAGGATGGTCCCCAGCGTGGTGGACATGATCCCACCGCCGATGAGGATGACATCGAACCGCTGCTCCGCGCTGGTCGACGATGACGTGGCCACAGAACTCTCCTTGAGGTTGTCCAGCGGATGAGTGGCGGCCAGCAGGATGCTGGTCGCGGAGGGTCAGCCGATGCTGCGAGGCGGCTGCACTCGGACGGGCTCCGAGGAGACTTTACCGTCGGGGGAGACGAGCCATGAAATCCGTGGGGGCAGTGTGACGGGTGGATCAGCTGCGGTGCATGCGGATCTCCCGGAAGGGCTCGAAGAGCACCGGGGACATCGGATAGTCCGCCACGCGGCGTCCCAGTGCCAGCCCGGAGATCGGATGCACCAGCGGCACCGCCGGCAGATCCTCGGCCACGATGTCGGCGACGTCACGGTACAAGGCGGTGCGCTCCTCCTCGTCGTCCTCGCGCCGGGCCAGCAGCAGCAGCTCCTGGACCTCGTCGGAGGTGTAGCCGAACTCTCGGGAGGTCCGGTGGAACAGCGCTCCGAAGAACGAGTGCGGGGAGCGATATCCCCCGTTGCGACCCAGCAGATGCATCGCCCGGTCCTCATCCTCCAGGAGCTCCTGCAGGTATCCGGCGTCCCACGGGACCGGGCGCGGCTGGATCACGAACCCGACCCTGGTGAGATCCCGGGCGATCGAGGCGTAGACCGCCTCCGGACGGGGCAGATAGCTGCGGGTCGCGTTCATCGGGTAATAGAACCGCAGCGGCTCCCCGTCGTACCCAGCATCCTCGAGGAGCTCGCGGGCCTGGGTCAGGTCCCGGCCGTAACGTTCGGCAGAGTCGGAACGCACTCCCAGCGCCGCAGGCGCGAACTGATGCGCCGGACGCGTGCCGTCCAGGAAGAGGCCCTCGATCAGCCGACTGCGGTCGACAGCGCGGGCGGCGGCCTCCCGCATCCGGTGATCCTCCATGAGGGGGTGCTCCATGTTGAAGCCCAGGTACAGCACGGAGAAGGGATCACGTTGGAGGATGAGTCGGCCGGACTGCACCAGAGGGCGCAGGTTGTCCGCGGTGATGTAGTCGTAGACGTCGACCGTCCCCCGCTGCAGATCACGCAGTCGGTCGAAGGACCGAGGCACAGCGCGGACCTCGACCCGCTGTGGGGCCGGACCGCTGGCGGCGTCGTCGATTGCGGCCGTGACCGAGCCGTTCCAGTAGTCTTCGAACGCTTCCAGGGCCACGTCGCCCCCGGAGGTCTCCGTGACCCGATAGGCGCCGGTGCCGACCGGCATGCGGGAGACCAGATCGGGGTCGTCGTCCGAGAGCACCGTGGGAGAGGCGATGCCGAAGGCCGGCATGGTGAGTGCTTCCGGCAGGAAGACGACAGGTTCCGACAGAGTCAGCACCACGGTGAGCTCGTCCTCGGCCTCCACCGACTCCAACGCGCAGGCCTCGTCGCCCAGGAACCCGCCGAACAGCGCCGCGAAGGGCAGGGGCACCGTGCGCCGCAGGCTGCTGGTCCCGTAGAGCTCGTCGAGCCGACCCCAACGCTCCACGTTCGCGACGACGGCCTCAGCGGTCAACGCGGTGCCGTCGTGGAAGGTGACCCCCTGACGCAGCCGGAACCGATAGACGAGCCCGTCCTCGTCCACGCTCCAGTCCTGCGCCAGCAGCGTCCGGGTGGCGCCGGTCTCCTGGTCGATGCCCACCAGACCTTCGAACACCTGTCGGCAGACGCGCTGAGTCTCGGTGTCAACGGCCAGCGCCGGATCCAGGGAGGTGACTGCGGAGACACCGGCGACCACCACAGTGCGTTCGCGCCGGTCCGCGGTGTCCTGGTCGATGCCGTGGTCTCCGACTTCGCCGGAGGAGGCCACGGCGGCAGTGGACGAGGAGTCTCCCAGCAGCACCGAGGTGGCGGCCAGGGCCGACGAGGCGCCCAGCAGCTTCCGCCGGTCGAGCTCTTCAGCCATCCAGGCACTCCTCAGGGATCGTCGGGGGCGGGGGAGGCACGCCTCGTCGGTGGGTCCGGCGACCTGCATGCGGTCCAGGTCTGCAGGGCCGCGGAGTCGAGGCGACGCCATGGCGTCCTGACACGGTGTCGGTGCGAGGCCATGACGCCCCCAGTGCGGGCGGGGGGACTTGAACCCCCACGTCAAAGACACTGGAACCTAAATCCAGCGCGTCTACCAATTCCGCCACGCCCGCATGCCGCCCCTGCGCCGGGCCCTGGTCGCACGGCCGTCGGAGGGGCCGTCGTCGGGCGCTCGGCAGGCGCGGCCCACCAGTCTACAAGAGCCGTCCCGCCAGGCCGACGGGGCGGACTGCCGGCGGTGAGTCGGATAGGTTCAGACGCCGAGCCTGTCTCGGAGCCGTCCGACGTGACCGGTGGCCTTGACGTTGTACTGGGCCAGCTCGACCTTCCCCTCCTCATCGATGACGACGGTGGAACGGATCAGCCCTTCGGTGACGCGTCCGTAGTTCTTCTTCTCGCCCCAGGCGCCGTACGCCTCGGCGACCTGGTGGCCCTCATCGCTGAGCAGCGGGAAGTTCAGCGACTCGTTCTCGACGAAGGTGGTCAGCGAGGTGACCGGGTCAGGGGAGAGGCCCAGCACGGTGTATCCGGCGGCCTGCAGAGACTCGAGCGAGTCTCGGAAGTCGCAGGCCTCCTTGGTGCAGCCCGGTGTGGAGGCCTTCGGGTAGAAGTAGACGATGACCTTCTGACCACGGAGGTCGGAGAGGGTGACGGTGTCGCCGTCGGCGGTGGACAGGGTGAAGTCGGGGGCGACGTCGCCCGGTTCGAGTCGCTGAGCCATGGAAGGGGACCTTTCGTCGTGAAGCGCGCCGCAGGAACGCGACGACCGCAGTGTGCAGGGGACCGGGTCCGACGGTGATGTCGGCCCGTCTCGGGACCACTCTATCGATCTGCTGCGGCACGCCCCGGTGCTGCGACGCGAACTCCATGGTCCTGGGCACGCCGCAGTCGGGTCCGTAGACTGGCCGACATGGTGAAGGAGCTCGTGGACGAGGAGTCGCCCCGAGGTGAGCGTGAAGAGCGCCTCGTGGCCGCCCTGCGCGGGACATTCGACGTCTCTGTGATGAACTTCGGCTCATACAACATCCTCTACGCCGCCGCCGTCCACGCTCGGGAGCTGGGTGCTACAGAGGTGGAGCGGCACGCAAGGTCGGTCCAGGACGGGGTGACTCGGGCAGAGCATCTGTTGGTGGGATACCGGCGTGAACCGATGGAGCTCGTGCTGTGTCCAGTCGATCTCGACGAGGTGATCTCCCGAGCGTCGGATGCCCTGCGGGGTCCCGCTGACGGAGCCGCGCCGGCGGTGCCGCTGCCGGTCAACCTGACCAACCTCGCCGGCATGGCCGTCGATGGGGAGCAGGTCGAGATTGCGCTGTCCACCGGGCACCGGGTGGTCCTGGAGGTGCATCCGGAGGTCACCTTCGACGCAATGCCGGGTGTCACCCTGGGGCAGCGCCACGATGTGGCGGACTTCCTGGACTTCGTGGACTTCTTCATGGACAGGTTGGAGGGCATGAGCCCGATCTGAACAGGAGCCCTCGGCGTCCGGGGAATCCCGGAAGTCCTGGGGGCTGCGAGCACCTGTCGAGCGCAGGACCCGGCTGGGATGGGTCGGAATGCTCCGACGACTGAGGCCCCGGCACATCAGGTGTCGGGGCCTCAGTCGTCGCGCCGCGGCAACCTGCACTCGTCAGAGTGGGCCCCCCGGGACTCGAACCCGGAACCTGCAGATTAAGAGTCTGATGCTCTGCCAGTTGAGCTAGAGGCCCTCGGCTGCAGGTTGCCGCTTGCGCGATCCGCTGCTCAGTCACCTGAGCAACGACATGAAACTCTAGCACCGGCATCGTGGCCCTGCCAACTCCAGGGGCATCTCTGCGCTGTGATCCTCATCGCACCACCCCCGCTGTGCCGACGGGCTCGGTGGAGCCCGTCGGCACAGCGGGGGTGGTCCTGGTCATCGGGCATGCTGAGCAGTCATCAGGCATGGTGGGCACGCACGTCTGTGAGTTCCAGGGGGTCGGCGTGGCGCCGCAGCAGCCACACCGCGACAGCTGCCACGAGCCCGAAGATCAGGTGGCCGAAGAGGCTCTGCAGCGTCATGGCATTGATCATGAGCACCGGCATGCCGAGCATGGCGGGCATGATCAGCAGTGCACCGACGACCCAGAGTGCCACACCATAGCCGGCGCCGAGCAGCAGCAGCGGTGCCGGCCGGGCGCTGCTGATCACGACACCGAAGGCGACGCCGAAGATCAGCGAGATGCCCAGATGGACCAGGCCGCCGACAGTGGCGCTCTCGACGCCGACCAGGGCGCCGACCATGGGCAGCATGCCCATCATGGCCATCATCACGCCGAAGACGACCCCGCCGGCCAGTCCCCCGAAGCTGCCGTGGACGGCGCGGCGTGACAGCGGTCCTGCCGTTCCGGCGGTGCGGGTTCCTTGAATGGACGTCATGGCCCTCTCCTCTCCAGATGCCGCAGGTGCGGCGCCGAGGAGGTTCCCCGGTCATTCCATTCCACGACGTCGGCCGCCGGATGATGCCCGGATTGTCAGTCTGATGACGCAATCAGCGATATGACGCCCTCACGTTTCCTCGCCCTTCCCTGGCAGAGGTCGACCGCGGAGCCCGTCGGCCGCGACGCTGAGGTGGCCGCGCTCCGACAGGCGGCCTGGGTGGCCCGCTGCGTAGGTCGCGGGGCCAGTGCGCCGCTGAGTGCGTCTGACATCTCGGCCATCGCCTCCTACCTCTCCAGTCGGACGTTCGAGCCGGGTCAGAAGCTCTTCGAGGCCGGCGCCGCGGGGTCCGGAGGGCCTGCCTCGCAGGGGGTGTGGATCATCCGTGCGGGCAGGATCGAGCTTCTCGCGCGACAGGGAGAACGCCATGCTGTGGTGCATATGCTGCACCCTGGTGATGTGGACGGCGATGTGCAGCTGATACTGGACATGCCCTTTCCCAGCACCGGTCGGGTGCTGGAGGAGGTCACCGCGCTGCATCTGGATCCTGCGGGCTTCGAGGAGCTCCTCGGCCACCACCCGGCGATCGCGCGTCGATGGCTGTCTTCGATCGCCGAACGTCTGGCCATGAGCCAGAATCGGATCCTCGGACTGCTGGGGCGGTCGCTGATGTCACAGGTCGCCCAACTGCTGCTGGACGAGGCGGTGCATGGTCAGATCCTGCTGCCGCAGCGCACGGTCGCGGCGATGATCGGTGTGCAGCGCCCGTCGCTGAACAAGGTTCTGAAGGATCTCGAACGCCAGGGGCTGGTCAGCGTCGGTTACGGCGTCATCACCGTGCATGACGAGCACGCGCTCGCCGGCGTCGCGGCGTGATCCCAGAGTTCGCTGCGTCCCGGAGGCCACTGTGGCTCGTCCTGGGCCGGCGGACGCCATGCGGAGTAATTACCGCATCCTTGTATGCCCTAAACAGTGACGGTTGTGCTTCAATAGAGGGGGAACAGCGGGAACACCATCGGAGACGGACGAGGGAGCAACCCCTATGGCGGGAGAGATCACCGGGGCGGCGCCGGACGTCGCGCGTCTTGTCGGCGGCGTGGAGATGCGTCGCCGTTGCGCTCTGTCCACGGCGCGCCGCCTCATCCGGGGCGCCGGGGGTCTCAGCATGGTCGCCTACCGGGAGCGCCCTGAGCGTGAGATGCCCGTGTTGGCCCACGGAGTGACCGCCCAGGGCCAATGGCTGGCGGTGCTCCCCGGGTCAGAGGCACGGCCGGGCGCAGAGCGGACTGAGGTGCGCCTGCAGATCGATCAGATGGGGGCGCCAGCCGGCGTCCGCGTACAGATCGCCAGCCTGCATGCGCTGGGGACAGTGCGGCTCGTCACCGGGACTGAGACTGAAGCCCTCATCCGTGAGGGTCTCGCCGGCCCGGTGGCCCTCGCTGCCGAGGTGCCAGGAGCGCGGGTGGCCCTGGTGGAGGCCGAGACAGTCCTCCTCCATGCGCGGGAGGACGTGGAGAAGCTCTCCCTGGCGGAGATCGATGCGGCGCGGGCATTCCCTGCCGGGTTGCAAGAATGGCACGCTCTCGAGGCGGTGGCACAGCTGCGCGAGTCCACGGTGCATCAGCTGATCCAGGACCTCGTCCACGGGGCCCGGCGTGGCATCCTCGGGCGGCCGGTGACCGTCCCGCAAGAGCATCCGAGGATCGGCTCCCGTCTCGAACTGCTCGATGTGGACGCAGAAGGCTGCATGTGGCTACTGCCGGAGGGGCACCAGGTGCGCACGGTCTTCATCGCCTTCGAGCAACCGATCTCCGATGAGGCGCAGCTGGCCGCGGCGCTGCACCAGTGGCAGTCGGCGCCGTCAGCGGATCACTCCTGCGAGTAGGTGAGGCAGTTGGCCGTGTCGCCTCCGACGGTCACGGCCTCAGCGGTGCACATGAGGTCCTTGTTGTGCACACATTCCAGGCGCTGGCAGGCGCCGACGTGACCTTCGGCGGTGGGCAGCCCACCGCGCACGTCGAGGGCGATGAACGTCCCACAGGTCGGAGACCCGGCTGAGCCGGTGATCGTGACAGCGTCCGCGTGGCAGGCGCCGTCGTTGAACGCGCAGGAGGTGACCTGGCAGGAGGCGACGGGGGCGAGGCTGGTCATGATGATTCTCCTCGTGAACTGACTGCACGGGCGATCCGTGCAGGTGACGCCAGAATAGGGGACCGGGACAGGCCCCACAAGAGTCCACGGCCTCACTGGATTTGGTGAGCTGACCTGGGCGAATCCTCGGCCGGTGCCCTGAGGTCAGCCTGCATCGTTGAGCACATTCACAGGTGATGAATTGCCCCGACTCGCGCGTGCGGCCGGTTCCGCCCCCTGTCTCGACTGCCGTCGTGAGACAGGTCTCACCCCCGTGTCGGAGTTGACCCGAATCACATGAGGGCGCAAGATGATGTGCCGCAGCGTCCGTCGGCCGATCGGTCTGCCGGCGCGTCACCGCGTGTAGGCACAACATGAGGGGACACCCACCCGATGAGCACCACCACTCAGGAGCCGGGATTCGGCTCAAGCGCGTCAGGATCTGAGGGTGACGGCGCCCGCAGCGACCGCATCTCTCCGGCGAAGCGACGGCAGGGCCTCTTCCAACGCTTCCTCGACCTCGTCGAGCTCCTTGGCAACAAGCTGCCCCACCCTGCCACGCTCTTCGCGCTGCTCGCGGCGTTCGTGGCAGTGCTGTCCTGGGCCCTCTCCCAGGCCGGGATCAGCGTCATCGACCCCCTCGAGGGGGAGGAGGTCGAGGTCTTCAATCTGCTCTCTGCGGAGGGCATCGAATGGATGTTCACCTCGGCGGTGGACAACTTCATCAACTTCGCTCCGCTCGGAGTGGTCCTGGCCACGATGATCGGCATCGGCATGGCCGAGCAGAGCGGTCTGATCGGCACGGCGCTGAAGACGTTCATCCTGTCCATCCCGCGGTTCCTGGTGACCTTCGGGATCGTCTTCGCAGGCATCATGTCGTCGGTGGCCTCCGACGCCGGCTATGTGGTGCTGCCCCCGCTGGCGGCGATCCTGTTCATCGCCGTGGGCCGGCACCCGCTGGCCGGCATCGCCGCCGCATTCGCCGGAGTCTCGGCCGGATTCAGCGCGAACCTGCTGCTCTCGGCCACCGACGTGATGCTCGGCGAGCTCACGATCGAGGCCGCCGCCACCGTGGATCCGGCCTACGCCGAACAGATGAACCTCGCGATGAACTACTGGTTCATCATCGCCTCCACCGCCCTGCTGGCCATCGTGGGGACCCTGGTGAGCCAGTTCGTCGTCGAGCCCCGTCTCGGCTCCTGGCACGGTGAGGGCGTGCTGGCGGATCAGGATCGCTCGGAGCTGAAGATCACCGCCGTGGAGAAGAAGGGAATGATCGCCGCCGGCATCGCGCTGGTGGTCACGCTGGGCCTGCTTCTGCTGCTCGTCGTCCCCGAGGACGGCGTGCTGCGCGGTGAAGACGGTGCGGTCGTCCAGTCACCGTTCATGAGCTCGCTGGTGGTGGTCATCATCATCGCGTTCTTCGTGCCTGGGCTGGTCTACGGCATCGTCACCAAGGTGGTCCGCAATGACACGGACGTGATCAACCATGTCTCGAAGACGCTGGCCGGGATGGCCATGTTCCTGGTGCTGGCCTTCACCGCCGGTCAGTTCATCGCCTACTTCAACCAGTCGAACATCGGCCTGCTGGTCTCAGTCAGCGGGGCAGACCTCCTGGAGTCGATCAACCTCACCGGTCTGCCGCTGATCCTGCTGTTCATGGGCTTCGTGGCTGTGGTCAACCTCCTGGTCGGGTCAGCCTCGGCGAAGTGGGCCATGCTTGCGCCGGTCATGGTGCCGATCATGATGCATCTGGGAATCTCGCCGGAGTTCTCCCAGGCGGCCTACCGTGTCTCGGACTCGGCGACGAACATTCTCAGCCCCCTGATGACGTACTTCGCGATCGTCATCGCGGTGGCACAGAGATATGACAGGCGCATCGGCATCGGTTCCCTGATCTCCGTGATGCTGCCCTACTCGTTGGCCTTCATGGCGGCCTGGACGGTGATGACCACCGGATGGATGTGGCTTGACCTGCCGCTGGGGCCGAACGCCCCGATCCACTACGAGCCCTGAGTCCGGCCTCGCCGTGCATCCTCGGCCACCCCGCTGTCGGCCGCCTCATGGCCCGGCGAGCTCCGCGACGACGAGGTTGACCTTCTCGCGGAGGCCGTCGTGGGGGAGTCCCAGGGCCCACTGGGCGACATCGGTGATGAATCGCCGGTACGCCGCATGGTCGGCTCCCGGGTCACCGGGCAGCGATGAGTTGACATAGGCCCCGACGCCGTCGACCGCGACGAAGATGCGCACGCATGCGGTCAACGGATCCTGTGCGGGGAAGGTGCCCTCGGCGACGCCGTCCTCGATCAGTCCGGTCAGGCGTTCCCGATCCAGCTCCTCCTGCGCGACGAGGGTCTCTGCGAGGCGTGGGTGGTGCCGGGAGAGATGTCGCGCATTGAGCCACAGCCGGGAGAGGTCATCGGCATGGCCGCCCTCCAGTCGGGCGATCATCTGAGCGAGCCGCATCAGGGGGGCTCCCTCGGCGGGGATCAGTCGGGCGCGCTCGTCGGAGAGCGCACGTTCGCAGGCGGCCACCAGCAGATCGTCGACCGTGGGGAAGTAGTGGCTGATCAGCCCGGGCCTGACGTTGATGCCGGCCGCCACCGCGCGCAGGGTGATCCTCTCCAGGCCGACGGCGACGGCGAGCCGTGCGGCCTCCGCGATGATCTCGTCCCGCCGTTCTTCCGGGTCTTTGCGGGAAGCTGTCGATGTGATCCTTGACACCATGCCCTCCATCCTATTGGGTAGGGGACCAACAGTGTATTGGTCATCAGACCAATAGTCGGGTCGCAGGGGTGACTCGACACTCGAGCAGGGGGGAGAGGGCCATGGAAGAACGTAGACAGCGGACCGGCGGGGAGCTCGCGACACCCGACCCGGGAGGGCTGGGCAGCGGTCCAGCCCCGGCGCGAGCGCCAGAAGCACACCCGGCGGCGGATCCGGCGGGCTCCGTGGCGGTGCAGGACGCGGCGCATGCCCCGGAGAAGGCGCCCGTCGAGCTCGAGACGCGAGGCATCGGCCTGGTGCCGCTGCAGGAGCGCAGAGGTCGGCCGCGAGACCTGTTCTTCGTATGGGCCGCGCCCATGGTCAGCGTGCTCAACTTCACCATCGGTGCCTCCCTGGTCTTCATGGGGCTCGAACTGTGGCAGGCGATGACCCTCATCGTGGTGGGCAGCCTGCCGTGGATCTTCACCGGCATCGCTGCTGCGGCCGGTCCCGCGGCCGGGACGGCGAGTTCCGCGATCACCCGAGCCGTCTACGGCATCCGCGGGAACTCCGGCGTCATGGTCGTCTATGGGGGCCTGATCTCAGCAGTGTTCCTGGCGCTGAACTGGCTGGCCTCGACTTTCATGGGAGCCGAAATCGTGACCATGACCGGACTGGCCGACTCCGGAACGGCCCGGGTGGCCGTCACCCTCGCCGTCTCCGTGATCACCGTGCTGGTGGCCGTCTACGGGCACGGGCTCATCACGCGGGCCTATGGCTGGATCACCGGGGTCCTGCTGGTGATCTTCGTGATGGTCACCGTGGTGAGCCTGACCGCGGTCGACTGGGGCTTCCGTCAGCCGGAGCCGCTGCAGGGGATCCAGCTATGGGTGGTGCTGAGCATCGGCTTCGCTGTGCTGGCCTCGACCCCGCTGTCCTTCTCGAACAGCCCCGACATGGCGCGGTATCTTCCCCAGGACACCCCACGATGGCGCATCGCCGCGGCCACCGCCGCCGGCGGCGCACTGCCATGCATCGTCTTCACCGCTGTCGGGGCGCTGCTGGCGACCGCCATGAGCCCGGTGGCCCTCGAGATCGGGGTGGAGCATGCCCTGCTGGGGCTCCTGCCGGCCTGGCTGGGAGTGCTGTTCGTCCTGGGTGTGGTCCTGAACACGGTGGCGCTGAACGCCATGACCACCTACACCGCATCCATGGTGCTGCAGGCGATCGGACTGCCGATCCGCAGGATCACCGCGGCGGTGGTGGTGGGTCTGATGGCTACCGGCCTGACCCTCGTGCTGGTGTTCTCCACCGGCCTGCTCGAAGCGGTGAACCTGCTGCTGCAGCTCCTGATCGTGATTTCGGCTCCCACGATGACTCTGCTGTGCCTGGACGCACTCATGCGTCGATACCGCTATGACGGGCCGGGACTGCTGGACGCGACGCCCTCGAGCCCGTATTGGAGCGTGGCAGGGTGCAGTCCGGCGGGGTTGACCGCGCTGCTGGCCGGGATGGCCTCGGGTGCCCTCGCTCTCACCACGGACATGGGCACCGGTCCGCTCTCCGCGGCGCTGGGGAACCTGGATCTCTCGGTCCCGGTCTCCGTGGTCGTCGCGGGCACGGTCTATGCCGTCATGACCCGCGGCGGCCGGAGGATGCACCGACCAGTCACCCACGACGCGCAAGGAGGAGGGCGATGATCAGGGACAACCATCACGTCAGGGCCGACTCGCCCACCCCGGCGCACTCGTCGGGGGCGGGGGTCTCGCCGCGTCCCACTGTCGACACCTGGCAGGAGCCTCCGCACGTCCGCTGGGCGTTCACCCACCTCTCCGAGGTTCTGCCCTCGGCGCGCATCCGGCGCCGGGGAAGCCGCCCCCTGAGCGCAAGGGGCGAGGGGGAGATACCTGCTCCGCTGCAGACGATCCCGGACCTGGCACGTCGGTTGGAGGAGACCCACACGGACGCGCTGCTCGTCGTCCGCGGGGGACAGGTCCGGGCCCAGTGGTACGCCCCCGGGTGCGGGCCGGATGATCTTCATCTGGTGATGAGCGTATCGAAGTCGCTGTGTGGGCTCGTGGCGGGATCGCTGGTCATGGACGGTCTGTGGAGTCTGGAGGACCGCGTGATCAGCTTCGTCCCGGAGCTCTCCGACGGGGCCTACGCCCGAGCCACCATCGCCGACCTGTTGGACATGACGGTGAGCGTGGACTACGACGAGGACTATCTGAATCCCCGTTCCGAGCTGCAGCGCCATGACCGCAGCTCCGGCTGGCGCACTCCCCGGCCGAGCGACCCCGCGGACACCCCCAGCTTCCTGCGCACGCTCACCGGGGCGGGTCCTCAGGGGCGCTTCCAGTACTGCTCGGCGACCACCGACGTGCTGGCGTGGGCGATCGAGCGTGCCACCGGCGCCCGCTACGTGGATCAGGTGGCTGATCGCCTCTGGTCCAGGCTCCACCCGGACCAGGACGCCATGGTCACGGTGGACCGGTCGGGCTTCGCCCATGCCGACGGCGGCATCTCCTGCACCGCACGCGACCTCGCCCGGGTCGGTGAGCTGGTGCTGGCCGGCGGTCAGGCTCCCGGGGGGCGGGTGGTGACCGCTGAGTGGGCCGATCGCATCCTCGGCGGCGGGGATCGCCGCGCGATGGGCGAGACGAGCTGGACCTCGGTCTACCCCGGCGGCTCCTACACACGACAGTGGTGGTGCACCGGCAACGGGCGAAGCAACGTCACCGGCCTCGGCATCCATGGCCAGCACCTCTGGTTGGATCCGCAGACGTCCATGGTCATCGTCAAGCTGTCCAGCTGGCCTCAGCCTGACGACGAGTCGGACCACCGGCGGCAGGCGTTGCTGCTGGAGGATCTGACCACGGCCCTGGCAGCCCCGTGCGGGGAGGATTCGCCGTGATCGAGGCGGGCACGGTATTGTGAGTCGGTCCGTGCCGTCTGCTGGTGCTCGGGTCCGCCGTCGTGCGGAGTCCCGACGTCCGGTGGGACGGGCGATCGGGGTGTAGCTCAGCTTGGCAGAGCGCGCGCTTTGGGAGCGTGAGGCCGCAGGTTCAAATCCTGTCACCCCGACGGCGGCCGAGTCGCACCGGGGGCTGCACCCCGGGGTGAACGTCGGTCGAGGCCGACGCTGCGGGCTCTGCCGTGGAGCTCGCATCAGACATGATCAGTCGTCATCTATCAGGAGCCCCCACGTGGTCAAGAGCACCGTTGAAAATCTGAACCCGACTCGAGTCAAGCTCACCGTCGAGGTGACCTCTGAGGAGCTTGCGCCGAAGATCAAGGCCGCCTACAAGAGCATCGCGGAGCAGGTTCAGATCCCCGGCTTCCGCAAGGGCAAGGTCCCGGCGCCGATCATCGATCAGCGTGTCGGCCGAGAGTACGTCATCCAGACCGCGATCAACGACGGGCTGAACGACTTCTACCAGCAGGGTCTCGCCGAGGCAGAGATCTCCCCGCTGTCCCGCCCCGAGGTGGAGATCGAGGAGATCCCGGACCCCAAGACCAATGAGGGAGTCCTGAAGTTCACCGGTGAGCTGGACGTCAAGCCCGAGGTGGAGCTTCCGGACTACACCGGCCTGGAGGTCCAGGTCGAGGCGCGCAACGCCGACGAGCAGGCCGTTCAGGAGCAGCTCGACGAGCTGCGGGCCCGGTTCGGCACCTTGAAGGACGTGGACCGGCCCGCCGGCGACGACGACTTCGTGACCATCGACCTGGTCGCCACGGTCGACGGCGAAGAGGTCGACAACGCCACCGGGCTGTCCTACCAGGTGGGGGCCGGCACCATGCTGGAGGGCATCGACGAGGCGCTCTCCGGACTCTCCGCCGGCGAGGACGCGACGTTCGAGACCACTCTGGCCGGTGGGGAGCACTCCGGTGCGTCAGCCTCGGTGAAGGTGACCCTGCAGGCGGTCAAGGAGCGTGAGCTGCCCGAGGCGGATGACGAGTTCGCCCAGATGGCCTCGGAGTTCGACACGATCGAGGAGCTGCGTGCGGACTTTGCCTCCAAGGCTGAGGAGAACCTCGTGGTCGAGCAGGGTGTCGAGGCCCGTGACAAGGTCCTCGAGAAGCTCATGGAGCTCGTGGAGGTGCCGGTCCCGGCCTCGGTGGTCGAGAGTCAGGTCGAGCAGCACTTCAGCCAGGGCGGCCACGCCGAGGGCGACGACCACGACAGTGCGGAGCACCGCGAAGAGATCGAGAAGCAGACCCGTGAGGCCTTCCGCAACGAGATCGTGCTGGACATGATCGCGGACAAGGAGGAGGTCGGTGTCGACCAGGGCGAGCTGATCGAGTACATCGTCTCCACTGCATCCCAGTACGGCATGGAGCCCAACCAGTTCGCGCAGATGCTGGACCAGGCCGGCCAGGTGCCGATGATCATGGGTGAGGTCCGCCGCCGCAAGGCGCTGGCCAAGGTCCTCGAGAGCGCTGTCGTGACGGACTCGGAGGGCAACGCTGTGGATCTGACGGACTTCGTCACCCCGCAGGGCGATGAGGACGAGGAGGGTGCGGCCGAGCAGGTGGCCGAGGCCGCCGAGGCCGAGACCTCCGCGCAGCAGTCTGAGGACTCTGCCGAGGCGACTGCGGAGGAGACCGCCGAGGAGAAGTGATCCCGCGGCGTCGAGCACGCCGCATCGCGCCCCCCACGACGGCGGGCCGCAGCGCCTCATGGTGCTTCGGCCCGCCGTCGTCGTCTCGTCAGGGGGGCTCGTCAGCACACCCTGCGCCAACAGCGAACGATGCCGAGGCGCGCCGCGAGCCAGGCCGTCGAACAGGTAATGTCGAGGGCAGCACGGACGGCCGTGCGCCCGACGCAGGACGGGATCCTGCGGCGACGGCCGGTCCCGGACTTGAGAGAACACTGGAGTGGAGGAACGTCCATGTCTGAGAGCCTGCCCAGCATGTCGACCGTGGACCCGGCGTCCCGGGACGACTACATCTACAACCGTCTGCTCAAGGAGCGGATCATCTGGCTGGGGTCGGAGGTCCGTGACGACAACGCGAACGCCATCTGCTCCCAGATGCTGCTGCTCTCCGCCGAGGATCCTGAGCGGGACATCTACCTCTACATCAACTCTCCGGGCGGCTCGGTGACCGCAGGGATGGCGATCTACGACACCATGCAGTTCATCCCCAACGACGTCGTCACCGTCGCGACGGGGCTGGCGGCGTCCATGGGCCAGTTCCTGCTCTCGTCGGGCACCTCCGGCAAGCGGTTCGCGACTCCGCATGCCCGGATCCTGATGCACCAGCCTTCGGGCGGCATCGGAGGCACTGAGTCGGACGTGCGGATCCAGGCTGAGCTGATCCAGCACATGAAGCAGGTCATGGCGGAGCTGACGGCTGAGCAGACCGGCCAGACGGTGGACACGATCCTGAAGGACAACGCGCGTGACAAATGGTTCACCGCCGAGGAGGGCCTGGAGTACGGCTTCTTCGACAAGATCGCCCAGCGCTCCTCCACCGTCTCCGGCGGCGGGGGAGTCTGATCCGTCCCGTCGGCAGCACCCGCCGCCCATGTGTCGGCGGGGCCCACTGACCTCCGTACCGATCACCCGACTGATCTGCCCGCGGATCAGCAGGACCACAGGAGCACCACAGACATGAACCTCTTCGACCACGACCCTGCTCAGGGACTCCCTGCCGCCGCACCGACGTCCCCGACGATGCCCAGCTCGCGCTACATCCTGCCCCAGTTCGAGGAGCGCACTCCGTACGGCTTCAAGCGCCAGGACCCCTATGCGAAGCTCTTCGAGGACCGCATCGTCTTCCTGGGCAGCCAGGTCGACGACGCCTCTGCCGACGACATCATGGCCCAGCTGCTCGTGCTGGAGTCGATGGACTCTGAGCGGGACATCACACTCTACATCAACTCGCCGGGTGGTTCGTTCACCGCGATGACGGCCATCTACGACACCATGCAGTTCATCCGTCCGCACGTGCAGACGGTCTGCCTCGGTCAGGCGGCCTCCGCCGCCGCTGTGCTGCTGGCCGCGGGGACTCCGGGCAAGCGTCTGGCGCTGCCCAATGCGCGGGTGCTGATCCACCAGCCGGCGATGGGCGGCCAGCGCGGCACGGCGACTGACCTGGCCATCCAGGCCGACGAGGTGGCACGCATCCGTACCTGGATGGAGGAGGTCCTCGCTCAGCACACCGACAAGTCCGCGCAGCAGGTTCGTGAGGACATCGACCGTGACAAGTTCCTCTCGGCCGCCGGAGCCAAGGACTATGGGCTGGTCGACGAGGTGCTCGCCTCCCGCAAGCTCCCGGTCTGACTCCGGGGTCGGTCCACCCTGCAGGTCCCCCGTCGGTGTCGTCCGGCGGGGGACCTGCGCTGTGTCAGGAGGAGGGGGCGGGCGTCCAGCGGCGGACGACGCACTCAGGACACGGCTGGGCCGGTCATGGTCACTGAGGATGTCAGCGCGGTGAAGTAGTCTTGAGAAGTACCGTCCAGGGACAGCGTCAGCGTTCCTGAGGCCTGGGCAGCGGGATGTCCAGGACCCGATGACCTGAGGGGATTGCGAGGCATGGCACGAATCGGAGAGAGCGCGGACCTGCTGAAATGCTCCTTCTGCGGAAAGAGCCAGAAGCAGGTGCGCTATAAGCTCATCGCGGGCCCCGGGGTGTACATCTGCGACGAGTGCATCGAGCTCTGCAACGAGATCATCGAGGAGTACCTCAACGAGGTGCAGGAGCCCGATGACTTCGAGCTGCCCACACCCCGAGAGATCAACGACTTCCTGGACGAGTATGTGATCGGACAGGACAAGGCCAAGCGTCTGCTCGCCGTGGCAGTGCACAACCACTACAAGCGCATCCAGGCTACGGGTTCGGCGAAGAAGACGGCCTCCCTGGAGAAGGGACCGCTCGACGACGTCGAGATCGGCAAGTCGAACATCCTGATGGTCGGTCCCACTGGTTCCGGCAAGACGTATCTCGCGCAGTCGCTGGCGCGGAAGCTCCAGGTCCCCTTCGTCGTCGCCGACGCCACATCGCTCACCGAGGCGGGCTACGTGGGCGAGGACGTCGAGAACATCCTGCTGAAGCTCATCCAGGCCGCGGACGGGGACATCAAGAAGGCTGAGCAGGGCATCATCTACATCGACGAGATCGACAAGATCTCGCGCAAGTCGGAGAACCCGTCCATCACGCGGGACGTCTCCGGCGAGGGTGTGCAGCAGGCGCTGCTGAAGATCCTGGAGGGCACGGTCGCCTCGGTGCCCCCGCAGGGCGGCAGAAAACACCCCCAGCAGGAGTTCATGCAGATCGACACCTCCAATGTGCTCTTCATCGTCGCCGGCGCATTCGCCGGTCTCGAGGAGATCATCGGCTCGCGCGCCGGACGCAAGGGAATCGGCTTCGGTGCACCGTTGAGCACCATCAGCCGGGATGAGGTCTCCTACTCGGACGTCGAGCCTGAGGACCTGCACAAGTTCGGGCTGATCCCCGAATTCATCGGGCGTCTGCCGGTGGTCGCGACAGTGGAGGACCTCGATCAGGAGGCGCTGATCCGCATCCTCACCGAGCCGCGCAATGCGCTGCTGAAGCAGTACCAGAAGATCTTCGCCATCGACGGAGTGGGCCTCGAGTTCGACCAGGGTGCGCTCACCGCCGTCGTGGAACAGGCCGAGGCACGGGGCACCGGAGCTCGTGGACTCCGCTCCATCCTCGAAGGCGTGCTGAACCCGGTGATGTTCGACCTCCCCAGCTGGGAGGACATCGCCATGGTCACGATCACCGAAGACGTCGTCCGCGAGGGCGCAGATCCGGTGATGCTGAGCCACGCGGAGGCGAAGAAGCTGCGCAAGAAATCCGCCTGAGAGCACCGGGTCGGCCGCCGATGGCCAGCTCTGGAGCCACGTCAAGGACCCCCGCCGAGTGATCACCGCGGGGGTCCTTGTGCTGTGTGGACCCCTGCCGTCCGGGGTGGTGATCGATGAGGCGCAGGGGGCAGGGATGTCGTCCCTCTGTCCAGCAGACCACGGGGTATATAGTGATGGCACTCACGGAATGATCGCCGGCGAGGACGGGGCTGACATAGCGTCGTCCTCGGCGATGTGGCCCTGACCCGAAAGAGGTGGACGGTCCATGCCAGAGACGTCGACGCCCGGTGGCCCTGCCGGGGACCCGGATGGTGGGCGCAGGACGAGACCGGAGGAGCCCGTTCGGGGTCCTCGATCCCTGCGGACCGCCGCGATGATCCTCGCCGCAGGCCTGCTGCTCTCCGGCTGTGGAGAAGGGGACGATGGCCCCGTGCTGACCTGGTACATCAACCCAGATGACGGCGGCCAGCAGGCGCTGGCGGAACAGTGCACTGACGAGTCGGACGGCGCCTATCGGATCCAGACGTCATTGCTGCCCAACGATGCCCCGTCCCAGCGTGAACAGCTGGCTCGCCGTCTGGCGGCAGGCGACACCTCGCTGGACATCATGAGCCTCGACCCCCCTTTCATCCCTGAGCTGGCCGAACCGGGCTTCCTGGCGCCGGTGCCGGAGGACGTCGGTGAGCGCACCACCGCGGACACGCTCGACGGTGCGCTGGCCGGAGCCATGTGGCGGGACGAACTGGTCACGGTCCCCTTCTGGGCGAATACCCAGCTGCTCTGGTATCGAGAGTCGGTCGTGGAGGAGGCCGGCCTCGACATGGATGAGCCCGTCACCTGGGACCAGATCATGGACGTGGCCCAGGAGCAGGACAAGCACCTCGCCGTGCAGGGCATCCGCGCCGAATCGATGACCGTCTGGCTCAACGCCCTCATCGAGTCCCAGGGGGAGTCGATCCTGGCGGACTCCTCCGCCTCCGCAGAGGAGCTGGAGACGAACCTGGATTCGGAGGTCGGCCGTGCCGCCGCCGAGGTGCTCCACCGGATCGGCGCCGAAGGGCTCGGCGGCCCGGGGATCTCCTCGATGGACGAGGGCCAGTCGATGCTGCTGTTCCAACGCGATCAGGGCTCATTCATGGTGAATTGGCCCTTCGTCTGGGCGGCGACCAACGCGGCTGCTGACGAGGGCACAGTGGACGCCGAGCTTCCCGAGGACATCGGCTGGGCCCAGTATCCGCGGATGGATGCCGACACCCCCTCGGCTCCGCCCCTGGGCGGGATCAACCTCGGGGTCGGAGCCAAGTCGGAGCATCCGGAGCTGGCCTTCGACGCCATCGAGTGCATCGTGGCCCCGGAGAACCAGACCGAGTACTTCGTGACCAACGGCAATCCGCCGTCCTCTGAATCGGCCTTCGACGATCCACAGGTCGAGGAGGACTATCCCATGGCCGATCTGATCCGGGAGGCGCTGGAGCAGGCCGCGCCGCGACCCCAGACGCCGTACTACAACGAGATCTCGACCACCATCCAGCTGAACTACACCCCGCTGAGCGGTGTCGACCCCGAGCGGACCCCCGGCGAGGCCGACACCACAGTGGGAGAAGTGCTGAGAGGGGAGCGCCTGCTGTGACCACCACCGCTGATGACAGCCGCCGGGCCAGACGCCGGGCCGCCGAACAGAACCGGGCGGTGACGTCGGACCGGGCTCGAGCCGAGGCGCGCCTGGGCTGGATGCTGGCGGGCCCGGCGTTCGTGATCATGCTGGCCGTGACCGCCTACCCGATCGGCCAGGCGATCTTCGACTCGATGTTCTCCTTCCGACTCACCGCCCCGGGGGAGCGGGAGTTCGTCTTCCTCTCCAACTACGCGACGATCTTCACCGACGGGGTGTTCTGGCGTGCGCTGGGCGTCACGGTGCTGATCACCGTGGTGACCGTCGCCGTGGAGCTGGTGCTCGGCTTCGCGCTGGCCCTGGTGATGCACCGCGCGCTGAAACGGCTGCGCGGGATGCTGCGCACGGCGATCCTGGTGCCCTACGGCATCATCACTGTGGTCTCGGCCTTCGCCTGGTACTACATGTTCGACATCAACTCCGGCTTCGTGAACAGCTGGTTCGGCTGGGTGCCGGGCATCGGAGGAGACCTCGACTGGTTCGCGAACTTCGGCACCGCGATCACCGTGATCATGGCTTCCGAGATCTGGAAGACCACACCGTTCATCGCGCTGCTGCTGCTCGCCGGCCTCGCCCAGGTCCCGGATGAGCTGCTGGAGGCCTCCCGCGTCGACGGCGCCACCTGGTGGCAACAGATGCGTCGGGTCGTCATCCCGAACATGAAGGCCGCGATCATGGTGGCGGTGCTCTTCCGTGCGCTGGACGCATTCCGGATCTTCGACAACGTGTTCATCATGACCGGGGGCGATGCGGGGACCGAGGTGCTCTCCCTGCTGGCCTATCGGACGTCCATCGGCCGGTTGGAGATCGGGCTCGGTTCAGCGATCTCGGTGGTGCTGTTCCTGTGCGTGCTGCTGATCTGCTTCATCGCGATCAGGTTCTTCAAAGTCGACCTCGCCAGCGGCACGGACGCCTCCGGCGGCAAGGGAGGGAAGAAATGATGGCTGCCCACGGCAAGCTCACCGTCCGCCAGCGGCTGGGGTGGACAGTGCTGACCGTGCTGGTCCTGCTCTACGCGCTGTTCCCGGTCGCCGCCATCCTGGCGACCAGCTTCAAGACTCCCGGCGACCTGGGCAACAACACCTTCCTGCCGACGGTGTGGACCTGGGAGAACTACGAGATGATCTTCTTCGGCAACGCCCAGGAGCTTTTCCTGACCGCGCTGCGCAACTCGATCGGGATCACGCTGATCGCCACGTTCATCGCCGTGGTGCTGGCCACGCTGTGCGCGTATGCGATCGCACGCCTGGACTTCCCGGGTAAGAAGATCATCCTGGCTTCGGCTCTGGCGGTCTCGATCTTCCCGGTGATCTCCGTGGTGACCCCGCTGTTCAACGTGTGGCGGACCATCGGGCTCTACGACACCTGGCTCGGGCTCATCATCCCGTATCTGTCGCTGACCCTGCCGATCTCGATCTGGACCCTGGCGGCATTCTTTCGGCAGATCCCGGGGGAGCTGGAGCAGGCCGCCCAGGTGGACGGCGCCACCCAGTGGCAGGCGTTCCGCCGGGCGATCGTCCCGCTGGCCATGCCGGGGGTCTTCACCACGGCGATCATTGCGTTCTTCATCGCGTGGAACGACTTCGTCTACGGGATCTCGCTGACCTCCACGGAGGCGGCGCGCCCGGTGCCGGCGGCGCTGGCGTTCTTCACCGGAGCCTCACAGTTCGAAGAGCCCACCGGTGCGATCTCCGCGGCGGCCATCGTGGTGACCATCCCGGTGGTGCTGCTGGTGCTGCTCTTCCAGCGGCAGATCGTCTCCGGGCTGACCCAGGGGGCGGTCAAGGGATGAGCCCGCCTGCGTCGGTCTCGCCGACCGCTCCTGCAACCCGCCCTGCGGGAGCCCCCGACCCGAAGACCTGGACGCTGGCGGAAGCGTCGTGACCCTGGAGGAGACGTCAACATGGCATCCATCAGCCTGAAGAACATCGTGAAGGAGTACGACGACGGCTTCCCCGCCGTCAATGACATCTCCATCGACATCGAGGACGGAGAGTTCGTCATCTTGGTGGGCCCGTCGGGCTGCGGAAAGTCCACGCTGCTGCGGATGATCGTGGGATTGGAGGACATCACCTCTGGGGAGCTGCTGATCGGCGGGGAGCGTGTCAATGAGAAGGCCCCGCGTGATCGCAACCTGGCCATGGTCTTCCAGAACTATGCGCTGTATCCGCATCTGACGGTCTATGAGAACATCGCCTTCCCCATGCGGCTCACGAAGGGCAAGTTCTCCGACACCGAGGTCGATGAGCGGGTGCGGAATGCGGCGCAGATGTTGGAGCTCACCGAGCATCTCGAGCGCAAGCCGGCGAATCTTTCCGGTGGTCAGCGCCAGCGGGTCGCGATGGGCCGGGCCATTGTCCGACATGCCAACGCCTTCCTCTTCGACGAGCCGCTGTCCAACCTGGACGCCAAGCTGCGCGGGCAGATGCGGGCGGAGATCTCTCGGCTGCAGCGCAGCCTGAACACCACCTCGGTCTACGTCACCCATGATCAGACAGAGGCCATGACGCTGGGAGACCGGGTCGCAGTGTTGAAGAAGGGCGTGCTGCAGCAGATCGCCTCGCCGCGGGAGCTCTACGAGCAGCCGGCGAATCTGTTCGTGGCAGGCTTCATCGGGGCGCCGTCGATGAACTTCCTGCCCGGCACGGTGGAGGGCACGGTGCTGCGCACTCCGGTGGGGGAACTCGAGCTTCCGGAGCAGACCGCGGCCGCGGGGCGGGGCCGGGACATCGTGCTCGCCGGCATCCGCCCGGACTTCTTCGAGGACGCCGCCACGTTGACCGAGCCTCAGCTGGCGAAGGGCCCCACCTTTGCCGCGGAGCTGACCCACACCGAGTGGTTGGGCAACGAACAATACGTCTATGTCTCCTACGAGAACGATCCGCGGGTGGCCGAGACGATGCAGACTCTCGCCGAGGAGATGGATGCCGACGAACTGCGCACCCAGCTGGTCGTCGCCGTCGACGCCATGTCGCGTCTGCGCGGAGGCGATTCCGCCACCCTATGGGTCGACTCGCGGCGGATCCACCTGTTCGACCCGGCGACCGGGGAGAACCTCACCCGTGACGCGGAGGCCGGCGCCGAATTGACCCGCCTGGCCCGGGAGGACCGTCAGCGGGACGCGGAGCGCGCCGCGCAGAGGAACTCCTGAGCCTGGGCACAGAGGAGCCCCGCACCGCGGTCACGGCAGTGCGGGGCTCCTCTCTGCCCAGGTGGATGTGGCTGCGGCCGGGGCGACGCCGTCTCCGGGCCGGGGGATCAGCCTCGGGGTTCGCGCAGCCACACCGTGGTGGCTCCCGGCAGCGTGCCTTCTGGGAGCGGGGAGCTGGCCAGGAGCACCTCACCGGCGGGCAGCGTGGTCGCGGCGTCGCTGAAGTTGGTGATCGTCAGCCAGCCGCCAGGACGCCGGAAGGCCAGCACGTCTGCCGAACCGGTCTCCGTCCACTCCAGCGTCTCGTGGGTCTGCAGCTCGCGGCGCAGCTGCAGGGCCCGGCGGTACAGGTTCAATGTGGACTCGGGGTCCTGGTCCTGCTTGTCGACGGCGAGGTCGGCGAACCAGTCGGGCTGAGGCAGGTGAGCCTCGCTCGGACCGAAGCCGAAGGAGGGGCCTTCGGCTGACCAGGGCAGCGGCACCCGGCAGCCGTCGCGGCCCACGCTGACCCCGGGGCTGTTGAAGAAGGTGGGGTCCTGCCGGGCCTCGTCGGGGATCTCGGCGACCTCGTGCAGGCCGAGCTCCTCTCCCTGGTAGAGGTATGCGCTGCCCGGAAGGGCCAGCTCGAACAGCGTCGCGGCCCGAGCGCGGCGCAGCCCCGCGTCGGCATCGAGCTCCGGGCGCGCCCCGCCGTTGAGCAGCCAGGTGTTTCCCGCTTTCTCCTGGTCTTCGCCCTGAGGCGGCAGTCCATAGCGGGTGGCGTGGCGGACGACGTCGTGGTTGGAGAAGACCCACGTGGTCGACGAGCCGGACCGGGCGGAGAGCTCCAGGTTGAACGTCACGATGTCGCGGAACTGGGAGGCGTCGAAGTCGGCCTCGAGCAGGTCGAAGTTGAACGCCTGGCCCAGACCCTCAGCACTGGCGTAGCGCGGGCGTCGGTCGGAGGCCACCCAGGCCTCGGCGACGGCGGTGCGCGGCGGGTCGTACTCATCGAAGAGCTGGCGCCAGGCGGCGTAGATCTCGTGGACCTCGTCGCGGTCCCAGATCGGGTGGGAGCCGTCCTTGGGGAGAGCGTCGAGCTCGGCCTGGGAGGGAAGCTCCTCCGGCAGGTCCTTGGTNAGCCGTCCACGCCGCGGTCGGACCAGAATCGCAGGGTGGTCAGGAAGTCCTCGCGCACCTCGGGGTTGTCCCAGTTGAAGTCGGGCTGTTCCGGGGCGAAGAGGTGCAGGTACCACTGGCCGGGGGTGCCGTCAGGCTCGGTGATCCGGGTCCAGGCCGGGCCGCCGAAGATCGATTCCCAGTCCGAGGGCGGCAGCTCGCCGTGCTCGCCGCGTCCGTCGCGGAAGATGTAGCGTTCCCGCTCCGGGGAGCCGGGTCCGGCGGCCAGCGCCTGGCGGAACCATGCGTGGCGGTCCGAGGAGT
>NZ_BAAGRN010000002.1:0-949 GCF_054782935.1 Nesterenkonia suensis | reverse complement strand
CCAAGTTGTGCTCCATCGCGATCTCGGCAGCGTTCTCCACCTGCTCCGGGCTCCCCCCGAGCACCTCACACAGCCCAGCAGCCGCCATCGAGGACGCCGATCCCACTTCTCCCTGGCAGCCGACCTCAGCACCAGAGATCGAGGCCTGCTCCTTATACAGCACCCCGATGGCGGAGGCAGTGAGCAGATACCGCACCACGATCTCATCGCGCTCTTCCCGCGCGGCATAGCTCCCACCGGGCCCGTAATGGGTCGCATAGAAGCCCACCGCGGGGATGATCCCGGCCGCCCCATTGGTCGGGGCAGTGACCACCCGCCCGCCAGAGGCGTTCTCCTCATTCACGGCCAACGCCACCAGGTTGACCCACTCCTGCCAGTAGGCGTGGGAACGCTCAGGATCCTTCTCCGTCAGCTGAGCATGCCAGTCAGGCGCACGACGTCGGACCTTCAGACCCCCGGGCAGGACACCTAGCCGACCCAGCGCAGAGTTCTTGCACTCCTCCATGACCTCCCAGATGTGCAGCACCCCGGCACGGACCTGATCCTCACTGCGGACGGCAGTCTCATTGGCCATCATGACTCCCNAGCTCCGCGGCCGTGGTGAACGGGTACGGCACCGCAGCCTGGGCCGAGGTCGCCGACTCCACCGCCTCACCCAGAGAGGCGGCCTCCGCCTCCGCGGCGGTGACCACGAACCCTCCCCCGATGGAGAAGTACGTCTGCTCGGCGATCACTGCCCCGGCAGCGTCAACAGCACTCAGCCCCATCCCATTGGAATGCTGCGGCAGGAACGTCAACGGCCGCTGGACGAAGTCCTCCACGCGCAGCGCGACGTCACGACGTCGCCCCACCTGCTCGGCCACCCGGACCGTCCCGGTGGCGCGCATATCGGCCAGCCGGTCATCGACCTGACGGGGAAGGATCTCCTCCGCGTCCCAGCCCTCCAGGC